>NZ_JAMOIH010000001.1 GCF_024448955.1 Stutzerimonas stutzeri
CGTCCCCACAAAAACAGGCGAGGAAGCGGACTGGGCTCGTACTCGAGTTTACGAGTTGTAATGAGCATTCCGACTGGGCTCGCATCCGAGCCTGTTTTTAACGCGGCATAACCGAGCGCAGTAGTTTTCACACCATCTGACTGTGCGGCCCTTCGCATTCCTACGGCCAACACGAGACCACCATGACCGTCACCGAGCAGTTGAGCACGCTGGATAACATCCTCGCTCACGGCGACATCACCAGCCTTTTCCAGCCTATCGTTTCACTTTCCGAACGGCATATTCTGGGTTACGAAGCGCTGACGCGCGGCCCGTCCAATACCGCTCTGCACTCCCCCATCAATCTGCTCGCGGCCGCACGCCATGCCGGTCGACTCAACGAGCTCGAAATGACATGCCGGGAAAATGCTTGCCGCCGCTATAGCCAGCAGAATCTACGAGGCAAGCTGTTTCTCAACGTATCGCCGGAAACACTGCTGGAGACTGCCCACAAACCGGGCCGAACCTTAGAGCTGCTGCAGAAATATCGCATCCCGGCGGACAGGGTCGTGATCGAGCTTACGGAACAGACCCCCACGGACGACTTCGAACTGCTCGATGCCGCACTGCATCACTACCGTGACATGGGTTTCTCGATCGCGCTCGATGATCTCGGCGCCGGCTATTCCGGGCTGCGCATGTGGTCGGAACTGCGCCCCGATTACGTCAAGATCGACCGTTATTTCATTGATGGCATTCACCGGGACGCCATCAAACGCGAGTTTGTCGAATCCATCATGAAGATCGCCAGAGCCTCACGCGCCCAGGTGATCGCCGAAGGCATCGAGCTAAGCGAGGAGCTCCGGATTCTTTCGGACATGGGGGTCGATCTGGTTCAGGGCTACTTGTTGGGCCGACCGGAAGAGGTACCGGCCACCGATGCAGCGGTGCTGTTGCCAAATATGGGGAATCGTGACGATACGCTGGACGAGAACCAGCCGGACCTGTCTCCACTGGTACTGAAACAAGCCGCGGTTACCATCTCCTGCCCGATAGGGGACGTGCTGGAACTGTTCCGCCTGCAAGCGAATCTGAATTCGGTCGCCGTCCTCGACGCGATGGACACGCCAGCAGGTGTCGTACATCGAAGCCTGCTCTCTGACGCCTTGCTCAAGCCCTTTGCAACCGACCTGCTGGCGCGCAAACCCATCAGTAGATTGATGAGCGATGACTTTCTCGCCGTAGAGCTTGGCCAGTCCCTGCAGCAGGTCAGCCGGCTGTTGACCTGCCGAGCGCGACAGCGCATCGACGAAGATTTCGTCATCACCCTCAACGGTCGCTATCACGGCCTTGGCAGGGTCATCGATGTGCTGAGGCTGATCACCGAGATGAAGGTTCAGCAAGCGCGCCATGCCAACCCGCTGACGCTGCTACCCGGTAATGTACCGATTCAGCAATGCCTGACGCGACTGCTGCGGCAAAATCGAGAGGCGGTGATCTGCTACGTCGATATCGACCATTTCAAACCCTTCAACGACCTGTACGGGTACGCCAAGGGTGACGAGGTCCTGCTATGTCTTGCTCACTGCCTGGATGAACAGATCGATTCGAGTCGTGACTTCGTCGGTCACATCGGTGGGGATGACTTCATGTTGGTGATGAAGTCTGAAGATTGGTCAGCGAGAATCAGCCGACTGTTCGACACATTCGAGCGACGCTGCCGGTCCTTCTACCGCGACGATCATCTGGCCGAGGGTTGCTTCATTGCCGAAGGGCGGCAAGGCGGCCAGCAACGCTACCCCCTACTCTCCCTTTCGATCGGCGCGGTCCTTCTCAAGTCCGGGCCAACCCCCGAAATCGACGCCGCATCTCTCGCCGTCCTGGCCTCCGAAGCCAAGCGTCAGGCCAAGCAGGTGGCGGGTTACAGCCTGTACACGATCGATACGGAACGGCGGTCACTAGGCGTTCAGAGGCCGTGTTTGGCGGCGCTGGCTCTGTAACGTTCAGCCTCTTGCCGATCAGGCGCCAACCCATGTCCGCCCGCCTTGTACAACTGAGCCAGACGGGCCGTGGCCAATGGATGTCCGGCCTCGACGGCGAGCTTCCACCAATGCGCCGCCTGGGCTCCGTCCGGGCCGTGTTCGGCATCCTCACTTAGGGCGATCACGCCCATCTGGTATGCAGCCTTGGCATCGCCTCCTTCGGCGGCCAGGCGCAACAAACGAATGCCTTCCCGTCTTGCACCATAACCCTGCCCTCTGAAAAGCAGGATGTGCCCGTAAAAACTCTGCGCCTTCGGATCACCTATCGCGGCCATACGCGAAAACTGGCCCTCCATCCAGCGCCACAACTTAGGCTGCTCGACAGCCCAACGCATGCTCAACAGCTTGCGTGCGGTCAGATAACCGGCGCGCGCCCGAACCTTGTGCAGCATTTATGGCGCCTCCGGATAATCGAATTCGAACACGCGCGCGACTTCGCCCGCATGCCAGGAAGCAGCAGCTGCGCCATCGGTAGGACCTGCAAACCGCCCAAGACGAGCGGCGCATTCGAAGAAACCCGTTCTGGGTAAACGGCTGGCACCTTGGCTGATCACCAGTGCGCTGCGCAACGGTCGGCCAGCGCGTGCGTCCAGCGTCGCCAAGTACTCCAGTGCAACCGTCAATGTCTGCATCGCCGGCGTGGGTAACTGGAGGCGTTCGACCAGCGCACGATAGGTCACCAGATGACGCTGCCGTCGAGCGGCGGTCAACTCATCCAGCAACGCCTGCCAGTGCGGGCGGCTGATGCGAATCGACGGCGCGGCGTCTTTCAAGCTTCCGGCCCCCATCCTTCGATCTCCATCGCACGGGCCAGAGAGCGGCGTATGGGGTCACCGGGATCACGCTCGCCGCTTTCGATAAGGCCAAGGTAAACGGGGCTGATGCCTACGGAACGCGCCAGCGTCTCCTGACTCATGCCCTTGGCTTCGCGCATCGCCGACAATTCGCTGAATTTCGGTAAAGCAATCGGAGCCTCGGCGACCGCCTGGGCAGTGCGCCCATTACGTTCACTCAGCAGCGCCTGATATTCATCCCAAGGCAGCACGGCGTACTCTGGCACACCGTCACGCATGATGACCTGAACACTCATCCGCTACCCCGCTCGTTTGTCCATGAATGAAGGCGGATCTTAACAGCCTGAGGACGGATTTTTAGCCTACGGGCGCGCACTAAAGAGTGAAAGCGTGGCCGCCCATAGCAGCACGAAAGGATTAATCCCTTGGTATATCGTCTCGGAATCGGGCACTACGCGCATGGCTAACGTCGTCCGCCATCGGCTCATCGACCGAAGGGAGACGATCAATGTCAGCTTGCACATCAACCGGCTGGCTGTCTCTCCAATCGCGGAATGCCTGCAGCTCGCCGGACCATTTGCGCATGACCCATCCCAGCACCGCGAGATCGTCGATGAAGCCAAGCCCGGGGATCCAGTCCGGTATGGCATCCATAGGCGAGAGGAAGTACAACAGCCCAGCCACTGCAGCGATCAGCGCAGGTCTGCTGATAGCCCTGTACTCGCCCCGCCACCAAGCCACACATAACGCCTGCAGCAAACCCAGGTCTTCACGCAGACCTTTCATAAGCCCGCCACGTGCCGAGCGCTTGCGAGCGACGGCAAGCAGCACCATGGGTAACCGTCCACGGGCGAGTACGCGTTGCGCTATGGGCAAATAGCGGAAGAATTTCCAAGGGAGCTTCATCGAATACCTCCTGCAAAACCGCGCCATAGAAGCATTCGGCAATTATCCACAATTCCTGTGGATAACCTTGTGAACAGTTCCTGGATGACTTCCCCAAACGCCCGTCTGACGCGGCCTTCAAACAGATCGATGGGTTTTTGCTCAGCGAACATAAAGCCTTTAAAATCAGCAACTTAAGAATGTCCAGAAATTTCTTGAGCGGTGACGGCGAAGCCGGTGGGTTACGTTTCCCAGAATGTGCATAACCGTAACATGTCAACGCTTTTTTAAGGCAATTTCGGCTTCTTAGGAGTAGACAAACTCGCCCGATCGTTCTAACAGAGACAGCCCAACGATCCTCTATGTTCAAGCCGAGCAGCTGTCTTTCCGGATTGAATCACGCGCGCCACAAACGAAAACCCCGCCGAAGCGGCGGGGTTCTCCATCAGTCAACGAGCCGCAATGCGACCCTTTGCGGGTTACGCCTCGTTCAGAGCCAGGCGCTCACCGTTAATCGGTATGCGCTTGGGCTTGGCCTCTTCCGGAACCACGCGCTCGAGCTGGATGCTCAGCAGGCCGTTGTTGAGTGCTGCGCCTCTGACCTCGATATGATCGGCGAGACGGAACGAGAGCTTGAAGGCACGCTGGGCAATTCCCTGGTGCAGATAGGTGACGTTCTCACCACTGCTCTCTCGTTTCCCGCCGCTAATGGTCAGCACGCCACGCTCGACCTGCAGATCCAGATCGGACTCCTGGAAACCGGCGGCTGCTACGATGATGCGGTACTGGTCATCGCCGTGCTTTTCAACGTTATACGGTGGGAACGAGCTGCCCGCGTCGTTACGCAGGGCCGACTCGAACAGATCATTGAAACGATCGAAGCCAATGGATTGGCGGAACAGCGGAGCCATGGAAAAACTAGTCATTTTGTATCTCCTGATATTCAGCGAGTGGTTACTACAGGACCCGAATTCGGCATCCTGTGTAGCCCTAAATAGGAACTGCCCCGCCCATTTCAAGACCATTCGTCGGAGTTTTCATGTCCAGAGTCATGCTGATTACAGGCAGCAGCCGAGGCATCGGTGCGGCCACCGCCAGGCTCGCCGCAGCCGAAGGCTACGCGCTGTGCCTCAACTTTCATCAGCGTCAAGATATCGCGCAGCAGTTGCTCGAGGAGCTTCGAGGTGCCGGCGCTCACGCCATCGCGGTAAGAGCCGATATCGCAGACGAGGCACAGGTCGCCAGGCTGTTCGCCACGATCGACAAGGAATTCGGCAGGCTCGACGTGCTGGTCAATAACGCCGGCATGCTGGAACGGCAAATGCGTCTGGACGAGATGGATGCGGCGCGGCTGGTGCGGGTTTTCGCGACCAATGTGACCGGCAGTTTCCTTTGCGCGCGCGAGGCGGTGAAACGCATGTCCACCCGCTATGGCGGCAGCGGCGGCGCCATCGTCAATGTCTCCTCGATTGCCGCAAAGCTCGGCGCACCTAACGAATACATCGATTACGCGGCCGCCAAGGGCGCGATCGACAGCATGACGCTTGGCCTGGCGAAAGAAGTTGCCGCAGAAGGCATTCGGGTCAACGCGGTGCGGCCGGGCGTGATTCGTACAGAGATTCATGCCAGCGGTGGTGAGCCGGGCCGCGTTGAGCGCGTCAAGGCCAGCGTGCCCATGGGGCGCGGCGGTGACGCTGAGGAAGTGGCTGAGGCGATTCTATGGCTGGCCAGTGAAAAAGCCAGCTATACCAGTGGCGCCCTACTGGACGTCAGCGGCGGGCGCTAGATAACCGCCTCGAACTCCGATGCCTTGTAGGTGATGCCCAACAAGGCATCGAGTCGCTCGCAATCGTCCATTCGCCGCAGCTGGGCAAACAGCGTAACGGCTTGCGGGTAAGTTCGAGTTAGCATGGAAAGCCATTGTTTGAGACGCCCGGGTGCGTAGCGCGGAGATATCTTGCGGCGCGCCTGCAACCAGAAGTCAGCGAGCAGCGGCTGCAGATCTTCCCAGCTCATCGGCTCAACCTCTGCGTCATGCTTTGCTGCATTGATCTGGCGCGCCAGGTCCGGCCGACAAACCAATCCACGCCCTAGCATGATGTCTTCGACGCCGCTGATTTCGCGGCAACGACGCCAGTCGTCCAGCGACCAGATATCGCCATTAGCGAACACAGGGATATTCACTACATCCTGAACCTTGGCGACCCACTCCCAATGCGCAGGCGGCTTGTAACCCTGCAACTTGGTCCGGGCATGCACGACCAGTTGCTCCGCACCACCATCCACCAGGGCTCTGGCGCAATCTAGCGCCCCGTCCGGACTGTCGAAACCCAGCCGCATCTTGGCCGTGACCGGGACATGTGCAGGCACCGCCTTGCGTACCTCGCGCAGTATCGAATGAAGCAGTTCGGGCTCCTTGAGCAGAACAGCGCCGCCACGAGATTTGTTTACCGTTTTAGCCGGACAGCCGAAGTTAAGATCGATGGCAGGCGCACCGAGGGTGCAGGCAAAGGCCGCATTGTCGGCCAGGCAAGACGGATCCGAACCCAGCAATTGCACACGCAACTGGGTGCCGGCGCGAGTCCGGGCGCCGTTATCGAGCTCGGGTGCAAGCTTGCGGAAGCTGGACGGCGGCAACAGGCGATCCGACACTCGAATGAACTCGGTCACGCACCAATCGATACCGCCGACACCCGTCAGCACATCGCGAAGAATCTCATCGACCAGCCCTTCCATGGGGGCCAAGGCAATTTGCATCAGAAACAGCCCAATCGAAAAAGGAGCGCATTGTACGTAGGCCGACCGCGCTTAGAAACGCCCTGGGCGTGCCGCCTGGCGACTACTGGTCTGTATCTTCGCGGTCTCCAATGGTATCGGTTCCGGTCGTTGCGCCCATGCCACCCGTGGTGCCGGTGGCTCCCGTGCCCATGGTGCCTAACCCAGGCTCATCATCCACCCCTTCGCCATCATCCGTTGTAGCGTCCCGCTCATCCCGCGTTGCGCCCCCAATATCGGATGATGGCTGCTCTATCGCTTGGTTACCGGTAGTAGACGGATTGGACAGTTCAGTGTCAGCCAAAGCAGCGCCGGAGGCGAATATCAGGCCAGCGATCATCAAGACAAGTGTGTTCGACATCGTTGCTCTCCCGTTTCATCGATCAGCCAGTCAGTCGTCATCGCGGTCACGATCGCCCAGGGTTCGGCGCGGGCGATGTTCCATATCGGTGTCGTTATCACCGTGACCCGCTTCGTCGTAGATCTTTTTTCGCCGCTCCTCGCTCTCGACGCGATCCGCCCCGGGCTGCTCGGGTAGCCGCTGGATTCCTTCACCGACGCCCATCGAGCCGTTACCCAAAGAACGGTCGACCGCACCCGTGTTTTGTGCCAACTCGATATCAACGGAATCGGCCGATGCGGCAGCGACGCCGGTCGCGGCAAGCCCAGCCACGAAGCCAAGCGTGATTACCAGACAGGTCTTCATATCTCCTCCTTCAAGAGTCGTGGCAATCGTTAGGCAACCCTCAGTGCGAGCCGTGCGCCGCCGAGCAGCATCACTGACCAGCGGCAGCGGAACCGTCCATCCAAACCCAGGTCCCAGCTACAGAGGCTGATGTCAGGTTAGAAAGGAATCCAACAATGATCACTCCCGCACTGGTAATTCTTTTGATGATCTTCGGCTGGAGCGCTGCCGCACTGGCGATGCTTTGGGGAATGCTGCGAATCACTCGTTACCATCAAAAGCCTAGCCCGAGCGCCACACCGGCCCGGCACTTCCCGGCCGCTACTGCGAAACCAGGTATCAGCGTTTCGCTAAGCGCTTGAAGAAATAGGCGCTCTCCTAAATTAGGCCGTGACATGGCGAGCCAAAGCTGTAGAATGCCGCCCCACAGACGCGGGATGGAGCAGTCTGGTAGCTCGTCGGGCTCATAACCCGAAGGTCGTCGGTTCAAATCCGGCTCCCGCAACCAAATACGAAAAGGCCACTCTCTGAGTGGCCTTTTCGTTTCTATGTCCTGTCACTTGCGCAAAGCAACGTCGCTTGCTGAGCGCGCCGCTAAATAACTGAATAGAAACGCTTTCTTTTCGGCTTTTAGGTTGACAGCCTCATGTCAGCCTGTAGAATGCCGCCCCACAGACGCGGGATGGAGCAGTCTGGTAGCTCGTCGGGCTCATAACCCGAAGGTCGTCGGTTCAAATCCGGCTCCCGCAACCAAATACGAAAAGGCCACTCTCATGAGTGGCCTTTTTCGTTCCGCCTCGCAGAACCACCCTCCTCTCGCACGTTAAACCTCGCGGCCTTCGCTTGCTTAGGTTGATTTCAGCCTCACGCCCCTCCCTTTCCCTTTAAATCTCTTCACGCGAAAGTTTATAGGCCGTTCGGCTTAGTTCTGAAGATGGATGACTTTAAAATAAAGTTATCGACTCGGTAACCCACAGCTCTTTTATCCTTTTGCCTATCAATGGATTACGACAGGCAGGCCGAAAATCCCAAAAAAAAATTTAGTTTCCCATCTTGACTGCCGTCAGGTTCTGAATGATAACTAGGTCACACAAACGAGGCAGGATGTTTCCTCGAGTGGCAAGCCAGACAGAACCCGGTATTGCTATTAAGTCCGCAGGGATAGCATCTCCGTAACAGCTAATTTTTGCTGTTCTGCGTTAACAGTACTCTCTCTTTATTGCTTCTCTCGAAACCCAGCCGAGTGCGGTAGCTTTGCCTGAAAGCCGCGCTATACGGGCCGCCCCAGGAGAAGAGGCCTACGAGAGATGGCAAGCCAAATGGCGGCAAAAGCCTGCAATGGCGGTAGCGTGCCTAATAAGAACAGGCAGCAAAAACCTCATATCTGGCGATTAATGGCGTAATTGAAGATTACGTGTACCGATCAATAATAACTTTAGTCGTCGTACTCATATGTTCATCCAAACCGGAGCTGATCGTGAATACCCTGTTCCGTAGCATCGATATCGAAGCGCATCAATTGATTGCCAAAGAAATGAGCGACAAGGGAAGCTCCTGCATTACCAACTTCCTTACTTCTGAACAATTAACCTCATTACAAGATCACATCCGTAATGATGCCGAAAGACATAAAGGCCAATACTTCGCGCACCATGGTGGCGTTGAAATAGAGAGTTCTCTATTGGGCGTTCTAGGCGCTGCGCCGGAGTTCCGGCAGATGCTTGGAAGCATTTATCAGGCGGGCATCGGGAAAACCGCGTACAGCGATGAGATTCTTAAGGTGTTGCGCTGCGTGCAGGGGAATTCAGGGCGCCGTGAGTCCAATTGCTTTCATTACGATGCCAGCCTTGTAACCGTACTGTTGCCCATCGAAATCCCTCAAAACGGGAACGATCGGGGTGATTTGATCATGTTCCCCAATCTCCGCCGAGTACGCTCGAATGTTCTGTTCAACGTGCTGGAAAAAATGCTGTTGCAGAACGCGCTGACCCGAAAGCTGATGACCGCAGCCATTCGCCGTCATCTTCTGAAGCCCGAAAAGCTGCAGCTGGTTCCGGGCAATCTGTATTTGTTCTGGGGCTACCGGACGCTGCATGCAAACGAGCCCTGCGACCCCGCCAGCCGCCGGGCAACCGCCATATTCCATTATGGCGACCCGCACGCAGGCAGCTTTGCGACCCGGCTGATTCTCAAGCTCAACCAGCGTCGCGCACGACGCGCAACCGCACTCGGCACGCAGCCTACCGCGTGACCGAACCCGGCCTCGGCCAGAGGTTTTCACCTATCGATCTCGACGTGACTACCGATAAGGACATCGCGATGATCAATGTCACCAAATCCTATCTAGGCAACAAAGCCAAGTTTCTGGGCTACGTCGACAGCATCTATGCGTCCGGTTGGCTGACCAATCACGGGCCGCTGGTCACCGAACTGGAAGATCGCCTACGCGATTACCTGGGTGTCCGAAACATCATCCTCACCAATAACGGCACCTTGGCGTTGCAGATCGCCTATCGGGCATTGAACCTGTCCGGCAGCGCCATCACGACCCCGTTCAGTTTCGTTGCGACCACCAGCTCGCTGCAGTGGGAAGGTATCCGGCCGATCTTCGCCGACATCGACAAGGCCAGCTGGAACATGGACCCGCAGGCTATAGAGGCGCGGATCGACAGCGACACCCGCGCAATCGTCGCCACGCATGTCTTCGGTAATGCCTGCGATGTGGAAGGCATCGCGCGCGTCGCCGAGCGGCATCGGCTGAAGGTCGTCTACGACGGTGCCCATGCATTCAGCGTGCGCTACAAGGACCGCTCGGTTTTCCACTGGGGTGATGTCAGCACGCTCAGCTTCCATGCAACCAAGCTGTTCCACACCATCGAAGGAGGGGCCATCGTCACCAATGACGATGCATTGGCGGCAAGGGTTCGTTTGCTGTGCAACTTCGGCATCGTCGACACAGACACCATCGACGGTATCGGCATCAACGCCAAACTCAACGAGTTCGCTGCGGCCATGGGCCTGTGCATCCTGGATGACATGGCATTGATTCTGGAGCAACGGGAGGTGATCGCCAGGCGCTACGAAGACCAGCTGGGTGATTACTTCGACCTGCAGCACCAGCAGCCGTACTCCCAGCGCAACCATAGTTATTTCCCGATTGCCCTGGCAAACGAAGACCAGTTGCTGCGCTGTCGAAGAGCGCTGAACGCCAAGGGCATCAACCCCAGACGCTACTTCTACCCTTCGCTGGACACTCTCGGCTATCTGCAGCCGCAGCCGCCGCAAATACAGTCGAGAACCCTGAGCCGTCGGGTGCTGTGCCTGCCGATCTATCCAGGCCTGCCGCGGCATATCCAAGACACGGTTATTCAGACGCTGGTGCACGAATCTTCGCGACGCAGCCAGCGGCAAACCGAGCGCTTCTGGCCACAGACCAACGCTACCGATTTGATGGAACAGCGTTTCAGCCTGCCCGATTCTGGGTTCAAGAATATCTACTGATTCATTAGCGGCGGCCCGACTACATGTCTGATCGAAAGCTATCGATGTTTCGCAACACCGGCCTGAGTTACGCTGGTCAAGCGTACGCCCTGCTCATCGGCATCCTCGTTCTACCCTTCTATCTCGGGCATCTTGGTGCTGAAGCCTACGGCCTGATCGGTTTTTTCGCGGTGCTGCAGGCCTGGTTACAGCTGCTGGACGCCGGGCTGTCACCGTCGCTGGTCCATCGGATTGCGCACTATCGCGGGCGGCTCGCCAGTGGCGCGCAGTGCTACGAGCCCGGACAGCTGCTGCGCTCGTTTGAAATCATCTTCTTGCCATTGGCATCGCTGACGGTTCTGAGCGTTTATTTCTCCAGTGGCTGGATCGCTCACCAATGGTTGCAAGCGCAGGAGCTGAGCACAGACACCATCATTCAGTGCATCAGCCTGATGGGTCTGATGGTCGGCCTGAAGCTGTACGCCACTCTTTATAAGAGCGGCCTGCAAGGCCTCGAACTGCACGCATGGCTGAACGGCGCCAACATTCTGATAGCGACGCTGCGCTATTTCGGCGGCCTGTTTCTAGTGGCCAATGTCAGTCAGAACCCTCTGGATTTCTTCCTGTTCCAGACGGCGGTCGCTCTGTTCGAGACGCTGGTGTTTGCCGTCAAGGCCTATGCGCTGATGCCTAACCCAACGATCCTGACCGGATTCGACTGGGCCGTGGTCAAGCCGGTATTGCCGTTCGCCGCCGGCATGTCGCTCACCTCGGTGCTGTGGATCATCCTGACGCAGCTGGACAAGGTGTTGCTATCCAACGTGTTGATGCTCAAGGAGTACGGTTATTTCTCGCTGGTGGCGCTGATGTCGACCGGCATCATGACCCTCACCAATCCGCTGGTGCAGACGCTACTTCCACGCATGACCATGCTCGTGGCCGAGAACCGGATCGCCGACATGCAGGCGCTCTACCTGAACGCCACACGATTCGTCTGCAGCCTTTTGTTCCCGCTCTCGGGGGTCATCGCCTTTCACTCCGCCGAGCTGGTCTTCGCCTGGACTGGCGATGCAGAAGCGGCGCAATGGAGCCGGCTAGTGTTGCCTTGGTATGTGGTCGGTAGCGCGATCATGGCCGTCACCGCCTTCCAGTTCTATCTGCAATACGCCTACGGGCAGCTGCGCCTGCACGTGTGGTTCAGCCTGGTCTCAGCAGCACTCAGCATTCCGCTGGTGGTTTATGCGGCACTCGAGCATGGCGTCTATGGCGCAGCGCTGGCCTGGTTCGGGCTGCGCATGCTGACGTTTCTGATCTGGCCGTCGATGGTGCACAAGCGCTTCGCCCCCGGCCTGCATCGGCAATGGCTAGAGGATTTGTTGCGCATTACCGCCATGACAGGCCTGGGTCTGTTGATCGGAGAACCCGTGTTCGTGTCGATCGCGAGCGACAACCGCTTCGACATTCTTCTGGGACTGGCAGTCAGCGGTCTGATCTGCCTGGCACTGGTTACCTTCACATCCAAGCCCGTCGTAATGCGGCTTTACGTACTGATGACCAAATCGAGCGTCTGAATGGACATGGAACTGAAAAACGAGCAGGACTTGATGGCGGCCTGGGGCGACAGCCGGGAACCGCTGTTGAGCATCGTCTGCCTGGCCTACAACCACGCAGCTTTCATCAGGGAAACGCTGGAGGGGTTCCTCCGGCAGGAAACGGACTTCCCTTTCGAGGTGATCGTTCATGACGACGCCTCGACCGACACCACCGCGGCGATCATCCGTGAATACGCCGCGCGCTTCCCGAGCGTGATCAAGCCGATCTATCAGTGCGAAAACCAGTACCGCCAAGGTGTGCCGTTCAGCACGCGATTGTTCGCACAAGCGCGCGGCAAGTACATCGCCTATTGCGAAGGGGACGATTACTGGATCGACCCGCGCAAGCTGCAAATCCAGGTCGACTTTCTCGAACAACACCGCGACTACGTGATGACGTACCACGATGCGTTCATGTTCAACAGCCAAGGCGTGGTGCGCAGCCCGCACTTGCAGGGCAAATATCGAAGGGACGCAACCGCCCGCCAACTGATGCAGGCGCGCCCAGTCTCAACCTTGACGGTGTGCTTTCGTAATCTGGTACAGGAACTGCCGCCTGAGCTGCACGGCGTCGAAGTGTTGGATATCTGCTGGTGGTCGTTGCTCGGAGCCCACGGCAAGGGCAAGTTCATCGAAGAGATAAAACCCGCCGCCTACCGAGTGCATGAGGGCGGGATCTTCTCCATGCGCAGCAGCAAGCAACGCATCCAGATGTCCATGCACGCCTATTACAGCCTCGCCCGCTATTACCAGCGGATCGGCAACCAGTCGCTCTACGAGTACTTCATGATCCAGGTCTTCGCCCAGGCGCTGGCATCGATTTCGCCGCTCAGCAAGCTTCAGGCGCTGAGCCAGGTATTCCAGAACGCCAGCCTCAACCTATTACGCAGGCTGATTCCAGGCGCCTGACAGCGCATGACCGACACCTGCCGCACCGATGGCGAATACTCAAGGAAGGATCCGCAATGACTGCCATGGCCCGCTCTTCGCTGGAATACGACGGAGACAATCGCATCGACCTGGCGCGTATTCTGCGCGTGGCGTTCGATCATAAGGCGCTGATTTTCACCATTACCGCCCTCTTCGCCCTGCTCGGCGTCGCCTATGCCGTCGTGGCTACGCCGGTCTACCGAGCGAGCGCGATGATCCAGATCGAGCCTAAGAAGGCCGGCATAACCGGCGTGCCAGAAGCCATACCTCGGCCGAACTCGGTTTCCCAGGCGGTGACCGAGATCGAACTGATCAAGTCGCGCTCGGTACTAGGGCGCACGGTCGATGCGCTGAAGCTCTACATCACCACTCGCCCCAAATACCTCCCACTTCTCGGCAGCTATATGGCGCGTCAGCATGATCCAGAGACGGACGGCGAACTCGCCGCGCCTCTGCTGGGTATGAGCAGCTATGCCTGGGGCGGCGAAAAACTGGACATATTCCAGTTGGATGTGCCCGAAGCCTATCTGGGTGAAAAGCTGATCCTACGTGCCGGTAGTGCGGGTGCTTTCAGCCTGTATGACGCGGACGAGAAATTGCTACTGAGCGGCAAGACCAACGAAGCCGTGCAGCACGAGGGCTTTCGCGTACAGATCGCCGAACTCAAAGCCCGCCCGGGTACGGAATTCGCCGTCGTGCGCAGCCGTCCGCAAACCACAGCACTGGATTACCAGAAGCGCCTCAAGGTGGGTGAAGCCGGCAAGGACTCGGGAATCATCTACCTCACCCTCGAGGATCCGGACGCAGACAAGGCCAATCACGTGCTCGATCAGATCAGCCGTCTGTATGTGCGCCAGAACATCGAGCGAAGCTCCGCCGAAGCAGCACAGCGCCTGGAGTTTCTACGCTCGCAGGTACCGCTGGTACGCAAGGAGCTGGAGAAGGCAGAAGCGGCGCTCAACGACTACCAGACCAGCGCGCAATCGGTCGACATCAGCATCGAAACCAAAGGTGTGCTGGATCAGGTCGTCGCGCTGGAAGCACAGATTTCCGAGCACGAACTCAAGCGCACCGAATACAACCAGCTGTACACGCCGGAGCACCCTACCTACCAGACGCTGATGAAAAAGATCGGTCAGCTGCAGGCACAAAAAGCTGCGCTGATGGGCAAGATCGACACACTGCCGATGACTCAACAGGAATTGTTGCGCCTCAATCGAGACATGCAGGTCACGACCCGCACCTACACCCTGCTATTGGACAAGGCCCAGGAGCAGGACATCTTGCGCGCAGGCACCATCGGCAACG
The DNA here is from genome assembly GCF_024448955.1 of Stutzerimonas stutzeri. Classification (GTDB taxonomy): domain Bacteria; phylum Pseudomonadota; class Gammaproteobacteria; order Pseudomonadales; family Pseudomonadaceae; genus Stutzerimonas; species Stutzerimonas stutzeri_AQ. Next base: position 14,471 of record NZ_JAMOIH010000001.1, read on the forward strand.
TGCGCATCATCGACAACGCCTACTCGGTGGTGGAGAAGCCGGCCAAACCGATCAAGCCCCTGGTCGTACTGGTCGCCATATTCGTCGGTCTGCTGGTGTCGGCGATGGTGATCCTGCTACGCCAGGTGTTCTATCGCGGCGTAGAGAGCCCCGAGACCATCGAACATCTGGGTATTCCGGTGTACGCCGCTCTGCCTTTTTCACCAAAACAGGAACACCTTTACCGGCTCAGGAAAATTCGCGACGGAAGAAGCAAGCTGCTGGGCACGGCCGATCCGGCCGATCTGGCCATCGAGTCACTGCGCAGCCTGCGTACCAGCCTCAAATTCGCCATGCTCGAGGCACGTAATCAAGTGCTGGTGGTCACCAGCCCGACCCCCTCGGTGGGCAAGTCCTTCGTTTCCAGCAATCTGGCATCGGTGATCGCCCAGGCGGGTCAGCGCGTGCTGCTCATCGATGCCGACATGCGTCGCGGTTATCTGGCTGGCGTGTTCGGCATGGCGCCGCGCAGCGGTCTGTCCGATGCACTGGTTAGCGGGCTGCGTCTCGCCGCGGTCATCAACAAGACCGACCAGGCCAACCTGCATTTCGTTGCCAGCGGTTGCAGCGCGCCAAATCCGTCCGAGCTGCTGATGCACGACAATTTCGCGAAGTTGCTCAAAGAGGCGGAGCGCGAATACGACTTCGTCATCATCGATACACCACCGGTATTGGCCGTGACGGATGCCGTGCTGGTCGCGCAACAGGCTGGCACCTGCCTACTGGTCGCGCGCTATGGGTTAAGCACCGCCAGCCAGATCGAAGCATCCAAGCGGCGGCTGGCGCAGAACGGCGTATTGCTCAAGGGCGCCATTCTCAACGGCGTCAAGCGTAAGGCCTCGAGCACCGCCTATGAAACCGGCGCTTACGGCTATTACAGCTACTCTCAGAAAGCCTGATACGTGCGAGGGACCTGCCGTGCTCAGAACCGCAGCGATGATGCAACCCTACCTGTTTCCTTACCTGGGCTACTTCCAGCTGATCGCTCACAGCGATGCCTTCGTGCTGGGTGACGACCTTCAGTACGTCAAGGCTTCGTGGATCAATCGCAACAGGGTACTGGTGAACGGGCAGCCTAAATTGATCACCTTTCCCCTGCGCAAGGGTGGCCAATTCGACCCGATCAACCAGCGCTGGCTATGCGAGGACTTCCCGCAGGAAGCCCAGAAGCTGCTGAGGACGCTGGAATTCGCCTACGCCCGCGCCCCTCATCACGATGAAGTGTTCGCGCTGATTCACCGGATCCTGACGCATCCGGAGCGCAATCTGGCCCGGTTCATCGAACATTCCATCCGCTGCATCTGCGCGCACCTGCAGATCACAACACCTATCCATATCGGGTCGGAGATGGGATTGCCGACCCGCATGGACAAGCAGGAGCGCGTCATTGGCCTCACGAAAATGCTAGGTGCAGAGCGCTATATCAACCCCATCGGAGGCATGGCGCTGTACTGCCCCGCGCTTTTCCGAGCTTACGGCCTGTCACTGCGCTTTCTGCGCATGGACGACCTGAGTTACCCCCAGTTCAGCCAACCTTTCGTGCCTGCGCTATCGATCATCGACGTGCTGATGTTCAACAGCCAGAACGATGTGCAGGGCCTGCTCAAGCGTTTCTCTCTCGTTGAAGGGATCGAGCAGCAAGCCGCATTGCAGGCATGAACGACATCGACAAAACGGACTTCAGCAACCTCATCTCTATGGAAGGCAGCTTCACATGTCAGCGCTCGGCAACAATCCACACTGGTACCTGATACAAACCAAACCCCGTCAGGAAATCCGCGCCGAAGAGAATCTTCAACGCCAGCACTTCGAGTGTTACAGGCCACACAAGCCAAGCACTTCCGGTGATGGCAAAGCAGACGAAGCGTTGTTTCCCGGTTATTTGTTCATCCGCCTCGATCGGCACATGGACAACTGGTATCCCATCCGTTCGACCCGAGGCGTCGCCCGAGTGGTGTCTTTTGGCAGCGAACCCACACCGGTTCGGGACGAACTCATCGAGCAGCTGCGCCAGCGACTCGCGGCCCCGGCAAAGAAGCCGAAGTTCCAACCTGGCGAGCGTGTGCATCTGCAGGGTGGCGGCTTCAACGAACTCGAGGCGATCTTCGTCAGCGACGACGGAGACGAACGTTCGGTGATCCTTCTGAAGCTGTTGCAGCGTGAACAAAAAGTCCGCGTGCCAACCCGCTATCTCAGTGGTTGCGTCGCGCAGCCCTGACTCACGCTGTTGCACCGATGAATTCGGGGTTCCGATCATGAAGATTCTGTTTCTGCACAGCCTGTACGCACCCCACGTCGGTGGTGGCGCGGAAATCGTCGTGCGCCAGTTGGCTGAAGGCCTTCAGGGCCGAGGCTGCGACGTAACGGTGCTGGCCACCGGCCCGGAGGCCGGGTTGCGTGAGGAAACGCTAGGAGGCGTGCGAATCTATCGCGCCGGCCTGTACAACCTTTACTGGCACTTCACCCAGAGCCGGCCCAACCTGCTGCTGCGCCTCGGCTGGCATTACCGCGATCGCTACAACCGCCGCATGCGCCTGTACGTTCGCGAGGTGATCGCACGCGAGCAGCCGGACGTGGTGATTTGCCACAACCTGACCGGATGGTCGATCTCCGCGTGGGACGAGATCAGCGCGGCCGGCGTGCCGATCGTTCAGGTGCTGCATGATCTCTATTTGCTGTGCCCCAAGGACACCATGTTCAGCAAAGGCCGCAGTTGCGAGCGCCAGTGCGGTATGTGTTCGGCTTTCCGTCAGCAACACGCGGGAGCCTCGGCACAGGTCGCCGCGGTAATCGGTGTCAGTCGCTTCATTCTGGACCGGGTGTCCGGGCACGGGTATTTCAGCCGGGCCAGCCACCACGTGGTGCATAACAGCACCACGCCGAGCGAAAGCGCACCGCGCACGCCGCGTCATAACCACAGCGGCCTGTTGCGTTTCGGCTATATCGGCACGCTGTCGGAAAACAAGGGCGTGGGGTGGTTGATCGAACAGTTCCAAGAACTGTCAATCAACGCCACCCTGGAAATCGCCGGCCGCGGCAAGCTGGACGATGAAGCACAACTGAAGGCAAAGGCCGACCCGGCCAAAGTCCGCTTCGTCGGCTATCAGAAGGCCGCCTCCTTCATGAGCAACATCGACGTGCTGGTGATGCCTTCGATATGGGCCGAGCCCTTCGGGCTGGTAGCCGTCGAAGCCTGTGCCCAGCACCTGCCCGTCATCGCAACGAACATGGGTGGCCTGCCGGAAATCATCCAGAACAATCTCAACGGGCTGCTCTGCTCACCGGCCGATCCCGACTCGCTTGGCAGAGCGATGCTCAAGCTCTATCTGGACAGCGGCCTGCGCCAGCGGTTATCGCAGCAGGCGCATGGCAGCGTTGCGCCATTTCTAGACATGGAACGCATGCTTGATCAGTACCAATCAATCCTGCATGCCGCGCTACACGGCCGGAGAGCCCACGATGACGCCGTTTTCACTGACTACACCGCATCCCAGATCGAGCCCGCTGGCGATTGACAAGCCGACCCTGCTGACCTTGATCGCGGCCTCACTGCTGATCAGCGAAACCTTTGCCGGGGCGCTGCGCTATTACCTCGATATCGCCGGTATCTCCGCCCTGCTCTACCTACCAAAGCTGGCTTGTTTGGCAGCAGTGGCGCTCGAGTTGCCACGCGCGCGAAGCAGGCCCGGCGTATGGCTGGTGCTATTTGCATTGGTGGTTTCAAGCTCGTTCGCGCTGCTTCACGGGGCTTCGCTGAGAAACGTCGGCTTCAGCCTGTTCATCTATATTCCGCTGCTGTTCGGGCTGTTCTGCGGCACCTATCTGGAACGCAGAACCGTCCTGTTGGGCTGGGTGATCGGGCTATGTCTGATGGCCTCTCTGCTAGGCATTGCACTGGATATGTTCACCCAGGTGCCATGGAAGGGGTACAGCTACATGATGGGCGATGTCGAGGTGACCGCGAACAAATCCTGGGCCTTTGGCAGTACCGACCGTCTCGCCGGCTTCGCCCGCATGTCGACCAATCTGGCGGTGATGATCGCGCTGTACAGCCTGTTTCTGGCAGCGTTCCTGCGCACCCGACTGCTGCGGATGATGCTCTACCCGCTGGCATTCGGCGCGATCTTTCTCACCACCAACAAGTCCACCGCCGCGGCTTATCTGCTGACGCTGATGATGCTGTTCCTCGCCGGATATCGCATGCCCAGCGCCACGGCGTTTTTCATTGCGGTGCTGACGGGAATGGCATTGCCGATCGCTAGCCTGCTGCTGAACATTCCGCAGGCCGAGGCCTACAGCGGCAGCATGCTTGCGTCCTTCAACGACCGTCTGATCCATAGCTGGCCGAATTTCATTGAGGTGATTACCAACGAAGGTTGGGGTTGGTGGGGTGCAGGTTTCGGTGCGGTAGGCAGTAGCGCAGCGGTCTTTCCACTGGCTTGGCTGGAACTGCTGAGCATCGCTGACAACACGGCGCTGTATCTCTGGGGAATGCTCGGTGTGTTCGGCGTGCTGCTGTATCTGCTGTTGTTCCCCTTGCTGCTGCGCCTGCACGACCGTGGCCCGCGCATTCGTGACGCCCTGCTAGGCATCGTCTTCTGCACCTGCCTGATCGGCTGGGCGACCGATGTATTGGAAGTCACCACCTCCACCCTGTTCCTCGGTATGGCCATCGCCCACGTCCTGACGCCTCGGGACGTGCTTCATCGAGGGACGTACAGCCAGATCACCACAGCACAACCGCATGGCGGCCTTGAACCGCATGCCTCTAGACACAGGGACGAGCGACCATGAGTACCCGCCTCAATTTTTGCCGTCTGGCACTTGTCGCGGCCATATCCGGCCTGGCGCTGCAGTCACCGGCGCAGCAGCCGGAAGACCCGTTCATCCTCGGCGTCTGCTCGCATGACCTGCATTTACGTGACAGCCGCAGCCAAGGCAATCAACTGTTGCGCGATGCCGGTATCGAGTCGGTACGAACCGACGCGCACTGGGCGTTTCTCGAACGTAACCGCGATCGGCTCAAGGTGGAGCCGCACTGGTACCGCTATCTCGCCGGCACCGAAGCGCAGGGGCTCGATAGCCTGTTCATTCTTGGTTACGGCAACATCTTTCATGGCGACGGGGAAAAGCCACGCAGCGAACCGGTACGCGCCGCATTCAATCGCTACGTCGCATTCGTCGCACAGCAGTTCCGCGGCCGCGTCAAACACTACGAAGTCTGGAACGAGTGGGACGTCGAGAACCCGACCGATCCGCAATTCACGCAGGACTACGCCCGGTTGATCGCCGACGCAGCGGGCGTCATTCGCCAGCATGATCCGGACGCCAAAGTGTTGGCCGGCGCGGTGACCACCAAAGGCATCGAATCCGGTTTCGCCCTGCGCCTGATCGAAGCCGGCGTGATGCAATCGATCGACGGCCTCTCGCTGCACCCATACGTACATTGCCGTGGCCGGGGGAAGAACACCCCCGAGGCCTGGATCGAATGGCTTGCAGACGTTGACATGGAATTGTCAGCCGCCGCCGGCCAGCCGGTGCCGCTGTATCTGACGGAGATGAGCTGGCCGGCCTATCAGGGTTCCTGTGGCATCGACGAAAGCCTGCAGGCCGCTTATCTGGCGCGCAGCTTTCTGCTCGTCAAGACGCTGCCCAACGTGCGGGGCTACTGGTGGTACGACTTGCGAAACGACGGCACCGACAAGCGTGAGCGGGAGCACAACTTCGGCCTGCTTCGGCAGAACTACACCCTGAAGCCCGCGTATCGGGTGCTCAAGGTGGTCAGCCCGATCATCCAGAACTACCAGTTTCTTGGACATGTCGACGGACCCAGAAAAGACACCGTTCTGATGCGCTTCGGTAACGCTGAAGAACAGCTTCTCGTCGCCTGGAGCACCGACCAGGCACGCTCGGTCAGCATTGAATCCGCGGGCAAGGCAACCGGCGCGCTGGAGCTGATCGATACCGAGCATCCTGAAAACGGCCGAACCCAAAGCGACGCGGCATGGAATTGCCCGGCCGACGCGAACAACTGCACCGCCAATATCGAACTCGATGGATTTCCGAAAATCATCAGCCTCGGCAAGTCCGCTGCGGCTCGCTCCGGCTCCTAGCAGAAGCTCTCGACTCGTGAACAGTTTTTTGAAAAGGGGAATTTCAGATGATTGTGATCAATGCCCGCTTTCTGACCCAGGAAATGCGGGGTGTACAGCGCTTCGCGGAACAGATCAGCCTGCAGCTCGGATGCCTGCGCGATGACCTGGTCTTCGTTGCGCCAAACGACATACGCCTACACGACAGTGCCGAACAGCTGCAGGTACGCCGCATCGGGCGCCACCGAGGCCATCTCTGGGAACAACTGGACCTCCCGCTGTGGCTCGCACGCAATGGCAGCCCACCGCTGGTCTCGCTCTGCAATACCGCCCCGCTCGCCTATGGCAACCAGATCGCGACCCATCATGACATTACCTATGTCAGGCATCCGGAAAGCTATTCGAGAGCGTTCCGGGCCATCTATCGCAATCTGACACCGCTGTTACTCAAACGAATCAAGGCGCTGATTACCGTGAGCGAATTTTCCCGGGAAGAGATAGCTCGCTTCTATGGCTATCCGGCACGCCACATTTGCGTGGTGCCCAACGCCGTGGACGCGCGCTTTCAACCCTTCTGCGCCGAGCAATGTCCGCGTGGCTCGGCGCCTTATCTGCTGGCGGTGTCATCGCCCAGCGCGCACAAGAATTTCGCCAGGATGGTCGCGGCATTTCTGAAACTAGAAGGGTTCGATGAAGTCGAGCTGCGCATCATTGGCGACTCGAACCGAATCTTCTCCGGCAGCGTCCATGACGTGGCCGGCAGCCGACGCATCCGCATGCTTGGCAGGCTCACCGATCAGGAGCTGGTGGAGGCCTACCAGGGCGCAACGGCCTTCGTGTTTCCGTCGATTTACGAAGGCTTTGGCATCCCCCCGCTCGAGGCGCAGGCCTGCGGCTGCCCCGTCATCGCGGCACGTGCCGCCTCCATTCCAGAAGTCCTGGGCGACAGCGCGCTGTACTTCGACCCGTTGAAGGTCCAGGACATCGCAGATTGCATGCAGCGGGTCCTGCGCGACGAGGCCTTACGCCAGGATCTGCGGCGGCGTGGCAAAGCGAACGTAGCGCGGTACTGCTGGAATGCGTCCGCCCGGCAGGTATCCCGGCTGATCGACCAGGCGTTCACCGGGGTGAGTGATGGTAGGAAAGCAGACCTACAGCTCCCGCTCAGCCAGCCCAAGCACTAACCGAGCGAACGCCGACAGAAGCCCGGCCATGCCGAGTGCGTCCACAACCACCTGCCGCATCGCCGCGGCACTCCCAAACTTCAGTCGCCGACCGATCGCCGATTGATCCCGCTGCCACTCTTTATCCATGAAGGCTAACGTATGAAAATCGCCATTGTTCATGACTGGCTGGTGACCTACGCAGGCGCCGAACGGGTGCTTGCCGGGCTGCTTGAGACCTGGCCGGAAGCAGACCTGTTTGCCGTCATCGACTTCCTCTCCGACGAAGATCGGGCCAGTCTCGGCGGCAAACGCGCCACAACCACTTTCATCCAACAACTGCCCAAGGCGAAGACGCACTACCAGAAGTATCTGCCCCTGATGCCCCTGGCTATCGAGCAGCTCGACATGTCGCCCTATGACCTGGTGATATCCAGCAGCCATGCCGTGGCAAAGGGCGTACTCACCGGGCCGAACCAACTGCACATCAGCTACGTGCACTCGCCGATCCGCTACGCCTGGGACCTTCAGCACCAGTATCTCCACGAGGCCAGTCTGGACCACGGTCTCAAGGCCAAACTGGCGCGCATGCTGCTGCACTACATGCGCATGTGGGACCAGCGCACCGCGAGCGGCGTGGACGAGTTCATCGCCAACTCTCACTTCATCGGCCGGCGCATCAACAAGAGCTATCGCCGTGAGTCGACCGTGATATATCCGCCCGTCGACACCCGCCAGTTCACGTTACATGCCGATAAAGAGGATTTTTATCTCACGGCATCTCGGATGGTGCCCTACAAACGCATTCCGATGATCGTCGAAGCCTTTTCGCGCATGCCAGACAAGAAGCTGATCGTGATTGGCGCCGGGCCCGAAATGGAAAAGGCAAAGGAGCTCGCAACACCGAACGTGACGCTGATGGGCTATCAGAATTTCGCCGTGCTGCTGCATCACATGCAACGCGCCCGCGCCTTCGTGTTCGCTGCGGAGGAAGATTTCGGCATCGCGCCCATCGAGGCTCAAGCCTGTGGCACACCCGTCATCGCCTATGGGAAAGGTGGCGTGCTCGAAACCGTGCGGGGGATCGATCACCCCGAGCCGACAGGGATCTTCTACGCCGAGCAGACGCCTGAATCCCTGATTGCAGCGGTCGCGGAGTTCGAATCGGAAGCGCATCACATATTGCCCGACACTTGCCGTGCAAGCGCGGAGCGTTTTTCAACCGAACGATTCAGGCAAGAGATTAAGACCTTCGTCGATACTAGGGTTCGCGAGGTTTCCTTGCTTCAGGGACAGGATGCGCTATTGCCCCGACCGACCGTTGCACCGGTGAGCGTCGCACCGGTTTACCCAACGGCGGTTCCAATGAAGCCCGCCTGATAAGGACCCCATTTCAATTGCGAGGTTTCAAGGATGAACACAGCAACCGCAACTCAACGAGTCCAGACCACCTGCGTATTAGGCCTCGCCCTGCTGATCAGCGGGACGACAGGCGCCGTCCATATCGCCCAGCACACCGACGGTGAACTGTATCGACAAGGGCACGAAAGCTTCGCACGGGACGTGCCCAGCTGTGCCAACAACTCGGTGGGCCGGGCGATTATCTTCGATCATGGGGCTCGCCGGATCGCACCATCGTGCGGTGCCACCAATGGGTCCGTGACGGTCACGCCCCCGCCAGTACGCCTGGCGAGACCGCTCTCCGATAGCCAGTACATCCGCTCTGGCGACAGCATCCGCTACTCGTTTTAACCCTGCGACCTTTTGGAGGTGCCATGGACAGTGCAGACCAAAATAGGCAATCGCTGGTTTACGCCGACGGTTATTCCTATACCGAAATATTCCAGGCGCCCGAGCTGCCAGGAATGCCCAGTGGAAGCCGATTGATCAGCGTCTTCCATGCATTCTTTATCGCAGACCGGGACACCGACATTATCGGTGCCGATCTGGCCACAGTACCGCCCGATACCGAGATGACCGAAACCGCCAGCGACCTCTGAAACTCCGGTCCACAGACTTTCACTGCAGCGCTTCAAGCGCCTCACCGACGGCGTTGCGCCGTTGACGCGACAGTCGTTCCGCGATTCATGCCGAGACACCCCATGACTCTCAAAACCACAGTGGTGACCGTGACCTATGGCGATCGGCTGGCTTACCTGCAACAGCTGATCGAGCGCGCGCTGGCATTCGTCGAAATCAACGAAGTGATCGTCGTGAGCAATGCCGCGCTCGCACCGCTGGAACAACTGCCAGAGCGCTGGCCTGGAAAGGTCCGACTGATCCCGCTGCCGCACAATACGGGCTCGGCGAATGGCTATGCGGTAGCGCTCGAAGCTGCTCTGGCAGGCGGGGCTGATTACATCTGGATGATGGATGATGACAACGCTCCGACCACCGCAGCGGTGACGATCCTGCATCGCGAACTGGCGCGCCTGGGTGGCCTGCTAGGCCCGGAACGAGTCGCGGTGCTGGGCTATCGCGCAACGCAGCAGGCGGACGTTGCCCAAGGCGTACCGCCGCGCTACATCCTTCAGCCGCGCTCCAGCTATTTCGGTTTTCACATCGCGCAGCTTCCCTACAAGCTGTGGCGCCGCCTGCCATGGGCCAAGCGGCCCGGCAAACGGCCAGCGAGCATCAGCCTGCCATTCGCCCCCTACGGCGGTATGCTGGCGCATCGCAGCCTGTACCAACGCATCGGTTTGCCGCTGAAGGAACTGGTGCTTTATGTCGACGACACCGAATACACGCGACGCATCACAGCTGGCGGCGGTCGTCTGTTCCTCTTTACCGATGCCGTGATCGACGAGCTCGAAGAGTCCTGGAACATCAAGGCGCGCACCCGCAACATCTACGAAACCTTCCTGCTCGGCGACTCGGATTTCCGCGCCTACTACGCCGCGCGCAATCAAGCCTGGTTCGACAAGAACGTCTGGGCCGCTTCTCCCCGGCTGCATCGCCTCAATCGTGCGATCTTTCTCACCCTGCTACGTTTGATCGCCCGGCTGCGTAATACCCGTAAGCGCCTGAAGCTTATCGAGCAAGCCATCCATGACGGCGAAAACGGTGCCCTGGGTATGAGCAAGATCTTTCCATTGCGTTGACCAATCGCCGGCGGCTCCCCGCTGCCCAGCTCATCGAGGGATGGTTCATGGACGTCACATCAGTACAACGTGACGCAAACAACTTCGACTTCCTGCGATTCTTCGCCGCTTCGGCAGTTGTCATCGGCCATTGCTATTGGCTGTCGGGAGCCGGCGATATCGAACCGGTACGGCTGTTCACCGGATCGATGGATACCGCCGACATTGCCGTGAACCTGTTCTTCGTAATGAGCGGCTTTTTGATCGCCGCCTCATGGATGAACAGTCGCAGCGTTCTGGACTTCGCCGCCAAACGCACCCTGCGAATTTTTCCGGCGTTGTGCGTATCGGTCTTACTCACTGCGTTCGTCGTCGGGCCACTAGCGACCGGGCTATCGCTGAAGGCATACCTTCTCAATAGCCAGACCCTGGGCTACCTCGGCAACATGGCCCTGATCACGCAATTTCATCTGCCGGCCGTCTTCACCGACAACCCCTTTCCCGGCACCGTCAATGGATCGGTCTGGACGTTGCCCTACGAAGTGCTGATGTACGCCTCATTGCTGGCGATGGGGCTGCTCAAGTTATTCGGGCGAATCGCCGTGCTGACCGTGCCGGCGATGTTGATGTTGATCCATTTCCAGTTGGCACCTGGCCTGGGGCTGGACAGCGACATTCTGCGTAAGTCCACCCGGCTGGGGATGTTCTTCTTCCTCGGTTCGGCGCTGTACCTATATCGCAGAAATCTGCCCTGGAACTGGAAGGTCGCCCTGAGCCTGCTCGCGCTTTCGCTGCTCAGTGCCAAAACTGAGCTATGGCTGTACATCCACGTTCTGACATTGCCTTACTTGACCATCTATCTGGCACACCTGCGGATTCCACGATTGTCCGGATTCGGCAGGTATGGCGATTTCTCCTACGGCATCTACATTTTCAGCTTCCCGATCCAGCAGTTGCTGATGCACTGGTTCAGCCCGCAGTTGCCGCTGGGCGCATTCATGGTGATCAGCCTCTTTGCAAGCATTGCCATCGCAGCGTTGTCCTGGCATTGGATCGAGTCCCCGGCATTACGGCTGAAACGCTATCTGCCTGGGGCTCGCGAGCGTGCCGCCCGTATAGACCTCAGCCCTGCCCCCTGATTTCTACCTACCCGATAGAACCGTCCGTTCGATTTGCCGCAGAAAATTGCGACGGGCCTGGAGGCCCATAGCTAAACCCCCTACCATGCATCGCGATTCCCTTCTGCTTATCGACAATCAGATTTCATGTCTTTTGCCCTACTGTTTCGCGTAGACCTGCGGCGGCTGATTGTGACGCTGGCGATTCTCAGCGGGCTGATTACGCTGAGCATCAGCTTCTATGCGAGTTATCAGGTGCAGCGCGAATCGCTCATCGACAGCACCCTCGAGGCCAATCGGGCCTACGCGGCCAAACTGGCCGTCGGCACCGAAACCTTCTTCGATTCGGTGCAGCAGCAGCTCCGATACAGCGCAGACATCCTGGCAGAGCAGTTCGATGATGAGACGCTGCGCAGGGAGGTCGAACGACTGCAGTTGCAGACGAACAGCTTCAACACCGTCGTCGTCACCGACGTCCGAAGTGTGGTGCGGGCGATTTCGCCCAACAGCGAGCCGCTGATCGGGTACCAACTGGGTTCACCCGGCGCGCAAGAAGCACTTCGAGAGCGACGACCGCTGATCAGCAGCCCCTACATTTCAGCGCTCGGGACGCTCGTGATCTCGATATCCCAACCGATCCTCGATGACGACGGCACGTACCTTGGCTACATCGGCGGTGTCATCAGCCTCAAGGAGCCGAACATTCTCAACAGCATGCTCGGTGAGCATTTTTACCAGGACGGTTCCTACCTGTACGCGATAGACCAGAATCGGCGGTTGCTCTACCACCCGGACCCCAAACGCCTCGGCACTGTCGTCGGGGAAAATGCGGTCATCGACCGGGTTGTCAGCGGCGAGTCGGGTAGCCAGCGGGTCATCAACAGCCAGGGACAAGACATGCTGGCCGGTTTTGCCGCGGTGCCGACCGCGCGCTGGGGCATCATCGCGCAACGCCCGACCGCGGTGACGCTACACCCGCTCGACGATTTGATGCTTGAAGTTTTGCGCCAAACGGCCCCCCTCGCACTGCTGACCTTCGTTGGCGTCTGGTGGTTATCCGGGCTGATTTCGCGTCCGCTCTGGCAACTGGCCAAGAGCGCAGGCGGGATGGATGCTCCCACCAGCGCGGAACGTATCCAGCGCATCCGTTCCTGGTATTTCGAGGCCGCACAACTCAAGCGGGCGATGCAGTTGGGCATCAGCCTAATGCATCAACGCATTGGCAAACTCAACCTCGATGCCCAGACCGATCCCTTGACCGGTCTGCACAACCGCCGCGGACTGACCCTTGCCTTGGAGGCTCTAAGTTCGGAAGGCCATTCATTCGCGGTTGTAGCCCTGGACATCGACCACTTCAAACGCATCAACGACAGTTACGGTCATGACGCTGGCGATCAGGTCATTCGTCAGCTAGCGCAATTGATGACCGCGTGCTCGCGGGAAGCCGATACCCTTTGCCGAAGTGGTGGCGAAGAATTTCTGATGTTGTTGCCGAACACCAATGTCGAATCGGCGTTGCGGGTTGCCGAACGCTTGCGCCGTTGCGTCGAGCAAAAGCAGATCCCACCGCTGGGTCATATCAGCATTTCCCTCGGAATCGCCGTCTGGCCCATACACGCCGATAACATCGAGCGCGTCCTCAAGCTGGCCGACGGCGCGCTGTACCGGGCCAAGCAGCACGGCCGCAATCGCTCGGAAGTCGCCGAACTGGATCGGGATCAAGCTTTGGATTTCAACCGGGACGGTTGAAACGATTCAGGCTCGATCATGCTAATGCCACCTGGCGCCTGAGCCTCAGATGAGCAACGAAAGCCGCAGAAATAGCTGTATACTCGCGCGCTTTTTTACGCTTGGTGTCCTGAGGGTTACTCGATGAGCAAAGCGCCTACCGTTGGATTTGTTTCACTTGGCTGCCCTAAAGCCACTGTGGACTCCGAACGCATCCTGACCCAGCTGCGTATGGAGGGGTACCAGATCGTACCCACCTATCAGGACGCCGACGTGGTGGTGGTCAACACCTGCGGCTTCATCGATAGCGCCAAGGCCGAATCGCTGGATGCAATCGGTGAAGCCATCGCCGAGAACGGCAAGGTGATCGTTACCGGCTGCATGGGCGTGGCTGAAGACAACATCCGCAATGTGCACCCCAGCGTGCTGGCTGTCACCGGTCCGCAGCAATACGAGCAAGTCGTCAATGCCGTGCACGAAGTGGTGCCGCCCAACATTGATCATGACCCCTTCGTCGATCTGGTTCCGCCGCAGGGCATCAAGCTGACGCCGCGTCACTACGCCTATCTGAAGATATCCGAAGGCTGCAACCACACCTGCAGCTTCTGCATCATCCCCTCCATGCGAGGCAAGCTGGTCAGCCGTCAGGTGGGCGATGTGCTCAGCGAAGCCGAGCGCCTGGTCAAGGCTGGCGTCAAGGAGATCCTAGTGATCTCTCAGGACACCAGCGCTTATGGCGTCGACGTAAAGTATAAAACCGATTTCTGGAACGGCCAGCCGGTCAAGACGCGCATGCTGGAGCTCTGCCAGGCGCTGTCGAGCATGGGGGTGTGGGTACGTCTGCATTACGTCTACCCCTACCCGAATGTCGATGACGTGATTCCCCTGATGGCCGAAGGCAAGCTGCTTCCCTACCTGGATATCCCGTTCCAGCACGCCAGCCCAAAGGTGCTCAAGGCCATGAAACGCCCGGCCTTCGAGGACAAGACCCTGGCGCGCATCAAGAAGTGGCGCGAGATCTGCCCGCAACTGACCATTCGCTCGACCTTCATTGTTGGCTTCCCAGGCGAGACCGAGGAGGACTTCCAGTACCTGCTCGACTGGCTGACCGAAGCGCAGCTGGACCGCGTCGGTTGCTTCCAGTATTCCCCGGTCGAGGGCGCACCGGCCGAGGAACTGGACCTCGAGCGGGTACCGGATGAGGTCAAGCAGGATCGCTGGGACCGCTTCATGGCCCATCAGCAAGCCATCAGCGCCGCTCGTCTGGAGCGCAAGATCGGCCAGGAAATCGAAGTACTGATCGACGAGGTCGATGAAGACGGCGCTATCGGTCGCTCCTACGCCGATGCTCCGGAAATCGATGGCATGGTTTACGTCGACAGCGAGCATCCACTGCAGCCTGGCGACAAGGTCTGGGTCCGCGTGACCAATGCCGACGAGTACGATCTATGGGCTGAGACGATCTAAGCGAGTAAACGGCGCCTTAGCAGGCATCTGCCAGAGGTGCCCGCCAACCAGAGCGAACTGCCACGATTGAGCCGAGCCGGCTAAAGGAAAACGCCCCGACTGCTTAACTGCATCGGGGCGTTTGTTTTTATGTCTTGGGAGCTACGTGTAGGCTCCCTCGCCAGATGTACCCATAAACGAAAAGCCCGTATCGAGTGATACGGGCATCGTTCTGCTTGCCTCTAGTCCGCCAGGATTACAACCTGACGGACAGGGCTTCGATACAGCGAAAGCCTTACTGTGCAGCGGCCTCTTCGGCAGCCTCGGGCTCGACTTCGGCGGCAGGGGCCTCTTCAGTTTCGTCGCCTTTGATGCCTAGCAGCTCAAGATCGAAGACCAGCACCGAGTTGGCCGGGATCAGCGGGCTCGGGCTTTGCTCGCCGTACGCCAGCTCGCTCGGGATGTACAGCTTGTACTTCTCGCCTACATGCATCAGTTGCAGCCCTTCGACCCAACCCGGAATCACACCACCAACGGGCAGGTCGATCGGAGAACCACGCTTGATCGAGCTATCGAAAACGGTGCCGTCGGTCAGGCTGCCTTCGTAATGAACGGTGACGACGTCATTCGGACCAGGCTGAGGGCCATCGGCTTCCTTGATCACCTCATATTGCAGGCCGGATTCGGTGGTCTTCACGCCTTCACGCTTGGCGTTCTCTTCAAGGAATTTTTTCCCGGCTGCAACCGCCTCTTCGTTCATTTTGACCATGCGCTCTTCGGCACGTGTCTGCAGATAGGCAAAGGCCTCCATCAGCTCCTCGTCGGTCAGCTTCTGCTCCTGCTTGGTCAGGGCATCGTCGATGCCCTGCGCAACAGCGACCGAGTCGAGATCATCCATCCCTTCCTGCGCCAGGCTCTTGCCCATGTTCAGGCCAATGCCGTAGGACGCCTTCTGCGCCGGAGTTTCCAGCTTGGCGCTGGTTTCCGAATCACAGCCCGTCAGGACCAGGCCAACCAGGGCTATCGCAGACGCCAAACGATGATGTCTCATTCTGTTTCCTTAAATGCGCTTGAAAGGGTGAGGCGAAATCAATTGCCGGAGCTTAACAGTCGCCCCCGACAGTGGCTACCGAGCGTACCGATGTAAAGAGTAAAGACAGCGCAAAGAAAGGAAGTGCCGCACGAAACGCGCGAACAGAGCGTGGAGCTCTCTTTTTACCGCGCTCCGCTGGTGGGCTGAAGCGGAACGCCGCCGGCCCACCCTACAAACGCCTGGGCTTGGCGAATGTCGGTCGACAGGTGGTTTCGCGAATCGAAGGCAAAAAAAAAGCGACCCTAAGGTCGCTTTTTCTCGTGCTATCAAGGCGTTCAGTGGTCCCTGATAACGAATATGGCGCAGCGGACGGGACTCGAACCCGCGACCCCCGGCGTGACAGGCCGGTATTCTAACCGACTGAACTACCGCTGCGCTAAACCTCGAGTGGTGGGTGATGACGGGATCGAACCGCCGACCCTCTGCTTGTAAGGCAGATGCTCTCCCAGCTGAGCTAATCACCCTTTCAGTGCACTCGCTTGTTTGCGTTTGCTCTCGAAGTGGGGCGCATTCTAGAGAGGGTTCCGAACCTTGGCAAGCCCCTTTTGCAAAAAAAATTGATGAACTTACAAAGACTTAGCAAAGCCTCTGTTTATTGCCACTTTTTGTGGTTTCCATCGGCAATGCCGTGCGGCAGGGTTGGCCTGCGTTCCCGGGAGGGGAATAATGCGCGCTTTGCTTTTACCGGAGTTCCAAATCGCCATGTGGTTTCGCAACCTACTCGTCTACCGTCTCACCCAAAACGTCCCTTTCGATGTCGAGACACTTGAAGCTGCATTGGCCGCCAAGCCCGCCCGCCCCTGTGCCAGCCAGGAGCTGAGCACCTATGGTTTCGTCGCGCCCCTCGGTAAGGGCGAAGATGCGCCTCTGGTGCACGCCAGCCAGGGCTTTTTGCTGATCTCCACACGCAAGGAAGAGCGCATCCTGCCTGGCAGCGTGGTCAAGGACGCACTGAAGGAAAAGGTCGACGAGATCGAAAACGAGCAGATGCGCAAGGTCTACAAGAAAGAACGCGATCAGCTCAAAGACGACATCATCCAGTCCTTTCTGCCGCGCGCCTTCATCCGCAAGTCCGGTACCTTCGCCGCCATCGCCCCGCAGCAGGGCCTGATTCTGGTCGATTCATCCAGTCCCAAGCGCGCCGAGGACTTGCTCTCTACCCTACGCGAAGCCATCGGCTCGCTGCCGGTGCGTCCGTTGACCGTCAAGATCGCTCCTTCGGCGACCATGACCGAATGGGTGAAAACCCAGAAAGCTGCCGATGACTTTTTCGTGCTCGACGAATGCGAGCTGCGCGATACGCACGAGGATGGTGGCGTGGTGCGCTGCAAACGCCAGGATCTGACCAGCGACGAAATCCAGCAGCATCTGGAAGTCGGCAAGCAGGTCACTCAGCTTTCGCTGGGCTGGCAGGACAAGCTGTCCTTCGTGCTCGACGACAAGCTGGTGATCAAGCGTCTACGCTTCGAAGAGCTGCTGCAGGATCAGGCCGAACAGGACGGCGGTGACGACGATCTCGGCCAACAGGACGCCAGCTTCCTGCTGATGATGCTGACCTTCGGCGAATTCCTACCCGCGCTGTTCGAGGCCCTGGGTGGTGAGGAGATCCCGCAGGGCATCTAAACTGCCCTAGGGTCTGTTGCCATTTCGCCGCGGCCGCGACGGATCCGGTTTTAGCGCGAGACAAGGCACGAGTCGCGCAGTTTGGTCATTCCAAATAAGCGACGAGAAACGCCGTATCGCGCTAAAACCGGCCCGTCCCTCCGGGTTGCGCGGCAAATGATGCCATGCGGCGTTGCGGGACTTGGCAAGGGAACGACCATTACCTGCGTCCCGCGTCTTGCCTGGCGTCATTTGGCGCAGCAACGCGGCTTGCAGCGAAACGGCAACAGACCCTAGCGCCGTCGGCCTGACTGACGGCGTACTCTCAATAATTACAAGATAAGCCCAATGCGTGCCCTCGCCGCCCTCGCCGCCCTCAGCCGCTTTGTCGGCAATACCTTCGCCCTCTGGGTCCTGCTGTTCGCCGTTCTCGCCTTCTTCCTGCCCAGCTGGTTTCTACCCGCCACCGCTTGGATCGTCCCGTTGCTGGGACTGGTCATGTTCGGCATGGGCCTTACGTTGAAAGCGACCGATTTCGCGGAAGTCGCGCGCCGCCCGCTTTGGGTGGCGTTGGGTGTCGGGGCGCAGTTTCTGATCATGCCGGCCTTGGCCTGGCTGCTCTGCAAGTTGCTGGGGTTGCCGGCCGAGATCGCCGTCGGGGTGATTCTGGTGGGCTGCTGCCCGGGCGGTACCGCGTCCAACGTGATCGCCTGGTTCTCTCGCGGTGATGTGGCGCTATCGGTGGCGATCACCGCTGTCACCACGCTGCTCGCCCCGCTGGTAACGCCCGCGTTGATCTGGCTGCTCGCCTCAGCTTGGCTGCCGGTCAACTTCGGCGCTCTGTTCATGTCCATCGTCCAGATCGTGCTGCTACCAATCGCTCTTGGCCTGATCGCACGCCGCCTGCTGGGTAACCGTGTACACCATGTGATCGAAGTACTGCCGCTGGTTTCGGTGGTCAGCATCGTGATCATCGTCGCCGCCGTGGTTGCGGCGAGCCAGGCCAAGATTGCGGAGTCGGGCTTGCTGATCATGGCGGTGGTGATGCTGCACAACGGTCTGGGGCTTAGCCTCGGCTACTTTGTCGGACGCCTCTTCGGCCTGCCGCTGGCGCAGCGCAAAACACTTTCGATCGAAGTCGGCATGCAGAACTCTGGCCTCGGTGCGGCCTTGGCCAGCGCGCACTTTTCGCCCCTGGCGGCGGTACCCAGCGCGCTGTTCAGCGTCTGGCATAACCTCTCCGGCGCGCTGCTCGCAACTGTCTACCGCCGGATGAAGGATCAGGAGCAGCAAGCCAGCTAATCGCACGCCCCATTGGTCCGGGCCGCTTGCCCGGGCCATTTCCTTGTGCACAATAGCGCCTGCTGAGGACGACCTCAGGCTGCACAGACGCATCGGGGACGGCCCCACCCACATCACCGTCCCGTAGAGGTGCACATGTCCTGGATCATTCTGTTTCTCGCCGGTCTGTTCGAGATTGGCTGGGCCGTTGGCCTGAAGTACACCGATGGGTTTACCCGTCCGCTTCCCACCGTGCTTACGGTCGCCGCGATGCTGATCAGCCTTGGATTGCTGGGTCTGGCGATGAAGGAATTGCCGCTTGGTACGGCCTACGCCATCTGGACCGGCGTAGGCGCGGTTGGCACCGTAATTGCCGGCATCATCCTGTTCGGCGAGTCGATGAGTTTGGTTCGCCTGGGCAGCGTACTGCTGATCTGTACCGGCTTGCTGGGCTTGAAACTCAGCCATTAACAGACCTTTTTTCACGCCCGTTAGACACCGAGGCAGCCGGCCGAACGCCTGCTGCCTCGCTCGTCAGCCGTGCAGCGCTGGCTCGCGGTAGTGCCTCGCGCAGGCCGCACCATCGGCGCGGAATAGGTGACATTTGTTAGCCAATAGCCCAGTGGCATAAGGCTGGCCGACGGCAACGCGACGATTGCCATCGCTGGCTACCGCAACCATGTCATCCACGCCTTCGAAGTTCAGGTGCAGCAGGTTGTGATCGCCGAGTCGCTCGGCCACTGCAATCTCGCCGTTGAAGACAAAATCCGCTTGTTCGGCATCGACGAAATGCTCGGGCCGAACGCCGAGCGTCAACGCATCGCCTGGGTTGATCAGCGTGCCATCCACCGGCACCCGCAAGGCGCTGCCACCCGGCATCGTCACCTCTACCGACTCGGCGTCCGCACGCAATACGCGCACGGGCAGGAAATTCATCTGTGGCGAGCCGATGAAGCCGGCGACGAACTGGTTTTTCGGATAGTGATACAGCTCCAGCGGTGGCCCGACCTGAGCGATACGCCCGGCGTTGAGCACGACGATCTTGTCGGCCAACGTCATGGCTTCGACCTGATCGTGGGTCACGTAGATCATCGTCGCCTTGAGACGCTGATGCAGGCGCGAGATTTCGATGCGCATCTGCACGCGGAGGAAGGCATCGAGATTCGACAGCGGCTCGTCGAACAAAAACACCTTGGGTTCGCGGACCATGGTGCGCCCGATGGCAACCCGTTGGCGCTGCCCACCGGACAGATCTTTTGGCTTGCGGTCGAGCAGTTTGTCGAGTTGCAGAATCTTTGCCACCGAATCCACGCGTTGTTTTATCTCGGCTTTGTCGATCTTCGCCAGTTTCAAGCCGAATGCCATGTTTTCGGCGACATTCATATGCGGATAGAGCGCATAGGACTGAAATACCATCCCCACGGAGCGATCCATCGGCGGCAGTTCGTTGACCCGCTCGCCGTCGATCTGCAGCTCGCCGTCGGTGATGTCCTCGAGGCCGGCGATCAGCCGCAGCAGCGTCGACTTGCCACAGCCGGACGGGCCGACGAACACCACGAATTCGCCATCGGCGATATCCAGATCGATACCGCAGGTGATGGGGACGTCTTCATAGCTCTTGCAGATATTGCGCAGGGTTACGCTGGCCATTCTTGTTGTTCTCCTTCAAACAGCCGCCGCGACGAATCGCGGCGAGCGGCAGGCCGGTCGAAACGAAGCAAGCGCCTCGTCCCTACCGGTCGACTCATCCGAGCCGGCGCGCGAATCCGAATCCATGCGCTGGCAAGTGTACGCAGTGGCTTTCGAAAACGGCCGTCGCCGAGGGCACATCCAGCCCTTCGACCGGTGCCGACAGATCGAAGTGCCGCGCACTGTCGCCCATGTTGAACAGGCAGACCCAGACTTCTTCATCCAGACGGCGCTCGTAGACCAGCAGCGCATCGTCGTGGTGGATGGTGCGCATACTGCCTTCGATCAGCAAGCGCTGATCCTGGCGCCAGGCGAGGAAGCGACGGTAGATGTTGAGCATGGAGTTCGAGTCAGGTTCCTGGGCGGCCACCGACAGCGGCAGGTGTTTGTCGGCCAGCGGCAACCAGGGCTGCTCGCGGCTGAAGCCACCGTGCTGGTCCTGATCGTGCCAGGGCATCGGCGTGCGGCAACCGTCGCGTCCCTTGAATTCGGGCCAGAAGCGGATGCCATAAGGATCGACCAACTGCTCGAATTGCAGCTCGGCTTCGTCCAGGCCCAGCTCCTCGCCCTGATACAGGCACACGCTGCCACGCATCGACAGCAGCATCGCCATGAACATCCGCCCGCGCGCATGATCCGGCTGGCTCGCCAGTGCCCAGCGGCTCATCACCCGCACCACATCGTGGTTGCCGATCGACCAGCACGGCCAGCCGTCGACCAGCTCGCGCTCGACACAATCGATGGTGTGCCGCAGAAAACCCGGACTGCACTGTTCGGTGAGCAGATCGAAAGAATAAGCCATGTGCAGGGCGTCGCCTCCGCCGGTATAGGCCGCCATGGTGCTCAGGGAATGATCGCAACCGATTTCGGCCACGGTGGCGCTGCCTGGATAACGATCGAGCAATTGCCGAATGCGGCGCAGGAAGCCCAGGTTTTCCGGCTGAGTCTTGTCGTACACATGCTTTTGGAACGCGTAGGGATTATCGAGCCGCACGCCGATGCTGCCCTCGCGAATGTCATGGTTCGGCGGGTTGTCGCGCAACTCGCGGTCATGGAAATAGAAATTCGCCGCGTCCAGACGGAAGCCGTCGACGCCTAGCTTCAGCCAGAACTCCATATCATCGAGCAGCTGCTGCTGGACTTCTTCGCAGTGGAAGTTGAGATCCGGCTGGCTGGAGAGGAAGTTGTGCAAGTAGTACTGCTTGCGCCGGCTGTCCCAGGTCCAAGCCGGACCGCCGAACACCGACAGCCAGTTGTTGGGCACCGTGCCGTCGTCCTTCGCGTCGGCCCAGACGTACCAGTCGGCCTTGGGATTGTCGCGGCTGGAGCGGCTTTCCTTGAACCAGGCGTGCTGGTCCGAGGAATGATTGAGCACCTGATCGATCAGGATACGAATGCCGCGCGAATGGGCGACGTCAATGACCTGCTTGAAGTCTTCCAACGTACCGAACAGCGGATCCACGCCGCGGTAGTCGGACACGTCATAGCCAAAATCCTTCATGGGCGAAGTGAAGAATGGAGAGAGCCAGATAGCATCGACGTTGAGGCTGGCGATGTAGTCGATCTTCTCGACCACACCCAGCAGATCGCCGACCCCATCGCCATTGCTGTCGAAAAAGCTGCGCGGGTAAACCTGATAAATGACGCCGCCGCGCCACCAGTCATTGCGATTCATACAACCAACCTTGGATGCTTGGGGAACACGCCGCCACTCTAGGTGCGTCAAACCACCGCAACATCCTCCCGCGCGTCGATTGTCGAGGCGTATGAACCCGGCGTAGAGAGGCTCCGTAAAGGGGGCGTAGTGCCGGTCACGACCATCGAATCAGCGACCCGAATATTTCGTCATAAAACCGTCGACAAACAAGCGAATCGACACTTATCTGTCACGAGCGGCTTATAGGATCAGTGCAGTTCCAGGACTGACCCCGTAGTAGCTGCCGCGCCCAGCACTCCCCTGCGCCGCCGCACCAGCCAGGAGCGACACGCATCCCCAACCCCATGGAGAGACGAAATGTTCAAGTGCAAGCCCCTCGCAGCCGCCATCATCGCAATCCTCGCCACCCAGGCTTATGCCGACGAAAACAGCGCAGAGCAAAACCAGTCGGGTGCCGACAACATCGCGGAAGTGGCCCAGACTGGCGGCCAGGACAACCTGTCCTATCAATCGCAGATCGGCGCGAACAATGACGGAACGGTCACCCAGGACCAGGCGATGATGTCGGATGCCGTCCAGACCCAGACGGGCGATCTGAACTCCGCCGACATCGTGCAGAACTCGACGGAGCAGAGCGAAGCGGTTCAGTTGCAGAACGGCGACAACCACGACGCGAGCATCGTCCAGACCGACACCTTTGGTGCCAGCGCGCGTCAGTACCAGGAAGGCAGCTTTAACACCGCAATCACTGAGCAGACCTCCGCCAACCTGAGCACTGCCGTGACCGAGCAGGACGGTAACGACAACTTCGCCGAAACCATCCAGAGCAACACCGAATCGAGCCTGTCCGAGCAGCTGCAGATCGGTAACGACAACGTTTCGCTGGTATGGCAGGAAGGCGGCGCACGCAACGACGGCTTCGTCGAGCAGCAAGGCGACGGCAACGACGCGACCGTCTATCAGGTGAATGCCTTCGACTCCAGCGCTGAGGTCGTCCAACAAGGCGATCTGCAGACCGCATCGGTGATGCAGGAAGGCTCGGAACATAGCGCCAGCGTTCAATCGCAAGGGCTGATGAACGAGGCTTACATCGACCAGAGCGGCTCGCTGCAAACTGCCTCGATCTACCAGGACGGTACATCGAACAGCGCCGACATTTTCCAGGCAGGCGAAAGCAACAACGCCAGCACCGAGCAGACCGGCGAAAACAACTACGTCACCATCGACCAGCTCGACGGCAACTTCCAGACCGCTTCGCTGCAGCAAACCGGCCAGTACAACGAGGCCTACCTCACTCAGCAAGGCTCGGATCACCTGATCGACTTCGCTCAGGACGGTTCAGACAACCTGCTCACCGCTGAGCAACGCGGCAATGGCAACGAGCTGACCGGTTCGAGCTATGGCGATAACAACCGCGTGGACGTGCTGCAGGACGGCGATCTCAATGTGGCCGATATCCAGCAGATCTACGGCTCCGACAACGAGGTCAGCCTGATGCAGACCGGCGAAGGTCATCTGGCTCAGGTGTTGCAAGGCGGCACCGCCAACCAGGCGATTCTCGATCAGAGCGGCATGGGTAACAGCGCAATGGTGTCGCAAATGGGCTCGGGCAACATGGCCATCGTGACCCAGCAGTAAGCGATATCGGCAGCCGGCCCATGTGGCCGGTTGCCCTCCCCTTAGCGACTGCGTGCTGGGTTACCGACCACCGTCGCTCCTACCGCTACATCTCGAGTCACCACACTTCCTGCGCCGATCAAGGCACCATCGCCGATGGTCACGCCCGGCAGGATGATCGCGCCGCCGCCGATCCACACGTTTTCACCGATGATCACCGGACGCCCATATTCCAAGCCGCTTCGGCGCTCCTCGGCACCGCGCGGATGGTCCGCAGCGTAGATTTGTACGGCCGGCCCGATCTGCGTGCCGGCACCGACTCGCACCTCGACCACATCGAGAATCACGCAGTTGAAATTCAGGAATACGCCTTCGCCCAGGCGGATGTTGTAGCCGTAATCGCAGTGAAACGGCGGCCGTATCACCGTGCCTTCGCCGACGCTGCCAAACAACTCGCCCAGCATGGCCCGACGCACTGCGGCGGTTTCGCCGAGCGCGGCGTTGTAACGCACCATCCAAGCCTTGGCCGCGGCCTGGTCGGCCTGCAGCTCGGCGTCGCCCGGCTGATACAGCTCGCCGGCCAGCATCTTCTGTTTTTCGCTCATGGACATGGTCTGGCTCCAGGGATGGGAAAACCGCACCCGCCCTTGGACCGGACGGATGCGTGATCGCTCGCAACGATGCCGGCGCTACTCGCCCTGGATCTTGCTCAACAGGCTGCGCGCCAGCTGCACGGCCTCGTTGCGATGGTTGATGTTGAGCTTCTGGTAAAGGCTGCGGATATGCGTCTTGATGGTGGTCGGCGCCACGTTGAGATGTTCGGCGATCTGCTCGTTGGACTGGCCGGCGTGGATCAGGCTGAGCACTTGCCATTCGCGGCGGGTCAGCGGCGAATGGCGGATCAGCTCGGGCACGTCCGGGCGGTTGATGATGTCCTGAATCACCGCCTCGTCGAGGGTGATGCGGATCGCCCGGCTGAAATCACGCTGCTGTTGCGCCAGCTGGATCAGCCGGTCGGCGCGCTGGGCTTCCAGTTCGTCCAGCGCGCGCTCATGTTGCAACGCCTTGAGCATGGCGATGATCAGCTTGCCGATGCGCAGGAAGCTACCAATAGCGCCGGTGCTGCTGGCCAGCGTCAACGCCTGCTGCAGATGATCCAGCGCCTGCTGGCGTTCCTCGCGCAGCCAGTGCAGCTGGGCCAGCAGGATGTGATTACGGTTCAGATCCATGATCAGGCCGTGCTGTTCGGCATCGATCTGCAACTGGCGCAGGATCGGCAGCGCCTTGTCCGGCTGTTTCAGCGACAGATGGGCGCGCGCATGGTTACGGCCGTTGTACTGGGCGAAGTGATTGAGCCCACGCTGCAACGCCGGCGCGGTGAGCAGCCATTGCTGGATGGCGGTCTTGTCCTGGGTCGAATCCCAGTAGCTGAGCATCACCGCGTGCGCGTTGGCCAGCCAGTCGACGTGGTAGTTGTCGTTGGCGAGCATGCTCTGGATCTTGCTGATGTAATCGGCGCACGCGCTCTGCTGGCCGCGTGCATGAGCGACGCCGGCCAGCAGCGCATAACACTGCATGAGCCAACGATCGCCGACGTCCTCAAGAATCTGAATACCCTGCAGCGCACACTGCTCCGCCGCGTCCAGGTGATGCCATTCGAGCAGCACCTGACCGCGCACGCGGTAGATGAATTCCATAATCGGCGTGGCTTGCAGCTCGGCCTGCTCGACGTACTGGATCGCCCGCTCCTGCAGCGAATAGGCCTTCTGCAGATAGCCTTGGGCGATGGCGATTTCCGAGAGCTGACCGAGATTCCACACCACCAGATGCGAGGCACGAATCTCCCGCGCGCGGCGCTCGGCCTCTTCGTACTGCTTCTGCGCCTGGGGCAGCAGGCCCTGGACGAAATGTGCCTCGGCCAGGCCCGACAGCGCCGCCACCTTGGACGTGCGCATGATCAACGGCTCGCACGCCAGCGCTTCGCGGGCCAGGGCGATGGCCTGTTGTTCGTCGCCACGGTTCATCGCCACCTGCGCGCGCACGGCATTGAACTCACCAACGATGCGCGCCCAGTCCTCGTCCGAGCAGCTGTGTTGCAACGCCTGCTCGCTGGCCTTGAACCAGCGCTCGACCTGATCGAACTGATAGGAATTCTGCGACACCCAGGCTTGCAGCAACGTGAACAGCGGCGAGCCGGCGATGACCTGCTCCGGCAGGGTTTCCAGGCACTGCTGAAGCAGCTCCAAGCGTCCCAGGCGATAGAACTGTCGGCCATGGCGCTCCAGCACCTCGCCGACCCGCACGGGGCAACCGGCCTGCACCGCATGGCGCGCCGCCTCTTCCGGCAAGCTTTCGGCCATCAAGGCTTCGGCGGCACGCAAATGCAGCTCCGACAGGCGCTGCGGCTGATGGGTGCGCAGCTCGCCCTGGAGGAAGGTCGCGAACAGCGGATGGTAGGCATACCACTGGCGCAGGCCGTCCTGCGGCAACAGGAACAGGCCACCGCGATCCAGCTGTTCGAGCATGTCGCGGGCGTTGCTGTTCTGGGTCAGGTGATTGGCCAGGGAGGCGTTGAAGCGGTCTAGCAGGCAGGTGGCCTGGAGAAAATCCAGCGTCGATGCGCTCAGCCGGTCCATTACCTGCTCGCGCATGTAGTCACGAATGTAGGGATGCCCGAGCTGCAGGTTCTCCAGAAACAGGTCCATGCCGCGCCCGGTCTGCACTTCCTGCAAGGCCAGCTGCAGCGCACAAGGCCAGCCGCCGATACGCCGATTGAGGCGCTCGACCTGCTCGCGATTGACCGTCACCGGCAAGCCCAACCCGAGGAGCGCTTGCACCTCGTCGGTCTCGAACGCGAGATGCTGGGTATCCACCGTGAGCAGCTGATGCTTGACGCGCAAGTCCGCCACCCCCAGTTCGGGCAGGCCGCGACTGCACACCAGCAGCGTTATCCACGCCGGCATGTTGCGTAGGAAAAATCGCAGGGCCGCGATGACTTCAGCGTTGTGCAGCACCTCAAAGTCATCCAGTACCAGCAGCAGCGGTTCATGCTCGCCAGGGAGTTCCGCCAGTAGGTGCGTGAGCAGGGTGTCGAAGACTTCCCTGCCCTGCTCGGCCAACAGCAGGCTGCGCGGGCAGCCGTGTTCCAGCTGCGCATCGAACACGTGCAGCAGATAACGGCCGAGCTGCAGCGGATCGTTGTCGCCGGGGTGCAGCTGCAGCCAGGCGACGCGTCCATCGAAGCTGCCCGCCCACTGACAGGCCAGGGTGGTTTTGCCGAACCCGCTGGGCGCCTGCAACACCGCCAGACGCACCTCGCCCAGGCGCTGCAACCATTCGTCCAATCTTGGCCGCGCCAGCAGCCCGCGCGGCATCGGCGGCATCTTCATTTTCGCAGGTATCAGCGGCAGCGGTGCAGGCGTTGCGGCATTCATATCGTCTCCCTCGATTCCGTTCACTGTTGCGCGCTTAAACGGAACGGATCCTAACCCTTCACTCCGCCTGCCGTCAGCCCACCAACGATCCACTTCTGGCAATAAAGGAATACTGCAGTGATCGGCAGCCCGGACAGCACGGCCGCTGCGGCGAAGTCGCCCCATAGGTAGTTCTGCGGATACAGATACTGCTGCGCACCAACGGCCAGGGTCAGCTTGTCCACATCCATCAGCAGCACCGAGGCGATCGGGTATTCGGTCACGCTGGTGATGAACGAGAGGATGAACACCACCGCGAGAATCGGCACGCTCATAGGCAGAAGGATATGGAAGAACGCCTGCCAGGTCGTCGCGCCATCCACGATGGCCGCCTCTTCCAGCGAGCCATCGATGCTTTCGAAGTAACCCTTGATGGTCCAGATGTGCAGCGCCATGCCGCCCAGCGAAGCGACGATCACCGCGCCGTGGCTATTCACCCCGAGCCAGCTGACGTGCTGGCCGAGCTGATCGAACAACGCATAAATGGCCACCAGCGACAGCACCGGCGGGAACATCTGGAAAATCAGCATACCCTTGAGGATCGGCGCCTTGCCGCCGAAGCGCATGCGCGCAAAGGCGTAGGCGCTGGTGGTCGAGAGCATGAGGATCAGCACCGAGCTGATCAGCGCGATCTTCACCGAATTCCACAGCCACAACAGCACCGGGAACGGCGGGTTGGTCACCGAGCCGTCCGCGTGGGTATAAGGGATGCCGAGAGCCAGCGACCAATGTTCGAGCGTCGGATTGTCCGGGAACAGGCTGCCGGTGGCGAAGTTACCTTCACGGAAGGAGATCGACACCACCATCAGCAGCGGGAACACGATCAGCGCGATGAAGCCGAGCAGCGCGGCGTGCGTCAGCCAGAGGCGGTACTTGACGGATTTCGGTTGAACCATGGCCATGTCCGGTCTCCTTAAAGTTTGCGAAAACTGCGAGCGCCGTCGCGAGGTTGTCTCAACGAGTTCGCGGCAAGGCGCGTTACGCAAAAAACGGGGGAGTTTGGCGATTCCAAATGACGCCGTTTTTTGCGTGGCGCAACGTCAGCAGCGGACACATGGAGGCAGCCGCAGTAGGCGAGAGTGTTTTTACGAACGTTCATACTTTCACTTTCGAGAGTTTCAGGTTCAGCCAGGCCATGGCGCCGACCACGATGAAGATCAGCGTGGCGATGGCGGCGGCCAGGGCGAAGTTCTGTCCGGAATCCTGGAAGGCGATGCGGTAGGTGTAGCTGACCAGCAGATCGGTGGTCCCGGCCGGCGTGGTCGCGCCGAGGATGTCCGGCCCGCCGCGGGTGAGCAGCGTGATCAGCACGAAGTTGTTGAAGTTGAAGGCGAAGCTGGCGATCAGCAGCGGTGCCAGCGGCTTGATCAACAGCGGCAGCGTAATCTTCAGCAAGTTGTCCAGCGGCGTCGCGCCGTCCATCGCCGAGGCTTCGTAAAGGTCGCGCGGGATCGCCTGCAACAGGCCCATGCACAGCAGCAGCATGTAGGGATAACCGAGCCAGGTGTTGACGATCAGAATCATGCTGCGCGCCAGGGTCGGGTCGCTGAACCAGTCCGGACGCATGCCGAACAGGCTGTCGAGCAGCAGGTTGATCTCACCGAAGTTCTGATTGAACAGCCCGCGGAACACCAGGATCGAGATGAATGCCGGCACCGCGTACGGCAGGATCAGCATGACCCGGTAGAACGGCTTGCCACGCACCAGATCCCACTGCAGCAGGTTCGCCAGCACCAGCCCGACAGCCAGCGTGAAGACCACCGTCAGCGCGGCGAAGCACACCGTCCAGACGAAGATCTGCAGGAACGGCTGGCGGATGCTCGGGTCGGTCAGCACTTTGGCGAAGTTGTCGAAGCCGGCAAACACGGTGAAGCCCGGCGCCAGCGCCTTGCCGGCGCTGTCGACGTAAAAGCCGATGTCCAGGTCCGGCGTCAGGCGCTCGCCGCTCTTGTTGTTGATCAGCACGCCGTCTTCGCCCTCGCGGTAGAGCGGCTCCACCGCCGCCACTTCACGTAGGCCATAAAGGCGCAGCAGATGGCCGTCCGGGCCGCGCATCACCCACTGCTGCAACTCGTCACGGCGCTGGATGACGTCACGCAGGGGTAGTGCCTGACCAAGGTCGGCGACATCCTCGGCCCGCCGCATGGCCAGCGGTTCTTCGGCGTTCGGCTCGCCCGTCAGCGGCTCGCTGACGAACACACCCTGCTCACCCTTGTCGACGCGCAGACGCTCACCGTCCGGGCTCGCGTGCAGGCTGAACCGGTAGCGCTCGCCAGCGAGGTAGGTCTGGCTCAGATGGTACTGCTGCACCTGTTTCTGGCTCAGCAGGTTGCTGCCGCTGTAGTTGGTGAAGCCGATGCCCACCGTGTACAGCAACGGAAAGATGACAAACACCAGCATGCCCGCCACCGCCGGGTAGATGTAGCGGTGGGCGTAGGCACGCCGATTGATGAACACATAGCTGGCCAGCCCGGTAACAACCAGGCCGAGCATCGCGAATGCCAATTGCTGCTGGGCATAGAGCGCCACGACCAGATACAGCGCGAAGGCATTGAAGGTGAGCCAGACCAGCCAGCGCACCCCGGCCCGCAGCGTGGGATGAAGCGTCTTGGAACGGATATTCATGGCAGGGCCAGGCAACTCAGCGAGGGCATTCACAGCGGGGAACCTTTCTAACCTGAGAATAGATCACCGGCCGCGACAGGGCGGCCGGTGACGGTTTCATCGGGTGATGCGCTTGGCGGCATCGTCCAGGGCGGCGTCGACAGTCTGCCGGCCCGAAGTGATGTTGGTCAGCGCGGCCGCCATGGACGACCAGAAGATGCCCATTTCCGGAACGTTCGGCATGGGCTCGCCCATTTGCGCATTCTCGAAGGTGGCCTTGATGTGCGGATTGGACGACAGTTCCTGCATGTACGCCTGGTTCGCCACCGCGCCCAGCGGCACGTCGGCGTTGACGGTCTTCAGGCCTTCGACATCGAGCAGGTAGTTCTCTAGGAACTCGACCGCCAGATCCTTGTTCGGGCTGGCCGCATTGAGCGTCGCGGCAGTGACGCCGACGAAGGGCTTGCCGGGCTCGCCATTGATCGCCGGGATCGGCGCCACACCGAAGTCGATGCCGCTCTTCTCGATGTTGCTCCAGGCCCAGGGGCCGCTGATCATCATTGCCGAGTCGCCCTTGTTGAAGGCCGCTTCGGCGACGCTATAGTCAGCGCCCTTGGGCATCACACCCTTCTCGACCAGATCGCTGAGTACCTGGGCGCCCTGCTTGGCGCCGGCACTGTTGACGCCGGTGGATTTGACATTGACGCCGCCGTCGGTCTTCTCGAACACGTAGCCGCCGTTGGCAGCCAGCAGCGGCCAGGTGAAGTAGGTGTTGTTGTAGTCCCAGAGGATGGCGCGCTTGCCGTCGGCAGCGAGCTTTTCGTTGAGCGCGAAGACTTCGTCGAAGCTCTTCGGCGCGGTAGCGACCATCGCCTTGTTGTAGATCAGGCCGATGGTTTCCACCGAGATCGGATAGCCCCACAGCGCGCTGTCGTAGCTCACCGCATTCCAGGCGAAATCGGCGATCTCGCCCTTGGTCTCTTCGCTCGGCGTGATCTTGGTGATCAAGCCGCTCTTGGCCCACTCACCGATGCGGTCGTGCGCCCAGATGAAGATGTCAGGGCCGTTGCCGGTCGCGGCGGCCTGCTGAAACTTGTCGGTGGCGCTGTCCGGATGCGCTACTTCGACCGGAATGCCGGTTTCGGCGGTGAACTTCTCGCCGACTTTCTCCAGCCCTTTGTAGCCTTTGTCACCGTTGATCCAGATGACCAGCTTGCCTTCTTCGATCGCCGCCATGGCCGGCAATGGGAGACTGAAGGTTGCCGCCAGGCCGATTGCGGCCATACCCCACAGCGTCTTGCTCATACTTTGTTCCTCGTGGCTTCTTATTGTTGATCCCACATCTGCAGCCCTTGGGCATTTGCAGTCCCTGAATACTCGACCAGCCTCCTCGGCCGCACATCCTCCCCAGCGTAGTCAGCGAGGGCGTAGAGACGGGGCGTAGATGAGTGGGTGATATGGCAAAAAAATCCGCCTGCAAAAGCTCGCGTTACGCCTGCACTTTGCTGACAGCAGGGTGTTAAATGCTTCGAAAACAACAAAACGGATCGATACCATGCACCGCCGGACGTCTGTTTGTCATCTAGCCTTTGGCCTCGCCCTACCCGTTCAGCTTGTGCTGGCCGAGCCGACCCTCACCGCCCGCATCGACGACGAACCGCTTCACCTGCGTTGGAGCGAAATGCAGCCGGAACGCTACAGCGCCGAGCTGGCATTACCCGCCGGCGAGCTTGAGCTGGGCACACCCGGCGCCGGCAAGACACTGCCATTGGCGCTCTTCCGCAAACAGGCGCTGGGCAAAGACAGCGCGTTTCGCTTCAACGTTCCAGCAGCCGGCCGTTATCGCCTGATCGCCGAGCTTGGCGAAGATGCCAGCCTGCGCCTGCTGCCAATCAAAGAGGCCGAACCGTCGGAGCCTGCCATTACCTGTCCGGTCTGGAGCGGCGGGCCGATAACGGTCAGCGTCGGTGAAGTCTTTGCAGAAGGCGAGCACGTGCGCGACGCCTACAGCGGTCAGACGGCCCAGGTTCGAGACGGGCGCGTTACGCTGACGCCCGCAGCCGGCAGCGACGGCCTGCTCTTGTTGGAAGCCGTCAACGCCCCGGCAAACGCCGCCCATGACTGGCGCAACGCGACCGTCTATTTCGTCGTCACCGACCGCTTCGCCAATGGTGACCCGTCCAACGACAACAGCTACGGGCGCCAGCCCGACGGCAAAGAAGAGATCGGCACCTTCCATGGTGGCGACCTGAAAGGCTTGACCGGCAAGCTGGACTATCTCGCGGAGCTGGGCGTCAGTGCCGTCTGGATCACCGCGCCCTACGAACAGATCCACGGCTGGGTCGGCGGCGGCGACAAGGGCGACTTCCGCCACTACGGCTACCACGGTTACTACGCGCTCGATTTCACCGAACTGGACGCCAACATGGGCAGCGAGGCCGACCTGCGCGAGCTGATGGCCGAGGCCCACGCGCGCGGCATCCGCATCCTGTTCGACGTGGTGATGAACCACCCCGGCTATTCGACTTTGGCGGACATGCAAACCTTCGGCTTCGGCGGGCTGCGTGACGGCATGGCGCAGTACCTGCCCGAACGCTGGACTGACTGGCAGCCCGAGCCTTACGAGAACCTGCACGCCTACCACAACCTGGTCGACTACCAGCACCCGGACTGGGTCCGTTGGTGGGGAAAGGATTGGGTGCGTGCAGGCCTTAGCGATTACGACCAGCCGCCGAGCGCCGTGGTCGATGCGGTCAAGGGCTCGCTGAGCTTTTTGCCCGACTTCAAGACCGAGAGCGATCAGCCCGTCGACTTGCCAGTCTTCATGCAGCACAAGCAGCCGACCGGCGCAGTGGCCCGCGAAGACTACCGAGTGCGCGACTACCTGATCGAATGGCTCACGGACTGGGTGCGTGAATATGGTATCGACGGCTTTCGTGCCGACACGGTGAAGCATGTCGAGCCCGGCGCTTGGGCCGAGCTGCGCAAAGCCGCCGATCGTGCCCGCGCCGACTGGTCAGTCGCGAACCCGGACGACCCCTTCGCCGGCACGCCGTTCTGGATGGTCGGCGAGGTGTTCGGCCACGGGCCGCAGACCAGCCTGTACCGCGACAACGGCTTCGATGCGCTGATCAACTTCGCCTTCCAAACCGAAGCGGCACCGGCGGCCAGCGAATGCCTGGCCAAGGCCGAGCCGACCTACGCCGATTACGCCCGGCTGTTGGCCGAGCATCCCGAGCACAACTTCATGAGCTACGCCTCGTCGCACGACACGGCCCTATTTTTCCAGCAAACCGGTGAGAGCCTGGGCAAGCAGCGCGGTTTGGCCAACGCCTTGTTGCTGGCACCCGGCGCGGTGCAGATCTTCTATGGCGACGAGACGGCCAGGCCGTTTGGCCCGACTGGCTCCGACCCCTTCCAGGGTACGCGCTCGTCGATGAACTGGGTGCAGCAATCGCAGCCGGAGATCAACGAACTGCTTAGCCATTGGCGCGTGCTCGGCCAGTTCCGCGCACGGCATCCGGCTATCGGCGCCGGGCGGCACGAGCGGCTGTCCACCGAGCCTTATGCGTTTTCGCGGACGCTGGGTGAAGACCGCGTAGTCGTGGTGCAGGCCGGGGCCTCGGTCGGCCGCTGACCTGGTTCGCCGTCTCCCTATATCGATACGACGCGTCACACCCGGAAGCGCTCAAATGAATGCAACCTTGAACACCCGGCAGCAGGCGCAGCTGGCCTTCGTCGCGAGCGGTGCCGAGCTGGAAATCGGGAGGCCCGAAGATTGCCCGCTGCCACCGTCGATTCTGGCGGTTACCGACGGCAGAGAAGCCTATGTCAGCCGCGAACTGTCTGGCGGCCTCACCGCGCATGTCTACCGGATCGAGGCGCAGGGCCAGAGCTGGACGCTCAAACGCGCCCGCGAGCGTTGCCTGGTACAGAACGCCGACGGCCAGACCTCCTTTCTCAACGAGGTGCAGCGACGGGCCGACCTTCAGGCGCTGAAGGCACGTCCCGAGCTGGCCGAACGCCTGGGCGGAATCGTCGACACCTGTTATGCGAGCTTCCGCCGTGGCGTGCTGTTATCTCCCTGGATCGAGGGCGAGCAGGTCGCCGAGTGGGACGAAACGCGTCTGGGCGACCTGTTCGATACCGTCATCACCCTCGCCTCGCACGGCCTGTTCGAATGGGATTTGTGTCCAGGCAATGTGCTGGACGATGGCCGGATCCGCCTGTTCGACTTCGGCTATATGTACCGCTTCGATCCGCTGCGCGAATTCAACAGCGACGGCCTCGCCGCGCCGGGGTTCCACCCGGTCGAACGGTTCGAAACACGCCAGTTCTTCGCCTGGCTTCTGGAACAGGAACAGGCCGGCGGCAACCGCGCACTGGCTGCCTTCCGCCTGGAGAAATCGATCGCGCTCGACCGCTATCTACGCTGGCACGCCGAATTGAAGAGGCAAGGCGCGGATACCGTCGTGCTGGATCGGATCGGCGAAATCATCCGCACCTGGCAGACGGCACTCGTCGGCTCGGCCGAGGCGCTTTATCTGCGTGAAGCCTGGCGCTCGCACCGTCTCGATCTCGCCGATGACCTCGACGGCCAGACCTGCACACCGCTCACGCTGCAGCGGCTCGCCTGGCTCAGGGATACCGCCGCCGCCCGTTACTTCGATCTTGTCGCCTGTGGAGCGTTGGCGATCGAGCGGGCCGAAGGACGCAACGAACTGCTGGATCAGCTTGACCGCGCCGAAGCGCAAGCCATCGGCTGGCAGGTACCACGCGCTTAGAGGACGCAGACATCGAAAGCGCGCACGGGCGGGATCAATTCCCGTAAGGGTAAATATATTCGCCCGATGGCGTGGCTGATGGCCGAATAAATTCGGCCCTACGATGTGTTGCATCGCTTGGCAGCCCTTACGCAGCGCTGACCCTGTAGGGGCGAACTTGTTCGCCCGATGGATCGACGTTCGGATGACCCTCACGTGTAATAACGCGCGCAAAGCGCCTGCTGTTCGGCGGACATGCGTGCCTGGCGGTCGCTGCTTTCACTAATCGCTACGACGCTTCCCATATTCTGCTCAGCCGCCGAGTCGATCGCATGCATGCCGCGCGAAACCTCCTCAGCCGCAAGGCGCTGCTGGCCGGTGGCTGAATCGATCTCACGCGACATTACTGCGATGCGCTCGACCTGCCGGCGGATGTCCTGCATCAAATGATCGGCCTCGCCGACCTGGTCAAGATTGCCCTGCATCTGCGCGCGGCTCTTCTCCACCGACTGCACCGCCGATGCGATGCCTTGCGTCAGGCTCTCGATGCGCTGCTGGATTTCACCAGTGGATTGCGCCGTGCGTTGGGCCAGGCCACGCACCTCATCGGCGACCACGGCGAAACCACGCCCCTGCTCACCGGCACGCGCCGCCTCGATGGCCGCGTTGAGCGCCAGCAGATTGGTCTGGTCGGCGATCCCGCGGATGACATCAAGGATTTGCCCGATCTGCTCGCTCAGGGCCTCGACATTGGAGATCTCGGCGACGCTCGCCTCGAGTTGCTGCGCTAATGCCCCGGTGTTCTCGCGGGTTTCGGCCATCAGCTGGCTGCCCTGTCGGGTCAGTCCCTCGACGCTGCCGACCCGTGCCGCCGTCTCACCGGCGTGCTGGGCAACCTCGCCGAAGCTGGTTTCCAGTTCGGTCAGGCTGGCGACCAGCGTTCCGATACTGCTGCGCTGTTGCTCCAGCCCGGCGCGTGCCTGGCCGCACGCTGTGGCATTACGCCGGGCAATCTCGTCCTGCTCGTCGGCGTTGCGCCCGAGCTGCGCCAGCGCGTCGCGCATGTTGCCGGCGACCCGGTTGACGTGTTCGCTGACACGCCCGAATTCATCAGGTCGACGGTAGTCGCACTGGCCGCGCAGGTCTCCGGCAGCCAGATGCTGCAGGGTGCCAGTGACGGCACCGAGCGCAGCGCGCATGGTACGGCTCAGCCACAGTCCCATGAACAGTGCGAGCCCGATTGACAGCCCCGCCATCAGTAACAGGCGGGTGACGCCATGCTGGTAGGTCTCGGCGGCCAGAGCTAACTGCTCGTTGCTGGCCTCTTGAGCACTGGCGATAAGCGTCCCGATGTCGTCCCGCGCCTGGCGCTGCAAGGCGTTGAGCTGGGCCTTCTGCTGCCGGTTGGCCTGCTTGTCGCGGAGCCAGGCGTAATACTGACCTACCGCGCCCGAACCAGCGGTATCCACCTGTCGCTGAATATCCTCGAATGGCGGGCGGAAGCTGTGCGCGTAGTCGGTTCGGCTGTCCTGATGCGGGGCGAGGTCCATCAGCACGTTGTCGAGCTTCTTCTGCAGGTCGGGCAGGCGTTCGGCGATCTTCGCTCGGGCTTCGTCGAGCTTTTGTGTAGAGGCCGCGCCGATCGCGTCGAATAACAGGGCCTCGATCTGCTCAAACGGGATGATGAACTGCTTGATCGAATAGGCCGCCAGGTCGTCGCCAGTGACGAACTGAGCCTGCAACAGATCCTGCTTGAGTCGCGAGAACTGCAATTGCAGATCACGCAGCGCCACGGCATTGCGGTCGACACGCTCGAGCAGGCCGCGATGCGCGTCGATCAGTGCCAGGCTACGGCGATTGAGCTCCGGCAGCATGTCGCTCAATCGCTGTTTGGCGTCGGTATGCCCCGGCGTCAGGCCGTCGAGCTGCTCCAACAGCTCCACTGTCCTTTCGTGTAGCTTCTGGTGCCGCGTGACGAAGGCGTCCAGCTGCTCCGGCCGGTCTTCGGCGAGAGCATCGGAGAGGTTCTGGGTCAGGCTCTGCAGCGTACTGAAGAAGCTCTCACTGACCAGCAAGCGAGAAGCGGTGGTCGAGATCTGTTCGGCATTGCCCTGCAGGCGGGTGACGGCGACCAGACTG
Organism: Stutzerimonas stutzeri; assembly: GCF_024448955.1. GTDB lineage: Bacteria > Pseudomonadota > Gammaproteobacteria > Pseudomonadales > Pseudomonadaceae > Stutzerimonas > Stutzerimonas stutzeri_AQ. The sequence goes on from NZ_JAMOIH010000001.1 coordinate 51,055, forward strand.
GTCCCGGCCACGAGCATCAGCAACGCCACGAGCGCAGCGATCAGCAAATACAGCCGTGGCAGAAAACCGAGCCGAAGGACGGAAAAGCGGGGATGGGCGGACATGTGAGCTCCTGACGCGACAGCGAAACGCGATGGCTTTTTGTTGTCGCGTCAGGATTATCCGGGCTGCCTGTTCGAACATCCTCCCCGAGCGTTATCGACGGGGAGGAGTGGGTGGGCGTAATTACCTCGGTGGGCTGAAGCGGAGCGCCGCCCGGCCCAGCCTACCCGTGCGGTCGAGCCTGAATCGGTGGGCTAAAGCCCACCCTACAGTGCGATCCCATCCCGTAGGGTGGGCTTCAGCCCACCATGATGTCCGACTCAGAACGAGCCGCTAGTGCTCGCCCCGGCGGCAACCTGGACGCTGTTGTTGCCGCCCGATTCCCACTGACGTACCACGGTGCCGTCAGCCTCGTTGCGTACGATGCATTTCCATTCCACCGTCTGCCCGGCCGGCAAGGCGATGGTGCCTTTCCAGGTAGGGTAGGCGCTGGTATCGGTCAGGCGCACCGCGTTGGCCGGGCTCCAGTTGCCGAGCTGGCTGACATTACCCACGGCATAAACGCTGTCGCCCATCTGGGTCACGCCGTTATCGCAGCGGAAGTTAACGCTGACCACGCTGCCATCGTCGCCACCGCCGTTGTCGTCATCCCCGCCCGTACTGCCAGTCGTCCAGATGCGCAGCTGACCGTTGTCCTGATTCAGCGCCTGGTTGAAGCTGCCACTGCTGACCTGAGCGGGATTGTCCAGATTCGATCCGAGGGCGATCACCAACGTCTGAGCGGTACCACTGACGGTCGCCACCAGGCCGGAATAACTACTGTGGAACTGAATCGCGGAATCGGCGCGCACACCCGCAGCGCGGCGAGTCTGGATCAGCTGGCGGATCAAATCGCCGTGGCCCCAATCGTACATATGCGACCAGTACACCACCGGTGTGCCGGGGCTGGAGAGGATATAGGCGTAGGCCTGGCGGACCAGATCGTCACGCAGCGCCCAATGGTGCTGACCGCCGTTCTGCCCCGGCGAGTAACCGGTGTCATGGTTGTCGACGAAGGTCACCGCCACCTCGCGCCAGCGCGCGTCCGGGTTGCCGTTGAGCCCGTTCTTCCAGTCGGCGATCGAGCCGTTCTGCATGCGTTCTTTCAGGGCGAAATCGAACACCGGGCACTTGGCGCGATCGGACCAGTCCTTGATCACCTGCTGCCAGCTGGCGGTATTGCGCCAATCCCAGCTCGGGTATTCGGCCGGCGCCTTCCAGAGTTCACCGACGCAGAAAGCGTTGTCATGCGCCGCGCTCATCCAGCTGTCGACCCGCTCGCCGGCGTAGCCACGGACGAAGTCGAAGCGGAAGCCGCCGGCGCCGTAGTTATTGCGCAGGTTGGCGAACTCGTCGCGGAACATGCCGTAGACCTGCGGGTGCGCCGTACTGAGGTCCGAGTCGCCGGCCATGAAGCGGTCGCCGTCGTCGCAATCGTTGGCGTAGTTGCCCGGATCGCTACAGTCGTGGCGCCAGAAGCCCTGGCCGGCCGGTAAGTTGATTTCCTTGTTCGGGTAGCCGCGATTCATGTGGTTGGGCACCGCGTCGTAAAGCACCTTCACCTGGGCATTGTTCAGCGCGGCGGCGGCCTGCTTGAGCTGGGCGTCGGTGCCGTAACGGCCGTTCTTGTTGAAATCGTGCCAGAAATAGCCTTCGCCGCCGCCGGACTTGGCGCCATCGCTCCAGCTGGAGAAGTCGCGCCAGGGCACCGGCATCCAGATCGCGCTGAATCCGTCAGCGGCAATCGTCGGTGCCATGCTGCGCAGGGTGTTGTACCAGTCATTGGGCGACTCGCGGACGACGTTCCAGTGAAAGCCCTGAAGGATGATTTCGTCGCCGCCATGATAACGGACCCCAGCAGGGCTCTTGCCGGCCAGATCGGCTGCCTGAGCGGTGCCCAGGGTCAGCAGCAGAGAAGAAACCGCCAGGGCCAGGCGGGCAGGATATAAAGAATGTTTCATCGAAGTAGCTCCACTTTTTGTAATTGTCGTGAGCACCCGACTACGGGAACCAGCTCCCCGGATGACAGGGCGCAGACGGCGTTGCCAACACCACCTGCCAGGCCAGACTGCCGCGCCAGACGGCATCGCCATACCTCCCCCCGCGCTTTTTTCCAGGCTTAGTGGCCAGGCGTAATGCGCACCGATGTGCCCACCGCCGCCCCTCATCCCCCGCTACGCCCCGCCGCTCCGCCTCTAAAAAAAACCACCGGGAGGATGTTGCGAACGTCGCCGATCCGCAGGCTTTCGTCACCGCCAGCCCGATCCGGATACGACCGGGGCGATGTTGGCGCCACGGCTGGCAGTACTTGGCCGCCGCACTGCCCAACAACAAGAACAAAGGACTTTCGCGATGAACCCGCAACAATCCAAACGTCTTCTGCAACCCACCCTGCTCTGCGCCGCCATATTGGCGGCCATGCCGAGCCATGCGGTGGATTTTCATGGCTACCTGCGCTCCGGTGTCGGCGCCACCGCAGGCGGTGGCGATCAGGCGTGCTTCCAGGCTGCCGGCGCGCCGGCCAAATATCGCCTCGGCAATGAGTGCGAAACCTATGCCGAAATCGGGCTGGGCCAGGAAGTCTGGAAGGAAGGCGAGCAGAGCTTCTACGTCGACAGCATGATCGCCTACAACTCGCGCCAGGCTAACGACTGGGAAGCGACCCGCACGGACACCAATGGCGGTGCCAACAACCCCTTCGATGAAGGCGGTGATGTCGCCATTCGCCAGTTCAACGTGGTCGGCCACAACCTGATCGCGAGCCTGCCCGGCGCCGATATCTGGGCCGGCAAGCGCTACTACAAGCGCCACGACGTACACATCAACGATTACTACTACTGGGACGTATCCGGTCCCGGCGCCGGTATCGAAGACATCGACCTGGGCTTCGCCAAGGCCAGCATCGCCTGGATCCGCAACACCGACGGCGACTGGACCTACCAGGGTTCGGGCACCGGCACCAACATCGCCAACGACACACTCGACTTCCGTCTGGCCGAGATCGATGTCAACCCCAACGGCAAGCTCGAAATCGGCTATGACTACGGCAAGGCCAACCTCACCGACGAGCAGGAGAGCGACCCGGGCTACACCGACCAGAAAGGTCACTTGGTCACCCTCGAACACACCCAGGCCAGCTGGTTTGGCGGCTACAACAAGTTGGCGGTTCAGTACGGCACCGACGGCATCATCGGCAGCAGCGGTCGAAACAGCACCGGCAACAGTGATGGCGACATGCTGCGCCTGGTCAACCAGGGCGTAGTCGGCATCACCGACAACATCGAAATGATGTACGTGCAGATCTATGAAGACCGCGACTTCGACAACGATTCCGGCCAGAAATGGCTCTCCTTCGGCGTGCGTCCGGTCTACAAGTGGAACGACACCATGAGCACCGCGCTGGAATTCGGCTATGACCGCGTCGACCCGCAGGCCGATGGCGAGCGCAGCCGCGATCTCAAGAAGCTCACCCTCGCCCAGCAGTGGTCAGCAGGCCGCAGCTTCTGGGCACGTCCGCAGATCCGCGTGTTCGCCACCTACGCCCAGTGGGACGGCGGTCGCTATCAGGCCGCCAGCGAATCCATCGACGCGGGCGACGACGATGGCCTGACCTTCGGGGTCCAGGCCGAAGCTTGGTGGTAATTGGTCTGGTGGTAATCGCCTAAGTGTCGGCGGCGTGCGGCGGTCTCTCTCCTCCCGCTGCGCTCGCCGGCTCTGGGCAACGCTTCTCACTTTCCGCTCCCACCGTTTTTCGACGGTGTGTTTACCCCGACCATGGCTGGTCGGGGTCTTTTTTGATTGGCGACTGGAGTATCACCATGAGCAATCTGCGATTTCCCCTGCTTGGCCTTGCCGTCGTTCTGGTCACTGGTTGCGGCAGCGATCCCATGCGCCGCGTGGATGCCCTGGCGCACACGCCCGCCCCGCTGGAGCTATCCATGACCGACGCCCGCCAGGCGCTGGCGAGCGCGCCGATCTGCTGCGACGCGATCGAAGACCTGCCCTTTCAACCGATCCCCGTGAATTTTTCCGGTGACGTGACGCTGGACGCCACGGCCCCGGCCTACCGCTTCGACAGCGGCAAGAGCTTCTTCCGTGCCTTCGCCCTGCCCAAGGACAGCAAGTCCTTCGAGATTCGCCTCTACAGTCAGGCCGGCAAAACCGTACTGGCCCCCAGCGTCATGCTGCTCGATAGCCGCTTGCGCCCCACGCGCCTGCTCGACGCCGACGACTTCACCTACGCTCCCGCATCCGGCCTGAAAGGCGACAGCCTGGATGCCCGCCTGCGCATCGACCGCACGTACCTGAACAACCCCGGCAACGAGTACTACCTGGTGCTCTTCACCGGCGAGCAGCAGACACAAGGCCAAACCACTCTTGAACACCCGGCCAAGGCCTACGCCAAGGCGCTGGGCAACGAGCCGCCCAGCCTTCCCGATCCAGTGGCGCAGCATGCGCCCACCGGGGTGATCAAGATGGTGCTGATCGAAGACAAGGTCGCTGGCCAACAGGCCAACACCTATGTGCCGGCTTACAGCATCGGTCGCGAGATGGGCAACGATTTGCCATCAGTACCCGCGCCCGCGGTACTGCCCGAAACCCAGGCCTATTACCGCCAGGGCATCGATGCGGCATTGGCGGCGAAGGACCTGGAACGCGCGCTGCGCCTGGCCGACGAGGCCGCACGAATCGGCGATCCAGAGGCCAAGGCTTATCTGCTCGAGCGCATCGAGATCAAGTGAATCGGTCGCCAGGCTGTCGCCGGTATCGCGCCGCGTCTGCCTGGGCCTATCCCTCGTCACCCTTTTCGTCGCAACAAGGACGTCGCGGACCGGCCTGCCGTCCGGCATGGACCGGTGCGGATTGGCGATGCGCAACTGCGCACGGCCCGCCGCGTGCCGTCATGCAAGGAGGCATCCATGATCGCTTTGTTCAATGCCACGACGCTTTCGCTTCTTCTGCTCTGCCTGTCTGGGAACGCGCTTGCGTTCGAACGCAACAAGCTGCTGGTCTGGGTAAATCAGGACAAGGGCTTCAACGGCGTCGCCGAGGTCGGCGAGCGTTTCCAGGCCGACACCGGCATCAGGGTCGAAGTCGCCACGCCGGACGACCTGGCCGCTCGCTTCGACCGTCAGGCCAATACGGCTAAAGGACCGGACATCGTCATCTTCGCTCATGACCGCTTCGGCTCCTGGCTCGATGCCGGGCATCTGGCCGCGTTGTCCCCGAGCCCCGCCGCACTGCAGCGCACACCGGCCTTCGCCTGGGAAGCCGTCAGCGTCGCCAAGCGCATCTACGCTTACCCGCTGTCCACCGAGGTGGTCAGCCTGATCTACAACCGTGACCTGGTGCCAACGCCGCCGCGCACCTGGGGCGAGGTGATCGAACTGGACCGACAGTTGCGCGCCCAGGGCAAGCGCGCAATCGAATGGGACTACGCCAACCTCTACTTTTCCTGGCCGATCATCGCCGGCAGCGGCGGCTACAGTTTGCGCAAGCGCAACGGTCTGTATGACTTCGACGATCCGGGCATCGCCACGGCCGGGGCGATTGCGGGCTTCAGGCAGATTCAGCAATTGCTCGAACTCGGCGTGCTGTCACCGGAAGCCAGTTATGGCCGGATGATGGATGCGTTCAAGGCAGGCGAACTGGGGATGATGATCAATGGCCCTTGGGTGTGGAATGAGTTGCGCGCCGCGGGGCTCCGCTTCGGTGCCGCCGACGTGCCGGGCATCGATGCCAACCATCCCGGCAAACCCTTCGTGGGTGTCATCGCCGCCGCGGTCAATGCGCACAGCCCGAACCAGAAGCAGGCACAGCGATTTCTCGACGATTACCTGACCACCGCAGATGGGCTTCGTAGCATCGATGCCGACAAGCCGCTGGGCGCGGTAGCCAATCTGGAGCTGCTGGAAACGCTGCAGCATGATCCCTTGATCGCGCACACCTACCGTTCGGCCGCGGCCGGAGAAATCATGCCCGACGTACCGGAAATGAAGCGCTTCTGGGCATTGTTCGAAAGCCGCCTGAAGCCAATGCTGCTCGGCGAGCGGCCAATCCCGGCAACGCTCGAAGAAATCAGCGGACGCCTGAGCCAACACGCGCAGATGCAGAGCGTGCGCCGTCGCTTCTACCCCATCGCCGAAACGAGCGACTCAGCGCCCTGAGTTCAGGGCGCTGGATTGCGCTCACCCAGCAGCCAGAGCCGAAAGCGCACGGCAAATTCCGGTACCGAGCTGAAGATCCACCCGGCGACCAGCACGTTGAGCAGCGCCACGGCAAGAAACAGCTGCGGTATCGACAGCCCGGCCACGGTCAGAATCAGGATCGAGAAGATCGCTGAAATCACCATGAACAGCGCATTGAGGATGTTGTTTGCCGCCACCACGCGTGAGCGCTCCTCCAGCGCGGTGCGCGACTGGATCAAGGCATACAGCGGCACGATATAGAACCCGCCGAAAGTGCCGAGGCCGAGGATATCGATCAACACCCACCAGGCCCGCGGCTCGGCCAGAAGCGTCGCCCAATCCCTGATTTCACTGGCTGCCGGCACGCCCGTCGCGTGCCACCAGAGCAGCACGCCGAACAGCGTCAGGCCGATCGAACCCAGCGGCACCAGCCCCAGCTCCACTCGATGCCGGGACAGCCGTTCACAGAGCATCGAGCCCAGCGCGATGCCAATTGAGAACACCGCCAGGATCAACGTCACCACGCCCTCGTCGCCCTGCAACAGGTCGCGGGAGAACGCAGGAATCTGCGTCAGGTAGACCGCACCGAGGAACCAGAACCAGGAATTTCCCACCATCGCGCGCGACACCGAACGCTGCTGACCCAGCCCCAGGCGCATGATCCGCAGCGACTGGCGCAAGAGGTTCCAGTCCAGGCGCAGGCTTGGCAGCGCCGCCAGCGAAAACGGAATCTTCCGACTGGCCAGATAACCGATCACGGCAAGCACCACCACGGCAACCGACACCCGCATGGCGTAATCGCCACCGGACATCAGCACGCCAGCGGTGATGGTGCCGCCGAGAATCGCCAGAAAGGTGCCCATTTCAACCAGGGCATTGCCACCGACCAACTCATCGCTATGCAGTTGTTGCGGCAGGATCGAATACTTAACCGGCCCGAACAGCGCCGACTGCGTGCCCATGCAGAACAGCACTACGAGCAATAACGGCAGATTGCCCAGCAACATCCCCACGGCGCCGACCAGCATGATCAGAATTTCGGCGAACTTGATTCGGCGTATCAGCCAGGCCTTCTCATACTTCTCACCGAACTGGCCGCCGAGCGCGGAGAACAGGAAGAACGGCAGGATGAACAGCAGCGCACAAAGATTCACCAACAAGCTGACGTCGGCCGTGGTGCCGAGCTTGTAGAGAATGGCGAGCACCAGCGCCTGCTTGAACAGATTGTCGTTGAACGCGCCAAGCAGCTGCGTCACGAAGAACGGCAGGAAGCGCCGTGTGCCGAGCAGGCGGAACTGGGAATGCTGGCTCATCGGAAACCTCCGCGGTTACGCTCGCCCGGCACGAGATCCACCCCAACGCTCACAGCGGCAGCTGCCCGAACGCCCAACGCAGAAGGAAGAAACTCAACAGCCCGCCGCCGATGGTGGCCAGCAGGTTGCGGCTGATCGCGGCGATGAGAATCGCCAGCAAGCCGGCCAGCAGATAGGCGTTGTCCCACTCCAGCGCCCATTCGCCCTCCGGCATCAGCATCGCCGGCACCACGATGGCGGTCAGCACGGCCACCGGCACGTAATGCAAGCCCTGCTCTACCAGGCGCGGGAAGCGCAGGTCGGGCCAAGCGAAGAAGCTGTATCGAATCACGAAGGTGATCGCCAGCATGCCCAGAATCAGCAACCAGATTTGCATGGGTTCGCCTCCTTTCGTGCATGACGTTCGGCTCGCCGTTCGGCTCGCTGCTCCAGCCAGACGCCAACGACGATGCCGGCCAGCGCCGCGGCGATCAGGCCCAGCTTGTAGGGCAGCTCCCAGGTCAGCAGTGCCACGGCGGCGGCCACCAGCGCCGACGCCACCTGCGGGCGGGTGCGCATCATCGGTACAGCGATGCCGACGAAGGTCGCGATCATGGCGAAATCCAGCCCCCAGCTGGCCACGTTCGGCACTGCCTGGCCAAAGGCGATGCCCGCCAGCGTCGCCAGTTGCCAGCTCAGGTACATGGTCAAGGCCGCGCCGAGGAAGAACCAGTGCTTGTGCGGCGACGCGTCGTCGCTGGCATAGCGGTGCTGAATGACCGCAAAAGCTTCGTCCGTCAGCCAGAAGGCCAGCGGCACTCGCCAGCGGCTCGACAGGTGTCGCACGAACGGCTGCAGTGCCGCGCTGTAAAGGGCATGGCGCAGGTTGACCACGAATGTCGTCAGCAACACCACGGCCGCACCGACGCCGCCAGTGATCAAGGTGATCGCAATGAACTGCGCGGAGCCGGCGAACACCAGCGCTGACATGCCGATGGTCTGCCAGGTCGAAAGTCCGGCACCGATGGAGAGCGTGCCGAAGATGATGCCAAACGGGATCGCACCGACGATCAACGGAAGAATATCGCGGCAACCGTGCCAGAACTCTTGCGAGCGGGACATCGAGGCTCCTTAGGTGTGCACCGCAAACGATAACGAGCTACGCGCCGCCATCGCGGTCGCAGCGTAGTGGATTTTGAAGACGGGCTGATGACCGCGAGACGAACCGCCTGCGGAAACGGCAGACATTACCTTATGTCGGCGCCTGACGGCGACGCGCGTGCTTCTCGCGAGGCTAATGAGCTGGCCGGAGCCGCTTTCCCTCACCCCAGCCCTCTCCCCGGAGGGGAGAGGGAGCTAAAAGCGGGTCCAGGAGTTGCCCTGAGCTACTGGGTTGATCCGTGGCACCGACCTCTTCACGCACCAGCAGAATAAGTTGTGATCTATGGCCCAACCAGCAAACAACGCTTATAGAGCACTGTGGAGCGCATCAGCCGAAGCATGTTTTCGGCTGATCAGCCAGTCGCCCGCGCTTCCAGGGCACTTCTGACTGCCGGCCATTCTCGATCAGTGATGCTGTAGAGCACCGTGTCGTCCAGGCGGCCATCGGCGAGGCGGCGATGGTTGCGCAGCACGCCTTCACGCTGGGCGCCGAGCTTCTCGATGGCGCGTTGGGAGCGCAGGTTGCTGGCGGCGGTCTTCAGCTGCAGACGTACCAGTTGCCACTCTTCGAAGGCGTGCTTGAGCAGCAGGTATTTGATCGAGGTGTTCAGGCCGGTGTCGTGCTCGGCCTTGTCCAGCCAGGTCCAGCCGAGTTCGCCAGCCGGCAGCGACGGATTGAAATCGGCAAAGCGAGTCGTCCCAATGATGCGCTCAGCCATGCGCAGGGTGAACGCCACCGCGCGACCGTCACGCTGTTCGTTGAGCGCGAAGCGATACCAGTCCGGGCGTAGCGGCCCGTTGAGGTAGATCAGCTCGTCGCGGTTACGCTCGGCGAGCTCCACCAGGGCCGGGATGTCGGCCTCTGCGAGCGGGTCCAGGCGCAAGGCGCCTCGCTGCAAAGTGACCGGACGCGGCGTGAACATCGAGATTCTCCTATATGGGCGACGCTTGTTGTGATCACGGCGCAGGCGGTAAGTGCCCAGCGGCCATCCACGTCAGCTGACAACGGGGACAAGCCAGCCCGGACGCGCGTGCCGACACACCGAATCAGCCACCACAGCAGTAAGCCGCAGTCAAGCCAGCATTTGTCTAGTCCGGTACTTTCGCCCGTTGCGCCCGCGACGACCAGCCTCATGCGACGATGGTCGCAGCCGCCACACGCCGATCGCTTTTACTGCGAAACTTTACACATTCATCTATCACCAAGCGGCAGCCTTCGGTTATCCAAGACTTGCCGAGCATGAGCTGTCACCCGAGCGGTAATTCCGGTCCTGAAACAGTCACATCGCACCGGCTGACCTTGGTCAGCCGGTGCGAATGTACTGCTATACCGGCTATCGTCTAAGCGCAGCCCGGCTCGGCATGACGACCGGCCGGGCTGGAGCCTGCTACTTATTTGCTGTCTGGAGTTTGCATGTCATTGTCCGGTGGGTTGATCGCGCTGGTCGCCTTTACCTATATGGCCGTGCTGTTTGCTATCGCGTTCTATGGCGATCGAAACCGCGCGCATATGTCACCGCGTGTACGCGCCTGGGTCTATAGCCTGTCGCTGGCCGTCTACTGCACCAGTTGGACCTTCTTCGGCGCCGTTGGCCAGGCAGCCGAGCAGCTCTGGTCATTCCTGCCGATCTACCTCGGACCCATCTTGCTGATGCTGCTGGCGCCCCAGGTGATCCAGAAGATGATCATGATCAGCAAGCAGGAGAACATCACCTCCATCGCCGACTTCATCGCCGCGCGTTACGGCAAATCGCAGACATTGGCGGTGGTGGTGACGCTGATTTGCCTGGTGGGAGTGCTGCCCTACATCGCCCTGCAGCTCAAAGGCATCGTGCTCGGTGTGAACCTGCTGATCGGCAAGCACAGCGAGGCCGTCGCTGGCTCCGGCACGCAGGACACGGCATTGATCGTATCCGTGGTGCTGGCGCTGTTCACGGTGCTGTTCGGCACGCGCAACCTGGATGTCACCGAGCACCATCGCGGCATGGTACTGGCGATCGCTTTCGAGTCCCTGGTCAAGCTGCTCGCGTTCATGGCCGTAGGCGCCTTCGTCACCTTCGGTCTGTATGACGGTTTCGGCGACCTATTCAATCAGGCTTACGCTTCCAAAGAACTGACCGGCTTCTGGGAAGAAACTGTCAACTGGCCGGCCATGCTGGTACAGACCACCGTGGCGCTGATGGCCATCGTCTGCCTGCCGCGACAATTCCACGTGACGGTGGTGGAGAACATCGAGCCGCGCGACTTCCGCCTGGCGCGCTGGGTCTTTCCGCTGTATCTGGTGCTGGCCGCCCTGTTCGTCATTCCAATCGCACTGGCCGGACAACTTCTTCTGCCGAGCGGAATCAGCCCCGACTCCTTCGTGATCAGCCTGCCGTTGGCCGAAGCTCACCCAGCGCTGGCGATGCTGGCCTTTATCGGTGGCGCCTCGGCCGCGACCGGCATGGTCATCGTCGCCAGCGTGGCGTTGTCGACCATGGTGTCCAACGACATGCTGCTGCCGTGGCTGTTGCGCCGTAAGGAAGCCGAGCAGCCCTTCGAGGTGTTCCGGCACTGGATGCTGTCGGTGCGCCGCATCAGCATCGTTGCCATCCTGCTGCTGGCCTATGTCAGCTACCGCCTGCTCGGCTCCAGCGCCAGTCTGGCGACCATCGGCCAGATCGCCTTTGCCGCGCTGACCCAATTGGCGCCGGCGATGGTCGGTGCGCTGTACTGGAAGCAGGCCAACCGGCGCGGCGTGTTTGCCGGCCTCACTGCAGGCGCGGTGATCTGGGTCTACACGCTGATTCTGCCGCTGCTCGGCTGGCCGCTGGAGATGTTTCCCGGCCTGCAATGGATGTACACCGCCGAGCTGCCGTTCGGCGCCAGCGCGCTGACGCTCGGCGTGACGCTGTCTTTGGTGGGCAATGCGACGCTGTTTTTCTGGGTCTCGATCCTGTCACAAACCCGTGTGGCCGAGCACTGGCAGGCCAGCCGCTTCATCGGCCAGGAGATCCACCCGACCGCCAGCACGCGCCGACTGCTGGCCGTGCAGGTTGAAGACCTGCTCTCGCTGGCTTCGCGCTTCGTCGGTGCCGAACGCGCGGAGCTCAGCTTCCAGCGCTTCGCCCGCCGTCATGGCCATGATTTTTCACCCAGGCAACAGGCCGACGGCCAGTGGATCGCCCACACCGAGCGGCTGCTCGCCGGTGTCCTCGGTGCGTCCTCGACCCGCGCGGTGGTCAAGGCCGCGCTGGAGGGCCGTGACATGCAGGTCGATGACGTGGTGCGCATCGTCGGCGAGGCCTCGGAGGTGCTGCAGTTCAACCGCGCGCTGCTGCAGGGCGCGATCGAAAACATCACCCAAGGGATCAGCGTGGTCGACCAGTCGCTGCGACTGGTGGCCTGGAATCATCGCTACCTGGAGATTTTCGAATACCCGGACGGGCTGGTTTACATTGGCCGACCGATCGCTGACATCATCCGCTACAACGCCGAGCGCGGCCTCTGCGGCCCTGGCGACGCGGACACCCACGTGGCCAAGCGGCTGTACTGGATGCGCCAGGGTCGCGCGCACACCTCCGAACGGATGTTCCCCAACGGCCGAGTGGTCGAGCTGATCGGCAACCCGATGCCCGGCGGCGGCTTCGTCATGAGCTTCAGTGACATCACCGCCTTCCGCGAAGCCGAACGCGGCTTGAAGGACGCCAACGAAGGCCTGGAGCAACGGGTCATCGAGCGAACCCAGGAACTGTCGAAGCTGAACAAGGCGCTGACCGCAGCCAAGAGCACGGCCGAAGCGGCCAATCAGTCGAAGACACGCTTTCTCGCCGCGGTCAGCCATGACCTGATGCAACCGCTGAATGCCGCGCGGCTGTTCTCCGCCGCCTTGTCACACCAGCACGACGCCCTGCCCCGCGAAGCGCAGGATCTGGTGCGCCATCTGGACAGCTCGCTGCGCTCGGCTGAAGACCTGATCTCGGATCTACTGGATATTTCGCGCCTGGAAAACGGACGCATCACGCCCGATCGCCACCCATTCCCGCTGGCCACGCTGTTCGACACGCTGGGTACCGAGTTCACCATGCTGGCCGCCGAACAGGCGGTCGATTTCAAGGTGTATGGCAGCCGGCTACGGGTCGACAGCGACATACGCCTGTTGCGCCGTGTGCTGCAGAACTTCCTAACCAATGCCTTCCGCTACGCCAAGGGTCGCGTAGTGCTGGGCGTGCGGCGGCAGGGCGAGTCCCTGCGCCTGGAAGTCTGGGACCGCGGGCCGGGAATTTCCGAGGACAAACTGCAAGTGATCTTCGAGGAATTCAAACGCCTGGATAGTCATCAGACCCGCGCCGAAAAAGGCCTGGGGCTGGGCCTGGCGATTGCGGACGGTTTCTGCCAGGTCCTGAACCATCCGCTGTCGGTACGCTCCTGGCCAGGCAAGGGCAGCGTGTTCAGCGTGACGGTTCCGATCGCCAATAACGTAGTCCGCCAGACCAAGGTCAACGGCAAGTCCGAAGTACAGCAGACCGCACTGACCGGCATCCAGGTGCTGTGCATCGATAACGAAGACAGCATCCTGGTTGGCATGCAAAGCCTGCTTTCACGCTGGGGGTGCCAGGTATGGACCGCCAGCAACCGAACCGAGTCCGAGGCGTTGCTGAAGGACGATATCCGGCCTCAGCTGGTGCTGGTGGATTATCACCTTGACCACGGCGAAACCGGCCTGGACGTCATGGCCTGGCTGCGTGCCCGCCTCGGCGAGCCAGTGCCCGGTGTGGTGATCAGTGCCGACGGACGCCCAGAGCTGATCGCGGCGGTTCACGCGGCAGGGCTGGACTTCCTTGCCAAGCCGGTCAAGCCGGCCGCACTGCGAGCACTGATGAGCCGACACGTGCCTTTGCATTGAGGCCAGAATAAAGCGTGACGGCTGGACTTGAGCGATTGCGATAACTCATGCAGGAAGTCACCGGGGCCAAGCCTGCTGTGTCCGGCCTGAGGTGGCGAGCTCCGCTATTCCTCAGCTTCCAGTGGTGTTTCGGCCCCGGCACGTTCGAGCCAATCGGCCGGTAGTCGCTTGCTCGCACGCGCACCCAGAAGTTTCAGCTGTTCGGCACGGCCAACCAGATTGCCACGCCCATCGGTGAGCTTGTTGCGCGCGCCGATAAAAGCCTTGTCCAATTGCTGCAGACGCGTGCCGATCTCGTCCAGGTCCTGAATGAAGGCTGCGAACTTGTCGTAAAGCGCACCGGCCCGCTCGGCGATCTCACGGGCGTTCTGGCTTTGCCGCTCCTGCCGCCAGAGGCTGTCGATCACCCGCAATGTGGCAAGCAGAGTAGTCGGGCTGACGATCACGATGTGCTTGCTGTAAGCCTCTTGGAACAGCTCGGGATCGCCCTGCAACGCCGCGGCGAATGCCGCCTCGATCGGAACGAAGAGCAGCACGAAATCCAGACTCTGCAGCCCTTCGAGCCGCTGGTAATCCTTCAACGACAACCCTTTCAGGTGACTGCGCAGCGACAGTACGTGCTGCTTGAGCGCCAGCGCGCGGCTGCCTTCGTCCTCGGCACAGGTCAGCGCCTGATAAGCGGTGAGGCTGACCTTGGCATCCACGACCACCTTCTTGTCGCCCGGCAACTGAATCAGCACGTCGGGCTGGAAGCGCTCGCCGTCGGCGCTCTTCAGGCTGACCTGCGTGTGGTATTCACGCCCCTTCTCCAGCCCGGCGTGTTCCAGCACGCGCTCGAGAATCAGCTCGCCCCAGTTGCCTTGAGTCTTCTGCCCCTGCAGCGCGCGGGTCAGGTTGGTCGCCTCGTCGCCCAGACGTTGATTGAGCTGCTGCAACCGCTCCAGCTCCTTGGCCAGGGAGAAGCGTTCGCGCGCCTCGCTCTGGTAGCTTTCCTCGACACGTTTCTCGAATGATTGAATGCGTTCCTTCAAAGGGTCGAGTAATTGCCCGAGCCGCTCGTGGCTGGCCTCGGCAAAGCGCTGCTCGCGTTCCTCGAAGATTTTCCCGGCCAGCTCGGCGAACTGCGCGCGCAACTCGTCGCGAGCACTCTGCAGATCGATCAGGCGCTGCTCGTGGGTCTTCTGCTGTTCGTTGAGTTCCGCGGTGACGGCGGCATGAGCGGCGCTCAGGGCTCGCAGCTCGGATTGCTGCGCATCGCGCTCGTCTTCCAGATCATTGAGCGCATCGCGGGATTCCAGGCGCTGTGTCTGTAGCCACTCGGTTTCGCGGCGCAGCGCCGCGAGTTCGGCCTGCAGCGCGGCGCGCGACTCGCTGAGGTCGGCATGTGCCAGACGGCTGGTTTCGAGCTGCGCACTCAGACCTTCCTGCGCCATGGTGGCCTGGGCCAGCCGCTCGTCGAACAAGGCGAGTTCGGCCTGACGCTGAGAAAGACGAAGCTGCAACGCGACGGCCACGGATGCCAACAGCACACAAAGAGAACCAAGCCCGACGAACAGATAAGTGGGATCAAGAGGCATGAACGGCTCCGGCTGAATTGCCGGGCAGTATAGCCAGCCGTCGTATGCCGGTCGCCTGTGTCAGCGCTTCGCGGGGAAGCGCTGCAGAGCGCTCGAAGCCTCAGCCGAACCTTGCGCAGCAGCTTGCTCGAGCCAGTGCCGGGCCTTGCTCAGCTCGCGGTACTGCGGCTGGCAATACAGTTGCCCCAGCTCCAGCTGCGCCTGGCAATCACCGGCACGGGCGGCCTGGCGCAGCATTTCGAAACCGATGCGCCGATCGCGCTGGCTGTTGCAGTCGGTGCAGAGCAGCCGCCCGAGCCGACTCTGCGCTTCGACCACGCCCTCACGCGCGGGCTGCTTGAGCATTCGACCGGCGATTCGTTTGACACTCTTGGTTTGTCCTAGATGCTGGTTGTCCAGCAGCCATAGCGCCATGCGCAACGGCAAGCGCGGGGACGTTGATAGGCTATCGACGGACGTCGAAGCGGTGGAGCGCGTTCTCATGGGTACCGAAGGGGTTCGAGGACAGGGCGCGCACTCTACTCCTTTTTTCCTAGAGTTAAAGCCTTGCAAAATTTGCAGAAAGGCGATCCGGATCACATAAAAATTTCATCCACAAAAGCTGTGGATAACTCTGTGAGCAAACGGGTTACAAATTCCGCCAGCGCTTATGTTTAGCGGGCTGCAGTTAAACTGGCGTTTTTTTCACCAGTAGAAAATCTCCTTATTTTTCAGCAAGTTATTAATGATCTATGCGCCCGTACGATTTGCGACAGTTTGTCATAAGCGCTTGACAAGCCCGCTCGCGGAATGTGCACAAGTTTGTGGCAGCAACCGCCGAGAGCCCGTCCCAAGCGGCTTTTGCGCAAGTTCGAGCGGCTAACGGGGAACTTTGTACTGCCTGACCGGTCGTCGGGTGTCGCCAGTTGGAGCACATCGCAATACCCGCAATGACCGGCTTATGCTTGGGCATCGATCACAACGGGATAAGTCATGACGAAGGGGCGCAAGGTCCTGGGCTGGATGGTCGCGGGAGTGGTTCTGCTGGTTCTTGGCATCGCCGTCTACGGAGGCTTTCGCTGGCAAGAACTCAAGCGCGAGTTCGATATCGTCACGCTCGACATCGACGGGTTGCGCCTGTCGACCGATCAGCTACGCGTGCGGCAAATTGTCTTGGTTAGGCAGACCGCATCCGACGAACGGTTCGCGGTAACGGTCGATAACTTGCGCCTCGGCATCGCGAACTGGTGGCGACTACTGCCGCTCCGGTCGCTACGCATCGATCACCTCGACGTACAGTGGCAGCCGGTGCCCAGCGCGAGTGATGAGCGCGAACCCACCGCCCTGCCCAACCGCCAGCAACTGGAACGCTGGGCGGCCTGGTTGCCCCGTAGCGGCCATATCGCTTCGCTCGTCACCACCCTGCCCTGCGCCAGCGGTACCTGTCAGGAGCACGGCGAGCTGAGCTGGCAGCACGCCGGTGACGAGATGCTACCCGCCACACTGAACCTGCAGCTGCATCACGACACGCATCAGCTGGCACTGACGCTGGACATCCACGAACAGGGCACCGACACCCATGCCGATCTGCAATTGCAGCTGGACGGCCAACAGCGTCTGTCCATGCAAAACCGGCTGACGCCAGAGGCCGACTCGACACAATGGCGCGGCACGCTGGCCATGAGCGAGCTGCCGGAAGCGCCTTGGCTGCGGGAGTGGTTGGGCGAATGGCTGGCCCACGCACCGCCAGCTTTGCCCGAATTGCCGGAGCAGATGCGCATTGGCGCGGGCTGGTCGCTGCGGATCGATACCGACGACCTTACGGGCGAATGGCGTGTGCTCGATGGCGAGCTGCGCCTGTCGAGCCATCTGCCCGCACCCTGGCCGGTGCCCGGCATCGGTCAACTGCAGGGACGATTGGATGCAACCGCCGAAGCCAACCGTGGCATCTGGCTACCTACCGAACTGACCGCCGATCTGCAACTGCGCCCGGCGACCACACTGGTCGAAGCCCTTCCGGCACCGCTGCGACCCGACGCGATCAGTCTGCAGATCACGCCAGCGCCGGCCACCGAATCGGCCTCTGCGTTGCCGCTGCGTATGCACCTGAGCGCGAGCGGGGCCATGCCGCTCACATTCGATAGCCTGATCGCGCTCGAAACCGCCGCGCCCTATGCGCTGTCCTTCGAGCAAACCAGACTGACGCTTGAAGGCCGAGCGCTTTCATTGGGGGAAATGACCTTGACCGGCCTTGAAGCCGATCTGCGATTACGTGGCCGCGCCACCCTGGAAGCCGCCAACATCCAGTTCGAAAAAGGGTCGCAGATCTCGCTGGCTCGTCTGAGCAGTGGCACCGATCTGGTAGCGAACAGGGTGCAGTTCGATCCATCCGGTCTCGCTATCGCCGTCAGTTCCAACAACCAACAGTGGAACGAACTGTCGATCAACGGCCAGACCGCCCTGAAGATCGCCGAGCTCCAGCAGCCGGCGCTGCGTCCCATGGGCTGGCAATGGAGCGGCAAACTCGTTGCCGGAAGCGAACAGCTTTCGCTCGAAGGCCCGCTGCAAAACGACGCCGGGCTCACGCTCCCTCTGACGCTCAACCACAACTGGACCAGCGGCGCGACGCGGCTGAATGCGAGCCTTCCCGAGCTGTTCCTGCGCGCGGGCAACCCACTGGCTGCCACGCTCGCCGACTGGCCGCAGGTTCTGGAACTGGGCACTGGAAGGCTGCAGGGGCAGGGTCAACTCGACCTGCCTGCCAAGGGTCTTCCTGAGGCGAGCGCAACGCTCAGCGTCAAAGGGCTAGGCGGCATTTACGACCGCACCGAATTGAGCGGGTTGGACGCGAATCTTTCGCTCGCGTTGCGGCGAAACCAGCTGCGCCTGGATATTCCCGAACTAGTCCTGCGGGAAGTCAATCCCGGCTTCACCTTCGGCCCGCTGCGGTTCGGCGGCGAATATACGGGCGACATCGATCACCTCGATCGGGGCCGCCTTGCCTGGAGCACCGCCGAAGTGCAATTGCTGGGCGGCCGGCTCTGGCTCGACCCCGGCGAGGCGGACCTGAACGCCGGCACGCAACAGCTGAACGCACATCTGCGTGGTCTACAACTGCCGTTATTGCTCGAGGCCTACCCCGCCGAAGGCCTGTCCGGCACCGGCGTAATCGATGGCGAATTGCAACTGCAGCGCAGCGAGGCTGGCGTGAGCATCGAACGCGGCTCGCTACAGGCGCGGGAGCCCGGCGGCGTCCTGCGGTTCCGTTCCGCGAAAATCCAGGCGCTGGGCCAGTCCAACCCAGCGATGCGTCTGGTGACCGAGGCCCTGGATGACTTTCACTACGACCTGCTCGCCAGCGACGTGCACTACGCCGCCGACGGTACGCTCGACCTGGGGCTCAAGCTGCACGGTCGCAATCCGGCGTTGGAAGGCGGTCGCCCCATCAACCTTTCGATCAACCTCGAAGAGAACATTCCAGCCCTGCTGACCAGCCTGCAACTGTCCGATCGCGTCAGCGAGACCATTCAAAAACGGGTGCAGGAGAGCCTCAGAAAAGACCGTTAAGGAAACGCAGGTGGTTTTTTAATGACCTGTTAGGCACTGTATCGGCACCATGTACAGGAGAAGACCGTCATGCGGTTGCGCTATCCGATCAGCATTCTGGCGCTGGCCCTGCTCGCCAGCGCCTGCACCCCGAGAGTTGAATTAGCCGTGCCCAACGAGCCGATCAACATCAACCTCAACGTGAAAATCGAGCACGAGATCTACATCAAGGTCGACAAGCAGCTCGACTCGATCATCAACGAAGACAGCGGCCTGTTCTAAGGAGCCTTATGAAAAGCTATCTGAAACTCGGCACCCTGCTCCTGGCGCTGTGCCTGGCCCTGCCCGCCGCCGCCATGACCCTCAATGAAGCCATGGCCGCTCTCGGCCAGGCCAAGGCCAGCGGCCAGCTCGGTGAGAAGCCCGACGGCTATCTGGGTGTAGTGCAGTCCGGTGGCCAGGCGGAAGATATCGCCAGCCAGATCAACCAGGCACGGCGCGCCGAATATCACCGTCTGGCGCAGAAGAACGGCATTGCCGTCAGCGATGTCGAGGCGATTGCCGGCAAGAAGGCCATCGAGAAAACGCCGTCAGGACAGATCATTCAGCTCAACGGCAGTTGGGTGAAGAAATAACCGGTCTACCCCGTTCGTAGGGCCGAACTTGTTCGGCCATGGCCAGGCAGGGCGCCCGCTGGGCGAATAAATTCGGCCCTACGTTGCAACGTCCGCATTGACCACCGAAACATGACCGTAAGGCCGAACTTGTTCGGCCTTGGCCAGGCAGGCCGCGCATTGGCCGAATGAATTCGGCCGTACAGCAACGCGCTCCGCTTCACTTCAGAACCAGGCAGAAAGCGTCAGTGAACCGAACTGATCGTGCTCGTCCTGGCCATTGAACTCACGGGTCCGCCATACACTGGCGAATGCCAGTTGCCAGCTGTTCCAGGTCAGCGCCACGCCGGCCTTGGCATCACCGACCCACTCGCGGTTGTCGACCGAATGGCTGCTCTTGAAGGTGTTGCCCTCCAGCAGCATGTTGTGGGCCATGTAGCGTCCTTCGAGGTTGGCGAAAAGACTCCAGGCGAACCCGCCGCCCTGATCGAAGAACATGCTGCCACTCTGCGCGGGCGCCACCGCCGGGATACTGAAACTGCGCGCCAGGCCCTGACCGATACGAACGCCCAGGCCGGCGGAACCGTAGGTGTAGAGATTGCCGAGCGCGACGCCGGCGCTCGGCCCGTATTCCATTTCCAGCCCGGCGAAACGCTGCTGCAGCCACCAGCGCTTCTGGTAGCCGAGGTTGACGAAGGGCTCGTTGCGCAACTGATTGTCCCAACCCCTGGGCTCGTCGCTGTCGGTCGCATCATGCACCCAGCGCTGAATCCGCTTGCCGCCCGCAGCCGGCCCGACCACACCGACATCGAGGTGCAAGCCACTGGCTTCACGCCAGCCCTCGTGCTGTGTATCGGCAAAGAGCGACATTCCGGCGAACAACAGGCCGGCATAGGGCCGATCGTCCTCGATCAGCGCGGCTTGCTCGATCTCGTTGGGCGTGTAGATCTGATGCCCAAAGCGATAGGCCACGTTATCGACCTCCTCCGCCGCCCAACCCGGCATGGACCCAGCGAACCCGCGCGTCCAGTGATCGGCCTCGGGCTTGAACGAGCGCATCAGCTCGAAGCCGTTGGTGTAATGACCGTCACTACCGGTGGCGATGATGTCGTTCTCGATCTTCAGCGAATACAGATCCGCCTGGCTGACGAGAGGAACACAAGCGACAAGTACGGCGAGGGAAATACGAGTACGCAAATGCGGGTTTGCCATGGCCCAGCTCCTTGGTTACATGCAACAGGAAATGTATCTGCATGTTTTAGAGCCGGGCGTTTACCGAAACGTTCACCGACGCGTTTAGCGCGCATCTGCAGCGGGTGAGCCGGCTCCGAGGCTAGGGTCTGTTCCCGTTTCGTCGCGGCCGCGACGGAGCCAGTTTTGCGCGAGACAAGGCCGCGCCCGTTCCCGGCAGGATTGCGGCATTCATCCCATCCATGGGGATCGCACGAGTCGCGCAGTTTGGTCGTTCCAAATAAGCGACGAGTAACGCCGTATCGCGCAAAAACCGGCCCGTCCCTTCGGGTGGGGCCGCCTAGGTTGCGCGCCAAATGCCGCCATGCGGCGTTGCGGGACTTGGCTGGGGAGCGACGCGGCCGGCACGGCCTCGACGCCCCGGTACATGCGGCGCGCATATAGCCTGCGGATGAATCTCCACAGACCTAGCCCATGGTTCGAAAGCTTCACTGTCAGGTGCCGATAACGCCTCCGTCATCCTTGGTGATGAGCACCGTCGAGGAGCGCGGGCGAGTCTTGCCGTCGCTGGCCGGAAAGCTCAGCTCCGGGTGCTGCACGTTGATCCACATGGCGCGGTAGTCCGGGCTCCAGGTGATGCCGGTGATCTCGCAGCCGCGCGGGCCGACCAGAAAACGCCGCACCTCACGAGTCCGTGGGTCGGCGCACAGCAGCTGGTTGGTGCCCATCGCCTGCATCGCTGACTCCCCGTCGCCATAGTCCGTCTCGATCCACAACCGGCCGGCATGATCGAACGCCAATCCATCCGGCGAGGAAAAGATGGCGCCGTTGATGGTGCCGGTGAGGTTGGCCGGTACGGGCTGACCGTTCGCGTACTTGGCGCCGGGACGTTCGCCAGCCAGCAGGAAGATCTCCCAGGTGAACGCCGTCGCGGTCGGGTCTCCGCCCTCCTCGTTCCAACGCAGGATCTGCCCGTGCAGGTTGTTCGGGCGCGGGTTGGCCTTGTCGGTCGGTTGCTTCACGCCCCGGCCATCGTTGTTGGTCAGCGTCACGTAGACCTCCCGGCTGTGAGGATGCACCGCCACCCACTCCGGACGGTCCATGGGCGTCGCTCCGACGTGATCGGCAGCGGCGCGTGCGTTGAGTAGCACCTCGGCCTGATCGGCGAAACCATTCTCGACGCTCAAGCCGTTTTGCCCGTGCACCAGCGCCAGCCACTCGCCTCTGCCGTCGTCATTGAAACGCGCCACATAGAGCGTGCCGCTGTCCAGCAGCTCGCGGTTGGCCTGATCGGCACCCGCCACGTAGCGCCCGCTGGGCACGAACTTGTAGACGTACTCGCCCTTGGTGTCGTCGCCCGAATAGAAGGCCATGCGGCCATCCTCCCCCAACGACAACACCGAGCATTCGCGGCAATAACGACCAAACGCGGTGCGCTTGACCGGCGTGCTCTGCGGATCGAACGGATCGACCTCGACCACCCAGCCGAAGCGGTTCGGCTCGTTCACGTGGCCGTTGTGGGGTTGTGAAGGATCTGGCGTGGCGTTGAAGCGCGAGTCGGCGGTCTCCCAACCGTAGAGCTTGCTCAGACCCTCGCCGGCAACGCCGTAGCGCTTGTGCGAGACGCGCGTGGCCAGGTCCGCGGTGTCGTGGTTGACGAAGTAGTTGTGCCAGTTTTCCTCGCACACCAGATAGGTGCCCCACGGCGTGAAGCCGCTGGAGCAGTTGTTCAGCGTGCCGATGATCTCCCGCCCGCTCGGGTCAGAAGCCGTCTTCAGCGCGTCGTTACCCGCCAGCGGTCCGCTGACTGCCATGGGCGTCAGCGCCGAGATACGCCGGTTGTAGCGCGACGGCATGACCCGCTGCCACTGACCCTGCGCATCCTTCTTCACTTCGATGACGCTGACGCCGTGGGCCGCCTGTTCCTTGCGCACTTCCTCCAGCGGACGCTTACCGGCGGTGAGCGTCATGCCGTTGGGGTGCAGCGGCGGGTTGACGTACTCGTGGTTGATCACCAGCAAACCGTGGTTGTTCGGGTTTTCCGGAAAGGGGAAGAAATGCATGCCGTCGTGGTTGTCGCCAGCCTGCTTGAGCTGGGCCTGCCAATCGTCGCTGGCGTCCGGGTTCCACTCGGGTGCGTCGGCCATGACCGCGTCACCCCAGGAGAAGAAGGTCCGCGCGCTGTAGCCGGGGGCCACCTGCACGCTGTCGAATGCCGGGTCGAGTTGCGTGGGAATCCCGCTGAAGCCGATCAGCGAATCAGACTGTCCGGCGCTGCGGCAGGCGCTCAGGCTCCCGCCGAGAAAGCCGAGCGCGGCCAGGCCAAGGCTGCCCTTGAGCATGTTCCGACGGCTGCGATCGACCAGTTGCCCCAGCGAGGTGTTGGCACTGGGATTGATGGCCTGATCGTCGAAGGCGGAAAGGTTGGCGTGAAAACTATGAAAATCCTGTTTCATCAATGACTCGTTCGGCAAATGGATCTGCTGCGCATCATTGGATGCGGTAGTGGAAGGTGTTCTTCACTTCGGGGACGGACACTGAACGCCCGTCGATGACACGGGGCTGATAGCGAAAGCTCTTGGCGGCGGTGAGCGAAGGCCGGATGAACAGCGGATGGCAGTCATCCAGCGCCTTCGGATTCTCGATCCGCCCCTGTGGGTTGACCGAATAACTCACGGTGCAGGTGCCTTCGATACCCTTGTCCAGCGCACGTTGCGGGTAGGCTGGCGCGTCCTTGGCGATCGGCAGGTACTGGCGATTGGCAGCTGCGGCAGCTTCGGCTTGGCGTGCCCGTTCAGCGGCGGCAGCCGCTTCAGCCTGCGCTGCCTGCTCGCGCTGTCGCGCCTCGCGGGCCAACTGTTCACGACGCTGGGCTTCGTGCTGCTGACGCTCGGCCTCGAGCCGCTCTTGCCGCTCGCGCTCCAATTGCTGCTTGCGTTGCCGTTCTTTAACGCGCTGCTCTTCTGCCAGTCGTTCCAGTTCGGCGCGCTTGTAGGCGAGCTCGGCCTGTTCGAGCCGATGCTGTTCGATTCGCGGATCGGCTTGCGGTTCCTCGACCACGTCTCGAACCACGGTCTCGACCGGCTCCGGCTCCGGCAACGGCGTCGGCTCGGGTTCGACAGGCGGCGCGACCACGGGTTGCGGAGCCGGCAAGCTGACCAGCTGGGTCTTGAGTACCTGTGTCGAGCTGGGTGCCGTCAGCTCCGGCGTCCAACCGTGCAACAGCAGGCCGAATACCGCCACGTGCAGCGCGACGGTCACCACCGCTGCGCTGGCATGGCTGAGCCACTGCGGCCGGGGTGCTGGATAGCTGTTGGGCAATGTCATGACCAGGCTGCTCATGGCGCGGGCTGTCCGGGCGGCGCCTCGGTGATCAGGCCGAGACTCACCACGCCGCCGCGCTGCAACTCGGCGATCCCGGCCACCACGCGGCCATAATCGGCAGCGTCATCGGCGCGCACATACACCTGGGTGTCGCCGCGCTCGGCGATGATCGCCGCGACTTTCTCACGCATTTCCTCAAGGTCGATCGCGCTGTCGGTCTGGTCCTCGGCGTTCAGCTCGTTGCCCAGGTTCCAGTAGAAACCACCGTCGGCCTTCACCGAGAGCGTGAGGATCTGGCGCTCGTTCTCCGTGGGCATCGCCTCGGCCGCAACCTTAGGCAGTTCGATCTTCACGCCCTGCACCAGCATCGGCGCGGTGACCATGAAGATCACCAGCAGCACCAGCATCACGTCGATGTAAGGGACCACATTCATTTCGGCCTTGGGGCCGTGTTTACGCTGTGGTTTGACCAGCATGGCGAGGCTCCTTTCAGGCGGCTGCGGCGACGCTGGGCGATGCGGCATGCAGGCGACGATGCAACCGCGCCTGCAATTCGTTGGCGAAGCTGTAATAGCGACTGCTCAGGGTCTGGCCACGCGCGGAGAAGCGGTTGTAAGCCATCACCGCCGGGATCGCCGCAAACAGGCCAATGGCCGTGGCGATCAGTGCTTCAGCAATGCCCGGAGCGACGGTCGAAAGTGTCGCCTGCTGCACCATGGACAGGCCGAGAAATGAATTCATGATGCCCCACACGGTGCCGAACAGGCCGATGTAGGGACTCACCGAGCCGACGGTAGCGAGAAACTGAAGACCGCTTTCGAGCCGCTCCTCCTGTTCCGCGATGGCCACGTAGAGGGTGCGCTCGACGCCTTCGATCACCGCATCCGGTGCGATACCAGGCTGGCGTTGCAGTTGGCTGAACGCCTGATAACCGGCCAGAAAGATGCGTTGCAATGCCGCCTCGTTTGGGAGCGCCTGTTCGCTGCCGTCCCGGTACAGCTGGGCAAGTTCGCCGCCGCTACGAAAGCGTTGCAGGAAGGTATTCAGCAATCGTTCGCTGCGCCGCAACGCGGCTCCTCGTTGGATGATCAGATACCAGCTGGCGACCGAAGCCAGCACCAGCGTGATCATCACCAGCTGCACCATCAGGCTGGCCTCGCTGACCAGCCCCCAGACCGACATGTGTTCGAGTGTGCTTTGCATAGTTTCCTCCAGGCCGTCCGACGCGACGGCCTCGTATTTGATTGCACCGGCATGACCATGCGATGACAGTCACGCCAGATATGCGGAACGACCGCTCAGTCCAGACCCAATGCCTCGGCAACGGCCGCCCAGGGCAGGTACTTGTAGTTCTGTGGCCCCTCGGGCATGCGCTTGCGGCCGTCCTGCACCACCAGCATTCCGCGGCTCCAGACACCTCCGAGATTGGCCGAGGTGACCTCAAGACCGTCGGTTTCCGAAGCGCCATCGATGCCCAGCTGGGCGTTCAAGCCCACACGGAAGGCGCCGCGCACGGCGTAGGGCGCGCGGGCATCGAGCACCACATAGCTGTCGTTGCCCTGGCTGGAAATCACAAGGTAGTCAGCCTTTTCGCCCTGGTAGATCGCCAGACCTTCGATGTCGTCGTGCACCGGGCCGCCCACCCCAATGACCTTCTCCAGTACGGTCGGCGCGTCAGCACGGGCATCGAGCGTCCACACCGCGACATCTTCCTCACCGACATACAAACGCTGGTTACGGTCGTCGGCCACGCAGCCTTCCGGCTGGGTCTCGACTTTGAAGCGACGGACCAGTTCACCGCGCGGCTCACCCGTAACGCCATCCAAGCGGTATTGCAGGAATCGGCCGTCCTTGTCGTTGGCGATGGCGTGGATGGCGCCCTGCTCGTCCTTGAACATGCACAGGCCGTAGATATCACCGAGCGGCGTCTCGATCTGGCCGATGTCGCTCAGCCAGCCGCTGCGTTGGTCGATGGCAAACAGATGCAGACTGTTGTGATCGCGGTTGCTGGCGACGGCCAGATCGACCGGCTTGCCGCCCAGCGAAAAGCCCGAACGCACATCGACGTTGTTTAGCCGTCCCACCGACAGGTACTGCAACTGCTTGCCAGCCATGTCGTAGACACCCAGCCCGCCCTTCTTGTCGGTACCGAGCACTCGGCTGTTGGAGGGGTCGTTCGGATTGACCCAGATCGCCGGATCATCAGCCGCATCGCCCAGACTCGGCACCGGATCGGTCTGGACCTGCGCTGGCAATACCGGGATGACGGGCATCGTGGCGGACTCTTCGGGTTGCCAGTCCAGACGGGCCCTGTGCGCACCGCGCTCGTCGACCAACAACAGCTCGAGGCCGCGCTGGGTCAGCCGAGCGCTTATCTGCTCCGGTTCATCGAGCGCGTCCAACGGCAACACCGATTGGCTGAGCCAAGCGCCGCCGTCTCGCCGATACAGATGCAACGCGCCCGTTTCCGGGTCCAGCACCAGCAGCCCGCCCGGCACCAGAGCGATACCGGCTGCGGCTTGCGCGATGCTCCCGAAGGGCTGGCGGATATCCACCGGCTGGCGGAGCAGAGGCGCCTCCGCATCTGCGGCATAGCTCCAAACGCCAACACCCTCCTCATTCACCAACAGCTCACCAGATTGATCGTCGACCTGGCAGTACCCGCTTTCCGGCGGCAGGCTCAGTCCGCGAACCCGTTGCGGTGCGCTCAGCGGCTGCTCGTCCACGGCAATCAGCCATTGTTCGCCGATGCCTTCTTCACCCAGCAGAAAGACAAATTCGTTGCGCGCCGCGTCCCGATACAGGCAGAGCCCCTCGATAGCGAAATCGGTCTTCGGGATATACAGCGGCTGGCTCCAGCGATGCGCTCGATCCAATCCGAGCAGTACAGCCTGCTGACGCTTCTGATCGATGGTGGCGACCAGCAAGCCGTGCTCGCCTGCGCGGTGATCGAGCCCTTCGAATCGGCCCTTCAACTGGCTTAGCAGCTGGCCTTGGGCATCGAACAACTGCAGCCCGCGGGCGTCGGGGCGAATCATCAGCTGATCGGCGCCCGGCCAGAAACGATCATCGTGCACGAGCTGGGCGTTTTCCGCTTCCACTACGGCTGCCCCATCGGCAAACGCAAGGTTCGGTACCGTCGAAGGCTGCTCGTCGCGCCCGGCCGTCTGGCAGGCTGCCAGCGCAATGCAGAGGCTCAACAGCAGAGGTTTATGCAAGGTTACGTTCATGGTTATTCCATTCAGCAGCCGCTGGCCGACGCCGCCCTGTCAGAAACAGGTCGGTATCGGGGCGGCGAAAGGGATCAGAAGTGGGTAAGGGTCAGGCCGAGCTTGTAGGTCGGGCCGTATTCCTCGTATTGGGCGTTGTAATTGCGGCGCCCGCTGTAGACGAAGTAGGACTCGTCGGTGAGGTTCAGCGCCTCGACCGTCAATTGCAGGTTCGGCGTGATGAAGTAGCCGGCCTTGAAGTCGAGAAACAGCTGCTCGTCGGCGTAGAGGTCGTGCGCCTCGTCATCGACACCTGATACTTCGGCCAGGTATTCGGATTTGTAGTTGGCCGCCAGACGCATATTGAAGACATCGTTTTCCCAGCCGACCATCAGGTTGCCGACCGTATCGGAGTGGTTCGGCAGATCGATGCTGCGCTGCCCGCCCTGCCCTTCGATATCGGCGTCGGACTTGCTGAAGGTGGCGTTGGCACCCAGCAGCACGCCGTTCCACGGCGCTGGCAGCCAGTCGAGCTTCTGCGAATAGGACAGCTCGATACCATAGAGCTTGGCGCTGCTGCCGTTCTCGAAGCTCAGCGCCTCGTCGAAGCCGGCCCACTCGCCCGTACCGGCCAGATCGGTGTTGTAGATGAAGTTGTCGATGTCCTTGTAGAACAGATAAGCCGACACGGCGCCCGCGCGGCCCATGTAGTGCTCGATGCCGAGGTCGTAGTTTATCGACTCCAGTGGCTTGAGGTCGGGGTTGCCGAACGCGGCATCTTCACCATCGATAACGAAGCCTGGCGCCAGTTGTTCGAAGGTCGGGCGCACCACGGTATTGGTCCAGGCTGCGCGCAATTGAGTATCGGGGGTCAGTTGATAGCGGGCATGCAGGCCCGGCAGCCAATGGTCGTAACGGTTATCACTGGAGACGGCCTCGAAGTTGCCGTCGCGCAGGCCCGTTCCCTTGGCGCTGAACTCGGTGCCCTCGTAGCGCAGGCCGGCAATGATGCGCCATTGGTCCAGGTCCAGGGTGTTCATGAAATAGGCAGCGTTGATGTCCTCGCTCATGTCGAAGTCACCGATGCGCGACTCTTCTTCGTCGTAAAACTCACTGGCGTCCAGGCCACCGATCAGGCCTTCCAACGCGCCAGCATCGATACCCGGACCAAAGCGGCCAAGGGCGTAGTCGACGTTGCCGGTTTGGAAGTCAGCCAGGGTCAGGTCAGGGAAATCATCGTAGGCCCAGATATCGATGTCGTTGGTCTTGTCGCGCCGGCTGAGCTTACCGCCGACCTTAAACTGGGAGGCGTAGCCCCGAATGTCGTAATCACGGGCGAGATCCAGGCGAATGTTCTTTTCTCGGTCACGCGCGTCGCTCTTTTCCCACTCCACCTCGTCCAGCTCGAAACTCGCCGGATCGTAGAAGGACGAGTCGATCGTCAGGCCCGGCTTGCGGGTGCTGGAGAAACCCGCATCGCTGAAGTCGCCTACGAAGGTGGCGCCGGCGATGCCGCCCGGATTGCGCTCGCGCGCCTCGCTGTAGCCGAGCTGACCACTGATCGTCCAGAACCCCATCATGCGCTCGCCGCCGAACACGTAGGACTGGATGGTCTGGGTATCCTCGCGCGACTTCACCTCGCGCCAACCCTCGGCGTCGCCGAGCTCTCCTGCCAGTTGCGGTTCGGCAAACTTGACACCTGCGGCGTTGCGCGTCTCGGTGTCCTTGAAGCGGCTATAAAGAGTGCGCAGGTAATAACTACTGAGGTCGTCTGGCTTGTAATCGAAGTTGATGCCCACACCGGCACGTTCGCGGGTGATTTCATAATCGCGCTGCTCCAGCTCGCCAAGTCGCGCGCCATCCTCGAAATCCCAGGCGCCGCCGGTTTCGACGTTATCCGAGCCGAAATCGCGCTCCTGCCAGCTCAGCGCAGCAGCGACGCCGAAATTGTCGACGCCATCACCCAGGCTGAAACGGTTGCTGAAGGCGCCGGAAAACTTAGGGCTGGTCTTGCTGACGTTATCGTCGTAGCTGCCCTCGCCGCTGACGCTATAGAACAGGCCGTCGTGATCGAAGGCGGACAGGCTTTCTACCTCGATGGTGCCGCCCAAGGAGTTGGCATCCATGTCAGGTGTTAGGGTTTTGACCACCGACAGCGACTGCACCAGCTCCGACGGCAACACGTCCAGCGCCACCGCCCGGCGATCACTTTCCGGCGAGGGGACCAGCGTGCCGTTGATGGTCACGCTGTTAAGGTCCGGTGCAATACCGCGCACGCTGACGAAGCGCCCCTCGCCCTGGTCGCGCTCGACCGACAGACCAGGGATACGCTGCAACGCTTCGGCGGCGTTGTCGTCCGGCAGCTGGCCGATGCCGTCGGCGTGCACCACGCTCTTGACGCTGTCGGCGCTGCGCTGCTCCCTGAGCGCCTTGTCGATGCTGACGGCTTGGCCGATCACTTCGACGTGTTCCATGACAAGCGGGTCCTCCGCCCAGGCCGAACCGGCGCTGACGGCCAGGGCCAGCAGGCTGATGCGGAACCCTGCATGACGGATGCCGCTGCGGTATGTGCTCATGAACAATCCCCCGAACGCTGTTTACCGGGTCCATCCCGGAACTGAGGCGGACGGTAGGGTGGGGATATGGCGGTTCTGTTACAGGGGTTGGGAATGGGGCGGCAGACTGGGCTTATCGCGGTGGTTTCGGGTGGTGAATGAGCCGATATGACCTGTTCTGGTGGGTCGCGGGGTAAGGCATGTGGAGTAGCGGTTCGTGCCGCTGCCCGTTACAGCACAATCCGGGACGCCGGTTTCGCCCTGCTGGGCGAGTCACTTTTTCTTGAGTGGCCAAGAAAAAGTAACCAAAAAGAAGGCCACCCCTACATCCGGGTTTTGCTTCGCAAAACTTCCCTCCCTCCGTCACCGCTCCGGGGGCCGTCGCGAAGGGCCATC
Organism: Stutzerimonas stutzeri; assembly: GCF_024448955.1. Classification (GTDB taxonomy): domain Bacteria; phylum Pseudomonadota; class Gammaproteobacteria; order Pseudomonadales; family Pseudomonadaceae; genus Stutzerimonas; species Stutzerimonas stutzeri_AQ. Next base: position 81,053 of record NZ_JAMOIH010000001.1, read on the forward strand.
CCTGGCCCATCGCTCCTCGCTCGGCATCCATGCCTCGCGCGCCCCTGCGCAGCGCCTACGCTCGGCCTCCTGAAGGGGACTCAGGACCGAGTCGTCTGGAAGTTTTTGAACAGTGACAGCAGCAAAGCACCTTATTTGATGACGAAAGAACCATCAGACGCCGCCGAACGCCCCGTTCAGAAGGCCGAATGGAATCCGCGCGGAGGGGAGCGAGCGGCATGGATGCCGCGAGAGGCGTAAAGGGCCATGGATGGCCCTTGTACGCCGGCCCCGGAGCGTGGATGGAATGAGGGAAGTCGAGCGCAGCGAACCGGGGACGCCTAGTCCGGATGCAGGGGCAAGCGTTTTTGCTTACTTTTTTCGTGTTTGAAAAAAGTGAGTCGCCCAGCAGGGCGAAACCAAGCCATCAAGCAACTCTCCAATCCGCCTCACACCCATAAAACGAACAGCAGCTTAAAAAGCTTTGAGCCAATTCAACCCCCTCCCCCTTCATCCAAACGTCACATTCATCTGTTTCCGTGCCCCTCACGCACTGGCGCGCCTTCGCCACGGGGACCCGATGAAATCCTTTTTAAAGCTGCATGCTCTTACGCTGCTCGGCCTAGCATTCGCGGCCAACTTCGGCCTGCAGGTCTACCTCGCCACCGGCCAGCTCAAGCCCTGGGCCGAGATCGACTGGATGGACGTGGCCGGCGAAGGCGGCTCGGCGATCTTGGCGCTGGTTTGGCTGATCATGCTGCTGCACAGTCGTCCCGCCGGCCGGGTTACGCGGCTGCTCGCGCTCGGCCTTGCCTGCGTATTCCTGTCCTGGTGGATGGATGCATTGGATGAGTTCATCCAACTGCCGGAATTGGCGACCTGGGATAACTGGTTGGAAACCGCGCCGATGCCCGTCGGCCTGGTGTTGCTGACATTGGGCATTTATCACCTGAATCAGGAACAGCGCGCCATCAGTCAGCAGATGAGCAAACGCGAAAAGGGATTCCGCGAGCACCGGCTGTTCGACAAACTGACTCCGCTAGGCGCCGCCGAATATTTGCGCCAGCACGTGCAACTGGCACTCGTGCAGGCCCAGGCGGAGCAGCAACCCTTATCGTTGGTGGTCGTGGATCTGGACGATTTCAACGCGCTCAACCTGCGTTACGGTCAGGCCGAGGGCGACGCCGTGCTGCAGGCGATGGCTCACCTGCTGCTGCTCAATCTTCGCCGCCAGGACTTGCTCTGCCGGTTGGCGGGGGATCGCTTCGTCGCCGTGTTGCCGAACACCGGCGAGGCCCAGGCCCGTTCAATTGCCGACGAACTGCGCCAGGCCGTAGCCAGCCTGGCGCACAAGACCGCGCAGCACGGAGAGCGGGTGCAGCTGCGCGCCAGCACCGCGACGGTGATGGCCTTCGATGAGGATGCCGAGCAACTCCTCAAATGCCTCAACCTGAACCTGGCCAAGACCAAACAGCAACTGCCGCGCTGCGCCTGAGAACAGACCATGCCCCTCGGTTACGAATGTGACACGCGCTTCATCGCGGCTCATCACCAACCAGCCGTACTGATCGATCTGGCGTTGTCGCGCGGGATCGGCAGCCATCAGTTGCTGCGCGGCACCGGGCTGTTTTACGAGGACATCACCAGCGGCCTAGCCCGCATCAGTCCGACGCAGTTGCTCACGCTGATCAGCAATGCGCAACGCTTGCTGGACGCCGATGACAGCAGTTTTCTGCTTGGGCAACGACTGCTGCCAGGCCATTACGGCGAAACCAGCCACGCACTGAACCACGCCTGCACGCTGCTCCAGGCACTGGAACACCTGCAGCAATTCCGCGTGTTGCTCAGCCCGCTGCTGACACCGAGGCTGCTGCTCGACGACAAGCAGGCTCATCTGTACTGGGTGGAAAGTTGGGGCACGGAAGACCAGCAGCGTTTTCTGGTTGAGGCCAGCCTGACTGCGGTGGTCGCCATGACCCGGCGCCTATCGGGGGTGCGACTACCGTGGCGCTTTTATTTCAGCTATTCGCAGCCACGCCACGTCGAACAGTACTGGGTCCATCTGAGCGAGAACCTGACGTTCGACAACCAGTGGACGATGATGAGCCTACCCCGAGAGTACCTGCACACACCTTGGCCAAATGCCTCGACCACTGCGGGCCAGGTTGCCCAGCAGGCCAGCCATGCACAACTGGCGAGCCTAGGTTGGCAGTGCAGCTTTATCGATCAGCTGTATGACTACCTCCATACCAATATCCGCGCACCGCTGAACCTCGAACGGGTCGCTCAGGCGTTCGGGATGAGCCCTGCCTCTTTAAAGCGCAAGCTGCAAAAACAGGGTACTCATTTTCAGGAACAGCTCGATTTGGTGCGCAAGCACGTAGCGCTCTATCTGTATCAGATGAAGGGTTATAGCAACGAGGAAGTTGCGAGTTACCTGTGCTTTAACGACACCACCAACTTCCGGCGATCGTTCAAACGCTGGACCGGCCTTGCGCCGAGCAGCCTGAGCCAACTCTTCGATAGGTAGAGCCAAGGCCGACAGTATCGCTTTGGGCTTGGCCTAAATGGCCCACCGAAGGGGCGCAGGTTTGGCGACTATCGTGCAGAACGGGGTTCTACCTGGCTGTCATCCTGCCCGTCGCGATTGGCCGATATCTGTACCGACCCCGCGTCGTTCTGCTGACGATCCAATACTTTGAATGCTCGACGCAGCAAAAACGCCGCAATACCAGCCACAGTCAGAAATGCGATCAACACCGGTACGGCATGCTCGTTCATTGCGCTTTGTCTCATCCGTTTGAAAGCTTCGCGGCCGAGATAGCGAATTGATACTACGGGCTATCCATCTTTATACCAACGGTGCGGCTGTGTTGCTCGCCAATATCAGACGAGTGATGGCAAGGAAAATCTCTAGTTGTGTGCGACGAATCGGTCTGTCGTTGGTCCTAGACCATGGACCCGAACACACCAGAGCTACGGGGGCAAGATGAACCGGGACTACACCAGGCAATATCACCAGTTGCGTACCCACATCGATCACATGCTCGGCAGCGGTGCGGTGATCGCCGAGCGAGCGCCGCTCACGATCAGACGTGGCGATCAGCTTTTCCGGGTCTCGTGCGGGATGCTGATCAGCGAGCTGGCACTCGCTGATCGCTAAGGAGAAGCCGCTCGGGACAGCAGCAGCGAAAGCGGCCATCGGCGACACAATGATCACGCAGCAAGGCTGGCCGAAAACAGACCCGCTTTCTTCACACCAGCTGGTCGGCCGCTATCCGATGCAGGGTTCCGTTACCCCGTTCGAACGCGCTGATATTGGCCAGGGTGGTCTCAGTGATGTTGGTCAGCGCCTCGGTCGTGAAAAAGGCTTGATGGCCGGTGATCAGCACGTTGGGAAACGTCGTGAGGCGCATGAAAGTGTCATCGCTGATGACGCCTTGGGACAGGTCCTGAAAGAACAGCTGCTCTTCCTCTTCGTACACGTCCAGGCCCAACCGGCCGATCTTTCCGCTCTTGAGCGCGTCGATGACGGCCTTGGTATCGACCACGCGCCCACGACCGGTATTGATCAGCACGACACCATCCTTCATTCGCGCAATGGCCTGGGCGTCGATCAGGTGATCGGTTTGCGGCGTCAGCGGGCAATGCAGGGAGATGATATCGGCGCCGGCCAGCAGCGTTTCCAGCGGCACGTATTGCACCAACGCCTCGGCATCGGCTTTCGGGAAGGGATCGCTGGCCAGCACCTTGCAACCGAACCCGCGCATGATCCGGGAAAAAATTAGCCCGATTTCGCCCGTTCCAACCACTCCGACGGTCTTGCCGCAGAGATCGAAGCCCAACAGGCCATCGAGCGAGAAATTGCCTTCGCGCACGCGGTTGTAGGCACGGAAGGTCATGCGGTTGAGGCTCAGCAACAACGCGACCGCGTGTTCCGCCACGGCGTGAGGCGAATACGCCGGCACGCGCACCACCGTCATACCGAGCCGACGCGCCTCGGGCAGGTCGACGTGATTGAAGCCCGCCGAGCGCAGCGCGATCAGCTCGGTGCCGTTCGCCTGCAACAGCTGCAGGACCTCGCGGTCGAGGCGGTCGTTGACGAAGGCGCAAACACACCTGAAGCCTGCGGCCAACGCCGCTGTTTCGGCGGTCAAGCGAGGGTCGAGATAGACCAGCTCATGGCCGTGCGCCTGGTTGGCCTGTTCGAGGAAGCGGCGGTCGTATGGTTTCGTGCTGAATACCGCGATGCGCATGGATGGCTCCTTGATATCTACGACGCCGGTCTGCCGCGTGCTCCTCGCGAGATACGTGAGTCAGCCCGACGAGCGATAGGTCAAGCCAGCCCGTCGAATCGCGCATAGGGATTACTACAAGGTAGACGATAGCCAAGGAAGGCTACCATTGGATTGGCTTCGTGCTGGCGGCGCAGGTAATCGGTCGAGACCATGAAGTCCGTCAGCAGTCTACGTTCGAAGTTGTCCACCCGAAGATCGGTATAGGCGCTGCCGACACCGGTTTGTTGGCGGATCTTGTACAGCCCCATCAGTGCCGTGAGCTTCTCCGAACCATAGTGCCCGGCCATCGCATCGACAAACTTTCGCTGATCCTCGTCCGACATCTGAAAGTCGCCGACAAGCTGGTGCAACAGTTCGGGAATGAATACCTGGCGGTCTTCGTACACCCAGGCTGCCGGGCCGACAGCAGCAACGCCTAGCGCGGCGGCGGATGAGAGCAATAATGTGCGGCGCTTCATGGGCATTCCTTAGCTATAGAGCAGATCGGCGGCACGGATGGACAGAGCGGCGGCGGTCAGGCTCGGATTGGCCGGCGAGCAGCTTGGGTAGGTTGCGGTGCCCACAACGACGAGATTTCTCATGCGGTGGTGCAGCATCTGGCCGTCGACCACCGAGCCGTCGTCGACCTGCCCCATGCGCAGCGTGCCCTGGACGTGGGACTCGGTCAGACGCCATTCACGGAAATTGATCGATTCGACCGGCAACGGCGCTAGCAGCTTTTCCAGACTGTCCAGACCGTACTGGACGCCTTTCATGCCGTAATCGGACTCGCCTCGGTAATCGATGATCGCCTGGCCGTTCTTTGGATCGATGAGGACTCGGTTTTCCACGTTGGGCAGGTCTTCGCTGACCAGCATCAACGGCAGCGTCTGGTTCCAGCGACCGCGCTCCGGACGTAGGCCATACGGCCAACGGTTTTCGAAATAGACCAGACAGGCCGAATGCTCTTTGCGGAATGCTCCGTCGTAGAGCGAATAATTCAGGCCGGTTGTGATGGTACTGCCATCGAAATTGCCTAGGCCGTCGAGATAGACCTCGACGTTCGCACCCACCTGTTCATGCAGGCCCATGCCGGTTTCGCCATGAACGATATCCGAACGCAACAGGATCGCAGGACTCTGAATGGCATTGGCGCCAAGCACGAACAGATCGCCGAAAACCTTGAATTCGCGACCCTCGGAACGGATCGTGGCGCCCTTGACGGTGTTGCCTTCGTATTCGAGCGTGCGCACCTCTGTCTTCAGGCAGACGTCGACTTTGGGATGGTTGAACAGGTCGGCCAGACCGTTCTGCGCTGTGAATTTCGCGTTGACCGGGCATCGATTGCAGGTCGCGTTCGCGCAACAGACACCGCGAGTACCGGTCGCGACCCGAGCCCGACCGGTCGGCATGATGAAGTGATGGTCAGGCATTGCCTGCTTCATGATCATGTCGATCGACGAGCCCTTGTGCGGCGGCTGCGGGAACGGCTGGCTGCGAGGCAGCACCTTGGCCATGTCCTCATCGCCTGCGATCGACATGATCTGTTCGGCCTGGCAGTAATAAGGCTCCAGGTCCTCGTAGCTCAGCGGCCAGTCATTACCGACGCCATAGCGGCTGCGCGTGGCGAAATCGCTGGGGTGCAACCGAGGCGTCTGCGAGAACCAGCAATTCATGCCGCCGCCGAGCGCAATGGTGGTATTCCAAGGCTTCTCGCCGCGATTGTCGTACGTGGATTCAGGCGCGATTGCCGAACTGCTCTGGGTCTGGATCTGCCAGTCCCAGGGATGGAAATCACCCCATTCGATGATCAGCGCACGCCCGGTAAGGTGCTTTAACGCTTCGGTCAGAAAGAAACTGGAGCCGAAACCAGATCCTATGACGACCAACTCATAATGTGCCTTGTCGACATCCCTTGCGCTTACTCGGTTGATATCCACCCAACTACCCTTTCCATATCGCAGCGTCGTTCTCGGACGGCCGCCTCCAACAGTTCGCGCAGCTCCTGCTGCGCGCCGTAAGCGTTCCTTCCGCATCGGCCCCGCCGATCCGCAGTGTTGCCAGGTTAACTCGACCGGCGGTAGAGGCTTAAGTTCCCCCCGAGCCAGAGCGAGCTGGACCATTCACCCGGATCCGACTCGGTCAAACCATGGATTGGCCTCAAGCGTCGCGGCGCGACGCAAGCGGATGGATGGAGCCAACGATCGCCACGGTACCGGGTCGAAGCAGAACCCCCGACTCAACTATCGAGGCCCATCATGATTGTCCCAAACATCGCCACCGCGGCTCTCGCCCTGCTGGTCGCAACCAGCGCAGCAGCCAATCAGGAAACCCTCGATGACCGCCAGAATGCGAATCCGAGCCAGAGCGGTGAAGAGTCGGCACATGGCTACGAAAACCCGACTGGCGTCGATCCGGATCCGCGCATGACCGAGCAAGAAGCGGAAAACGCATACGAGCGAGCCGATGAGCAGGCAGAGCCTGAGGAAGAAAAGACAGGGCAACGCTAGCGCGTCTGGTCGTGGCCCTGTCTCTCATACGGCGCAGGGCTGCTATAGCGCTGCTCGCGCCTAGTTTCGGTCGTGATGAGTCCACCCAGTCGCCGCGTCGAGGCCCCGTCAGCCATCCGGACGGACCACTGCAGCGATATCACTCATGACGTCCGTCCACTCCTCCTCGCCTATTTCCATCAGGCGGAAGAAGCGCAGCGTGAAAATGCCTTCAGCGGCGAAAAAGGCGACACGGGCGCGGCGTCCTTCTTCGGTCGAGGTGTCGAGTCCGGCAAGGCGCTCCCGGTACCACGCCTGGGTCGACTGCAGGTGCTCGGGAGTTTGTAGCAGCGCCGCCAACAGACTCGCCGCCTTGGCGTGAGAACCGGAGTCCGAGCCGCGAGTGGCCTCGACATGCGCGCGCACCGCTGTCAGCGGATCGGGGTTGTCTCCGGCGATGCGCTGGAACTGCTCCGTATAACCCTTGCCCCAACGCTCGAACATCGCGTTGATCAGCTCATCCTTGGTGCCGAAGCTGTACTGCACGCCACCTTTGGTAATGCCCGCAGCTTTGGCGACGGCGTCTATCGTCAGTGCTGCGGCACCTTGTCGATTGACGATTCCTTCGGCCACATCCAGCAGTACCTCGCGATCGATGGTTCTCTTTCTGCCCACATTCATCCCTTTAAATTAAATACGTATGTATTTATATTCTGCCGTAACGTTTTCCCCCAGCCAATTGCTGGGATACAGGAACCGAGGACGACCCGTTGAAATCACCTCTTCGCTGGCTCGTGCTGGGCATATTGTCCAGTGCACTGCTGCTGATCGTCATCGACATGACGGTAATCTACCTGGCGTTGCCCAGCCTGACCTACGAACTGCGCGCCTCGGCCACCGAGAAGCTGTGGATCGTGAACGCCTATGCGCTCACGGTCGCGGGTTTGCTGCCCGGCATGGGCGCGCTGGGAGATCGCTTCGGCCACAAGCGAATGTTCATCGCCGGACTGGTGGTATTCGGCGGGGCCTCGCTGGGCGCTGCCTTTTCGCCTAGTGCCGAGGCGCTGATCGCCGCCAGGGTGGTATTGGCGGTAGGTGCGGCGATGATGATGCCGGCCACGCTGGCGATCATCCGTCACGTCTTCGAGGACGTCCGCGAGCGCGCCTTGGCGTTCGGTATCTGGGCCGCTATCGCTTCGGGCGGTGCCGCGTTCGGCCCGGTCGTCGGCGGTGTGCTGCTGGAACATTTCTGGTGGGGCTCGGTGTTCATCATCAACGTGCCGATCGTAATCTTAGCGTTAGTGCTCGCCGTGATCTGGGTGCCCGCCCGGCCCGGCAACCCTGAACGGCCCTTCGACTTGCTCGCCTCGCTGTGGATCATGGGTGCGCTGGTCGGACTGACGCTGGCCATCAAGGAAGCCGGCAAGCCAGACCCGTCAATGCTGCAAGCCAGCGCGGCGGCAATCACGGCGTTTGTATGCGGCTTGGCTTTCCTGCGGCGCCAGCGCCAGACGACTGTACCGATGATCGAATTCGCGCTGTTTCGCGACCGCAGCTTCTCGGCAGGCGTAGCGACGGCGTTGATCGCCTCGGCAGCATTGATGGGCATGGAGTTGGTGGTCAGCCAGCGACTGCAGTTGGTGGTCGGCTTATCGCCATTGCAGGCCGGTCTGGCCATTCTGCCAATTCCACTCGGCGCCTTCGTCGCCGGTCCGCTTGCCGGACTGGCGTTGCCGCGCTTCGGGGCCGAACGCATCCTGAGCACATCCCTCGCCCTGTCGGCAGCCGGGGCGCTGCTGTATCTGCTGGGTTATGGCGCCGCGCTATGGGTTCAGATTCTGTCGTTCAGCCTGCTCGGTTTCGGCATCGGCGCGGCAATGACTGCCGCCTCCAGCGCCATGCTGTTGCATGCGCCGCCAGACCGCGCCGGAATGGCGGCGTCGATCGAAGAGGTGTCATACGAGCTGGGCGGTGCACTGGGCATTGCCATATTGGGTAGTTTGATGTCCGCGGTGTATTCCGCAGCCTTAGCCGCACCGGCAGGCAGCGCGACGCCAGCGCTGGCCCGAGACAGCCTCGACGGCGCGCTGATCGCCGCCGAATCCCTGCCAGATGCCCTCGCCGCCCCGCTCGTCAGCCTGGCGCAAAGCGCTTTCGACAGCGCCTTCGTGACGGTAATGATCGGGGTCGTCGCCCTGCTCGGCGCGGCATCGGTCGGCATCGCCCTGTCCACCCGCCGCTCTCATTAGTGGAACGCGCAAGCAGCAGGACGAAGCCTCACGCCAACTGGAGATGCCAGCAAACCCGCCTGCATCGAAATGACCGCTCTGGACATCAAGGCAACACCTGGCTCGTTGCGCTGCATCAAAGCGGCATTGATCGATATGGCTCATAGCTGCGTTCGGCCGACAGCCTTTTCCCTTGCGCGAACGAAGCCTTTAATGGGTCGTTTTCGAGGTTATGCGGTCTATCCACTCAGGCGCAGTCGTAGCTGCTTGTTTTTCTCTGGCATGACCAACCTCGATGACATCCCTCTTGCAGCTGAATTCCCCAACCGACGTTATGGTTCTGGTGCTTGCGGCAGGCCGCGGCGAACGCTTTTCCGTATCCGGCGGCGCAGGCCATAAGCTCGACGCGGTGCTCGCCGGCCAGTCGGTGCTTTCGCATGTCCTGAACGCCGTAGAGGCCGCCGGACTGAAGTCTTTTCTGGTTCGCCCCGAAGGCGGTACGGATGGCATGGGCGAGTCGATCGCCATGGGCGTCAGGGCGACCGCCAATGCGCCGGCCTGGATGATCCTTCCCGGCGATTTGCCCCTGATCAAGGCGAGCACCATTCGACAGGTTGCACAGGCCTTGGTCGAAAACCTCATCGTCGTGCCGAACTGGCGCTCGCGGCGCGGGCATCCCGTCGGCTTCCAGCGGCAGTATTTCGCCGAGCTGGCCGCCTTGCAGGGAGATACCGGTGCGTCCGCGATCGTGCGGGCCAACAAGTTGCTAGGGCGGGTCCTGGAGCTTTCGGTGGAGGACCCGGGCGCCATCATCGACGTGGATACCAGTGATGATCTGACATTGGCGCGGCACCTGCTGCAGATCCGGCAGACATCTGATTTCGAGGGGGAACCCAATGGAAAGTATTGACCTCATCGTTCTGCGCACCGCCAGCACCTGGCTCGCGCAGGGCCGCCGCGTGATGCTCGCCACCGTGGTGAGGACCTGGGGATCTTCGCCGCGCCCGACCGGCTCGATGATGGCCTTGCGTGACGATGGCCGGGCGGTGGGAAGCGTTTCCGGCGGTTGCATCGAGGATGATCTGATCCATCGTTACACCACGGCATTCGGCGCTGCGGGACTTCCACAAGGCACGCCCGAGGTGGTGCGCTACGGCGTAAGCGCCGACGAGGCCCATCGTTTCGGCCTGCCCTGCGGCGGAACGCTTGAGCTCGTGCTGGAGTTCGACCCGGCGCTGGAGTCATTGGAGAAACTGCTGTTCGATCTCGACCGTGGCAACCTCGTACGCCGATCCTTAGACATCGCCAGCGGTGAGGTGGCACTGACGAGCACGCCAACCCCCGAGGCGCTGCAGTTCGATGGCACGCGGCTGATCAATACCCTCGGTCCTGGTTATCGCATGCTGCTGATCGGCGCTGGTGCACTCGCGGAGTATGTCGCCACCATGGCGCTGTTCAACGGCTTCAAGGTGACGGTGTGCGACCCGCGCATCGAGTACATGGACACCTGGTCGGTGGCCGAAGTGGAACTGGTCAGCGGCATGCCGGACGACGAGGTCGTCGCCTTCCGACCCGACCCGCGCAGCTGCGTCATCGCCTTGAGCCACGACCCCAAGCTGGATGACCTCGCCCTGCTGGCGGCTCTGCAGAGTCCGGCGTTCTATGTCGGCGCCATCGGCTCGCGGCGCAACAACCAGAGCCGGCGAGAACGGCTGATCGCTCACTTCGGCGAGACTGAGCAATCCCTGCAACGCCTCCGCGGTCCGATCGGCATCTACATTGGCAGCAAGACGCCGGCAGAAATCGCGGTGAGCGTCATGGCCGAGGTCCTGGCGGTGAAGAACGCTGTGCCGCTCGCCCGCGACCAGTTGGTGGCCGAGGCCAAGAAGCAGCAGGAAGCCATGAGCCCAGCATGGGCCTGATCGCTTGTTACACGCGACCGATTAGCTGAGCGCCTTTGAGCGCAGCTCCTTACAGAAGGTCCGCCGGTAATCCGAGGGGGTAGTGCCCAATTGCGCAGCGAATTGCTGACGCAGTGAAAGCGACGTGCCGAAGCCTACCTCCGATGCGATGCAGTCAATCGGCATCTCGGTGGTCTCCAGGAGCTGTTGTGCCCTCGCGACACGTTCGGCGTTAAGCCATTTGATGAAAGTCGTGCCTGTGGTTTCGCGAAAACGGCGGGTGAAGGTGCGACGGCTCATGCTGGCCACATCAGCCAGCGTATCGAGCGACAAGGGTTCGGCCAGATGTTCCCGCGCCCACTCCAGCACGCCGGGCAGCCGGCTTTCGCTCGCCAATTGCGGGACAGGCTGTTCGATGTACTGCGCCTGCCCGCCTTGCCGGTGCGGCGGTGTAACCAGCAGCCTAGCCATCCGATTCGCTACGTCGGCACCATGACGCTGACGCAGCAAGTGCAGGCAACAGTCGATGGCGGCGACCGTACCGGCCGAGGTGACGATGTTGTCGTCAGAAATGTAGAGCACATCCGGGCGGAAGTGGCTGCTGGGGAAGCGCCGAGCGAACAGCTCGCGCGCCACCCAATGCGTAGTGGCTTCGCGGTAATCCAGCAGGCCGGCGTCGCCCAACACGAAAGCGCCCAGGCACAAGCCGACGATCAATGCGCCCTGTGCATGGCACCGGCGCAAGGCGTCGGTCAGCTCGGCCGGCGCGTGCAGGCTGGGATCGCTCCATGCCGGCACGATGACGATATCGGCACGCGCCATCGCCTCCAGCCCATCGGGCACGTCGATCATCACGCCTTGATCGCTACGGACCTGGCCTGGCTTTGCAGCGCAATATCGAACTTCGTAATGCGGCAGGTCCGGTGCATCCTTGGCGGCGCCAAAGACCATTCCGGGCACGGAGAGGTGGAACAGGCTCACGCCATCGAACGCCAGGACGGCAACGCGAAGTATGGACATGACAGGTGATCCGTTTGGGGAAAGATGGCCTGAAAATATTCAAGAGCGTCATTCAGGTCAAACATCGAGTGCTGAGCGGTATCGCTGGCAGGTGCTTCCCCGACCTGTGGATCGTGCACGGATCGGGAAATGCAACGGACGGCTCAGGCCGTCAGATAGGCTTGCGTCGAAATCACATTGGCGTAGCCGAACTTCAGGGCAGCCATCATGGCCGCATGCACTTGAGCGGCCGGAACCTGTACACCCTCGAACTCCAGATCCAGCGTCGCGCAGGCATCGTGCAGCACGGTTACCGAATAGCCCAGATCGGCTGCGGCACGAACGCCGGCATCGACACACATATGACTCATCGCGCCGACGATCACGACCTCTTCTACACCCTGCTCGTCGAGCAAACGCTTGAGCTCCGTTTCACGGAACGAGTTGGGGTAGTTCTTGACGATGACAGGCTCGTCATTCTGCGGGGCGACAGCGGGTTGGATCTCGACGTTTTGCGTCCCCGGAACGAAAGCCGGGACTTCCCCGTGGACGAATTCATGACGGATGTGAATAACCGGGACATCCTTGGCGCGGGAGTCGGCAATCACTTTTACTGCGTTATCGACGGCCGCCTCGATACCGGTCAGCGGTAGATTGCCCGTCGGCAAGTATTCGTTCTGCAGATCGATTACGACCAATGCACGCTTGCTCATTATTGGCTCCTTGACGATGGTGTAAGGGGAAGCGTGACCATCATCAGCCATCGGGGCGCTTGTTGCGAAGTGGCGAGATCGACATCTTCAAGGGCTGGATCGACACATGCCGGATAGAGACGTTATAGAAATCGGGATGCTGCTGTATCCCGGTGCGCAGCTGGCGACGGTTCTGGGCCTGACCGACCTGTTCGCGTTTGCACAACGAATCGCCGACGAGCGAGGGGTGCCGGATACGCCGGTTTTGCGCATCAGCCAGTGGCAAAAACAAAGCCCCAGCGAAGCCCCGGTGCGCGTCCAGGATTCGCTTCCTGGCACGAACACGACGCCCGCCGTGCTGATACTGCCTCCCAGTCTGGAAGAACCGATTGCTGCCCGCGCAGCGGCGCCTTACAGAGAGTGGCTGCAAGCGCAGCACCGGGACGGAGTCACGCTCGCATCCGTGTGTGCCGGCGCCTTCCTGCTCGGCGAAACAGGTTTGCTGTCCGGCCGCACTATCACGACGCATTGGCTCTACGTGGAGAAATTCGCAGAACGCTTCCCCAGCGTGCAGCTCGATATCGACCAGCTCATCATCGACGCCGACGACATCATCACCGCCGGCGGTGTCATGGCCTGGACCGATCTCGGATTGCGATTGGTGGACCGCTACCTCGGCGCTTCGGTGATGATCGACACCGCCCAGATGCTTCTCGTTGATCCGCCCGGCCGCCAGCAACGTTACTACAGCGCCTTCGCCCCGCGGCTGGCTCATGGCGATCAGGCCGTGCTGGCCGTGCAGCACTGGCTCCAAGAAACAGGCGCCCGGCAGATCGTCCTGGCTGATCTGGCGCAACGTGCCGGCATGGAAGTTCGCACCTTTCTGCGCCGCTTTCAAAAAGCGACCGGCATGACCACCACCGAATACTGCCAGCGCCTGCGCGTGGGCCGCGCTAGGGAGATGCTACAGGCAAGCCAGCTGCCCATCGAACGGATCGCCTGGGAGGTCGGCTATGGAGACCCCGGCGCGTTCCGCAAGGTATTTATAGGCATCGTCGGGCTCACGCCTAGCGAGTACCGACGACGTTTCAGCTCGGTTCCCTAGACAGGGTTGGCGCAAATACGCTGCCCCGTCAAAGAATGGCCCGTTTTTATCCATGATTGTCTTTCGGGCCGCTATTGCTTCTTTCCCTCTGCTCCCACAATGCACTCCTTCGAAACGAAACTCAGGAGACACTCCATGCACTTTGCAAAAATCAGCAGTTCACTGGCTTTGGCCGTCAGCCTCGCCTTCACCAGCGCATTCGCCTCGGCACAAACAGCAGACACATCGGCCACACCTGCCGAGCAGGTGCAGCTGCAGCAGATTCGCAGCGCTACGCTGAAAATCACCTACGCCGATACGACCTTTCTGATTGATCCAATGCTCGCGAAGAAGGGCACTTACCCAGGCTTCGAGGGCACTTACCGCAGCGAACTCCGCAACCCGCTGGTCGAGCTGCCGATGCCGGCCGAAGAGGTCCTCGCTGGCGTCGATGCGGTGATCGTCACGCATACGCACCTGGACCATTGGGATGACGTCGCGCAGCAGATGTTGCCCAAGAATCTCCCGCTGTTCGTACAGAACGAATCCGATGCCGAGATCATCCGTGGGCAGGGCTTTCGCGATGTCCGGATCTTGAAGGACCAGGCGGAGTTCGGTGGCGTCACGCTAAGCAGGACCGGCGGCCAGCACGGTACCGACACGATGTTCGCTACACCTGAGCTCGCGGAGTCCCTCGGCGTTGCGATTGGTGTCGTCTTCGAAGCGCCAGAGCACAAAACGCTCTATCTGGCAGGCGATACCATCTGGCGCGACGAGGTCGACCAGGCGCTAACCCAATACGAGCCGGAAGTCATAGTGCTGAACGCGGGTTATGCGCAGGTGACTGGCTATAACGGCGCCATCATCATGGGCAAGGAAGATGTGCTGCGGGCCGCCCAGGCGGTGCCGGACGCAACCGTGGTGGCGACGCACATGGATGCCATCAACCATATGAGGCTGAGCCGTAAAGAGTTGAAAGGCTACGTTCAGGAGAAAGGCATTCAGGAACGCGTCGAGATTCCCGAGGATGGGGCAACACTGAAGTTCTAAGCTGGCTTGGGGCCGCCTTATCAGGGCGGCCCACCTGCCCTAGCCAGGGCTTCTAACGCCGTTGCAGTCGAGCGGGCGGCTGGCGGATGATCCAGTGAAACGGGGCTTTGCACCGACTCCATCATGCTCAAGAATGTAGCTCAGGTCTGAAACGATCAATGATTGTATACAATTTCTGGAGATTTATTTGTCAGCATGTGTACAATTGAGCACATAGCTCCGCACCCAGCCTGCGGCCATCTCGACCGCAGGCATCACCAACAAGAGGGAGTCATATGGCAAACACAAGGTACTACGCCCCCACTGGCGGGCACCCAGCTCAGACTGAGTTGCTGACCGATCGCGCGATGTTCACGGAGGCCTACGCTGTCATTCCGAAGGGCGTGATGCGCGACATCGTCACCAGCCATTTGCCCTTCTGGGACAACATGCGCATGTGGGTGCTCGCCCGCCCGCTGTCCGGCTTCGCCGAGACCTTCTCCCAGTACATCGTTGAACTGGCCGACGGCGGTGGCAGCGAAAAGCCCGAGCAGGATCCGAACGCCGAAGGCGTACTCTTTGTGGTCGATGGCGAGTTCACCCTGACCCTCGAAGGCACCCAGCACGTCATGCGTCCGGGCGGCTACGCCTTTATCCCGCCGGCGGCTAAATGGAGCCTGCGCAACAACAGCGGCGCCCCTGCGCGCTTCCACTGGGTACGCAAGTACTACCAGGCCGTCGAAGGGCTGCCATATCCGGAAGCGTTCGTCACCAACGAGCAGGACGTCGAGCCGATCGCGATGCCGGGCACCGATGGCAAGTGGGTCACTACTCGCTTCGTCGACATGAGCGATATGCGCCATGACATGCACGTGAACATCGTGACCTTCGAGCCGGGCGCGGTGATCCCGTTCGCCGAAACCCACGTGATGGAGCACGGCCTGTACGTACTGGAAGGCAAGGCCGTCTATCGCCTGAACCAGGACTGGGTCGAAGTGGAAGCCGGCGACTACATGTGGCTACGCGCCTTCTGCCCGCAGGCCTGCTACTCCGGCGGCCCCGGCAAGTTCCGCTACCTGCTGTACAAGGATGTGAACCGTCACATGGACCTGGGCAAATACAACCACCGGGCCTGATTCTCACATCGAACGCCCTCCTCGCCTCTCGGCCAGGAGGGCGTTTTCATTTCTGCGGTTCGTTCACTTGGGCATGCGCTACGACTGGACAATGGGCTGCGCTCGCGACTGTCCGATAATCGCCCAACCCAGAGCCAACGGAACGGATGCCGTTCGATAATCGCACACTAAGCGGATTGTCCAATTGAATAGCCGGACGGGAGCTATCAGGATTCAACCGCGACACGATCTACGGACCCGCTGGGCGAAACCGTCCCTGCCGTGAGTCGCGCAGATCGCACATAACAACAATGAATAAAAGGACTACGCGATGCTCAAGCTCCCCAAGGCGCTGCTCTCCTTGTTTGCGCTCGGCTCCCTCGCCTTGCACGCTCCTGCTCAGGCCGACGAGCCGGTGGTCACTCTCAAGCTGGCTCACTTTCTTCCGGCCCACTCGGTAACGCAGGCGGACTTCCTCAAGCCCTGGACCGAGAAGATCACCCAGGAATCCAACGGCCGCATCCAGTTTCAGTTCTATCCTTCGATGCAGCTCGGCGGCACGCCTCCGCAATTGGTCGATCAGGTCCGTGACGGCGTCGCCGATATCGTTTGGACGCTGCCCGGCTACACCAGCGGTCGCTTTCCACTGACCGCGGCTTTCGAATTGCCCTTCATGAGCCGTTCCTCCGAGGCCAGCAGCCAGGCCATGTGGGACTTTCTCGAGAAGCATGGGCAGAAGGAATTCGCCGATATGCATTTGCTGGCGACCCATCTGACCGATGGCGCGCTGGTGCATACCACCGACAAGCCGATCAAGAAAATGGCGGACTTCCGCGGCCTCAAGCTGCGCGCGGCCAACCGTACCGCGACCAAAACCATTTCCCTGCTCGGCGCCACGCCGGTGGCAATGCCGGTGCCGCAGGTGCCCGAAGCTCTCTCCAAAGGCGTGGTCGATGGTGCCGTGCTGCCTTGGGACGTAGTCCCGGCGCTCAAGCTGCATGAGTTGGTGAAGTACCACACCGAAACCGCCCCCGGCATGCCGGCGCTGATGCACACCGCATTGGTGGTGGCGATGAACAAGAACACCTATGAAAACCTGCCGGACGACCTGAAGAAGGTCATCGACGATAACAGCGGCCGCGCGCTTTCTCGCGAGGCGGGCCGCATCTGGGATAACCAGGTCGTCGAGACCGGCCACAATCTCGCCGAGTCCCGCGGCAACGAGATCTACGTACTGACTCCCGAGGAGCAGGCAAAGTGGATGAAGGCCACCAGCCGCGTCAGTGAGGGCTGGATTGAGGAAGTCGAGGACAAAGGTTACGAGAACGGCGAAGCGCTGCTCGAAGACGCCCGCCAATTGATCGAGCACTACAACGCTCAGCTGCCCCGCTGAACGAAGCAGGCGGTACTGCCAGTGACGGTACCGCCCCGGAGAATCAAATGAGTGAACCTGTAGTTCAGGTTGCCGTCGCGCCTGTAGATGCGGTCGGCCGCCTGCTCAATGCCCTTTCGCGTCTGCTCGCCTTCATCGGCGGCCTGCTGCTGGTGGCGATGACGCTGATGGCGACATACAGCATCGCCATGCGCGCCGTGTTCGACGAGCCGCTGCTTGGCGACGTCGAGCTGGTGCAGATGGGCTGCGGCATCGCCATCGTTTTCTTTCTGCCGCTGTGCCAGCTGCATCGGGGCAACGTCATTGTCGACGTCTTCACTCTGCATGCTTCCGAACGGGTACGTCGCACACTGGACACCCTCGGCGGGGTGCTGATGGCAATGGCCGCCGCCCTGCTGGCATGGCGTTCGGTCATCGGCACTGTCGATGCCTACGGCACCGGCGAGGAGTCGATCATCATGGGATTGCCGATCTGGTGGTCGATGACCGCCTTCGCTCCTGGTTTCGCATTGCTGGCGCTGGTGTCGCTGTATACCGCCTGGCAGGATTTTCGTGGTGAGGGTAAACCCGCATGAGCAGTGTTGAAATCGGCGGATTATTCCTCGCCATCCTTCTGGTATTGCTGGTGGTGCGTATCCCGATCGCCATCGCCATGCTGCTGACCGGCATCGGCGGCTACGTGTCCATCAGTGGCTGGTCGCCATTACTGAGCTACATCAAGACCGTCGCCTATGCACGGTTCACTGTCTATGACCTTTCGGTGATTCCCCTCTTTCTACTGATGGGTCAGTTTGCCTCTCGCGGCGGCTTGGCGGCGGGCCTGTTCCGCTCCGCGGCGGCGATGATCGGCCACTGGCGCGGCGGCCTGGCGATGTCAGCGATAGGCTCTTGCGCCGCCTTCGGCGCGGTCTGCGGATCATCCATCGCCACCGCAGCTACCATGGGCCAGGTCGCCCTGCCCGAACTCAAGAAGTACAACTACTCCGGCTCGCTCGCGGTCGGCAGCCTGGCCGCTGGCGGCACCCTGGGCATTCTCATTCCGCCTTCAGTGGTGCTGGTGATCTACGCCATCCTGGCCCAGGAAAACATCTCGTCGTTGTTCATGGCCGCGTTCATTCCCGGCGTGCTGGCGGCAGTCGGCTACATGATCGCGATCGCCATCTACGTACGCATGAACCCCGACGCAGGCCCGGCGCAGCCGCGCATGAGCTGGCGTCAGCGGCTGGCCGCGCAGAAAGGCGTATGGCCGGTGCTGCTTATATTCCTGCTGGTTCTCGGTGGCATCTATAGCGGCTGGTTCACACCAACCGAGGCCGCAGCAATCGGCACCGTGGGCACCGGATTCTTCGCCGTGGTGCTGGGCGGCATGCGTTGGGCAGGGTTCAAGGAAGTGCTCTACGGCACGGCGGTGACGACAGGAATGATCTTCATGATCCTGCTCGGCGCCGACGTCATGAACTCCTTTCTCGCTGTCTCTCAGCTGCCGGTGGCATTGGCCGAGGCCATCACCAACAGCGGTGTCGGCCCCTTCGTGGTGCTCGCCGGGATCCTGATCCTGTACCTGATCCTCGGCTGTGTGATGGACACCATGTCGATGATCCTGCTGACCATTCCGATCTTCTTCCCGCTGATCATGGGCCTGGACTTCTACGGCCTGGACCAGACCGAGAAGGCCATCTGGTTCGGCATTCTCGCGCTGATGGTGGTGGAAATCGGCATGATCACCCCGCCGGTGGGGATGAACGTCTATGTGATCAGCAGCATGGCCCGCGACGTGACCCTGCGCGACGCCTTTCGCGGCGTGGTGCCCTTCCTCATTTCCGACATAGTTCGCGTGGTGATTCTGGTGCTGTTCCCCTCCATCACCCTCTGCCTGGTGCGGTGGCTGACATGACCCCGACCGGCTAATCGAATTGCCGCCGGCGGCGGCTGCTTCACTCCCCCTCGCTTTCGAACATCCGCAACGGCGGAGGGGAGCCCTCAACCTTGAAAAAGGAAAACAACAACAATGAAACACCACACCACCCAAGCAAGCCGCATCCTCGCACCCACCCTGCTCGCCGCGACCATCGCCGCCCTTGCTCCACTGAGCGCCAGCGCCGAAGGATTCGTCGAAGACACCACGATCACGGTGAACGCGCGCAACTTCTACATCGGTCGTGAGTTCCGCGATGACAGCGTCGACCGCACCAAGGCCGAGGAATGGACCCAGAGCTTCATCCTCAACATCCAGTCTGGCTACACGCCTGGCCCGGTCGGTTTTGGCGTCGATGTGCTCGCCGGTCTGGCGGTCAAGCTCGACGGCGGCCGCGGCACCTACGGCACCGCATTGCTGCCGCGCCACAGCGATGGCCGCCCGGCCGACGACTACGGCCGCTTTGGCGTCGCCGCCAAAGCGAAAATCTCCAACACCGAACTGAAGGTCGGCGAGATGATGCCGGTGCTGCCGATCCTGCGATCGGACGATGGCCGCTCGCTGCCCCAGACCTTCGAGGGTGGCATGATCACTGCCAAGGAAATCGACGGCCTGACGCTCTACGGCGGCCAGTTCCGCCAGAACAGCCCGCGTGACGACGCCAGCATGGAAGACATGAGCTTCGCCGGTGGCGTCTCCGATCGTTTCAACTTCATCGGCGGCGAATACACCTTTAACGACAAGCGCACCACCGTCGGCTTGTGGACGGCCGAGTTGAAGGACGTATATGAACAGCAGTACGTGCAACTGCTGCACACCCAGCCACTGGGCGACGACCTAGCTTTGACGGCCAACCTCGGCTATTTCCAGGGCGAGGAAGACGGCAGCGCCCGCGCCGGCGAGCTGGACAACAAGACCTACTCCGGCCTGTTCGGCCTGAAGACTGGCGGCAACACCTTCTACGTCGGTCTGCAGAAGGTCAGCGGCGATACCTGGATGCGCGTCAACGGTACCAGCGGCGGCACACTGGCAAACGACAGCTTCAACAACAGCTATGACAATGCCGACGAACGCTCCTGGCAGCTGCGCCACGACTACAACTTCGCCGCCATGGGCATTCCCGGCCTGACCCTGATGAACCGATACATCAGCGGCGACAACATTGACGTAGCCGGCAGTGACGACGGAAAGGAATGGGGTCGCGAAACCGAGCTGGCCTACACCATCCAGAGCGGTCCGGCGAAAAGTCTCAACATCAAGTGGCGCAACTCGAGCTTCCGCTCCGAGGCCAACACTCGCGACCTCGACGAGAACCGCCTGATCTTCAACTACCCGCTGTCGATCCTGTAATCGCCGTACCCGTTTTGCTCCCGTAGTACGCGCCTCTCCTGCGCGTGATTGCTTCGGCCCGTCATCGACGGGCCTTTTTTCGTCGGGTGTTAGGCACGCCGGTTACGTTGGCTGATGACCACGTGCAAATGGACACACTACCCACAATGCGATCCGGGCCGAGGGCGCGCCGAGTGCAGCCTTGGAGCGTACCGTCAAGGATGGAAGGCGGGCAGCGGAGCGCCACGCAGAACAGCGACGAACGATTAGCCCTCTCACGGAAGGAGAGAACTGAGAAAAAGCGGTCAGAGAGCGCCTTGCGGCTGCTCCAGCGACTCCACCCCCATCTCGTCAAACACCTCTTCGGCGAGGTGAAAGGTGGCATTGGCGGCGGGGATGCCGCAGTAGATTGCGCTCTGCAGCAACACTTCCTTGATCTCGTCGCGCGTCACGCCGTTGTTCTTCGCAGCGCGCAGATGCAGCTTCAGCTCACCCTCGCGGTTCATGCCGATTAGCATCGCGATGGTGATCAGGCTACGCGTATGCCGTGGCAGACCGGGGCGGGTCCAGATGTCACCCCAGGCATGCCGAGTGATCATCTCCTGAAACTCTTCGTTGAACGGTGTTATGTGCTGCAGGCTGCGGTCTACGTGTGCATCGCCCAGTACCGCGCGGCGTACCTGCATGCCCGCTTCGTATCGTTCTTTCTCGTCCACTGCGTTGACCCCGATCGGTAAGGTTCATGTTCGGCCGACTGCACGTTGTCGTGACGCACAGCAGGCCACTGCGTTAAAGGCTTCGATGCTCAGCCACCGCACGCTCGACCCAGCGTCGTGCCTGGCCCAGGTAGAACGACGGATCGAGCAGGCGATCCAGCTCGGCATCGTTCAGCTGTTGGCGCACCTCCGCGGTTTCGCCGAGCACGCCGCGCAGGTGTCGTCCGTCGGCAACGGCCCGTTTGCAGCACCCCTCGACCAAATGATGGGCCGATTCACGCCCGATCCGTTGCGCAAGGGCGATGCTCACCGCCTCCGCCAATACGAGACCGCGCGTCTGTTCGAGATTGCTGGCCATGCGCTCGGCATCGACCTCCAATCCCGCGATAGCGAGCAGCGCCTGCTGTAGCGAACCGGAAACCAGGCAGCAGAGCTCGGGCAGGGTTTCCCATTCCGCGTGCCACAGCCCGAGGCTGCGCTCATGCTCATGCGGCATGGCGCTCAGCAGCGTGGCGACCAGTCCGGGCGCGCGAACGGCCGCGCTGATCATCACGGCGCTGCCGACGGGGTTGCGCTTGTGCGGCATGGTGGATGATCCGCCCTTGCCTGGTGCCGAGGGTTCGAAGACTTCGCCGACATCGGTCTGCATCAGCAGCGACAGGTCGCGCCCGAGCTTGCCCAGGCTGCCAGCGATCATTCCCAGCAGGCCAGCGAACTCCACCAGGCGGTCACGCTGGGTGTGCCAGGGTTGATCGGGCAGGCTTAGCTTCAATTCCTCAGCCAGTGCCTGGCTGACCGGCCAGGCCTGCTCACCGAGCGCCGCTAGGGAACCGGAAGCGCCGCCAAACTGCAGGCAGAGCAGACGCGATTTGATCTCCTGCAGCCGTTGGCGGTGACGATTGATCGCACCGAGCCAGCCGGCGATCTTCATGCCCAGCGTCACTGGCGTCGCATGCTGCAGCCAGGTGCGCCCGGCCATGGGCGTATCGACATGACGCTCGGCCTGCAGGGCTAGGCTGTCACCGAGGCTTGCAAGATCGCCCTCCAGCAAAGCGATGGCCTGGCGCAGCTGCAGCACCAGACCGGTGTCCATGGCGTCCTGGCTGGTCGCGCCCAGATGCACATACTTTTCCGCCTCGGCATCCTGCTCAACGACGCGTTTGCCTAACGCCTTAGCCAGCGGAATGGCGGAGTTGCCCGCCGTGACGATGGCCTGCGCCAGCGCTACCGGGTCATAGAACTCGGCGTTGCATGCGGCTTCGATAGGCGCGACCGCTGACGGCGGAATCACACCACACCGTGCTTCTGCACGGGCCAGCGCCGCTTCGAAATCCAGCATGCCCTGTAGCCGGCCGTCGTCGGAAAACACTTGGCGCATCTTCCCACTCGTGAAGTAGGCGTCGAAGAGTTGGTGGGTGCCCCGGTTCAATACATGTGCTCCTGTGCTAACCAACAAAATGAGGCGTTTCTGCGCTGTGTCCCGCTGTGATAGTGGTACGCCAATTCACCTGATAGAGAGCCCCGCCATCAGCCCACCGCCCAGATAAAGACGCTTACGCTAAGGAACGACAGCACGGTCGCCACCACCAGCGCAGCCGAGCAGCGCCCTTCGAACCCATAACGGGCGCCAAGGATGGGGTAGATACTCATCATCGGCGCTGCGGCCATCAGCACTCCAGCCGATGCCAATACCGGATCGGAAATCGGCAGCAGGGTGAAACACAGCAGCACCATGAGCGGATGCAGGATCAGCTTGCCGATCGCCAACTGGCCCACATCCATCACCAACCCGCCCGCCTTCATCCCGCTTAGGCTGGCACCAATGACGAACAGCGCCACTGGGGCGGAAGCGGTGGCCAGCATGTCGATGACCCGCATGGCCACGGGCGGCGGTTGAATATCCAGAACCGCCATCAGCAATGCCACGGTGATTGCGATCAGCACTGGATGTCGGACGAGATTGCGCACGGTGCCGCGGAGCGCTTTCCAGACCCCGCCTCCGCTCTGCCGTCCAAGTTCGGCAAGGGTCAGCGCCAGTGGAATCATCACTAGATTCTCGATGATCATTCCCAGTGCCAGCGCCACACCAGCCGGGGCGCCAACAGCCATTACGACGATGGGGTAACCGACGAAGCCGCTGTTGGAAACCGACATTCCCATACCCACCAACGCGCTGCCGCTCAGGCTGTCCTTGCGTACCAGACGTGCAAAGCCGTAGCCCAGACCGAACACCAGCAGGGATCCCAGGCCATAGGCAAGCATGTAACTCCAGTCCATCACCTCGGCCAACGGGCTCTCCAGTAACGCACGGATCACCAGCGCTGGAAGCGCAAAGGTAATGACGAAGCGCCCCATGCCAGCGGCCTGATCCCGACTGATCATCCCAGCGCGGCAGGCAACGAAGCCGATGGCGATCAGAATGAAGATGGGGGCGGTGATACCCAGAATCGCCAGCATCTAGCAATGCACCCCGCCTGAGCCTTCTGTTTCGATTACCCGAAGCTGCTGCAGCCGGCTGCGCGTACGGGCGAAGTCGACGTGGGCGCCAGCGCTTAGCAACGCCTGCGGGTTCGCCTCGGCGGCCAGCAACAATTCGACACCGCTGTCATAGAGGATGTCGATCAGGTTGAGAAAGCGCTGCTGGACATCGATGCCCTGCTCATCAAGTAGCGGCACACCGGTGACCGCCAGCCGTTCGAACGTGCGGCTCAGCCAGACAAAATCGGCACTGGAGCGTGGCAGCCGGCACAGCTCGTCAAATGCCAGCCAGGCGGTTGCCTGATGCCGAGCTTGCAGACACAACGGCCGATGATTCAGTTCGCCCCGTACATCACGCTCGGCTGACGCAGGCAGTTGTAATCGACGCTCAACCCAGCCAGCTTGGGCCTCTGCCGCGACCCGGGCAAACTCGCCCCATACGTAGCCGCTCTCGGCGCGTTGCCGGTAATCCTGGCCACCGTCCAGGTTGTAGATCTCGAAGCGGTGCTCGATCAGTTCGATTGCCGGCTTGAAGCGGTCCCGGTAAAGCGGATTCGGACACAGCGCCCGAGGCGGGTAGTTCGACGTGGCAACAATCCCGATCCCTTGCTCGACCAGATGCTGCAGTAGCCGCCCCAGCAGCATCGCGTCGCCGATGTCATGCACGTGAAATTCGTCGAAGCACAGCAGCCGGGTGTCCGCTGCGATTTCCCTGGCAATCAGCGCCAGCGGATCCGGCCGCCCTGTGATCTGCTTTAGGCGCTCCAGGATGTATTGGAGGAAGGCGTGGAAATGCACGCGGCGCTTGGCCTCGACCGGCGCCGCAGCATAGAAGGCATCCATTACGAAACTCTTGCCGCGCCCGACGCCACCCCACAGATAGACGCCGGATTTTGACGCACGCAACCAACCTCGCCGGCCACGCAGCCAACCATCCAGCCACCGGGCAAGAAGCTCGATGGCGGCTTTTTGCGCAGGATCGGCGCGATATCCACGCGAGGCAAGCAGCGCCTCGAAGGCCTGCTCAACCTGTCGCGCGACAGGTTCACCGGGCTGCTTACGCGCCCCCTGAAGCACGTCAGAAGTCAAAGAATACGGTCTCCCCCTCCCCCTGCAGACGGATGTCGAAGCGATACGCCGATTGGCCGTCCACTTCGCAGCGCCGGGCGATCAGGGTTTCGCGACGCTGTGCCCATTCGATGGAGTTCAACACCGGATCGTTGCCGTTGGCTTCGGCTTCGTCGTCGAAATAGATACGCGTGTGCAGATGGATATTGATACCCCGTGCGAACAGCGACACGTTGACGTGCGGCGCCATGAGTTCGCCCGTGCGGTTCTTTACGGCCCCTGGCTTGACGGTTTTCAGCGTCCAGTCACCCGCATCGAAGGTCGTGGCGGTACGGCCAAAACTGTTGAAGGACTGCTCCGGATCGAATCGGCAGTGATACATGCCGGCATGATCGGCCTGCCAGAACTCAAGGAACGAGTCGCGCACCAAGTGGCCCATGCCGTCGAAAACCTGGCCGATCAGCAGGATATGCTCGCCCGGCGCCTCCGGCTTTGCCAGCTCGTTCCAGATTTCCAGCTCGCGAGCCGGGTTGCCAGCCGCGGCAAGCGCCAGCCCGATGTGCACGTAGGGCCCGGCGGTTTGAGAAGGGGTTTCCGGCAGAAGTGTTACAGGCATCGTCGTCTCCTTCTCAGTGGTTCGGGAAATGGGTCTTGCGCTGACCGCGCAGCACGATATCGAAACGGTAGGCCAGACAATCCATGGGATTGGCCATGCCCATGTCCAGCTTGGCGATCAGGCTCTGCACGGCCTCGTTACTGATGGTTTTGGCAATCGGGCACAACGGGATCAACGGATCACCTTCGAAGTACAGCTGCGTAATCAGGCGAGTCGCGATCGACGGGCCGCTGATGGACACGTGGATATGCGCCGGGCGCCACTCATTGGGACCGTTGCGCCATGGATAGGGTCCGGGCTTGATGGTACGGAACACATAGTTGCCTTCGCTATCGGTCAGGGCGCGGCCAACACCACCGAAGTTCGGGTCCAGCGGCGCGATGTAGCGGTCGTTCTTGTGACGGTAGCGCCCACCGGCATTGGCTTGCCAGATTTCCACCAGCGTATGCGGGATCGGCTTGCCGTACTGGTCCATGACCCGGCCGGAGACAACGATGCGCTCGCCGATGGGCAGGCCACCGTTGTTGAAGTTCAGCAGCAGATCGTTGTCATGCGGGCCGAATTTCAGGTGTGAGAAGTCCGGGCCGGTGGTTTCGGAAATGGAAGGCGCAAGGGTGATCAACGCCTGCTGCGGAGACCGAGCAACCGAGGTTTTATAGTCAGGCGTCAGCGCTTTAGGGTGCCGGGTACGGTCGCGCGCGACGAACAGGCTGGTGTCCAGTTCGGACATGGCGAGCTCCTTTATTGGAATTGGAATGGCGCCTGATCAGGCAGCCCGAGTATGCGACAAAGCGCCACAGGGCAGAATTGAAAAGTCCGGCCATATCCATAACCGTACGGTTATGAATCAGCGATACTTCGCTGCCGATTCTCGCAGTGCTTCGCAACACCACTGCATGGCCAGGCTCGCCGGCAAGGTTGGATTGGTGCAGATGCCGACCGAGCCGCCCGGCTCCTTGTTTTCCAAAACCACTTCGCTCAACTCGCCAGTGGCGAGATCCTCACGCACAGCATCCAGCGGCGCGACCCAGACCGCATCACTGACCCGGACATAATGCCGGCTCAGCGCCACCGATAGCGTCTCCAGGCGCCGAGGCGGCGGGCTGATGCCTAGCTGAATGAACAAGCTGTCGGCATGGCGGCGAATGGTCGTACCGCTTTGCGGCAGCACCAGCGGAAACTCCCGCAAGCGATTAGGACCACCCTCCAGCAATGCATGGCCGGGACGAACTACCAGGGTCATGGATTCGCTATACAGGTGTTCGAAACTCAGCCCTTCGATCTGGGGGGCGTCGGTCATGCGCCCCACCACCAGATCCAGCTCGCCACCGCGCAGCTGACCCAGCAGATAGGCACTGGGGCCCGAGACCACGCTAACCACCAGTGCCGCATGCTGGGCATGTAGCCGACGCACCACGTCCGGCAACAGCGAACTTTCCACCGTCGACAGCGCCCCCAGACGCACCACGCCAGCCTCGTGCTCACCGGCACGCAGGCTGCGAACGCCTTCGCGTAGCGCCTGCACGCTCGGGCCTGCGTAGCGCAGAAACGCCTGCCCTGCGGCGGTCAGGGTCACGCCCTGCTTGCCTCGATCGAACAAGCTGGCGTCCAGCAATTCCTCGAGCTCCTTGAGCGTCTTGGAGATCGCCGGCTGGCTGACCGACATCGCCTCAGCCGCACGCACCAGGCTGCCTTGGCGAGCAACTTCGATGAAGCACAGCAGGTGACGGTACTTGATACGACTGTCGAGATTCACGCGAGCGACCCTGGGTTGCGTTGTCGGAGACGAGCCAATGCATTGTCCATGAAGTCGCCGTCAGCACCATAACCAAATCAGGAGAGGATTTCGCGCCAGCAGGAACCTGGCCGATTACCGCACGCAGTTTATAAAAGTCCAAGTTAAATCCGGGTAGCGCCATTAACTTGGCCGCCTGGGGCGACAAGAATGTCGGTCATCTCGAACCAACACGCGCAACACGTCGCGAACAACAAACGAGAGGCCCACAATGAAAACCAGCGTTGCCATCATCGGCGCAGGCCCGTCCGGCCTGCTACTTGGCCAGCTTCTGCACAAGGCCGGGATCCCCAACGTGATCATCGAACGCCAGAGCGCGGCTTATGTGCTGGGCCGCATCCGTGCCGGCGTGCTCGAGCAGGGACTGGTCGATCTGATGCGTGAGGCCGGAGTAGCCGAGCGCATGGACCGCGAGGGCATCGTCCACGACGGCGTCGAGCTGGCCTTCGCCGGACGCCGCGAACGGATCGACCTGAAAGCCCTGACGGGCGGTGACACGGTCATGGTTTATGGCCAGACCGAAGTCACCCGTGATCTGATGCAAGCGCGGCGCGACAGCGGTGCGCCGGCGTTCTACGAATCGAGCGACGTGCAGCTGCATGAGCTGAAGTCCGAGGCGCCCTACGTCACCTTTATTCATGAAGGCGAGCAGTTGCGCCTGGATTGCGACTACATTGCCGGATGCGACGGGTTTCACGGCGTGTCGCGCAAGACCATTCCCGAGCAGTCCCTGGAGATTTTCGAGCGGGTCTACCCCTTCGGCTGGTTGGGGCTGCTGAGCGATACGCCACCGGTCCATGGCGAGCTGATCTATGCGAATCACGAGCGAGGCTTTGCGCTGTGCAGCATGCGCTCCAATACCCGCTCGCGCTATTACGTTCAGGTAGGTCTGGATGAAAAGGTAGAAGACTGGTCGGACGAGCGTTTTTGGGACGAACTCAAACGCCGTCTGCCGGAAGACGTCGCCACGCAGCTGGTGACTGGTCCGTCGCTGGAGAAGAGCATCGCCCCACTGCGAAGTTTCGTGACCGAACCCATGCAATACGGTCGGCTGTTTCTGGTCGGTGACGCCGCCCACATCGTCCCGCCCACTGGCGCCAAAGGGTTGAATCTGGCGGCTAGCGATGTCAGCACGCTGTACCGCATCCTCAGCAAGGTGTTCAAGGAAGACCGGCGCGACCTTGTCGACCGTTACTCACCAATCTGCCTGCGACGCGTGTGGAAAGCCGAGCGTTTTTCCTGGTGGATGACTTCTCTCCTGCATCGTTTCCCCGACACCGACGGCTTCAGCCGACGCGTCCAACAGAGCGAGCTGGACTACTACACCAGCACCATTGCCGGGCGGACCACTATTGCGGAAAACTACGTAGGGTTGCCTTATGAGCCGATTGAGTAGCGCAACCTATTCGGTTGCCGGCTCGCTGGGCAGTGTCCGCACGCGGTGTTAGCGTTACCGCTTTTGCGCAGAGGCCATGCGATGGCAGCCCGCCCCGCGAACGTTCCGGTGTTCAAGCTCTACGGTGATCGACTGGAGTGGACCACGCCGGATCTACTGCATTGCGAATCCATTCCCGAGCGCAGTCGCCTGCATGACTGGGAAATCAAACCCCACCGGCATGGCGACCTGGTGCAACTGTTGTATGTACGTAGCGGCTGGGCGGTGATCGAGATCGAAGGCGTGCAAACACGCCTGGAGCAGGCGGCGATTCAGGTAGTGCCGCCGCTATGCATCCATGGCTTCCACTTTTCGGAACAGGTCACGGGGTACGTCATTACGTTGGCTGCACCGCTGGCCAGCCAGCTAGAAGCGCAGCTCGGTGCACCGCAGCCGATTCTTGGTGCCGCAGGCCTCTACCCCATCGGGAACGATCTGCACTATCTCGATGCGCTCTTCGAAGCGATCAATCACGACTACCTTCATCCAGCACCCGCTCGCGAGCTGCAACTGCACTCGCTGATCGGCCTGATCAGCGCCTGGCTACGACGGCAGGCACATGATCGTCAGCAACAGGAGCGGCCTTTGCCCGGGCAAGACCATTTGCTGGCATTTTCCGCACTGGTCGAATCCCACTTTCGTGAGCAGCTATCCATCGAGCAGTATGCCCACCGTGTCGGTATCACGCCGGCGCACCTCAACAACCTGACACGTCGATTCACCGGCTGCACCGCGCAGGAAGCGGTGCATCAGCGCCTGCTGCTCGAAGCCAAGCGGCAACTGATCTATACCGCCCTCAGCGCCAAACAGATCGCCGAAGGGCTCGGCTTCTCCGAGCCAGCCTATTTTTCTCGATTCTTCAAGCGCCTAACGGGCGTGTCACCTACAGCGTTTCGATCCGACACTGGCAAAGCAAACTCTGATCGATATTGACGGCGGTCGTCGTCGCGCTGCAGCCATTGGCTCTCGCATGATCAAGGCCGCATCTCTTAGCAACCGCTGTTAAAGCCAGCGTCCTACCCACCCACTCCGCTTCAATATCCTTAGCCGATAATCGCCCGGTGTTTTCAATTTTCGAAGAATTCGACCTACGTCGCGGTGGACGAGCGCGCTTTTCTACGTATTAACTAGATAGTACATTTTGAGGGTGACTCCAATGACAACAATCATTCTCGTCCTGAACGGACCCAATCTGAACCTGCTTGGCACACGCGAACCGGCGACCTATGGTCATGAAACGCTCGATGATATCGCTCAGCTCTGCCACGAAACGGCTGCAAGTCATGGCCTGGAAGTTGACTTCTTTCAGACCAACCATGAAGGCGAATTGATCGAGCGCATCCATCAGGCTCGAGAGACGTGCGCTGGCATCCTGATCAACCCAGCCGCCTGGACCCACACCTCGGTGGCGATCCGTGATGCGCTTGCCGCCGTCGAGCTGCCCGTCATCGAAGTGCATCTGTCCAACGTCCACAAGCGTGAAGCCTTTCGCCATCACTCATACGTTTCACCCATCGCGGTCGGCGTCATCTGTGGTCTGGGCAGCAATGGTTATCGACTTGGTCTCGAACACTTCGCTCAGCTGCTAAGGGCGGAACCATGAGCAGTGCCGCTGCAAACAGCATACTGGCCGGGCTGATCGGCTCGGGCATTCAGGCCTCTCGCTCCCCTGCCCTGCACGAGCATGAAGGCGACGCTCAGGGCCTTCGTTACCTGTACCGTCTCATTGACCTCGATGTGCTGGGACTCGATCTCTCCGCGTTGCCAAACCTGCTCGACGCAGCCCAACGCTTGGGTTACACGGGATTGAACATTACTTATCCGTGCAAGCAGGCAATCATCCCGCTGCTCGATGAACTCTCAGAGGAAGCGGCAAGCATTGGCGCGGTGAACACGGTGGTGCTTCATGGCGGCCAGCGGGTCGGCCACAACACCGACGCACTTGGCTTCGGTGAAGGGTTCCGCCGTGGCTTGCCAGACGCCGCTCGCCAACGTGTGGTGCAAATGGGTGCAGGCGGCGCCGGAGCTGCCGTGGCGCATGCCTTGCTAACCCAAGGGGTCGAGCAACTGACACTGTTCGAAGTCGACCCGGCGCGTGCTCAGGCGTTGGTGGATAATCTTTCGCGCCACTTCGGCAGGGGCCGCGCCATTGTCGGCGAGGATCTGCCGTCAGCGATGGCGCATGCGGATGGACTGGTCAATACCACACCCATGGGCATGACCAAGCTGCCCGGCACGCCGGTACCTGCCGAGTTGTTGAGGCCGTCGCTCTGGGTTTCGGAAATCGTTTACTTCCCGCTCGAAACCCAGCTCCTACGCGATGCCCGTGCGCTCGGTTGCAGGACGCTGGATGGCAGCGTCATGGCCGTATTCCAAGCGGTAAAAGCCTTTGAACTCTTCAGCGGTAGACAGGCGAATGCCGACCGCATGCTGGAGCACTTCGCGAGCTTTGTTTGAACCCCCTGAGGGGCAACCAGCCGGCGGCCACGACGCTGCCGGCATTACAAAAACAAGAGGTGCGTACGAGATGAAAATCCTCGTCGAATGGTACTTCCGGCTCCTGAAACTGCTGGTAGTCGGGTGCATGGCAGTGATGGTCGTAATGGTGTTTGGCAACGTCGTGCTGCGCTATGCGTTCAATTCAGGCATCAGCGTCAGCGAAGAGCTGTCGCGCTGGTGCTTCGTCTGGATGGTGTTCCTGGGTGCGTTGATCGCACTGCGCGAGCACGCCCATCTGGGCCTCGACAGTGTCGTAAAGCGACTACCGGTGATTGGCCAGCGGATATGCCTGGTCATCGGTCACCTGCTCATGCTGTTTGTCTGCTGGTTGATTACCAAAGGCAGCTGGGCGCAGGCGGTCATCAATCTCGACGTGACCGCCCCAGCGTCTGGCCTGTCGATGGCCTGGTTCTACTCCGCCGGCGTCGTATTCGGGGTCAGCGCCAGCGTGATTTTGCTGGTCGAGCTGATTCAGGCACTGCGCGGCCGACTCAACGGTGACGGTCACAGCGACGCACCCGACGCGACCGAGCATTTGGTGCCTGCCACCGACGCGAGGACTCAACCATGACCCTGCTTGTTTTCCTCGGATCATTGCTGGGCGGCATGGCATTAGGCATCCCGATTGCCTTCGCGCTGTTGCTGGTTGGCGTCGCGTTGATGTTGTACCTCGGGCTGTTCGATGCACAGATCATCGCCCAGAACCTGCTCAACGGCGCCGACAGCTTCCCACTGATGGCCGTCCCCTTCTTCATGCTTGCTGGCGAAATCATGAACGCCGGCGGCCTCTCGCGCCGCATCGTCAACATTGCCTTGGCGCTGGTCGGGCACAAACGGGGCGGGCTCGGCTATGTCGCGATCATCGCATCCTGCCTGCTGGCGTCGCTCTCCGGTTCGGCAGTAGCAGACGCCGCCGCGCTTGCGGCGCTACTGGTGCCGATGATGGTGTCGGCTGGTCATAGCCGGCACCGTTCGGCTGGATTGATTGCTGCCGGAGGCATCATCGCGCCGGTCATTCCTCCGAGCATTGGCTTCATCGTATTCGGTGTCGCGTCGGGCGTGTCCATCTCCAAGTTGTTCCTTGCCGGTATCGTTCCGGGGCTGATGCTCGGTGCGGCGCTGGCAATCGCCTGGTGGTTCGTCTCCCGCCGCGAAGTTGTCGAGACACCCCCAAAGCGCAGCCGCAAGGAGGTATTGCAAGCCATAGTTGAGGGCAGTTGGGCGATGGGGTTGCCGGTGATCATCATCGTTGGCCTCAAGTTCGGCATCTTCACTCCGACTGAAGCGGCCGTCGTCGCGGCCGTCTATGCCCTGTTCGTTTCGGTCGTGGTTTACCGCGAGCTGAAACTGACCGACCTTTACAAGGTGACGCTGTCTGCGGCTAGAACCACATCGGTGGTGATGTTGCTGGTTGCAGCGGCGATGGTCTCTTCCTGGCTCGTGACCATCGCCGACCTGCCTGGCCAGCTGTCGGATCTGCTGGAGCCACTGATGGACAACCCCACCCTGCTGTTGATCGCTGTGATGCTAGTCATCATCGCGGTGGGTACGGTGATGGACATGACGCCGACCATCCTGATCCTGACGCCCGTACTGATGCCTGCTATCAAGCAAGCCGGTATCGATCCGGTGTATTTCGGTGTGTTGTTCCTGATCAACACCTCTATTGGCCTGATCACGCCACCGGTGGGCACCGTACTGAATGTGGTCTGCGGCGTCTCGAAACTCAAAATCGAAGAAATCGTGCGCGGCGTCTGGCCGTTCCTTCTCGCCCAGCTTTTTGTGCTTCTGCTGCTCGTGCTGTTTCCGATCCTGGTCATCGGTCCGATGAAGTTTCTCGCCGGATAGCCGGCATCCCTGTGCTTCGCCCAACAACAACAATGGAGAGTCACATGAACAACTGGTTGAAAACCCTCACCGCCGCGGTCTGCGCCACTGGCCTTGCTGTAGGTAGCCTGCAGGCCCAGGCGGCAGACTACCGTGACCAAACGCTGCGCTTTGCCTTCCAGAACGTGAAGGACCATCCGCAAGGCCTCGGTGCGCAGAAGTTCGCCGATCTGGTGAGCGAAAAGTCGGGCGGCAAGATGAAGGTCCGCCTCTTCCCAGGCGGCACCCTCGGCGGTGACCTGCAAACCGTCTCCGCGCTGCAAGGCGGTACGCTCGACGTGACCGTGCTCAATTCGGGAATCCTTGCCGCTCAGGTCCCTGATTTCGCGCTGTTCGACTTTCCGTTCCTGTTCGAAAACAGTGAGC
The DNA here is from genome assembly GCF_024448955.1 of Stutzerimonas stutzeri. Taxonomy (GTDB): domain Bacteria; phylum Pseudomonadota; class Gammaproteobacteria; order Pseudomonadales; family Pseudomonadaceae; genus Stutzerimonas; species Stutzerimonas stutzeri_AQ. The sequence continues at coordinate 114,343 of NZ_JAMOIH010000001.1, forward strand.
AGGCCTACACCGTCATGGACGGCCCGGTTGGTCAGGAGCTGGGCAAGCGCCTGGAAAGCAAAGGCCTGATCGGCCTCGGCTATTGGGATCTTGGCTTCCGTCAGGTGACCAACAACAGCCGTCCGATCACAGGCCCGCAGGATTTGGAAGGGCTGAAAATCCGCGTCATCCAATCGCCGATCTATCTGGAAACCTTCAAGGCGCTGGGTGCCAATCCGGTACCAATGCCCTTCCCCGAGGTCTACACGGGCCTTGAGCAGCGCACCGTCGACGGTCAAGAAAACCCGTTCACGGTGATCGAGGGCAGCAAATTCAATGAGGTGCAGAAGTACCTCTCGGCAACCAACCACATCTACAACCCGCAGTCGCTGATCATCGGCCAGAAGACCTGGGACCGCCTGAACGCCGATGAACAAGCGGTGATTCGAGAAGCCGCTAAAGAAGCGACTCAGTACCAACGCGAGATAACTCAGGAACGCCAAGGTCAGGCGCTGAACACCCTGAAGGAGACGATGGAGTTCAACGAAGTGGACACATCGGCACTGGCTGCTTTCCGCGAGAAGGTCAAACCGGTGATCGAGCAGTTCTCCAAGGACATTGATCCGAACCTATTGAAGTCGCTGAACGAGGCGGTTGGTCAGTAATAGCCAGCTGCACAAAAAAGACGGGCCAATGGCCCGTCTTTTTTTGCCCGCACAATGGTGATTACGCTTACTGCCTGCCCTTTCAACGGCTCATCAAGCCAGCACGTAGCGAATCACTGCATCGCCAATCATCCGCTTGTGGCGCTCAAAAATAGCCGACTCCGACAGGTCGATTTCATAGATCGTCGAGAAGGTATGCCGGTTGGACACACGAAAAAAGCAGAACGAGCTGATCAGCATGTGTAGATCAAGCGGATCGATATCGCGACGGAACAACCCTTTCGCTACTCCTCGGTCAAGGATCGACGAAATCGAGGTCAGCACGGACTTGTTCAGTGCGGCAATCACTTGCGACTTGGCGATATGAGCGCCCTTGTGAATGTTCTCGATGCTCACGACTCGGATGAAATCCACGTTGCGGCTGTGATGCTCGAAGGTGAATTCGACGAGCCGGCGAATCGCTTCGTCAGGCTCCAGCTCGTCGAGCTTCAGGTCTTCTTCGGTAGCGCGAATGTCGCCGTAGAGCTTCTCAAGTACCGCCAGATAGAGCTGCTCTTTACTACCGAAGTAGTAGTAGATCATCCGCTTCGACGTACGGGTGCGCTCGGCAATGGCATCCACGCGCGCGCCGCTCAGGCCCTGCTCGGCGAACTCGGTAACGGCGGCGAGGAGGATTTCCTGCCGCGTCTTTTCAGGATTGTTCTTGCGCGGCTGACGTGTGGTCAGCGTAGTTTCGGTAGACGTGTCCGACATGTAAGGCTCGGTGGTTCGGCGAATGCCGGAATTATTACTGTCGGCCGGTGAAAATGTCACCGGCCGCCCAGATTGTTCAGGGGCGTAAGGCACGCCCAGCGCGGGCTTGAGCCATCGCGGCCAGTCGCACTGCAACGTTGGCGGCGCCGTACCCCACATAGTCCTTGCGCTGCAGAATTTCGAAGAAGAAACGGTCCTCGAATGGCTCGGTATAAACGTGAAAGAACTCGCCGCCTTGCGCGTCGCGATCGTACAGCACGTTGTAATACGCGAGCTGGCTGAGGAAGTCGTCGTCGAAATCGAACCGTGCCGCCAGATCGTCGTAGTAGTTCATGGGAATTTCCAGCAGCGGGACACCAGCATCCTTGACCCGGCTGACCGCAGCGAAGATGTCATCACAAGCAAAAGCGATGTGGTGCACGCCCGAACCGCGGTAGTGCGACAGGGCATGCGAAATTGCGGTGTTACGGTTCTCCGAGATGTTCAGCGGTAGACGCACGGTTCCACAGCGGCTGCGGATGGCGCGGCTTTTAACCAGGCCGTAAGGGTCAGGCAGCACCACTTCATCGTCCGCTTCGAAATCCAGCACGGTTTTGTAGAACAGCACCCAGCTGTCTAGGCTTTCGGCCGGCAATGCCATCGCCAGGTGGTCGATACGCAGCAGCGGGCCATCCTCGGATACGGGGCTCAACTCGAAATCGGTTTCGTAGATGCTGCCTGTCTCTGGCCCATCATCGACCAGATACAGCAGGCTTCCGTCCGGCGCCCGTACTGCCGGAATTTCACGCTCGTTTGGCCCAACCAGGCCCCGGTATGGCTGGCCGCCATACTGACGCGCGCGCTCGAGCGCCTCGCCGCTGTCGCGCACCTTGAACGCGGTCGCGCAGAGCGATGGACCGTGAGCTTCCAGAAAACCATGGGCGAACGAGTACGGCTCGCTGTTGAGCACCAGGTTGATGTCGCCTTGGCGGAACAGGCTGACGGACTTGCTGCGGTGTCGTCCTGCCTGAGAAAACCCTAACTTCCCGAGCAGCAATGACAAGCGCGCGCCTAGCGGCTCGTCGACGGCGAACTCAAGGAACTCGACACCCTGCATCGGCCCAACGGCGGGCGGATGAAATAAAGGCTGCGTGACGTCCTGGTGTTGGTGATGCAGCAAGTCCGCTGTCTTCTCTTCGAGATAGCGCAACGAGCGCAGCCCGTCGACGGCATTCTGGCGAGGGGGCGCCGCCCGGAAGCCATCATTGAAGACCTCCAGCGAAATCGGGCCCTGATACCCCGCGCGCAGGATCGGCGCGAGAAATCCCGGTAGGTCGAACTCGCCCTGACCCGGAAAGCAGCGAAAATGCCGGCTCCACTCGAGCACGTCCATCGCCAGTAGCGGCGCGTCCGCGAGCTGTACGAAGAAGATCTTTTCGCCTGGAATGTCAGCGATGCCGCTCGGATCATCCTTCAGCGAAAGTGTGTGGAAGCTGTCGAGAAGCACACCTAGATTCGGATGATCCGCCTCGCGCACGATATCCCAGACTTGCCGCCAAGTTTTTACATGGCGGCCCCAGGCGAGCGCCTCATAACCGATCCGTAGATTACGTGCCGCCGCGCGCTCAGCAAGCTGGCGCAAGTCATCGACGAGGATGTCCGTATCGCCGATCGAATCGACGGCGACATTGCTGCACACCAGCACCAGGTCGGTACCCAGCTCCTGCATCAGATCGAATTTGCGCTCAGCCCGGTCAAGATTGCGCCCAAGCCGATCGCGACGGCAGCCCTCGAAGTCACGGAACGGCTGAAACAGCGAGACCTCAAGGCCCAGATCGCGCGTCATACGGCCAACCTCGCGCGGGCTCGCACCGTGGTACAACAGGTCGTTTTCGAAGATCTCAACGCTATCGAATCCCGCCGCCGCTATGGCCTCGAGCTTCTCGGGTAACGTGCCGCTGAGCGAGACGGTGGCAATAGAACGCTTCATGAGGACCTCCTGCTGGCCAGGCCGCCACTGCGACCCGATGGGTTCGGACGTTCGCATGATTATTAGAGCCGCTAAGGGCACAGGCAAGAAAATGTACTAACCAGTTACTTTAATCGGGCGATTATCGGTCAGTTCCATTTCGGGCCAGACGGCTGTCTGTTGATACCAGCGCATCGCCGTTGCCGCCGACATCGACCAGCCGCACCGATTATCTCACCACATCGATCAGCGCTCGGCCGATCACGTCAGCCGATGGCGGCTTAGGAGGCTCTAGCCAACTGGTGCCCCTGCCTCCGAGGCTTTCGTCTGTACTATCCCAGATAGGTGTCAGGCCTCGCTGTTTGTTGATGCGCTCAGGTATTGAGGACTGATACTCCGAGGGATTGGGTAAGAGCCTGCGGCGGTTACCTCTCGCCGGCTAGCTACCATCAAGCGACAGCCTCGTGCCAGGGGCCGAAGGGGTCGGGAAGCCGTTCCCAGGCCTGCACGCCCACGGCCATCTCCTGTTCATCGAGCAGGCAGGCATCCAGTTCGACGCTCAGTCGTTCGAAGTCGATGTTCTGCCCGATGAACACCAGTTCCTGCCGGCAATCGCCGGTCTGGACGTCCCAATGCTTGAGAATTTCCTGCAGACCCTCGTCATCGGTTGGCCATTGTGTCTTGGGGACGAAGCGCCACCAACTTCCGGCCAGGCCATGGCGCATCAGACCGCCGGCCTGGGACCAGCTACCGGCCTCGCGATACTTGCTGGCAAGCCAGAAAAAGCCCTTGGAGCGCAGCAGCTTGCCGTTGCTCCAGTCACGGGTCAGAAATTCGTAGAAACGCTGCGGATGGAATGGCCGACGCGCGCGATACGCGGTCGAAGCGATACCGTATTCCTCGCTTTCCGGCACATGCTCGCCGCGCAGCTTCTTGAGCCAGCCCGGCGCCTGAGCGGCACGCTCGAAATCGAAGCGGCCGGTATCCAGGATCCTGCCCAGCGGCACTTGGCCCATGCTCATCGGCAGGATTTCCGCATGGGTGTTGAGGCCGCGCAGGATAGCGGTCAGCTCTTCACGCTCGGCGCTGGAGATCAGGTCGATCTTGCTGATCAGGATGACGTCGGCGAACTCTACTTGTTCGATCAGCAGGTCGGTAATGGAGCGCTCGTCCTCTTCGCCCAGCGTCTCGCCGCGGCTGGCCAGGCTCTCCGCTTCGTGAAAATCCAGGAGAAAATTGACCCCGTCGACCACCGTGACCATGGTATCCAGGCGCGCCAGGTCGGACAGGCTGCGCCCCTGATCGTCGCGGAAGGTAAAGGTCTCGGCCACCGGCAAGGGTTCGGCGATGCCGGTGGATTCGATCAGCAGGTAGTCGAAACGGCCGTCGCGAGCCAGGCGACTGACTTCCTCCAGCAAATCTTCGCGCAAGGTGCAGCAGATGCAGCCATTGCTCATCTCTACCAGCTTCTCTTCGGCACGGTTGAGGCTTACATCGCGTTGCACTTCGCTGCCGTCGATGTTGATTTCGCTCATGTCGTTGACGATCACCGCGACACGACGGTTCTCGCGATTCTTCAGCACATGGTTGAGGAGTGTGCTCTTGCCGGCACCAAGAAAGCCGGACAGTACGGTGACGGGAAGTCGATCAGTCATGGGGGAAGCCTCAGGTCTCACGTAAATGTTTCTCTTTCTTTTCCTGCCGCTCCTTGGCCTCGATGCACAGCGTCGCAGTAGGTCGCAGCAATAGGCGGCGCAGACCGATCGGCTCGCTGGTTTCCTCACACCAGCCGTATTCGCCGTGGGCCAGGCGCTCGAGCGCCCGGTCAATCTTGTCGAGCAGCTTCTTCTCACGTTCGAGCAGGCGCAGCTGCCACTGACGCTGCTCCTCCGCACTACCGATATCCGCGGGATCGCTGCTCGGCTCGTGATCGCGTAGTTCATCGAACTCGCTCGTGATTCGCTCCTGCAGCTCACGACGCTCGGTCAGCAGCAGTTCGCGAAAGAACGCCTGCTGCTGTTCGCTCATGTATGCGCTGGAGGGTTGCTGAAGTAGTTCCTGCTCAGTCATGGGTGGCACCAATGATCGATTGAGACGACAACATCCATAAATCAAACCGCTCTCTGAAGTTCTTCTTGATAAAGGCGTTTGGCATACCTGCTGGGCTACGGTGGGATCCCATCAGGGGTGTCGCTCAGCCAGATATAGTTATGATATAACATTTAAAGTCATATCAATCACACCCTATTCGAAATGAAGGAGCGGCTTATGAAACCAGGCATCCATCCCGACTATCGTCCCGTCCTGTTCCACGACACGGCGGCGGACGTCTACTTCCTGATTGGCTCGACGGTCGAATCCAGCCGTACGCACCAGCACACCGATGGCAATACCTACCCGTACGTGGCGCTCGACGTGTCCAGCGCATCGCATCCGGTCTACACCGGCCAGCAACGCAAAACGACGTCCGAAGGCCGTATCGCGGGCTTCAACAAGCGCTTCGCAGGATTTACCACGAAGAAGTGATCGCACTTTTCACAACGCCGAGACGATCCGCTCGAATACCCGAGCGGATCGCGCCCTCGCCCCTGATCACAATCATCCAAGCCACGGAAGACGCTTCAATGTCCCGCAAGACCCGCCTCTTTACCGTCCGCACACCCTCCCGACTCGTTACTGCCCTCGCCCTGCTACCCCTGACCGCATTGGGTGCTGAAAAGACGTTGGACCTCGAGCCCACGGTCATCACGGCCACCTCCACGGTGCGCCAGCTGAGCGATGCACCCGCAAGCGTTACAGTCATTACCCGCGAGGAACTGAGCATGCGGCCCGTTCAGGATCTCGAAGATGCCCTGCGTGGCACGCCGGGGCTCCAGTTCACCGGCATTGGCATGACGCGCCGTGGCGTCAGTATTCGAGGGATGGGAAGCGAGCACACCTTGGTGCTGGTGAATGGACAGCGCATCAACACCGCCGCTGGCGCCGTGGCGCATGCTGATTTCGACCTGGGCTGGATGCCGGTGGAGGCGATCGAGCGCATCGAGGTGATACGCGGCCCGATGTCCTCGCTCTACGGTTCCGAGGCGCTCGGGGGTGTGATCAATGTCATTACGCGGCGCGCGACGGACGCATGGCAGGGCGCGGCGCAGATCAACGGCGGCGTACGCGAGGACGGGCGCGGCGGCCAGACACATCAACTTGGGGTCTATGCCGGCGGCCCGCTTGTGCCTGGACTGCTCGGCCTATCCTTGAGCGGCGAGACGCGGCGCCGCCAGGAAACGCCCTTTCACGAGGACGCCTCGCTGTCGGAGATCGAAGGCCGTGACGCACACAGCGGCGACATCACCCTGAGCTGGACGCCAGACACCGCGCAACGCATCGACTTCAGCTATGCAAGCGGCCTTGAGGATCGCTGGCGCAACACTCGCAGTGCTGGACGCGCACCGGTGGAGTACGAGTCCAGCGATCGCATCGAACGTGAGCGATTCTCCCTCGCCCATAGCGGCGATTGGGCGTGGGGCAGCAGCTCGCTGCGCGCCTACCGCAACACACTGGAGCGCACCAACCGCTATACCAACGGCGTGGTCCCCTCCTCGCCACGTCAGGAACTCACCGACGACATCGTCGATGGCAGCCTGACCCTGCCATTTGCCGACATGCACCTGATCACGCTCGGCGGCGAGTGGCGCAAGGAGCAGCTGGAGGACGGCGGTTTTACGACAGGCGATGCCCGAATCATTCACCGTGCGCTGTTTCTGCAAGATGAAGTCGAGTTCAACCCGGCCTGGTCGCTGGTCCTGGGCAATCGCTTCGATCAGCACGAGGAATACGGCTGGCACAACAGCCCGCGTGCCTACCTGGTTCACCATGTCAATGATGCCCTGACGATCAAGGGCGGCGGTGGCCGCGGGTTCAAGGCGCCCTCGCTCAAGCAGCTATCGCCGGGCTATTCGGCCATCGGCGGCGGCGGGATGTTCAGGATCTACGGCAATCCGGATCTCGAACCCGAGATCAACACCATGTACGAAATCAGCGCGGACTATCGGGCAGACGGCTGGTCGCTGAACGCGGGTGTCTTTCAGAACAACGTGCGCGGTCTGATCCAGACGGTCTGCGTATCGAGCTGTGGCGTTCGCGGCCAAGAAGTTCGCAACTACGACAATGTCGACGAGGCGCGCATCAGCGGGCTCGAGCTGGGCGGCGGTGTGGATTTGCCTGCCGACCTGCGCTGGGACCTGAATTACACCTACCTCGACGCCATCGACCGCAGCGCCGACCGGCGCCTGGGTGATCGCGCCCGCCATCTGGCCAATACCCGATTGCAATGGACGCCAAACGCCACGTTTACCGGGCAGCTGCGTGGCGAGTACGTCGGCAGCCAGCTGACCTATTCCAGCAACACGGCCTATGCGGTGCCGGCCTACAGCCTGTGGCATCTGGAGCTGACGCAGCGGATTACCGACGCCCTAAGTATTCGCGGCGGCATCGAAAACCTGACCGACGAAGACTTCAGCGATGCGTCTGACAACTTCACCTTCGCCGAACCGGGCCGTACTTATCACGTCGGCTTGAGCCTGAGTTTCTGACATGCCCAGTTGGATCAGAATCGGCGCGGCGCTAATTGCGCTGGCCGGCTGGGGAGCGGCTGCGTTCGCCAACCCGGTACGGCAAGACATCCAGGTACAGGTGCTGACGACCGACTTCGTCCTGCAAGGCAAGTTCGACCGGCTGGCGGACTGGGCGGACCAATACGGTGTCACGCTCGGCACCTTTCGCGTGTCCTCGGTAGCCGCGCCGCAACACGGCACTGACGCGGACCTGCTGATACTGGACACGCCGCGCCCTGGGGATCTTGCAACAGTCCAGCAGCAGTTCGACGCGCTAATCGCGAAGGGCACGCCTTGGATACGCGTCGGCGGTGGTTCGCCTGCCTTTGGCAACCTGCCCACGCCGGTCGCCAGGCGGTTGATCGGTTATTACGCCAACGGCGGCGAGCATAACTTCAGGGATTTGTTCGCCTACCTTCGAGCCTGGCACGACGACCTTCCCACCGACTCGATTCCTGCCCCTACGGAGCTGGGCAAGGTCGGCTTTTATCACCCCGACGCACCCGCGCCCTTTACAGAACTCGACGAATACCTCTCCTGGGGCGCCGATCGCTGGGCGAAAGATGCGCCGCGTGTCGCCTTCGCCATTCACCGCGGTGCCATCGTCGATAGCCAGTTGCGGTTGATCGACGCGTTGATGAAAAGCAGCGAGTCGCGTGGCCAGGCTCCAATCGCATTCTGGATGGACGACAGGGACCCACAAGCGCTGAGCAAGGTGCTGGTACCCGCACGCAGCGATGTGCTGGTCAACCTTCAGCACATGCAGAACGGTCTGGCACGTCAGGCAGAGTTTCTAGCACTTGGCATCCCGGTGCTGTCCACCCTGACCTGGCGTGAAGGTGATCCTGCGCATTGGCAAGCGTCAGACAGCGGTATCACGGCGCGAACCGCCGCGGCCATGCTGACCATTCCGGAAAGCTGGGGCATGACCGATCCGCTGGTGATCGCCGCCGTCGAAAACGGCGAGCCGACCCCGATCCCCGAGCAAGTCGAGGCACTGCTCGGCAAGGTCGACAGCCTGACCCGGCTGCGTCGGCTTGCACCCGAGGAAAAGTATCTGGCGTTGATGTTCTGGAACCACCCCGACGGCGAAAAGAACGTGGCCGCCTCGAACCTCAACGTGCCACGCAGTCTCGCGCACCTCTCCTCGGCGCTGCAGGAGGCCGGTTATGACGTGCCCGCTACGGATGAGGAAAGGTTGATCGAAACGGCGCAGCGCCTGCTTAGCGGCTACTACCGGCCGCAGACGCTCGATGCTTTGCTAGCAGAGGGCCTTGCCGTGACGTTACAGCTATCGGATTACCAGCGTTGGCTCGCGGATCAGCCGGCATTCAGACGCAAGGCATTACTCGAGCGATGGGGCGATCCGGCTGACCATTGGGCGCTACGTGAAGTAGACGGCAAGCCTCATTTCATCATTCCTGCCGCGCGCCTCGGCAAGCTGTTGCTGCTGCCGCAACCGCCGCGCGCCGGCCGCCCCGGCGAGGCCTATCACGACAGCAAGGTCGCGCCGGATCATCTCTACCTGGCCGCCTATCAAGCGCTGCGAGAGGACTTTAAAGCCGATGCGCTGATTCACTTCGGCACGCACGGCACGCAGGAATGGCTACCCGGTAAAGATCGCGGTCTGGCCGCGAGCGACTACCCCTTCCTTGCGCTGGGCGATATGCCGGTGTTCTACCCCTACATTCAGGACAACATCGGCGAAGCCATACAGGCGCGCCGTCGCGGTCGCGCGGTCATCGTCAGTCACCAGACACCGCCCTTCGCGCCCGCCGGGCTCTATGACGAGCTGCGCGACGTGCATGCGCTGATCCACGAATACCAGCAGCTCGACGAAGGCGCGGTGCGTGAAAACACGGCCGAACGTATTCGTCGGTTGGCCTTGCAAAGCAAGCTGCTGGAAGACCTTGGCTGGGACGAAGCGCGCATGCGCGCCAATACCGGAGACTTCCTGCTGGCGTTGCATGATTACCTGCACGAGATGGCCCAGGCGAACCTGCCGCTCGGCCTGCACACCTTCGGCGAGCCTGCATCCGCCGAACACCGTCTGGCCACCGTGCTGCAACAGCTGGGCGAGCCCTACCTGCGTGCGCTGGAGCTGACCGACGACGAGCCGATGGCCGAGGATTTCGCCGGGCTACAGGCCAGCCTTCCCTACCGCACGCTGCAGCGTTATTTGCGCGACGGTGAAAGCCTTGACTCGATTACCGATACCGAACTGCGCGAGCAGATCGAACGCGCACGCGTGTTGGACGCCCGGCTGACCGACACGGGGGAAATGGAAGCGCTGCTGACCGGTCTTGCCGGCGGCTTCGTCGCACCCGGCCCCGGCGGCGACCCGGTGCGCAATCCGGACGTGCCAAGCGGTCGCAACCTCTACGCCTTCGAGGCCGACAAGTTGCCGACCCGAGCGGCCTATGAGGCAGGCGGCAAGGCGCTGGAGCAACTGCTCGCGAGCTACCGTGATGAGCACGAAGGCGCATTGCCGACGAAGCTCGCCTTCAGCCTATGGTCATCCGAAGCCATGCGCCACCTTGGCATCCTCGAAAGCCAGGTCCTGCACGCACTGGGCGTGCGCCCGGTATGGGATGAGGGAGGACGGATTCGTACCCTGGAAATCATCCCGGCAGCAGAACTTGGCAGAGCACGCATCGATGTCGTGGTCCAGGTCACCAGCGTCTACCGCGATCAGTTCGACGGCTTCATGCGGCAATTGGCCGATGTGATGGAGCGGCTCGCCGTGCTGGATGAGCCGGGCAATACGTTGGCCAGCAACAGCCGACGGCTGGCCCAGCGGCTACAGGATCAAGGAGTCGATGCCGATCGCGCCGAGCGCTTGTCGCACTTGCGTCTGTTCGGTAACGAGCCCGGCGATTATGGCACCGGTGTTTCCCAGCTGACGATGGACTCGACACGCTGGGAGAACGATTCGGCCCTCGCCGAGCAGTTCCTCTCGCGGTTGCAATATGGCTACGGCACCGGCAGCTGGGGAGAAAAGATCGAAGGCCAGAACCTGTTCGCCGAGCAGCTCAAGGGCGTTCAGGCTGCGATCATGGCCCGCTCCAGCGAGCTCAACGGCGTGCTGTCGACCGACCATCCATTCGAGTTTCTGGGGGGGCTTTCCCTGGCGGTCCGCCATCTCGACGGTGCCAGTCCATCACTCTACATATCGGACCTACGCAAGGCCGAGCCCCGCACGACGGGCGCGGCGAGCTATCTTGCCAGGGAACTGCGCAGCCGCTACCTGAACCCGCAATGGATCAGCGCGATGCAGCAGGAAGGCTACGCCGGCACGCTAGAGGTGTTGAACGTCGCCAACAACCTCTGGGGCTGGCAAGCCGCCGATCGCAGCATGGTTCGCGCCGACCAATGGCAGGCCCTGCATGACACCTTCGTAATGGATCAGCGCGAGCTCGGCCTCGATCAATGGTTCGAGGCGCACAACCCCACGGCCCAGGCCCAGCTGATCGAACGCCTGGCCGAAGCGATCCGCAAGGGCTACTGGGATGCCTCCGATCAAACCCGCCGCGAACTGGCCGAACGTTGGCAGGCGCTCACTACCGAACATGGCGCCGATGCCGGCGAGCCGATCACCCGAGACTTCATCGAACCGATGGCCGCCGGCTACGGCCTCGCGCCAGAAGCCGCCCCAACTGCCGCAACGCCCGCTTCTTCAAGCAACGCGGGCGCGGGCGAGACGGTGCGCGGCCAGGTGATGCAGGAAGTGGCTGGGCAACCGAACGAAGCGCCGAGCCCATGGCGGCTTCTGCTCGGCATCGCCGCGTTGGCGTCGTGCCTGGTACTTGGCGCCCTACTCCAAGCGCTCGCCAACCATCGCGTCGAGCCGGTTTTAAACCCTCAATGAACCGAAATCCATGAACGCACTTGAAACCAGTCTCTACGAACTGACACGTATTTTTCTCGTACCCGTCCTGCTATTGATCCTGGCCGCGCTGGCCTATGCCTTTCTGGCATTGGGCAGCTTCGCCATGGAGGCCTGGCAACGCCGTAACGGCCGTTACCGCTCCGTCCTCGCGGCGCACCAAGCGGCAAACGGTGGCACTAGCGATGACCTCGAACTCTGGATCATGCAACGCCTGGAATGGCTGCGCGTGACCTCGCGGAGCGCGCCGATGCTTGGGCTGGTCGCGACCATGATCCCTATGGGCCCAGCCCTGCTGGCATTGACCCAGAGCGATGCAAAAGGCATCGGCGAGAACCTGGTGGTCGCCTTCTCCTCGGTGATCCTTGCGCTCATCGCAGCGAGCATCACCTTCTTCGTTCTCACCGTTCGGCGCCGCTGGCTGTTGCAGGAGCTGCGGGTAATCGAACGCGCCGGGGTACAGCACCGATGAGATTTCTCGACCATGACGAGGACGATGACCCGCTGCTCTCGGTCGTCAACCTGATCGACCTGTTCCTGGTGGTGATCGGCATTCTGCTCATCGTCATCGTGCAGAACCCGCTCAATCCATTCAGCCAGGAGAAGATTGTGGTTATCGAAAATCCGGGCGACGCGAACATGCGCATGCTGATCAAGGACGGCCAGGAGCTGAAGCAATATGAGTCGAATGGGGAAATCGGCGAGGGCCAGGGCGCCAAGGCTGGAATCACCTATCGCCTGAACGACGGAAGGATGATTTATGTGCCCGAGGAGAATGCATTGGTTAAGTGATTTCTAACCGTGATTTAGGCAAAAGAAGACAGCCAAATCCTTTTGAGTCACATCGGTATCGTGCCGACAGCCTACCGGGTAGTCGAACCTTACGCGGGGCCAGGTCGAAAATTTGGCGAACAGCCATTCCAAACGACCTTGTTATATTATAACTTTTGCGCCCCGCTTTATATCCAGGACGCGCTTACATGACTAACGCCGCCGCCACGATGCCCGCAGCCGGCACGCTTTCATCCCTTCATGCCAAGACGCAGGTACGCACGCGGATGCTTGCGATCGATGCATTGCGCGGGCTGGTCATGCTGTTCATGCTCGTCGACCACGTGCGGGAGACCTTTTTCCTGCACGTTCAGGTAGGCGACCCCATGGATCCGGTCAACACGCCACCTGAGCTGTTCTTCACGCGTATCAGCAGCATGGTCTGCGCACCGGTCTTTGTATTCCTGACCGGTCTTTCCGCATGGTTGTACGGGCAATCCCACAGCCGCAGCGAAGTGTCGACGTTCCTGCTCAAGCGGGGCGTATTTCTCGTGTTCCTCGAACTGACCCTGGTGAACTTCGCCTGGAACGCGACCTTCGTACCGCCGACCCTGTGGTTGCAGGTCATCTGGGCAATCGGCTTGAGCATGATCGTACTGTCCGCACTTATCCACATGCCGCGTGCGGCGCTGGCGGTGCTGGGCCTGGTGATCGTAGCCGGCCACAACCTGCTCGATGGCATCGTGCTCACAGCGGATTCGCCATTTTTCGAGATCTGGTCGATCCTGCACCAGCGTTCCTTTATCGAAATCACCGAGCACACGCGTGCACGGACCACTTACCCCATCCTGCCCTGGATCGGTCTCATCGCGCTTGGCTACTGCGCCGGTCCCTGGTTTGCCCGCGATGCCGATCCGGCGCAGCGTGCCCGCCGCCTGTTGATGTGGGGTATCGGTTTGCTCGCGGGTTTCGTCCTGATCCGCTACCTGAACGTTTATGGCGACAAGCCCTGGAGCGCCATGGAAAACGGCGTGCGCACCTTCATGAGCTTCATGTCGCTTACCAAATACCCGCCTTCCCTGATGTTCCTGATGCCAACCATCGGCGTCGGCTTTCTGCTGCTCGCCTGGTTTCAGCAACTCGAAGGGCGTCCCGTGCTGAAGGTGCTTTCGCTGTATGGCGGCGCGCCGATGTTCTTCTACGTCCTGCACCTGCTGGTACTCAAGGCGCTTTACCTGATCGCTGTGCAGATCTGGGGCCTGAATCAAGGCAACTACTACGGCTTCGATAGCCTCGCCGGTATCTGGCTATGGGCTGTGATGCTGTCGGCAGCACTTTATTTTCCGACCCGCTGGTTCGCGCAACTCAAGCAGCGCCGTCGCGATATCGCCTGGCTGAAGTACTTCTAAGACCTCGATGATGAACAGACAATTCGGCTGTTGGATGCAAGGACTGTCGGTCGCCTGCCTGCCACTGATGGCGTGTGCAGGAGCACAGGAACAGGCAACGGGCTTCGTTGAGGACAGCTCATGGAACCTGCTAAACCGTACCGTCTACGACCGGCGTGATTACCGCCACGGTGGGCTCAACGGGGCCGCGCGCAATGCAGCTAAACCGCGCGGCGAGCGCAGTGACCTGGCGGAGGAATGGGGCTACGGGCTGATGGGCAGCTACGCCTCTGGGTTCACCCAAGGCACGGTCGGCTTCGGCCTCGATGCCCACGCCTATCTGGGGGTAAAGCTGGACAGCGGTGGGGGTCGCGCTGGAAAAGCTCGCCTGCTTTCGGTGGATGACGAGGGGCATCCCAAGGATGACTATGGGCGCGCTGGTGCAGCGGCGAAGCTGCGTCTGTCATCCACAGTGCTGAAATACGGCGAGCAGCGGGTGAAGACGCCCGTCTTCGGTTCGTCCGACAGCCGCCTATTGCCCGAAACCGCAACAGGCTGGTCGGTGACCAGCCAGGAATGGAGTGACCTGACCTTCAACGGCGGTCATTTCACCGAAAGTGCCGACCGCAATGCCAGCAGCCACGAGCGTGGGTTCGTCGTGAACTACTCCAACGGGAGACAGGGCGACTCGTTCGACTTCCTGGGCGGCAGCTATGACGGCATGGAGCGCCTCGACCTGGTCCTTTACAGCGCACAATACGACGAAACCTGGCGGCAGCATTACCTGGGCGGTGTGTACGCATGGCCGATCGATGACGAACAGGCGTTGTCCTTTAACCTGAATCTCTACCGCACACAGGACACCGGCGAAGCACGCTCGGGCGCTATCGACAACACGACCTGGAGCCTGATGAGTACTTACTTGCACGGTGCCCATCGCTTTTCGTTGGGCTACCAGAAGGTGCATGGAGATACGCCGTTCGATTACGTCACCCGCGGTGCCATCTACCTCACTAACGCGGTGGCGCTGTCTGACTTCAACGGGCCGAATGAAGCCTCATGGCAACTACGCTATGACCTGGCGATGGCCGCATACGGCATCCCCGGCTTGAGTTTCAGCGCAGCATATATTCGCGGCAGTGGCATCGACGGTAGCGATGTGGACCCCAGCGGTGGCTATGCCTATTTGGGCTATGGCCGTAACGGACGGCACTGGGAGCGTGACCTGGAAGCCCGTTACGTCGTACAAAACGGGGCCGCTCAAGGGATGACCTTCAGCGCCCGTTATGCAGTGCATCGGGGCAACACCGATCAGGCGGAATTGGACGCCGACCAGATTCGCTTGGCGGTCGAGTATCCAATCCAAGGAACGTTCTAGTCCGCAGCGCGGTGAGAGGCTACCGGTCTATCCGAATGCAGACCGCACGGCGGCTCGGCACCGTGAAGAAGCACTATGGCCGGATGCCAACCGACACGAAAAGTATGGATGCGATCGTCTCTTAGATGATGGAGTCAGATCGATATAGGCGGCTTCGGCGGTCTGGAATCTGCTTTTTGTCCAAAACCAGACTCAGAAAAAGAAGAAGCCCCGCTACACGCTAAGCGCGGCGGGGCTTTCAGGTCTTTCAATAATGGCGGAGAGATAGGGATTTGAACCCTAGGAACAGTTGCCTGTTCAACGGATTTCGAATCCGTCCCGTTCGGCCACTCCGGCATCTCTCCAGCGGCGCGCATCATAGCAGTTCGCAAGCGATTGTCGAACCCCAGGTAGGTGTTTTTTCGCTCGATATTCAGGGTGTTGCGCTAAACCCCCAACGCTTTTGTCATGGCTGAAGCCGCCATTCCGCGCCAGTCAAAAGCTGTAATCAGGTCGTCAACCGAGTCAGGGCTTCGCGATATTTGTCTGCAGTCTTCTGGGCGACATCAGCCGGCACCGGAGGCGCTGGCGGCTCCTTGTTCCAGCCGGTGGACTCCAGCCAGTCGCGAACGAACTGCTTGTCGAAGCTTGGCGGATTGCTGCCTTCCCGGTAGCTATCGGCAGGCCAGAAGCGGCTGGAGTCGGGCGTCAGCACTTCGTCCATGAGCGTCAGACTGCCGTTTTCATCGAGACCGAACTCGAACTTGGTATCGGCGATGATGATTCCACGGGTTGCGGCGTATTCGACGGCTGCCGAGTACAGCGCAATGGAGATATCCCGCACTTGGGCCGCCAACTCCTTGCCAATGATGGCCTCACACTGCTCGAAGGAAATGTTCTCGTCGTGATCGCCGACGGCGGCTTTGGTCGATGGCGTGAAGATCGGCTGCGGCAGTTTGGCTGCTTCCTTCAAGCCGGCCGGCAACTGGATGCCGCAAACGGTTCCGTTTTTCTGGTATTCCTTCCAGCCGGAACCGACGATATAGCCACGCACAATGGCTTCTACCGCAACCGGCTTCAAGCGCTTGGCGACCACCGCCCGCCCCTCTACCAACGGCAGCTCTTGCGCCAAGACCACGTCCTCGACCTTGTCACCAGTGAAGTGATTGGGTACAAGAGCGGAAAGCTTCTCGAACCAGAAATTCGAAATCGCCGTGAGGATCTTGCCCTTCTCAGGTATTGGCTCGGCGAGAATCACATCGAATGCTGAGAGCCGGTCCGTAGCGACCATGAGCATGCGCTTGTCGTCGATTTCGTACAGATCACGAACCTTCCCGGAATAGATTTTCTTCAGGCTGAGGGCATTGGGAGTAGGCATTTCGATTCTCGCGGTTCCGAACCTTCGTTACGTTGCGCGGGACGGCAGTGTAACGGCAGGCCTGTCATCAAACGAAACAGGCGAAACCGAGAGGGTTTCGCCTGGCTTGGCTGGAGTGGGCTGAGCGATATCTCAGTCCAGGCTGTCCTTGAGCATGTTCAGCACGCGCCGTGCGACGTCGGCTGGCGCGACGGTGTCGAGGTTCTTGTCGAGCGTCACCTGAATGTTGCCGGCCACATCGCTCACACGGACCTGATAACGCTCCGCACGCGCCTCGATCTCTTCACGGTCGGGCGCCCCGCCGAACAAGCGGGAGAAGAAGCCTGGCTCGTCGTCCGGATTTTCCGCGCCTTCCGACAGGTTGATGTAGTAGACACCGAGGCTCCGATCCAAATCCTCGACGAGGATGTCACTTGCGGCCAGTGCTCGGCCCACACTTGACCAGGCACGGTTGAAGTCAGTATCAAGTTGTAGCACCGGAGTGCCGCTGCCCGCTTCGATGAGCGTCACTCGGCTGGGCGCGTCGAATTCGCGCTCTGCAAGCAGAGAGGCTGAACCGCCCTGCGCTGCGCTGCTGTTTAGACCGACCTGCAGTTCGTCGAGCAGTACCCGATCGAGTTCGGCATTGACTGGGGCATCAGGCCAGGCCACGTCAGCATTGCTGTCTGCGGGACGCTGAACGCTGAGCAGCTGGATCTCGCTCGTGTTGCGTTGCACACCCGGTTCGATACGAACCCGGATGCGGGTTTCTCCGTCGCCCAGCCCAAGGTTGCGCACCAGCGCTGGGGCCAGCTGATCACGCGTCTGCCAGGCCGTAATGAGCTCTCCCGTTTGCGGGCGCTCTTCGGCAATCTGAAAGCCATTGTCTGTGAAGAACTGTCGCGTCGCAGTCCAGACTTGCGACGGCTCACGCATCGCGACTAGCCAGCGCGCATCTTCTGACGTCTGCAGGCTGAACTCGCTGGCTTCTTCGGCGACCAGCAACCGTTGCGGGCGCGGCACCTCGTATTCGCCTGTCGCACGGGTATCGGGGACCTGCTGGGGGATTGGTAGCAAGGGCTCGATCGGGCGCAACTCACTATCGGCTGGGACCTGCATCGGCGGAACCTGATGGGCCTGGAGATAGTCGCTACCACGGTCACGGAAATATCCGTCTTCTCCCCACAGCCAGCCACAACCGCTGGTTCCAGAGATGATCAGGGCTAGGGTCGAGAGGCCGGCCAGTCGCTTCATGCATGTTCCTTCATTATTAGATCAGTACACCGGATACCGTTCAGGCCAGTACACCGGACTGACGCATGGCGTCGCGAAGCGGCTCCTGGCAACGCTGGCTGAGCCAGGTCAGCGGCAGGCGAATACCGTCCGACATCAGGCCCATTTCGTGCAGCGCCCATTTCACCGGAATTGGATTGGCCTCGATGAACAGCGTCTGATGCAGGGGCATCAGCAATGCGTTGATGGCACGCGCCTTCTCCGCATCACCGGCAATGGCGGCAGCGCATAGCTCGCTCATGGCGCGGGGCGCGACGTTCGCCGTGACGGAAATATTGCCTTTGCCACCCATCAGCATCAGCTCAACGGCGGTGGCATCGTCTCCGGAGTAGACAAGAAAGTCCTTGCCGACCCGATCGAGCACTTCCTGGCCACGCTTGAGGTCGCCCGTCGCCTCTTTGATGCCGATGATGTTCGGCACCTTGGATAAACGCTCGACGGTTTCCGGCAGCATGTCGCAAGCGGTACGCCCGGGCACGTTGTAGAGAATCTGTGGGATCGCCACGGCTTCGGCGATATGGCGGAAGTGCAAGTACATGCCTTCCTGGGTCGGCTTGTTGTAGTAGGGCGTGACCAGCAGGCAGGCATCCGCTCCGGCTGCCTTGGCATTTTCAGTCAGTTCGACGGCTTCGCGAGTGGAGTTGGCACCGGTGCCAGCAATCACCGGAATGCGACCGTTGACTTGATCCACCACCCGGCGGATTACCTCGATATGCTCGGGCACTTCGAGCGTCGCCGACTCGCCAGTGGTACCCACCGCAACGATCGCATTGGTGCCTTCCTGAAGATGGAAGTCCACCAGTTTGCTCAGGCTGTCCCAATCAAGACCGCCCTGCGCGTCCATGGGAGTGACGAGCGCCACCATACTGCCTGAGATCATGCAACCACTCCTGCCGGAAAAAGAGAGGCGTAATGGTACAAGGCTCCTGAGCGCTTTGCGAGTACGCTGGTTACATCCCACCGTCGGAACGACCGAGCGCCAGCGTTGCGCTTTTCGGACTTACACCGCACACGCATTCCCTCGGGCGGTGCTTTTCGCTAACCTTAGCCATTTTCGGCTTGGCTGGCCGTCCGATTCATCTTCGCCAGGAACCTGCATGTCCACCCCCTCAGTACCTCGAGAACAGTTTCTCGTCATCAGCGCCATGGGCCGCAACCCTATGGCGCTCACCAACGTACTTTGCAGAGCGAGCAACGAGAATCGCTGCGCCGTAGTCAGTACGCGCCTGACCCGACATGGCGAATGCTGTGCGCTGGTCCTAGAGATCACCGGGACCTGGGACGCCCTCGCTCGCATGGAGACGGCGCTACCGAGCCTGGCCAAGAAGCACGACTTCACCACCAACGTGGTGCGCAGCGAACCATCGGAAACCCGCCCGCAGGCACTCCCTTACGTAGCCTATGTCAGTTCGGTGTACCGTCCGGACATACTCAATGAGCTGTGCCAGTTCTTCATCGACCACCGCGTCGAGCTGGAAAACCTCACTTGCGACACCTACCAGGCGCCCCAGACCGGCGGCACCATGCTCAACGCGACGCTGACCGTCACGCTACCGGCAGGTACGCAAATCAGCTGGCTGCGTGATCAATTTCTGGATTTTGCCGACGCACTGAATCTGGACGCGCTGATAGAGCCCTGGCGCCCGCAAAATCCCTGATAAGGAAACAAGTGATGGCCGTAGCAATCGACCAGCCCGTTCCGCCCTTCCAGGCCCAAGCCACTGGCGACACCCAAATCAGCCTCGACACGCTGAAGGGCAAGCAGGTGGTGCTCTACTTTTATCCCAAGGACAACACGCCAGGCTGCACCACTCAGGGCCAGGGCTTCCGCGATTTGCACCCGGAGTTCAACGAAGCCAACACGCTGATCTTCGGCGTTTCGCGAGATAGCCTGCGGACACACGAGAACTTCAAGGCTAAGCAGGCGTTTCCTTTCGAGCTCATTAGCGACAAGACCGAAGAGCTTTGCCAGCTGTTCGATGTGATAAAGCTGAAGAAGCTGTATGGCAAGGAATACATGGGCGTGGACCGCAGCACCTTCCTCATCGACCGCGACGGCGTGCTTCGCCAGGAGTGGCGAGGCGTGAAGGTTCCCGGACATGTCGAAGCCGTTTTGCAGGCCGCTCAAGCACTGCATCGACAATAAGCGAAGGCCGGTAGTACCGGCCTTTCTCGTTCTAGCCGACGTCCACCTCCGGGACCGTGGGTGGCCTGCGCGGCCAAGCGTATAGCACCGCCTTGAACAAGGTAGCCAGGGGGATCGCGAAAAACACCCCCCAGAATCCCCAGAGGCCGCCGAATAACAGCACCGAGCAGATAATGGCCACCGGGTGCAGGTTCACCGCTTCGGAGAACAGCAAAGGCACGAGGACATTGCCATCCAAGGCCTGAATGATCGCGTAGGCCACCATCAAGTAGATGAACTGGTCACCCAGCCCCCACTGGAACAAGCCAATCAGGGCGATGGGAATGGTCACCACGGTCGCACCGATATAAGGCACCACAACCGAGACTCCCACCAGCAGCGCCAGCAGCGCGGCATAGTTGAGTTCCAGCGCAGCGAACACCGCATACGACACTACGCCGCAGATCAGGATCTCGATCGCCTTGCCCCGAATGTAATTGGCGATCTGCACGTTCATTTCCTGAGACACCTGAGTAATCAACGCACGCTCACGCGGCAGGTAGCCGCTCAACCAGTCGCTTATCTGCTGGCGATCCTTGAGAAAGAAGAACACAAGAATCGGTACCAGGATCAGATAGATCATCAGGCTTAACAGCAATGGCAGGCTGGACAACGACGACGTCAGCACCACCTGACCGTAGCGGCCTACCTCGCCGCGCATGAAATCGATGCCACGCAGCACCTGCTCTTCGGTAAGCAGCTGCGGGTAGCGCTCGGGCAGAAGCAGCAACAAGGACTGCCATTCCACAAGCATCCGTGGCAGCTCGTTGAACAGGGTCAGCACCTGCTGCCAGACCAAGGGCGCAAGAAACAGCATGCAAACCGTGAGCGCACCGACGAACAGCAAAAATACCAGCCAGACCGCCACGAGATGGGGAATCCTGATGCGCTCCAGCGCGCCGACCAATCCCTGCATCAGGTAGGCGAGCACTAGGCCGGCAATGACCGGCGCAAGCATGTCGCCCAGCGTCAGAACCGCAGCAAAGGCAACCACCAACAGGACAGCCAGGACCACCGCTTCCTCATCGGAGAAATAGCGATGGGCCCAGCTGCGCAATACCTTGAGCATATGCTTCCTTAGAGGCTTTCAGCCTTACGCAGCCAGTAGCGATAGAGACCTTCATCCGCCTCTTCGCGTAACAGAGCATGGCCGGACAATCTGGCGAAACTACGAAAATCTCGCTGCGAGCCCGGATCGGTCGCGGTAACCTTCAGTACCTGCCCGCTGGCTAGTCGGTTGAGTTCAAGTTTAGCCTTGAGCAGCGGCATCGGGCATTCCAGTCCGACCGCATCCAGCTCGGCATCGCAGGTGACAGGCACGGTCTGTTGGGTCATGTTCATCTCCTCGAAAGGAGCGCAGGATACCGACCCGCGCCCGCCCCTGGCCAGCCACCCTGGCACAAGGCTACAGTAACGCTCCTGCCTTTATGAGCCAGTCTGGATGAAATTGCTGCGCCCCACCCTGCTGACACTGGCGTGCCTGATTGCGCAGCCGGTTATGGCCAATGACCTGCCCTCTCTCGGTGACTCCAGCTCAGGCATCGTCTCGCCAGAGCAGGAGTATCAACTGGGCCGGGCGTGGCTCAGCCTGCTTCGCGGACAGGTTCCGCAGTTGTCCGACCCGCTGCTGAAAGACTACCTGGAACGCAGCGTCTATCGCCTGGCCGAGACCAGTCAGCTGCAAGACCGCCGCCTGGAGTTTGTGTTGCTCGAAAGCCCGCAGTTGAACGCGTTTGCCGCGCCAGGCGGGATCATCGGCGTCAACGGCGGCCTGTTTCTTCACGCACAGACCGAAGCCGAATACGCCTCGGTACTCGCACACGAACTAGCGCACCTGTCCCAACGCCATTTCGCGCGCGGCCTGGAGGCGCAAAAGCGTATGCAGCTACCGCTGATGGCAGCGATGCTCGCGGGCGTCGTAGCGGCCGCAGCCGGCGCGGGCGATGCAGGCATTGCCGCGATCGTTTCGACCCAGGCTGCGGCGATCCAGGCACAACGACGCTTCTCCCGACAGAACGAACAGGAAGCTGATCGCATCGGCATCGTCAATCTCGAGCGAGCAGGCTACGACCCTCGCGCCATGCCGCAGATGTTCGGTCGTCTGATGCGCCAGTATCGCTATGACCAGAAACCGCCCGAATTCCTCCTGACCCACCCGGTTACGGAATCGCGCATCGCCGATACCAAAAACCGCGCCGAACAGTATCCGGCTGGCGGCGTGCAAGACAGCCTGCGGTATCAGCTGATGCGTGCACGAGTCGACCTTAAATTCGAAAGCACGCCCGGTCTCAGCGCCAAGCGCTTCCGAGCCATGCTCAATGAAGACGAAAGCCTGGATGCTGCTCGCTACGGCCTGGCGCTCGCTCAGATCAAAAGTGGCCAACTCTCGGACGCCGCCGCCAGCCTGCAACCGCTACTGGCGGAGTCGCCGGATGAGGTCAGCTACAACCTGGCGCAGATCGAGTTGGATATTACCGCTAACCGACTGGCAGCAGCACGCGAGCGAACCCAGACCCTGCTCAATCTCTACCCCAGCAGTTACCCGGTACGCCAGACGCATATCGATCTGCTGATAAAGGAAGACAAGCTGCAAGAGGCCGAGCAAGAGCTGGACAAGCTGGTCGAAGCACGCCCCAAGGACCCGGACATTTGGTATCAGGTTTCGGAGATCCGGGGACTTACCGGAAACATACTGGGGCTACACCAGGGCCGAGCTGAATTCTTCGCCCTGGTCGGGGATTACGATCAGGCGATCGAGCAACTGGATCTCGCCAAACGCCGATCGAGCAATTTTCAGACAGCCGCACGTATCGACGCCCG
Organism: Stutzerimonas stutzeri; assembly: GCF_024448955.1. Classification (GTDB taxonomy): domain Bacteria; phylum Pseudomonadota; class Gammaproteobacteria; order Pseudomonadales; family Pseudomonadaceae; genus Stutzerimonas; species Stutzerimonas stutzeri_AQ. The sequence goes on from NZ_JAMOIH010000001.1 coordinate 137,352, forward strand.
GCAGAAACAGCTGATCGAAGAGAAGCGAATGATCGAGGAGATGCTGCGCTGAGCGTGCAGCAGCTCCCTCGACGACAATGATGTCAGGCGTTGCCAGCCTGCTTGATACGCGCAGCCTGAGTGAAATCCAGCATGCGCTTGAGCGGCTTGACCGCCCGCGGAACCAAGGCTGGATCGACGAATATCTCGTTGCTGCCGGTGCGCAGGCAATGCAGCGTACGCTCGAGCGTGTTCATCGCCATCCATGGGCAATGTGCGCAGCTACGGCAGGCGGCTCCGCTACCTGCCGTCGGCGCCTCGATAAACGCCTTATCAGGACAAAGCTGCTGCATCTTGTAAAAGATGCCGCGGTCGGTGGCAACGATGAAAGTTGGATTCGTCAGCGTCTGGGCCGCCTTGATCAGCTGGCTGGTGGACCCAACGGCATCCGCCAGAGCGATCACCGATTCAGGTGACTCAGGATGAACCAGAACGGCAGCATCCGGATATAACGCCTTCATATCTTCGAGCTGCTTCGCCTTGAATTCTTCATGGACGATGCAGGCGCCATCCCAGAGCAGCATGTCGGCTCCGGTTTCACGCTGCACATAGCTGCCGAGATGCTTGTCTGGAGCCCAGATAATCTTCTCGCCGTTGTCCATCAGGCTTTCGACGATTTCCAGCGCACAACTCGAGGTAACTACCCAGTCAGCCCGGGCCTTCACAGCCGCCGAAGTATTGGCATATACCACGACGGTGCGCTCTGGATGCTGATCACAAAAAGCCGAAAACTCTTCCACCGGGCAACCGAGATCCAGCGAGCAAGTGGCCTCCAATGTCGGCATCAGCACCCGCTTTTCAGGATTGAGGATCTTCGCCGTCTCACCCATGAACTTGACGCCCGCGACCACCACAGTCTGCGCCGAGTGTTCGTTGCCGAAGCGGGCCATCTCCAGCGAATCGGAAACACAGCCTCCGGTTTCCTCGGCGAGCGACTGGATCACCGGGTCGGTGTAGTAATGCGCCACGAGCACCGCATTCTGGCGCTTCAACTCGACAGCGATATCGTCGCGCAATTGGGCTTCCTGCTCGGGCGACAGCGGCTGGGGTTGTTTGGCTGCCAGGTGAGCCTGCACAAGAATGCGTTCGGGTATCTGCGTCATATTCGCGGTCCTGCAAAAGCACGTTATTGCATGAAGCGCCGAGTATACCCGGCCAGCCTGTTCAAATCGGACGAGGCGAAAGAGGGAGACAGTGCGAGGTGCAGTCCGCCGCCCCCTGCCCGCTCAAGGGGCAGGAATACTAGCTGAAGCGTCTGCAAAAGTGAAAGCGAGGGGACAAACGAAGGTGTTAAGGCTCACCCAAATGAAAACCGCCGGCATTTGCCGGCGGTTATCGATCACTTGTCTTTGAGCATATGACCGCGTTCTTCCAAATTGATGTGCCAGCTCATGGCTTCGCGCAACATATGTGGAGTCTGGCCGCCCTTGTCGCATGCGCCTTCGAAGTACTGGTTCAGCGCATCACGGTACGAAGGATGAACGCAGTTATCGATGATCACGCGGGCCCGCTCGCGCGGCGCCAGGCCACGCAGATCCGCCAGGCCTTGCTCGGTGACGAGAATTTCCACGTCATGTTCGGTGTGGTCGACATGCGCAACCATCGGTACAACACTGGAAATGTTGCCGCCCTTGGCGATCGACTTGGTCACGAAGATGGCCATGTGCGCGTTACGCGCGAAGTCACCGGAACCACCGATGCCATTCATCATCTTGGTACCGCCGACATGCGTCGAGTTGACGTTGCCGTAGATGTCGAACTCCAGAGCGGTGTTGATCCCAACGATACCCAGACGACGCACCAGTTCTGGATGGTTGGAGATTTCCTGCGGACGCAGCACCAGCTTATCCTTGTACTTCTCCAGGTTGCCGAATACGCGATCGTTGCAGCGCTCGGACAGGGTGATGGAGCAACCGGAAGCGAACTTCATCTTGCCAGCATCGATCAATTCGAAGGTGCAGTCCTGCAGCACTTCGGAGTACATCACCAGATCTTCGAACGGCGAGTCGATCAGACCACATACCACGGCATTGGCGATGTTGCCGATACCCACCTGCATCGGACCAAGGTTCTTCGCCATGCGACCTTCATCGACTTCCTTCTTGAAGAATTCGATCAGGTGATTGGCGATGGCCTGGGTTTCTTCGTCTGCTGGCGTGACGGTGGAATAAGAATCCGGCTGCTCGGTAATGACGATAGCGGCGATCTTGGCCGGGTCGACCGGAATGGCGGCGGTGCCGATACGATCGTCGACCTTGGTCAGCGGGATCGGACCACGGTTCGGACGCTCACCCGGGAAATAGATGTCGTGCAGACCTTCCAGGTTAAGGTTATGCGCAAGGTTCAGCTCGACAATGATCTTGTCGGCGAACACCGCTAGATTGGCGGAGTTACCGACTGAGGTAGTCGGGACGATGTGACCCTGCTCGGTGATGCTCACGGCCTCGATGATGGTCACGTCCGGGCGCTTGATTTGGTTGTTGCGCATCTGCTCGACGGTGTGGGAGAGATGCTGGTCGATGAACATGACCTCGCCCTGGTTGATCGCCTTGCGCAGAACGGCATCCGCCTGGAACGGTCCACGGCGAGCCAACAAACCGGCTGCGGCCATTTTCCCATCCAGGTCGTTACCGAGGCTGGCACCAGTGATGAGACTGATCTTCAGCTTTTCGTCCTTGGCGCGATCGATCAACGCCAAAGGCACTGCTTTAGCCTCACCCGCACGGGTAAAGCCGCTCATGCCGACGGTCATGCCGTCTTGAATAAGAGTAGCGGCCTCTTCGGCGCTCATGACCTTGCTCTGCAGGGAGGACAAGCGGATGCGATCAGAATACATTTGAGCCTCAAACCAACGGACAATCGGGAGGTCGCAGTCTATTACGTTTAATCTCGGCTGAGTCACAGACGAAGGTCGTAGTGAAAACACCTTTTATAACTGACGGAAATAACCCGTTTTTCTTGCCGTGAATTGCGAACATAAAAAAACCGGATGACCTAGCGGCCTCCGGCTTTCTGCTCCCCAAGGGGAATATGGTGGGTCGTGTAGGATTCGAACCTACGACCAATTGGTTAAAAGCCAACTGCTCTACCAACTGAGCTAACGACCCAATGCGGGGCGCATGATACTGATTTGATTGATTAAATCAAAGTTTTTTTGGAAAAAATTAACGGTAGCGAGTCGGATCCGAAAGGCCGGCCTGCTCAAAACCTGCGGCTCGCAAACGGCAGCTGTCGCACTTTCCACAAGCACGCCCATCGTCGTCGGCCTGATAGCATGAGACGGTCATCGCATAATCAACACCCAGACGGGCACCAGCCTGGACGATCTCCGCCTTGCTCAAGTTCTGCAAGGGTGCACGAATGGCAAACCCCTGCCCCTCCACGCCAGCCTTGGTCGCAAGATTGGCCATGCGCTCGAAGGCATCGATAAATTCTGGACGGCAATCGGGGTAACCGGAGTAGTCGACGGCATTGACTCCAATGAAAATATCCTGAGCGCCGAGCACCTCCGCCCAGCCCAACGCCAACGAGAGAAACACGGTGTTGCGTGCCGGCACGTAGGTTACCGGTATGCCTTCCTCCGGCGCCTCCGGCACCTCGATGCTACAGTCGGTGAGCGCCGAGCCCCCTATCCCATCGAGATTCATGCCGATGACCTTGTGTTCCACCACGCCCAATTGGCGAGCAACCCGCTCGGCAGCCTGCAGCTCCGCACGGTGACGCTGACCATAATCGAAGCTCATGGTGTAGCAAGCGTAACCTTGCGCTTTGGCCATCGCGACAACGGTCGCAGAATCGAGTCCGCCCGAAAGGAGGATTACGGCTTTCTTGTCAGTCATTAGGTTTACCTGTGAAAACTTCGGCTCCAGGACTAAAGCCGCTCCGGCGGACATTAATGGCCGGGCGCATCGTTCCAGAGAATTTTGTGCAGTTGAAGCTGCAAACGAACCGGAAGATTGTCGCTGACGATCCAGTCAGCCAACGCTCTGGCATCGACTTGCCGATGGCTAGGCGAAAACAGCACCTCGCCAGCACGAGCATCCAGCCGGTACTCGATAAGCTTGGATACAGCCCAGTCGTAATCTTCGCGTGAACAAATTACGAACTTGACCTGATCGTTCCGTGTTAGCTGACCGATGTTCTCGTAGAGATTGCGACCCATCTCGCCCGAGGCCGGGGTCTTCAGATCGACAACCCGGCTTACTCGAGTGTCGGTATCGGAAATATCCAGCGCACCACTTGTCTCCAGCGAAACTTCATAGCCCGCGTCGCAGAGTTCGCGCAGCAGCGGCAGACAGTTCGGTTGAGCCAGCGGTTCGCCCCCCGTGACGCAGACGTAGCGAGGCTTATAGGACGCGACCCGCTCGAGAATTGCTTCGAGCGGCATGATCTCGCCACCACTGAAAGCGTAGGCGGTATCGCAGTAATGACAGCGCAGGGGGCAGCCGGTCAGGCGGACGAACACAGTAGGCAGGCCACTGGTACGGGTCTCCCCCTGCAGCGAGTAGAAAATCTCGGAAATTCGCAGGGTATTTTGCATATCAGCCACGGGCGTGACGGCTAAACAGGCCATCCGCCTCCGTTGCGGGAAAAGGGCAGCGATTCTAACGAAAAAACCCGCTCAATGGGCGGGTTTTTGTTAACTGGCGCCGACGGATCGGCTTATCGATTCAGTTGGCGCTGAGCCAACTGCGCAGCCGAGCTGTTCGGGTAGTCGGCAATAACCTGACGAAGGATCCCGTCAGCCTTGTCACGATTGCCCAGCCGCACCTCGACATCCGCAAGCTTGTACAGCGAGTCAGGAACCTTGCTGTGCTGAGGATACGTCTGACTGACCTTCGCGAATGCCTGGCCGGCCCCCTGCAAATCTCCCTTGGCGAGATTGACCTCGCCCAGCCAGTACTGTGCATTACCGGCATAGGGGCTTTGGGGATATTTACGCAAGAAGGCGGAAAAAGCCTGGCTGGCTTTGTCGAAATCCTTCGCCTTGATCAGATCGAAAGCGGCGTCGTAGTAAAGCTTTTCCCTTTCGGGATCCACCGACTGACTGTTTGCCTGATCTTGCCCGGACGCATTCGCGGGCGCTTGCACCGAGCCACCGGCGTTACTGCTGCCCGTGGCTGACGAATTCTGGCTGGCCAAACCGCCTGATGCGGCGTTCGCCAAGCGACTATCCAAATCCTGATAACGCTCCAGGCCCTCCTGTTTCAGGCGCTGGATCTCATTCTGTTGCACTTCCAGCATACCGCGCAGTTGCGCGATTTCTTCCTGCATCTGCTGCAACTGAACGAAGAGCATGCTCTGCGCCGAAGACGGAGCCGACGCTCCGCCCCCGACATAGGCACCGCCAGTATCTGCTCCAGAGGAATAGCCCGACTCAGGCACACCGCTTTGGGTTTGCGAGTCATATTCGACCACTGGGACTTGAGCCGCCGCGAAAAGCGGAAGACCAAGCGCGATAAGCGTCAGAACGTAACGGTGCTTGAGCATGACTTATTACTTACGCAGCTCAACGCGGCGGTTCTGAGCCCAGGACTGCTCGTCGTTGCCCATGGCAACCGGACGCTCTTCGCCGTAGGAAACCAGCTCCAGCTGAGCAGGAGAAACGCCCTGCAGAACCAGGTAGCGCTGAACAGCCTTGGAGCGACGCTCGCCCAGAGCCATGTTGTACTCACGAGTACCGCGCTCGTCGGTGTGGCCTTCCAGAACGACACGGTTGCCAGCGGACTTCAGGTCCTTGGCATGAACGTCCAGCGCGCGCATGGCTTCCGGCTTCAAGTCCGAGCTGTCGTATTCGAAGTAGAAAGTAGTGATAGCGCGCAGAGCGGCTTCTTCGCCACCCATGCTGCCGTCGACAGCACCGCTGTCAGCGCCGTAGCCAGCGTTCGGATCAATGGCGGAGGAACCTTCGCCAGAGTCGTCGCCACCCTTGGACGAACAACCAACAGCTACGGCCATAGCCAGAGTCAGCGCAGCGAACTTACCGAATTTCAGCATTTCCATGTGTAACAACCCCAGTTGTGTTTTTGGTTAGTAAAGCGTTGATACCGCATCAGTTCAGGTAAGGGGACCACGATGGCTCACGGACTTCGCCTTGAGCAGTAGGAAGCGGGAGCCTAACTCGACCATTGATTGATACGAGCATCAAGACTCCCCGGCCCTGCTGGCGGGTCGCGTAGATTAGCATGGTGCCATTAGGCGCAACAGTGGGCGACTCATCTAAACTCGTATCTGAGAGTAGCCGTAAATTGCCGCGCTGCAGGTCCTGTGCTGCCACCTTGAAATTGGTATAGCCCTCCTGGCGATGAATCATCACCAGCGTCTTTTCATCTGCCGATAGTTTCGGGTTTGCGTTGTAGTTACCAACGAAAGTGACTCGTTCGGCATTATTGCTACCCAGACGCTGCTTGTAGATCTGTGGCTTGCCCGCACGATCCGAGGTGAAGTAGATAGTCTGACCGTCGGCGCCCCAGAAAGGCTCCGTGTCAATTGCGTAATGATTGGTGAGTCGCTGCAACTGACGCGATCCAAGATCCATCACGTAAATCTCCGGATTGCCATCCTTCGACAGCACGAACGCCAGGCGATTGCCGTCCGGCGAGAACGCCGGCGCACCGTTGAGCCCTTCGAAGTTGGTGATTTGCTCGCGACGCCCCGTGTCAATGTGCTGCATAAAGATGCGTGGACGCTTCTGTTCGAACGAAACATAGGCGATTCGACGGCCATCCGGAGAATAGCGCGGCGACAGAATCGGTTCACGCGATTGCAGCAGAGTCACGGCGCGCGCACCGTCGTAGTCGGAGCGCTGCAGTGTGTAACGCGTATTGGTTCCGCCGAGACGTTCAGCGGTAACGTAGAGCAAGCGCGTGGAGAAAGCCCCCTTGATGCCCGTCAGCTTTTCGAACGCCTGATCAGCCGCGAAATGCGCCATATCCCGCAGCTGATCCTGACCGCCACCCACGGTACCCGTCATGACCTGCTGTTCGGTGGTCACATTGAACACCTCGTAGCGGATCTGCAGCTTGCCGGCCGAAGGCTCGATGTTGCCGACCATGACGTACTGGGCGCCCAATGCCTTCCAGTCACGAAAAATGATTTCGCTGCCACGAGTCGGCAGGCTGATCATGTTCTGCTTGGGAATCGGCTGGAAAATACCGGTATTGCGCATGTCATTGCCGATGATTTCTGCCATGTCTTCCGGCAGCACAGTGCCGCCCTGCCAACCGAACGGCACAACCGCGATCGGAATCGCACGATCGGTACCGCTGGTGACGACAATGTTCTTCTCCTGCGCCACGGCACTGCCCATCACGAACAGGAAAAAGACGAAAAAACCTCGAAGGTAATTGATCACAACGCTAGATCCTCAGGCGTAAATGTCATCGTGAACGAGCGATACGGCTGAAACTCCTGGGCAGAGAGCCCCTGCATTTCGGTCAGCCGACCAATATTTTTTACCGCCGCGACAGCAGAGTTGTCGAAAGGCGCATCACCACTCGAGCGCGAAACGGTTGCAGCAGTGATGGTGCCATCCGGCAGCATGTTGACCCTGAGCGTTACCGACATGTTGTTCCGGGCCGATGGCGGTCGGGTCCAGCCCTCTGCCGCACGCATACGAATCAGGTCATCGAAGTTACCAGCCACCTGATCACCTTGGGTGTCAGCCAGGGCCTGCTGCCGCTCCGTGTCTTCAGACAACAGCTCGGCAAGTGCTTGTGCCTTCTTGTCCTCAGCAGCCTTGCGGGCAGCCTCGGCTGCTTTCTTCTTGGCTTCTTCGGCGGCCTTTTTCTTCGCAGCCTCAGCTGCCGCCTTTTTCTTGTCCTCTGCCGCTTTCTTTTTCGCGGCCTCGGCAGCAGCTTTCTTCTTGGCTTCTTCGGCAGCCTTTTTCTTGGCCGCCTCGTCAGCCGCTTTCTTCTTGGCGATATCCGCCTGTTTTTTCTGTTCGGCTAGTTTCTTGGCTTCTTCGGCTTTTTTCGCCTCCGCGGACTTCTTTGCCGCGTCAGCCTTCGCTGCTTCGGCCTTTCGAGCCTCGTCCGCCTTCTTTTGTTCCGCTGCCTTGGCGGCGGCCTGTTTCTGCTGCTCGGCCTTGCGCTGTTCCAGCTGCTCAGCTTCGTACTGCTTGGCCGCCGTTTTCTGAGCCTCACCCGCAATCTTCTGATTCGTCTGAGTCGTAGCTTGGCTCTGAGATTTGAGCTGGTACAAGGTCGCCTGAACGATGGGCTTGGATGGCGGCAGCTCCGGCGTCATGGCGAAGCTGACGAAGAGCATTCCGAAAATAACGATGTGCAGACCGACCGCCAGAATGGTGGGCCAGTAGTAGCTCTCCGAGCGTGAACGTTCCAGCTGTTGCATCAAGGCGCCTCGGTGATCAAGCCGACGTTACCGACACCCGCTTCCTGCAGCCCGCCCATGGCAGACATCACCGAACCGTAGTCCACCGCCTTGTCGCCGCGCACGAACACCTGAACCTGCTTACCCTGGCTACGGTTCTGGTTCATGATCGCGGTGACCGCCTTGGTCATCTCATCCAGTGTCAGGGCCTGATCCTGAACGGTTTCGGTGTCCACTTCGCTCCCGATGTTCCAGAAGTAAGTCTTGTCCGCCTTGATCGAAATGGTCAGTACTTGAGCATCGTTATCCTGAGGCAGGACTTCGCTGCTGACCTTGGGCAGATCGACCTTTACGCCCTGATTGAGCATCGGCGCGGTCACCATGAAGATGACCAGCAGCACCAGCATCACATCGATGTAGGGCACCACGTTCATCTCGGCGACAGGTTTGCGTCTGTTGCGAATTCTGGCCATGGCCTGGGGGCCTCAATCTTCGGTGGTGTGAACTTTGCGATGGAGAATCGCCTGGAACTCATCGGCGAAGGTGTAGTAACGACCGATGAGCATCTCGCCACGCGCGGAGAAACGGTTGTAGGCGATGACCGCGGGAATTGCGGCGAACAGACCGATCGCAGTGGCGATCAATGCCTCGGCGATGCCGGGCGCGACAGTGGCGAGAGTCGCCTGTTGCACCTGCGCCAGCCCGCGGAACGAATTCATGATGCCCCAGACGGTACCGAACAGACCGATGTAAGGACTGGTAGAGCCGACGGTCGCGAGGAACGGCAAACTCTGATCGAGCTTTTCTTCTTCGCGGGAAATAGCGACACGCATAGCTCGGTTCACTGCATCCATTACGGCATCGGGATCGACGCCCTGCTGTTGGCGCAGACGGGAAAACTCCTTGAAGCCGGCGCGGAAGATCTGCTCGACGCCGGAATCCGGATCGGGATTACTGCCGGCCTGGCGATACAGCTTGGACAGGTCGATGCCCGACCAAAAACGTTCCTCGAAGGTGTCCAGCGAACGCTTGGCGGCACGCAGCATATTGCCGCGCTGGAAGATGATGATCCACGACATCACCGAGGCCGCCACCAGGATCAACATGACCAGCTGAACCACAAAGCTGGCGTTGCTGATCAGGCTCCACATGGACATATGGTCGACGTTGGGTTCCACGCTTAGTCTCCTACAGGGGGTAGACCCGACTCGATGAAGGCTGTGCGCAGCGCTTCGGGAATAGGTCGGGGTTTCAAACTCTCGGTGCGTACACAGGCCACCAGAAACTGCCCTTCACAGAGCAGCAAATTGTCCTTGGCGCGTCGTACCTGCTGCCTGAAATGCAGGCTGGCGCGCTTTATTTTTACAACCTCGGCAGTTACCAGTAACTCGTCGTCCAGCCGCGCCGGCGCGTGGTAACGCGCTTCGCTCGAATGCACGACGAAAAGCAGGTCTTCGCCAACCAGTTGCGACTGGGCGAAACCCAGACTGCGCAACCGCTCGGTGCGGGCCCGCTCCATGAACTTGAGGTAATTGACGTAATAAACGATGCCGCCGGCATCGGTATCTTCGTAGTACACCCGACACCGATGAGTGAAGGGTTGAGCATCCGATTCCGCGCGCATACTAGAGCCAGGCCCCGTAAATTCCAATCGGGTGGGACAAGAATATTTTCTTCACTTTGTGTCGCCGTCGAACAGGTCCGCTACTGGCGAATCGCCCAGGCGTTTCGGCAGGTTCAGGCCGAAATGCAGATAGGCATGCCGGGTAACCACGCGCCCACGCGGCGTACGCATGATGTAGCCCTGCTGGATCAGATAGGGCTCGAGCACATCTTCGATGGTGTGGCGCTCTTCGCTGATGGCGGCGGCCAAATTGTCGATGCCCACTGGCCCGCCATCGAACTTCTCGATCAATGTCAGCAGCAACCGTCGGTCCTGATGATCCAAGCCGCGCTCGTCTACATCGAGCATGTTCAGCGCGAGATCCGCTGTACGGCGAGTAATCTCACCATTTCCACGAACTTCCGCAAAATCCCGCACCCGGCGCAGCAGGCGGTTGGCGATACGGGGCGTGCCGCGAGCACGACGGGCAATTTCGAAAGCGCCTTCGGCCTCGATAGCTAGGCCAAGAATGCCGGCCGAACGGCTGACGATGGTCGCCAGATCGGTCGTGGAATAGAACTCCAACCGTTGCACGATACCGAAGCGATCACGCAGCGGATTAGTGAGCATGCCCGCACGAGTGGTGGCGCCAACCAACGTAAAGGGCGGCAGGTCGAGCTTGATCGAGCGCGCCGCAGGGCCTTCGCCGATCATGATGTCCAACTGAAAATCTTCCATCGCCGGATACAGCACTTCTTCAACGATGGGAGACAACCGATGGATCTCGTCGACGAAGAGCACGTCACCCCGCTCCAGATTGGTCAGCAGCGCGGCCAGATCACCGGGCCGCTCCAGCACGGGGCCGGAAGTACTCTTGATCGAGACACCCATTTCCTGAGCAATGATATTGGCCAGCGTTGTCTTGCCGAGGCCCGGCGGGCCGAAGATCAAGGTGTGATCGAGGGCCTCGCTGCGCCCGCGAGCCGCACGGATGAACAGATCCATCTGCTCGCGTACGACCGGCTGGCCGATGTATTCGGCCAGACTCAGCGGGCGGATGGCACGGTCGAATTGTTCTTCGCGGTCGCGACCAGTGGCGGTAATCAGACGATCGGCTTCGATCATGTGCTTACACCATTCCCTTCAGGGCACGGCGGATCAGATCTTCACTACTCAAATCGTCTCCCTGTACGGCGGATACGGCACGGCTGGCCTCTTGTGGCTTGAACCCAAGGGAAATCAGCGCGCTGACCGCATCATTCTCGGCGCTTGAGACTGCCATATTCGAGCGGGGTTCCACCACCAGAGGTGCGATGGACGGCATGCTCTCCCAGGCTTTGAAGCGATCCTTCAACTCCACCAGCAGCCGCTCGGCCGTCTTCTTGCCGACGCCCGGAATCTTCACCAGCACGGAGGTATCCTGAGCCTGAACGCAGCGCACCAGTTCGTCCACTTCAAGGCCCGACATCAATGCCAGCGCCAGCTTGGGGCCGACGCCATTGAGCCGGATCAGTTCGCGAAACAGCTCTCGGTCGCGCTTCTCGGCAAAGCCATACAACAGCTGCGCATCCTCACGCACCACCATATGGGTGTGCAGCGTCACCGGCTCACCGACAGCAGGCAGGCGGTAGAGCGTGGTCATCGGCACCTCGACTTCATAGCCAACGCCATTCACATCCAGTACCAGATGCGGCGGCTGTTTCTCCGCCAGAGTCCCGCGCAAACGTCCAATCACAGTATCCATTCCTCTCTCGGCTGCATGAGCGCTGTCAGCCATTGTCTTTGTTACCCAGCTAGCTACTACAAACGCAAGCGCCCTGCCCTGCGCTTGGCACCGGCCAGCCCGTGCGGGATAAGGCTCTGCCGATGATGCGCATGGCACAAGGCGATCGCTAGCGCGTCTGAGGCATCGATCTGTGGTTTTTTCACCAATTTCAGCAGGTGCATCACCATCATCTGCACCTGCTCTTTGTCAGCACCACCGGTTCCGGCAATCGCCTGCTTGACCTGGGTGGCGGTGTACTCGGCTATCTCCAAACCCTGCTCGGCAGCAGCCACTATCGCGGCGCCTCGGGCCTGTCCGAGCTTGAGCGCCGAATCGGCGTTGCGCGCCATGAAGACCTGCTCGATACCCATGGTCACGGGGCCATGAAGGCGGATCACCTCGCTGACGCCAGCGAATACTGCCTGCAGCCGGGCGGACAGCTCACCACTGCCGGTGCGGATGCAACCGGATGCCACATACTCGCAACTGCGGCCGGTATCGCGCACCACGCCGTAGCCAGTGATGCGAGAGCCGGGATCGATCCCGAGAATGAGGGTCATGCGGTCGCCATACTGTCTATTTATCCAGCCGCGAGTATAAAGGTACAGTCGCTGCGAGAGCTACCGGAACAATGCCGACGACCGCACGCATCAAGGCGCACAAAAGAGAAGCCGGAAACACCCCAACGGTGCCCGGCTTTCATCTTCGACTTCTAGCTTCTGGCTAGCGCCCGATCACTCTAGCTGTTCCATAATTTCATCGGAGATTTCGGCGTTGTGGTAGACGTTCTGCACGTCGTCCAGATCTTCCAGCGCATCGATCAGGCGCAGCACCTTCTGCGCGGTTTCCAGATCGGCGAGCGGCGCGGCAATCGAGGGGATCATGGCGATTTCCGCCTCCTCGCCCTTGAAACCGGCCGTACTCAGCGCCTCGTTGACGGCATGGAACTCAGCGAAGCTGGTGGATACCACCGCCGAGCCATCCTCGCCCATTTCCACATCATCGGCACCGGCTTCCAGCGCGGCTTCCATCAGCGCATCTTCGTCCACGCCCGCAGCAAAGCTGATCTGCCCTTTGCGATCGAACATGTAGGCGACCGAGCCATCGGTGCCCAGGTTACCGCCGTGCTTGCTGAAGGCATGACGCACTTCGGCCGCGGTGCGATTGCGGTTGTCGGTCATGGCTTCGACGATGATGGCCACGCCACTGGGCGCGTAACCTTCGTAGCTCAGTTCGACGACATTGTCAGCCTCGTTATTACCGGCGCCGCGGGCGATGGCGCGGTCGATCACGTCTCGCGACATGTTGGCGACCAGCGCCTTGTCCACCGCCAGGCGCAGGCGCGGGTTATCCGCCGGAATTGCGCCACTTTTGGCGGCAACTGTCAGCTCACGAATGAGCTTGGTAAAAATCTTGCCGCGCTTGGCGTCCTGGCGGCCCTTGCGATGCTTGATGTTGGCCCATTTGGAATGACCAGCCATAACTGCCTCCCTCTTCGATCAACTTTTCTCTTGCTGTAACGCAGAAGCCCAGGTTTCCCTGGGCTCCGGCTCTGCGGTTATTCGGCTTTAGGCTGCTCGCGCAGGCGAATGTGCAACTCGCGCAGCGCCTTGGCATCCACCGCACCCGGCGCCTGGGTCATGACATCCGCCGCGCTCTGGGTTTTCGGGAAGGCGATCACTTCGCGAATCGATTGCGCGCCGGTCATCAGCATCACTAGACGGTCCAGGCCGAAGGCCAGGCCACCGTGCGGCGGGGCGCCGTACTTCAGTGCATCGAGCAGGAAGCCAAACTTCTCGTTCTGCTCCGCCTCATCGATGCCAAGGATGCGGAATACGGTCTGCTGCATGTCCTTGCGGTGGATACGGATGGAACCGCCACCCAGCTCGGTGCCGTTGAGCACCATGTCATAGGCGCGCGATAGCGCCACGCCCGGATTGGCTTCCAGCTCTTCGGGGCTGCACTTGGGCGCAGTGAAGGGATGGTGCAGTGCCGACAGCGATCCGTCGTCGTTTTCCTCGAACATCGGGAAGTCGACGACCCACATCGGCGCCCATTCGCAGGTCAGCAGGTTCAGGTCGTGACCCAGCTTGATGCGCAGCGCGCCCAGCGCCTCGGAGACGATCTTGGCCTTGTCGGCACCGAAGAAGACGATATCGCCATCGACCGCACCCACGCGATCGAGGATCGCGTTGAGGTTGGCTTCGGGAATGTTCTTGACGATGGGCGACTGCAGGCCTTCGACACCTTTGGCACGCTCGTTGACCTTGATATAAGCCAGGCCCTTGGCGCCGTAGATGCCGACGAACTTGGTGTAGTCGTCGATCTGCTTGCGCGGCATGCTCGCCCCGCCCGGCACGCGCAGCGCGGCAACACGGCACTTGGGATCGTTGGCCGGGCCGGCGAATACCTTGAATTCGACATCCTTGAGCTGATCTTCTACATCGACCAGTTCCAGCGGAATGCGCAGGTCCGGCTTGTCCGAGCCATAGCGACGCATGGCTTCTTCGAACGGCATGTGCGGGAACTCGCCGAACTCGACGCCCAGCACTTCCTTGAACAGCTTGCGCACCATGCCTTCAGTGATGCCGATAATGTCGGATTCATCAAGGAAGCTGGTCTCGATGTCGATCTGGGTGAATTCCGGCTGGCGGTCGGCCCGCAGATCTTCGTCGCGGAAGCACTTGGCGATCTGATAGTAACGGTCGAAGCCGGCCACCATCAGCAGCTGCTTGAACAGCTGGGGCGACTGTGGCAGTGCGAAGAAACTGCCGGGATGGGTACGACTGGGCACCAGATAGTCGCGGGCGCCTTCAGGAGTAGCGCGGGTCAGAATTGGGGTTTCCACATCGAGGAAGCCGTTTTCATCCAAGTAGCGACGAATGCTGGTGGTGATGCTCGAACGCAGCTTGAGCTTCTCGGCCATTTCCGGGCGGCGCAGGTCGATGAAGCGATAACGCAGGCGGGTTTCCTCGCCTACGTCGCTATATTCGTTGAGCGGGAACGGCGGGGTTTCCGCCTCGTTCAGCACTTCCAACTCGTAACCCAGCACTTCGATGGCGCCGGACGCCATGTTCGGATTGCGTGCGCCTTCAGGGCGCAGGCGGACCTTGCCGGTGATCTTCACGACGTACTCGCTGCGCACCCGGTCGGCGGCTGAAAACGTCTCGGCGCGGTCAGGATCGAACACCACCTGGGCCATGCCTTCGCGGTCACGCACGTCGAGGAAGATAACCCCGCCGTGGTCGCGGCGGCGATGGACCCAACCGCAAAGAGTGATTTCCTGGCCGTCCAGGCTTTCGTTCAACTGGCCGCAATAGTGGCTGCGCATCATGGTGGGGTTCGCTTCTCGTATCTTGGAAATTCGTTGGGTCGCTCGATTCGCGACTGGCAGACGGAGCCCATACAGCGCTCCACCTGAAATCGATCGCTCATCGGCGCAGAGCCAGAGCTACCGGCAGGCATCAGTACGCGGCTACCCTTACGGCAGACGGGCCGCCCGACACAAGCGCGGGATTATATCCGCATAATCGCCGCAACGCAGCCGGTGCGACAGCAGCTCTTACCGCAATAGCCAATCTGCATTGAACCCAACACCCACCTGCGCCTTCCAACGAACAGACCGCTACCGGCGACAGTGCGCCACTCACTGTTCACCGTCGTTTTCTGGCATAACTGTCAGTCAATTCATCCAAAGGGAGAGAACCATGGAAATTAATATTGGTATTGCCGAGCAGGACCGCGCCGCCATCGCAGACGGTCTATCCCGCCTGCTGGCCGACACCTATACGCTTTATCTCAAGACACACAATTTCCACTGGAACGTGACAGGTCCGATGTTCAATACCCTGCACACCATGTTCGAGACGCAGTACACCGAACTGGCTACCGCTGTGGATGACATCGCCGAGCGTATCCGTGCCCTGGGTTTCCCGGCGCCAGGCACCTACGCCGCCTACGCGAAGCTGTCCTCGATCAAGGAGCAGGAGGGCATTCCAACCGCAGAGGACATGATCAAGTTGCTGGTTGAAGGACAAGAAGCGGTCGTCCGGACCGCACGTGGCATTTTCCCGCTGCTGGAGAAAGTCAGTGACGAGCCCACCGCCGACCTTCTGACTCAGCGCATGCAGATTCATGAAAAGACTGCCTGGATGCTGCGCAGCCTGCTTGCCGCCTGATACGAGGCGCCAATCTCCGCTACAAGCGGGATGGCCGAAGCACGGCCATTCCTCTTGGCATGACACGAAGCTCGCCGCTAACGGCGTGACACCTGCCCTAACTTCCTTCCCGATGCCTCGATGGGCAAGCCATTTGAGCACCGCCTTCCTTTACTGTTAAATACGCGCGCGTCGCAGCTTGGGCATTCAATTAAGGCGATCGCATCCCACTCAATTTCCTCCGCCCAAGCCTGCCGCTTTCTGTCGTGCTATTTAACTGTGAGTCAAAAGAATGCTTAAGATCATCCATGTATTAACGGGCGTTGTTGCCCTGGCGCTGTCATTCGCACCCAGTCTTACCGGGGCAATGCCCTTGCTGGTACAACCCGAGGCATTGAGCCTGCTGTTTCTAGGTCTGCTGAACGTACAGTTTGCATCCGCTCAGGCGAACAGCCACGGGCGTAGCCGCCCTGTTCTCCTCGGCGCTTCGGTGCTGCTGATTATTGCGGTTGTGATCCAGACTGCGATCCTGTTGCTTCCCGTCGCTGCCATTGCGGGACAACCAGCAACCTTGGCCAGCCTAGTTCTCGCCTTCATCGCCGTACTGCTGCAACTGGCTGCGACGCAAACAGTAAATGCACGTACCACCAACCGCAGCCCATCCTCGCATCGCAGAAGCCAGCATAAGAACGTCACGGCGCCGGCTGTTAGTACCGCCGGGCGTGAAGCAGGCACAGTCAAATGGTTCAACACCTCGAAAGGTTTCGGCTTTATATCCCGCGATAGCGGTGATGATGTGTTCGTCCACTTCAGAGCCATCCGAGGCGAAGGCCACCGGGTACTGGTAGAAGGTCAACGCGTCGAATTCGCCGTCATGATGCGCGACAAAGGTCTCCAGGCCGAAGACGTGGTCGCAATCTAGTCAGACCACCGACTTCGAACGCCAGAACCAAACAGTGCTGGCGTTCGTCATCCTGCGCCGCAGCCTTCAATAGTGCGGCGGAGGCGCTTCATCCTCCTCGCCCCCCATCCTGCTCTGCATGTCTTCCTGCCGCCTGGCCAGCACACCCAGCTGCGCCTGTAGCCGCTCAACGGTACGCTGCTGCGCAAACAGCACATCATTCAAGGTTTGGATCGTATCGTCCTGAAAAGCCAGGCGCGCCTCGAGATCGGTGATGCGTTGTTCTAACTCCATTACGTCACTCCGCAAAACGAAAATTGTCAGTGAGCACCAGCTTCAGCTTCTGCCTTATCGCATCGACCTGCACCTCACTATAGGGAGTGGCCGGCTTATGCCCCCAGACGGGCGCTGGCCAGGCAGCATCACCCCGACGCCGGGCGATCACGTGCATATGGAGCTGATTCACCACGTTGCCCAAGGTGGCGACATTCATCTTGTCTGCGCCGAAGGTATCCTTCAGCGTTTCAGCCAGCGCCGTTGCCTCTCGCCATAGCGCCTGCTGATCCGCCGCGTCCAGTTGAAACAACTCACTGACCTCCTCACGGCGCGGCACAAGAATGAACCAGGGGTAATTGGCATCGTTCATTAGCAGCAAGCGACACAGCGGAAAATCACCCAGACTCAGCGTGTCCTGCTCCAGGCGTGAATCGAGAACGAACATAACGGCACTCCTGTTCATATGGGGAACCGGCAGCAGCGAAGCCGCGCCGGATCGTCAGATAAGAATACTCCAACGCTCCAGTGCCAGCAGCCGACCAAAGCGCACCAATACGGGACTGCCACCGATGACAAAGCCCCGCTATAGAGCGGGCCGAGGCGCGCAGCAGTCCGTTTTCCTGCAGCGGGACAGATTTTCATTCTGTGCACGGTTATTGCTTTGCGGTAAAAAGCCCCACGCGAGGGGGCAGAAAAACGCAAAAAGCTGGAGTAAGCTTGCTGTCGCTAGTTTCCCCAGCTACACAATAGTTCTCGGAAATACATTTCCCAGAGTTGTTGCAGGTTTCGACCAGCTAGGTAAACAAGGACTGCAATTGAGCTTGTATACCGAAAATAAGATGCCTCTTTCCCGCCACAAGCAGGAAAGCAAGCACCAATTTGAACCAAAGGAGCAATCACTCATGCAAGTGATGAAGTGGAGCGTTATCGCCCTGGCCGTAGCCGCGGGCACATCCCAAATGGCATTCGCCAGTCAGCAATCTGAATCTAACGGTTTCGTCGAAGACGCGAAGCTGGATCTTCTGCTGCGTAATACCTATTGGAGCCGGGACTTCCGTGAAGGCGGCATCAATGACGCTAAGCCATGGGGCCAGGCTTTCATTACAACCTTCGAATCTGGTTTCACTCAGGGCACTATTGGCGTCGGTGTAGATGCCTTCGGCTTGCTAGGCGTGCGACTGGACGGCGGCCGCGGACACAATTTCACTCAGATGTTCGAGCTCGAATCTGACGGCCATCCAGACCGTGATGTCGGTCAGGTCGGTGCTGCGATCAAAGCACAGTTCTCCAACACCGTAGTGAAGTATGGCGACCAGATGCCGATGATGCCGGTCCTTGCGAACGACGACTCGCGCCTGTTACCGCAATCCTTTACCGGTACACTCATTACCAGCAATGAAATCAACGGACTAGAGCTCAACGCCGGCCGTTTCACTGCGGAAAGCTCTATGGCATCGTCCAGCCGTGACGACTCCGAACTGAAGAGCATCGATGTATTTGGTGGCAGCTATCAATTCACAGACGAGCTAAGTGCTTCGCTCTATTTCTCCGATGTCGAAGACACATACGACAAGAAATACGCGAACGTTAATTACGTGATGCCGCTGTCTGAAAGCCAAGCTCTGACGTTTGATTTCAACTACTACAAAACTGACGACATCGACCAGCGCTTCCAGGGCGCAGACGGGGCTGCTGTCGACGACAACACTATTTGGAGCCTGTCGGCAAAGTACAGCGTCGGTGCGCATGCTTTCATTCTGGCCCACCAGCGAGTATCCGGCGATACAGGATACCTATATGACTACGGCGACGGCGGTAGCGCCATCTGGGTTGCGAACTCCTATCTGTCCGACTTTAACGGAAAAGATGAACGCTCTTGGCAGGCCAGTTATGAGCTGGACTTCAGCGGCTACGGTGTTCCAGGACTCGCATGGAAAACCGCTTACATCCGCGGCGATAATATTGACGCCGAGTTCTATGGCGGCACTGGCGAAGGCACCGAACGCGAAATCTTCAACCAAGTTTCCTATACCGTCCAAAGCGGCCCAGCCAAGGACCTGAAGTTGCGCGCACGCAACTCTATCCTGCGCACCAGCACTGAAATCAACGGCTATGTGCCGGATATCGATGAGTGGCGCCTGTTCGTCGAGTACCCGCTGAGCATTCTGTAAAACCAGAAATCCAGCTTGTAACTCGATTACAAAAAAAGAAGCCCGGCACCCGCCGGGCTTCTGGTTTTAACACCTGTAGTCGTCCGAACGATTCTGTACGCCACCCCGCAGTCGCCGTACAATGCCGAGCCAAATTTCCCGCTCTGCAAGGACACAACGGCCCTCATGCGCACCAGTCAGTTCCTGCTCTCGACCCTTAAAGAAACGCCTTCCGATGCAGTGGTCATCAGCCATCAACTGATGCTGCGTGCAGGCATGATTCGCAAGCTGGCGTCCGGCCTCTACACCTGGATGCCGATGGGGCTGCGTGCGCTGCGCAAGGCCGAGGCCATCGTTCGCGACGAGATGAACAAGGCCGGCGCACTGGAAGTCCTGATGCCTGCAATCCAGCCCGCCGAGCTTTGGCAGGAATCGGGCCGTTGGGAGCAATATGGCGCCGAGCTGCTGCGCCTGAAGGACCGCCATGACCGTGAGTTCTGTGTCGGCCCGACTCATGAAGAAGTCATCACCGATCTGGCCCGTAACGAGCTGAACAGCTACAAGCAGTTGCCGATCAACTTCTACCAGATCCAGACCAAGTTCCGCGACGAGATCCGTCCACGCTTCGGCCTGATGCGCGGGCGCGAGTTCATCATGAAGGACGCTTATTCCTTCCATGCGGACCAGCAATCGCTGCAAGAAACCTATGACCGCATGCACCAAGCGTACTGCAATATCTTCACTCGCCTGGGGCTGAATTTCCGTCCCGTGCAGGCTGATACCGGATCGATTGGCGGCACCGGCTCGCATGAATTCCACGTACTGGCTGAATCCGGCGAAGACGACATCGCGTTCAGCGACAGTTCCGATTACGCAGCAAACATCGAGAAGGCCGAAGCCATTCCACGCGAAACGGAGCGCCGCGCCGCTACCGAAGAGCTGCGCCTGGTCGATACACCGAACTGCAAAACGATTGCTGCGCTGGTCGAGCAGTTTCAGCTACCCATCGAGAAAACCATCAAAACGCTAGTCGTACAGGGTGTCGAGAAAGGACAGCTGGTTGCACTGGTCGTGCGTGGTGACCATGAACTCAACGAGATCAAGGCGGCGAACCTGGCTCAGGTTGCCAGTCCGCTGGTGTTCGCTTCCGATGCGGAGATCCGTACCGCCATTGGCGCAGGTCCCGGTTCGTTGGGCCCGCTGAATCTACCGATCAGCTGCGTCATCGATCGATCGGTCGCACTGATGAGCGACTTCGCAGCCGGCGCCAACCAGGAAGACAAGCACTATTTCGGCGTGAACTGGGAGCGCGACCTGCCCGTGCCGGAGGTAGCCGACCTGCGCAACGTGGTAGCAGGCGACCCAAGCCCGGATGGCGTTGGCACACTGATCATCAAGCGCGGCATCGAGGTCGGGCATATTTTCCAGCTCGGCACCAAGTACAGCGAAGCGATGAACTGCAGTGTCATGGGTGAGAACGGCAAGCCGGTCACCCTGACCATGGGTTGCTACGGCATCGGCGTATCCCGTGTGGTTGCCGCCGCCATTGAGCAGAACTACGACGATCGCGGCATTCTTTGGCCTGAGGCGCTGGCACCCTTCCAGATCGCCCTGGTGCCGATGAAGTGTGAAAATCAGGCCGTTCGCGAAGCGACTGACAAGCTCTATGCGGAGCTCACCGCCGCTGGCTACGACGTACTGCTCGATGACCGTGACAAAAAGACCAGTCCCGGCGTCAAATTCGCCGATATGGAGTTGGTGGGCATCCCGCATCGCATCGTCATCGGCGATCGCGGATTGGCCGACGGCACACTGGAATACAAGCATCGCCGCGATGCGGAAAGCCAGGCCGTTGCCGCCGCCGACATCCTCGATTTCATCAATTCACGCGCCAGTCGCTGACGGACATCATGCACAACCGAAGTGCTTCACTCTGCGCCACGCTTTGCGTGGCGCTTTTTATGGGTGGCTGCGCCAACCAGCTGCCGCAACGCAGCGAACACGAAGCCCGTACCGAACGCAAACTGCTCGACCACAGCCTTCGCATCGAAGTGGGAGAACCGCTGCTGGAGCTGCCGCAGCGGCGGATCCGCGTGCTCGACCAGAAGACCTTCGAAGTCACCGATTTCGAAGTGACCCGCCGTTATGATCGCTACACGCCTTATCAGGCGTGGCGCGAGCTGTACGAGATTCCGCTGGGGGCTGTCGCTGTAGTCGCCGGGGTCGGCGCCAATGTTCTCAACGTGGCGTTGCTCGGCAACCTGCCGGAAGGCGTCACCCGCGGTTGGATCAGCTACGGCTTTGCCGGTCTCAACCCATTCGTCAACGTCGAGTCCAACGGACGTTCGCAGCAGAACCTCGCCAGCCTCGACGAACAGCGCCGCGATACTCGCCTTGAATACTCCAGCCTGCCTTGGGCCGAGCGCCCCGTGCTGGTCGTTGCCGGCCCCGAAACCCACGAGCTGAGCACTGATCGCAACGGAGTGTTGCGGCTCAACCTGCTCGATGGCTCGTTCGCCGACCAGGACATCAGCCAGATCGGTAAGCTCCACCTGCAGGTCGAGGATCCACAGGACGCGACCCGTGCCGACGCGATGCTGCTGGTCAGCCGCAGTCTGCGCGGCAAGCTGCTCGAAGCCCATGACCTGATTTTCAACGACCTGGAAGGCGATGACGTCAGCCAGTGGGTCCATCGTGTCAAGCGGCTCTCGGAGCTTGGCCTCGAGGAAGAAGCCAGCGAACTCGAACAGAGCCTGATCGAGCTGACCCGCAACGACCCTGATTTGCAGCAGGAATTTCTTCGCAGCCTGGTGCAGGACGCTGGCCGCTACGCCAGCGATCCAGGCGAAGACGGCTGATTCATCGTGACGCCGCTGCGCTACGTATTGCTACTTATGCTGGTCGTCGCCGGGCCAGTGTCCGCCAACGTTCGCCAGGCACCCGAGCCGGAATTGCGCGAACTGATGCAACGCACCGTAGCGGAAGCCGAGAGTTTCCAGGATCGCTTCGAAGCGGAAGTCTGGCTGATGGATATGTCGACCCGCCTCAAGCGCTACGTTCCCGATCCGCAAGAACGGTTGACGCTACTGCGACTGGTGCACCAGGAAGCCAGCAAGGCGGGATTGAAACCTGACCTGGTGCTTGCGCTCATCCACGCCGAAAGTCATTTCGACCGATTCGCCATTTCCAGCGTCGGCGCGCAAGGCATGATGCAGGTGATGCCGTTCTGGAAGGCCGAATTGGGGCGCCCGCAAGACAATCTCACCGACAACGCCACCAACCTGCGCTACGGCTGCACCATCCTCAGCTACTACCTGAAAAAGGAAAAAGGCGACATCAATCGCGCCCTGGCGCGCTACAACGGTAGCCTTGGCAAGAATCACTACCCGGCAAAGGTAATCGGGTTCTGGCAGGACTTCTGGTACGTGAAGCCCTGAGGGCAGCTTCAAGCGGCAAGCTTCAGGCTGCAATCGGCAGATAGCGCCACCGGCACTACGCTGTCTGGCTTAGCTCTAAGCTTGAAGCTTGAAGCCTACCTCCCCAACCGTGCGAGATGTTCCTGCAGCCCTTCTGCGGTTTGTTCGCCGACCAATTGTTCACGCACCTTGCCGGACGCATCAATGATGTAGGTCACCGGTAGCACGGCGCTACGCGGCAGATCCAGGCGTTCGGCCGGGTCGATGCTGAGGACCCGGAATCTAACGTCCAGGTCTTTGGATGCCGCAGCCAGCTCCTCTCCCTGCAAACCGTCGAAATTGATGCCCAGCACGGTGATGTCCTCATACGCTTCATCCAACGCATTCAACTCGGGAATCTCGACCCGGCATGGGCCGCACCACTCAGCCCAGTAGTTGATCAACAGCCATTGACCGTCGAGTTGCTGTGCCGTGACGTCGGTGCCGTGCTGGTCGGGGCCCCAGTCTTCTGCACACCCAGCCAGCGCCAGGCAGGCGAGCAAACCGAATACACCAACGGAGCGCTTGTTCATCTTCGTTTCCTTGCAATACTGAATTGTCTCGTTCAAACCCGTCGCGCCTGCAGCCAGTCGGCGACACTGCCACCGAATAGGTTCGCCTGCTCCTTCTGTAGCAGCTCCAGCGACTGTTTCAGCGTCGGGTACCAGGGTTCGTCCAGCTGCTCCGGCAACGCATGGTTACCCGAGAGCGGCCAGGGATTGGAGCGCAACAGCTGATCGAAGCTGTAATGATTGAGATCGCGACACAGGACCCATCCGGACGACCCGGTCCGACAGACGAGTTGTTCCCGCTCGAAGAACTCGAAAATTTCATCCCACTCATCCTCGGGTAGTTGCCAACCGCTTCGATGCGCATCACGCAAGCGTACCTCGCGCCCAGCCTTTTGGTTTTCGTACAGCACACGCAGCAACCCGAGCATGACCAGAAGACGCGGCACCGAGCGACGCCGCCATTGCTGCGACGAAGACATACCGCAAACCAACTCCGCGCCGAATAGCACGATCATCCAGGACAGATAAACCCACAGCAGAAACAGCGGCACCGCGGCGAAAGCCCCGTAGATCAGCTGGTAGCTGGGAAAATAGCTCACATACAAACCGAATAATTGCTTGGCCGCTTCGAACAGAACCGCCGTGAAAGTGCCACCGACAACCGCATGCCGCAACGGCACCCGGGTGTTCGGCACCGCTGCGTAAATCAGCGTGAAGGCGGCGACGCTGAGCACCAGCGGCATCGCCTTGAGTACGGTACGGGCGCCAATCAATGCATGAGGGCCGGAGATCAGCGACAAGGATGTGATGTAGGTGCTCATGGCGAACCCCGCTCCGAGCAGCAGCGGACCGAGGCTGAGGATGGCCCAGTACAGGAGGAAGCTCGAGATACCACGACGTGGCTGTCGCACCCGCCAGATCACGTTGAACGCCTTTTCGATGGTCAACAGCATCATCAGCGCGGTCGCCATCAGAAACCCCACGCCAAACCAGGTGAGTTGTCTTGCCTGGTTCGTGAAGGCGACCAGATATTCCTGAATGGTTGCGCCCGTGGAGGGGATGAAGTTGCGGAAGATGTACAGCTGAATCTGTTCGCCGACACCCTGAAATGCGGGGATAGCCGAAAGCATGGCGAAGGTGACCGTCATCATCGGCACCACGGCGAACAGCGTGGTGTAGGTCAGCGCGGCGGCACTGTGCGGGCCACGGTCCGCCAGGAAGCGTTGCACCAGGAAACGGCCGAACTCGACGAAATCACTGATCCGTTGCTGCATTCCATCCCCTTGTTGGCCGTCGCCGGTCGTCCAAACCGCCTGTCCGCCTGCGTGAGACAACCAGCAGCCTACCTTTGCTCACCGTTGCTGGCGACCCACGTTTCAGGCCTCGCTGCATTGAAGGTTAGAATGGCCACCTACCCTGGCGTGAAGCAACCACAAATGACCGAACTGACCCTTTATCACAATCCACGCTGCTCGAAATCGCGCGGCGCGCTGGAATTGCTCGAACAACGCGGCCTGAACCCCACGGTCGTCCGCTATCTGGAAACGCCCCCCACCGCCGACGAACTCAAGCTGATACTTGCACGCCTGAGCGTCGGGCCGAGACAACTGCTGCGCAGCGGCGAAGAGGAATACAAGACCCTCGACCTGGCCAACCCTGCTCTCAGCGATGCCGAAATTATCGATGCGATGGTCGCTCATCCAAAACTGATCGAACGACCGATCCTGGTTGTCGGCGATGTGGCGGTGATCGGCCGTCCGCCCGAGAAGGTGCTGGAGATCCTGCCATGAGCGCACCCTACGTTCTGGTGCTGTATTACAGCCGCCACGGTGCCACCGCCGAGATGGCGCGACAGATCGCACGTGGCGTCGAACAGGCCGGGCTCGAAGCCCGGCTACGCACCGTGCCGGCCGTTTCCGCCGAATGCGAGGCGGTAGCGCCAGCGATCCCGGTAGAGGGCGCGGTCTACGCGACGCTCGACGACTTGAAGAACTGTTCCGGCCTGGCGCTCGGCAGTCCGACCCGCTTCGGCAATATGGCCGCCCCGCTGAAGTACTTTCTCGACGGCACCAGCGGGCTCTGGCTGACCGGCGAACTCGTGGGCAAACCCGCCGGCGTCTTCACCTCGACCTCCAGCCTCCATGGCGGTCAGGAATCGACCCTGCTATCCATGCTGTTGCCCTTGTTGCACCACGGAATGCTGGTACTCGGCCTGCCATACAGCGAAAACGCGTTGCTCGAGACGCAGGGCGGCGGCACGCCCTATGGGGCCAGCCATCATGCTGGCGCAGACGGCAAGCGCCTGCTGGACAAGCATGAAATCAGCCTCTGCCGCGCATTGGGCCTACGCCTCGCGCAGACCGCCAAGCGTTTGGAGAATGACCGTGGCTAGAAAGCCCAAACCTCTGCCGTCGCTCGAGTGGCTGACCCCACGGGTGAAACTCAGCCGAGCGCTAAGCCTGGCCAGTTTCATTGGCCTTGCAGCGCTGCTGATCATCTGGAATCTGGCCTTCGCCGACCTCCACGGTGCGCGGACCTGGGTGGTACTCAGCATCCAGCTGATTCCATTACTGCTGGTCGCCCCAGGCATGATTTCCGGCAGCCCACGCGCTCACGCCTGGACGTGCTTCATCGTCAACCTTTACTTCATCCAAGGCGTTCTTGCCGCCATCAACCCCGCGCGGATGGTTTATGGCTGGCTGGAAGCGATCATCAGCCTGACGCTGTTCATCAGCGCCCTGCTCTATACCCGCTGGGCTTATCAGTACGAGCGAAAAGCGTCTGGTGAAAGCTGAGCTGAGGCGGCATGGGAACGCGGAAGGGAATCGCTGCGCAGTATCGGTGGGCTGAAGCCCACCCTACAACTGGTACTTTCATCTCACACACGGGCTTTTGGGTGGCTGACGCGGAACGCCGTCCGGCCCACCCTACAACAGGCCCCTCGTCACTCCTCCGTAGGGTGGGCTTCAGCCCACCAGTAGCACTGGCAACCGAATCACTACCAGCCGAGGGTTTGCTTGAGAAACGGAATGGTCAGCTTGCGCTGCGCCTGCAGCGAGGCCTGGTCGAGTTGATCGAGCAATTCGAACAGCGCACTCATGTTGCGCGCGCCACGGGTGAGGATAAAGCGGCCGACGTCATCCGGCAGGTTCAGGCCGCGGCGCGAGGCACGCAGTTGCAGCGCGCGCAGCTTGTCCTCGTCGGACAGTTCCTGCAGCTGGAATACCAGCGAGAGGCTCAAGCGCGATTTGAGATCCGGCAGCTGCACGGCGATTTCCCGCGGTGAGGCACTGGCCGCAAGCAGCAGCCGCCGACCGCTGTCACGCAGCCGATTAAACAGGTGGAACAGCGCCTCTTCCCATACGGGATCGCCGGCTATGGCATCCACATCATCCAGGCAGACCAGCTCGCTCTGCTCCAGATTGTCCAGCAATGCCGGCCCGTACTCGGCCACGTCGGCGAGCGGCAAGTACACCGCCAGCTCGCCGCGCTGCTCAACACGCAAACAAGCGGCCTGCAGCAGATGGCTACGCCCAACACCTGTATTGCCCCAGAGATAAATCAACTCATCGGACCAGCCGGCCTCGGGCGAACAGACCCGCTCGACATAGCCCAACGCGGCAGCATTGGCGCCCGGATAGAAGTTGGCGAAGGTGGCGTCGTCACGAAGACGAATGCCAAGGGGAAGCTGGATGGGTTTCATGTCTGGCTAGGTGGGTCGACCGATACGACCGGCGGCTCTGCGTAAAGGTCGGAGAGTTTATAGAGATCATGCACGTGGCGCAGCAGAACCATGATCACCGCCGCCACCGGCAAGGCCAGCAACACGCCGGTAAAACCGAACAGCTGACCACCCGCCAGCACCGCGAAAATCACCGCGACCGGATGCAGACCGATGCGATCGCCCACCAGCAACGGCGTCAACAGCATGCCTTCGAGCATCTGTCCGACCGTGAACACCGCAGCGACACCCAGCAATGGGTAAGGCTCCAGGCCGAACTGGAACAGCACAGCGATGACTGCCGCGCCGATCCCGACCACGAAGCCCATATAGGGCACAATGCTGGCGAGACCGGCCAGCACACCAATCAACAGCCCCAGCTCGACGCCGACCAGCATGAGGCCGGCGGAATAGACCACCGCCAGCGCCAGCATTACCAGCAGCTGCCCGCGCAGGAACGCGCCTATCACCTCATGGCACTCACGCAACAACGCCATGACCGTCTCTTCCCGGCGCCGCGGTAACAAGGCCCGCAGCTTGGCCATGATCAGATCCCAATCCCGCAGGAGGTAAAAGCACACCACCGGCACCAGCAACAGATTCGCCAGCCACGCCAGCAGCGCGATGCTGGAAGCCGTCGCCTGACTGAGAATGACCGCCACCACATCTTTGGTACTGCCGAGATTGGCGGTGAATGCGCTCTTGATCTGGTCGAAGCGCCAGAAGTCTTCGTCAAGACCAAACTGCATCTGTACCCAGGGCAGCGCCGTCATCTGCAGCCAATCGAGCCCCACAGGCGCCAATTGATAAAGGTGCATCAGCTGCTTGCCAAGCATCGGAACCAACACCAGTAGCAGCAACATGCACAGCAAGGTGAAAAGCGCGAACACCAGAATCACGCCCCAGGTGCGGGAAAGCTTCCAGCGCTCCAGGCGATCGACCAGCGGATCGCCCAGGTAGGCCAGCAGGATGCCGACCAGAAACGGCGAAAGAATGGGTGATAGCTGATAGACCAGCCAGCCAAGCAGCAACAGTGCCGCCAGCCATAGCCAGCGGTTGGTATGAGTAATCGTCATGGGCTGGACGCCTTGCTCCGTTATTCGAGCCGCAATGCAATTGCTGGCGAAAGGTAAGAATTCATGAACCAGCGAGCGTCACATGCAGCGCCCGCCTTGTCAGCATTGATAAAAGCGGCGCATCACCAGCGGTAGCGCAATACCTCGCCCTGATCCGGCTGCAACGGTTGCTCAGCGGCAGGCTGGTCCGGCTCCTCGAGCGGGGCCTGGGCATCGATCGGTGGTGCTTCGCTCCCCGAAACCGGCGCGGTCGCATCAATTGGCGGTGCGTCGGCATCGTTCGTCGGCAACCCGGTATCGACCGGCTGCGCAACGATCTCGTCAGCCGGCACTTCCTGCAAACGTGCCAGGGCCAACTGTGACCGCAGCTGATCCGGGCTGGCGTTGAGGCGGTACACCAGTCGATCGCTTTCGACCCGTATCAGGCGAGCGCCGAATGGCTCGAGCAGGCGATCCAGTTCGGCGAAGCGCTCGACATCGGCACCCAGCACTTCAAGCGTGATTTCTTCGGTCTCGCCCGGCGCCACGCGGTATTGCGGTGCGAGAAACTTGCTGACCGCCAGCATCACCGCATCGGCCACCGCGGCCCGGCTGTCGCCGCTCGCCTTACCTTGCGTCTGCTTGTCACCAACCCAGAGGCGCCAACTGGCCTCCCAGGTTTCGCCGGACTGTTTCGCAAGTACCGTCAGCAGGCCATCCGCATCGTAACGTTCCGACACGTCGCGAAGCACCTCAGGCTCTTTCGCCGCGACCGTCTCGGCAGTGGCCGCGAGCTGCTCGCTCAGATCGGCCAGAGGCAGGCGCAGCGGCAAGCCGCGATGCTGGGCGGCTGCTTGTAGATCGGACGAGCCTTCCTGAGCGTCACCGACCAGATGCGTGCCGTTGACCGACTCGCCCAGCCACCAGATCAGGATGCTCGGGCGGTCAGCTCCCCACAACGACAGCCCCGCGGACCGCAGCGCGCGCTCGGTTGTGACCGGATCGAAGCTCACCACAACGGCATCGCCCTCATAGGCGTAGCGGCTGACCAGCTGCTGCGGATCACTGCGCAGTTGCGCAACAGCTGCCGTTTCTGGCTCACCCGTAAGACGTAGCACGAGGGTATCGAACGCCTTGCGCAGTGCTTCCTCGCGCTCGTCCGGCTGCTGGCTGGCAACCGGTTCACGCACCTTGTATAGATCGCTGAGAGGTGCCGCCATGCCGTGGGCGGAGACGACCACGCAGCAAAGGGCCAAAAGATGGGGAATGAGGCGCATGGAAATACTCGCTGGCTGGCCAGTCATGGGGAGCCTGCCGGTCATAGGACGACAACCGGGTTCGGCCACGGGGAATCAAGCGCTATACCTTAAACAGGCGTCTGAACCGCGGCAACCGCCGCGCTCCGGAGTTGCGCGTCGGGCATCACTACTCTGCAGCGCATCCTGACCGATCCACCCCACGTAACCGCAGGCGGGATGGCCGCTGTGCGGCAAGCCTGATAAAATCGCGCGCTTTCCGCAGACCGGTCCGGCGCCCTCGCCGCATCGAGACAACAGCCTTGTCCCACCGGTCGCCCCGCACTCTCCTTCACAGGTCCGGATTATGAGCAAGCAACCCTCCATCAGCTACAAGGACGCCGGTGTCGACATCGATGCAGGCGAAGCGCTGGTCGAACGCATCAAGGGCGTGGCCAAGCGTACCGCGCGTCCTGAAGTCATGGGCGGTCTGGGCGGCTTTGGCGCGCTCTGCGAAATCCCAGCCGGTTACAAGCAGCCAGTATTGGTCTCCGGAACCGATGGCGTCGGCACAAAGCTGCGCCTGGCACTGAATCTGAACAAGCACGACAGCATCGGCCAGGATCTGGTGGCCATGTGCGTCAACGATCTGGTGGTCTGCGGAGCCGAGCCGCTGTTCTTCCTCGACTACTACGCTACCGGCAAACTCAACGTCGATATCGCAGCGACCGTGGTTACCGGCATCGGTGCCGGCTGCGAACTGGCCGGCTGCTCGCTGGTTGGCGGCGAGACCGCCGAAATGCCTGGCATGTACGAAGGCGAAGATTACGACCTGGCCGGCTTCTGCGTTGGCGTGGTCGAGAAGAGCGAAATCATCGACGGCTCGAAGGTTACCGCAGGCGATGCGCTGATCGCCCTGCCCTCCTCCGGTCCGCACTCCAATGGCTATTCGCTGATCCGCAAGATCATCGAAGTGGCCGGCGCCGATATCGAGAACATTCAGCTCGAAGGCAAACCGCTCACCGAACTGCTGATGGCGCCGACCCGCATCTACGTCAAGCCGCTGCTCAAGCTGATCAATGACACCGGCGCGGTCAAAGCCATGGCGCACATCACCGGTGGCGGCCTGCTGGACAACATTCCGCGCGTACTGCCTGAAGGCAGTCAGGCCGTCCTCGATATCGCCAGCTGGAATCGTCCGGCGGTGTTCGACTGGCTCCAGGAGAAAGGCAACGTCGACGAGCATGAAATGCACCGCGTGCTCAACTGCGGCGTCGGCATGGTCATTTGCGTGGCGCAGGATCAGGTCGAAACCGTTCTCGGCAACCTGCGTGACTCCGGCGAAAGCCCATGGGTGATCGGCAAGATCGCCTCGGCTGGCGCAGATGCCGAGCGTGTCGTGCTGAACAATCTGAAACAACGCTGATGAGCCTCGGCGCGCCCTGCAACGTCGCGGTGCTGATTTCAGGGTCCGGCAGCAATTTGCAGGCCCTGATCGACAGCCTCGGTGAAGATAATCCGGTGCGTATCCGCGCGGTCGTGTCGAATCGCGCCGACGCATTCGGTCTGCAGCGCGCGCAAGCAGCCGGCATTGCCACTCACGTGGTGCAACACAAGGACTTCGCCGATCGCGAAGCCTTCGACGCCGCGCTGATCGAGATCATCGATACGCACAAGCCGCAGCTGGTCGTACTAGCCGGTTTCATGCGCATCCTTACATCAAGCTTCGTCCGCCATTACCAGGGCCGTCTGCTCAATATCCACCCGTCTCTGCTGCCGAAATACAAGGGCCTGGACACCCACCGCCGCGCCCTTGAAGCTGGAGACCATGAGCACGGCTGCAGCGTGCATTTCGTCACCGAAGAGCTCGATGGTGGCCCCGTGGCAATACAGGCCAGCCTCAATATCGAGCCCGGCGAAAGCATCGGCGAACTGACCGATCGGGTGCACGCAGCCGAGCACATCATCTATCCGCTGGCCGTCCGCTGGTTTGCCGAAGGCCGCTTGCGCCTTGCCGAGCAAGGCGCGATGCTTGACGACATTCAGTTGCCGGTTTCCGGCCATCCGATACGAATCTAGGAGATCTTATGCGTCGCGCTTTGCTGCTCGCTCTTGCCGTACTGGCCTTGCCGGCCCAGGCCCTGGAGCTCAAGCCCTTCTCCGCCAGCTACACCGCGGACTGGAAACAAGTGCCTGTCAGCGGTACCGCCCATCGCAGTCTGGAAAAACTCGAAGGCAACACCTGGCAGCTGGATTTCGAAGCCTCCATGCTGGTGGCCAGCTTCAATGAACGCAGCACCTTTAGCGTCGAGGGCGAAACCCTCATCCCCCAGAAATATCGCCTCAAGCGCAGCGGCCTGGGTAAAGGCAAAACCATCAAGCACGATTTCGATTGGCAGGCCAAGCAGGTCGTTGGCGAAGACCGTGGCGATCCGGTCAAGCTGCCCCTCAACCGCGGCCTGCTGGACAAGTCCACCTATCAAATCGCACTTCAGGAGGCTGTAGCGGCGGGCGAAAAAAGCATGAGCTACCAAGTCGTCGATGGCGATGAAATCGAAACCTACGACTTCCGTGTGCTCGGCGACGAGCAGGTCAGCACCAAGGCAGGCCGGATCGATGCCATCAAGGTCGAGCGCGTGCGTGATCCGACGCAGAGCAAACGCCAGACCATCCTCTGGTTCGCCAAGGACTGGGATTACATGCTGGTCCGCCTGCATCAGGTGGAAAAAGACGGCAAGGAATACCAGATCATGCTCGAAGAAGGCACCGTCGACGGCAAAGCCGTGAAAGGTGACTGACTGCCACCGCGCCGGGCAGCCGGCGCGTTATCACCTGCCGTTTCAGCGAATCTCACCATGACCTTTCCCCGCGTCTTGCTGCTTGCCCTGCTGCCGGTTTTTGCTGGCTGTCAATCGTTACCCTGGAGCGACGGGCCTCGCAAACAGCCGACCGAACGGCTTCAGGGTGAGGTCACACATCGTGATGGGTTGCTGTCGTTGCGCACCTGCCAGGGTGAGCGCCACGTTGCATTGCTCGATGCCGGCGCGACCGGGCTACCCGAAGACGCCCAGGCGCTAATGTCCGACAGCGGACAACCGCTGTTTGCCGATGTACGTGGCATGCTGATTTCGCGAGATGGCGATAGGCAACTGCAATTGACACAGGTCTATCGCCTGCAGGCCGAAGGTCCTGGCTGCAACGCAGACGAATTCAAGCAATTGACGCTGCGCGCCAGTGGCAACGAGCCAGGCTGGAGCGTAAGGATCACCACGCACGGCATGCTGCTCGAACGTCCCGGCGAGACGCCGCTGGCCGTGCCGTATCTGGAAGAACAGCTGCCGGGCGGACAGACCAGTTTCAGCAGCGAGGCCAATGACCAGCGCCTCAATCTCTGGGTAGCGCCACAGCGCTGCGTCGACAGTGCCAGCGGCGCAATCAGCCACCTGACCGCCGAACTGCGTATCGACGACCAAACCCTGCGCGGCTGTGCCTACTACGGCGGCGCGCGCAACGAATGAATCTATCGAAGCGCGTACTGGCGCGCTTCCCGACGTTTCGAAGACCGACAATGAATAACGACCTGTCCCTGCTGCAGCCTTATCCGTTCGAGAAACTCCGCGCCCTGCTCGCCGGCGTGCAACCGCCGAGCGAAAAGCGCGCTATCGCTTTATCGATCGGCGAACCGAAACATCCATCGCCCGATTTCGTTGCCCAGGCGCTGACTACCAGCCTCGATCAGTTGGCCGTATATCCGTCCACCCTCGGCATCCCCGAGCTGCGCGAGTCCATCGCACGCTGGTGCGAACGTCGCTTCGGCGTGGCAGCCGACAGCCTCGATCCGGCGCGCCATGTGCTACCGGTCAATGGCACCCGCGAAGCCTTGTTTGCGTTCACCCAGGCCGTCGTCAACCGCAGCGCGGACGCGCTGGTGCTCAGCCCCAATCCGTTCTATCAGATCTATGAAGGCGCGGCGCTTCTGGCCGGCGCCACACCGCATTACCTGCCCTGTACCGCCGAGAATGGGTTCAATCCGGATTTCGACGCCGTTCCGGCCGATATCTGGCAGCGCACGCAAATCCTGTTTCTCTGCTCGCCGGGCAACCCCACCGGCGCGCTGGTGCCGCTGGACACGCTGAAGAAGCTGATCGCGCTGGCCGACGAGCATGATTTCGTCATCGCCGCCGACGAGTGCTATAGCGAGCTTTACTTCAATGAGGAACATCCGCCTGCCGGATTGCTGACCGCATGCGCCGCGCTGGGCCGTAACGATTTCAAACGCTGCGTGGTGTTCCACAGCCTGTCCAAGCGCTCGAATCTACCGGGGCTGCGCTCCGGATTTGTTGCCGGGGATGCGGACATTCTCAAGGCCTTTCTGCTCTACCGCACCTATCATGGCTGCGCCATGCCGGTGCAGACCCAACTCGCAAGCATCGCCGCCTGGAACGACGAGGCGCATGTCCAGGCCAATCGCCAGATGTACCGCGAGAAGTTCGATGCGGTTCTGGACATCCTCACGCCGGTGATGGATGTACAGCGCCCCGATGGCGGGTTCTACCTGTGGCCGAAAACGCCCATCGACGGCCAGCAATTCACTCGCGAGCTGTTTGCCCACGAACATGTGACGGTGGTGCCAGGGTCCTATCTGTCACGAGAAGTCGACGGCGTCAGCCCTGGCAAGGATCGGGTTCGCATGGCGCTGGTGGCGCCGCTCGCTGATTGCGTCGAAGCAGCCGAGCGCATCCGCGCGTTTATCGCCACGCTTTGAAGGCAGAGCCGGAGCCGGACGCGGCGGCGTCCGGCCTCTTTCAGGCGACACCTGGCGGAATCATGTCCTTGCCGTAGTCGCGCAGTTTCTCAAGATTTTCCGGCTTCATGTGCTCCGGAATGTCCGCCGTGATGGGTTCTTCGCGCTCATCATGCTCCCCCACATCGGGCTTTTCGGGCTCGTTCATGGCGCTCTCCTCAGATTGCGTTCTCTTCCCATATCAGCTCACCGTCGTTGCTGACCTCCCTGACCTTGGTCAGCGCCGCCTCGGCTGCTACTTCAGCCTCGGACGCGAGGTCGTAATGCCGGCCGTTGGCGACTTTGAATATTCGGGCAGTGTCGTCGGTATCACGAAGCTTCACCGCAATCACCGCCTCGAATCCATCATCGGCAGGAACGGCGGACGAAATGGCCTCATGGTTTTCGAAATGCTTGCGTGCCATACATGACCTCATCGTTGCGATTGTGAACAATGGACAACGCACGGCCTGAAAAAGGTCGAATCGCTTTGCGATCTAGCGGCTGAACCGATGACCGCCGCGGCGACTCCCACTCTTAACAGTGACGCTCAGGAGGCCGGCCATGCCCATGAATGAAACCTACACAGCCAGCGCACCTTCGCGAGACGAAGTCGACGATCTAGAAGGTTTCACCCTGCTCGAATTCGGTACCGACTGGTGTGGTCATTGCCGTGCGGCGCAACCGCCGCTGGCTACCGCCATGGCCGGACGTTCACTGCGCCATTTGAAGATCGAGGACGGTCCGGGCCGCCCGCTGGGAAGGTCGTTTCGCGTCAAGCTATGGCCCACGCTGATTCTCATGCGCCAAGGCGAAGAACTCGGCCGCGTGGTGCGGCCAACCAGCACCCAGGCCATCGAGGACCTGCTGTGCCAGGCGGACAACTCCGCAAGCTGAAGCGTCCAGGCGGCTCAAAGCGGCAGGTTCATGTTCATCGTGGCATAATCCGCGGTCCAGTTTGGCCGGAGAATGCGGAGCTGTTATGCCCGATCAACACAAAGGACTCTGTCTGTACGGCATCAAGGCGTGCGACACCATGAAAAAGGCCCGTACCTGGCTCGACCAGCAGGGCTTGAGCTATGAGTTCCATGACTACAAGAGCGCCGGCATCGACCGCGCCCACCTGGAAGCTTGGTGCAATGAACATGGCTGGCAGACCGTACTCAACCGTGCTGGCACCACCTTCCGCAAGCTGGACGATGTGCAGAAAGCTGATCTTGACCAAGCCAAGGCCATTGAGCTGATGCTGGCCCAGCCATCGATGATCAAGCGCCCCGTCTTCGATTTGGGCGACAAGACGCTGATTGGCTTCAAGCCGGATATTTACGCTGCCGAGCTGGCAGCCAAGAACTGAGACCCGCTCGCAGGACGAGCGTGATTGATAAAAGGATTCCCTATGAGCAAAAACCTATTCAGCCTGGCGTTCGGCGTCGGCACACAGAACCGTCAGGGCAGCTGGCTGGAAGTCTTCTACGCGCAGCCGTTGCTGCAACCGGCCGGCGAATTGGTTGCCGCCATCGCCCCGCTGCTCGGCTACGAAGGTGGCAACCAAGCCATCACCATAACCACCAGCCAGGCCGCGCAACTGGCGGATGCGATCAAATCGATCGACAGCACCCAGCACGCACTGCTTACCCGCCTGGCCGAAAGCCAGCGCCCGCTGGTGGTCACACTGCTTGCCGAAGACGCCGCGCTGGCCTCGACCCCTGAGGCCTACCTCAAGCTGCATCTGATCTCCCATCGCCTGGTCAAGCCTCACGACCTGAACCTCGCCGGCATCTTCCCGCTGCTGCCCAACGTCGCCTGGACCAACCAGGGCGCGGTGGATCTGGCCGAACTGGCCGAGCGTCAACTGGAAGCACGCCTGAAGGGCTACCTGCTGGAAGTCGTCTCCGTCGACAAATTCCCGAAGATGACCGATTACGTGGTCCCGGCTGGCGTGCGCATCGCCGACACCGCACGCGTCCGTCTTGGCGCCTACGTGGGCGAAGGCACGACCGTAATGCATGAGGGCTTCATCAACTTCAACGCCGGCACCGAAGGCCCAGGCATGATCGAAGGCCGCGTCTCGGCCGGCGTGTTCGTCGGCAAGGGCTCGGACCTCGGCGGCGGCTGTTCGACCATGGGCACCCTGTCCGGCGGCGGCAACATCGTCATTTCCGTAGGTGAAGGCTGCCTGATCGGTGCTAATGCCGGTATCGGCATCCCGCTGGGCGACCGCAACACCGTGGAAGCCGGCCTGTACATCACCGCTGGCACCAAGGTGAACCTACTCGACGAGCAAGGCGAGCTGGTCAAGGTGGTAAAAGGGCGGGACCTGGCGAACCAGACCGACCTCCTGTTCCGCCGCAACTCGCTGACCGGCGCGGTCGAATGCAAGACTCACAAGTCCGCGATCGAGCTGAACGAAGCGCTGCACGCGCATAACTGACCGCTTAGCTGGAAGCCATAAGCCGGACGCTGGAAGCAACCGCGCATCGCTTGGGCTTCCAGCTTCCAGCTTCAGGCTTAACGCTATGCTTTTGTCTCCCTGGCGTTCCGATTTCCCCGCCCTGGCTGTTCTCGAAGCCCAGGGCCAGACGTACCTCGATAGCGCCGCCACGGCGCAGAAGCCGCAGGCATTGATCGATGCGCTGACCGGTTATTACACCTGCGGCACTGCCAACGTTCACCGCGCTCAGCATCAACCGGCCGAACGTGCCACCCGCGCTTTCGAGGATTCACGGATCAAAGTCGCGCGATGGCTTAACGCAGCCTGCCCTACCGAAATCGTGTTTACCCGTGGTGCTACCGAAGCGCTCAACCTGCTCGCCTATGGCCTCGAACCGTTGATCGAAGCGGATGACGAGATCGTCGTCAGCGCGCTGGAGCATCACGCCAACTTGTTGCCCTGGCAGCAGCTGGCAAAACGGCGCAATGCCAGGCTGGTGGTGCTACCGCTGGATCATCGCGGCGTGATCGACCTGCACGCTGCTGCCAGCCTTATCGGACCAAGAACTCGTCTGCTTGCCGTCAGCCAGCTGTCCAATGTACTTGGGGCCTGGCAACCGCTCGCCGAGTTGTTGCCACTGGCCAAGGCTCACGGCGCGCTAACGATCGTCGACGGCGCCCAAGGCGTGGTCCACGGCCGGCACGACATGCAGACGCTGGCCTGCGACTTCTATGTACTCTCCAGCCACAAGCTCTACGGGCCGGAAGGCGTCGGCGCGCTTTACGGGCGCGGCGAGTCATTGCTCAAGCTCAGGCACTGGCAATACGGCGGCGAGATGGTCCGCGTCGCCGATTTCCAGCACGCCGAATTCCATGCCGCACCACTGGGTTTCGAGGCCGGTACGCCGCCCATCGGGGCGGTCATCGGGCTCGGTGCGACGCTGGATTATCTGTCCAGACTGGACGCAACGGCAGTTGCTGACCATGAACAAGCACTGCATAAACATTTACTGGCGGGTCTCGCGATCCGTGAAGGCGTGCGACTGCTGGGCGAACCGCAGTTGGCGCTGGCCAGCTTCACCGTGGACGACATTCATCACGGTGATCTGGCGCACCTGCTCACCGAACAAGGCATCGCCATACGCAGCGGGACCCATTGCGCACAGCCGCTGTTGAAAGCCCTGGGAATCGATGGCGCCATCCGCGTATCGCTCGGGCTGTACAACGACGGCACCGATCTGGAGCGCTTCTTCGCAGCACTGGATCAGGCGCTGGAAATCCTGCGATGAGCGAACTGCCTCCCTCTGCTAGCGAAGCCCTGCTCGGCTTTCAACAGGCTGCCGGCTGGGAACAGCGCGCGCGGTTGCTGATGCAGTGGGGCGATCGGCTCGAGCCGCTCAGCGAACTCGAACGCAACGAGACCAACCAAGTGGCAGGCTGCGAGAGCAAGTTGTGGTTGATCGGCGAGCGGCAGGGAAATCTCTTATATTTCCGCGGCACCAGCGAGGCGCGCCTGCTACGCGGGCTACTGGCCGTTCTCCTAGTGCGCGTCAACGGACTCGACGCTGCTCAGCTGCGGCAGCTCGACATCGCAGAGTGGTTCGATCAGCTCGGCCTGTCGCGGCAGCTATCGCCTTCGCGCAGCAACGGCATGAACGCAGTATTGGCGCGCATGCGCGAGTTGAGCCGGCAAAGCTAGGTGTATCGTTCTTGCGCTCTTGTAAGAGCGAGCTTGCTCACGATCATGCCGGTTCGACGTAGCAGCGAATCGCCAGCAAGCTGGCTCCTACAGGGCGATCGACGCGCACGATGCTGAGCCCGGACACTGAACTGTAGGAGCGAGCTTGCTCGCGAACATAGTCGCTCGGTGTGGCAACTGCCATGCAGTACGCCGACCTCTACGGAGGGAGCCGCGTCGCGGGAAGACACCGTTCTTTCGAGCCGAAATGCAGTACTTACCCAGACTCCCGTGCCGCTGAGCGCCAGGGAAACCAACGCGGCGTTCGTCGGCAGTAATCGCGATACTGCTCACCGAACACCGATTCCAGGTAGGGCTCTTCATAACGCGCGATATACACCGCGGCGAAGCGGCTCCAGATCGCCAGCCACACCGCCAGCAGCGGCGAACTGTAGATCAACATCAGGCCGATCAGCACGAAAGTGCCTGACCACATCATCGGATGCCTGACCAATCCGTACGGGCCGCCTCGCAACAGGGCCTTCGGTCCGGAGAGCGGGCTGACCGTTCCCTTGCCATGCCGGTACATCATCAGCGCGCAGATAATCGCCAGCAGCCCTCCCAGATTCATCAGCGTGACGCCGGCGTATTTCAGAACTGCCAGGCGCGGCAGCTCGATACCCAGTTGCTGTTCCAGTTGTAGAAAGAAACGCGGGAATACATAGAGCACGCCGAACGGGCCAACGATCAGGTAGATCAGGGTATCGATTTTGCCGAGCAGCTTTTTCACTTGTATGGCGTCCGATCCGTCTCAGTCTAGGGACAACAAGCGCAGCGCTCCGGTTCGCCTTCGACGAGGGCAACAGCTTCAGGACTAGCCTATCGGCGCACGCTCCGCCGGCCGCCGTGCTCCCGCCACCAACTTGTCGACGGCGCGCGCCGCCGCCACCAGACCGAAGCTGGCGGTGACCATCATCGCCGCGCCGAAACCGCCAGCGCAGTCGAGCTTCACCCCCTCGCCCACAAAACTCTTGCTCTGGCAGACCCCGCCATCCGGCTTGGGATAGCGCAGCTGCTCGGTGGAGAACACGCAGGGCACACTGTAGGTGCGGCCCGGCGTGCGGGAAAAATTGTATTCGCGCCGCAGCAGGGAACGCACCTTGGCTGCCAGCGGATCGTTGAAGGTCTTGTTCAGATCGGC
The DNA here is from genome assembly GCF_024448955.1 of Stutzerimonas stutzeri. Classification (GTDB taxonomy): domain Bacteria; phylum Pseudomonadota; class Gammaproteobacteria; order Pseudomonadales; family Pseudomonadaceae; genus Stutzerimonas; species Stutzerimonas stutzeri_AQ. The sequence goes on from NZ_JAMOIH010000001.1 coordinate 176,644, forward strand.
AACCTGGATCTGCGTCGGATCCACCTGCCCGCCCGCGCCGCCCGTGGCGATGATCTGAATCTTGCGTCGCTTGCACCAGGCGATCAACGCGGCCTTGGCCGGCACGCTGTCGATGCAGTCGATGACGCAATCCATCTGCTCGGTGATGTATTCGGCCATGGTGTCGCGCGTGACGAAGTCGGCAACGGCATGCACTACGCAGGCCGGGTTAATCGCCCTGATCCGCGCCGCCATCTCATCGACTTTGGGTTTGCCCACGGCACCTTCCAACGCGTGCACCTGCCGGTTGGTGTTGGTAATGCAGACATCATCCAGATCGAACAGACTGATCTCGCCGACCCCGCTACGCGCCAGCGCCTCGGCCGCCCAGGAACCAACCCCGCCGATCCCGACAACAGCGACATGCGCCGCCGCCAAGCGCTCTAGCCCGGCGGCGCCGTAAAGGCGTGCGATGCCGCCAAACCGCTGATCGTCGATAGCCATGTCGATACCCCAGAAGAACATTGCGCGATTATAGGGCTGGTATTCACCTCGATCCCAGCCCGTAACGTCAGCTGTGACAGCCCTACTGAAAGCTTCGCCCGAGGGCGGGCCTTGTATGTCAAATCTAAGCCTGCGCCACTCTTGCAACAACGACGCCCGCCACTAACGCCAAAACCTGCACAAATCCTCTAGGAGGCGCGCGCTCGCGGCGAATGGGCTCAAGATCGTCGCGCGCCTGATTACCATTCGAAAACCGGTGGCGTTCGATAGCTCACCGGCAGAGTAGAAACACCTCGCCCCGTGGGCGGGCCTCCTATGCAAACCGAGGCCTGGATCGCTTCCCGCGATAACCACACCCGTCCGAACCGAGGCCTGCACTACCCCTGCGGTAGACCGCCCCGTTTTAAAAGACATCAACCGATAGCCTGGGCACTCTGCGAAACCATGCTTGGTAATTGTCCCGGTGGCGGCTCTCGGTCATCCTCCCCACATGAATCGACCCGGCACAGGTGTTGTGATGAACGAAAAGAAAGAAAACAGCTTGCCGCTGCAAGGCCTCAAGGTCATCGAGATGGGCCAGCTGATCGCTGGCCCCTTCGCCAGCAAAATGCTCGGCGAGTTCGGTGCCGATGTGATCAAAATCGAGCCGCCAGGTGTCGGTGATCCATTGCGCAAATGGCGCAAGCTCAAGGATGGCACCTCGCTCTGGTGGCATGTGCAGTCACGCAACAAGCGATCGATAACCCTCGATTTGAAAGCCGCCGAAGGTCAGCAGATTGTCCGCCAGCTGGTATCCGAGGCCGACGTGCTAGTGGAAAACTTCCGCCCCGGCACCCTCGAAGGCTGGGGCCTTGGCTGGGACGAACTGGCCAAACTCAACCCGCGTCTCATCATGCTGCGCATCTCCGGCTACGGCCAAACCGGCCCGTACCGCGACCTGCTCGGCTTTGGCGTAATCGGCGAGGCCATGGGCGGCCTACGGCATCTGTCCGGCTATCCGGGCCAACCGCCGGTGCGTGTAGGTGTGAGCATTGGTGATTCGCTGTCCTCGCTCTATGGTGTGATCGGTGTGCTGCTCGCCCTGCAGGAACGCCACCGCAGCGGCAAGGGTCAGGAAATCGATGTTGCGTTGTACGAATCGGTATTCGCCATGATGGAAAGTCTGGTGCCCGAGTACGACGCCTTCGGCTATATCCGCGAGCCAGCCGGCAGCGCCCTGCCCGGTATCACGCCGTCAAACTCCTACCTGTGCAATGACGGCGCCTACGTGCTGATCGCCGGCAATGGCGACAGCATTTACAAGCGGTTGATGACGTTGATGGGGCGCCAGGACCTGGCCGACGACTCGCGTTTCGCCCACAACGACGGTCGCGCCCAGCATGCCGAACTGATCGATGCCGCCATCGGTGAGTGGACCGCGCGGCACAGTCGCGACGAGGTGATCGAAGCGCTCAAAGAGGCACGCGTCCCGGCCGGCTATCCGTATACCGCCGCCGATATCGTCAAGGACCCGCACTACCTGACGCGGCAGATGATCGAGCAAGTACAAACCTTCGCCGGCCCGCTCAAGGTGCCAGGCGTGCTGCCCAAACTCAGCCGCACCCCGGGCCGCATCGGCACCGGAGGCCCTCAGCTGGGTGAACACACCGAAGACGTACTGGCCGGGCTTGGCCTGACAGACGAGCAAGTCCGCGGGCTGCGCGAGCGCGGGATCGTTTGATGCGACTGTTCGCGAGCAAGCTCGCCCCTACGGGATGCGGCCGTCCGCCGCTCTTGTAGGAGCGAGCTTGCTCGCGAACCCTACTACCAGACACATGCAAATTCGGAGGGCCAATGACCAAACGCCTCTACATCTAGGACGTCGCCACTCGCGATGGCTTTCAGATCGAACCGAACTTCATCCCCACCGAAGACAAGATCGCGTTGATCGATCGCCTCTCCGAAACCGGGTTGGCGAAGATCGAGGTCACCTCTTTTACCTCGCCCAAAGCCATCCCCAATTTGCGCGATGCCGAAGAAGTCATGAGCGGTATCCGCCGAACGCCAGCAATCGTAGGGTGGGCTTTAGCCCACCAGCGACTCGCTACCCAACGGGCATCTTATGGCTCCCACGCTCTGCGTAGGAATGCCAATGGGGCGCATCTGCCGTAAAAACTTGAGCAACTGGCCGGAAGCAGCGTTCACCGCGCACTTCCACAACACACGCGGCATGGGCCTGGCCAACGCCCTGGCTGCGATGCGCGCAGGTATTGACCGCTTCGACGCCTCGCTCGGCGGCCTCGGTGGCTGCCCCTACGCACCCGGCGCCAGCGGCAATATCAGCACCGAGGAAATGGTGCACATGTTCCAGCGCATGAGCATGGATACCGGCGTCGATCTGGACAAACTGCTGCCGTGCACCGCTGGCCTGCCGGAACTGGTCGGCCATGACATACCGGGAGCCGCCCTCAAAGCTGGGAAATCGGGACCGTCGTTATCCGAAGCCGAAGTGGATGCAGGAGGAAGCTGTTCAGTAAACCCAATAGCGGACGCAACGGTTGCTTAGAATGCCGCCTCCCACTGCCTACCTCGGGTCCCAGCGCTTTGATGCGAGAGACCCGCTTCAAGGCCAGCTGTCTTCGGCCCTGAAAGCCACAGCCAAGCCCGGCTCCACCCAACAGAGCCATCCCTTACTCAGACGGCTATCTTCGCTGCTCGCTACCTCACGCAGCAGTACCAAACCAGTGATATGCCCCCTTTCGCGGCCTTGAGCCGCTGTGCCAGCACGTCCAGCATCCATCGCCGAATCAAGCCGCGGTGATAGCACAAAGCTATTAATGCCATCATAATGGCGCTGCTTTCATGGCGGCGCATACGCTGATGCATGGAAGCAGAACGAAAAATCAGAAAGGAATTCATCGTGAACGCTGTTGCTTTTCGTAAGACTCTACTGGCGATCGCCGTCGCTGGTGCCGCGCTTCCCATCTACGCGCAAACACTGACTTTGGATAATGCTGGCCTTGTGAAGGAAAACACGACCTTCCAAGACACAGTAGAGGTTCGAGGATCTTTCACCAGCGCCAATAGTGACGTTGACGCTATCGAATTCAACAGCGTCATCTTCAAAAAAGACCTGCTGCTGGAGGCCGCTGTCAACGCCAAGGGCGACAACGCTGACGGTGTCGATCTGAGCATGTCCGGTGACGATGAAGACTGGGCTTCCATGGGACCGGCCACTCAGATCTACGGCGATCTGGTCAACAAGGGCACCATTCAGGTGGCCGGTGCGGGCGCCTCAGGAATCCTCGTCGATCCCGCCATCGTACACGGCAGCCTGATCAACGAAGGAACTGTGCATGTTTCCGGTAACGTGCTGGAAGGCGACGGCGTTCGCGCAATCGAAATTTCAGGTGATTCGGAAATTCACAAAGATGTGGTGAATACAGCGGACGGTAAAATCATCGCTGAGGGCGCCAATGCAACCGCGATTCAACTCATGGGCAGCGAAATCGATGGACGCTTGATCAACAACGGCTTGATTCAAGTGACTGGGATTGGCGCAGACGCCATCGATGTCACCACTAACGAGCAACCAGAGTGGAACTGGAGCAAGCGGGCATCTGTTTCCGCTATCGAGAACCATGGCTCTATCATCGCCAATGGTGTTGATGCCGACGGTATCCAAATCGATGGCGGCGTTATCGACAGCATCGTGAACACCGGCACCATCGAGGCCGATTCCACCGCGATTGTGATTGGTGACTTCGAAGTATCTGACGCTCGCAAACAGGAGCAAGAGTACTACCTCAAGATTTACCATGAAGGCGGCCTGATTAGCGGGCAAGACGCCGCTATCAATGCTGAGGGTAACAAGGTCGATCTGGAATGGAGCGGCGGCAAAATCCAAGGCGATATCCTTGGCCTGGATGGCTATGTCCAGATTACCGACTCCGTAATTTTTGACGGTTCGCGTATTGAAGTTGGCGACGATGAGACCGTACGCGTAGGTGTGAATGCCAATCCCGATGAAGGCCACGAAGCGGCGCTAGGTCACATCGAACTGCTCGGCACCCATACTTCGATCGATGGCGATCTGGTCGTTGCGAAAGATTCGTCTATCGGCCTGAACCTGAGCAATGCGACCGAGGCGACGAAACCGGTGCTCAATGTCACCAAAACCGCCGAGTTTGGACAGGGCTCCAAGCTGATCCTTCAGGCCAACGGTGCAGATTTCGCTGCTAACGGCTCGTCTTACCGCTTAGTAACGGCACAAGAAATTATCGATAAAGGCTTGCAGGTCGTCAGCAGCAACCAGTTGCTTAAAGTCAGCGACCTGAAGATCACATCGACCGAGATAGGTGGGGGATTGATTCCCGCCGATGATGACTCAAGCACCCCTCCGGTCGATGGCGGTGACGATACGCAAAACCCGCCGACCGATGGCGGAGGAGAGCCGACTACGCCCCCTGCCGATGGAGGGGAAACCGGTATGATTGACGTGATCATCAAGACGCCAGAGGAATTCAAGGAAACCATCGCGACCGGCGGCGGTTCGCAGAATGCCCAGGCTGCCGGCGTTGCTTTCAGCAAGATCGCCAGCAAGCTGCCTACCCAAGTGCTGAATGCCTTCGATGGCATTACCGAAACCCAGGCTGCCCGTCTGATTGAACAGACCACCCCGGAAGCCAACGGCGGTGCAACCCAGGCCGCGACGTCCGGCCAGACACTGGTTAGCAACGTCACCGGCAACCGGACGAGCAGCATTCGCGGTATGTCTTCCGGTGATGCTCTCCAGGAAACCGGTGTTTGGGTTCAGGCACTGTACAGCGATGCCAACCAGGATCTGCGTGATGGCGTAGCCGGTTACAACGCCTACAGCCGCGGCATTGCCATCGGCGCCGACGGCAAGCTGAACGATCAGCTGACCCTTGGTGTGGCGTACAGCTTCCTCAGCACCGATGTAAACAGCGAGAACGGCAACGAAACCGAAGTAGACGGCCATGCCTTCACGCTCTATAGCGGTTACGAGCTGGGACGTTACTTCGTAGATTCAAGCCTGACGTACGGCGTCAATAGCAATGAAGGCTCGCGCTATGTCCTAGGCGAAAAGGCAAAGTCCGACTATGACAGTTCGGTGCTCGGGTTGAACATCACTGGTGGCTACAGCTACTCCATCAGCGACAATCTCGTCCTGGAACCGCGCCTGGCTGCCCGCTACAGCCGGATCGATATCGATAGCTACCGCGAGAAAAACGCCACTCTGGCATTGGCGATCGAAGATCAACGCTACGAAGTGATCGAGCTTGGCGCGGGCCTGCGTGTCGCTGCGCAATATCCGCTGGGTCGTGGAACGTTGGAGCCTCAAGCTAAGCTGATGGCCTATCATGACTTCGCAGCCGATCAAGCCAGCAGCACGTCGGCCTTCGTTCTTGGCGGAACCCCATTCGTGACCAGCGGTGCCAAACCAGCCCGCAATAGCTACGAGGCGGGTATCGGAGCCGATTACCGACTGGGCCAGTTCACCATCGGACTGGGCTACGACTATGTCGGTAAGTCAGACTTCAATGCCGATACCTTCACCGCGAAGGTACGTTACGACTTCTGATGAAAACGAAAAACCTCGGCTCGCATTCGCGAGCCGCCGGTTGGAAACAGGGCCTGGCGCTGCTTATCGGCGCCATGCTCGGTGGTTGCCAGTCTTCGCAGGAGGCCCTGCGTAGCCTGGCGGCTCACCATAACCATCGGTTGGAAATCATTTCCACCCGGCCCTTTCCCCTGGCATTGAGCACCCCGCTCAAGCCAATCGCCACATCCCGAATCCGCTTGTACATCGAAGGCGATGGTCACGCTTGGGCGACGCGCTCACAACCGAGCCTGGATCCTACGCCGCGTAACCTGCTGGTTGCAGGTCTTGCTTTCGATGACCCAACCCCGAGTTTTTACCTTGCGCGGCCATGCCAGTTTGTAATGGCAGCCGGCTGCCGTCCGGACCTATGGACCAACCGCCGCTTTTCCGATGAGGTCGTTATCAGCCTTGAGCACGCACTCGACCAAATCAAGTTGCGCTATGGCAATCGTGACTACGAGCTGATTGGCTATTCGGGAGGCGCTGCCCTTGCCATGCTGCTTGCGGCTCGACGCGACGATATCGCACAAATCCAGACCCTCGCAGGTAATCTCAGCCCTAACCGATGGGTGCAACTGCATCAACTCAGCCCTCTGTCGGGCTCCCTTAATCCGGATGATCACCGCGCAGCATTGGCACGAATTCCTCAGAGACATCTGGCAGGTGGCAAGGACAAAGTAGTCCCGCCCTTATTGTTGCGCAGCTATGTCAGAAGCCTGGAACAGCCTGTTTGCATCGAAAGCGAAGTCATCGCTGACGCTTCTCATGCAGACGGCTGGGCTCAAGCCTGGCGTGTGTACAGGAATCGCCCGTTACGCTGCGAAAGACGGCAAGTCGATTAGCCCGCGGCGGGGTTGGCAAAAGCATGCCAGCAAAACCAAAGCTTCGCGCCGAGGGCCGCCCTTCTACAACAAAATCAAAAACCTACGTCCACCGCTTCTGATCTTGTAGGAGGCGCACCCTCGCGGCGAGTGCAGGCGATAGCCTGCCCAAACCACCCTACTCCGTCGGCCCCACTTTCCGCTGCTGATAAATCAAATCAACGATTTCACCTTCGGGCACATAACCGCTCACCACTTCACGCAGCAATACCCGAACCTGCGGATAGTCATCCTGCTCTACAGCTTTAAGCAGTTTCGCCAGCGCACTACGCAGCGCATCCCAGGTGAAGTACTCCTCATCGGCACGCATGATCATCGGGTGCTCGGTAGGGCTCACGTTGTCGCCGATCAGCAGCTCTTCATACAGCTTCTCACCCGGCCGTAACCCGGTGAATTCGATAGCGATATCCCCGTGCGGGCTTTTCTCCGAACGCACACTCAGGCCGGACAAGTGGATCAGTTTCTCGGCCAGTTCGGCAATCCGCACTGGCTGGCCCATGTCCAGCACGAACACATCGCCGCCCTTCCCCATCGCCCCCGCCTGAATGACCAACTGAGCGGCCTCGGGAATGGTCATGAAATAACGGGTAATCTTCGGGTGCGTCACCGTCACCGGCCCGCCACTGCGAATCTGCTGGTAGAAGCGCGGAATAACCGAACCCGACGATCCCAGCACATTGCCGAAACGCACCATGGTAAAGCGCGTTTTGTTGACGTGATGCACCGAGTCGCCAGCACCAAAGAGCACCGGTGCTGTTTCTCGGCTCAACGCCTGCAGAATCATTTCAGCGACACGCTTGGTGCTGCCCATCACATTGGTCGGGCGCACCGCCTTGTCTGTGGAGATCAGCACGAAGTTGGCCACACCCGCCTGCACTGCCGCCTGGGCCGTGTTCATGGTGCCAAGCACATTATTCAGCACGCCTTCAGCGACGTTGTGCTCCACCATGGGTACATGCTTGTACGCCGCTGCGTGGTAGATCGTCTCCACCTGCCAGGTGCGCATAACATCCAGTAGGCGGTCGGGATTACGGATAGAACCCATGATCGGCACCAACCGGACCGGCAGCGAAGCCCGCTCGATCGCCCGCTCCAGTTCGATGTGAATGCTGTAGAGATTGAACTCGCTGTGCTCGAACAGCAGCAGCGTTTGAGGCTTGTTCGACAGGATCTGTCGGCACAGCTCCGAACCAATCGAGCCGCCCGCTCCCGTCACCATCACCACCTTGCCGCGAATGCACTTCTCGAACAGCGCCTGCTGCGGCGGCACGGCGTCGCGCCCAAGCAAGTCAGCGATGTCGACTTCCTGAATATCCTCGACCTTGACCTTTCCGCTGGCCAGATCCATAAAACCAGGAACGCTGCGTACATGCAGGGGGAAATGCTCCAATGTCTCCAGCACCTCACGCCGCCTGCCTCGTGACGCCGACGGAATCGCCAGCAGAATTTCATCCGCTCCCGTCTCGTCGATCATCTGCTGGATATGCTTGGGCGAATAGACCCGGAGCCCTGCAATCGTGCGGTTGAAGAGATTCGGATCATCATCGATAAACGCAACCGGACGCATCGCGCGTCCCAGACGCAGCGCTGCAATCAACTGATTGCCCGCCGCACCGGCGCCATAAACCGCAACCTTCGGCAAACCCGCGTCGCGGCCTTTGAACTTAGTGAGCGAGTCCGGGGAAAACCAATCACCCATGAAGTACTGGCGCATCACTAAGCGCAAGCCGCCAATCAGGAGCAGGCTCAGCCACCAGTAGTTAAACACCATCGAGCGCGGAATGACCTTGGGCACATCCGTACGCCAATATACCGCCAGAGACAAAAGCAACGCCGAGAGCGTAACCGCCTTGACGATGGCCATCAGCGCATCGTTGCCGAAATAGCGCATCACGGCGCGATACATGCCGAAGCGGATGAAGAAAGGGATTGCGATCAGCGGGGCAATACCGAACAACCAAGCATGGCCGCTGAACGGCTCGATATTCTTGGCGTCACCCAACCGGACTACGAACGCCAACCAAAGCGCAGCCCAGACCAACACCATGTCTGTCGTCACCTGGATTAGCCGCTTGTAGCGCCGCGGTAAGCGCACCAAACGGGCACGCAGATTCTCAGCCAAGCTCAACACAACATTATCCTTCCTTTAGACCTGCCAGGCCGCTCAGCCCGTCAACAGACTGAAAGCCAAACAAACATGACTAGGGCTCGTCTACGCCCAGAGAATACAGGCCTCCAGCGAACTAGGCCGTCAGACTTTTCGGACAATCCGATCCCCGGCACCTTTACCCGCCACCGTCATGAAGATGTACTTGAAGTAATTCACTAAGGTGAGGGTCCGGATCATTTTCTGGTCCGTTTCCGCCAGCAATTCCGGCGTGGACATATCAATCTCGTTCACCTGCGCCAGCCCGGTAATTCCCGGACGAACCTCAAACACCCCGCGCTTGGCACGCTCTTCAGTCAGTTCCTGCTGATTGAACAGCCCCGGACGCGGCCCCACCAGGCTCATCTCGCCCTTCAGCACGTTCCACAGCTGAGGCAGCTCATCCAGTTTGGTCTTGCGCAGAAAATGACCAAAACGAGTAATGGACGCATTGCTGGCCAGATGTGTGGCAACCGAGGCCGTATCCACCCTCATGGTGCGGAACTTGACCAGGGTAAAGGGCTTCTGGTGACGCCCGACGCGCACCTGCCGAAAGACTGGAGAGCCGGTATCGAACAGGCCGATGATCGTCAGCATCAATAGTATTGGCAAGCCGACTACCAAGCCCAACAGCGAAAAAACAAAATCGAAAACTCGAATCACGGTTTCATCCGGTAATAGTTCATGCGGAGCGCTCGAAGCAGCGTTTGAGCCCTTCTTCCACCGTGTAGGGTGGCTTCCAATCCAGCAGCTCGCAGGTCTTGCTGATATCCACTTGCAACGAACCGAGCAGCCGTTGTGCCATCGCTTTTTTGCCGAGCAATGTAGCACCAAACTGGAGCATGCAAGCAGGTACTGGAATCAACCGCGCGGGCTTACCCATTGCCGCTCCCAAGCCACGAAGCAACTCGGTAGTAGAAAGGTCCACGCCGTCGCTAGCCAGCAGCACCTGATTGGCGGCAGCTGGATGATCGATACATCGGATAATTAGATCAACCAAATTGTCGATACTAACCAAGGAACGCTTATTGTGTATGGCACCTAATGGGAGCGGAATACCTTGCTTGACCAGATTGATCATACTAGCGAAGTTGCCTTTTACATTTGGCCCGTAAACGAGCGGAGGGCGTATGATCACTACCTCCATTCCCGTAGAAAGAGCGAGAGAGCTCAGAGCTCGCTCCGCTTTGCTCTTAGAAACCCCATATGGATCGGTAGGGGCTGGGCTATCACCCGCAGTATAGCGTTCGCCAGGTTTGGTCCGTTCGCCATTAACCTTAATTGAGCTAAGAAAGATGAACCGTCGAGCTCCTGCCTCGGCAGCCTGTCGAGCCAAATTTAAGGTGCCCTCCAAGTTGACCGTTTCGAAATCGGGTAATGCTCCAGAGCCATGAGCGCCCAGCATAGGCGTTTGTGCGGCACAATGTACTACAACAGATACATTAGCAAGTGATTCATAACGCTGCGAGTACCTCAAATCGCCAATATATATAGGGACAACCCCAGCTGGCAGATTATTGCTGACATCCCGAACGCCAGCTAGAACCTGAACGCCGGACGTTTCTAACAACTTACATAAGATCGCGTATCCTACAAAACCCGTTGCGCCAGTTACCAAAACTTTATATGTCAAGCTCCGCTCCTAGCGTTCGATAAATATTCAAATGTTGCTGGACCACATTTTCGACAGTGAATTCACGCTCAGCAAGCTCGCGCGCGGCTCTTCCCATACGCTGGCGCAACTGAGGATTTTCGACTAACTTCTGAATCGCGTCCGCCAACGCTTCAATATTATATACGGGCACAAGAAGGCCAGTTACACCAGCCTCGATAGCATCACGGCAACCGGGAACATCGGTTGTAACCACAGCGCGACCACAAGCAGCAGCTTCCATTAAGACTTTTGGCAGGCCTTCACGATAAGAAGGCAGTACTACAATGTGCGAATCTGCAAATATCTCTGCAATATCTGTACGGTAACCCAGACACTCGACTATACCTTCCTCCCGCCATTTTTCCAATTCACCGCCTTGAATACTGCTAGGATTACCAAGATCTATACTGCCCAAAAGCCTAAATCTCGCATTTACACCGCGAGCATGTAGCATACGCACAGCCGATACAAATTCGACCACACCTTTATCACGCAACAATCGGCCCGCAAATACGACGGCAGGCTGACCATAACTCTCGGATTTGAAGCTATATTCAGCGAGATTGACACCTGAACCTTTTATTAGTATCGCTTGCTTAAGAAAGACAACCCTAGATTTAACGAACTCAGCTAGATCGTCCGGATTCTGAAAAATAACACGCACATTTGGCTGACTTAAAGCTACTCGATAAAGTAGCTTGACCAATTCTCTTAATATAGAATATTTAGCCTCTCTCGCAGTAAAAACGAAGCCCAGCCCTGAGACTGCGGCAACTACGCCTTTTATCGAACACACTCGAGCTACGATTCCTCCATACAATACGGGCTTTATAGTCACGAGATGCAAAATTGTGGGCTTTAGTTTTAGGCAAAGACGAAGTAAAGCTATCAACGCAACCAGTTCACCAATGGGATGCACGCCACTTCTGGTGAATGGGAGCTTATGATGAGTAAACCCATAACGCTCTATTTTATCGGCAGAAGCTCCAGGCATAGTTGCGACATGTACGCTGTAACCCTCAGCGAGCGCCGCCTTTGCCAATGGCAGCCTGTGCGATAAAAAAAATAAAGGATCGTTAACGACCATCAAAAGGATCTGAGAACCATCTTTTGACACTATAACCTCTCCATATTTACGCGCAGCTGCGTGAATAAAACCGATACGGTACGCTCAAACAAAAAAACAGTAAAAATAGCAAGGCCGCCTATTTTGAACATCTGAGACAACAAGTTTGCCACATCCGCTCGAATCACATATATGGAAACAGAAAAAGCAAACAGGTAAAAAACTAAAAAATATTCAGACCTTAGCCGCAAACGATAACAAATTGAAATCATAAAAGCCGTGAGAGACATAACAGCGATCACGCCGCCAACACCTCCGACTACATATCCTTCCGGGACTAGACCAAAGCCCCATCCGGTACGACCGCTAAACCCGTTCAATAATAAAAATTCTTTATTAAACCAAGTATTAGCACTAGAAAACCAATCCTCCCCAAAAAACATCGATGGAATTACTGCTCTACCAATATCGGAGATTAATAGATACGGATTTCGCTCGGCTTCAAAATACAACACTGAATAAATATTTCTAGATGCAGAAATGAACTCATTCGAAAAAATCTTATTCAAATCAAAATCAATACCGACAAACCCAGAAACCATAACAGCTTTAAAAGATTGAGAAACAGGCACCAAAAGAGCGATGCCAACAGCAAAGACTAATAATTTCAGTTTAGAAAAATTTCTCATTTTAAAATAATAAATTAACATCAGACACAACATCAGCCTGAAAAAAATATCTCTTTCGCCAGTTAATGCCAAATAGAATATGCATACGAATATTACCAACAGGATTAGGGGGTCGCACTTAAGTCGATCCATGCTAAGCCGAACAGCCCTCAATAGAGCCACTATAGTCAACGTAAGCATTGAGAATTCACTTATGAATTTTTCAACGCCAGCACCATCGTTAATTTCTCGCTTCGATGTAAATCCAGAATTGAAAATTACAATACTGCAAATTAGCACTACCACAAGCAGAGCAGCGATCAGCAGCAATTCGCCAGATGAGCCAGGCCTTGTCGCCCTTCTAATCATCAACGAACTTTTCCCACTATTCTTTTGAACAAATAAGCCACAAACAAATATATAGGCAACCAATCCGATAAATGAATAAACCAGACTAGAACTCAAAGCTAGACCGTCAATAGTCTTAAAAACGTTGTCCGCACCAACAAATACAGACAACGGGAACCACGTTTGATACATACAATAAAAAACTGGAAACACCACCCTTGGGTCTAATACATCCTCCCTGTTAAAGAAAAACAAAATGGCTATTACAAAATTGGCCCAAATGCTAACAACATAAAAAACCGCATCAACCAAACAATACATTAACAATAGCTGAACAAGGGAAACTGCTAGATAAAGTATATTTTTTGATGCATCGCTCAGAGCGGGCACGCTTAATCTAATCATAACTATATCTTGCCTTAACTATCTTATTGCATTTACAACACCTAGTGCTATTAGGTAGATTTTCGAAGGTATTAGGCTGCGCATTAAATATAAAAAACTGGACCGTGATAGAGTGGAATAAAATTCCATCAACTTTGAAGCACCAACGTCTACATCGAATTTTTTCGAAAAGCTATCTAACGCAAATTTCTGGAGGCTGTGCAAAGAATCAGAACTTCGGAGATAAGTTAGTAAATAGCTCGGATCCCGGTATGCGTCTAGCTCATGTGGAATAAGAACTCTGCTGGAAAAATTCTCTATCTCGGCATAACTAGACGTAAATTCATTGTAAAGACATGGGAATTTTTCGCCTTTGATAGAAAAAAGTACAATTTTACCTAGAGATAAGGCCTCCATTGCTCCTCTGCCAGAGCCTAAAACAACATCAAAGTAACCCAGGAGACGAGATGCGTTTTTTGTGGCTGCAGCCGTAATATAAAAATCTACATTTGGGGGTGCATTGTTTATAAGATGCTCATATATTTCCGCATCTTCTACGAAACCGATAACCTTTAGCTGGCAATCAAGTCCATTATCATTAAGAAAAGTTGTCAAATTCATCGCTTGAATTATACTTTCCTTATAGGCTTTTCCAATGCGACATATCCTTACAAATGAAAGTTTTTTCTTTTCGCCAAACAACCCATTCGCTCGGGCCTCATCGTAACAAACCCTTGACACACGATTAGCGATCAGTTTTATCTCCGACCTTGGGAATTTCCTATTAAAATATGCATAATCGGCCTCATGAAAAACGACCAAACTCGAGGTTCGAGGATAAAAAAACCTGGGCTTCCCTCCCCCACATTTTGTTAATACAAACGGGCACTTTAAAAAATAAGCGAGAATTTCACCCACATATGCAACATTACTATCATAAGCATGGACGACTGTAACAGCCTCTTCAAAGCTATTAAGCAAAAATAATATTTTCTTAATAGCTGAAAATTGAAATATCAGACCTGTTTCAATATGCACGTGACCAGCCACACCATCTAAGGCAGGAGGGGAATTTTGCCCGAGCGAGAAAATAGCGGATGCCTCGCTTCGATTGATCGCCTGAAACATTTCTCTTAACGAGTAGTAGTGCCCGCCATGACCAGTATTTGAACCTTTAAAGTTACCGATCAAATAAACAATCATTCAGAAAGCCATTTGAAAGCTTCATGAAGGGGCACAAACACCCCAAATTCGGTGCAATACTTGATTTCGGATTCCATTTTGTATTCAACTTCGGCTTCTACTTTATTTTTTATAAAACTTGCAAGCCTAATGACGTCTACAGCAGTAGCTTTATCTTTATTAATGATAAAATTAGCGTGCGTAGACGAAACAGTGGCCCCTCCGCATACAGTATCCTTAAGGCCTAAATTCTCAATAACTCGACCTGGCGCACCATATTTACTGTATTGTGTTTTGTCAGCTTTAAAAACTGATCCGCAATTTGGAAGCTTAATAGGGAATTTTCGTCTTCTTTCGGCCAAAGTTGAAAGCATTCTCGCTCGAATTTTTCTTTTGGTATCAGTATTTATAGGCCTAAAAAAGGCACGGAGGACAATAAACTCTCCAGATTGAAAACAAGAATGCCGGTAATCAAATTCGCAATCGGAAGGTTCAAGCCGATGTAACTTATTATCAGAGCCTAATGCAATTACATGGTCTAGAGTTTCGCTTATAGACTGCTGTTTACTACCTGCATTCATAACTACCCCACCTCCAACTGTACCAGGGATCCCAACAAGGTGTTCAAAGTCCGAACACCCTAAAGACAATCCCATCCTGGCAAGCCTGGGCATCCAACAACCGGCATCACAGCTGATAATTTTTTTTTCACTATCGTAATTTATACTAGATAAATTCTTGCCAAACTTAATTATTGCAGCGTTGATTTCCTTATCGGAAAATAGGATGTTCGACGTTGAGCCAACGATAGCGTACGGAATAGCTTCGGAGCGTAATAAATCAACTACCCTTATTACTTCTTGCAGAGAGCTAGGTTCTATCACCAAGTCCGCTGAACCACCTATTTTCCATCTGGAAATTGTGGAAAGAGGGACATGCTCAGACACCGTTCCTTCAATCAGCTGCCGCAGCCGCATTACAGTAGTCATCACTCATACCTTACGGTGGCGTTAAGCCGAAGTAGCTTTTCCACAAACCTGTCATATCCGCGCTCAATTTGCCAAGCATCGCTGATTTCCGTGACACCACTAGCGGTGAGGCCGCATAAACTTAAGGCTGCTCCTGCTCTTAAATCTGTAGCCTTTACTTTTGCGCCAGAGAGTTGATCACCACTTCCATGAATTTTTAAAGCATTGCCAACAATTTCATATGCGAGACCCATCTTTGCCATTTCGACCACATAACCGTATCTACCCGCAAAACGTAAGTCTACGATCGTAGATTGACCTTTAGCGCAAGCAGCAAAAGCAGCGAAAATTGGCTGGACGTCGGAATTGATGCCTGGATGAGGCCCGGTACTAATTTCTAAGGGATAAGGGCATCCACCCCTCACAATTACGCTATTAGACTCAACGTATAGCTTTACTCCGCTTTCCTTTAAATGAATAAGAGCCACTTCGAGATCCTTTGCTGGAAAATTTCTGATCTCAACATCCCCACGAGTTATGACTGCACCTACCAACCAAGTAATAGCCTCCATATTGTCAGGCATTACAGTATGCGTCACTCCTCGCAGCCTCTCGACTCCTACAACCTCTATACGCTCTTGGCCGTACACCCTTATCAGTGCTCCCATCTTATTGAGCACATTAACCATATCAATAATTTCGGGACGAATGTGTGGGTTCCAGATGGTGGTTTTCCCAGACGCAAGTGTTCCTGCTATGATGGCATTTTCCGTTGCCCCGGTAGACCTTATAACTAAATGTATATCTGCCCCTATCAAACCTTTTTTTGGCGCTTGGGCATATAGGTAGTCATCGTCCTCCCAAACTGTCGCGCCAAGTTCTTGCAGAACATGCACATGGAGGTCGTAAGCTCTGTCACCTAACTTGCAGCCGCCGGGCAATGGAACTTTACCGTAACCGAAGCGCGCAACTAGCGCGCCAAGAATCAGCAGTGTGTTTCTAATAGAGCGGTCCGTCCATATAAGCTCATTCGCTAAAATAGAGTTTTCCTTAATCCGTACAGTATCTTCTACCACCACACATTCTTTGCCTAGGATACGCAGCATTTGTAGATGAATTTCTGCGTCCGACAAAGTTCCTGGAAAATTCTCTAACTCAACCAAATCCTCGGTTAATATTGAACAAGTAAGGAGTTTCAATACACTATTCTTTGCGCCACTAACATTCACCACACCTTCTAACTTCGATGTCTCAATAAATAGTTTTTCCACGACGCCCACCTTTAGCTATAAAGTTTAATTTTTCGTTTCATAAAAACAATTACAAAAACTAGAAACATGCCATAGTGAATGGATATCCCAACGGCATACAAGATTATAGCCCCATACATATCAAGGCCCGCAAGATACGCAGTTAATAAACTTGCACATACCATTAGAAATCTAGTCAAATTGATTTTGAGAAACCTTGATTGCTCTTCATAAACATTATAAATATGGACCAGCGGATTTACCACCAATTGCAAACCCATATAAACAGATAATATTGAGGCTATTCCGCCCGCTTGCTTCCACTGAGAGCCGAAAATCAAGCCAAATATATCCGGACCAAAATTAAATAAAATAATCATCGGAAAAACAGACAGCAAAGAGAGCTTCATAACCATGTCTTTGCTTAAATCATATATTTCTTGACTTCTGCTAGATCCCAATCGAGCTATTTCAGAATAAAAGGCTTGCGATAACGATTGAGAAACCAACGCAATTGGGGTACCTAAAGCTAGCATGGTCAAAGAAAACTGGCCGGCATCAGATATGCCGTATAGTGATCCTATAAAAACAATAGGGGCTTGTGACGATAGTATAAGTAAAACCTGAGCAGGCATTCGATAACATGGATAGCTTGAGTTGCTTTTTGCCGCGCGAATCGCATTCGAAACTCTGACCTTTTCGAAAAACCCTTTCTCTTTCCATTTATAGAATAAATATAATAGAGCACTTAAGTAACCGACCAGCACCCCTACCACGAGCCCAAATACTTTAGCTCCCGCAATCAACGCTATCAATAATTTTGACGTTTCTCCAAATAGCGCACCGATGAAAGATGATACCGACACAGCCCTGAAAGCTCTATTTCTAACGCCCCAAGAACTTAATACTTCTATATAGCTGGCGCCCACTATAAACAAATATACTAACAACAATATCGGTAAAGCATTTAAATCATACTCATCTAACTTACCAGATATTTTTGCTGCGACCAGTAATCCGGCGCTAGCGAATAAACCAAGAAACAATGTCGAGCACACCGAAAACATTAAAAGATTTTTCGCTTCATTGTCGTCTTGTAAAACAGGAAACGCGGCAGGATAGCGCAAGTTACAGAAAGGGGCTGCAATTAACGCTGCCGAAGATATTAATGATAAAAAACCGAAATCTAAGGGATTGTAGATTCTTGTAAGAACCGGAATAAAAAAAAGCATTACAATCTTTGCCGATCCAACACCAGCAGAGAGTAAAAGCATATTCTTTAGCATTCTCTTCTTAGGATTGCTCATTCTCTTATGCCCACTCGACGTAAGGATCATATCAACTAAGAAGGCGTATATACCATTGCATCGCGCTTTCAACACCACTATAGATATCAAATTTTGGCTCATACCCTAATAAACACCGAGCCTTATTGATATCAGCTTGTGAATGACGTACGTCGCCAGCGCGAAACTCACGATAGACTGGTTCCTTGGCGTAACCAACTCCATTCCGAATCAGATTTTTTTTCAGAACGGCAAATAACTGATTAAGATTAGTACGCCCATTAACTGCAACATTATAAACTTGATTGCGGGCGGCTTCGTTCGTCTCGGTTGCGGCCAGTAAATTAGCTTGTACGGTGTTTTCAATGAAGCAAAAGTCGCGACTGGTTTCACCGTCTCCGTTGATAAAGACATCACTGCCCTCTATCATCGCAGCAATCCACTTTGGGATCACTGCTGCGTAGGCCCCATTCGGATCTTGCCGCTTTCCAAAGACATTAAAATAACGCAGCCCAATGGTGTTAAATTCGTAGGTCCTAGCGAATACTTCAGCGTAGAGTTCGTTGACGTATTTGGTCACAGCATAGGGAGACAGTGGCTTCCCGATCACGTCTTCAACTTTGGGCAATCCCGGATGATCACCATAGGTAGAGCTACTCGCGGCGTAGGTGAAGCTTTTCACCTGAGCGTCGCGAGCGGCCACCAACATATTAAGGAAGCCATCAATATTGGTGCTGTTGGTAGTAATTGGGTCATTGATCGATCGCGGTACGGAACCAAGGGCAGCTTGATGCAGAACATAGTCCACGCCTGCGCACCCCCTATGGCAATCGTCTAGGTTCCGGATATCACCCTCATTGAATCTAAATCGCGCCCATTGCTCCGCACTCACCAAACTTTTAACTTCATCCAGATTGCGCTGGTGGCCTGTGGCGAAATTATCCAGCCCAACTACGTGTTGATTTAGCCGGAGCAACGTTTCTAATAAGTTGGAGCCGATAAACCCTGCCACGCCGGTTATTAACCAAGTTTTAGGCTTTAGAGGCAGTTCTTGCAGCAAGAATTCGTAGCGAGTCATGAAGTTTCACTTATTCTAAAGGGAGCAGTGGAGGGAACCGTAAATTGAATTCCCTCCTCTCGAATTTTTTTCCCTGATCGGGCCACCTACACGGGCCATTTATAAGCGCAGGTCGGACTCTTCAGCGCTCAGCAAATACTTTAGATCGTATAGTACGTGTTCAGCCTTGCCGTACCGACGTATATTGTCAGCGCCCAAATCTCGGAATTCATTATGTGCTACAGCGAGCACGACACCGTCGTACGCGTCGATTGCCGGTTCAGCTATTGGCGTGATTCCGTATTCATACTTGGCTTCCGTGCCACTGACCCAAGGGTCATATACGTCAACCGCAATGTTGTATTCACCCAATTCGCTGATGATGTCCACTACCCGCGTGTTACGTAGGTCTGGACAATTTTCTTTGAACGCCAGCCCTAGTACGAGCACTCGTGCGCCGTCGACGTGGATTCGACGTTTCAGCATAGCTTTGACCAGCTGCGACACAACGTACGCGCCCATGCCATCGTTAAGGCGGCGACCAGCAAGAATAATTTCCGGATGGTAACCGATACTTTGGGCTTTATGAGTCAAATAGTAAGGGTCTACCCCGATGCAGTGACCGCCGACCAAGCCTGGGCGAAACGGCAGGAAGTTCCATTTGGTTCCTGCAGCCTGGAGTACTGCCTCGGTATCAATACCCATCCTATTGAAGATAATTGCAAGCTCATTGATCAAGGCGATATTTAGATCGCGCTGGGTATTCTCAATGACCTTAGCGGCCTCAGCGACCTTGATACTAGTAGCCTTGTGGGTCCCGGCCGTGATGATCTGGTTGTACAGATCATCGACCAGATCGGCGACTTCGGGAGTAGAGCCAGAGGTAACCTTCTTGATGGTGGTGACCCGGTGCTCTTTGTCGCCTGGGTTGATGCGCTCTGGACTGTAGCCGGCAAAGAAGTCAACGTTGAACTGCAGGCCAGACACTTTTTCCAAGACTGGTACGCAGTCTTCCTCGGTAGCTCCTGGATATACCGTGGATTCGTAGATGACAATATCGCCCTTCTTCAATACTTTGCCGATACTCTCGGAAGCCTTGATTAACGGGGTGAGATCGGGCTGCTTATGCTCGTCAATAGGCGTCGGAACAGTGACAACAAATACGTTGCAATCTTTTAGATCGTCGAGTTTAGCTGTGTAGGTGAGGCTCTCAGCTTGCCTGAGTTCAACATCGCTGACTTCGAGGGTGGCATCGTGGCCTGCCTGTAAAGCCTCGATACGCGTGTTATTGATATCGAACCCGACTACGGCACGATGCTTTCCAAATTCAACGGCAAGCGGCAATCCGACATAGCCCAAGCCGATAATGGCGAGTTTTACTTCATGCAAGCTAATCATATTACATCCATCTGAACGTTATAATTTTGAATCAGCGACCTCTGCCTATGACTTAGCCCGCTGTTGCTCCGTAAATTAATATGATCAGGCAGTGATGTGCACTGCCTCACCCTTATATGCATATTGAGTGGACAGCTGAGCAGACAGCTCTCGCTTCGCGCCCTCCTCCCCATGCACCATTCTTATCTCTGTCGGCCACTGCTGCATGCCGGTCACAAATTCCACCAACCCTTTCTGATCCGCATGAGCAGAGTAGCCACCGATACTGGTGATACCAGCACGGATATCGATGCGCTCGCCGTCGAGGTCAACGTAGCCGCCCTTCGGACCATAGGTTTGGATCGCGTGCCCTGGTGTGCCCTTGGCCTGATAGCCGACGAACAATGCGTTGTGTCTTTTATCGCCCAGCATGGCCTTGAGGTAATTGACGATACGGCCGCCGCTGCACATGCCGCCACCGGCTATCACGATAGCTGGGCGTGCGGTCTGAGTCAGGTGGTTGACGATGCGTTGGTGGTCGCTGTGGCTGTCTATCGTGATCAATTGTTCGAAGGCCAGCGGGCGGCGGCCGGACTGGATACGGTCGCGGGCTTCCTGATTCCAGAAGGGTTTTAGGCTTCGATAGGTCTCGGTGAAGCGGCTCGCGAGTGGCGAATCGAGGATGACCGGGAGTTCGGGCCAGTTGGGTTCGGTGTTGGGCCTGGCATCGGTGTTGTTCGCCGCCCCCCTCACCCCAGCCCTCTCCCCAGGGGGGAGAGGGGGTTGTGCGGTGTTGGGGCGGGCCGTGTTGATGATCTCTTCAAGCTCATAGAGCAATTCTTGGGTGCGGCCGATGCTGAATGCGGGAATGAGAACGGTGCCTTGGTCTTCGAGGGCTTGCTCGATGACGGCTTCGAGCCGCTTACGGCGGTTGGCTCGGTCTTCGTGGAGGCGGTCGCCGTAGGTGCTTTCCAGCACTAGGATGTCGGCGCGCTCCGGTGATTCGGGTGGCATCAGGAAAGGTGCGTGCGGCGCGCCGAGGTCGCCGGAGAAGACTACGCGCTTGCTCTGCCCGGTTTGCGGGTAAGTCAGGTCGATTTCAACGTAGGCCGATCCGAGGATATGCCCAGCACGCTGCAGCCGTATGCGGGCTTGCAGCTCGTCGGTGTTAGCCAGGGTGAACCACTGCTGGTACGGCAGTGCAATGATCCGCTGCCCGACGAGCCGGATGTATTTTTCGATCTGAGCCTGGTCACGGCTGAAGCCCAGTTTGAAGGCATCTTCCAGGACGATGGGCAGAAGCTTTGCCGACGGCTCGCTGCACAAGATGGGGCCGTCGAAGCCTGCCGCGAGAAGATAGGGGATGCGCCCAACATGGTCGATGTGCACATGAGTGGCGACCAGCGCTTTTATGGTGTCCAGTGGGAATTCGATGGCGAGCCGATCCGCGCCGGGCTCGCTCGGGATCGATGCGTCGTTGCCCTGGAACAGCCCGCAGTCAACCAACAGGCTGCTGGTGGCATTCATATGCAGTTGGTGACAGGAGCCGGTAACGCCGTCCTTGGCGCCGTGATGTTCTATTTTTGGATAGCTCATGGTTATTCCTTTAACGATGTCACCCAAGATGCCCGCGACAAACTAGTCACGGGCCCGCTGAAAAAATAAGCGGGGATTCTACCGAGTTTCAGAACTGCTGAGTTGCCAGCAGCATTCCGACGGACGGATGGTCAGATCGCAACGACCGGACGGCGCAGGTTTCGCACCAATGCGATGAACAACCCGAGCATGCCGCCAAGCACCAAAGCGAGCGCGACGATCAACGCCTTCTTGGGCTTGATCGGGCGGCTTGGCTCAACTGCGCTCTGGTCGACGGAGACCAGCTTGAGCGATTCGGTATCGAATTGCAGGGCACGCAGGCGTGCGGCCTCCTCGCGCCAGGCGGCGAGGTTTTTCAGGAACAGGTCCTCGTTTTCACGGCTGTTGAGCACTTCGATTTGGCGGTTGTGCTCGAGCAGCTTGAGCTCACGGGCAATCTGCGCAATGCGCGGCTCGGTGAAGTCATCCGAGCGACGAGCCAACAGTGCTTTACGCTCAGCCTCCAGCGCATCGCTGCCCATGAAGTAGAGCGGTATTTGCTGGTTGTTAACTTCAGTGCGGATTACGCTGCCCTGCCCCGTGATTTCTGCGGCGCCAAGCGATGAAGGTGTTGTGGGCTTGCTGATACCCAGCGAGGTTGCGATGCGGATCGCTTCGTTAAGTTGGTTGATGCGGTTGTCGCGGCGGGTTTTCAGCTGCTGACGCAACGCAGAAAGTTCGTCGTTCAGTTCTGCACGCTTGAGGGCGTCCGCTTCGCTCAGTTTGGCGATTTTGATTTCTTTAGTGGCCTCGTAGTTCTCACGAGCAGCTGCCATGTTCTTCTCTAGCTGGCTGAGCCGGTTGCTGATAAGCGTGTCTAGATCAGCTGCGATTTGCTGACGTACATTATTCAGTGAGTACTGCACGAGCCCGTTAACGATCTGAACGCCGTTGAGGTCTTGCGGGTAGGTCAGCTCTATGCCGACGAAGGGAGTGGTTCCTTCGGGCTTTTTGGCGTCAGGCTGTAACAGCTTGATCGCGTCGTCATTAAAGGCTTCGAACGTTTGCTCTAGGCTGCGGCCGGGCTGGGCCAGGTCAGCGAAGAGTTGCTGATTGTCACGAAAGAAACCGAGGCGGTTCTCATAGGAATCAAGCGCAGCGCCAACTTGAGCCAATGCCTGCTTCGGTGACAGTTTGTAGATGCCCAGATGGTTGAGTTCATCCAGATCTTTGATCGCCGCCGGGCGCAGTACGCTTTGAACCGTGTAATAGCGCATTGCGAGCATGGCGTAGGCAAGCCCAATGAGGCCAGCCAGGAAGGTCACTGCGATGATCAGCGTTTTTTGCTTCCACAACGCGCTGACGAGCTGGACCAGATCAATCTCATCATGGGTAGCAGAATGAAGGTGTTGCGGAGGGACTGCAGCGTTCACGTCGAATTCCGTCTCGTCGGTAAGGCAGCGCAGCGAAAGGCTGCGCCGGCAAGATCTGAAAAAGATTGAAAAGTTCCATCCAATCTTTAGCGGGTTGGCATTTTGCCACCTAGGTCACAAAAAACAAGCGAGACGTTGGACGAAAAAGGAGGCAAAACGCCGCGGCAGACGGGCGGTAACCGTGTAGGGTTTTGAGGGGAGCGCCGTTGGGTCCAGGCGATGGGTTACTAAGAGCGAAAAGCTTCGCCCCGGGGCGGGCCACGAAAGCTGCTGGGTGTGCACCGAATTTGTACGAGGCGCGCCTCGTGGCGAGTGCAGGTCGTGATGCGCCAAAGAATCAGAGCGTTCGTCTGTTCCCGTTCAGGCTAATAATTGGCCTGAAAAGAAAGTCTTCTTGAAACACCCAAGTCTGTAGGTCTGAGTTTATTCGGTCGCATGTTTGTGAAGACCCAACAAGTTCGACCCTACAGCCCATCGAGCCGGAAGGGAGGTCTGTCGAGAGGGTAGCGAGGCGGAAAAAGATCTCAACAAGAGGCGGAGCAGTACCGGGCGGTACTGCTCGGGCAAGGCATGGGCAATCTAGTAAACGTTGAAGCGCGCAGCCCAGTGGTCAGCGCAGGATGGGATGCTGTTCGTTATTACGCGTCATCAGGCTGCGCACTAACGCAACAAACACGCCCAGCATTCCACCAAGCACAAAGCCTAATGCCAGAATCATTGCTTTTTTGGGTTTAATCGGCTTAAGAGATTGCAGAGCGAGCTGATCCAATCGCACCAGTTTCAGCCTTTCGGTATCCAGTTTGATGCCTTTCAGGCGGGCGGCTTCTTCACGTAGCTCGGCGAGATTAGTCAGATAAAGATCTTCCCCCTCTCGCTCCTTCAGAATCTCGACTTCCCGATTGTGCTCAAGCATCGCCAGCTCCGACTGAATTTCAGCGATACGGGGCTCTATGAAGTCATCTGAAGTTCGGGCGGAAAGCGCATCGCGCTCGGCGGTTAGCGCCTCGGTACCCATGAAGTACAGTGGCGCTTTCTGATTGGTAACCTCGGTGCGAATGACCTGAGTACCACTAGGAGGTGACGCTGTCATGGCTGATGGGCTTGTTGGGGTACGAATCCCAAGTGATTCGGCAATTGTGATCGCCTCGTTAAGCTCTTGAATACGGTTCATTCGACGGGTCTTGAGCTCGACACGTAACGCTGTGAGCTCATCCTGTAATTCGGCGCGCTTCAAGGCATCCTCTTCCAGCAGCGCTGCGATCTTCGCCTCCTTGGTGGCCGAATAGCTTGCGCGCTGAGCCTCCATGTTCATATCCAGACTGGCCAAGCGGTTTTTGATCAGGCTTTCAAGGTCTTCCGCGATTTCGCGACGCTCAAGCTCCAGTACATGCGCGACGAAGCCATTGACCACCGCAGCGCCATCCATTCCTTTAGGGTAGGTCAGCCTAAGCCCGACGAAAGCGCTTCGGTTGTCCGTGTGCTTGGGATCAGGAAAGAGCATTTCGAACGCGTTTTCATTGAAATCGGCAAATGCCTGCTCAAGCGAGTCGCCACGCTTCTCAATCTGCTGGAAAAGCTCTTGGTTATTCAGAAAGAAGTCGAGCCGGTTGTCATAGGATGAAAGCGCACCGGCTATTCTGTTGATGGCCTCTTCCGGGGTGAGCTTGTAGATGCCGGTCTCGTTAAGTTGATCCAGACTGCTCTGTGGGACAGGGCGTAGATAAGTTCTGGTCTGGTAGTAAGGAGTCGCAAGGAAAGCGTAAGCGGCTGCGATAAGCGTAACGACCGCCGCTATACCGAGAATCAGGAGTTTCTGACGCCAAAGCGCCCGAAACAGCTCAACCAGGTCTATCTCTTCGGCTGTGGAGGTCTGGTACTGCACGTTCATCCCAACTCCTTGTTATAAAGGCGCTTCAATGCAAAGCAAGCGAACCGGGTTTAGTGCACGGTTAAGCTGGAAAGTTCGCTCACGCTGATAATTTTGCGACTTCTAAGAGGAAGATTATGGCTGCGATTTCGCTCGCTATTCTTCTTCGTTCACCCGATCACGCAGTTCTTTCCCCGGCTTGAAATGCGGGACGAACTTGCCATCGAGCGGGACGGATTGGCCGGTCTTGGGGTTACGGCCGACGCGCGGGGCGCGGTAATGGAGAGAGAAACTGCCGAAGCCTCGGATTTCGATACGGTCTCCGGTTGCCAGTGCTTGAGCCATCTGCTCGAGCATGGTTTTGATTGCCAGTTCCACATCCTTGGACGAAAGCAGCCCTTGTTGGGTGACGATACGCTCGATCAACTCCGACTTGGTCATGGTTTTCCCTTCGTTTTCAAGCGGCTAGATCATTTGGGTTGCGTTCGTTTGTAGCATGTTGTTCAGAGTTTGAACAGCCTGGACGTTTGGGTCAGGTTTTGGAGGATTGATCGAAGCGGCTGGGGTTTGGCGTGGGGAAACTCCCGATCTTTGGCCGGGGCTTTGGAGTTTGGCAGGCTTGCGGCTTACATCACCGCGGGAGCGCTTTCACGAAATAGGCGATACGGGCCGCTGAAACGAAAAAGGGTGGGCTATTAAGCCCACCCTTTTTGTCATCTAAGGACGATCAATCCTCGCGATAGCGACGCAGCTTGAGCTGCTTGCCGCCGACACGTGTGTCCTTGAGTTTGCCCAGCAGACGCTCCAGACCTTCTTCCGGCAGTTCGACCAGGCTGAAGCTGTCACGAACCTGGATACGACCGATGTCTTCGCGCGCCAGGCCACCTTCGTTGAGGATGGCACCGAGCAGGTTGCGGGCAGCGATGCCGTCACGGGCACCCAGCGGGGTGCGGCAGCGGGCGCGGCCTTCGGCCAGCGGGATCGGTGCACGACGTTCGCGGTCGCCGCTACGCTCCGGGCGATCGGAGCGTTCACGCGGCGAGCCGGTTGGGACCAGCGGCTGCTCTTTTTCCACTTCGGCCAGGGTTAGGGCCTGACCATTGGTCGCCTTGCGCAGCAGCGCAGCGGCCAGGGCGCGCGGGCTGCAGCCGATATCGGCAACCAGCTTGTCGAGCAGTTCGCCATGGCTGGCTTCGGCATCAGCTACCAGCGGCGACAGGCTGTTGGTAAGTTTCTTGATACGCGCGTCCAGCACCTGCTGCGCATTGGGCAGACGGGCTTCGGCAACCTTCTGGTTGGTGACGCGCTCGATGACCTGCAGCATGCGGCGTTCACGCGGGGTGACCAGCAGCAGTGCGCGCCCTTCCCGGCCGGCACGGCCAGTACGGCCGATACGGTGCACGTAGGATTCCGGATCGTAGGGCATGTCCACGTTGAATACGTGGGTGATGCGCGCTACGTCCAGGCCGCGAGCAGCGACGTCGGTGGCGACCACGATGTCCAGGCGACCATCCTTGAGCGATTCGATAACGCGCTCGCGCTGGTTCTGAGCGATGTCGCCGTTCAACGCGGCAGCCTTGTAGCCCTTGGCTTCCAGCGCAGCGGCCAAGTCAAGAGTGGCTTGCTTGGTGCGTACGAAGGCGATCAGCGCGTCGAAATCCTCGACTTCCAGCAGACGCAGCACGGCCGGGATTTTCTGGTCGGCATGCACCATCAGGTGCGCCTGCTCGATACGAGCGACGGTCTGGGTCTTGGCGGCGATCTTGATGTGCTGCGGCTCGCGCAGGTGCTTCTCGGCGATGGCGCGGATGGAGTGCGGCAAGGTCGCGGAGAACAATACGCTCTGACGGCTTTCCGGCATGGCTTCAAAGATGACTTCCAGGTCGTCCATGAAGCCCAGCTTCAACATTTCGTCGGCTTCGTCGAGCACCAGATACTGGATGGTCGAAAGCAGTGTGCCATTGCGGCTCAGGTGGTCGACCAAACGGCCTGGGGTGGCAACGATGATCTGCGCACCTTGGCGGATGGCCTTGAGCTGCGGGCCCATAGGGGCGCCGCCGTAGACGGCGACAACGCCAACGCCGGGCATCTGCTTGGAATAGGTTTCGAACGCAGTGGCGACCTGCAGGGCCAGCTCGCGGGTTGGCGCGAGGATCAGCGCCTGCGGCTCACGCTTGGCCGGATCGATTTTGGACAGAATGGGCAGCGCGAAGGCTGCGGTCTTGCCGGTACCGGTCTGGGCCTGGCCGATCATGTCGTGGCCGCCGAGAATTACCGGGATAGCCTGGCTCTGGATCGCCGAAGGCTCTTCGTAGCCCACCGCGATGACAGCAGCGAGTACAGAGGGATGAATACCGAGTGCGGCAAAGCCGCCGATTTCCTGGGTCATGGGTCTTTTCCTGATGCTCCGCAAAGACCCATGTTCCGAAGCTGCGCATGCCATGCAAAACCCGAAGGTCACCCTGGCAGCCTGGTCGGCGGGGTTTGCGAAAACGTATTGAATGATGAATCGTCTAGGACAGCCGCGAGAAGCGGACAGCAGCCGAAGCAGCGCTTCGTGTGTTGCAGTACCTGAACGCAGGCTGGGTTTCAGCCGGCGCGTACTATACCGGAATTCTGTGAAGCTGTGCGCGCATTTTGTCTTGTGGGTTAAGTTCGTGGCGACTCGGCGAGGGACTGCGTTTCGCTTTGGCTATGTCTGCGTCAAGTGTTGGGGTTGGTGCAAAGGCCGTAGAGTGGGGCTGCGACACCCCTGCCGTTAACTGGCTGGTCGTAGCGCATCGATCAGTGAGTCCAGTGAATAACCAAGACGCGGTGCCAGGGTCGCGGCGCGCTCGCGCAAGGCGGCTATATCGAGCATCTGTTCCAGATCGGCCGGAACGAACAGGACGACATTGCCCTCCTTCACCGGGCACTCCCAATAATGGCGGTGGAACAGACCACGCAGCAAGGCAGCACCAAGCGGTTTATCTTCGTCAGTGCCCCACTGATTGATGATCAGCCAACCGTCTGGGTTCAGCTTCTGCTGACAGCGTTCGAGAAAGCGCCATGCCAGATGCGCCGCAGCCGGGCCCACATCGGTGTAGAGATCGACGAATATCAGATCGGCGGTTTCGGCCGAGTCGAGCAGCCCCACCGCGTCGCCGATGCGTATGTAGAGCCGCGAGTCGTTCTGCAGGCCCAGATAGCGCATCGCCAACTCCGGCACATCCGGGCGCAGCTCAATGGCCTCGACGTCTTCGAGCGGCAGGAATTCGAGGCACGCTTGAGTCAGCGTCCCCGCGCCCAGACCGAGGAACAGGGCGGTCTCAGGCTGCGCATGCATCAGGCCGCCCACCAGCATGGCGCGGGTATAGTCGTACTCCAGCCAGCTTGGGTCTCGCGTGAATACACAGCTTTGCTCGACCGCCGCGCCGAACTCGAGAAACCGGTAATCCCCTACTTCCAGCACGCGGATCAAGCCAAAAGCGTCATGTACTTCGGCCAGCAATACTTCCTGCTTGTCCATTGCGCTCACTCCAAACCGGTCGGCGCATCTTAGCAGCCCGATTGGCAAGGGCTATCAGCGACGGCGCAGCGCATCAGGTAAAATCCGCGCACTTTTGCGCAGGAATCAATCCGATGAGCCACACCTGGAGCCCCACCAGCTGGAGACATAAACCCATCCAGCAGCAGCCCGACTATCCTGACGCCGAGCATCTCCAGCGCGTAGAAGCGACGCTGGCGAGCCTGCCGCCGCTGGTATTCGCCGGCGAGGCACGGGAGCTGCGTCGGCAGTTCGCCGAGGTGACCCAAGGCCGCGCATTTCTTCTGCAGGGTGGGGATTGCGCGGAAAGCTTTGCCGAGTTTTCCGCACCGAAAATCCGCGACACCTTCAAGGTGCTGCTACAGATGGCAGTCGTCATGACCTTCGCCGCGGGCTGTCCGGTGATAAAGGTCGGGCGCATGGCTGGGCAATTCGCCAAGCCGCGTTCCTCTGGCAACGAGACCATCGATGGCATCACCCTGCCCGCCTACCGCGGCGATATCGTCAACGGTATCGATTTCGACGAGAAAAGCCGCGTGCCGGATCCGGATCGCCTGCTGCAGGCCTATCATCAGTCCACGTCCAGCCTGAACCTATTGCGCGCCTTCGCCCAGGGCGGTTTCGCCGATCTGCATCAGGTGCATCAGTGGAATCTCGACTTCATCGCTAACTCGCAGATGGCCGAGAAATATCACCGGCTGGGCGCGCGGATCGATCAGGCGTTGAGGTTCATGCGCGCTTGCGGCATGGACAACGCACCGCAGCTACGCGAAACCAGTTTCTTTACCGCTCACGAAGCGCTGCTGCTGAATTATGAGCAGGCGTTCGTTCGGCAGGACAGCCTGACCGGCGGCTGGTACGACTGCTCGGCGCATATGCTCTGGATCGGCGACCGCACGCGACAACTGGACGGTGCCCATGTGGAGTTTCTACGCGGCGTAGGCAACCCGATCGGGGTGAAAGTCGGGCCAAGTATGGACGGCGAGGAGCTGATCCGCCTGATCGACATCCTCAACCCGGACAACGATCCGGGCCGCCTGAACCTGATCGTACGAATGGGCGCCGACAAGGTCGAAGACGGCCTGCCACGCCTGATTCAGACCGTGCAGGCCGAAGGCCGCCAGGTGCTGTGGAGTTCGGATCCGATGCACGGCAACACTATGAAGGCATCCAGCGGTTACAAGACGCGGGATTTCGCACGGGTTCTCGCCGAGGTGCGGCAGTTCTTCGACGTGCACCGCGCCGAGGGCAGCTACCCGGGCGGCATCCATATCGAGATGACCGGGCAGAACGTTACCGAGTGCATCGGTGGTTCGCGGCCGATTACCGAGGATGGCCTCTCCGATCGTTACCACACCCATTGCGATCCGCGGCTCAACGCCGATCAATCGCTGGAAATGGCGTTCATGATTGCCGAGACGCTGAAGCAGGTGCGGCCAAGTTGATAACTCCTACAATGACGTTTGGCGTAGGTCGGGCGGCGCTCCGCTTGTAGGGTGGGCCGGGCGGCGTTCCGCTTCAGCCCACCAATCAAACCTGAAAACCCGGTGGGCTGAAGCCCACCCTACGCGCTGCCCCCGCTGCGGCAGTCTGAAGCCGCTCAAGGGCTGTCGTCTGCGGCCTGCCTGCACGGATCGACGAGAGGCCAGCATCGCAACGTGCAGCTCTGTCTAAATATCCTGATGCGGTACGCCATCGAATTGGGCGGCTTGTAGGGTGGCCGGGCGGCGTTCCGCTTCAGCCCACCAATCAAACCTGACAACCCCGGTGGGCTGAAGCCCACCCTACGCGTTGCCCCCGATGCGGCAGTCTGAAGCCGCTCCAGGCTTATCCTGTAGTACTGCGGCCTGCCTGCACGGATCGACAAAAGGCCAGCACCACACCGCGCAGTGCTGTCTAAATTCATTGATGCGGTACGTCATTGTGATCGGCCAGCAAGTGGAATTCGTATCAATTAGCAAACTAATCATTGTTCTAACCACTAATTCGTTTGCTAATTAATGGCTGTAGAATCCGCGCTGCATTTGACCCGGATTTCCTACGCCCTCTCGCAGCCGGGTCATCGAAAGAGGAAACCTTCATGACCGATTCACCAGAGAATAAAGGAGCGGCCGTCGCGGCCTCTATCGGCCTTTTTCTCGGACCGCTGCTCTTGTTGCTTTGCATCCTGACCGATCCGCCTGGCGGGCTATCGGATGTCGCCTGGTTAACCGTCGGTATGGCTGCGCTGATGGCCGTCTGGTGGGCCACCGAGGCCATCCCGATCCCGGCCACCTCGCTGCTGCCCATCCTGCTGATTCCCTTGCTGGGCATCGATACGCTGGGGAAAGCGACCGCGCCCTATGCCAACCCGACGATTTTTCTGTTCTTCGGCGGTTTCCTGCTGGGCCTGGCCATGCAGCGCTGGAATCTGCATAAGCGCATCGCATTGGCGACGCTGCTGGCCGTCGGCAACGCGCCCAGCCGGCAGATTGCGGGATTCATGATCGCCACGGCCTTTATCAGTATGTGGGTGAGCAACACCGCCACCAGCATCATGATGCTGCCCATCGGCATTTCCGTGATTGCCCTGCTCGTCGAAGGCAGCGAAGAAAAAGAAGGCACGCGCTTCGCCACCGCCTTGTTGCTGGGTATCGCCTACGCCGCAAGCGTCGGCGGCATCGCGACTCTGATCGGCACGCCACCGAACGCCCTCCTCGCCGCGTTTCTACGCGACAGCTACGACGTGCATATCGGCTTTGGTCAGTGGATGCTGCTGGGGGTGCCGGTCAGCGTCGGCATGCTGCTGTTCATCTGGTGGTGGCTGATCCGTGGCGGTTTCAAACTGGCCGGCGGAGATAGCCGCGCCATGCTGGAACAGGAAATGGCTACGCTCGGCCCCATGTCAAAGCCAGAGAAAATGGTTGCCGTGGTATTCGGCCTGGCGGCGGCGGCGTGGATTTTCCAGCCGTTTCTGGTCCAATACATCGATGGCGTCAACGACACCAGCATCGCCATCGCCGCGGCGCTAATCCTGTTCCTCATCCCGGTCGACATGAAGAACCGGGTATTCCTGATGGACTGGGATACCGCCAACAAAGTCCCGTGGGGCGTTCTGTTGCTGTTCGGCGGCGGCTTGTCGCTGGCCAGTGTGATCGGCGCTTCCGGGCTCGCCGAGTGGATTGCCGAAAGCCTGCAGGGCTTCGGTATGCTGCCACTGATTCTGATGATCGGCCTGGTTGCGCTGGTGATTACCTTCCTCACCGAGATCACCTCCAATACCGCTACCGCAGCCGCCTTCCTGCCGCTGCTCGGCGCACTGGCCGTCGCCCAGGGCCTACCGCCGGAAATGCTGGCGATTCCCGCCGCCATCGCCGCCAGCTGCGCCTTCATGATGCCAGTGGCGACTCCGCCGAATGCAATCGTGTTCGGCACCGGTCAAGTCAGCATTCAGTCGATGATCAAGGCCGGCTTTGCCCTGAACATCTTTGGTGTGTTCCTGGTGACTGGCCTTTGCTATCTGATGGTCGGCTGGCTCTGGGCCAATTGATGCACTTGGGCTGCCGCACCCGTGCGGCTTGTCCTTCAAGGCGGCGGCTCCTTTCGCTTCCATATTGCGCAACGCACAAAAAAGCCCGGCGTCTGCCGGGCTTTTTGCATCCTGCGAAGGTCAGGCCTTGACGCGGGACTTGTACTCGCCGGTGCGGGTATCGATCTCGATCGAGTCGCCGATTTCGCAGAAGGCGGAAACCTGCAGCTCGGCACCGTTCTTCAGGCGAGCAGTCTTCATGACCTTGCCGGAGGTGTCGCCACGTACGGACGGCTCGGTGTAGACGATTTCACGAACGATGGTAGTCGGCAGTTCAACCGAGATCACCTTGTCATTGTAGAAGACGGCTTCGCAGACGTCGGTCATGCCGTCTTCGATGAAGGTCATCACGCCTTCCAGGTCGTCTTTTTCGATTTCGTACTGGTTGAACTCTTCGTCCATGAAGACGTAGAGCGGGTCAGCGAAGTAGGAGTAGGTCACTTCCTTGCGCTCGAGAATCACCGGCTCAAGCTTGTCGTCGGCCTTGTATACGGTCTCGGTAGCGGAACCATTGAGCAGGTTCTTCAGCTTCATCTTGACCACGGCACTGTTACGGCCGGACTTGTTGAACTCGGCTTTCTGGATGACCCAGGGTGCGCCGTTGATGATGGCCACCTGGCCGGCACGGAACTCTTGTGCGGTTTTCATACGAATATCCGATGGGATTAGAGACAAAACAGGCCGCGTATCATAGCCAATCTGTGTAAAAAAACACCAGCTTTCCAGCTAGATCGCCGTTGGCAACCTGCTTGTGTGTCCAGCGTTCTGCATGGGCGGTCAGCTCGGCCTCATGACGGAGCAAGCCGGCCCAGGCCGCCCCGCTCCCCTCGCCCGAGTTCCAGGCATGCCAGAAATTCTTGAGCGCGGCGGCGGCCGCTGGCGCCAGGTCGCACAGATAGAGTTCGAGGAAGGCGTTGAGCTTGACCCAGTGCGCATCTTCTTCCTGTGGGTAGATGTGCCAGACCAATGGCCGCCCGGCCCACTGTGCGCGGATGAACGATTCCTCGCCGCGCACGGCATTGAAGTCGCAGCACCACAACAACATGTCGTATTCGTTCTGAGTCATGAACGGCAGCACAGCGATATGCAGCGCACCGCGGGCATAGCGATCGCCGGCTCGCAGCTGTTCGACACCTAACCAGCGTGCAACATCGCCGAGAACCCGGCCCTCAGGAACCAATAGTTGCGTTGGTCGAGTATCGGCTGCCAGCGCATCGAGCCATCCCGTAACGGCCTGGTTTTCGTAAGCGAACAGCGAGACCAATCGCGCGCCGGGCTCCACCGTAAAATCCAGGCTCTGCAGAAAAGCGTCGCGCAACGTCGGATCACGCTGGAATGCTTCCCTTCGTGCCATCAGGTCACCTTCGCGAATCAGGCCACCAGTACCCTGCTCGAATCCCGGGAAGAAGAAGTACTTCTGCAAGCCATCGGGCTGCATCGAAGGCAGCGCATGACAGCCGATCACCCAGTCCTCGGCGCTCAGGTATTCCAGGTTGAGCCAGAGAATGCGGCGATCGCTGTTGGCCATCGCCTCGATATAGGCGGCGGGCAGCTGGCAGGCGAAGGCTTCGATCACAACGTCCGCCGGCTCGGCGCCGGGCCATTCGGGCAGCCAGTGCCGCACGTCGACACCGTCATGCCATTGTTGGCTGGCGGTGGCGCTGCTGCCCGGACAGAGTCGGACAAAGGTATCGAGATCGTCGACCCACAAACGCACCCGCTGGCCATGCTCGGCAACCAGCTGCCGCGCCAAACGCCAGGTCACGCCGATGTCGCCGTAGTTATCGACGACCACACAGAAAACGTCCCAGCTTGCTTTGACCGACAAACCAATACTCCTCACGAGAGATGCCAATTCGCACTTACTAAATGACTCGCAAAGAATACCGATTACGGCAGGCTGTGGCCTTCGTTCGCCGCGAGGGCGCGCCTCCTACAATGGCCGGGCGCGCTGGCTGCCTTTGTAGCAGGCCCGACCTCGGGGCGAAGCTTTTACGCTTTTGACTGCTGCCTGCATCGAGCATGCGCCACAAGCGGGCACGCAGACTCGCCGAATCTCACAAAGAGGTCGGTGCAATCGAACGATAGAAATAAGGGGAAGGAAATAGTCGTTATGGAGGTGAACCCTACCAGCCACACCCCGGCACACAATGTCACCGCTGCGGCTGCTCCCTTCCGGGCCTGACCGGGTTCACGGCTGATCGTTGCGAGGGGACCGGCAGGGCCCACCATAACGAAACCCGCCTGGCGGCGAGCGGCGCCATTGTACCGGCTTATTCCCAACTTACAACCAATCCCTTTACGCGCTAACGCATTGACTCGTCGGGCTTTAACGAGCCTACAAATGGCGACGTCGCGTCACGTCGATGACGCTGCAGGCTCGGCTTATCGACGAACGAAGCGCTGATGGCCAGCGAGACCGACGACAAGCTGCCTCACGAGCGGGCCCAGTCTAAAGCACAACCGCGGCTTACTCGCTGCCCCACCGCTCGTCAGTCCGCAAGGAAATATGCACGTAGCACGCCCGTCAACGATCCGAACCCCTAGGCAAAACCTACGGTCTGTTTGAGGATAGGGAAGGCACCAGCATGCCGTTTTGCTCTTCAAACGGCACCAGGACCGAACGAACCAGCGCAGTTGTCGCGCAGCGGAGACTGGCGGCGCTATCGAAAGAGGTAAGCATGAGCAAAGCTCCTATCGCCATCGTCGGTACCGGCATCGCAGGGCTCTCCGCAGCGCAGGCATTGCGTGCAGCCGGGCAGTCTATCCAGCTGTTCGACAAAGGCCGCGGACTCGGCGGACGCATGACCAGCAAACGCAGCGACGCCGGCCATCTCGATCTTGGCACCCAATATTTCACCGCCCGCGATCGTCGCTTCACCGAGACCGTCCATCAATGGCAAGCCGAGGGCTGGGCTGCTGAGTGGTCACCCAACCTTTACCAGTCGCGTAACGGCCAACTGTCTCCATCCGCCGACGAGCAGCTGCGCTGGGTCGGCATTCCGCGTATGGATGCAATTGCCGCCGGGTTGCTTGGCGAGCTGCCGGTCAAGCTTTCCTGTCGCGTGACGGAAGTCTTCCGAGGCGAGGAATACTGGACGCTGGTGGATGCCGAGGGAAACAACCATGGCCCATTCAGTCAGGTGGTCATCGCCATTCCCGCCCCTCAAGCCAGCACATTGCTGGCTGCGGCACCGAAGCTGGCCGCCGTCGCCGCCAGCGTTGCCATGGAACCGACCTGGTCCGTTGCCCTGGGCTTCGCCAAGCCGCTCGAAACCAGCGTCGACGCCTGTTTCGTTCAGGACGATGCCCTTGACTGGCTGGCCCGCCATCACAGCAGACCGGGACGCGACGATCATCTCGATACCTGGGTGTTACACGCGAGTAGCGCCTGGAGCCGGCAACATGTCGACATGTCCAAGGAGTTAGTGATCGAGCACTTGCACGGCGCATTTGCCGAACTGATCGACTGCGTCGTGCCCGCACCGGAATTCACGTTTGCTCATCGCTGGCTCTACGCACGTCCCAACCAGTCGCATGAATGGGGCGCCCTGGCCGATACCCACTTGGGCCTGTATGCCTGTGGCGACTGGTGTCTGTCGGGCCGAGTCGAAGGCGCCTGGCTCAGCGGCCAGGAAGCCTCGCGGCGGCTGCTCGAGCAACTTTGATCAGACTTGCGCCCACCAGAGGCGGCGCAGCGATATCGGTAACCGGCAGGTCGATGTTTCTTTTTAGCCCAGCGCGGTATCCAGAAACATCATCACCGCGAAACCGCCCATCAGGCCGACCGTCGCCGGCGTCTGATGACCATTGCGGTGAGTTTCGGGAATCACCTCGTGCGACACCACGAAGATCATCGCGCCAGCGGCCAATCCGAGGCTGACCGGATAAGCGACAGCCAGACCGCTGGAAATCCCCAAGCCCACCACCGCGCCGAGTGGCTCCATCAGGCCTGACGCAGCGGCGACCAGTATCGCTCGCCAGGCGGACAGGCCGGTTGTGCGCAAGGCCAACGCAACGGCCAAACCTTCGGGAATGTCTTGGATGGCGATCGCGGTGGTGAGCGGTAAACCAACCTCCAGATCGCCCTTGGCGAAACTCACGCCTATCGCCATGCCTTCCGGGATGTTGTGCAGGATGATCGCAAACACGAACAGCCAGACCCGGCTCATGCGCTGGTGATGAGGCCCGAAGGCACCGGCGGTTTCATGCTCGTGCGGCGTGAAATAATCCAGCCCGAGCATCAACAGCACGCCAAAGCCGAGGCCCACCACTACGGTCAATGCGGCCGCAGGGCCACTATCGAACAGATCCCGTGCTGCCGCGAGGCCCGGAAGGATCAAGGAAAACGAACTGGCCGCGAGCATCATGCCGGCGGCGAAGCCAAGCATGCTGTCCTGGGTGCGCGTGGAAATATTGCCCAGCGCAATCGCCATCAGCGCACCCAGCGCCGTCGCCGCGAAGCCTGCCGTGCCGCCGAGCAGCGCATAGCGGATATTGCTTTCATCGCCGTTCTGAAAGGCGCTGTAAGCACTGGCGCACAGCAATATCAACACGACCAGAACCGTACCGATGAGCCCCAGCGCGACGATGGGGTTTGCCTGTGCATGAGCAATCCATGCCGAGCGCAGCGTTGCTGCGGCGCTTTGAGTGCTTGCCATGATAAAGGCCCCCGATATCAAATCTTTTCGTCGCTCGTAACTGACGAAGGGGCGACCGAGCGGTCGTTCTACCAAGCGGCCCCCGCTGCGTACGAAGCACGACGAGCGTCTATGGGATAGGACCGTAACGGGCTCGGTGAGTTTGGCCAGGACTTCGAACGATGCTGGGCTTGGACCGAGCTTGAGCGGCTGCGCGGCAGACGAGCCCGGCATTCGACGTGACAAGGACCGGAATTGCAGACACAAAAAAAGCGACTCTAGGTCGCTTTCTTTGTGCTTGCGATTGGCCTGGACCTTTCGCAGCTTATTTGGAGCGGGAAACGAGACTCGAACTCGCGACCCCGACCTTGGCAAGGTCGTGCTCTACCAACTGAGCTATTCCCGCGTTACATCTACAACAAAAATGGCGTCCCCTAGGGGACTCGAACCCCTGTTACCGCCGTGAAAGGGCGGTGTCCTAGGCCACTAGACGAAGGGGACGCAGCCCGGAAGCTTATCGCTTTCATT
Source organism: Stutzerimonas stutzeri (assembly GCF_024448955.1). Classification (GTDB taxonomy): domain Bacteria; phylum Pseudomonadota; class Gammaproteobacteria; order Pseudomonadales; family Pseudomonadaceae; genus Stutzerimonas; species Stutzerimonas stutzeri_AQ. The sequence continues at coordinate 214,136 of NZ_JAMOIH010000001.1, forward strand.
CCGGCTTTCAGCGTTTGCGATGTGCTTCACGCTGCAAGTGGCGCGCATTCTATGGAGCTCGACTAGGGTCGTCAAGCGCCTTGCTGAAATTTTTTTGGGCCGAATCGTAGAGCAGCGTTTGAGCTATCAGCTTGCCATCTAACGTTCTACACTCGACAAAAATCGCCTGGTTAGAGAGGTGCGTCCTGTGTCCCCGGTTCTGATTGCAGGATTGGTCGTAGCTGGCCTGTTCATATTGATAGGCATTGGCGTGATCAACCAGATCGTTGAAAAGAACAATCTGGAAAAAGCGCGCCTCCGAGCCGATCTCACTGATCGCATGCGGCGCTGCGCCAATCTGTCCGATGGTCTACCCGCCCAAATGATGACGCCAGCGCTCAAGTTGTTGCTGGCGCGACTGGAGCTGCATCTGGGTGAACGACTGCTACAGCTGGACAAGAAGAACAGCACTGTCAGTGCCCGAGTTGACATTCTGCGCAGCGCTGTCGCCAAGGGCGACGAGATCGAGGTGCAGAACACACCAGTCCAAGTGGCCACAGAAGCGCAGGCGAAGGAAATTCGTCTGCGGCTGGAAGACCTCTACGCGCAGATCGTCTGGGCCAATAAGCAGAACCAGCTCGATACGGCTGCAGCCAAACGCTGGATCCGGCATATCCAGCACATGACGGTGATGTTGCATATTGAATACTTCACCAATGTCGGCCAGCAGGCGCTGAAGCAAGGCAGTGCACACAAGGCACGTCTCGCATTCGAACGCGGCATTCAGCACGTCCGCAAGCAACCCAACCCTGCCGAATTCCAATCCCAACTGGCGCAGCTCGAAGCGAGCTACACCCATGCCAACAAGCTCGAGCAGACTCAGCAACAACCGAAGCTTGACGAACCCAGCGAGCTGACCGAAGGTTTGAAGAACTTCGAAAGCGAAGATGACTGGAAAAAGAACAACATCTACTAGGCGTAGGCCCGGACGAGTGCACGAAATGGCTTGAGCGGCGAACGCATCGTGCTCCGGTGCTTCGCACCTCAATACTCATTCGCTCACCGGTTCCGCCGCGCCTGTCCTGCCGCGGAGAAAATCGATGTCCCTGACCTTGTTCGGTGCCCCACTGTCGCCATTCGTTCGCAAGGCACGCCTGTGTCTGCTGGAAAAGGGTCTGGATTACCAGCTAGAAGTCGTCATGCCATTTACGCCGCCTGAGTGGTATCTGCAGCTCAACCCGCTTGGCCGTATCCCAGCCTTCAAAGATGGCGAACTCTGCCTCGCCGACTCCAGCGTGATCTGCCAGTACCTCGAAGACGCGTATGAACAGATGACTCGGCTGTACGGTAACAATGCGGTGGAACGTGCGCAGATCCGCTGGCTGGAGAAGTACGCCGACTACGAACTAGCGCCCCTGACGACCTTTGGGGTTTTCCGCAATCGTGTGCTGAAGCCCAGTTCCGGTCACGCCTGTAACGAAGGCAACGTGCAGGCCGCTCTGAACGAAAAGCTACCGCCGCACTTCGACTATCTCGAGCGCCAACTCGGCGACAAAATGTACTTTGTCGGCGACCAGCTTTCGATGGCGGACCTCGCCTTCGCCTGCCAGCTGATCAACATGGAACATGGCGGCGAACTGATCGACGCCAATCGCTGGCCGGCGCTGGCCGCTCACTTCACACGAATGAAAGGACTTGCTTCGGTTGAAAGCGTGCTACCCGGCGAGCAGCGCATGACGGCAAAGCTTATCGAGATGGGTAGGAAGGCGAAGCAGCCGGATTGATTCATCCTGCCCCGCAAGCCAAAAGCATTCGCGCCGGGGCGGCCTTTCTACAAGAGCAGCGGGCGCGGCAACTTTTTGGTGGCCGCCCGCGGCGAATCGATTATTCCCGGCGCAGCACAAAGCCAAACACACCAGCTTGCAGCTATATCCGGCGTCTGACCCCAAGTTTCAGAGCAGACGAATCCCCACCCACTGCCGCGCGAACTGATAGGCGCAGCGGCCGTTGCGGTTACCGCGTGCAGTGGCCCAGCGAATCGCGTCCTTCTCCAGCGCCTCATCCCAGCTCCAGGTGAGCCCGGCCTGCTCGGCCAGCGAGCCGATCCAGTGCCGCACCACGTTCAGATAATGTTCCTGACTGAAGGGATAGAACGAAAGCCAAAGCCCGAAGCGATCCGACAGAGCGATCTTGTCTTCCACTGCCTCGTTGGGATGCAGTTCGCCATCGATCATCTGCCAGTTCTCGTTATCGCTCTGACGCTCAGGGACCAGATGCCGGCGATTCGACGTGGCATACAGCAACACATTTTCCGGCGCTCGCTCCAAGGAGCCGTCCAGTACGCTTTTCAACACGCGGTAATCGCCCTCACCCGCCTCGAATGAAAGATCGTCGCAGAACACCACGAAATACTGCGGCTGGCCGACGAGCTGATCGACCACTTTTGGCAGGTCAGCTAGATGATCGCGTTCGATTTCAATGAGGCGCAGACCCGCCGACGCATGCTCGGCCAGTAGCGCCCGGATCAACGAGGACTTACCGGTCCCGCGCGCGCCCCAAAGCAGCACATGGTTCGCTGGCAGTCCCGACACGAACTGCCGGGTGTTATTCGCCAGCAGCTCGCGCTGCCTGTCGATACCGATCAGATCAGCCAGACTCAGATCCAGCGACACCTTCAGCGGCTGCAAATAGCCGCCCTGCCCTTCGCGATGCCAGCGTGCCGCCAGGCTGCCGTTCCAATCAACGGGCGCACGCGGCGCCGGCAACAAGGGTTCCAGGCGTGTCATCAGCGCATCAGCGCGCTGCAGAAAGACTTTCAGCTCGGCATCCATTCAACGACTCCAGAATATTCATACGGCAGGCATTGCCAGGAAACACTACAGGTGGGCTTCGATGCGCGCTGCGAGCGCGTCCGGAGCCGTGCGCGACGAGAACCGCTCCACCGATCGCCCTTCATCCGTGATAAGGAATTTAGTGAAATTCCACTTGATCGCCTTGCTGCCGAGCAAGCCGGGAGCGCGCTTTTTCAATTGCACGAACAGCGGATGGGCCTCACCGCCATTGACCTGCACCTTGGCAAACAGCGGAAAGCTGACGCCGAAGTTCCGCTCGCAGAAAGTGGCGATCTGCGCCTCGTCACCCGGTTCCTGATGACCGAACTGGTCACAGGGAAACCCGAGCACCACCAATCCCTGCTGGCGATATTGTTTCCAGAGCGCCTCTAACCCCTTGTACTGAGGGGTAAAGCCGCACTGGCTGGCCGTGTTGACCACCAGCAGAACGGTGCCACCGAAATCGGCCAGCGTGGTCTCGTTCCCGTCAATGGTGATGCAGGGAATCTCGAACAGCGGATCGCGCATGATGGTGTCCCGGTGAGGCATTGCGATAGGCCGTCAGGCGTCGCGCGGCTTGTGATCGAGAGAGGCGGAATTGATGCAATAGCGCATGCCGGTCGGTGCCGGGCCATCCGGAAATACATGCCCCAGATGTGCATCGCAGCGGGCGCATTTGACCTCGATACGATGCATACCGTGGCTGAAATCGTCGAGGCTGGTGATGGCCGTATCGCTGACCGGCTGGAAATAGCTCGGCCAGCCGCAGCCGGACGCGAACTTGGCGTCCGAGTCGAACAGCGGCGCATCGCAGCAGGCGCAATGATAGATGCCAGGGGTTTTGGTGTCGTTGTACTTACCGGTGAATGGGCGCTCGGTCGCACCTAATCGGCAGACCTGAAATTGCTCGTCGGAGAGCTCTTCACGCCAGGTTTCAAGCGGTTTTTCAAGCTTGTCCATCGGTACACCTCCTAAGGGTCTGTTTCCGTTTCGGTCGCAAGCCGCGTTGCTGCGTCAAATCTCGCCAGGCAAGGCGCGGGATGCAGGTAATGGTTGTTCCCTTGCCAAGTCCCGCAACGCCGCATGGTGAGATTTGCCGCGCAACCCGAAGGGCCGGGCCTTTTTTTGCGCGATGCGGCGTTATTCGTCGTTCATTTGGAACAACCAAACTTCTCTCCTCATGCCTTGCCTCGCGCAAAAATAGGCGCCGGCGCGGCCGCGAACGAAGCGGGAACAGACCCTCTCTAAAAAAGGCGGATCTGTACCTTTTCCGGTGATCGGGCCGCACGTATGATGCGTTGCTCTTAGACGCCTAGTCTGGCAGCGGGGTTTCAGGCTGCCAAGGCGCCCGGGTTCATGCCAAACGTCGCCAGCCATCGAGAGCCGGGCACGTCTTCACTTCGGGACACTCAGGATCATGCAGGTCAGCAAATCGAACAAGCTCGCCAATGTCTGCTATGACATCCGCGGGCCGGTGCTCAAGCACGCCAAACGACTGGAAGAGGAAGGTCATCGAATCCTCAAGCTGAACATCGGCAATCCGGCGCCGTTCGGTTTCGAAGCCCCCGAAGAAATCCTTCAGGACGTGATCCGCAACCTGCCCACCGCGCAAGGTTACAGTGACTCCAAAGGTCTGTTCAGCGCGCGCAAGGCCATCATGCAGTACTACCAGCAGAAGCAGGTAGAAGGCGTGACCATCGAAGACATCTACCTCGGCAACGGCGTGTCCGAGCTGATCGTGATGTCCATGCAGGCGCTGCTCAACAACGGTGACGAGGTACTGATTCCGGCTCCAGACTATCCTTTGTGGACGGCTGCCGTGAGCCTGGCGGGCGGCAAACCGGTGCACTACCTGTGCGACGAGCAGGCCAACTGGTGGCCGGATCTGGCAGATATCAAGGCCAAGATCACGCCAAACACCAAGGCGCTGGTACTGATCAACCCGAACAACCCGACCGGCGCGGTCTACCCTCGCGAAGTGCTCGAGGGGATGGTCGAGTTGGCGCGTCAGCACAAGCTGGTGCTGTTCTCCGATGAAATCTACGACAAGATTCTGTATGACGATGCCGTGCATATCTGCACCGCCTCGCTTGCACCGGACGTGCTCTGCCTGACCTTCAACGGCCTGTCCAAGTCCTACCGGATCGCCGGTTTCCGCTCCGGCTGGGTGGTCATTTCAGGTCCTAAGCACAAGGCGCAAAGCTATATTGAAGGCCTCGACATTCTGGCCAACATGCGCCTGTGCGCAAACGTGCCGTCGCAGCACGCGATCCAGACCGCATTAGGCGGATATCAGAGCATCAACGACCTGGTGCTGCCGCCGGGCCGGCTGCTCGAACAGCGCAACCGCACCTGGGAACTGCTCAACGACATCCCCGGTGTCAGCTGCGTAAAACCGATGGGGGCGCTCTATGCCTTCCCTCGCATCGACCCGAAGATCTGCCCGATCCACAATGATGAGAAGTTCGTACTCGACCTGCTGCTGTCCGAGAAGCTGCTGATCGTTCAGGGCACCGCCTTCAACTGGCCTTGGCCAGATCATTTCCGCGTGGTCACGCTACCGCGGGTCGATGACCTGGAACAGGCGATCGGTCGCATCGGTAGTTTCCTCAAGACCTACAGCCAGTAGCTGCATGGATCTGCAGATCGACGACTTCCAGCGAGATGCCGCGGCCGGGCTATTGATGCTTTACCAAGCCTTTCCGCGGAAGATCACGCTGTACGTGGAAGACCTGATCGGCCATGAAGAGCCCGACGAATTCGGCCTGCCCAGCAAGCGGCACCAAAGCTGCCTCGCAGCGCTGCTGTGGTTGGCCGAGGAAGGCTATCTACGCTTCGAAAGCACCATTCAGTTCCTGGCCATCGACCAAGCGGTGCTTACCGAAAAGGCCTTCCTGCGCTTGACCAGCTCCGTCCCCGACGTCGCGCAGACTGACGAAACACTACCTCCCAGCGTGCATCGGGTACGTTCGAGCCTGGCCCAGCAAATGCGCCAGGCGCTACGCGACGGCCATGGCGAACGACTGGCGCACCTGACCCGTCAGCTGTTCACTAGCTCGCTCTCCAGCTGACCCTGAGCGCACCCGCACCATAGGCGACATAGCTTGAAATAGTCGCTCGGTTGAATAGCGCCGACCGGCACCTTATATAGCCTATCGTTCCTTATTGTTCCCCTTGGAGTCTGCCGCAACATGATGCGCATTTTCTTGTTTCTGGCCACCAACCTGGCTGTACTGGTCGTTGCCAGCGTCACCCTGAAGCTACTCGGGGTGGATCGCTATACGGGTCAGAACTACGGCAGCCTGCTGGCTTTCTGTGCGGTATTCGGCTTCGCTGGAGCACTTATTTCGCTGTTCATTTCCAAGTGGATGGCGAAGATGAGTACCCGCACGGAAATCATCAGCCAGCCGCGCACCCGACACGAACAGTGGTTGCTGCAAACCGTCGAACAGCTTTCCCGCGACGCTGGAATCAAGATGCCGGAAGTGGGCATTTTCCCCGCCTATGAAGCCAACGCCTTCGCCACTGGCTGGAACAAGAACGACGCGCTGGTCGCCGTCAGTCAGGGCCTGCTGGAGCGCTTCTCACCAGACGAGGTAAAGGCGGTACTGGCACATGAGATCGGACACGTGGCCAACGGCGACATGGTCACTCTGGCTTTGATTCAGGGCGTGGTGAACACCTTCGTCATGTTCTTTGCGCGGATCTTCGGCAACTTCGTCGACAAGGCGATTCTCAAGAACGAAGACGGCCACGGTATCGGCTACTTCGTCGCCACCATTTTCGCCGAGCTGGTACTAGGCATCCTCGCCAGCATCATCGTCATGTGGTTCTCGCGCAAACGTGAGTTCCGCGCCGACGAGGCAGGCGCACAGCTGGCCGGCACCTCCGCCATGATCGGCGCCCTCCAGCGCCTGCGTGCGGAACAGGGCGTGCCGGTAGACATGCCAGACAGCCTCAAGGCGTTCAGCATCAACGGCGCACTGCGCAACGGCCTGGCCGGACTGCTGATGACGCACCCATCGCTGGAAGACCGTATCGAAGCCCTGCGTCAGCGCGGCTAACCGAGCGCGGCGGGACAAGGGCGGCTTAGCAGACCGTGTGAAAACGTAGTGAGCGAAGGTTAGGCAAAGCAAAAACAGGCGAGGAAGCGGAGTTTACGAGTTGTAAATGAGCATTCCGAGCCTGTTTTTAACGCGGCATAACCGAGCGCAGTAGTTTTCAAACAGTCTGTTAAGCCGCCCTTTTTTCGCCCAGACTTTGCACATAGAGGCTGTATGCCTGTCGAACCAAGCGCATTCATCGAACAAGGAACATCACCATGCGCCGCTTCGTCCTACTCGGTTTCGCCCTGCTTGCCCTGGTCGGCTGCCAGAGCGCCTACTACTCCGCAATGGAAAAGGTCGGCCTGCACAAGCGCGACATTCTGGTGGACCGTGTTGAAGATGCCCGCGATTCCCAACAACAAGCCAAGGAACAATTCAAGGACGCCCTGGAGCGCTATCGCAGCGTGGTGCAGGTACAAGGTGGTGAGCTGGAAGAGCGCTACGAGGCGCTCAATAGCGAATTCGAAGCCAGCGAGAGCAGCGCGCGCGATGTGCGAAACAGGATCGAGGCGGTCGAGGACGTCGCCAATGCACTGTTCAAGGAGTGGAAACAAGAACTCGGTGAGTACAACAATGCGAGCCTGAAGGCAGCCAGCGCCAAGGACCTGGAGCGCACCCAGAAAGACTATCGAGTGCTGCTGCAACGCATGAAGGCGGCAGAAAAGCGCATCGACCCCGTGCTCGACGTGCTGCGCGATCAGGTGCTGTTTCTCAAACACAACCTCAACGCCCGTGCCATCGGTGCACTGCAGGGGGAATACCGCACGCTGGAGGGGAACGTCGATCAGTTACTGGCCGACATGCAGCGGGCGATAGATGAGGCCGACGTGTTCATTCGCCAGCTGCAAAGCAATCAATGATGCGAAGGAAATCATGAGGTGATCGCGAGCCTGCAACGACATCGCCGCTTTGCAGGCCTTGCAAACACCCTACCGCCGCACACCGAGTCGATAACAGTTCTCCTCCAGACGCGACAGACCGCGCTGCAGAAACTTCCAATTGCCATCCAGCACGTTTGCCCGTTCCAGCAGGTCGATGTCCCAATGCGAGCCCAGGGATTGGCGAACCTCAGCGTCACTCACAGCGAATGGCGGACCAGACATCTGCTCCTGCTCGTAATCCAGCGTGATCAGCAAACCCTGGCAGCTCGGCGCAAGAATGCTCGTCAGGTGTTCGACATAGCGCTGACGCATGTCCGCCGGCAGCGCGATCAGCGCAGCGCGGTCGTAAAGCCCTTCACAGCCCGCCACATCGCCGCGGGTCAGGGCGAAGAAATCACCACAGAGAATTTCCAGCGCTCCGGCACAATACAGCTTGAAGTCGCCACGGGTGCTTAGCTCGGCGGTCAGGCCTTGTTCGGCAAAAAAGTCTTCAATTGCACGTTCGCTCAGCTCGACACCGAGCACTGCGAAGCCCTGCGCGGCCAGCCAGGGCATGTCGAGACTCTTGCCGCACAGCGGCACCAGCACTCGCGCCCCTTCGGCCAATTGCAGCCCCGGCCAGTGACGGCGTAGATAAGGGTTGACCTCGTTCAGATGGAAGCCGATCTCGTTACGCGCCCAGCGCCGTTGCCAGAACCCTTCATCCATATCCAAACCCTCATGAGCATTGACGGTCGAGCTTATCAGAGCCAACCGTACCGAACGCCCAAGGGTTTTCAGCTGGCATACAAGGCGGCATCCAGGTCCATCCCGGCGTCACGCATCTGGGCAAGTTTGTAGCGCAGTGTTCGCGCGCTGATGCCCAGGCGGTCAGCCGTCTCCTTGCGGCGGCCACGTTCGGCACGCAAGGTATCGATGATCAGTTCGAACTCACGACGACGCAGATCTTCTCCCAGGGCGCCAGCCGCCTCGGTCGGCACTGGCGGCGCTACGGCTGCCGACATCGACGGCACGGCATCAACCGCCGCGATCGGCGCTCGCGAGGCAAACCCGGCCAGATTAGTCAGGCACAGATCATCCGGCCGAATCAGACCGCCCTGCTGCAAAATCAAGGCGCGTTGAATGGCGTTGTCCAGCTCGCGGACATTGCCGGGCCATGGATGGCTGAGCAGGCATTGACGCGCCTCGGCCGTCAGCCGGACGTTCGGCTGACGCATCTTCACGGCGTGTTGGGCCAGCAGTCGCTCGGCAAGCGGCACGATGTCCGCAGGTCGATCACGCAACGCGGGCCAGGCGAGCGGAAACACGGAAAGGCGATAGAACAGATCTTCACGGAAACGCCCACCGCGAACCTCGTCAGCCAGATCGCGGTTGGTGGTAGCGACGATACGAATATCCAACGGGATTGGTTTACGGCCACCGACACGCTCGACCTCGCGCTCCTGCAATACGCGCAGCAACTTGGCCTGAAGCGCCAGTGGCATTTCGGATATCTCATCGAGCAGCAGCGTACCGCCGTCGGCCTGCTCGAACTTGCCCGGCTGAGTCGCGATGGCACCGGTGAACGCACCCTTCTCGTGGCCGAACAGCGTCGCCTCGAGCATGTTGTCCGGTATCGCCGCGCAGTTGATCGCGATGAAGTGGTTGTTCGCACGTGCCGATTGCTGATGGATGTAGCAGGCCAACACCTCTTTGCCAGTTCCGGATTCACCGGAAATCAGCACCGTCGAGTCGCTCTGAGCGACACGGGCGGCCAGTGCCAGCAGCTGCCGGCTCGCCGGTTCGACGGCGACGGGCCCCTGTTGGTCGAGCGTGCCCAGCTGGCCGCAGGCGTGCCGAGCAACCAGCCCAAGCAACATCTTCGGCTCGAACGGTTTGACCAGATAGTCAACAGCCCCCTGACGCATAGCCTCGACTGCGCGCTCGACGGCTCCGTATGCAGTCATCAGCAAGACCGGCACCTGGGGGTATCGCTGACGAATCAGAGCCTGCAACGCGTGACCGTCCATACCGGGCATGTTCACATCGCTGACGACCAAGCCAAAACTTTCTTGCTCTAGTACCTGCAACGCGGCTTCGGCGCTCTCGACCGCGCGGTAGGCATAGCCGCCGAGTTCGAGGGTATCGCCCAGCGCCTCACGCAATGCGCGGTCGTCTTCGACCAATAGAATCTTCGCAGCCATGGGCCTCACTCCGAAATTGCCGGTGATAGCACTGCAAGCAGCGGCAGTTGCAAGGTGGCGCAGGTACCTCGACCCGGCCGCGAGCGCAGCTCGAGCGAACCGGAATGCGCCCGCGCTACTGATTTGACCACCGCCAGTCCCAACCCGGTCCCGGTCGCCTTCGTGGTGAAGAAGGGCTCGCCGAGGCGTGCCAGAGTCGTGGCGTCGAGGCCCGAACCGTTGTCGCTGATACTGATGCGCAGCGCTGAAGCCCGAGCGTAGAGATGCACCTTTAGCCGGCGGTCGTTGCCGGTAGCCTGAAGCGCATTCTCGATCAGATTGAGCAATGCACCGACCAGCGTGTCGCGGTTGCACAGCAGCGCACCTGAGTGCGCATCGCATTGCCAACGTATGGCGATATCGCCCACTCGCGCCTCGGCCGCCGCACGCAGCGATGCGAGCAACTCGGCTGGGGTCAGGCGGTCCTCCAGCGGCAGATCGCCCCGAGCGAAAACCAGCATGTCGCGAACTTGATGCTCCAGCTCGTGCAGCCGGTCCTTCAGACGTCCGGCAAAGCGCTGCTGATGCTCGACAGTCAGCCCACCCTGCTCCAGATGGCTTGCATAAAGCAGCGCCGTGGAAAGCGGTGTGCGAATCTGATGAGCAAGCGATGCCACCATCCGCCCCAGCGCAGACAAACGCTCATGGCGCGCCAATTGCTCCTGCAACCGCCGCGTCTCGGTCAGATCGGTCAGCAATACCAGCTGGCCTGGCTCGCCGTTCAACGAGCGCGTGGCGATGGACACGCGACGCCCATCCTTCAATGAAATTTCATGACCATCGTCCCTGCGTGGGGCGAAGCTGCGGGCGATCACTTCGCGCCAGAGCGCACCTTCCAGCGGCTCGCCGAGAAGCTCCTGGGCAACTGGATTGGCTTCTCGAACCACGCCCTGCGCATCGATCACGATGACGCCGCCGGGCAATAGATCCAGCAGACTCTGCAGCCGGTTGGCCAAACGCTCCTTCTCGTCGAATTCACGTCGGCGCTGCGCGCTGGTTTCAGCCAGCTGATCCTTCAACTCGGCTACGCGCATCTGCAGCAGCTGCTGGGATTCGCCCAACCGGCCGGACATGCGGGTAAACAACTCGAGCGATTGCTCAAGCTCTTCGCTCGCGGTCGTTTCGGCCGGTCGTCGGGGAGCCGATGAAGAGAATGCTGAGGTCACTGGCACGCGTATCCGTCAAAAAGATGGTCGGTGAAATGACTAGCAGCAAGGATCATGCCCAGAAGGCGGAGAAAGGCAGGCGTTACGCCGCCAGAACGGCGGCGGTGCAAACAGGTTTACTCGTCGAGATCGTCTTCGCGTCGATTCATACCGTACTTGCGCATCTTCTCGACCAGCGTCGTCCGTCTGATACGCAAGCGCTCAGCGGCACGTGCCACGACGCCGCCAGCGTCCTCAAGGGCCTGCTGGATGAGGCCCTGCTCGAGATTGCCCAGGTACTCCTTTAGATCGAGACCCTCGATGGGCAACATGGCCTGCGTCCCGGCTGCGACAAGGGGGGTGTTGATAGTCGCGCGTGCCTCTATTTCGTCTTGCAAGTCGACCACGTATTGCTCGTCGTCATCATCCACATGGCGGAACTTCTTCGGCAACTCCATAACGCCGATCACGCCGTACGGATGCATGATTGCCATACGCTCGACCAGGTTCGCCAGCTCTCGCACGTTGCCAGGCCAGTCATGACGACAAAGCGACATGATGGCCGCCGAATTGAAACGGATGGAGCCGCGCTTCTCGTGCTCCATACGCGAGATGAGCTCGTTCATCAGCAACGGAATGTCCTCGATACGCTCGCGCAGAGGTGCCATTTCGATGGGGAACACATTGAGACGGTAATACAGATCCTCACGGAAACTGCCGTCCACGATCATCTTCTCCAGATCCTTGTGGGTCGCTGCGATGATGCGTACGTCGGCATTCTGGGTGCGATTGCTGCCCACACGCTCGAAGGTGCGCTCCTGCAGAACCCGCAACAGCTTGACCTGCATTGGCAACGGCATGTCACCAATCTCGTCGAGGAACAGAGTTCCGCCTTCAGCGAGTTCAAAACGACCGGCACGGGAGGTGATTGCCCCCGTAAACGCGCCTTTTTCATGACCGAACAGCTCGCTTTCCAGCAGTTCAGCCGGAATCGCTCCACAGTTGACGGGCACGAAAGGCCCGCCGCGGCGCTTGGAATGGTAATGCAGGTTGCGTGCAACGACCTCTTTGCCAGTTCCCGACTCACCGAGGATCAATACGCTCGCTTCGGTATCGGCGACCTGCTGCATCATCTGCCGGACATGCTGCACCGCGCGGCTGGTGCCCACCAGGCTGCGAAACAGGTTGGGCTCGCGCTGTCGTCCGCGCGCCTTCGCCTGGTCATACATTTCCCGATAGACCTGAGCCCTATGAAGCGAATCGAGCAATTTGTTGTAGCTCGGCGGCATTTCAAGGCTGGTCAGCACCCGACGACGGATCTCATCAGGCCAATCCGCCGGGGCGGGCTCGCCAATCAGCATGAGCGGAAGGTTCTCGTCCCACTTGCTGATCTGTTTGAGCAGTTCGACCGCGCCGCCCTTGGCCGACACCGCACCCAGCAGGACGCCCAGCACGGCGCGGCTCGATTCCAGCGCATCGACGGCGGCTTTCCATTCGCTGCTGGCGCAAGCGATATGGTCTTCACTCAAAAAGCTGAGAATGACCGCCAAATCCCGGCGACGATCCTTGTCGTCGTCTATCAACAAAATCTTGGTTTCACGCCACATCTTGTTTATAGCTCTAGAGGCTGATAGGAGGCCTGCGCTCGTCTCCGGCAGAAACGACTACGTCTCGGCAGATGAGACGTAGTTAATTAAAAAAAACGCGTCGAGTCAAATTTATGACGTGGTTCAACGACAAAGAGTAGAAAAAGCGTCGAATTTCGCTAGTAAACGCAGAAGGATAAACAGGCAGGCTTAGGTAAAACAATCGAACTGACGTAAGCGTGGTCGCTGACGAAGGGGTTTCCCCGCATCGGCGGTCGCAAGACATAGACGGCCGCGAATGGGTCGGCGATGCCAAGGCGAGCGTGTATTGGGCCAAGAGGCGCTTGCTTAGCCAAGGCCGAACAAGTTCGACCCTACGGTCATGTTTCGGTAGTCATCTGCGGGCTAGCATCAAACGTAGGGCCGAATTTATTCGGCCAACGCGCGCCTTGTAATCGGCAGAGGGGCTTGCGATCGACGAAGCAACAGGCCAGAGCTTGGCGATAACGGAAGGGAGTCAGGCTTGCGGATGGTAAGCCGAGCGAGTGAGTCAACCAAACAACTTATAAACATTAGCGCCGTGCTTGGATTGGTTGAGCTGAATGAGCTCATCAGCGACACGACGCTGCTCGGCCTGACAAGTCGTGACCAGCTCGCGATAGAGGCTCACCAACTCCTCCAGGCGTTGACGAATCGCCGGCTCGTCCTCGCGGGCTTCATTCATCGCAGCTTCGACAACCTGCCGGCATTGCAGATCCAAGACACTGATGGCGGTCCAGTCCTGTTGCACCATCGCATCGCGCAAGGCGTTGCCGGTTTCCTCAAGACGTTTGACTGCTGCACTCATGGATCCGCTCCGGATGAACTGGTTACGAAGGGCGAGCCTACAAGGCTGCTCGGGAGTCTACTGCGACTGAAGCCTGTATCGGCCATTTTCGATTGGCCTTTAGCACGACCGGTTAAAAAGCATCAATGCAGACCGCGCAATCCTGTTGGGACACTGGGAGGCGCAACCGGCTCCCAGGGCCCGTCGGGACGACCGGCACAATACCAGTCGCCATCCCAGCGGTAGTAAAGCCGCTCGCGATAGAACATGTTCCGCCCCTCCACAACATAGACGCCCAATCGATTGTCCCAATGCGCAGGAGCATGCGGTGGCGGTGCGTAGCGCGGATGGCTTTTTTGCGTGGCGGGCGGGCGCGGTGCCGGCGGCGTGCGCACGGGGGGCGGGCTTATGACCGGCTCGCGAGGTTCGGACACTGGCGGAGTCGGCGTAGGTGCCGGTTCCGAAGCCTGATACGGATTGCCGGCACAAGCGCCCAGCAGCAGCGCCAGCATCGTTACAGCGCCCATTCGAGGCAGGAAAGAGACACCTGCCGAAACCGAACCTCTCACCATTAGCCCTGCCCTCTTGAGCGCCTCTACATCAGGGCGCTTCCGGTTGATCGATTGTCAGTTCAATCGCATCTTCATTGTTCAACGTCAATGGCTCACTGCTGCCTTGCCATTCGCCCCGGGTCGCGTCTCCATCCCGGGAAACGCGAGCGAACAACCTGACCTGCTCGAAGTTGGACAAGCGAAGCTGCGGAGTCATTGCATCGGCGTCGGACAAACTGACGGTAGCCGGCAGATCGGCCACTGTCAGGCGCTTCACCGCCAGCGGCATCGGCGGGCCGGAAACCGCACGAGCAAAGACGAATACCGTATCAGTAGGCTGAACTTTGTCTGCAAGTGCGGCGCCCAGCTGCACATCGACCGTCAGGGCAGCACCGCTAGCTGCAACCGGCTCGCCAGCGGGTTTCGACACGCTGTCAGAAGCCGTTTCGCCCAGCTGCTCCCGCGCTCGGGCGATGCCGCCCTGGATGGCCTCACGCGAAGGGTCTTCGGCAGGCAAGGTCGCCACCAGTCGTTCCCAGAAGCCTATTGCTTCATCGAACCGCTCGTTTTCATAAGCGGCGATGCCGAGCAGGCCAAGGCTGGTGACCTCATGGGGGTCTGCCTGCAGGGCTTCATCGGTGAGTTGCTGCATGCGCGGCGTCCAGCTCCGACCTTCGGCAAAATAGAGCGCCTGCGCCCACTGTCCCAGCAGTTCAGGCTGGCGCCCGGCCAGATTGACGACCTGCTCATAAGCTGCCGCTGCATCGGCCGGACGCTCCTGGCTCATGTAGGTTCTGGCCAGGAAATACCATGCCTCGGAAGACTCGGGCTGTGCCTTGACCGCGCGCTCAAGCCTCGCCGTCATCTCTTCGATGCTTCCAGGCTGCACCGCGAACTCCCGCGTCAGTTGCAGCTTGTCGCTCGCACCCCATTGCATATACAGACCATAGCCAAATAAGGGCACCAGGATGGCCACAATCAGCGGAACGGCCCGGCCCAGGTTGCTGCTGCGATGTGCGTCACTACCCTCGGTGTCGTCGAGTAGCTCCCGTGCCGCATCGGCGCGGCCCATCTCGTACTGCTCCAACGTAAGGGTTCCGGCCGATTGCTGTGCGGTCAGCTCACCGAGCCGCTCCTGGTAAAGCGCGACGTTTAGCGCCGTCCGGTCCTCTTCGGCCTGTAAGCGACGCCCCCGCAACACCGGAAGCAGCAGGAACGCCAGGGCGGCCAGCAACAGCAGGCCCGCACCTATCCAGAAATCGATCATGGTTCTTTTTTATCCAGCAACGTGGCGAGGCGCGTGCGTTCGGCCTCGGAAAGTGTGTTCGACGCCTGGCTAGCTGCGCCTCGGCGGCGGCGTATCAGGATGATTGCCAGCACGACGAACCCCAGCGCCAGCAAGGCAATCGGGCCGTACCAGAGCACGAGTGTCTTGGCATTGACAGGCGGCTTGTAGCGCACGAAGTCGCCATAACGAGCGACGAGGTAGTCGACGATCTGCTCGTTGCTCTGCCCTTCATCCAGCATGCGATAGATTTCGCGGCGCAGATCCATGGCAATGGGCGCGTTGGAGTCGGCGATGTTCTGGTTCTGGCACTTGGGGCAGCGCAGCTCCTCGATCAGCGTACGGTATCGCTCCCGGTCGGCCTCGCTCTTGAATTCATAGGTATCGATTGCGCCATGGGCAGCGAGGCTGAGCAGAAGGCCCAGCAAAGCGGTAGCGAGGAAGCGGATCATTGCTCGTTCACCAGTGCCTGATAGAGCGGCCCGAGCCTTTCGGTCCAGACGCGCTCATCGATGGCTCCGACGAATTTGTCGCGAATGATGCCCTGCTTGTCGACGACGAAGGTCTCCGGCGCGCCATAGACACCTAGGTCAAGACCTAGACTGCCGTCGGGATCCTCGACATTGAAGCCGTACGGATTGCCGAACATCTGCAACCAGTCGCGAGCCGCATCGCCGTTGTCCTTGTAGTTGATGCCGTACACCAGGACTCCCTGGGCGGCCAGCTTGTTTAGCATCTCATGCTCGGCCTTGCAGGTCGGGCACCAGGTTGCCCAAACGTTCACCAGTGCCGGTTTGCCCTTGATGTCTTCAGCGCTGACCAGCCGCTGCGGATCCTCGAGCGAGGGCAGAGAAAACGACGGCATCGGTTTTCCGATCATCGTCGAGCCGATGTCCGTGGGGTCGAGGTACAGCCCCTTGTAGAGGAAACCCGCCACCAGGAGGAAAATCGCCAACGGCAGCAACATCAATAATCTTTTCATCTCAGGCTCCTTGCTGGGCCAAACCGAGCGTCTCGCGGACACGCGTTCTGACTTTCACTCGGTAACGCTTGTCAGTGACCGAGAGCACACCACCCAGGGACATCATCAAAGCGCCCAGCCAGATCCAGCGAACGAACGGCTTGATGTGCACCCGCACCGCCCAGGCGCCGTTTTCCAGAGGCTCGCCAAGAGCCACATAGAGATCACGAGTGAAACCTGCGTCGATGCCCGCCTCGGTCATCGGCATCTGCTGCACGGTGTAGAGCCGCTTCTCGGGATGCAGGGTCGCGACCTGCTTGTCGCCATCGAAGACGCGAATGGTGCCCTTGTCGGACGTGTAGTTGGGGCCTTCGAAATGCTCGGCACCTTCGAAGACAAAGCTGTAACCGCCCAGCTCCAGCGATTCGCCAGGGGCGAGACGCAGGTCGCGCTCGTCGCTCTGCTGGCTCGTCAGCACTACCCCTATGGCGCAGACCGCCAGCCCAAGATGCGCCAGCTGCATGCCCCAGTAGCTGGGCGCCAGGCTCCGCACGCCCTTCAGCAGACCCTTGTGGCGGGTCTTGTCGAGAATGTCGCGTACCCCGGCGGTAACCACCCAAGCGGCCAGCAGACAGACCGCCAGCACCGCCCAATGGAAGTCCCCGAACAGCATCGAACCCAAGCCGCCAAGCACGGCGCTGGTGATCAGTACCGGCGTCAGCATGCTCACTAGCCACTTCACTGGAGTGTCTTTCCAGCGCACCAGCACGCCCACGCCAAGCGCAAGCATTAATGCCCCGACGAGCGGCAGGAACATCGCATTGAAATAGGGCGGCCCGACCGAGAGCTTGGTGTCCGACAGCGCATCGAGCAGCAGCGGATACAGCGTTCCCAGCAGAATCACGGCCGTGGCGACCACCAACAGCAGGTTGTTGACCAGCAGCAGCGTTTCACGCGACCACAGGCCGAAACCGACCTGGCTCTTCACCACTGGCGCACGCAGGGCGAACAGGGTCAGCGAGCCGCCTACTACCAACAGCAGAAACGCGAGAATGAAGACGCCGCGCTCCGGATCGGTGGCGAAGGCATGAACCGAAGTCAGTACACCAGAGCGGACCAGGAAGGTGCCTAACAGGCTGAGCGAGAAGGCAGCAATCGCGAGCAGGACCGTCCAGCTCTTGAAGACGCCGCGCTTTTCCGTCACGGCCAGCGAATGGATCAGTGCGGTACCCACCAGCCAGGGCATGAAGGATGCGTTTTCCACCGGATCCCAGAACCACCAGCCGCCCCAGCCCAGTTCGTAATAGGCCCACCACGAACCCAGCGCGATACCGGCGCCGAGAAAGGCCCAGGCAATCAGGGTCCAGGGACGCGACCAGCGCGCCCATGCAGCATCCAGACGGCCACCGAGTAGCGCGGCAATGGCGAACGCAAAGGCCACCGAGAAACCGACGTAGCCCATATAGAGCATTGGCGGGTGCACGATCAGACCGAAGTCCTGAAGCAGCGGATTGAGATCACGGCCATCCATCGGTGCCTGCGGCAGCAGGCGCTCGAATGGGTTGGAAGTGACGATCAGGAACAGCAGGAAACCGATGCTGATCAATCCCATGATGCCCAGTACCCGGGCCAGCATGTCCTCCGGTAGTTGCCGCGAAAAGATCGCTACCGCGAAGGTCCAGCCTGCCAGGATGAAAGCCCACAGCAGCAGCGAGCCCTCATGCGCGCCCCAAACGGCGCTGAATTTGTAATACCAAGGCAAGGCACTGTTGGAGTTCTGCGCAACATAGGCGACGGAGAAATCATCTACCATGAAGGCGTATGTGAGGCAGGCAAAGGAAAATGCCAGAAAACTGAACTGCCCCCAGGCCGCCGGTTGTGCCAGCCCCATCCACTGGCGGTCGCCCCGCCAGGCGCCGATCAGCGGAAGCGTGCCCTGCACGACGGCCAGACACAGCGCCAGAATCATTGCCAGATGGCCGAGCTCGGGGATCATTTCGCATACTCCTGCTTGTCGCCTTCGTAATGCTTCATCATCCCGCTCTTCTCCAGCGCCTGGCTGACTTCCGGCGGCATGTAGTTTTCGTCGTGCTTGGCCAGTACCTCGTCAGCAATCAGAACGCCATCAGCATTGACCCGCCCAAGGGCGACGATGCCTTGCCCTTCACGAAACAGATCGGGAAGGATGCCTTGATACTGGATGGTGACCGTTTCGTTGTTATCGGTAACGCGGAAGGAGACGGTGAGCGAATCGCTGCTGCGTGTCACCGAGCCGGCTTCGACCAGGCCGCCGGCACGAATCCGCGTACCTTCCGGCGCTTCGCCCGCGGCGATCTGCGTCGGCGTATAGAA
This sequence comes from Stutzerimonas stutzeri, assembly GCF_024448955.1. Taxonomy (GTDB): domain Bacteria; phylum Pseudomonadota; class Gammaproteobacteria; order Pseudomonadales; family Pseudomonadaceae; genus Stutzerimonas; species Stutzerimonas stutzeri_AQ. The sequence continues at coordinate 232,861 of NZ_JAMOIH010000001.1, forward strand.
GAGGTTGATGTTCTCTTGCAGAGCGGTCAGCGCCAGCGCCACCGCAATGCCCACACCGGCCAGAATGGCCAGCACGATGAACAGACGCTTTTTGCGCACAGGATTCACTTCATCTCCTCCCGGCGCAAACGGCGCGCCTCGTCTTGCAGATAACGTCTGCGCGCCATCATTGGCAGCGCCACGTTCAGGATCAGGACAGTCAGGCTGATGCCGTACGACGTCCATACATACAGGCCATGATTCCCCATGGCGATGAATTCGGAAAACGACGAGAAGTTCATGACTTGCCCACCAGCGCGCTCACTTCAGCCTTGACCCAGCTGCTTCGCGACTCGCGGCGCAGCACCTCCAGGCGCATGCGCATCAACAGCACCAGCGTGAAGAAGCAGTAGAAACCCAACACCATGACCAGCAGCGGCAGCCACATTTCCATTGGCATGGCCGGCTTCTCCGTCACGGTGAAAGTCGCTGGCTGATGCAGGGTGTTCCACCACTCCACCGAGTATTTGATGATCGGAATGTTGACCACCCCGACGATGGCGAGAACCGCACAGGCCTTTGCCGCGCTGTCGCGGTTGGTGATCGCCTGGCCCAGAGCGATGATGCCGAAGTACAGGAACAGCAGAATCAGCATCGATGTCAGCCGTGCGTCCCATACCCACCAGGCGCCCCAGGTCGGCTTGCCCCATACCGCGCCGGTAAGCAGCGCGATAAATGTCATCCAAGCGCCAATGGGCGCGGCCTGCTGCAACGCGACGTCGGCCAGTTTCATCTTCCACACCAGCCCGACGATACCGGCCACCGCCATCATCACGTAGATCGACTGGGCCAGAAATGCTGCCGGCACGTGGATATATATGATCCGGAAGCTGTTCCCCTGCTGGTAATCCTGCGGCGCAAACACCAGGCCCCAGACTACTCCTACGCCGATCAGAATCAGCGACGCCCAGGCCAGCCACGGCATCCAGCGGCTACTGATCTCGTAGAACCATTTGGGCGAACCCAGCTTATGGAACCATGTCCAGTTCATAGAACCCGCCTCACTTCCACGGCGTCTGCCGATACTGCCTCGAAAGAGGCCAGCACCCACTTGTTCGCAATCAGTAAATTCATCGAAACCGGTCGTCTCGCATCGGCAATTCGCGTATCAATACTGGAAAAATACATCGTGCAACCCGTCATTCACCGACGCTGATTTTCAGGCCAGCGGCTATTGCAAAGGGAGTCAGCGTGACTGCCAGTGCAGTCAGGCTGGAAAGCCATAATAGGTGACCGAGAGCAGGCAGCCCCTGCAACGCCGCTTGCAGAGCCCCACTGCCCAGAATCAGCACGGGGATATAGAGCGGAAGAATGAGTAGCGCCAACAACAAGCCTCCACGCTTAAGGCCGACAGTCAACGCCGCCCCGACTGCGCCCAACAGGCTGAGCACCGGTGTGCCTAACAGAAGCGAGACCAGCAGCACCGGAAGCGCGCTGACCGGCATGCCCAGCATGAGTCCCAGTAAAGGTGCCAGCAGAACCAGAGCCAGACCGGAAAACAGCCAGTGTGCCAGCACCTTGGCGAGCACAAGAAGAGCCAGAGGGTGCGGCGAAACGACCCACTGCTCGAGCGAACCGTCTTCGAAGTCGCTGCGAAACAGGCCGTCCAGCGAGAGAAGTACAGCTAATAGAGCCGCCACCCAGATTAGCCCGGGGGAGATCGTTTGCAGCAATTGCGACTCGGGGCCGACGGCCAAGGGAAACAAAGCGATGACGATCGCGAAGAACACCAGCGGATTGGCCAGCTCAGCCGGCCGACGAAACAGCAGTCGAGATTCGCGAGCCAGCAGCAGCGTGAACACGTTACTCATGCGGCAGCTGCCCCAGATCGATTTCGCGAAAGCTCGCCGGTTTCATGACGAGCAAATGATGGGTGGTCAGCACGACCATGCCGCCCTGCTCGCAATGAGTCGCCAGATGCCGTTCGAGCTGCGCTACGCCATGCTTGTCGAGTGCGGTGAAGGGCTCATCGAGGATCCACAAGGGCGGCGGCGACAGATACAACCGGGCCAGCCCGACGCGACGCTGCTGGCCGGCCGAAAGCGTATGGCAGGGTACATCCTCGAAACCGCGCAACCCGACAGCCTCGAGCGCTTGCCAGATCGCATCGCGGGTCGCAGGCTGATGCAGCGCAGATAACCAGGTCAGGTTTTCTTCCGCGCTGAGCAACCCTTTGATGCCCGCCGCGTGGCCGATCCACAACAGATTGCGGGCCAGTTCGCCGCGCTGGCTTTCGAGGTCTTGACCGTTGAGTAGCACCTTCCCCGCGGTTGGCTGCATCAGCCCGGACAGCAGCCGCAGCAGACTGGTCTTGCCACTGCCGTTAGGGCCGGCGATCTGCAACATTTCCCCTTTAGCGATCCGTAGGTCTAACCTCTCGAACAGCAGACGCCAGTCCCGCTCGCAGGAAAGCGCCGCAGCTTCTAGAAAGGGACTGGACACGCTAGGGCTACCCTCAAGATGGAAGAAGCCCGGCCGCTACAGCGAGATCAGGTCGGGCGGCCGGATTATACATGCCGAGCCCCGGCACCGAAGGCCACAAAGGCGAAAGGTTGTAAGAGCATTTAAGTAAAAATGACCGAGATCAAAAGTACCCCGGCGATCCCCGCCTCCGGCCCGTCTCGCCCGACGGCATCGCCGGCCGAGATGGCGTTGAAACTGCTGCAACCGATGCAGGGACTGCTCGTCGCCGGGGAAAGTGCCGAAGCCGAGGTCGTCCGCATAAAGGAAGCGCTGCAGAGCTTTCAGCTGACGCTGCGCCTGACCTTAGAGAACGGCCGGCAAGCAACCGTCGAAACCAGCAGCGCCAGAGCGGCCGCGCCTGGAGCGGCCATGCTCGTTACAGCGTTGTCCGACACCCGCCTGATTGCCGCGCTGCAACCCGGCAACCGTCAGCCGCAGAGCAGCATCGACCTCGATCTGCTTCCGCTGGGTACGGTCGTGCAGGGAAAGGTGACGGCTAGCCAACAAATACAACAGGACGGCAAAACCCTGTTCAGGGTCGTGATCAGCCTGCTCAACTCCCCTCTTGCTGGGCAGAAGCTGAACGTCGAATCGGCCATGCCCCTTACGCCAGGTAGCTTGATAACTGCCCGTGTCCAGGGCGATCAGTCCCTGTCGTTCATGCCGTTGAGCGGTCGTCTCGATCAGCTGGTGCTGGGCCAGCAGCTGACTGCGCAACATAGCCGCCAGGGTTCTATCGAAGGGCTATTTGGCGCGCTCAGGTCCAGCTCCGCATTGCCCGATCAATTGCGCGGCGCGGCCGAACGTTTGCTCGGTCTGGTTCCGGACATGCAACAGCTTAGCGACGCAAAAACGCTGGCGCAGGCGCTGTCGCGCAGCGGCGTATTTCTCGAATCCAGTTTGTTGAGCGGCCAGGCGGACGACCTGCCGACCGACATGAAAGCCGCCCTGCTCCGCCTGATCGCCCAGTTGCCGGGGCTACCGGGCGGCGCTCCGCAGGCCATGCAGGCCGGGGGAGCGTTCGGACAGGCGCTGCCGGCTTTTGCTCGCAATGCACTGGGCGCGCTTGGACAACCCAACGCACGCCAGCAAGCGCAAAGCTTCCCATTGCCGAGCCGGTTGGCGTCAAATGCCGACGACGAGGCTGACCTGGAATTGCTGCTGAAACTTGCCGCGGCCGCGGTATCGCGGCTACAGACGCATCAGTTGTCCAGCCTGGCCCAGACCCAGACCAACCCGGACGGCACTCAGGTCACGACCTGGCAGATCGAAATACCGATGCGGGATCAGCGCGACATCGTCCCGCTGCAGGTGAAGTTCCAGCGTGAAGACGAACCCGCGCAAAACCGCAAGGAGAAACCGGAAACGCTCTGGAAAGTCGAACTGGCCTTCGATGTGGCGCCCCTGGGCCTGATACAGGTGCAGGCGCAGCTGCTGCAGGGCAGCCTGTCGAGTCAGATATGGGCCGAACGCAGCGGTACCGCCGCGCTGATCTCGGCGGAGCTGGATCACCTGCGGCAGCGTCTCGTCACAGCGGGGCTGTCTGTCAGTGAACTGGCCTGCCGCCAGGGAACACCACCGCAAGGCCCGCGAACCACTCTCGATCAACGCTTTGTGGATGAAACCGCATGACCGCCCACACACCGCGACAGGCCATCGCGCTCACCTACGATGGCGCCAACACGCCCACGCTCTCGGCCAAGGGCGACGACGAGCTGGCCGAAGCGATACTGGCCATCGCCCGTGAGCATGAAGTACCGATCTATGAAAATGCCGAGCTGGTGAAACTATTGGCGCGTCTGGAACTGGGCGACGCCATACCCGAGGCGCTTTATCGCACCATCGCCGAAATCATCGCGTTCGCTTGGTATCTGAAGGGCAAATGCCCGCCCGGCTTTGCCGAGCAACGGCATTCACCGGACGTTCCGCTACTCAATGGGCCTGAGCGTTGAGCGTCGTAATGCCGTTGAAGCCGCTCTTCTCCTGCGGGAAGTCCGCCAGCACCCAGGCGAAATAGCCTTCTCGGAAATAGAACACCTGCTCGTAACCCCAGGCGACCGCGAGACGAACCGCCTCTGCGCTGGCCGGACAGACCTCGCTGTCGCAATAGACCACCAGCGGTACGGTTCTTGGCCAATCGGTATGCGCCAGCCCGAGAAATTCGCTCGCCAGATCCATATGCACCGCGCCTTCGACATGTCCCCAGCCCCATTCACGGCTCGGACGCACATCGATGAACACCGCCCCCAGCTCATGCAGCTGCCTGGCCTGGAACACATTGACGGTCATCGCCCCTTCGACCTCTACCGGCGCTTCAGCTGCCCATAGCGACGTGGGCGCGACCAGCAGACACAGCATCAGAATGCGTAGCATCACATCCTCCTCGCCCTGTTGGGCATGGGCCTGCAACGGACATGGCAGAGCCCTGTCCTGGTTTGGAGGAAACAATGGTCATATCGTTCACTGCGGCGGGCGTTCGTTATGAAACCGCAACGACGGATGGGGGACGGAGCCTAGGGCCTGCTCCCGACGACTGAGCGACCAGAGAAATTCTTTTTGGAACGCTCAAGTCCGTAGGGCCGAATTCATTCGGCCACAGATTTGAGGAGGCCGAACAAGTTCGGCCCTAGGAGATTTGGCGCAGCAACGCGGCTCGCGACGGAACGCCAACAGCCCTAGCTCGGCTTGCGTCGCGCCTGATACAGCTTGCGCATCAGTTCGGCTTCCGACTGGGACAGCCCGCAGGACTGCGTCAGATCATCGTCGCTGGCACCCATGCCAATCAGCTTGGCGGCCTGGGAAAAGGTGAAGTTGTTCGGATCGCGCTGCTCGAGCTGAGTGAGCCTTTCAGGCAGAGGCGCAACGACCCGTGACAGTTCGTGCAGATTCTTGCCCATGCGCACGCTGCCATCGAGGTAGGTATCCAGACGTGCGGCAAGTTCCTTGATGCGTTTGTCGCGAGCCGCGTCTTCACGCGCTTGCAACTGAGCTTGCTGCCGCTGGCGACGGAACAGCCAGATGCAGCAGCCCAGCAGTGCCAGGCAGCACAGGGCAAGCACGACGACTGCCGCGACCAGCGACGCCATCATGTGTCAGATGCTCTCAAGGTCCGCCCATTCTTCTTCGCTCATCATCTTGTCCAGCTCGACAAGAATCAGCAGCTCGTTGTTCTTGTTGCAGACACCCTGAATGAACTTGGCCGACTCGTCGTTACCGACGTTGGGCGCGGTTTCGATCTCCGACTGGCGCAGATAGACCACCTCGGCCACGCTGTCGACCAGAATACCGACCACCTGGCGATCCGCCTCGATGATGACGATGCGGGTGTTGTCGGAAACAGGTGCTGTGTCGAGACCGAAGCGCTGACGCGTGTCGATCACCGTGACCACGTTGCCCCGCAGGTTGATGATGCCGAGCACATAGCTAGGCGCGCCCGGCACCGGTGCAATCTCGGTATAACGCAACACTTCCTGAACCTGCATGACATTGATGCCATAGGTCTCGTTGTCCAGACGGAAGGTTACCCACTGCAGAACCGGATCATCGGAACCCTGTGCGGAAGTCATCTTCATAGCCCCACCTCTTCATATGCCGCTGTGGCGGTCGATTCTATCGGTTATTCAGGGTCTGTTGACGTTTCGTCGCGCGCCCCTGGTTGTTCAATTCTCTACGACGGCACGCCCTTGAGATGACGGGTCGCGCCGCTGGCGATCAGTTCGGCAAGCGCGGCCACATCCACCAGCGCGCACATATGATCGATCACCGTTCCGGCCAGCCATGGCCGTTGAGTGCGCTGCGAGCGCCATTTGACTTCCCTCGGGTCCAGGCGAATCGAGCGGCTGACCTGATGCACCGCCAGCCCCCATTCGTATCCCTGCACCGAAATCACATACTGAAGCCCCTCGCGAAAATCGTCGCGATAGCGGTCGGCCATGACCCAGCGCGCCGTGTCCAGAACCTTCAGATTGCCGGCCTGACTTGGCAATATGCCGAGAAACCAGGCGGGTTGGCCAAACAACGGCGTCAGGTCCTGACCAGCGAGCGGATAAATGGAACCAAGGCTGACCAACGGCACGGCCAGGGTCAAGCCGGCCACGTCGAACAGCAGGCATTCAAAGGGCTCCTCGCCCCACTCCGGCTGGCCACCTTGTGCCGGCGGGCCACCGGGCAGGTGCGCCTGCAACTTGATATCCGCAATCGGTTCGACCAGTACCGGCGCCTTCTCAGCCGGCGTTTCGGGCGGCAGCTCAAGCAAAGCTTCCGGCTCCGCCACTACAGGCGCAGGCGCGGGAGTCGGCTCCGGCTCGGGCACGAACTGCCGCAGCGGAACCACCCGCTGGACGTCGCGTTGCTGCTCTTCGAGCACTGCAGCCTGGAACTCGTCGTGGCTGACCGATTCGGTCAACTCCATGACGGCATCCTGCAGCAGCGCGTCGAGATAGGACTGCAGCGTCTGTTGCGATCGGCTTTCTTTAAGAAGGGTACGGCTCATGAAACCAACTCGTGCGAACCAACTGGATAGGCTATCGGCCACGACCACGGCGAACTTGAACCGTGATCGGGCCGTACGTCGTATTCAAGCAACCTGCGGAGAAGCCTGCGCGGCCAGCAGCGTCTTGAGCAGCGCGCGATAGGCAATGACTCCTCGACTGTTGGCGTCATGCTGCGAAGGCGTGACGCCGGCGCGGCTGGCATCGCGCAGGCGCGTATCGATCGGGATGTATGCCTGCCAGAGATTAGCCTGATAGTTATTGCGCAGCACCTTCAGGGTATTCATCGATGCCTGGGTACGCCTGTCGAACATGGTCGGCACGATGGTGTAGGGCAACGCCTGCCGGCGCGAGCGATTGATCATCGCGAGCGTGCTGACCATCCGTTCAAGGCCCTTCATGGCCAAAAATTCAGTTTGCACCGGAATGACCAGCTGCTGGCTGGCCGCCAGCGCGTTGACCATCAGCACACCGAGCAGCGGGGGACTGTCGATGATGGCGTAATCGAAATCCTGCCACAGCTGCGAAAGGCTCTTGGCAACGACCAGACCGAGCCCATTCTGACCCGGCGACTGGCGCTCCAAAGTCGCCAGTACCGTACTCGACGGCAACAGCGAGATCCGCTCGTGACTCGTCGGCAACAGCAACTGCCACGGCAGCCCCTCCGGCACGGCACCCTGGTGCTGGAACAGATCGAAGACGCTGTGCTCGAGATTATCGGGATCATGACCGAAATAGCTCGTCATCGACCCATGGGGATCGAGATCCAGCGCCACGACCCGCTTGCCGGCATCGGCCAGCAATCCGGCGAGTGCGATGGAGGTGGTGGTTTTACCCACTCCGCCTTTTTGATTGGCTACAGCCCAGACTCTCATAACTCGTTTTCCATCCGGATCGAACCAGACCGGGAAAGGCCGTGTCGGCATGACCGACGACGGAGAATTGACGACACCGCAAGCGGCACCTAACGACTCTCACTGGAAGCAGATTGTGTGCCAGAGTGCTGCGCCACTCCGGCAGCTCGGGCATTACCACTCCCTACCCCACTGATGCTGCGCCGCACATCGAGATTGCGGGAGATGACCAGTATTACCCGGCGATTACGCGCGCGGCCCTCCGCTGTCGCGTTGTCGGCTATAGGCTGGAACTCACCGTAGCCCACCGCGGCCAGACGCGACGGGTCGACGCCATCGGCCGCGAGCATCCGCACCACACTACCGGCACGCGCTGCGGAAAGCTCCCAGTTAGTTGGAAACTTGGTCGTGCTGATCGGCAGATTGTCGGTGAAACCCTCCACATGTATCGGGTTATCGAAGGGCGCCAGAATCCCGGCAACCTTTTCCAATAATTCGAACGCATGATCGTTGGGCAATGCATCGCCGCTGGGGAACAGCAGGCTGGAGTTCAGCTCGATCTCCACCCAGAGTTCGTTACCGCGAACGGTGAGCTGTTTCGCGTCGATCAGATCGGCGAAAGCTTCTTGCATACTCTGCATGATGCTCTGTAGCGGATCGATCGGCTCGCGTGACGATTGCGGTTCGTCTATTTGCGAGACGTCGGGTTCAGTAGTGCGGGGCCGCTCTTCGCCGATCGGAATCGGCTTGACCGCCCGGTCGGCCTGATTGAACACGCCGACGAGCGAGTCGGAAAGGATCTTGTATTTGCCCTCGTTGAGCGAGGAGATCGAATACATCACCACGAAGAAAGCGAACAGCAGCGTGATGAAATCCGCGTAGGAAACCAGCCAGCGTTCGTGGTTCTCCGGCTCCTCATGTGCTCTGCGTCGGGCCATGGTCAGGCCGCTCGCAAAGAATATGAACGGTCAGGCACAGCCACTCGCACCATCGGAACGGTAGCGTAGTGGCGATGAGTGGCTGTGATCGGAGCGTTTACCATGTTCATTCTCGTGTTGCGGCGGCGAAATTGCGCGCCGTAGGCGTTAGGGTCTGTTGATGTTTCGTCGTGCGCCGCGTACGAAACATCAACAGACCCTAATCCATGAAGCCTTGCAGCTTCATTTCTATCGAGCGGGGGTTCTCCCCTTCGGCAATCGACAGAACGCCTTCGAGCAACATTTCGCGGTAGGCGGTGTGTTTCTGCACCACGCTCTTGAGCTTGTTACCCATCGGCAATACCAGCAGGTTGGCAAAGGCGACGCCGTAGATGGTGGCAACGAATGCAACAGCTATGCCACTCCCTAGCTGGCTAGGGTCGGCGAGATTGCCCATCACGTGGATCAACCCCATTACGGCTCCGATGATCCCTACCGTGGGCGAATAACCGCCCATGCTTTCGAACACTTTCGCCGCACGGAGATCGCGGGTTTCCTGGGTGTACAGATCGACTTCGAGGATGCTGCGAATCACTTCCGGCTCCGCGCCATCGACCAGCAGCTGTAAGCCCTTGCGGGCATAGGGGTCGGACTCGGTTTCGGCGATCGGTTCGAGGCCCAGCAGCCCTTCTTTACGCGCCGTGGCGCTCCAGCCTGTGACCAGGCTAATGCCACGGGCCATGTCGACACGCGGCGGGAAGAATATCCAGCCAACGATCGACATGGCCCGCATGAACACGGCCATCGGCGTCTGCAGCAGCACAGCGCCGAGCGTACCGCCCAGCACGATCAGGGCGGCGGGACCGTTGAGCAACGCCGAGACATGACCGCCTTCGAGAAAATTACCCCCGACGATGGCGACGAACGCGAGGACCAGCCCGATCAGGCTGAGTACATCCATCAGATACAGGCCTCGCTCAGATGGCGACCGATGTCATCGAGGCCATAGACGGCGTCGCTGAGGTTGGCCTTGGCCACCGCCATCGGCATGCCATAAATGACGCAACTGGCTTCGTCCTGCGTCCACACCTGGCTGCCACTCTGCTTGAGCATGCGCGCGCCTTCCCGGCCATCGGCACCCATGCCGGTCAGCACGACCGCCAATACCTTGTCGGTGAACGCCTTGGCGGCGGAACCGAAGGTCACGTCCACGCAGGGCCGATAGTGCAGCCGCTCGTCGCCCGGCAGGATGCGCACCGCACCGCGCCCGTCGACCATCATCTGCTTGCCGCCCGGCGCCAACAGTGCCAGTCCGGGACGCAGCAGGTCGCCGTCTTCGGCTTCCTTGACGCGGATCTTGCACAGCTTGTCCAGCCGCTCGGCGAATGCCTTGGTGAAGGCCGCCGGCATATGCTGGATCAATACGATGGGAGCCGGAAAACTGGCAGGCAGCTGAGTCAGAACACGCTGAAGTGCTACCGGGCCGCCCGTCGAGGTACCGATGGCCACCAGCCGATACGCCTTGCGCCGAGGCGCCGCCGAGGCCTGCGCTGGGGCTGCGGTGCGCGGCGCCGCCGGAGCCAGTCCCGCAGGAGTAGCCGCAGGACGAACTGCCGGCGCTACGGCTGCCGCGGTGCTGCTATAGCGGCGGTTGCTGCGCGATATCGTGTTGACCTTCTCGCACAGCAGTCGCTTGACCTTCTCCGGATTACGGGAAATGTCCTCGAAGTTCTTCGGCAGGAAATCCACCGCTCCCGCATCCAGCGCATCGAGGGTTACCCGGGCGCCTTCGTGGGTAAGCGAGGAAAACATCAAAACCGGCGTCGGGCAGCGCTGCATGATCTGCCGCACGGCGGTGATGCCGTCCATCATCGGCATCTCGTAATCCATCGTGATGACGTCGGGCTTCAGTTCGATGGCCTTGTCGATGGCTTCGCGCCCGTTGGTGGCGGTTCCGATCACTTGAATATTCGGGTCGGAAGAAAGGATCTCCGAGACACGGCGGCGGAAGAAGCCGGAATCGTCCACCACCAGGACCTTGACTGCCATTAAAACGCTCCTAGCGATAGCGGCCCGTCAGGACCGCTGCGAACTGATCAGATCCGGCGCGCGTAACGCTTGAGCATGCTCGGAACATCGAGGATCAAGGCGATGCGGCCATCGCCGGTGATGGTCGCGCCGGACATGCCCGGTGTGCCCTGCAGCATCTTGCCCAACGGCTTGATCACCACTTCCTCCTGACCCACCAGCTGATCGACGACGAAGCCGATGCTCTGATTGCCGACGTTCAGAATCACCACATGGCCCTCGCGCTGCTCCTCCTGCTCGGCGCCACGCACCAACCAGCGTTTGAGGTAGAACAGCGGCAGCGCCTTGTCGCGCACGATTACCACTTCCTGGCCGTCCACCACGTTGGTGCGGGACAGGTCGAGGTGGAATATTTCGTTGACACTCACCAGCGGGAACGCGAACGCCTGATTGCCGAGCATCACCATGAGCGTGGGCATGATCGCCAGTGTCAGCGGTACCTTGATGACCACGCGCGAGCCTTGGCCCTTGGCGGAAAACACGTTGACCGTGCCGTTGAGCTGGGAAATCTTGGTCTTGACCACGTCCATGCCGACACCGCGGCCGGACACGTCGGAGATCTCCGATTTGGTGGAGAAGCCCGGTGCGAAGATCAGGTTGTAGCATTCCAGATCGTTCAGGCGGTCGGCCGCATCCTTGTCCAGCAAGCCTTTCTCCACCGCCTTGGCACGCAGAACCTCGGCGTCCATGCCTTTGCCATCATCGGTGATGAGCAGCAGGATGTGGTCGCCTTCCTGCTCGGCCGACAGCACGACCTTACCGGTCCGAGGCTTGCCGGCAGCTTCGCGCTCTTCCGGCGTCTCGATACCGTGATCGACGGCGTTGCGCACCAAGTGCACCAGCGGATCGGCCAGGGCCTCGACGAGATTCTTGTCCAGATCGGTTTCTTCACCGACCAGCTCGAGGTTGATCTCTTTCTTGAGGCTGCGGGCCAGATCCCGAACCAGCCGCGGGAAACGTCCGAAGACCTTCTTGATCGGCTGCATGCGCGTCTTCATCACGGCGCTCTGCAGATCGGCTGTCACTACATCCAGATTGGAGACAGCTTTGGCCATGGCTTCGTCGCCGCTATTGGAGCCCAGACGCACCAGACGGTTACGCACCAGCACCAGCTCGCCGACCATGTTCATGATTTCATCGAGCCGCGCGGTATCGACCCGCACAGTGGTCTCGGCTTCGCTCGCCGGCTTCTCGGGTGCAGGGGCAGCTTTGGCTGCCGTCTCCGTTTTGGCCGGAGCCACGGCGGCTTTGCCTGGCGCTGCCGCAGGCGCGGATTTCGCGGGCGTGCTTTTCTTCGCAGAGGATGCAGCGGCGACGGGAGCGGCCGGAGCAGGTGTTGGAATTACGGGCGCCGCTTCAGGTTCGAACTTACCTTTGCCGTGCAACTGGTCCAGCAGGGCTTCGAACTCGTCGTCGGTGATTTCATCACCTCCTGCTGCGGCAGGCTTGACCTGTGCCTCGACCGGCTGGACAGGCGCAGCGGTAGCCGGCTCGGAGAAGTGACCCTTGCCGTGCAGCTGGTCGAGCAGGGCCTCGAATTCGTCGTCGGTAATCTCGTCGCTCACAGGCGCTCCAGCGACCGGTGCGGCCGGTGCTGGAATGGGCTCCACCGCAAACTGACCCTTGCCATGCAGCTGATCGAGCAAAGATTCGAATTCTTCGTCAGTGATCTCATCGCTGACGCTTGCGGTCGAGGCCTCGGCGGAATTTTCCAGCGCGCCAAGGAACTGCTCGAATTCGTTGTCCGCCGTTGCGGCTTCGGGCTCAGGCTCCGGCTCGGCTGGGGTCTCGACGACCGGCTCGTCTTCCCCGGCCGGCTCGGCCAGACGCGTCAGCGCCGCCAGCAGTTCTGGAGTCGCCGGGGTTACCGTGGTGCGCTCTCTAACCTGGGCAAACATTTCATTGACGGAATCCAATGCCTGCAGCACGACATCCATCAATTCCGAGTCGACGCGACGCTCACCCTTGCGCAGGATGTCGAAGACGTTTTCAGCGATGTGACAACACTCGACCAGCTCATGTAACTGGAGAAAGCCGGCACCGCCTTTTACCGTATGGAAACCGCGAAAAATCGCATTGAGCAAGGCGGTGTCATCGGGGCTGCTTTCCAGCTCCACCAGCTGCTCTGACAATAGTTCGAGAATCTCGCCGGCCTCTACCAGGAAGTCCTGGAGGATTTCTTCATCGGCGTCGAAGCTCATATTCACCTTCCCCTAAAAGCCCAGGCTCGAAAGCAGATCATCGACATCGTCCTGTCCGGATACGACATCCTCACGTATATCGGCATGCATCTGCGGACCTTCACCATGGGAAGGCTCTTTTTCCTGTTTTTTCTTTTCCTGCTCGGCGCGCATGGCTTCGCGGTCATGCTGGATACCAGCCACGCGGTCGACCTGTCCGGCCATCAGCACCAGCTTGAGCAGGTTGCTTTCGAGCTCGGTGATCAGCCGGGTCACCCGCTTGATCACCTGACCGGTCAGGTCCTGGAAATCCTGCGCCAGCATGATTTCGCTGAGATTCTGAGACAGCTGGCTGCTGTCGCTCAGGGAGCGCTGCAAATACTGGTCAATGCGGCGAACCAGCTCCCGGAACTCCTCGGCATTCATATCCCTGCGCATGAAGCGCTGCCAGTCGGCGACCAGGCTTTGCGCTTCGTAACTGACGTAGTTCACCAGCGGCGCCGATTCCTCGACCAGATCCATGGTGCGGTTGGCGGCCTTTTCGGTCATTTCCACGACATAGGAAAGACGATCGGTGGCGTCGGTAATGGGTGACGGATCGCCGCCCGTAGCGCAGGTATCCATCTCGAGCTTGACGATGGCGTTATGCAGCTCGCGGGTCAGTTTGCCGACTTCCTGGTAGAGCCCGTTGTTACGGGCCTGATTGAGCTCGTTGAACATCTGTGCCGCTTCATCGAAGCGACCCTGCTGCAAACTCTCGATCAATTGGGGTGCGTGAGCCTTCAGAGTCGCTTCGAACTCCGCCAGGCTTTGGTCTGCTTGCGTCATAGTGCCCTCGCGGCGTTACTGCTTCAGCCGTTGACGCGCTCGAAGATCTTTTCGATCTTCTCTTTGAGCACTTGAGCCGTGAATGGCTTGACCACATAACCGTTTACGCCCGCCTGCGCGGCCTCGATGATCTGGTCGCGCTTCGCCTCGGCGGTGACCATCAATACGGGCAGATGCTTCAGGCGCTCGTCTGCACGTACGGCGCGCAGCAGATCGATGCCGCTCATGCCGGGCATGTTCCAGTCAGTGACGAGGAAATCGAAGCCGCCGCTCTTGAGCATCGGCAGCGCGGTGGTGCCGTCGTCCGCTTCGGCAGTATTGGTAAAGCCCAGATCGCGCAAGAGGTTCTTGATGATCCGTCTCATGGTCGAGAAATCATCGACGATGAGGATTTTCATATTCTTGTCCAAGTAAACCTCCGTAAATCCCGAATCCCCAGAACCTGCTCACGGTCTGTTGCGGGCCTCATGAATGAAGCTCGTAAGCGGCCTATAGTGCTTTTTGCGAATCGATCAGCGCCCGCGCCACTCGCCAAGGCGAGCCCGCAGGCGCGCCGCGCACTGACTGTGCAACTGGCTCACCCGCGATTCGCTGACACCCAGCACCTGGCCGATTTCCTTCAAATTCAATTCTTCGTCGTAATACAGCGAAAGCACCAGCTTTTCACGCTCGGGCAGGTTGCCGATGGCCTCGGCCAGCGCCTGTTGAAAACGCTCGTCTTCAAGATCGCGGGACGGTTCCGGATGGGCGCTGGCGGCATCCTCTCCAAACTCCCCGTGCTCACCTTCCTGCAGCAAATCATCGAAGCTGAACAAGCGGCTGCCCAGAGTGTCGCCCAGAATGCCGTAGTACTCATCGAGACTCAATTTAAGTTCGGCCGCAACTTCTTGATCTTTAGCGTCGCGACCCGTTCTGGCTTCGATTGCACGAATAGCATCGCTGACCATCCGCGAATTGCGGTGCACCGAACGCGGGGCCCAGTCGCCCTTGCGAACCTCATCGAGCATGGCGCCGCGGATGCGGATACCAGCGTAGGTCTCGAAACTCGCACCCTTTCCGGCGTCGTATTTCTTCGACGCCTCGAGCAAGCCGATCATGCCGGCCTGCATCAAGTCATCGACCTGCACGCTGGCTGGCAAGCGCGCCAGCAGGTGATAGGCGATGCGCTTGACCAACGGCGCGTATTGATCGATGAGTTGGTATTGCGAGTCTTTTGCCTGAGCTTTGCTGTAATACATAACGAGTCCAGCCGCGGTCAGTCGTTAGGCTCTGTGGCGGGCCTGACGAGGCGCTCCACAAAGAACTCCAAATGGCCCCGCGGCGTTGCCGGCAATGGCCAGGTATCCACCTTCTGCGCAATGGCCTTGATCGCCAGCGAGCATTTGGCTCGCGGATAGGCCTCATATACGGCGCGCTGTTTCTGTACCGCCTTGCGTACCGCCTCGTCATACGGAACCGCGCCGACGTATTGCAACGCTACATCGAGGAACCGCTCGGTCACCTTGCTCAGCTTAGCGAACAGGTTTCGACCTTCCTGGGGCGCGTGTGCCATGTTCGCCAACACACGGAAACGGCTGATGCCATAGTCACGATTGAGCAGCTTGATCAACGCGTAAGCATCGGTGATCGAAGTGGGCTCGTCGGTCACCACCAGCAAAATCTCCTGTGCGGCCCGAACGAAACTCACGACGCCGTCGCCAATGCCTGCCGCGGTGTCGATGATCAACACGTCGATATCGTTGCCGAGATCGCTGAACGCCTGGATCAACCCTGAATGCTGCAGTGTAGACAGCTGCACCATGCTTTGCGTGCCGGACGCCGCGGGCACGATGCGGATGCCACCCGGCCCCTGAATCAATACGTCACGCAGGTCGCATTCGCCCGCAATGACATCGGCCAGCGTTCGCTTGGCGGTCAAACCCAGCAGTACGTCGACGTTGGCCAAGCCAAGGTCGGCATCGAGCAGCACCACCCGACGACCAAGATCGGCCAGGGCCAGCGCCAGATTGACCGACACGTTGGTCTTGCCGACGCCACCCTTGCCGCCGGTAACTGCAATAACCTGTACGGGATGCATACCCATTTTCACACGCCTATATCTTGCTTGAGCCCTTGGGCCTTCGATGCGTTCAGCCCGAACGCGTCTTCTTTGTGTGTATCACGGAGCAAAGCGTTCATCCGACCTTCCGTGAAGAACCGTTGTACAGACCGGAGAACATGTCGGCCATGGTTTCCTCGCTGGGATTCTCCTCCGATTGCAGGCTCACCGCGCGACTGACCAGCTGATGGCTGCGCGGCAGCTGCAGATCGTCGGGGATGCGCGGCCCATCGGTGAGGTACGCGATCGGCAGATGCTGGCTAATGGTGAGGCCGAGCACGTCACCCAGGCTACCGGCCTCATCAAGTTTAGTCAGAATGCAGCCGGCCAGCCCACAACGGCGATAGTGATGCCAGGTCGCCTTGAGCACCTGGCTCTGGCTGGTAGCCGGCAGCACCAGGTAGTTCTTCGATTTGATACCGCGGTCGGCCAAGGTATCGAGTTGCGCGCGCATCATCGGATCATTGGCCGGCAGCCCTGCGGTAT
Source organism: Stutzerimonas stutzeri (assembly GCF_024448955.1). Taxonomy (GTDB): domain Bacteria; phylum Pseudomonadota; class Gammaproteobacteria; order Pseudomonadales; family Pseudomonadaceae; genus Stutzerimonas; species Stutzerimonas stutzeri_AQ. The sequence continues at coordinate 249,304 of NZ_JAMOIH010000001.1, forward strand.
CGATAAGGATCAGGCGCTTGCGGGCCAGCGGCTCCAGTGACTTACTCAGTGGCTGGCTGGGGTCGATCTGAATGACCGGCACGTCGAGGATGCGACCCAGTGTCTTCAGCTGCTCCTGCGCACCGATGCGGAAGTTATCCATGCTCGCCAAGGCGATGCTCTGGGCGCCGTGCTTGAGCACATAGCGCGCGGCGAGTTTCGCCAGCGTGGTGGTCTTGCCGGCACCGGCCGGACCGACCAGCGCAATGATGCCACCCTCTTCCAGCGGCTCGACCTTGGTGACCTTGACCGCCTGGGCCAGGTGCGCCAGCAACATGCGCCAGGCCTGACGCGGCTCGGACACATTGGCAACCTTTTCCAGCAAGGCGCGCGACAGGTCGGCGGGCAGACCGATACGCTGCAGTCGGCGCCAGAGATTGGCTTGTTGCGGACGGCGGTTCTGCTCGTGGCCCCAGGCAATCGAGCCGAGCTGCATTTCGATCAGCTCACGCAGGCCTTGAAGCTCGGACTGCATGGCTTCCATCGCACGCGAGTCAGCCGCTGCGGCAGCAACGACCGGCTTCGGCTGAGCGACCACTGCCGGCTTCTCGTCAAGCAGTTGACGATCCTGGCCGGCGGCACTGCGCGACGGCGCGCTCAGCTCGGCATGGGCGCTGGCGATACGGGCCTGGGTTTTGCGCAGCTCGGCTTCCAGGGCCGCGTTCGGCTTCTTGGGCGCAGCGGGCTCCATCGGGTAATCAAGCATGGCCGTCAGCTCGACGCCGCCCGCGACACGACGGTTGCCCGTGATCACGGCATCGGCGCCCAGCTCGTCACGAATCATCTTCATGGCGATACGCATGTCGGCTGCGAAGAAACGTTTGACCTGCATGGCCTGTACCCTCGGTTAATTCTGACCCACCGTCGAAACGATGGTGACCTGCTTGTTATCCGGTATTTCCTGATAGGCGAGGACATGGATGTTCGGTACCGCGAGCCGGGCGAAGCGCGACAGCATCGCGCGGACCGGACCCGCCACCAGCAGAATCGCCGGCTTACCCAACATTTCCTGACGCTGTGCCGCCTCTACCAGGGAACGCTGCAATTTTTCGGCCATTCCCGGCTCCAGGAGAATGCCATCTTCGGAGCCCTGTCCGGCCTTCTGCAGACTGTTGAGCAATATCTGTTCCAACCTGGGCTCAAGCGTGATCACAGGCAGCTGCGGCTCAAGCCCCACAACGTTTTGCACGATTGCGCGAGAGAGCGCGACCCGTACCGCAGCCACCATGGCGGCGGGATCTTGACTCTTGACGGCGACGTTGGCGATGGCCTCGGCAATGGTGCGGATATCGCGTACCGGCACCTGCTCCTGCAGCAGCGCCTGCAACACCTTGAGCAGGGTGGACAGGGAAATCATCCCGGGCACCAGCTCTTCGGCGAGCTTCGGCGAACTCTTGGCCAGCAATTGCATCAGCTGCTGGACCTCTTCATGCCCCAGCAACTCGTGGGCATGCTTGTGCAGGACCTGGTTCAGGTGAGTCGCAACCACGGTGCTGGCATCGACCACGGTGTAGCCGAGTGACTGCGCCTGGTCGCGCTGGCCGGGCTCGATCCACACCGCCTCCAGGCCGAACGCCGGGTCTTTGGCGGCGATGCCGTTGAGCGGCCCGAAAACCTGCCCCGGATTGATCGCCAGCTCGCGATCCGGATAGACCTCGGCTTCGGCCAGGCTCACGCCCATCAGCGTCAAACGATAGGCGTTAGGCAGCAGATCCAAGTTGTCGCGAATATGCACCGATGGCATCAGGAACCCGAGATCCTGCGATAGCTTCTTACGTACGCCCTTGATTCGCGCCAACAGCTGCCCACCCTGGTTGCGATCGACCAGCGGAATCAGCCGGTAACCCACCTCCAGGCCGACCATATCGACAGGCGTCACATCATCCCAACCCAGTTCCTTGGTTTCTGCCGCGCGCTGGGCAGGCAGCGTTTCCAACTGCTTCTGCTCTTCCTGCTCGGTTTGCTGCTTGACCTGCTTCTGGCGATGCCAGATCCAGTAAGCGCCGCCCGCGGCAACCGCGCCGAGGCCGAGGAATGACATGTGCGGCATGCCTGGTACCAAACCCATGGCGATCATGATGCCGGCTGACACCGCCAGCGCCTTGGGCGAGGCGAACATCTGCCGGTTGACTTGCTGACCCATGTCCTCGGAACTGGTCACGCGAGTCACCATGATGGCGGCTGCGGTCGATAGCAGCAGCGAAGGGATCTGCGCGACGAGGCCGTCACCAATGGTCAGCAAGGCGTAAACCTGACCCGCCTCGCTGAAGCTCATACCGTGCTGCGCCATGCCGATACCGACGCCGCCGATGAGGTTGATGAACAGAATCAGCAGGCCGGCGATGGCGTCGCCACGCACGAACTTGCTGGCACCGTCCATCGAGCCATAGAAATCCGCCTCGGAAGCCACTTCGACGCGGCGCTTTTTGGCTTCGCTCTGATCGATCAGTCCAGCGTTCAGATCAGCGTCGATCGCCATCTGCTTGCCGGGCATCGCGTCGAGGGTGAAGCGCGCGCTCACCTCGGAAATCCGCCCGGCACCCTTGGTGACCACCACGAAGTTGATGATCATCAGGATCGCGAAGACGACGATACCGACCACGTAGTTGCCGCCGATCACCACGTTGCCGAAGGCCTCGATCACGTGTCCAGCTGCGGAGCCACCCTCGTGGCCATTGATCAACACCACCCGAGTCGAGGCCACGTTCAGCGCCAATCGCATCAGGGTGGCGACCAGCAGGATCGTCGGGAACACCGCAAAATCAAGCGGCCTCAACGCATAGACACTGACCAGCAGCACGACGATGGACAGCGCGATATTGAAGGTGAACAGCAGATCCAGCAGGAACGGCGGCACCGACAGCATCATCATGCCCATCATCACGAGCAGCAGCAGCGGCACGCCCAGATTGCCGCGACCCGCGCCCGCCAGGCCATTGCGAATGTTGATGAGTTGCGTGCGATCCAATGTAGACCCCGGCAAAAGCAGACCAAAGAATTGACGCGAAGCGCGCCCTGCCGAGGCTATAGCAAGAAGGAGTCCAACTTGCTCAAGACCACTGAGTTCGGTTCGGGCGGCGCGCACCGTCAGGGCGATACCGACTGGCATGCGGTATTCGAACCGACCGGGAGCTGGGCAGTCTCACTCCTAGCATCGTCGCCAGCCCGAAGCATGGCTGACGGTGCTGCGACTGGCGGCACAGCCGCTTTATTCACCTCAACAGGAGTTTTGCCATGAAACAGTGGATCATCGCGGCGCTTGCCGGCTGCACGGCCATGGGCCTGCATGCCGAAACCCTCAGCGTGCCGGTCAAGGCCGTGACAGCCCAAGGCGTCGGCGAGTCCGTCGGCACCGTCAAGATCGAAAGCAGCCAGTACGGGCTGGTGTTCCGCCCCGAACTGTCGGGGCTGGAGTCCGGCGCCCATGGTTTCCATATTCATGCAAAAGGCAATTGCGGGCCGGCCGACAAGGACGGCGAAGCCGTCGCGGCAGGCGCAGCGGGTGGTCATTGGGATCCGCAGAACACCGGCAAGCATGGCGAACCCTGGGGCGACGGCCATATGGGCGATCTCCCAGCGCTGATGGTCGACGGTGATGGCAAGGCCAGCCAGCCGGTTCTCGCGCCCCGCCTGAAAAGCCTTGGCGACATCAAAGGCCTGGCGCTGATGGTCCACAAGGGCGGCGACAACCACTCCGACCATCCACAGCCGCTTGGCGGCGGCGGCGCTCGGGTTGCCTGTGGGGTGATCGAATAAAAAGGCTGGAGGCTGAAGAGACGGGGCTGGGCTCCAAGCTCCAAAGCAAGGGTGGGTTTCGTTTAGCCCACCGCGTTCAGGTGCGCACTCTACTTACTAACCCAATGCGCCCAAGCCGTAGGGTGGGCTTCAGCCCACCAGATTCAGGCGCAGTGGGGCTGAGGCATACTCTGCCAAGCTTCAAGCTGAGAGCGGCTTCCGAGCCGCTCACTCATCTCGGCGCAAATCCGGCGGGATCGGCAGATTGCCCAGCGGATCCGGTCGCTTGCCCTTGCCGGAACGGTACTGGCGTAGCTGATAGACGTACGCCAATACCTGCGCCACAGCCAGATAGAGCCCCGCCGGGATTTCCTGGTCAAGCTCAGTGGAATAGAACACCGCCCGCGCCAGTGCCGGAGACTCGAGTACCGTCACCTGATGCTCGTTGGCGATCTCGCGAATCTTCAAGGCCACGAAATCGCCGCCCTTGGCGACCAACATCGGCGCCCCGCCCTTGTCGCCGTCATATTTCAGCGCCACGGCGAAGTGGGTCGGGTTGGTGATGACCACATCGGCTTCCGGCACCGCCTGCATCATTCGGCGCTGAGCGGCATCGCGCTGCAGCTGGCGTATCCGCGATTTGACTTCGGGTTTGCCTTCGCTGTCTTTGTACTCGTCGCGCACTTCCTGCTTGGTCATCATCAGCTTCTGCTTGTTGTCCCAGAGCTGAAACGGCACGTCCACCGCGGCGATCAGGATCAGACCGCAGGCCATCCACAGCGCGCACCAGCCCACCACCTCGGCGCTGTGCATGATGGCCAGATCCAGCGGCTGCTTGGCGATGGAAAGCAGGTCGTCCTGATAGGCGTTGAGCACCGCCAGTGCCACCAGCAACACCACGAGAAACTTGCCCAGCGCCTTCAGCAGCTCGACCAGCGCCTTGGTCGAGAACATCCGCTTTAGACCGGGGCCGGGGTTCATGCGGCTGAACTTGGGCGCCATCGCCTTACCCGAGAACAACCAGCCGCCCAACGAGATCGGCCCGATGATGGAGACGATCAGCAGCACGATCAGCAGCGGCATGATGGCCTCCAGCGCAATCATCCCGCTGCTCATCAGCAGTTGCACCATGGCGCTCTCATCCAGCAGCGTTTCGCGGCTGAGCTCGAAATTGCTTTGCATCATGGCCATCAGGCTACCGGCCAGGCTGCCGCCAGAGGCCAGCAAACCGCCAATGCCACCCAGCGTCACCGCCACGGTGCTCAGTTCACGGGAACGGGCAAGCTGACCTTTTTCGCGGGATTCACGGAGGCGTTTCTCCGTGGGTTCCTCGCTTTTATCGGCACCGCTTTCGCTCTCAGCCATGCGCGGCCTCCGGCAGCTGTGAACAAGACATTGGCATCAGCGTAGCCCGATCAGTTCGCGAAGCATTCCCAACGCCTCGCTGACGAAGGTCTGGTACTGCGCGAGGATATCGGCCATGCCGATCCAGACCACGATCAGACCGAGCACCAGTGTCAGCGGGAAACCGATCGAAAAGATGTTCAACTGCGGTGCGGCGCGGGTCATCAGGCCGAACGCCAGATTCACCACCAGCAGCGCGGTGATCGCCGGCAGCACCAGCAGCAGTCCGGCCCCCAGCACCCAGCCCAGTTTGCCCGCCACTTCCCAGAAATGATTGGTGCCGACCAGCCAGCCGCCGATCGGCAGAGTGGTGAAGCTTTCGGTGAGGATTTCCAGCACGACCAGATGGCCGTTCATCGCCAGGAACAGCAGGATCACCAGCATGTTGAAGAATTGGCCGATCACCGGCACCGAAACACCATTGGCCGGGTCAACCATCGACGCGAAACCCAGCCCCATCTGCATAGCGAGCAGCTGCCCCGATACGATGAACAGCTGAAAAAACAGCTGCAGCACGAAGCCCAGCATCACCCCGATCAAAATCTGTTCGGCAATCAGCACCAATGCCTGCGCGCTCAGCGCCTCCACCACCGGCACTGGCGGCAGCCCGGGAACCAACACGATCGAAATGGCGAGCGCCAGGTAAAGCCGCACCCGCATCGGCACCAGTTGGGTACCGATGATCGGCATGCTCATCAGCAGCGCCGCGATGCGAAACAGCGGCAGCAGGAACTGCCCGACCCAGGCGCCGATCTGCGCATCGCTGAGTTCAAGCATCGGGGCGCACCCTGCAGGCGGAAATCATCACGACTAGCCGATGATCAGCGGGATGTTCTGGATCAGGCCCTGGGTGTACTCCATCAGCTCCCTGACCAGCCACGGCCCGGCCCAAATCAACGTCAGCAACATCACCAGCAGGCGCGGCAGAAAGCTCAGGGTCTGTTCGTTGATCTGCGTGGCGGCTTGGAACATCGCCACTACCAGCCCCACCAGCAAGCTCGGGACCACCAGCACACCGACGATCATGGCCGTCATCCACAAGCCTTCGCGAAACAGGTCCACCGCAACTTCGGGTGTCATGGGCGTTTTCCTCGCGCTAGAGCGTGCCGAAACTGCCGGCGAGCGTGCCGATGATCAAACCCCAGCCGTCGATCAGCACAAACAGCATGATCTTGAACGGCAACGAGATAATCAGTGGCGACAGCATCATCATGCCCATCGCCATAAGCACACTGGCCACTACCATGTCGATGATCAAAAACGGAATGAAGATCATGAAGCCGATCTGGAACGCGGTTTTCAGCTCGGAAGTCACGAATGCCGGTACCAGAATCGTCAGGGGAGCGGCATCCGGCGACTGGATGTCGGTGCGCCGCGAGAGCCGTACGAACAGTTCCAGATCGCTTTCGCGAGTCTGCGCCAGCATGAAGTTCTTCAACGGCACCTCAGCCCGTGCGATCGCATCCTGCGCGGATAATTGCTCGTTCAGATAAGGCTGTACCGCCTCGTTGTTTATCCGCTCGAATACCGGCGCCATGATGAACAGCGTCAAAAAGATCGTCAGACCGACGAGGATCTGGTTCGAGGGCGTCTGTTGCAGGCCCAGCGCCTGGCGCAGGATGGAAAAGACGATGATGATCCGCGTGAAGCTGGTCATCAGCATGACGAACGCCGGAATGAAGCTCAGCGCCGTCATGATCAGCAGAATCTGCAGGCTGACCGAATATTCCTGCTGCCCCTCGGCGTCGGTGCTCAGTGTGATGGCTGGGATCGACAGCGGGTTGTCGCCCTGGGTAATCAGGCCGCCGGCGTCCTGGCCCACGGCAAACGGCGCGGCCAGTACCAACAGGACCGCCAGCAACAATCGAAGCATCAATGCTTGTCCTTCTGGTCTTTGCCAAGCAGCTCCATCAAGCGCTGGGCAAACTCCGGGTTAGCGGGTTCGGCGTCCGGCAGATGAACCGGTTCTTCCAGAACATGCAGCGGTGTGATGCGGCCGGCACTCAGGCCGAGCAGGACCTGCTCGCTACCGACCTGTACCAGCACCAGGCGCTCACGCGGCCCAAGGGCGTGGCTGGAGATCAGCTTGATGGCTTGGTTGCTGCGCGGATTGATCTGCTGCATCCGTCGCAGCAGCCAGGCAAGCAGAAAAATCAGCCCAATCACCAGCAACAGGCCGAACAGCAGCTTGGTCATCTGCGTGCCCATTCCCGTGCTGCTCATGCTTGCCGCGGGTTCGGCGGCCATTGCCGGCAATGCCAGCGCGAGCGAAAGGAAAGCCAGGGCTTTCATCTCAGCGCAACTTCTTGATGCGTTCGCTTGGACTGATGACGTCCGTAAGCCGAATGCCGAATTTCTCGTTCACCACCACTACTTCGCCGTGGGCGATCAGCGTGCCGTTGACCAACACGTCCAGCGGCTCACCGGCCAGGCGGTCGAGCTCCACCACCGAGCCCTGGTTGAGCTGCAGCAGATTGCGAATGCTGATCTCGGTGCTGCCGACTTCCATGGATATGGAGACCGGAATATCAAGGATCACGTCCAGGTTCGGACCGTCGAGACCTGCCGTCGCGGCCGACTTCGGAGCGCTGCCAAACTCTTCGAGCGGTGCGCGCGGCGGTGCCGGAGCCTTGGCCGGCCCCTGATTCAGCAGCGCATCGATATCGTCCTGATTGGCATCGCCCGCCTCGGCCAGCGCCGAAGCCCATTCATCGGCAAGCGCCTGCTCTTCTGCGGAAGTGTTTTCGTGTTCGTCTGCCATCGTTAGTCCTCGACCGGCTGGTAAATGTTTAGCAGGGCTATTGAAAAATACCTGCAAGGCTAATCAACGGGGCCGCATGACGGACTCGAGCACCTGCAGCGCCAGATTGCCCTTGTGCGCGCCGAGCTTGACCTTGAACGCGGGCATCCCGTTGGCGCGCATGATCATGTCTTCGGGCATTTCCACCGGAATCACATCGCCCGGCTGCATATTGAGAATGTCGCGCAGCTTCAGCTGACGCCGCACCACCGTCGCGCTGAGCGGCACGTTCACGTCGAGGACGTCTTCGCGCAAGGCGTTGACCCAGCGCTCGTCCTGATCGCTGACATCCGACTGAAAACCGGCATCGAGCATTTCGCGGATCGGTTCGATCATCGAGTACGGCATGGTCACATGGAAGTCGCCACCGCCGCTTTCGAGCTCGATGTGGAAGGTCGACACCACCACCACTTCGCTCGGGCTGACGATGTTGGCCAGCGCTGGATTCACCTCCGAATGCACGTATTCGAAGTTGACGTCGAGCACCGCATGCCAGGCTTCCTTCAGATCGACAAAGGCCTGATCCAGCACCATGCGCACGACGCGCAGCTCGGTCGGCGTGAATTCGCGACCCTCGATCTTGGCGTGGCGACCGTCGCCGCCGAAGAAGTTGTCCACCAGCTTGAACACCAGCTTGGCGTCGAGGATGAACAGCGAGGTGCCGCGCAACGGCTTGATCTTCACTAGATTGAGGCTGGTCGGTACGTACAGCGAATGCACGTACTCACCGAATTTCATTACCTGCACGCCACCGACCGACACATCGGCCGAGCGGCGCAGCAGGTTGAACATGCTGATACGGGTGTAGCGGGCAAAACGCTCGTTGACCATCTCCAGCGTGGGCATACGCCCGCGGACGATGCGATCCTGGCTGGTCAGGTCGTAACTCTTGATGCTGCCCGGTTCGGAATCGCTTTCGGTATCGACCAGACCGTCGTCGACTCCATGCAGGAGCGCATCGATCTCGTCTTGCGAAAGCAGGTCTTGAACAGCCATCTACAACGACCCCTATTGCAATACGAAGTTGGTGAACAGCACTTGCTCGATGGCAAGTTTGCCGATTTCCTTCTGTGCCAGCTCCTGGACGCTGGCCGTGGCCTGCTGCCGGAGCATCTCCTGCCCGACCGGTGTAGCTAGGCTGGCGAACTCCTGACTGGAAAACAGCATGACCAGTTGATTGCGCAACAGCGGCATGTGTTCCTTCAGCGCGTCGAGTGCCGCCTGATCACGCGACATCAGCGCCACGCTAACCTGCATGTAACGCTGCCGGCCACCGGTGTTGGAAAAATTGACGATGAATGCCGGCGCCAACACTTCGTAGATCGCTGGCTGACGCAGCGGTGCAGTCGGCGTATCCGAAGCGGCTTCCGGCTGTGCTTCAGTATCGCCCCGACTCATGAAGTAGAAGGTGCCGCCGATCGACAATCCGACCGCCAGCAGCAGGCCGAGCACAATCAGGACAATCAGCTTGAGCTTGCCCTTGCCGCCGCTCGCAGCCGCCGGGCTCGGTACGTCTGGGGGTCCCTGTTTCTTAGCCATGCCAAATATCCGTCATCACAAGGTGATTTCACTCGCAACGAAGCGCTACGAGCAACTGCTGTGCCAGTATCGGCCAGGGACGCGGAGCCGTAAACGACTGCGACAAGCCCGCGCTGATTTGTAGACGAATAGTTGGCGTGGAGTCCGCGTTCGCCGCGAGGGCGCGCCTCCTGTAAACAGCGTCGGCATAGGGCTAGGGCAGCGGGCTTTTTAGTGGGAGGCCAGACCTCGGGGCGAAGCGTTTGCGTTCAACGTCTTGGGCCGGACGTGAAGCCCGGCTCCCTAGGTCAATCACTGCGCACTCAGGCGTAGTAATCCACCAGACCGCGATCGCCACCGGAACGGCTCGTGCTGACTTCAAGCGTGCCGCCAACGATTTCCTCGTCCCCGGTAGCCGATACGCCAGCTACGCTCCGGCCGCGCGAATCGCCGCCGTCGCCCTGCCAGCCCTTGGACTGGTCGGAAACATTCACATCCATGGTCATGCCTTGCTGCGCGAACATATCCCGCAGGCGCTGCATCTGCCCTTCCAATGCGTCGCGCACGCCGGCGTGAGGGCTGAGGAACGTGACCTGTGTCTGAGTCTGATCCTTGTTCATGTCGATACGGATCTCCATACGGCCCAACTCGGCGGGATCGAGCTGAATCTCAGCGGACTTCAGATTCTGACTCGACAACCACATCACCCTGTCGACCACCGCTTCGCTCCAGCCTGACTGCTGCATCTGCACCGGCTGGCCTGGCACCATCGTCAGCCGCTGCGCCTGCTGAGCCTGGGTCTGCTGTGCAATCGCCTGGGTCAGCGGGTTGAGCCGATTGGCCGCCATATCGGTAGCGCTCGTGCGGCTCTCCTTCGGCGCATCCAGCTTGTCTAGCAGATCACTGAAGCTTTCCTCCAGCGAGAGCTCGTCGGACTCTTCCGTCAGTTCCTCGCCCACCAACAGACTCGCCGAGAGCGTTTCCTGGGTTTGCTCGGAGGCTTCATTCGGCATCAAGGCGTTGGCGAACGGACTCTTCTGAGCAGCGGACTGGATATCCAGGGCACGCGTGCCCACCATAGCCGGCTCGGCCTCTGCTTCAGCGGACTCTACGCCGGCCTGAGCCAGCCCCAGCCCAGCCAGAAACTCGCTGCCGGTCGGCGGCTGCGTGGCCAGCGATTCGTCACTGACTGGCACCTGCCCGCCCATGCCGAACAACAGCAACGGATCGAGCTCGGCCTCGCCGTCTTGCGGGGCGTCATCGGCCATCTCGGCGTCAGCAGGCAATTCGTTGCCGGCTTCGGCCACGGTCGGCTTTTCGCTGCCGCCAGCTTCGGCGGTTTCCTGACTCGGCTTGTCGCCAGCCGGCTTGTCCCGGACAGGTTTTGCTGAAGAGTCCTGACGCTCGACCGGCTTGGGCTGGCGCTCCTTGGCGTAGACGTTGGCGAAGCTGGAAGGCTCGTCCCGACTGGGCTGGCGGGCGGCCTGAGGGGACGCGCCCGCTGCCTTTGCGACAGCCGTGGGAGCCTTGATGTTGAGCAATAGATCGGGGGAAACGGCCATGGGTCTTCCGCTCAGGATGATGACATTGCGTTTATTCAAGCAAAGTCCAGGCCATAAGCTTTGTAAGCGCCTACATCGGTAGCCCGGCCACCGAAGGTGCACGCCAATGCAACCCGCCAGTCAGCCGAGCCCGCCGTAGCGCTGGCGTTCGGCTCGGTAGAGAATCCGTACGATGGCGAATTCACGCTCGATGCGTTCGATCAAGTGCGGGCTTTCATCGATCTGTTCGAGCCGCGCCGCTTCTTCCAACTGGCGACAAAGATCCGCCAGTAACGCTGCGCCCATGTTGCTGCAACTGCCCTTGAAGCTGTGGGCAGCCTGACGCAGGTTTTCCGCCTGACCGCTGCGGCAGGCCTGCTGAAGCAACCGCAGCCGCTCTTCCGAATCGACCAGAAAGGTATCCAGTAGCACCGGATATTCCGCCTCCATCACCTCCTGAAGGGTCGCCAGCACGCTAGTGTCGAGATGATCGACCATCGATAGGCTCCTGGCTGGAAAGCAGCGAATTATGCATGAGCGGCCCAATGGAACTCGACATTCAGAACCTTGCCGTCCGGCTCCCAGTAGAAGCATTCACTCATCTGACGAATCATCCGCAGCCCTCGGCCGCCCAGACATCCGGCACAGTACTGCTGGTCCAGCGCTCGCTGCACATCGAATCCCGGTCCGCTGTCGCGCACTGCAATGCGCAGATAGCCTCGGGTCTCTTCGGACTTGACGCTCAGCTCGATGGACACCGAGCCTTCGGTCAGCTCACCCAGCCGCCGCTGGCGTTCCTGATAGTAGTTGGCAAAACCATCGGCGTCGCACTTCATGGACGAATCGAGCAGCAGCACGCCATGCTCCAGCGCATTGGCATAAAGTTCGGTCAGCACTGTGTAAATCGTGCCGGCACGGTGACGCAGGGGTGATATCTGCAACAGCAGCTGCATGGTCATTGGCAGCGGGTTGTACTCGCGCAAGCTGCTGGGGCGCAGTTCGAAACTGGCGGACCAATCCCTCGCACGCAATTCTGGCGCGCCGAGTGGGAAAACAGCCGGCGATTGCGCCACAACGGCATCCTCCGCCTCGATCATGTTCACTTCGACGAGGCTCAGGTCGTCAAGTATTTGACCGTGGAAATCATGCAGCGCGGCCTGAATTTCATCCAACAAGGCCGAGGGCTCGGTGTTGGCATCCATGACCGCCAACAGCCGCTGCTCGCCGAACAATTCATCATCGGCGCTGGTGCTCTCCAGCACACCATCGGACATCAGCAGCAGACGATCACCGATCGCCAGCGGCAAGGTCTCGAAACTGTCATCGAATTGGAGCGCATCGAGTACGCCAAGCGGCAAATGCCTGGAGCGCAGCGGCAGCCGCTCGCCCTCCGCTGCCCTGAGCAGATAACCATCCGGCAGCCCGCCGTTCCAGACGCGCAACATGCCCTGCTTGAGGTTGATATCCAGCAAGGCGGCACAACAGAACATTTCCACCGGCAGGATCAGCTTCAACTTGGCGTTGAGCTCGCACAGAATTTCGCCACTGGAATAGCCCTTGGCGGTCATCCCGTAAAAGGTCTCGGCCAGCGGCATGGCACCGATGGCGGCCGGTAGACCATGTCCGGTGAAGTCGCCCAGCAACACGAACATCCTGCCGGCAGGCGCATGCGCCGCGAGCAGCAGGTCGCCATTGAAGAGCGCGCGCGGAGACTGTCGGTAACGGATATTGGGTGCGCTCAGGCAACCGGCATGCGCCACCTTGTCGAAGATCGCCTTGGCGGCGCGTTGCTCGTCGAGCAATTGCTGATTGCGTCGCGCGATGAGATCGCGCTGCTCCAGCACCGTCGCCTGCAGCCTGCGCAGACGATGCATGGCCTGGATCTTCGCTTCGAGGATGACCGGGTTGTAGGGCTTGGCGAGAAAATCGTCGCCCCCCGCTTCGAGGCAGCGCACCAGCGCTTCGTGCTCGGTGAGCGAGGTGAGGAAGATGATCGGCACCAGCTCGTTGCCGGCCAGCTGTTTGATCTGCCGCGCAGCCTCGAAACCATCCATCACCGGCATCAGCGCGTCCATCAGCACCAGTTGTGGCCGTTCACTCTCGAACAGTCGGACCGCTTCGGCACCGTTAAACGCCGTAGTGACACGATGCCCCTGACGACCGACGATGGCGGCCAGCAGCATGCGGTCGGCCGCGCCATCCTCGGCGATGAGTATGGAGAGCCGGCGAGGCATCAGGCTATCGCGAACAGTTGTTCGAAATTGGATACCGAAAGGACCTTTCGCACATCTGGGTTGCAGTTGATCAGGCGGATATCGGCCTTATCGCTGCCGGCGTGATCGCGCAGCAGCAGCAACATCCCGAGGGCCGAACTGTCGAGGTAGGTCGCACCAGCGAGGTCGATCACGTAGCGTTTGGGCGTGCAATCAGCACGCTGATAGGCATCGCGGAATGCTTGATGAGCGTTGAAATCGAAGCGCCCCTGGATGGTAATCGTCAGCTCCTGTCCATCTGCCGATAGCTGTGAACTGATGGTCATGTAGCACTCCTGATCCAAGCGGAAACGTGGCAGCCATGTTTTGCCGGACGAACGAGGCGCATCCGCCGGCGCCTTTGAGGGCTGGCCGTACTGCAATAAACAACTGATGAAGATTTAGCACCCAAACCCTGGCACAGCAAGCTTCAATCCTGTCTGGGCCGGCTTGCCAGCCGCTGCGAGAACTCGTCGAGCAGCTTTTGCTCACGCTTGTCGGCTGCCGTTCTCGCTTCCTGAATATAGCGATCGACCAGTTTGCGCAGTCCATCGAGCCGTGCGCGTCGTTGCTGCCATTGCTCGCGGAGCTTGTCGAGGTTGTTGCGATGCCAGTCGACACTGCGCTGCTGCTGAGCGATGGCCGATTCGAGCTGTGAGAGGAACCGCTGATAATTGACCAGCCATTGCCCGGATACGCCCTGGCTGCCCTGGTTCATCCACTGCTGCTGATAGTCGCCGAAATACTGGCGCAATTCGCCCAATTTGGCTTCGGCCTGGGACAGCTGGGTCTGTCCCTGCCCGAATTGCCCCGCGGCGTCGCGCTCGGCCCGTTCGGCCATGTCGATCACGGGCGCCAGGCGCGCGGCACGACTCGTAGCCAAGGTTTAGCCTGCGGCCTTGGGATTGAAGACGTTGAGCAGTGCTGCCTCGCTCTGCGCCAGAGGTTCGGCCTCGTCCAGACCCTGTCGGAGATAGCGGACCATCTCCGCCTGCCGCGCGATGGCCAGGTCGGTTTCCGGATCGCCGCCCGGCACGTATGCGCCCACGCTGATCAGGTCGCGACTCTGCTGATAGCGCGACCACAGCTGTTTGAATCGCTGCGAACTGCGCACATGTTCGGGACTGACCACTTGCGGCATGACCCGGCTGATGGAGGCTTCGATGTCGATCGCCGGGTAATGGCCCTCTTCGGCCAGCCGCCGCGACAACACGATGTGGCCATCGAGCACGCCCCGCGCGGAGTCGGCGATGGGGTCCTGCTGGTCATCGCCTTCGGAGAGCACGGTGTAAAAGGCCGTGATCGAACCACCGCCTGCCTCGGCGTTCCCGGCGCGCTCCACCAGACTCGGCAGCTTGGCGAACACCGAGGGCGGGTAACCCTTGGTCGCTGGAGGCTCGCCGATAGCCAGCGCGATTTCCCGTTGGGCCTGGGCGAAGCGGGTCAGCGAATCCATCAGCAGCAGGACGTTCTTGCCCTTGTCCCGAAAATATTCGGCGATGCGCGTGCAATACATGGCTGCGCGCAGGCGCATCAACGGCGCGTCATCCGCTGGCGACGCGACGACCACGGAGCGCTTGATGCTTTCCTCGGTGAGGATGTTCTCGATGAATTCCTTAACCTCACGGCCCCGTTCGCCGATCAGGCCGACGACGATGATGTCGGCCTCGGTGAAGCGGGTCATCATGCCCAGCAACACCGACTTACCCACACCGGTACCGGCGAACAATCCGAGACGCTGACCTCGACCGACCGTCAACAGGCCGTTGATACAGCGGATGCCGACATCCAGCGGCTCGCTGATCGGGTGGCGCTTGAGCGGGTTGATCACCGGGCCGTCCATCGGCACCCAGTCCTCGGCCTTCATCCCGCCCTTGCCATCCAATGCGCGGCCGGCGCCATCGAGCACGCGCCCCAGCATCGAAGTGCCCATCGGCAGGCGTCCGGTATTGGCCAGCGGCACGACACGCGCGCCAGGCGCGATGCCGGCCAGGCTGCCAACCGGCATCAGATAGAGTTTGCCGGCGGAAAAGCCCATGACCTCGGCTTCGACCTGGGTCGGATGGTAGCTGTCATCGTTGATCACCAGACAGCGGCTGCCAACAGCGGCACGCAGGCCTTCGGCCTCCAGCGTCAGGCCGACCATACGCAACAGCCGACCCTCGAGGATCGGCTGGCTGGGTAGCTTGATCGCTTCGCTGTAGGTCTCGAAGCGTTTGGCGAAACTGGTTCGTTCAAGGCGCATCTGAACTGTCCAGATCCAGGTGCAGATCCGCTTCGGGCGGGCTGGTGGCGTTTTCCCGCTGCTGCTCGAACAGCTGCTTGATCGCCTGGCTCAGCCGCGTTTCGACGCTGGCATCGATGCGGCTCTGCTCGGTTTCGATCCGGCAACCACCGGGCAACAGATCGCTGTCTTCGACGATCCGCCAGGTTTCCTCGTGGCGCTCGCGCAGCGCCTTGACCAGCTCGAAGTCCTGCGGATTGATGTGGATACGCACGTTGCTGGCGCCCATCGGCAGCAGCTTCAGCGCATCGCGAAGCACTTGGCGAATCTGGCTGGAATCGATCAGCAGGTCGCGCTGAATCACCTCACGCGTCAGCTGACAAATCAGCGTGACCATGGCGTGTTCGAGGTTGCGATCCTGATCGGCGATGGGCTCGAGCAATTGCGCCATTACCTGCTCTAGGCTGGCGAGTTTGGGCGCCAACGCCGCGTCGGCTTCCTGCCGGGCCTTGAGTTGTCCGGCATGAAAGCCGTCCTTCTCGCCCGTGCTGAAGCCCTCGTTGTAGGCCTCCTGGCGAATCGCTTCAAGTTCGTCGAGCGTCAGCGGTTTGACTTCCTCGACCGGGACGTCCTCACTGTGCGACAGGTCCTCGTCCGCACCCGATTCCTCGAGCGCCTCCGGCTCCGCCGGTTCACTGCCTAGCGGATCGAAGCTCGGCAAGGCCCAGCGATCGAAGAGGTTGACGTCCTTCGCGCGGATCACATCGCTGGGATTTTCCTTGGACATACGGCTCGCTTAGACCTAGATCATTTCTTCGCCGCCCTTGCCGCCGAGAACGATTTCCCCGGCTTCGGCCATGCGGCGGGCAATGGTGAGAATTTCCTTCTGGGCGCCCTCGACTTCGCTGATGCGCACCGGCCCCTTGGCCTCCAGGTCGTCGCGCAGCAGTTCGCCCGCGCGCTTGGACATGTTCTTGAAGATCTTCTCCTTGATCGCTTCGTCTGCGCCCTTGAGCGCCATGACCAGCACATCGGAGGATACTTCACGCATGAGCGCCTGGATGCCCCGGTCATCGACATCCGCCAGGTTGTCGAAGACGAACATCAGGTCTTCGATCTGCGACGACAGATCTTCGTCGACATCGCGGATGGCGTCCATCAGCTGGCCTTCGACCGAGCTGTCGAGGTAGTTCATGATGTCCGCCGCGCGCTTGACGCCGCCCAGCGTCGCACGGGTGGTGTTGGAGTTGCCGGAGAACTGTTTCTCCAGAATCAGATTGAGCTCCTTCAGCGCCGCCGGCTGGACAGTGTTGAGCGACGACACGCGCAGGACGATATCGAGCCGCACCTTGTGATCGAAATGCGACAGCACCTCGCCCGCCTGATCGGGGTCGAGATAAGCCACCACGATCGCCTGGATCTGCGGGTGCTCGTAGCGGATCACGTCGGCGACCGCGCGCGGTTCCATCCACTTCAGGCTGTCCAGGCCACTGGTGTTGCCGCCCAGCAGAATGCGATCGATCAGGCCGCCCGCCTTGTCCTCGCCCAACGCCTGGGTGAGCATCTTGCGGATGTAACCGTCGGAGCCGACGCCCAGGCTGGTCTGGTCGCCAACGATCTCGACGAACTCACCCATCACCTGTTCTATCTGGTTTTTCTGGACGTTGCGCAACTGCGCCATGGCGGTGCCGACCTTCTGTACCTCTTTAGGACCGAGATGGCGCAGAACCTGCGCGGCATCGGCTTCACCCAGAGAGAGCAACAGAATCGCGGCTTTATCGACCTTGTTCAGCTTGGCTGGAACTCGAGCATCACTCATCTTCGTTGATCCACTCTTTGACGACCTGAGCCACCCGGCCCGGATCCTCTGCTACCAGATTCTTGATGGCATTCAGTTGCGCATCGTACCCCTCGGTCGGGCTCGGCAGCATGATGCTCTGCGGCCCGCTCAGGCTGACCCGATCATTGCTCAGCGCACCATCCAGACCGTCCATGTCAGCCAGTTCGCCGTCACTACCGACAGGCTGAAGCTCCTTGCCCTTTCCAGCATTGGTCAGGTTGTTCAGTACGGGCCGCAGCACACCGAACACCAGCACCAGGATGAACAGTACTCCAAGCACTTGCTTGACGATGTCCCAGAACCACGGCTGCGAGTAGAACGGGACGTCGATGAATGTCTCTTCGAGCGAGTCGGCGGCGAAGGGTGCGTTGATCACACTGACGCTGTCGCCACGGCTGGCATCGAAACCAACGGCGTCCTGCACCAAGCGGGTGAAGCGCGCCAATTCTTCGGCGGTCCGCGGTACACGAGTGGTCTGCCCATCAGCAGAGACAGTCACCTGATCGTCGAGTACCACCGCAACCGACAGGCGGCGCAGGCGACCTTGTTGCTGCTTGGTGTAACTAATAGAACGGTCCAACTCGTAATTGCGGGTCGCTTGCTCGCGCTTGTCCGCCGGATACGGCGCCAGCATCGGCTGGCCGGTCGCCGGGTCCATGATCTGCTGACCATTGGCGTCCAGCAAAGGTTGCCCCGGAGCGACCGCACCCGCGGCGGCCTGCCCAGCCAGCGCATTTTCCGGCGCGGTGGCAGGGCCTGGAGGCTGGTTGCTCAGCGCGCCCGGAACGCCTTGCGGTCCGACGCTGCTCTGGCGCTGTTCGCTAACGCTCTGCTCGCTGCGCAGCGCCGGTTGATCCGGGTTGAAGGTTTCGGACGTCGATTCGACGGCGCTGAAATCCACATCGGCAGAGACTTCGGCCTTGTAGCGACCGCTGCCCAGCACCGGTTGCAGGATGTTGTGCACGCGCTGGGTGTAGAGGCTTTCCATCCGACGGCTGTAGTCGAACTGCTTGCCGGCCATGCTCAGCTCGGTCAGCCCCTGCTGGTCGGACAGCAGGTTGCCCTTCTGATCCACCACGGTGATCTGCGACTTGGTCAGCTCCGGCACACTGGTAGCGACGAGGTTGATGATGGCCATCACCTGACTCGGCTCGAGGTTGCGGCCCGGATAGAGTTCGACCAGCACGGAAGCGCTCGGCTTGCGCTCGTCGCGCACGAATACCGAACTCTTCGGAATCGCCAGGTGCACGCGCGCCGCTTTAACGTTGTTCAGGCTGGAGACGGTGCGAGCCAGCTCGCCTTCCAGACCACGACGGTAGCGGGTGGCTTCCATGAACTGGCTGGTACCGAGGCCCTGCTCTTTGTCGAGAATCTCGAAGCCGATGTTGCTATCGGTCGGTGCAACGCCAGCGCTGGCGAGCTTCAGCCGCGCACGGGCGAGATCGTCGGCCTTGACCAGCAAGGCGCCGGAATTGGGCTCGACGGTGTAGGCGATGTCGGCAGCGGCGAGGGTTTCCATCACCTGGTTGGCGTCCATCCCGGCGAGGCTGCCGAGCAGCGGACGGTAGTCCGGCTGTTGCGACCAGAGGACCACGGCAAAGCCGATGGCGACGCTCGCAGCCAGGCCGACCAACAGGCCGACCTGCCGCAACATCGTCATTTCCGAAAGGTTTTCCAGGAACGACAGGCCAAACAGCGGCTTCTTCGGAGCGTCCGAATCGACCGTTACAGGAACTTTGCTAAGCGCTTCAGCCATTATTCAAACCCTGCCTTAAACGGGCATCTGCATGATGTCTTGATACGCCTGGACCAGCTTGTTACGCACCTGGGTCATGGCCTGAAAGGAAACACTGGCTTTCTGCGACGCGATCATGACTTCAGTCAGGTCGATCCCGCCCTGCCCCATCTCGAAGGCAGTGGCCAGCTGACTGGAGGCTTGCTGGGTTTCGCTCACCTTGTTGACGGCCTGGCCGAGCATGTCGGAAAAGCTCGGAGCGCCAACCTCGGGGGTAGCGGTCACGGGCTTGGCGCGCGCCATCGCATCGGTCTGCATGGCCCGCATTTCCAGCATCAAGCGATTGAATTCGATACCCTGGCTCATCATTCCTCCAACAGCCGCGGTTTTTTGACGCTTCGCAGCAAGCACAGGGGTAATTGCAACATCGGTGCCAGATAAGTTCATGGCTAGCCGCTTGCGACTGCTTGGTAGTCCAGCTTCCAGCACTTATCGATTCTGTAACGTAGATCGTCCCGTCGACTGTATGGTGACGCATGCGACCGGTGCCCCTAGGCTAGGCCGAAAAAACCCAACAGAGACAACCATGCCGGACGCCGCCCACTCGCTATCCCGCCCCTTCGCCGACAGTTCGGCTTCGACCGTCGTGGCGGGTTTCATCGCCATGCTTACCGGCTATACCAGTTCGCTGGTCCTGATGTTCCAGGCCGGGCAGGCAGCAGGGCTCAGCGGGGCGGAGATTTCCTCGTGGATATGGGCGCTGTCGATCGGCATGGCGGTGTGCAGCATCGGCCTGTCGCTGCGCTATCGCACGCCAGTGGTGGTCGCCTGGTCGACTCCCGGCGCGGCGCTGCTGATCAGCAGCCTGCCCGGCGTTCCCTATAGCGAGGCGATTGGTGCCTTCATCTTCGCGTCGGTGCTGATTGCGGTATGTGGACTTACCGGCAGCTTCGAACGCCTGATGCGCAAAGTGCCCGCCTCGCTGGCGGCGGCGCTGCTGGCCGGCGTGCTGTTCAACATTGGCAGCGAGATCTTCCGCGCCGTGGACGTTCAGCCTGTGCTGGTGCTGGGCATGTTCTTCAGTTACCTGCTGGCCAAGCGCCTGGTGCCACGCTACGCCGTGCTCTCGGCGCTGATCGTCGGCTGTGTGTTGGCCGGCGTGCTCGGGCTGCTGGACTTCAGCGATCTGAGCCTGGAAATCGCGGTACCGGTGTGGACCACGCCGAGCCTGTCCTTCGCGGCTATTTTCAGCATCGGCATACCGTTGTTCGTGATCGCCATGGCGTCGCAGAACATGCCGGGGCTGGCCGTGCTGCGCGCCGAGGGTTATCAGGTGCCCGCCTCGCCGCTGATTTCGGTAACGGGTATCGCGTCGGTTCTGCTTGCCCCGTTCGGCTCGCATGGCGTCCATCTGGCAGCGATCACCATGGCGATCTGCAGCGGACCGGAAGCGCATCCAGAGCCGTCACGGCGCTACACAGCGGCTGTCTGGTGCGGTGTGTTTTACGGGATTGCCGGAACGTTCGGCGCAGCGCTGGCGGCGTTGTTCGCGGCGTTTCCGGCAGCCCTTGTGCTGTCGATCGCGGCGCTGGCATTGCTCGGTTCGATCGGCAGTGGTCTGGCTCAGGCCATGCAGACGCCCCACGAGCGCGAAGCGGCGTTGATTACCTTCATGGTCACCGCGTCGGGGCTGACGCTGTTCGGCATTGGCTCGGCGCTGTGGGGGTTGATTGCGGGAGTGGTGACGTTGGTGATTCTTAACAAGCGCGCCTGAGGTGTTGAGGTTGGATTCGATGTTCGGGTTGTGTTTTGGATGAAGGCTTTGAGGTCATAAACGTTTATCGAGTTGCTTGATGGCTTGGTTTCGCCCTGCTGGGCGAAACCAAGCCATCGGACAACTCAATAAACACTTATAAACCCAAACCTTCCAAACACAGGGATTGCCAGAGCCAAAACCCTAAATAGCCGTCGCCCCACCATCCACCGCCAACGCATGACCGGTGGTGAACGCCGCGCCGTCACTGCAAAGATAAAGCACCGCCGCCGCGATTTCCTCGGCCTTGCCGACCCGCCCAACCGGATGCATCGCCGCCGCGAACTCCGCCTTGCGCGGATCCGCCTCATAGGCACGGCGGAACATATCGGTATCGATCACCGCCGGACACACCGCATTCACACGAATGCCCTTCTTGGCATATTCGATCGCCGCCGATTTCGTCAGCCCGATCACCGCGTGTTTGGAGGCCGCGTAGATGCTCATCTTCGGCGCCGCGCCGAGCCCTGCGACCGATGCGGTGTTGACGATGGCGCCACCGCCCTGCGCCAGCATTACCGGCAGCTGATGCTTCATGCACAACCAGACGCCCTTGACGTTGACGCCCATGATGGCGTCGAACTCCGCCTCGCTGCCTTCGGCCAGACGACCCTTCTCGATCTCGATCCCGGCGTTGTTGAAGGCATAGTCGATGCGCCCGAAGGTCGTGACCGCCTGCTCGACCATTGCCTTGACCTGCTCGTCGCGAGTGACATCGCACTGCATGAATACCGCCTCGCCGCCTGCTACGCGAATGGCTTCGGCGCATGCCGCACCGCCGACCTCATCCAGATCCGCCACCACTACCTTCAGCCCCTGCTCGGCGAACGCCAGCGCCGTCGCGCGGCCAATGCCCGCCGCACCCCCGGTTACCAAAGCGACCTGCCCGGAAAAGGACATGCTCATGCTAGATACCTTGCTCGATTGAAATGAAGTGCCGAGTCCAAAAAGTGACTGCAAGCTAAACGCGGGTCATGGTTATACCGCCATCTCAAACGCGGATTAAGGGCTCGGGAGGGATATCACTCAGGCGGATGCCGCTGCATTCCAAGATTCCCGCCTTGCTTGCGCGGCCGGCCTCGGCGGGCTAAACCAAGGTTTTGCATAAACCGAGGTTTACATGGACACGACCAATCGCCAGTTCCTCTTGGCCAAGCGCCCGATCGGCGCCCCAACCCGCGACACCTTCGAATTCGTTGAAACGCCAGTGAGCGAGCCCGGCGCGAACCAGATTTTAGTCAAGGTGGAATACCTGTCGCTGGACCCGGCCATGCGCGGCTGGATGAACGATGCCAGATCCTATATTCCGCCGGTCGGCATCGGTGAAGTGATGCGCGCGCTTGGCGTGGGCAAGGTGATCGCCTCACAGCACCCGAATTTCGCTGAAGGCGATTACGTCAATGGCGCGCTGGGTGTGCAGGACTACTTCCTGGGCGAGCCGAAAGGTTTCTACAAGGTCGATCCGAATCAGGCGCCGTTGCCACGCTATCTGTCGGCGCTGGGCATGACAGGTATGACCGCCTACTTCGGCCTGCTGGCGGTGGGTGAGCCGAAAGCCGGCGAGACCGTGGTGCTGTCCGGCGCCGCCGGTGCGGTGGGCAGCGTGGCCGGGCAGATCGCGAAGATAAAAGGTTGTCACGTGGTTGGCATCGCTGGCGGCGCCGACAAGTGCCGCTTCCTTACCGAGGAGCTCGGTTTCGATGCTGCCATCGACTACAAGAGTGAAGACGTCGCCGCCGGCCTGAAACGCACCTGCCCGAAGGGCGTCGACGTATTCTTCGACAACGTCGGCGGCGATATTCTCGACGCGGTGCTGACGCGCATTACCGTCGGAGCCCGCATCGTCATCTGCGGCGCCATCAGCCAGTACAACAACAAGGAAGCGGTCAAGGGACCAGCCAACTACCTGTCCTTGCTGGTCAACCGTGCGCGCATGCAGGGCATGGTGGTGATGGACTACGTGCCGCGTTACTCCGAGGCCATGAAGGATATGGCCGGCTGGATGCAGAGCGGTGAGCTGAAGAGCAAGGAAGACATCGTCGAGGGTCTGGACACCTTCCCCGACACGTTGATGAAGCTCTTCACCGGCGGCAACTTCGGCAAGCTGGTATTGAAGGTCAGCTAAGCACGACGGGCAAAGCCGGTCGCCATGTCGATCGGCCTCTCAATCACGCCAGTTCTGCAACCACCGCAGCCAATGCCTGCGCCGGATCGGCTGCTTGGGCAATTGGACGGCCGATCACCAAGTAGTCGGAGCCGGCTGCCATCGCCTCGGCAGGGGTCAGAATGCGTCGCTGATCATCGGCCGCGCTGCCTGCCGGGCGAATCCCCGGCGTTACCAGCTGCAAGCCGGGAAACTGCGCCTTGAGCGGTTGCGCTTCCTGCGCTGAACATACCAGCCCATCCAACCCAGCCTGCGCTGCCAAACCCGCCAGACGCAACACCTGCTGCTGCGGAGCGAGGTCAAGGCCGATGTCGGCGAGGTCCGTCTGCTCCATGCTGGTCAGTACCGTGACGCCTATCAGTAACGGTGCGTGCCCGCCCGTCTTGTCCAAGGTTTCGCGGCAAGCCGCCATCATCCGCAGGCCACCCGAACAGTGCACGTTGACCATCCACACGCCCAGTTCCGCCGCCGCCTTGACCGCCATCGCCGTGGTGTTGGGGATGTCATGGAATTTCAGATCGAGAAACACCTCGAATCCTTGTGTCTGCAGCGCTTCGACTATTTGCGGACCACAACGGGTGAACAGCTCCTTGCCGACCTTGACTCGACAAAGCGCCGGATCGAGTTGGCCGGCCAGCGCCAACGCAGCATCACGGGACGGGAAATCGAGTGCAACGATGATGGGAGTCTGGCAAGTCATGGCGATTCCTCGGCAAATTTTCGGCGCGCATTGTCGCAGAAAAAACATCGTCCAGGCGGCACGCGAGGGCGTCGCCCGCCAGGCAGTCCAATTACACAATGGCGCAGCTACGGTTCGTGACGTAAGGTGAAATGAACCGCGTCGTCATCAGGAGTAAAGAACATGCCTTGGTATATCTGGTTATTGCTGGCCCTGGTGCTCGGTACGATCGTTGGCGGGCTTTTGATGCTGCGCGCCGGCGCCCGCAAGATCCCGCTCACCGAAGAGCAGAAACAACGAATTGCCCAACGCAACGCCGAAGCGGATGCCGAAGACGCGCGAAACAGGTAGCGCCTGCTCGACAGCCAACCGCCGGTCATGTCCCACCCGACCCATCACGCCGACTGGCCCGGCAGTCAAAGGGGGCTTTAGGCCTCCATCCAAGTAATCCGTCTGCCTCCTTTGAAGGAAGCATCAATGGCATCAGTTTTCTCTTCGTTCGGAGCCGGCGGCCCGAAGGCGCAGGTCGCTTTCTCCCGACGGATTCTGCCCGGCATCGCCTGCCTGCTGGCCGCAGCCCTGCTCGCCGCGGCGATCGCGGTGATACACATCGCCCGCACCATCGATCACGACGCCCTGTCTCTGGAACATTTTCTCGCTGGCAAAGCATTCGAGGCGCAGATGAATGGCATGTCCCGCCATGTCGCCGACAATGGATTCTGGGGCGACGCCTACGCCAACCTGAGCAAAGAGGTCAATCTGAACTGGGCCTACGAGCAGGCGAACCTCGGCCCTTCGCTGTACGACGATTTCGGCTATGAGGCGGTGTTGGTGATCGACGCCAGCGGTGAAACGACCTATTCGGTCATTCGCGGAGAGCTGGTGCGGATCGATGCGCGCGCCTGGCTAGGAAACGGACTCAACGCGTTGCTCGCCCAGGCCCGCGAAGCGCTGGAACAGGAAGAGACCGCCGTTGGCATGCTATCGGCGGAAGGCCACCCAGCCATGGTGGCTGCCGCCGTGATGACATCCGGCGACAGCGACGTCGAGGAGATGGACGATCCCGCCTCGATCCTGGTTTTCGCCGATGTGTTGGAGCCAAACAGATTGCTCGACTTGGGTCAGGCTTATGCGATCAACGGCCTGCGCCTGAACGGCAAAACCGCCCGGAGCAAGGATGAAGTGCTTGCCCTGCGGACGCTTGATGGATCGCCCCTGTCATTTACGTGGACGCTATCCCGGCCTGGCCGGTATCTGCTGTGGATGACCCTGCCGGTGATCGCGGCGGTCACCCTTGGCCTTGGTCTGCTTGCCTGGTTGCTGCTGCGTCAGGCGATGAAAACCGTACGGATGATGGACGCCAACTACGAGCGCCTTGCAAGAAGCCGTAGCGCACTGGCCGCCAGCGAAGAGCGCTTCCGCGACGTAGCGGAAGCTGCATCGGACTGGATCTGGGAAACCGACCAGAATGCCCGTCTGACGTATCTTTCCCGGCGTTTCGAGGAGATTACCGGCCACGATCCGGCCGCCTGGATTGGCCGACCCTTGATCGACCTTCTGATCACTGATCACGCGGCGCTGCAGGATTGGCTGGCCGCTCCGCACAAGACACCATTGCGCTGCAGTTACCAGGCGGCGAATGCCTGCGAGCGCCACTGCCGGCTATCCGCCCGTGGGATCTACCGAAACGACGAGCTGTTGGGCTACCGAGGCACCGCCAGTGATGTCACCGAGGAAACCCGGGCTCAGGCACGCGTTCAGTACCTTTCGCAGCACGACGCACTGACCGGCCTGCCCAATCGAAACCACTTGCGCGACTATCTGGATACTAAACTCGCTTCGCTCACCAGCGCATCCCGACTGACCGTCCTGTACATCGATCTGGACCGCTTCAAACCGGTGAACGACACATTGGGCCATAGCGCTGGTGACGAAGTACTGACCGGCGTATCCAGCCGCCTGACGCAGTGCATCAGGGCAGACGACCTGGTCGCGCGCCTGGGCGGCGACGAGTTCGTCATGGTGATGAGTCGCCTGCAGCACAACGAAGACATCGAGCAGCTTTGCGCGCGCGTCGTCGATGCGATCAGCGAACCCTTTTTCTATGAACGTACACAAATCCATATCGGTGCCAGCATCGGTATCGCGATAGCACCTACCGATGCGACGCAAGCCAATGAGCTGCTGCGCTGTGCGGATATCGCGTTGTATCAGGCCAAGGCGGGTGGCCGAGGAGCCTGGCGGTTCTACGGAAGCGAGATGGATAAACGATTGCTGGAGCGACGCCGACAGGAAGACGAACTTCGCCAGGCGATTTCCGAAGATCAGTTCGAGGTTCATTACCAACCTAGGTATTTCGGCGACGGCATGCGCATCATCGGCGCCGAGGCCCTGCTGCGCTGGAGGCATCCCGCTCACGGCCTGCTGCTGCCCGAGCATTTCATTCCGCTGGCTGAAGAAACCGGGCTGATAGATCCGCTCGGCGAATGGGTGCTACGTCAGGCCTGCATCGAGGCGGCAAGCTGGACAGGCGACATCATGGTTTCGGTCAACCTGTCACCCTTACAGTTACGCAACGATGAGCTGGTTGAAGTAGTTCAAGCGGCGCTGGAGCAGAGCGGGCTTGCGGCCAATCGCCTCGAACTCGAAGTAACCGAAACAGCGCTGCTCCAGGAAAGCCAGCGCACACTGGCGGTGCTCAGCGAGCTGAAAGCACTTGGCGTAAGGCTTGCCATGGATGACTTCGGTACTGGCTATTCCTCGCTCAGCAACCTGCGCAACTACCCGTTCGACACCATCAAGATCGATGGCAGCTTCGTTTCCGGCATGGAGCACTCCGTCGAGGATCACTCCATCGTCAAGGCGCTCATCGAACTCGGGCATGGTTTGCGCATGCGCGTCACGGCCGAGGGCGTTGAAACCTCGGAACAATTGAAACGACTTCTCGCCAATGGGTGCAGCGAAATGCAGGGTTTCTACATGAGCCATCCGCTCATGACCACGGACTTCCGTGCCCTGCTGAGCGGCGTCGAGACCGAGCCCCTGGGTCGCAATCCTGCATGAGCGCCAGATCAGCGCTTGAGCTCGAAATTGATCTGGGCCCCGTCGATCAGCGCATCGTCGCGTTCCAGCCCCGGCAACAGACTGCCGCTCATTTGCACCGAGCGAGAGTCCTCGCCTGATTCGAACAACGGCGGCAGTAGCTTCAAGGCCGCTGCGTCCTGGGCAGGTTCGAGCTCCTCGGCCCAATCCTCGGGAAGACTCAAATCCAGCTCCGGCTCGGGCAACTCGACCTGCTCGACCGCGACCTTTTTCTTCGGCGCGGCCGAAGCGGGCTTCGATTCGGCTGCCGGCACGACTCGCTCGGATGGCAACTCTTCGGGATCTCCCGCAGTAACAGGCTCGAGTTCGATCTCGATTTTCGGTGGGGTATCAGTTTCTCGTTGCACGGGCGCGGTTGCGGCGCTCCGATCGACCGAAGGCTGGACCTCAGGCGCAGCCGGCGGACCAGGCTGGGACGGTAGATCGTCTCCATCGCAGGCGCCCAGAAAAAGCAGCGCAAGCAGCAAACTCGACCATTTCATCTGCCAACGTCCTCCTTCCAGACGATGTGAAAACCACGGCACTCGACCAACCGATTTATCGCAGTTAAACACGCGTGCACGACAGCTCACCGGTTTGCCGTGCCTTGCTCTAGGTTCCCGCCCTACCCGTTCGGTTCATTGACCTGCCGACATAGCTCCCCTGCCAGCTCGCCAAGGGTCTTCAATGCCCGCTCCGCTTCGGCCGTCAGTGGCAATGCACAATTGAGCCTCACACAGTGGTTGAACTGCTCGGTGTTACTGAAAATAAGGCCGGGCGCGATGCTGATTCCGCGCTTCAGGGCCTGCTGATGCAATTCCTTGGCATTGACCCGAGCCGGCAGGCTGACCCAAAGGATGAACCCCCCGGTTGGCCGCGTCATTTGCGTGCCCTCTGGAAAGTAACGCTGCACCGCCAACTGAACGGCACTCAGGTTCTTACGATACTCATGGCGGATGTATCGCAGATGGCGATCGTACCCACCGTTTTCCAGATACGCCGAAACCGCCATCTGTGTGACGCTGCAGGCCGAATGCGTGCTGAACGTCTGCAGGCGCTGTATTTCTTCTCGATAACGACCGGGAACGATCCAGCCGATGCGCACACCTGGCGAGATCGTCTTGGAGAAGCTTGAGCAGTAGATCACTCGCCCCTCTCGATCATTGGATTTGAGCGCCTTGATCGATCCCGCATCAAACAGCAGCTCGCCGTAGATATCGTCCTCAACGATTTGGATGTCGAAACTCGCTGCCAGTTTCAGCAACTGCTTCTGCCGCGCGTCGGGTACGCTGCCTCCCAGCGGATTGCTCAAGCGCGCCGTCAACACCAGGGCTTTGATTGGCCATTGGCTGGCGGCCAGCTGCAGCGCTTCCAGGCTGAGTCCGGTATCCGGATCGCAGGGAATTTCGATGACCTTGAGCCCGAGCAGGTCGGCCAGCTGCAGCAAACCGTAGTAGCTGGGCGACTCGGCGGCGATCAGGTCGCCCGGTTTGGTCAGCACCCGCAACGACATCTGCAGCGCGTCGACACAACCGTGGGTGATCACCACTTCGTCCGGCCCGACGACCACGCCGGCGTCGCGCATGCGAATCGCCACTTGCCGGCGCAACGGCTCGTAACCGGGGCTGAACATATAGCTGAACGCCCGCTGGCTCTGAAAGCGAGTGACTTTGGCGAGCTGTTGATGCAGGGCGCGAGCCGGCAAGTAGTCCACGTGAGGCACGGCGGCGCCCAGCGGAATAAGCCCGTCGCGGCGTGATTCGCTGAGAACCTGATTGATGATGCTGCTGCGCGTGACCAGGGTTGGCCGCTCGACTTGCGCGATGTCCGGAGTAGGCGCGGTCAGCGCCGGCGTGTGGTGAACGTAGAAGCCTGATTGCGGACGCGCCCGGATCATTCCCTGATCTTCGAGATTGGCATAGGCCTGCAGGACCGTCGCATGGCTGACGTTCAGCTGCATGCTCATCTTGCGCACCGAGGGCACGCGCTCGCCCGGACGATAGACGCCGCGGCGGATGTCTTCGGCAAGCTGATGTGCGATGCGCTGATAAAGCAACAGATTGGTCATTTCGTCCGGCTCCGGCAACTGAACCATAACAGTAGTACAACACCGTTATGCGAAACCAATACAGTTACCGGCGAACTCGCCGACACAGTCAGTTACGTTTGCAGTCGATTGATCAACGAGCGCTGCCCAGCTGCCCTTGTTCGTCCGAAAATAGGATCTCGACCCGCCGGTTCTGCGCACGTCCGCGCGCCGACGCGTTCTCAGCGACGCGATACTGCTCGCCGTAGCCGAACATTTCCATGCGCGCTGCGTCGATCCCCAGGCTCTGTAGAAAATTACCCACTGATTGGGCGCGTGCCTGCGACAAGGCGAGGTTCTCGGCCGCACCGCCCCGGTTATCGGTGTACCCCTCGATGCGGATCTTGCGCTTGGGATTGAGCTGTAGAAAATGCACGACCTTGAGCAAGGTGCGATGGGCTGATGAACTCAGTTCGGCGCTGTTGGCCCTGAACAATACATCGCCCAGGGTCATCACCAAGCCGCGTTCGGTTTCGGCGGCCGCCAGGCCGATCATCTGATCTTCAAGCCAGCGGCCCTGTTGTTGCAGATCGAGCAGCTTGGCTTCCTGGAGAGCCTGGCGCAGGCGCTCCCACTCCATTGCCTGCTGGGTAGCGAGCCGCTGATGCTGCAACTGCTCGCTGTGCTGTCGAGCAATCTCGCTGTAGCGCTCGGCGAGATAAGCGTAGTGGCCAACATCCTCCGCACTACCCCAGTAGTCGGCAAAACGCTTGGCTCTGTCCAGCGACTCGGCCGCGCGCATCACGTCTTTGGGAGCATCGTGAAGCACTTGTTGATCCTCACTGACGCTTTGGAACGCGGCAGCTGCTTGTTCCAGCTGCTGTTGCGATTCTTGCGTGGCACAGCCCTGGAGCCCAACGAGGGACGCCAGCAATACAGGCGCGAGGAAAATAGGCTTCACTGCGATGCCCTCAGCTGCTCACGTAGCCGTTCGATACGACGGCTTACCTCTACCAGCTCTTGCTTGCTTTTATCGTTAAGCACCTTTGCCTCAGCCAGCCGAGCATCGAGTTCAGCTTTTTCGGCGTGCAAGCGTGCTAACCGATAATCTTCGTCTTTCATCGCAGCGACGGCAGCCGCCAGTGACTGTTCGGCCAATACGAATTCCGGAGTCGTCTGCGAGGCGCCAACTGAACGGGCCTGAGTCAACGCTTGCTCGGTCAGGCGCAGCTGTTCGGTGGGTGCTGGATCGCTGGCACAGCCGATCATCATCGACAGCACCAAAGTGCATGGAAGAAATCTTGTCAAAGTAGCGTTCCTAGCGTTGCGAATCGCCTGACGGCGCCGGTTGCCGTTGCTTCCACCGCTCGAGATTCTCTACCAGCAGCTGCTGCGGCACTCCGGCGGCGCGCAATTCTGTCATTTTTATCGCCAGCTGTCCGCGCAGCCAAGGGCTGTTGCAGGCCGAATCGTGCGCCACAGCGAAGTGCATGCCGCGGCTACCGACAGATGGCTCAAGCCGCTGCATGTCGTCCAGCACCCCCTGCGATCCGGCTTGCGCGACGGCACTGTAGCGCTCATGCAGTATGTAATCGACCTGAGCAGCCATCAGCCTTTTCACGGCTTCCGCCAGGGAGGGAGCCGAACTCAAGCGAAGATTGCTCTTTGCATACGACTCGAATTCGCCACCGAAGCGAGTCGTCGCGGCGTAAGCACCTGGCCGGCCCTTCAGCTCTTCACGACTGGAATAGAAAAAACCCGGCTCGTTGCGCACCCAAGCGGCCATTTCCAAGGCGGTGATGGAAGGATGAATGAAGTCCAGGTGCGCCAGCTCCTTCGTGCTGAGCACCGCATCGGCCAGCAGGTCTACGCGGCCGCTGCGAACCTCCTCGAGCGCCTTGCCGCTATCGCCGGTGTAAAGAACCTCGAGTTTAAGATCGAGCGAGTCGGTGATCTTCTTCAGCAGCTCGGCGTTCGCACCCACTAGACGCTTGGGGTTCTGTGGGTCGCGCCACAGGAATGGCGGGTTATCCGCGCCACCGGTCGCGATTAGCCGGTCGCACTTCGAAGCCGCCGCGCCCGCTGCAAAGGGCGCTGCCAGCAGCAAGGCGATCAAAGCGGACTGAACGGCACAGCGCATGGAGAACCTCGTCATTCGAATTCGGACAGGCGCCACCGGCGCCAAGCCGGATGTTACCACTGGCCGCCGCAGCCGAGCGCCCACAAAAAACCCGCTGCGAGAGCGGGTTTTTTTGAGGCGGCTCGATTAAACGAGCTGCTCGAGCTCCGGCACGATCTCGAACAAGTCACCCACCAGGCCGTAATCGGCGACCTGGAAGATTGGCGCTTCTTCGTCTTTGTTGATCGCGACGATCACCTTGGAGTCCTTCATACCGGCCAGGTGCTGAATGGCACCGGAGATACCCACGGCGATGTACAGCTGCGGCGCGACGATCTTGCCGGTCTGGCCGACCTGCATGTCGTTCGGCACGAAACCCGCATCGACCGCTGCGCGCGAAGCGCCAACGGCAGCGCCGAGCTTGTCGGCCAGCGAGTACAGGTGCTTGAAGTTGTCGCCGTTGCCCATGCCGCGACCGCCGGAAACGACGATCTTGGCGGCGGTCAGCTCGGGACGGTCGGACTTGGCCAGCTCTTCACCCACGAATGCGGAGATGCCCTTGTCGCCAGTACCCGAAACCTGCTCGACCGCAGCCGAACCACCTTCTGCCTTGACCGGATCGAAACCGGTGGCACGCACGGTGATCACCTTGATCGGTGCGCTGGACTGAACGGTGGCGATGGCGTTACCGGCATAGATCGGGCGCTTGAAGGTATCGTCGCTCTCGACGGCGATGATCTCGGAGATCTGATCGACATCCAGCTGGGCGGCCACACGCGGCAGGAAGTTCTTGCCGTTGGTGGTGGCGGCAGCCAGTACATGGCTGTAATCCTTGGCCAGGCCAGCAATCAGCGGCGCGACGTTTTCCGGCAGCTGGTTGGCGTAGGCTGCATCGTCGGCGACCAGTACCTTGGATACGCCTTCGATCTTGGCAGCCGCTTCGCCGATGGCGCCACAGCCTGAGCCGGCCACCAGTACGTGGATGTCGCCACCGATGGCTTTTGCGGCAGCAACGGTGTTGAGGGTCGCAGCAGCCAGAACGGCGTTGTTGTGTTCAGCGATAACCAGGATAGTCATTTAGATTACCTTCGCCTCGTTCTTCAGTTTCTCGACCAGTTCAGCCACGGACTTGACCTTGATACCGGCGCTGCGAGCAGCTGGCGCTTCGACTTTCAGTGTCTTCACGGTGGAGGTGGTGGTGACACCCAGCGCATCTGGAGTCAGCACTTCCAGCGGCTTCTTCTTGGCCTTCATGATGTTCGGCAGCGACGCGTAGCGCGGCTCGTTCAGGCGAAGGTCGGTGGTGACGATCGCCGGCAGGTTCAGCGCAACGGTCTGTGCGCCGCCATCGATTTCGCGCTCGACCTTGACCTTGTCGCCTTCCACTTCGACCTTAGAGGCGAAGGTGCCCTGGGCGTAGCCCGTCAGCGCGCCGAGCATCTGGCCGGTCTGGTTGTTGTCGCTGTCGATAGCCTGCTTGCCAAGGATGACCAGCTGCGGCTGTTCCTTATCGACTACAGCCTTCAGCAGCTTGGCCACGGCCAGGGAGTTGAGTTCTTCGGTCGACTCGACCAGCACAGCGCGATCGGCACCCAGTGCCAGTGCGGTGCGCAGCTGCTCCTGGGCAGCGGTCGGACCAATGGAAACCACGACGATTTCGCTCGCCACGCCCTTTTCTTTCAGGCGTACGGCTTCTTCCACGGCGATTTCGCAGAAGGGGTTCATCGACATCTTGACGTTGGCGAGGTCGACGCCGGAGTTGTCCGCCTTGACGCGAACCTTGACGTTGTAATCGACCACTCGTTTGACAGCTACAAGAATCTTCATGGATTCCTCGTTACTCTCCGGTGAATAGAATTTCGCCGAGGCGAACCGAGCCGTGCTCGAGATCCGGGCCATTGATCGGCCATCAGACTGTTCGGCGAGCGCAAACTGCCCGTATCTTGACTGCAGGCAATAGCCGGGGTCAATAACGCATATACCCAGCTATAAACGCAGTTTCGCCATACTAAACAGGCTCGAGAAAAATTCAAACAAACGTTTGTATTGGACCCTTTACGGCGGCTATATATAATGCGCCAGCTCGGCTTGATCAGGGACACGATCCAGCCCTCCATCTATAGAACAATCAAGCCTTGAGTAGGAGATAGCCAATGGAACGCGAATACATGGAATTCGACGTAGTCATCGTCGGTGCCGGCCCCGCGGGCCTGTCCGCTGCCTGCCGACTGAAACAACGAGCCGCTGATGCCGGAAAGGAAATCAGCGTTTGCGTCGTCGAGAAGGGTTCCGAAGTAGGCGCCCACATTCTGTCTGGCGCCGTGTTCGAACCGCGCGCACTGAATGAACTGTTCCCCAACTGGAAAGAACTCGAAGCGCCGCTCAACACCCCGGTCAAGCGCGACGATATCTATCTGCTCAAGAACGCCGAAGCGGCTCGCAAGCTGCCCAATGCATTGGTCCCCAAGACCATGCATAACGAGGGCAACTACATCATTTCGCTCGGCAACCTTTGCCGCTGGCTGGCCCAGCAGGCGGAGAACCTGGGCGTCGAAATCTACCCGGGTTTTGCTGCCCAGGAAGCGCTCATCGATGAACAGGGCGTGGTACGCGGCATTCTCACCGGTGATCTCGGTGTGGACCGCGAAGGCAACCCGAAAGAAGGCATGTACACGCCCGGCATGGAACTGCGTGCGAAGTACACGCTGTTCGCCGAAGGCTGCCGCGGTCATATCGGCAAGCAGCTGATCAATCGTTTCCAGCTCAATGCCAATGTCGATCCGCAACATTACGGCATCGGCATCAAGGAGCTGTGGGACATCGACCCGGCCAAGCACGAGCAGGGCCTGGTCGTGCATACCGCAGGGTGGCCGCTGGATGACGAAAACACTGGCGGCTCGTTCCTCTATCACTTGGAAAACAACCAGGTGGTGGTCGGCCTGATCGTCGACCTGTCGTACAGCAACCCGTTCCTTTCGCCGTTCGACGAGTTCCAGCGCTACAAGCATCACCCAGTGATCAAGCAGTACCTGGAAGGCGGCAAGCGTGTTTCCTATGGTGCACGCGCTATTGCCAAGGGCGGCATCAACAGCTTGCCGAAGATGGTCTTCAACGGCGGCGCGCTGATCGGCTGCGATGCCGGCACACTGAACTTCGCCAAGATCAAGGGCAGCCACACCGCCATGAAATCCGGCATGCTGGCCGCCGAAGCGGTAGCTGACGCCTTGTTCGCGGGTCGCGAGGGTGGTGACGAGCTGACCGGCTACGAAGAAGGCTTCAAGGCCAGCTGGCTCTACCAGGAGCTGTACGCCAGCCGCAACTTCGGCGCCGCGATTCACAAGTGGGGCGCAGTCAAGGGCGGCGCGTTCAACTTCATCGATCAGAACATCTTCGGCGGCAAGATTCCGTTCACGCTGCATGACACTAAGCCGGATTACGCATGCCTGAAGACCGCAGCAGAATCGAAGAAGATCGACTATCCCAAGCCTGACGGCAAGCTCAGCTTCGACAAGCTCAGCTCGGTGTTCCTCTCCAACACCAACCATGAAGAGGAGCAGCCGGTTCACCTCAAGCTGACCGATCCAAGCATTCCGATCGAGAAGAACCTGCCGCTGTACGACGAACCAGCGCAGCGCTACTGCCCGGCAGGCGTATATGAAGTGGTGGCCAACGACGATGGTGGCAAGCGCTTCCAGATCAACGCGCAGAACTGCGTGCACTGCAAGACCTGCGACATCAAGGATCCTGCTCAGAATATTACCTGGGTAGCGCCGGAAGGGACCGGGGGGCCCAACTACCCCAACATGTAAAACAAGAAAGGCTCCCGCGGGAGCCTTTTTCGTATCTGCTGCTTCGCCTGATCGAAGCGTGAATCCCGAAGGATGGTGTTGGTTATTCTACGCGACCAATCGGAAAAAATTGACCTCGACTCCAGACACCT
Organism: Stutzerimonas stutzeri; assembly: GCF_024448955.1. Lineage (GTDB taxonomy): Bacteria > Pseudomonadota > Gammaproteobacteria > Pseudomonadales > Pseudomonadaceae > Stutzerimonas > Stutzerimonas stutzeri_AQ. The sequence goes on from NZ_JAMOIH010000001.1 coordinate 284,214, forward strand.
AGCCAACCGGCACCATCTATATCTCGCGGCACGGCCAGTTCCACCAACTGATAGAAGACGTTGCGATGAATCAGCGCTTCGAGGTTGGCCCGCACATGCACGTAGGGCGCCGGCTCTTGACTCGCTGGGTCAAGTTCGACGCGCATGGGATGCTCCGGCCCAGCCTCGACCTCATCGCCAACATTGGTGACGAAGCGAAGCACCTGCGCCTCGCCACTCCCTTCCACTTCCAGCCCAACCGCCACGAAAGGCGCATCGTCCACCTTGATGCCAACCTTTTCCACCGGCGTCACCAGGAAGTAATCATCGCCGTCGCGCCGGATGACCGTGGAAAACAGCCGTACCATCGCGGGCCTGCCGATCGGCGTGCCCATATAAAACCAACTGCCGTCCCGGTCGATGCGCATGTCCAGATCGCCACAGAACGGCGGGTCCCATAGGTGCACCGGTGGCAGCCCCTTCTTTTCGGCCTTCGGAATCTGGCTCAGCAGATCCGCGGCTTTCCCAGAATTGCTCATAAGCCACTCCTCAGCGACTAAGGCCTGTCAGGCGCCGGGCATAGTCGCGTAAAGGCGGACCCAACAGTACCTGTGGCGTCGCATCATAAATGTTCAACAGTCCGCCACGGCTTCGAATACGCGCCGTATCGACCAGGTATCGGCTGCCGGTCTCGATGAGCATCAGCTGAATCACGCTGGTGTCCACACCCAGACGATCCAGAGCGCGCTGATCGTTGAACTCATCGAAGCTGCCGATGCGGTCGTCTGCAGCGGCAAATCGCGTGTATAGCAAGTAATGGGCACCTGCGGAGGCCGCCTGGTTCAACGCTTCTTCCAACCCGGCAGGTTCAGGGGCACGACGGACGAGCGGAAAATACTCGACGAAGCCCTTGAACGCCTCCTCGGCAACCACATTTGGCCGTGGATAAGCATCGCCCGGCGGGACGAAGTGTCCCTGCGCGATATAGATGAACGAATCGGGCTGTAGACGCCAGGATGCCGATCTCACTGTCTCACTGTGATCGAGAATGCCCACGTCTCGCAATTGATGGCGAGTACCCTCAGCCATATCGCTGACCTTCATACACCCGCTCAATAGGAACACGGCTGCGATAAGGCTCCACATTTTCATCATCGTTGCTGCCTCTGACGGGAAACCGGCGGATAGCAAAGCGATGCAGCAAACGAGCCAGTTCCACCAAGAGCTAGGGCAACCCCGCCACGCATAGCGCAGCGGATTTGCCATGGTGCTGTGGTCTGAGCCGACAGTATCGCCTTGCCCGGTCGAAAATGCTCCCTTGGCGCTCGATAGCGGACGATATCCGCAGCGAAACAACGAATGCATTGCAACGACTAAAAACCCGAGTTCAACGAAGAGTGCTTGCTATACGTCGTTCTTTCTGACGACAGCCGCGCCCCACCGGGAAACTGCAACAAGCGTAGTCAAGTACGCCGGCTGCGGTCGAGTCAAAGTCGTAGCGGTCGTCCCGGTACTCGTCCCAGTCCTTGAGCATTGCAATGGAGAGAGGCCGGCTCGATCAACCGTGCGTGTCGTTTCCATCGCACGGCTGGTGGCTGATCGAGTCATAAGCCTGACGAAACGGATCTGGAGGCTTAATGACCAATCAAGAACAACTGGCCCTGCTTGAGGAGCTCTTGCTTGCGCGTGGTCCCGCAGGCCAGGAGGAAGAAGTAAGGGAAATCTGCCGACGCGAATTGGAACAGTGCTGCGACGAGGTCTGGCAGGATCCAGCAGCAAACCTCATCGGCTGCATCAAGGCTGTCGGCGTTCCGCGCGATGAAGCAGAGCGCCTTTCAACGCGCGTGATGGCCCATCAGGATGAGATTGCGATGGTCGTCAAACGCATAGACGCTGATGGTCGCTTGAGGGTTGTGGCGCTGGGCGGGGCGTTTCCAGTCAACTTCGGTATGTGCCCGGTGGATATTCTTGCAGACACACAAACGGTTGCCGGCGCACTGTCCTTCGGCACCATGCACGGGACGAGCGAATCGAGCCAGTCGATGCACGTGCTCAAGGGTGACGTGCAATGGTCCGACGTGCATGTGATTACCCGTTACAGCAAGGCGGAACTCGGCGAGCTGGGCGTGCGCGCCGGCACGCGGGTGGTACTGAGCCAGCATTGGCGCAAGCCATTCCTAATACGAGATTGCGTTGCAGCTCACTTCCTCGATGATCGAGCACCTGTCGTTGCGGCGCTCGTAGCCGCCAGACGCCTGGCAGAGCGACGAGATGAGTTGCGCGGCGACGTGCTAATTGTCCTGACGACCAATGAAGAAGAAACCAACTCCGGGGCGCAGTATGCGGCCCGGACCTTGCCTGGCTCGGTGTGCATCGCGCTTGAGGTTGGGCCGATAGCCGCCGAGTACGATACGCGCCTGGCGCTCGACCCCATCGTGCTGACCGGTGATGAGAAGGGCTACTACTCCAAGCAGGTATCGGATGGCCTGCTTAAAGCGGCTGAACGCTGCGGTTACTGTCCACAGCCTGCCTTAATGCCCGGGTTCGCGTCGGATGCCAGTGCCGTGCTCGGTTCGGGATCCTCACCCCGCGCCGCTTGCCTGGCGATTCCAACCGAGAACACGCACGGCTACGAGGTCATCTTGCAAGAGAGCATGGAAGCGTGCGCTAGAACGCTGGTCGAATATCTGGTTTCACTCGAATAGCGCGCCGCGTTTAGATTGCGGTCGTTGGGATAGAGGCTTGTTGCAAGCCTGCCATTCGGAGAGCGCACCTCAACCGGAACGACCGACTTGATATCGCGGATGGGGATGCGCTCAACGGGTTACAGCTCTGTTTGCCCGGCCGCCTTTTCACCTGACGCGGTGGGCTAATCGCGCTTGCGCTTATTACCCATACGCACACCAATATCCATCAGGAACTGGAAGAAACCTTCCTGATCTTCCAGCACATTGCTCCAGAACGGAGAGTGATAAAGCGCTACCGCACCATGCACCAGTGCCCAGGCGGCGCAATAGTGAAAATAAGGAGGCACATCTTCCAGCTTGCCTTCGGAGATGCGCCCTTTGATCAGCTGGGTCAGATGCTCGAAGTTGGAGGCGCGAATGCGATGGAGCTCCTCGACCAAATCCGGAACCTGATTACCCTTGACGACTTTCTCCTCGAGGCGGTCGAACAAGCGATAACGCTGCGGATCACCCATACGGAACTCGAAATAGGCACGCGATAGTGCTTCTTTGTCCTGGTCCAGATTGGGCGCATGTAGAAGCTCATTCAGATCCCGCTCGTAATCGAGCATAAGCCGCAGGTAAATCTCGGCCTTGGATTTGAAATGCTTGTAGATGGTGCCTTTGCCGATGCCAACCATGTCGGCGATCATCTCGACGGTAACGCTGTCCTCTCCCTGCTCCAAGAACAGCTGGAGCGCAGTATCGAGAATCTCTTGCTCGCGACGGCGGAATTCGCGGACCTTCCGGGGTTCAGTTTGCATAAGAAGCTGCCGCTCAGAGTAGAAGCAGACGATTATGCCTATCCAGTCAGAAAATGCACGGAACATTCCCATGAGCACATTGAATGACGAATTTCCTCAGATCGAAGGCTTGCGGTACCTGAACCACGCAGCGGTCGCACCCTGGCCACGCCGAGCCGCCGATGCGGTAACCGCCTTCGCCCAACAAAACATAACGCTGGGCGCGCGCGACTATCCGCAATGGCTTGCGGTCGAAACCAGCCTGCGCGGTCGTCTGGCCAGGTTGCTCAACGCTCCGTCATCGACTGATATCGCGTTGGTCAAGAACACTTCCGAGGCGCTTTCGTTCGTCGCATTCGGTCTGGACTGGAAAGCAGGTGACCAGATCGTTATCAGTGACGAAGAGTTCCCGTCTAACCGCGTGGTCTGGGAGGCATTGAGACCTCTGGGCGTCGAGGTGCTACAGGTCAACCTGAAGGGCGACGATCCTGAGGCTGACCTGTTGGCCGCCTGCGGTCCGAAGGTACGCCTGATGGCGATCAGCGCCGTGCAGTACGCCAGCGGATTGCGGCTTGACTTGCCGCGCCTTGGCGAAGGCTGCGAACAACGCGGGGTCCTGTTCTGTATCGATGCGATCCAACAGCTGGGAGCCCTACCGTTCGACGTTCAGCGATACCGCTGCGCCTTCGCTATGGCCGATGGACACAAATGGCTTCTGGGCCCCGAAGGGCTCGGCGTCTTTTACTGCCGCAGCGATCTGCGCGCCAATCTGAAACTTCATGAATACGGCTGGCACATGCTCGAACACGCTGGCGACTACGAGCGCAGCGATTGGCAGCCAGCCCGCAGCGCACGTCGCTTCGAATGCGGCAGTCCGAACCTGCTGGGGGCCATGGCGCTGGACGCCAGTCTGTCTCTGCTCGAAGAAGTCGGTATGAATGAAGTGGGCTTGGCGTTAGCAGAACGCATCGACCATTTGCAGCACGAGCTCTCAGCCATGCTTGGCGTCGAGCTGCTGAGTCCTGCCGATCCGGCAAGGCGCGCCGGCATCATGACGTTCAGAATCGATGGTTGGGGCAATCAAGCGTTGTTCGAACGCCTAAAGACGGAGCAGATCGTCTGTGCGCTTCGTGGCGGAGGGATACGGCTTTCGCCACACTTCTACACGCGCCCGGAGGTCATCGAGCAGTCGCTGGCAGTGATTCGTGGCCTGCTCGCAAAGTGAGCGCAATCAAGGTACAGGCAGCTATTCCAAATCCGTTTAAGAACGGTATCAATCGCGCCTGCAAAGTTGCCGATCAGGGCCAATACTTCAAGCACTGGCCGCGCAATCCCCCAATGCTCGGCCAGCTGAGGGAGCGAGGAACGTGACCTCATACTCCTAATGGTCTTGACCCGGCTCCTTTTGAGGCCGGGTTTTTTTTGACTAGTCAGTTGAACGGCTTTCTTCAGCCATGCCTGGCGCGGCGACTGGCAAGCCGAAGCTGAAAGCAGACCCAGATGAACAGCGCCCAGAATGGAATGGCGATAATCGACGTACGGAGCCCCGGCATCGAGAGCATGATGGCTGCGATCAGAGCCACGAACGCCAGACAAAGGTAATTGCTGAACGGGTACCAGAACGCCCTGAACGAAGGTTGGACGCCCTGCTCCGTCATCGCCTTGCGGAATTTTAGATGGGCAAGACTGATCATCGCCCAGTTGATCAGCAGCGCCGCAACCACAAGCGACATCAACAGTTCGAGCGCATTCTGAGGGAGCAAGTAGTTCACCAATACGCAGAGCATGGTCACTGCCGCCGAGAAGGCGATCGCCAGCACCGGCACCCCACGACGATTCACAGTCATTAATACTTTTGGCGCATCCCCCTGCTCGGCCAGACCATAGAGCATCCGGCTGTTGCAGTAGACACCGCTGTTGTAGACCGACAGCGCCGCTGTCAACACGACGAAATTGAGGATATGCGCAGCGGTATCGCTACCTATCAGCGAGAAAATCTGCACGAAGGGGCTACTGCTGTAAGGATCGCCAGCTGCCCCCAACGTTTCCAGCAGACTGTCCCAGGGATACAGCGCCAGTAGCACACTTAGCGCTCCGATGTAGAAAATCAAGATTCGGTAGACAACCTGGTTGATGGCCCTGGGAATGACGGTCTTCGGGTCCGATGCTTCTGCAGCGGTGATCCCGACCAGCTCGAGCCCGCCGAAGGAAAACATGATGATCGCCAGCGCCATGACCATCCCGCTGATGCCATTGGGAAAGAACCCTCCATGGCTCCACAGGTTGCTGAAGCTGGCCTGCTCACCACCCGTACCGCTCAGCAATAGGTAGAGTCCCAGCGCAATCATGCCGATGATGGCGCCGACCTTGATGATCGCGAACCAGAACTCGGTTTCACCGAAGGCCTTTACGTTTACCAAGTTGATGAGGTTGATCAGCACAAAGAATGCCGCCGCGGTGGCCCAGGTCGGCACTTCCGGCCACCAAAACTGCACGTATTTGCCGACCGCGGTTAGCTCAGCCATCCCCACCAAGACATAGAGCACCCAGTAATTCCAGCCCGAGAGAAAGCCAGCGTAGGGTGCCCAGTACTTATGCGCAAAGTGGCTGAAGGACCCGGCAACCGGCTCCTCGACGATCATCTCGCCCAGCTGCCGCATGATCAGAAAGGCGATCAATCCAGCGATGGCGTAGCCGAGAATCATCGACGGACCGGCACTGCGAAGCACGCCTGCCGAACCCAGAAAAAGCCCCGTGCCGATAGCGCCGCCAAGCGCGATGAGCTGGATGTGCCGGTTTTTTAGGCCGCGCTGAAGCGGCCCGGTATGCAGCGAATCGCTGGACATGGCGTCACCTTGTTGGTCTGTGACGAGAAACGGCGCGGCCCGTGATGAGTGGAGCTACGGAGCCAAGCGGAACCATCGTGCCCGCATGCCGACTATGGGCATGCGCACCGAAGCGGCGCGAATTGTACACGGCATCAGAGATAGAGAGATTCAAACAAGCGCATCGCTTCGACTGATAGGCGTCAGTCAGCCCCGAACTCGAGCCAAGGGAAACAACCGCTTGAAGTTGCTCGTGGTCTGCTCGGCCAGGACATCGAAATCGACGCCACGCAACTGCGCGAGAAACTCTGCAACCTCGCGAACGTACTGCGGAAGGTTCGGTTTACCACGGTAGGGAATCGGAGCCAGATAAGGCGAGTCCGTCTCAACCAGCAAGCGATCCGCGGGAACGCGGCGAGCGACGTCGCGAAGTGCATCGGCATTTCGGAAGGTGACGATCCCGGACAGCGAGATATAGAACCCAAGGTCCAGCGCGGCCTTCGCCATCTCCCAGTCCTCCGTGAAGCAGTGCAGTACACCAGCCTGCGGCAACGCCGCTTCGCCAAGCAGATCCAGTGTGTCGGCGCGGGCAGCACGGGTGTGAACGATCACCGGCTTACCGCTCGCCTTCGCCGCGTCCAGGTGAAGACGAAAGGATTGTCGCTGGAGAGCAGCGGCTTCCGGCTCGTAGTGATAATCCAGTCCGGTCTCGCCGATGGCCACGACATGAGGGTGCTCCAGTTCGTGCAGCAGCCATTCAAGCGCGGGCTCCGCACCCGGCTCGAGGTCCAGCGGATGTACACCGACCGAGCAGTCGACATCGTCGTAATGCTCTGCCAAAGCCTTTACAGTCGCCGTATTGTCGGCACTGACGCCAATGCAGAGGAAGTGGCCAACGCCACGCTCACGCGCAGCGACTAGGGCCGCATCAAGAGAGCCTTGATGCGCAGTGAGATCGAGACGATCGAGATGACAGTGGGAATCTACCAGCATTGAACACGCTACTCATCGAGCCATGACCGGCGTGCATTGTAGAAGAAAAGAAGCTGCAAGCGATCAGAGAGGGCTGCGCTGGAGCTCGCTTACATCGTATGTGTCGGTCGGTCGGACTTCATCGCGCCGGCCAGATAGGTTTCGATCTTGTTACGGGCGGTTGAATCACCCTCGTTGAATTGCACGCCGATACCGGCTGCCCGGTTGCCCTGCGCACCCTTGGGTGTAATCCACACGACCTTACCGGCGACGGGAATCTTTTCCGGCTCGTCCATCAAACTCAGCAGCATGAATACTTCGTCGCCGAGCTTGTAAGATTTGTTGGTGGGGATGAACAGCCCGCCATGCTTGATGAATGGCATGAACGCGGCATAGAGCACCGACTTGTCCTTGATCGTCAGAGACAGAATGCCGTTACGCGGACCAAGGTTTGCAGGCAGACTCATGCGGTATTCCCTAACGACTATTCCAAGGATTCTAGCTTGGCCCGGACAAGCTTGCCCACTGCACTAAGAGCGCTTCGAGAAGCAAGACACGGTTGAGGTTGGCTTTACCTAGCACTTTCTGTCGATGGGCCAATAGCCAGTCCTGCAATGCTAGCAGCTTGTTGGGTGCGGTTTTCTGCGCCAGGTACTGAATGACCTTCTGCATATCGGCGGCGCCAAGCTCTTCCTCATCGCCGGTCATCTGAAAACGCAGAATCAGGTGGGCCCATTCACAGAACCAGTCGAACAACAGGATCAGCGATAGCGGGTTCCAGGCTTCGGCCAACTGACTGGGCGATTGTTGCCGTTTGAGCAGCTTCTTCACCCCATCTACCACCTGCACACGCATCTCAAGGACGCCTACAGCGTGCAGTTTGAGCGCCGCTAGGGGCGAATCCGCCGCAAGCGTCAACAGCTCCTCGCGCTGCGCCGCCGACAGCTCCGGAAGCTTGCCTGCAAGCCAATCCAGGCTTTGCTGACGGACCGGCAAGGGGCAGCTCTGCTGTACGCAGCGACTTTTGATCGTCGGCAGCAATCGACTGGGCTGATGACTGATCAACAGCAACACGGTATTGCCTGCTGGTTCTTCGAGACTCTTGAGGAGCGCATTGGCAGCGTTGAGATTCATCGCCTCGGCCGGTTCGAGCAGCACCACCTTACGTCCGCCGAGCTGCGCGGTCTGGCTAACGAATCCGACCAGTTGGCGGACCTGATCGACACGAATCGCCTTGTCAGCTTCCTCCGGTTCCAGAATGTAATGATCGGGATGGGTTTGAGCGGCAAGCAGCATGCAGCTCTTGCACTGCCCACAGGCGCCGCTCGGCGCCGGCTGTTGACACAGCAAGAGTGCCATCAGGCGTTCGGCCAGTGCGCGCTTGCCGATGCCGGCCGGGCCGTGCAATAGGTAAGCGTGGGCATGTTGCTGGCGGCCTGCGAGCAAGCGCCACAGATCGGCCTGCCACGGAAGGATGCCGTCAGCCACGGGCACGCTCGAACAGCTCAGGCAACAGCGCGTCCAGATCCTGCTGCACTGCGGATAATGGCTGCCCCGCATCGATCACGCGATAGCGTTGCGGAGCCTGGCGGGCGCGGTCGAGATAAGCGCTACGCACGGCCTCGAAGAACTCCAGCCCTTCCTGCTCGAACCGATCGAGACGCCCACGCGCTGCGGCGCGGCTCAACCCAACCTCCACAGGCAGATCGAAGATCAGCGTCAGGTCCGGACGCATATCGCCCTGCACGAAATACTCGAGCTGCTCGATGCGCTGAACCGACTGACCACGCCCTCCGCCTTGATAGGCATAGGTGGCATCGGTGAACCGATCACATAGCACGATGGCGCCCCGCGCCAGCGCAGGTCGAATGACTTGAGCCAGATGCTGCGCTCGCGCCGCGAACATCAGCAGCAACTCCGTGTCGCTGGACATGCGCTCATCCGCAGGCGTCAAAAGGAGGTCCCGGATTCGCTCGGCCAGCGGCGTCCCGCCGGGTTCTCGGGTCAGCACGACATCGAGGCCACGCTCGCGAAGACACTGAGCGAGATAGTCACGGTTGGTGCTCTTGCCCGCACCTTCCGGCCCTTCCAGGGTAATAAAGAGTCCTGTCACTGGTTAGTCTCGGTCGGTGCCGGAGCTTGCTGCGGCGGTGGACTGGAGCGATAGTCGGCGCGGCGCTTGAGCTGATATTCACGCACCGCACGGTTGTGCTCGCTCAACGACTCGCTGAAAACATGGCTGCCGTCGCCACGCGCGACAAAATATAGACTTTTGCCGTCTACCGGATGCAACGCAGCATGAATGGCCTCGCGCCCGACCATCGCAATCGGCGTAGGCGGCAGCCCGCTGTTGGTATAGGTGTTATAAGGCGTCGGCCTACGTAGATCGTTACGGGTAATCCGACCTTTGTATCGCTCGCCCATACCGTAGATGACGGTAGGATCGGTCTGCAGCAACATACCCCGTTCCAGCCTGCGCACGAAGACACCGGCAATCTCGCCGCGCTCCGATGGCACACCGGTTTCCTTTTCGATGATCGAAGCCATGATCAATGCTTCGTACGGATCCTGATAAGGTAAACCTTCGCTGCGCTGCTGCCACTCTTGCGCCAGAACGGTTTCCAGGCGCGTAAAGGCCCGCTTAAGCAAATCGAGGTCGGTTACGCCACGGGTGAAACTGTAGGTATCGGGGAAGAAGCGCCCTTCAGGATGCAGACCGGGATGGCCGAGCCGCTCCATGACTTCGTCATCGGACAGACCTGTGATCGTTTGTTGGATCGTAGGCATCGTCTCCAGCGCCACGCGAACCTGGCGGAAGCTCCAACCCTCGACGATCGTCATGGCGTATTGAACAACCTCGCCGCGCTGCCACAGTCCGATCATGTCGCGCGCGGTCATCGCTGGTTGCAATCGATACTCCCCGCTGTGCAATGTTTGCCCAGAGAGATTCAGCCGCCAGTACAGCCTCAGCCAGAACGAGTCGCTCAGCGTTCCCTCTCGCTCCAACCTCTGGAACAAGCCACTGGGCGTATCACCGGATCGGACCTCCAGCGTGTGCGCCTCGCTGAGCTGCAACGGCTGCTCCAACGCGGCGTGGAGTTTCCAGGCAGCCAGGCCGAGCGCCAGCGCGGCGACCAGCACAGCGCCCAGAAATGCGAAAGTCAGTTTTCGAATCACGTATTACTCGACAGATCATCAACCAGGCGTTGAAGTTTACGTGTGAGCGGACCTACCGGCCAGACGCTCGCTTCCAACTGCCGCACCGGCCAGATGCTATACAGGCTGTTGCACACGAAGACTTCGTCGGCACCGAGCAGTCGCTCGAGCGAGAGATCGCAGATTTGGTAGGGCATTCCGGCCTGTCGCGCTCGATCGAGAATCTCTTCACGCATCACGCCAGCCACGCCACACCGCTCGAGCGATGGCGTCAGCAGTACGCCGGTTTCAACGATGAACAGGTTACTGAAGACAGCCTCGACGATACGTCCAGAGGTATCGCGCATCAATCCTTCGGCGAAAGCTGGGTCATGCCATTCGGCGCGCGCCAGTACCTGCTCCAGGCGATTCAGATGTTTCAGCCCAGCGAGAGCAGGCTGCTCGGCAAGACGCGTTTTACAAGGATACAGGCGCACGCCCACCGTAGAGTGTTCAGGCGCGTAGGCTGGCAGCGGCGCGCCCGTCAGCACTGTCCGGGGCCGACAGGCTAACGGCGGACCATAGCCCCGCTGACCATCGCCGCGCGTCAGAATCAGCTTGACTACACCCGTCTCCAGCACGGCGCTGAACGCCATGATCTGCGAACGCAGAGCATCTACATCAAAAGGGATAGCGAAACGCTGGCAACCGAGACCGAGGCGATTCAGATGACGATCGAGCATCTCCGGTCGCCCGTTCACTACCTTTATGGTTTCGAACAGGCCGTCACCGTATGCGAATCCGCGATCATGAACGGGCAGCCCATTGGCAGGCTGTCCGTCTACCCAGCTCAATGTCACTCGGCGAACCGGCGGAAAACCAGAGAACCGTTGGTGCCACCGAACCCAAAGGAGTTGGAAACAGCGATATCGATCGCTCTCTGCTTCGCTTCGTGAGGTACGAAATCCAGGTCGCAGCCGTCATCGGGCTCGTCGAGGTTGATGGTTGGCGGCGCAACCTGGTCGCGAAGGGCGAGCACGCTGAAAATCGCCTCGACAGCACCCGCGGCACCCAGCAAATGACCGACCATCGATTTCGTCGAGCTGACCGAAAGTCCATAAGCATGGCCGCCGAACACGGTTTTGATCGCAGCGGCTTCGGCCTTGTCGCCGGCCGGCGTGGAAGTGCCGTGAGCGTTGATGTAATCCACCTGAGCCGCATCGATCCGGGCATCCTGAATAGCGTTGCGGATGCAGCGAGCAGCACCAGCGCCATCATCCGGCGGCGAGGTCATGTGGAAGGCATCGGCGCTCATACCGAAACCGATCAGCTCGGCGTAGATCTTCGCGCCGCGTGCCTTGGCATGTTCGAGTTCTTCCAGCACCAGTGCGCCGGCGCCGTCGGACAATACGAAGCCATCACGGTCCTTGTCCCATGGTCGACTGGCTGCGGCCGGATCATCGTTGCGAGTGGACAGCGCGCGCGCTGCGGCGAATCCGCCGATGCCGAGACCGCTGGTGGCCATTTCCGAGCCGCCGGCAACCATGACATCGGCTTCGCCGTAAGCGATATTGCGTGCAGCCATGCCAATGCAATGCGAACCGGTAGTGCAAGCCGTGGCGATCGCATAATTGGGCCCCTGCAGACCCAAATGGATCGACAGGAAACCCGAAACCATATTGATGATCGAGCCAGGCACGAAAAACGGGGAAATTCGTCGCGGACCTTGTTCGAACAAGGCCTTGCAGCTGTTTTCGATATTGGTCAGGCCGCCGATTCCCGAGCCCATGGCAACGCCGATGCGCTCACGGTTGGCATCGGTAACTTCCAGTCCGGAATCACGTACAGCTTGAAAGCTGGCTGCCAAACCGTACTGGATGAACAGGTCGAGCTTGCGCGCTTCTTTTGCAGGCAGATACTGTTCGACATCGAAGTTCTTGACCGATCCACCAAAACGCGTGGAATAGGCAGAAAGGTCCATATGTTCTATTGGGCCGATGCCACTGCGGCCGGCGAGAATCCCCTGCCAGCTGCTTGGCACATCGTTACCCAGCGGTGATAGCATCCCCATCCCGGTGATTACGACGCGTCTACGCGACACAGCAATTCTCCTTACGTCTATATTTGGCTCGCTCCGCTCTTCAACGTTCGCAACGGACGGAAAACGAACCATCAGGCATCGCACAGGTGCACGACCAGCCGATTTTAACTATCTCAAACAAAAGCCGCACTGCCCCGTTCAGAGGCAGTGCGGCTTACTGGTTCGAAGCAGGATTACAACTTACTGCGCGTGGGCGTTGATGTAGTCGATAGCTTCTTGAACAGTGGTGATCTTCTCGGCTTGCTCGTCCGGGATTTCGGTCTCGAATTCCTCTTCCAGAGCCATGACCAGCTCAACGGTATCAAGGGAGTCGGCACCCAGGTCTTCGACGAAGGAAGCGCTGTTGGTGACTTCCTCTTCCTTGACGCCAAGCTGCTCGGCAACGATTTTCTTGACGCGTTCTTCGATGGTGCTCATACCTTGTTTTCACTCCTATGGAAAAATCAGGCAGCTGATCTGCGCGGTAGTGTATAGAAAGCGTTTTCCGCATTTCAAGCTGAAAGCGGGCAAGCATGAACCTGCTTTCAACCTTCTGTCTATAAGCCAACCGCAGTTTTATAACGAAACGAATCAGCCGTTATGACTGCATGCATGCGTTGGACGTCACATTAGCTCATGTACATGCCGCCATTCACCGGAACCGTGGCCCCGGTAACGTAGGCAGCACCGTCAGAAGCAAGGAAGGCGACGACCTTGGCAATCTCTTCCGCCTGCCCAAGGCGACCCAACGGGATCTGCCCCAGCAAAGCGTCACGCTGAGCCTCTGGCAGCTCACGCGTCATGTCTGTATCGATGAAACCTGGCGCCACGGCATTGACCGTGATACCACGCGAGCCAACCTCACGAGCCAGCGCGCGACTGAAACCCTCGAGCCCGGCCTTGGCCGCGGCGTAGTTTACCTGTCCGGCGTTACCCATCGCACCTACTACGGAACCAATACTGATGATCCGTCCCCAGCGCGCCTTGGTCATACCGCGCAAAACCCCCTTGGTCAGGCGATAGAGACTGCTGAGATTCGTATCGATGACATCGTGCCATTCATCGTCTTTCATTCGCAGCATCAGATTGTCACGAGTAATGCCGGCGTTGTTAACCAGGATGGCCGGCTGACCAAGATGCTGCTGGATGTGCTCCAGCGTGGCCGCTACCGACTCGTCACGGGAAACATCCAGCACCAGACCGGCACCTTCGATACCGTTCTCCTTGAGCGTCTCGGCGATGCGCTCAGCTCCGGCAGAAGAAGTCGCCGTGCCGATCACGATGGCGCCCTGACGACCAAGCTCCAACGCGATGGCCTGACCAATACCACGACTGGCGCCCGTTACCAGAGCAACCTTGCCTTGCAGATTCATAGATGTCTCCTTGTTCAGACCAGAGCGCCACGAGCGGCGGCAAAGGCCTCCGGGGTGTCCAGATTATAAGTGTTGATGCCTTTTACGCACCGCTTGTTGAGACCGGAGAGCACCTTGCCCGGGCCGCATTCGACCAACTCGGTCACGCCCTGCGCATTCAACGCAACAACGGTCTCGACCCAGCGAACGGGACTGTAGAGCTGGGCCAGTAGATCACGCTTGAGCGTATCGAGATCCGAAACGACCGCCGCGCTGACATTCTGGACCAATGGAATCTCCGGAGCCCGCCAGGCCGCCCCAGTGACGGAATCGGCAAAACGCTCTGCTGCCGGACGCATCAAGTCGCAATGCGACGGCACGCTGACCGGCAATGGCATCGCTCGCTTGGCGCCTTTGGTCTTGCAGGCGTCAATCGCACGCTCGACAGCCGCGGCGCTGCCGGCGATCACGACCTGGCCCGGCGCATTGAAATTGACCGCACTAACGACCTCGCCCTGCGCAGCTTCGCTGCAAGCCGCCAGGACATCCGCGTCTTCCAGTCCAAGTATCGCCGCCATACCACCGGTGCCGGCCGGAACAGCTTGCTGCATGAGCTGACCACGCAGCTCGACGAGTTTCACCGCATCAGAGAAGGGTAAACTACCTGCCGCGACCAACGCTGAATATTCGCCAAGGCTGTGCCCGGCGACGAATGCCGGCTTCGCGCCGCCTTCAGCCAACCACAAGCGCCACAGGGCAATCGAGGCAGTGAGAATGGCTGGCTGAGTCTTGTCGGTCTGATTCAGATGCTCTTCCGGGCCCTGCTGAGAAAGCGCCCAGAGGTCGTAACCAAGCACCGAAGAGGCCTCGGCAAAGGTATCGATGATCAGGGACTGCTGTGCGCCGTGCTCGGCGAGCATGCCGAGGGCCTGGGATCCCTGGCCTGGAAAGACGAATGCAAGTGATGCGGACATGAAAACGGCTCTCTTGTGGGTGTTCGTCAGAATGAATACGCCGCGGGGACGCACCGAATTTTCAGTTGGATGGCGAGCTGCCGGCAGCGGTCACATCACCAGTGCCGCTTATTGACCGATTGGTCACGAGCAGGTGCTCGAGCCGACTATGCAATTGCTCCGGCAGATTATGCTGAACGTCCCGAGCCGCGCGCAGGATCGCCGACCGGAATCCCTCCGCACCCGCACTACCGTGGCTCTTGACCACGATACCCTGAAGCCCGAGAAAGCTTGCACCGTTGTACTGCGCCGGCCGTAGATCGGCGCGCAACTGCCGCAACAATGGCAACACCAACGCACCCACCGCACGTGAAACCAACGAGCGGCGGAAAAGCGCTTCGACACGCAAGGCAACCATATGGGCCAATCCTTCGCTGGACTTGAGCAGGATATTTCCAACAAAGCCATCGCACACCGCCACGTCGGTTTCTCCACGAAACAGCCCGTCGCCCTCGATGAAGCCTCGATAGTTGATATCGCCAGCTTGCTGCAAAAGCCCAGCGGCCGCTTTGACCTGCTGGTTGCCCTTGATGTCTTCGGTGCCGACATTGAGTAACGAAACCCGCGGACGCTCAATACCGAGACTCTCTGCCGCAACCGACCCCATCACCGCGAACTGGTAAAGCTGCTCGGCAGAGCAATCCACATTCGCGCCAAGATCAAGCAACAAGCAGACACCCTCGATCGTAGGTATTGCGGCCATCATGGCCGGACGATCGACACCAGGCAGCGTTTTCAATACGTGACGAGCAAGCGCCATCAGGGCACCCGTATTGCCGGCGCTGACACAGGCCTGAGCATGACCGTCACGCACCAACTCCAGCGCAACACGCATGGAAGAGCGCGGCTTGGCACGCAACGCCTGTGTCGGGCGTTCATCCATGCCAACCACCTCTTCAGCGCTGACAATCGTCAGACGAGCGCGATCCACAGCCGGATGCCTAGCGATGATTTCTTCAAGAACGGGAGATTGGCCAACCAGGGCCAGGTGCAGCGAGGGGATTTCAGCCAAGCACTGGAGGCTAGCCGGAACAATGCAGTGGGGACCGAAGTCCCCACCCATTGCATCGATCGCTATGATCGGAGCAGACAAGATTTACTCGTCAGCGCCCTTGTCGATCACTTTACGACCACGGTAGAAACCTTCCGGGGAAACGTGGTGACGCAGGTGAACTTCACCGGTGCTCTTTTCCACGGACAGGGCGTTCGGCACGAGCGCGTCGTGCGAGCGACGCATGTCACGGGCGGAACGAGATTTTTTGTTCTGCTGAACAGCCATTGGATCAACTCCTAAACGTTTGGGTCACGCTTTAACTGAGCCAGTACGCTGAACGGGTTGGACCGCGATACCTCGTCCTCATTCGGCTCGGGCTCATCAGGCCCAACCGGCGGCTGGCAAACTTCTTGGTCATGGAGTGGAACAATCGGAAGAGCAAGCAGAAGCTCCTCTTCAACCAGCGCCAGCAGATCCAACGGATCTTCTCCCACTTCCAGCACGTCATAGCCCTTAGGCAGGTGCTGACTGCTCGCGCCTTCATTCACCACGGCGTAGACGCATTCGCTGTGAATAGGCAGAACAACCGGCTCCAGACAACGCTGGCAAATCATCGTGACCTCAACATCCAGCGCACTGCGAATCACCACTGTGTGCTGCTCGTCGCGCCCGAAATCTAAACTGGCGCGCACCACACCCTTGTCATCCTCGAGAGGATCGACGAGACGCTTCAGCTCCGACAATTGCAGCTCACCCTTTAAAGTGGCCGCTCGGTCAGCGAGCTTGCGCGGTTCAACGTGCGGTGGTATTGGTCCTTTCAACATAAGCGCGGCATTCTAGGGATGCACCCCTCGACTGTCAAAGGAATTCAATCCCACAATCGAGCGTAGCCGACCGGCAACCAGACACCATATAAAGGAAGAAAAATGCGCCGCTTGCTTCTCGCCTCCAGCTCGCCCTATCGACGCGAACTGCTTTCACGATTGCGGCTGACTTTCGACTGCAGCGCCCCGCAAGTAGATGAAACCGCACACCCAGGCGAGCTACCCGAACATCTGGTATGCCGATTGGCCAGTGAAAAGGCTCGAGCCTTGGCAGCCACCCACCCGGATCATTTGATCATCGGCTCCGACCAAGTCGCCGTCTTGGGACAACGAATCCTAGGCAAACCTCACACATTCGAACGAGCAAAGCAGCAACTGCGAGCCTGCAGCGGCAAAAGCGTAAGCTTTTTGACAGGACTGGCACTACTGGACAGCCGAAGCGGAGCCATCCAGGTCGACTGCACGCCGTTTACGGTGCACTTTAGAGAGCTCAACGATCAGCAGATCGAGCGCTACCTGCAAGCCGAACAGCCCTTTGACTGCGCGGGCAGCTTCAAGGCTGAAGGACTGGGGGTTAGCCTGTTCCAAGCCATGGAAGGCCTCGATGCCACGAGCCTGATCGGGCTCCCGCTGATTCGATTGGTCGACATGCTCAATAACGCTGGAATAGAGGTGCCCTAACAGCTAGCGCAGCTGCGGCCCCTGAAACCCCATCCACATGGCCAGCTGTGAACCGACGCTAGCACCCAGCTTCTTCGTGAAACGGTCCAGAGCGGAATCTTTGACGGTGAAGTCCATCAGCTCTTCCTCTCCGATCACCTCGCGCGCAACGTAGCTGGTGCTTCCAAGCCCGTCGATCAGGCCAAGCTCCAGCGCCTGCTCACCAGACCAGATAAGTCCGGAAAACAGCTCGGGATGCTCAGCAACCTGTAAACGATCTCCGCGACCCCGCTTGACGCTTTCGATGAACTGGCGATGAGTAGTTCCCAGCACACCCCGCCAGAATTCGGTTTCCTCCGGCTTTTCAGGCTGGAACGGATCAAGAAACGCCTTGTGCTCACCCGAGGTGTAGACCCGGCGCTCCACCCCAAGCTTATCCATCGTTTCGACGAATCCGAAGGTAGCCGCCGTGACTCCTATGGAGCCGACCAGGCTCGACTTGTCCGCATAGATTTCATCCGCGGCGCTAGCGATGTAGTAGGCGCCCGATGCACCCAGATCGGTAATCACCGCATAGACCTTGACGGCAGGATATTCGCCACGCAACCGGCGAATCTCGTCGTAAATGTAGCCAGACTGCACTGGGCTACCGCCCGGGCTATTGATCCGCAACACCACGCCCCTAGTGCTGGAATCTTCGAAGGCCGCTCTCAGCGCCCCAACAATATTGTCCGCACTCGCCGACTCCTCATCGGCAATCATTCCACGGACATTGATCACCGCAGTATGGCTACCGCTCGCACCTTTGCCGTCACCGACCTGCAACAACGGGGAGAACAGCAAAAGCGCGCCAAAGAGATAGATGAAAGTCAACAGCTTGAAGAATATTCCCCAGCGCCGTGCTCGCCGCTGCTCCTGCACACCAGCAAGCAAGGTCTTTTCCAGTACCTTCCAGCTGTTGCGCTCTTCCTTGTCCTTAGCCTCGGCCACGGGCGCGCCCCATTCATCCGACATATTCAACTACCTCGAGAGCCGTATCAGCGGAGCACAGCCAGTCACCGAGCTCCGAAAAGTGATTGATGGACATGCACGGCGCACAGGCCTGCAAGACCTCAAGGGTCTGCGCACCATAGGAGACAGCGACACTGTCGACCCCTGCCCGCCTGGCCATCTCAAGATCGAACAACGAGTCCCCGATCATCAAGGCCCGTTCAGGACGGACGCCGCAGTGCGCCAGAATCTCGTGAATCATCAACGGATCAGGCTTGCTCGCGGTCTCATCCGCGCAGCGGGTCACATCGAAAAAATCGCTCCAACCCTGACCTGCGAGCACCCTATCCAGCCCGCGCCGCCCTTTTCCAGTCGCAACGGCGAGCAGGTGCCCCTGCTCGCGCAACTGCTGCAATGCCAGCGCGACTCCCGGATAGAGTACCGATGGCTCAGCTTCCAGTAGAAGATAATGATCGGCATAGGCACGACGAAACGCCTCGACCGTTTTCGCATCCGTCACATGCGGATACAGCGCGGCGATCGCCTCGGGCAAACCGAGCCCGATGATGCCCTTGATGATGACTTCGTCGAGGGCGGGCAGGCTACAGTTCGCCGCCGCGACGGAAATCGACTGGACGATACGCCCGATCGAGTCCACCAGGGTTCCATCCCAGTCGAAGATCAACAGATCGTATCTATTCACCAAGCCTCTCCAGCGTTCGCGCCCAGGTATCATCGACCGGCGCTTCCAGGCTCAGTTCGCCGCCGTCCGGCAGTGGCACCGTCAAGGCATAGGCATGGAGAAACAAACGCTTGCCGCCCAGCTCACGGATGACTCTGGAGAATTCTTCATCGCCATATTTGCTGTCTCCGGCGATGCCATGACCGGCATGACGCGCGTGCACACGGATTTGATGAGTACGCCCCGTCACCGGCTTAGCCTCGACCAGCGTGGCAAAGTCACCGAAACGACGTAGCACACGGAAAAGCGTCAGCGCCTCCTTGCCCTCCTCGGTGACCTCGACCATCCGCTCACCTGAGCGCAGGGTATTTTTCAGCAGCGGTGCATTCACCTGCTTCTTGCCGGTATCCCAGCGGCCACGCACCAGTGCCATGTAGCGCTTGTCGACACCATCTCCGCGCAGCGCCTGATGCAGATGGCGCAACATGCTGCGTTTTTTGGCAATCATCAGCAGCCCAGACGTATCCCGATCCAGGCGATGCACCAATTCCAGCTCCTTTGCGTCCGGGCGCAGCTGGCGCAACGCTTCGATGACACCAAAGCTGAGACCGCTGCCACCATGCACCGCGATCCCCGCAGGCTTGTTCAGCACGATCAGCGCCTTGTCTTCGTAGACGATCGCTGCTTCCAGCCGCTCGAGCAGCCCCTGCGCCAGCGGAACCGGCTCGTCCCGCTCTGACAGCCGAAGCGGCGGCACACGAACGACGTCACCCGCCTGGAGTTTGTATTCGGGCTTGATCCGCCCCTTGTTCACACGCACCTCGCCTTTACGCAGGATGCGGTAAATCAGCGTCTTGGGCACGCCCTTGAGCTGAGTACGGAGAAAATTGTCGATGCGCTGGCCGGCAAGCTCCGGCGAGACCTCGAGCAGTTGCACGCCGGAGATCTGAGAGGGGGTATTGGTCATCCGCGGATGATAGCAATTTTCCCTTATTTGAAGCACCGAAACATTACTGTTATAGTCCAGACGCCGCCAAAAGCGGCCAAGTCGAGGGATGCCAGCGAAACCGCCATTCCCGACTCAGCACTGTTCGAGGACGTGAGGCCGTCCGACGGAGCTTCTCTCAGTAGCAGAGGCACCGAAACAAGCCTTGAAGACATGATGCGTGCCCCCGCTGGGGAATCGCGATAATCGATAACCCGCTCCCGGACTCTGTGAGCGGCACCCGATTTTCAAAGTATGAGTGTTGGGTGGAGATGCACAGCCATCGGATTGCGTAGCAAAGGCTTTCACAGACGCTTCATTTCGTCCGCTACCGATTGCTGATTCCTCCTCCCCGAACAATTGCCTCTGTTCCGACAGAAGCAGGAGACGTCGTCGCGACGCCGGCCCAACTGGCCTCACATCGCTGGACACTGGAGTGCCTTACAACCATTCCTGACTCACCTGACACCGACCGCGAGAGTCGTGTGTGCCGAACGCCGTTTCCGCTGCCCTGGAAACCGACGGTACTACATGAAAAGAATGCTGATTAACGCAACTCAACCCGAAGAGTTGCGTGTTGCACTGGTCGACGGCCAGCGCCTGTTCGATCTCGATATCGAATCTGGCGCCCGCGAGCAGAAGAAGGCCAACATCTATAAGGGTAAGATCACTCGCGTCGAGCCCAGCCTTGAAGCCGCTTTCGTTGATTTCGGCGCCGACCGCCACGGCTTCCTCCCCCTCAAGGAAATTTCCCGCGAGTACTTCAAAAAGGCTCCGGAAGGCCGCGTTAATATCAAGGACGTTCTGAGCGAAGGCCAGGAAGTCATCGTCCAGGTCGAGAAGGAAGAGCGCGGCAACAAGGGCGCTGCTCTGACCACTTTCATCAGCCTGGCTGGCCGCTATCTGGTACTGATGCCGAACAACCCGCGAGCAGGCGGCATCTCCCGCCGCATCGAGGGCGAAGAGCGTAACGAGCTTCGCGAAGCGTTGAACGGCCTCAACGTACCCGCTGACATGGGGCTGATCGTCCGCACCGCCGGCCTCGGCCGCTCCAGTGAAGAAATGCAATGGGACCTGGATTACCTTCTGCAGCTATGGAGCGCAGTCAAGGAAGCCTCCCAGGATCGCCCCGCTCCTTTCCTGATCTACCAGGAATCCAACGTCATCATCCGCGCCATCCGCGACTATCTGCGCCAGGACATTGGCGAGGTGTTGATCGACAGCGTCGAAGCGCAGAACGAAGCCCTTTCGTTCATCCAGCAAGTGATGCCGCAGTACGCCAGCAAGATCAAGCTGTACGAAGACAGCGTGCCGCTGTTCAACCGCTTCCAGATCGAAAGCCAGATCGAGACCGCCTTCCAGCGCGAAGTGAAGTTGCCGTCCGGCGGATCCATCGTCATCGACCCCACCGAAGCTCTGGTGTCCATCGACATCAACTCGGCACGCGCCACCAAGGGCGGCGATATCGAGGAAACCGCTCTACAGACCAACCTGGAAGCAGCCGAGGAGATCGCTCGTCAGCTGCGTCTGCGCGACATCGGCGGTCTTATCGTCATCGACTTCATCGACATGACCCCGGCGAAGAATCAGCGCGCCGTGGAAGAAAAGGTTCGTGAGGCCCTCGAAGCCGACCGCGCGCGCATTCAGGTCGGTCGCATCTCGCGCTTCGGCCTGCTGGAAATGTCGCGCCAGCGCCTGCGCCCATCGCTCGGCGAAACCAGCGGCATCGTCTGCCCTCGTTGCAACGGACAAGGCATCATCCGTGACGTCGAGTCACTGTCCCTGGCCATCCTGCGCCTGATAGAAGAGGAAGCACTCAAGGACCGCACCGCCGAAGTTCGCGCCCGCGTGCCCTTCCAGGTTGCCGCCTTCCTGCTTAACGAAAAGCGCAACGCCATTACCAAGATCGAACTGCGCACCCGCGCGCGGATCTTCATTCTGCCGGACGATCACTTGGAAACGCCGCACTTCGAAGTGCAGCGTTTGCGTGACGACAGCCCGGAAATCGTCGCCGGCCAGGCCAGCTACGAGATGAGCCCGACCGAGGTCGAGGAAGCTCAGCCAGTTAGTTCTACGCGTACGCTGGTTCGCCAGGAAGCCGCAGTGAAAACTGCACCACAGCGCACCGCTCCTGCACCGACGCCCGCCCCCGCGCCAGTAGCAGCTGCGCCTGCCGCGCCAGAGCCGAGCCTGTTCAAGGGGCTGGTCAAGTCCCTGGTTGGCCTCTTCGCCGGCAAGCAGGAAGCACCGACGGTCGAAGCTGAGAAGAAACCTGCCGCGAGCAGCCGCCCGCAACGCAACGATGAGCGCCGTAGCGGTCGTCAACAAAACCGCCGTCGCGACGCACGCGGTAATCGTGACGAAGAGCGCAAGCCACGCGAGGAACGTGCTCCACGCGAAGAGCGCGCCCCTCGTGAAGAACGCCCGGCCCGCGAAGAGCGTCAGCCGCGCCCGCCACGCGAAGAGCGCAAGCCACGCGAAGCCCGTGAGCCGATCGAGGCCAACGATAGTCCTTCGCAGCAGCAGCCACGCCGCGAACGCACCCCTCGTGAAGATCGTCAGCCCCGCGAAGAGCGCAAGCGCGAACTGCGCGCACCGCTCGACGAGCCAACGCAGACCGCTCCAAACGCCGGCACCAGTGAGGAAACCACCGAGCGTAAGCCGCGCCCGCCTCGCGAAGAGCGCAAGCCGCGCGCGGAGCAAAGCGTGAGCGCGGAGGAGTTGCAACAAAACGAAACGGCTGAAAACTCCCAGGACGAGCAGGATTCAACCGAGAGCGGTGATCGCCCACGGCGCCGTTCCCGTGGCCAGCGTCGTCGCAGCAACCGCCGTGATCGTCAGCGCGACGCCAATGGAAACGAGATCGACGGCGAAAGCGAGACCACCACGGCCGAAGTCAACGAAAGCAATGCTCCGGTGAAATCCGAGCAGGTTGCCATTGCCGCGACCGCAGCGGCTCTCGCTGCGAACACGGCCGACACCGATACGGCGCCAGCTGTAGCCCAGGCAGACGTCGAGGCTGCTCCGCAAGCACCGATACAAGCTGAAACGGCCAACGAGACCGTTGCCGAAACTGAAGTAGTCGAGCCAGCCGAAAGCGTCGCACCGATTGTTCAAGCTGACGCCGCTGAGGTGGTCGCTGCGCAAGCCGAGCCAGCGCCTGCCCCACAGATAGCCAGACAGCCCGAGCCGACCATCAGTGAGCCTAAGGTTATCGAAGCAGCCGCACCTGTCGCCGAGCAGCCCGCTCCGGCGCCGATCGAGCCGGTACCCGCCCCGACTATGACCGGTCGCGCGCCTAATGATCCGCGCGAGGTACGCCGTCGCCGCCTCGAGCAGGAGCGTCTGGCAAAGGAAGCCGCTGAATCCGAAGCAAAAGCTGCCGAAACTCGAGCTCCGGCTGCGACTGAAACTCAAGCCGAAGCAGACCTGGCCAGCCCGGAGATCGTGAGCGCACCAGTTGGCGATGCACCAGCCGAACAAACGGCTAACGCAGCCAGCGGCGATGAGGAAAAGACTGCTGAAGCCACTCAACAACCTGAGCAGTTCACGGCAGAGCCTGAAGTCGAACAAGTCTCCGCCGAGACCACGCAGCCCGAGGCAGAGCCGTTCAAGCCCGCCACGCAAGCGGAGCCTGAGGTGGCTGACGAAGCCGACGAGCAGGACGACGACAAAAAGCGTCAGAGCTGATAGCCACAGCTGTTGAAGCCCTGCATGCAGGGCGTCCAACTGAAAAGCCCCGGTTTCTAGCCGGGGCTTTTTATTTGAGCGGCTTCGCTGCGAGCAGGCTAGCCGCTAAGCATTCAGGCTCGCCAAAATGACGAACCCCACGCTCAGTGGGGTTTCGTCATTCAGCTATCCCGCAAGGAGCGGGGTTCTCATGGCGTCATCAGGCGCGATCAATGCCTTTCTTCAGGGTGTCTTTGGCTTCACCTTTCACCTGCTGCGCCTCTCCCCTGATTTCCTGTCCTTGACCTTCGTTCTTCATGCGCTGATTGTCAGTGGCCTCACCGATACCTTGTTTAACCTTTCCGGCTGCTTCATTGAGGTTGCCTTTCATTTTGTCTTCAGAGCTGCTCATGGCATGTTCCTCTCGCTTCGTGGGTTATGAACAATGGACCGGGCTAATCGCACGATAGTTTCGCTTTTCCGAAGAGCGGTATCGACGCGCTTCCAAGCCAAATAGGTCAACCGCTACGTGCTTTTTTTATCAACCGGTTGAACAGCGGCCGTCCGGCCAGATGAATGAATAGCGGCGCGCCAACGATCAGATAGAAGTAATAGGTCACGAAGCGCCAAACAACGATCGCGGCCGCAGCGGTTGATTTGCCTACCAAAGGCGCCAGCAAGGCAGCCGATGCTAAATCGGCACTCCCTGCACCACCCGGCAGCAAGCTCAACTGCCCGGCAGTAAGGGCCAGTAGCTGGATGATGAAGGTCCACGCCCAGGCGAGTTGGCTACCCAACCCCTGCAGGGTGAGGTAAAGCACGCTGTAGCGCAGCAGCCAGTGCAGTGTCGTCAGTACGAACACGCCAAGCAGGATCGCCCGCGGCAACCGGAAACAATCCAACAGAGCATTGCGGAAGCTCAACACCTTGCGCGCCCAGAAGCGCTTCCGTCGGGCCTTCATGCCCAGACGACCAGCCAGCCAACCATTGATCAAAAATACCTGCCGATGGAAACGCCCGAGCAACGCCAGCAGCACCATCAGGCCGAGCAGTAACGCAGCGCTGAAACCCAGCAGGCTGGCAATATAGGTATTGATCGAATGAGTTACCGCGTAAATCAACACACCCACCAGCGCGCAGCTAAAGAACAGTAGATCGGCCAATTGTTCGACGGCAAAGGTTGCGGTGCCCTTGGCAGGCGTCACGCCCTGACGAAGCAACAATGCCATCATCGTCAGCGGCCCGCCGGCCCCGCCCGGCGTGGCGCATATCGCAAATTCGGTGGCGATGACGATGCCCAGCGCACGAGGCTGCCGCAGGCGGCGTCGCCCGATCAGCAGTCGCAACCGAAACGCGTTGAGATACCAGCCGAGCACGATCATGCCAAGCATCGCCAACAACAGCCCCGGCGGGAAGCGCAACAGCCGCTCGAACAGCCCGGTGCCGCCCAACAGAAGCGGAACCAGTGCCGCGATCAGCAAGGCACCGGCCAACAGCCACCAGCGGCGGTTCATGCCAGGGCGCTCGCGACGGGCGCGTGCCGGCGCAACCACCCGATTTTGGTCATTGGCGTTCTTCCTTCCGCCAGCAGCCGAGCCAGCAAATCAAGCCAGTAACGACGCGAGAACTCATGGCGCATATCGACCGGATGCAGCCCGAGGCGCAACACCGCTGCCTGACGGTGCCGGCTGAGCATCTTTTCACTGACTAGATGCGACATGCCGCGGCGCCAGGCGCTGCGCGCGCTCCAGACCAGGCCGGGAGCGTCTATTGCGGTGTAATCGGGCAATAGATAGAAATGCCCCGGGTCGCTGGTGTAGCTCAGACCAGTTGCCGCCAAGGCCTGCCGCGCCCCGGTACCCAACAACCACGCCGGCGCGACGAAACCGTGCAAAGGCCACTGGTTTCGCTCGAACAGCTCGATGCCCCGCTGCAGGCGCCTGGCTGCCTCGTGCCGATCCAGCGAATAGAACTCACCTTCGTGCGTAAACACCCGGCGCATGAACCAATCGCGAGGCGTGCGAGGCGCCGGCGCCTCGTCCGCGTGATGGTAGCCGTGCAGTATCAGCTCATCACCGCGGGCGAGACGCCCGTCGAGCATATGCCTGAATTGATGATGGTCTTCGAGTCGGTTGCGGTGATGGAAATCCGGCACCACCAACCAGCAGATCGGAATTCCGCCCAGCGCATCGACGGCTTCGACAAAGGATTTGTAGTCAGGCCAGGTTTCCGGCGCCACGTCATGCAGCACCAGTATCAGGCTGCGCTCAGCCATGCACGGCGACCGGCAGATCGACCGTGCCCATTACCGCGTGATAGTGCGCCAACAGGCCGGCCACTACAGCGTCCCAGGCATGATGAGCTTCGACGTGCTGGCGGGCTTGGGTACCCAGCAAGCGTGGGTCATCCTCGAAGATCTCGCGCACCGCCTGCGCCATCGCCAACGCATCCAGCGGACGGCACAGGCGACCGGTATGAAACGGCACCAGCTCAGGCAATGCACCGGCTCGCGCAGCAATCACCGGAATGCCACAGGCCATGGCTTCCAGTGCGACCAGCCCGAACGTTTCCTGGTTACCGGCATGTAGCAACACATCGCAGCTGGCCATGTAACGCGCCACGTCGGCTGCCGGGCAGAAACGATCGATCACCGTAACGTTCTCCGGCACCCGGTGAGGCATGCGCGACCCAACCAGTAACAGATGATAGGGCTTGCCGAGCGACCGAGCGGTGTCCAGCAGGACATCGATGTTCTTCTCTCTGGAACCGCGTCCGGCAAAGATCAGCAGCCGCGCCTCGTCTGGCAATCCCAGCTTCTGGCGCAGTTCAGGATCGCGCCGGTCCGGGCGGAAGGTTTCCAGATCCACGCCCAAGGGCTGCACATAGACATCGCCGACGCCAAGGTCCTGCAGCTTTTCGGCCATTATCCGACTCGGCGCAAGCACACGGTCGAAGCCGCTGTACAGCCGCGAGACGTAGCCGTTCATGTTGGTGCCCAGCCACCCGCCGATGCGGTTGCTTACTAGCAGCGGCAGGTCGGAGTGATAGAACCCGATCACCGGAACGTCGAGACGTCGCCCCGCGTCCAGCGCCGCCCAGGCGGTCATGTACGGATCACCGACTTCGATCACATCGGGGCGCAGGATGCGCAACTGATTGCGCCACGGAGCGCGCCGTACCGGGAAGCGGTAGCCCTTGCCGAAAGGCAGTGCCGGTGCGGGTATCTGGTAAATGCCGCCGCTATGGCTGTGACTGTCGCCCGGCACCAAGATGCTGTGGCGGACCCCCGAATACAGTTGCAGCCGGCGGTGTTTGGCTTCGAGATAGGTACGCACCCCACCACTGGCGGGTGCGTAGAACATGGTCATGTCGGCGATATGCAAGATGGAGCGTCTCCGTAAGGTCTCGATGCAGCACCTTCGGAAGACGAGCGACAGCTAACTCGCTCAGCCGGAACCCACCGCGGCTAGCGCCGGCTGCGCCCGAAAGATTCTGCAATGAAATCAATGGACCACCAGCCTTGACAGTTGTTCGCGCGCGCTGGGTCGGCGACCTTAGCCATCGACGCGCTTGTCCCCCTCATCCTTGCCCTCGGACGACGCATGCTCAATGACAGCATTCATCTCCGCTCCAAACAGCAGCACCGCTGCGGAAATATAGAAGTAGAGCAACAGCACGATCACCGCCCCGATACTGCCGTAGGTGGCGTCGTAGTTGCCGAAGTTCTGCACGTAGATCCCGAAGCCCACCGATGCGGCAATCCAGACGATGACCGCCAGTACCGAACCCGGCGTGATGAAGCGAAACTCCTGCTCGACATCTGGCGTGACGTAATACAGCAACGCCACGACCAGCATCATCAGAAACACGATTACCGGCCATCGCAGCCACATCCACAGTGTCACCACAATGTCCTTCAGGCCCACCTGCTCGGCGAGCCACTCGATCACTTGTGGTCCGGTCACCATCAAACCTGCCATCGAGAGCAGAATCAGCGCCAGGCCGACGGTATAGACGACCGCCAACAGCATCAGCTTCCAGGTCGGCCGGCCCTCTTTGACGTCGTAGGCCTTGTTCATGGCATTCATCAGTGAGCGAACGCCGATCGACGCGGACCACAACGCAACGAGAATACCTATCGATAGCAGCCCACTTTTCTGCTCCTGCATCTGGTCGATCACCGGATTGACCAACTCCAATGCATCGGGCGGAAGCACCAGCGATACCTGCTCGCGCAGCCAGGCGAAGAAATCCTCAAGATTTAGCATGCCGAGCATGGCAATCAGGAACAACAGGAAGGGGAACAGCGAAAAGATCGCTCGATAGGCCAACGCCGAGGCATAGGTCGTCATGTCGTCGTTGCTGAACTCCTTCACGGTACGTTTCAGCAACTCGAAACTGCCGATGCCGCGCGTATCCAGCAATGCCATTGCGTTACCCCCGAGCTGATAAAAATCGAAACCATCAAAAAATGGGACGACCGGACCATACAAGAGTTCTCCTGCGGCCGCCCCGGCTGTCGCCCAGACAGAGCCTCGCGAAATCCGCCGGCGCCGACTCCATGCGTGCCGGAGCGGCTCGCGCTATTGGTCTGAGCGGAGCGTAATTGTTGCGTGTGGCCATGGTACCCAAGGAACTTTCGGCCTCGCCAACGCTCTTGATGGAGTCTCAGTTCAGTGCATCGCTGACTGCAGGCGCAACCGCGCAGCGCAACGACCGGAACATGCGGTTGATCTGTCGGCGAATCTCGGCTCGCCCCGAAAATTGCCACGCGGATACGCCAGATATGGCTTATGCCGCTCTCGCGGCCGCAGGAGCATCGAATGAAATCGGGATATGCAACGGACGCCCCACAGCCACGAATGAGCGCAGACCTTCTCAAATACGCCCGCCTGATCTTTACCAAGGGCAGCGGCGCCGCGGCTACGCTTGGCCTGAATATTCTGCTGGCGCGCCTGCTGGTGCCCGAACTCGCCGGTACGGTGTTCTTTTGCGTCGCCTTGGGCATCTTCCTGTCGCTGCTGGCGCGACTTGGGTTGGACATCGCCTGTCTGAAGAGTATTTCTTCATTGAGCGATGGCCAGCAACGCCGCTATTTCCACCGAGCGCTGGGTCTCGCCACGCTGATGAACGTTCCGGTCTTTCTGATCGGCCTGGCTGTGGTGTATTTCTCCGAAACCACCCAGGCGCATTTCGCTCACGCCACCCTGCTGTTCGCTGTCACCGCGCTCGGCCTGTCGTTGCTGAGCATTTCCAGCGAGACGCTGAAAGCCAAACATAGAACCAGCGAGGGACTGTTCTGGCAGACCGCGTTTCAACCAACCCTGACGTTGCTATTGGTCGCGATATCCGGCAATGACCTGACCACCGTGGCCACCTGTTTTGCAATCAGCTACGGCTTGGCCATTCTCGGCTCGATATGGCGTGCCCATTCCAGCCTCCCCGCTTCCGGCTCCAAACACGCGCTCAGCTGGCGGGAAATGCTCACCTTATGCGTACCGCTGATGCTCATCGCTGTGATGAACAGCATCATCGAGCTGTCCGACACCTTGATGCTCGGCGTACTGCGCTCGGCCAGCGAGGTCAGCATCTATTACATAGCCGCCAAGATCGCCGCGCTCTCGACGACCTTGCTGTTCATCATCAACGGCACCATCGCGCCCGACATCTCGAAACGCTGGGCCCGGAACGACCGTGCGGGCGCCTTCACCATTGTGCGTAGGTATTCGCGCTTCATGCTTGCGCTGGCTCTGGTGATCCTGCTCGCCATCGGTCTGCTGCGCGAATACATCCTGGCCGTGTTCGGCGCAGAATATCGGGAACAGGGCGTCTATCCGTTGCTGGTACTGGCTGCGGGTTATTTCTTCGTGCTGGCCGCGGGACCGCTTGGCATCTTCATGACCATGACAGGCAACCATCGCCGCTATCTGCACAACAATATCGCCGCCTGTGTGATCAACGTGGCGCTCAACCTCATTCTGATTCCGCGCTACGGCGTTAATGGCGCCTGTTTCGCCACCGCCGTGGCGCTGACACTGAAAAACGCCCTGCTCTACGTCCAGTTCAAACAAATCGAAAGGAGTCCGACGCCATGACTGACCGGGTAAACGTAATTGCTTACGGAGCCTATGACCGGCACAACTATGGCGACCTGCTCTTTGCAATCGTCCTCAAACGTTATCTGGAAGCGGACGGCCGCTTTTCCGTACTGGTCGCGGCGACCAAGAAATCTGATCTTTCGAGCTATGGCGCGCTACCTACCATTCCGCTGAAGAAAGCACTGGAAATAACCCGTGACCAGCCTAAAACCATGCTCATCGTCGCCGGCGGCGAATGCCTGACCGCACAATGGGAGAGCATCATCGGCTACCTCGCGCCTCAGGCGATCTACTACCCGATCAAGGCGAGCCCCTACCTCATCGGGCACAAGGCATTCATTCGCCTGAGCCGACTGTTTACCTCGATTCCGTCGGATATCCCGCTGGTATTGGGCGAGCGCGACCTGCCCGGTTACAAGGTGATGTACAACAGCGTGGGCGGTAACGAGATCAGCCGGAAGAAACCCGTGATTCACCAAGCCATTCGCCGAAATCTCAAGGACTGCACCTATGTTTCGGTGCGTGACCGCGAAACCTCGGCCGAACTGGACAAGCTTGGTGTCGAGCACAACTTGGTGCCCGACAGCGCCATCCTCATTTCCGATATCTTCCCGCAGCAGATCGACACGACCGAGCCCGGCCATATCGTCTTCCATATTTCCGACCACCACGCCAAGCGGCGCATCGAGGCGATCGCTCAGCAGCTGACCGAACTCAACGTCACCACCGGGCTGAAAATTGCCCTACTTACCATCGGCAAGGCCCCGGGGCACTCCGACGACGGCCCGCTCGACAAGCTTCATAGCCTGCTGGGGGATGAACGTGCTTACCGCGTCGACAGCGGCAACATCGAAGACATCATCCGCTGCATCGCCACCAGCAAGCTCTACTGCGGCACCAGCCTGCACGGCGCCATCACCGCCCTGGCCTATGCCGTTCCGCAGATAGCGCTTCTTCCGCAGCGCGTCGTCAAGCTGTCGAGCTTCCTCGAAACCTGGGTGCCGAAGCAGTCTTGCGGATTTGCAGAGGTTCCCCAGATCAGCCAGATCGGTTCCAACCTGATCAATGCCTTCGGCGACACCCAGCGAGCCGAGCTACGGGCCGTTGTCGAGGCGATGAAAAGCCGAGTACGCGCCAATCTCGATCATATGATCAAGCTTTACGAGCAGGCCCCTGCTCGGGGCGAGGAGGAAGCGAAGGGGCAACCCAAATCAGAAGCCCTTGCCGCGAACTAGCGTCACGAATGCACATTAAGTGTCAGCGCCTTTGCAAAAGGCGCATGTTTACTTCGAGCGAGAAGTATTCTCGGCAGAAATGAAAAAGGGTTAGCCGAGGCTAACCCTTTGTCTTTTTCATTGGTGCCGGTGAGAGGAGTCGAACCCCCGACCTTCGCATTACGAATGCGCTGCTCTACCTACTGAGCTACACCGGCAATAAGCGGCGCATTGTCATATTTCGCCGGTGCAGCCTCAAGACCTTACCGGCGAAACTGCTACTTGAGCAGACGCGAAACGACGCTGCGTGACGTCACAATCCAGCTGAGTTCGAGCCGGTTGTGCTTGCCGAGCTCGAATTCGACCGAGTAGCTTCGCCATGTTCGGCGCTTTGCTGCTTGACCTGAGCCGCGACCTCTTCACCTTTGGCCGATATTTTCTGATACCCCTCTTCAGCCTTGTGGCGAAGATTGTCGGTCATACGGTCACTGGCCTCACCCAGCATCTCGTCCTCGCGACGCGTCGGCGGCACCGAAGCGGCCAGCAGCGCACCCAACGCGATACCGATTGCGCCAAGTGCCAGAGGCTGCTCTTGGAGAAGTTGATTGAAGCCGCCACGCGCCCGGTCAGCGCCGCCGCGCAGCCTTTCGGAAGCGTGGCGCCCAGAGTCGCTGGCTCGCGTACGGGCATTGCCGAGCGACTCGGAAACGTTGTGGCTCATTTGGCTGGCCTTGTCCTTGAGACTGGCGCTCTGTTGCTTGATCCCAGCGGTCTTGGCCGAAAGCTTTTCACCCATCGAGGGGCCGGTTGATGTACCGCCATAGCTGCTGGTAGTGACGTTCGAATGTGGCTGACGATTCTGCCCTGCCATCATCCAGAGCAACCCTATGGATGTCAGTACCGTTGGCACCGGGTTGGCCTTGACCGTATTGCTCAGGTTTGAAAAGAACTCTCCGCCACCGCCTTTCACGTAACCCAAAGCGGTATCGATGAGCTCGCCCGGAGACAGCTTGCTTTCCAGCGCGTGAACAATATTGCCTATCTCGGCTCGCGTCTGGTCAATTTCCCGCTCCAGCTCGGCGGGATCCTTCTGTGCTTCGGCATCTATCTGATTACGTGTGCTCATGATGTGTGCCCCTTGACGGCTTCTTTATCCTTGTTGACCGAGTGAATGGTGCGCTCAGGCTTGAATGAGGAAGCCTCGAATTTCTTCTTGCCGGCAGACACCATCACCAGACCGATCACGACGACGACACCGCCGACGATCAGCGCAGCGAGCCATTGCTCCATAACCGTGCTCAAGCCATAAACCGCCGACATCAGCAGGACGATGAAGCCGCCAAGCAGCACTGCACCACCGGTGGCGACGCTAGCAGCACCGGCCTTGGTGGCACGGATGGACTCGCTCAGTTCGGCTTTCGCCAGCGCCAGTTCTTTGGTTACCAGCGATGGAACTTCGTGAGTCAGCTGTCGCAGCAGCCCTCCTACGGAGGTGTCGTTCTCGCTGCGCATGCCTGGCTCCGGTGTCACCGTGGTCGTGGTTGTCTTACGTGCTTCGCTCATGGGAAAAGCCCTCCGTCAGTACCTTTGCCGTCGCGGTTGGTTGTGGAGCCCAGACCAGCGCCCGATGTCGAACCCAGGCCGCTACCGGTTCCCGTGCTGGTCCCGGTGCTGCTGGTACCTAGACCGGACCCGACGCCTGCGCCAGTGGCGCCACTACCCACACCGGCGCCCGTTCCGCTCGTAGACGTAGTGGGACGCGAACTGGTAGCTGAGGAAACCCCGGCATTACTAATGCTGCCAATCGTTCCAGACTCACCGGTGTTCAGACGTTCGTTCAGCTCATTCTGATCGGGGAAACGGTCACCCCGGCTGCCCGAGGACGAAAACGAACTAGAGCTATCCTGATGGCCATAGTCGTCATGGGAAGTTCGCTTGCTGGAGGCACGGGCGAAGCGAGTCAGCCCGAAACCGAGCGCGACGCTGCCTGCAATGAACAAACCGGGGTTGTCCCGTGCCAGTCGGTTCACGTCCTGAAAAAGCTGATCAACGCTCTTGCCGCGTAGGTCATCCGAGAGTTTGACCATGCTTTGAGCCATGGTGGAAACATAAGTGGACAAGCCCAGACGATCCTGCCCTTCCAGTTCCTGAGCAGCGGCCTTTGCGCTTTGAGCGACAGCTTCTAGCTCATCGGCAGCGGTTTCGCGATAGCCTTCGAGCTGGCTCTTGCCTTGAGTTTTCACCTCGTCGGCAGCGTGCCGAGCCTTGGCTTTCGCGTCCTCAGCCGCATGCCCCATCGTCGAGCCAGTGGTGGACTGGCTGGAGGTAGAGGTTGAAGTGCTGGAAGCGGAATTGGGGCCGGTCTTGGGCTGGCCACCGTAACCAGTGATTTCTTCGTCGGGTGTCGTCATTTTGATTCACCTTTTATATGGCTTGGCCGGAAGACCACGGTCCGTAGAAACACAGCAATTGCAGAACCGCGAACTGTGTAATTTCGGTGCGCACATATATGGTGACCGGGGCTGTATTTTCGAGTTCCCTTATTTCGGCAAGCCCCCGACTGGGAAAGTTAGTTGCGTAAACTTCTTTTTTGCTTAACTTTTCCAAACCGGGTTAATGGCAACTTGCCCGCAATTCTTTGCAATGCCGCCAAACTAATGGGTTTAAGCGTAACGGCGTAGCTAACAAGCGAAACGGTTGTTCGATAGTTAAAACAGCTCCGATAAATCGAAGTCGCGCCTCACCCTTCCCACCGAGCGAAACCGCATCCGACGAGCAGCACTCTTGTTTGTAGCCGCCTTTTTCAACGCATAAAAAAACGGGCCCGTAGGCCCGTTTTCTTTTTTGGTCGCGGTTTACAGCGGACCGATGGTAGAACAAGTCTTCTTGGCAGCGGCATGCTTCTGCAGCGGTGCCAACTGAGGGCGGTGCTTACCACTGGTTACGTCCAGCGCCATGATGTTCTCACCCCAGCGAGGACCGGCTGCCCAGTAGGTGCTCGGGATGCAGTTCTCGGCCAGGTAAGCCAACAGGTTGTCGGTAGCGACCACGGCAGAGGGAGAGAAGTCCGGAATGCCATGCTCACCAAGGTAACCACGCAGCTTGTTCTTCTTCAGCCACTCGACCCAAGGCTTGACCCGCTCGACACCCAGCATCGGAGCGAAGGTCTCGTTACGATTGCGGTAGGTGCCCGAGTAGTCGTAGTCCAGGTACTGGTGCGCCTCATAGACCAGGTTGTTCTTCGGATCACGCATCCAAGGATCGTTGATCAGCTGGGTGTTGTACTTCTGCCAGTGGAAGGCGCTGGAGTAACGGTCACCTGCGACCATGATCCAGTTGGTCGGGTCGATCTTGCGGATTGCCTGGCCAGCTGCCTGAGCAGTTTGCGGCCACATGTTGTTGCCAGTGTTGTACGGCTCGTTCATCAGACCGTAGCCATACAGTGCTGGGTGCTTGGACACCTGCAGGGCGATCTTGCGCCAGGTTTCGGCGAACTGAGCGCGCGGTACTTCCGGTGAGTTGATCACCTTGCCGTAGTAACGGTAGTAGTTGTGCATATCAAGGATGACCTTGATGCCGTACTTATGCGCGTGGTCCAAGGACTTCATGATCCGCCCCATTTCCGCTGCGTCCAGCTCGGTGCCCAGCTTGGGCTGCACGCGCTCCCAGAGGAAGCCAAGGCGCACGAGCTTGAAGCCGAGCGCGCTATGACGCTTGTAATACGACTCGTCGGCGAAGGTGTAACCCTTGTTGTAGATGCCTGGAACGTTCGATGGATCGAACACGCCCGAACCGAAGTTCACGCCAACCAGATCGATGCCCTTGCCGTCGGAAACGATCGGAGTCGTAGGCGCCGGAGTCGGTGCTGGAGTCGGCGCAGGCGTTGGAGCCGGCGTCGAAGTCGAAGGCGTGGTCGCGCCAGTGCCGGACACCACGCTGATGGTCTTCGGATAGCCCACAGCGCTAGCCGACAGTGCAGAGCCCTTCAGCATTACCGACAGGTGAGCGCCAACGTCGTAGACCGCAGCGACCTGACGCACTTGACCATCGGCCAGTTTCACCGAGGCACCGACAACGAACGCAGACTTGTTAGCGGCGTTATCAGGGATCGAGAAGCCAGCCGACTTGCGGTAGATGCCATTTTCCCAATCTGAGTTGGTAAAGCTATTCATGCTGGCCGTGTAGCTGCTGCTAGGTGCAGTCGGAGCCGGAGTCGGTGCGGGCGCAGTCGGCGCTGGCGCTGGCGCTGGCTTCGCAGTATTCGAGCTGACTACGGTGCTGACAGTGCGCGGCGCACCAACTTTAGCGCCATCGAGCAGGCCGCCGTCGACGTAGATGCTGATGTTCTTACCAACCACGTAGACGCGGGTGATCTTGCGCACCTGGCCGTCAGCGAACTTGATCTGTACGCCCGGCTTGAATGCGGCGATCGCAGCGGACGATGCCGGGACCGAAAGGCCTGCGGACTTGCGCCAGACACCATTGAGGAAATCGGTGCTGTTGAACTTGTTGATCGAGGAGGTGAAGGCAGTCGCCGACGATGCAGTTATCGAAATATCAGCAGCTGCGTGACCGCTCATGGCGAAAGTGCCAAATACTGCAGCGAGAGCGATGGAGCGGACAAGTGCCTTAGGGGCACCAGTAAAAACATTGATAGACATTCAGTCTCTCCGAAACTTAATACTTCGAAAGGCCGGAGCCTTTAAAAAAGTGCGGGAGTTAATTAAGTCGTACAGGCGCTTACTGGCAGATATCTCACTACGCGCAACCGGACGAACCGCTTGGCAAAGGACGCCGGATTACCTAGTGGGTGAACCCGGCAATCCGTTGCGTGGCGGCTTTATAATAGGTTTTAAAAAGAACTCAAAATTTTTTTGACGGCATTAGATCGCCAAATCTCCGCCATCTTTTTGGCCAGCCATTAATGCGCTATTAGAATGTGGCTCTTTGATATTGCGCTTAATAGCACCCCAGCCGCTTTAAATCGTTTATTTACTCATCAGGCCGGCGTCATTTTTTTGAATTTCGCCCTCGGCAGATTCGCTTTCGGCTATAGGGCGAGCCGACGAACGGTCACAGCAAGACCCTCCAATTTCCGGTCGGCTGATAGGAGAGGAAGGGGGATTTCCGCCCCGGTAATTCCCGAAACGAACCCCCACGACAGCAATCGGAGCCACCATGACGCAGCACACGTTCAAAGTCGGTGATCACGTCCGCTGGAATTCAGAAGCCGGTCATGTCACTGGCCATATCACCAAGGTGCATACGCGCGATACCGACTACAAAGGACACACGCGCAGAGCCAGTCCCGACGAACCCCAATACGAGATCAAAAGCGACAAGACCGACCACGTCGCAATGCACAAGGGAAGCGCGCTGAGTAAAATCGGATGACCCTGCCCCAACAGATCTGGACGATTGGCCATTCCACGCACACGCCCGAGGCGCTCATCGCGCTGCTACGCCACTACCGTATCGAGGCGATCGCCGATGTTCGCCGCTTCCCCGGGTCGAGACGCCTGCCTCAGTTCATGTCGGCGAATCTGGAAGCCTCGCTCGCCCAGCACGGCATCGGCTATGAGTGGATAGAGGAGCTCGGCGGCCGCCGCCGAGCCTCTCCAGGGCCGAGCACGAGTGCGTGGCGCAACACCTCGTTCCGCGGCTACGCCGAGCATCTGAATAGCGAGGAGTTCGCCAGCGGATTGCAACGGCTCCTGCGCCTGGCCGCCCGCCAGCCAACCGCCATGATGTGCGCGGAGGTTCTCTGGTGGCGATGCCATCGCTCCATGGTGTCGGACGTGCTGAAGCTGCGCGGCATCGAGGTATGGCATATCCAGGACGAACAGCGGCTGACGCTTCATCCTTACACCTCGCCAGCAAGACTGGAAGACGGTGAGCTGACCTATGACGAGGGTGTTGGAGAGCCGCTCAAGGCAACCGGACCAAGCAAAACCTGAGCGCAGCTGGCATAGCTACATGAGTGGCAATGCCCCACGACAATAAAACAGGTTCGGTAGAGCTGGAGCCTCGAGAAACTTTTCTGTCTTCATAGCTTCATATAGCTGGATCGCTCGCAACCGCTTATTCAGGCTCCCTGTAATAGAGCCCGCCGCCATTGCGCAACATCCTCACAAGACCGCGACGGAGCCCGCTTGCTCAAACGGCACGCTCAGGGAGAACTGCCTTGCCAACTCTAAGCCTGTCAGAAAAACTCGCTGCAGCCAGCCAGCGGTTTGCCGGCGGGTCTTCGGCGAAGATATTCAAAGGCATGGCGACCCTCGCCGTCGGCAATGGGCTGGCGAGAATTGCGGGCTTGGCAGCCATCCCGATCCTTACTCGGATCTACACCCCCGAGCACTTCGGCATTCTTTCGGTTTTTACCGCCCTGCTGCTGATCCTGACGCCCTTGATGACGCTGCGTTACGAGCTTGCCGTCCCGCTGCCTCGCCGAGACAGCACCGCCATGATCCTGATGGCGCTATCCGCCCTCCTCATTGTCCTGATGACCATGGCCTTGAGCGTGATGCTCGCGCTGGTCGGCCCCGCTCTGCTGACCGTGGCCTCGGTGGAGGCGCTGATACCGTACCGTTGGATTTTGGTCTTCGCCCTGTTCAGTGCAGGTATATATGAAGTGCTGCTGATCTGGGCGGTTCGCCGACGCGCCTATCCGACCATAGCCCGGACTCAGCTGCAGCAGAGCGTCATCGGATCGATTGCCAAGATTGCGTTAGGAGTGGTGGGTCTGAAGCCGCTCGGGCTTCTTGCGGGCCAGGTCTTGGGCGCCGGCGCGGGAACGATGACACTGGTACGGACGTTTCGCGCGGACGTGAAACGCTACTGGCGCCACGTTACGCTGAGGCGAGGCTGGTACATGTTGCAGCGCTACAGGAGCTTTCCCGCCTACCGCCTGCCATCGCAGTTGCTGCAAATCTTCTCAAGCCAGGCTCCCTTGCTGCTGACCGCATCCGTCTATGACGCCCGAACCACCGGGCAACTGGGTTTGGCAATGATGACGCTGGCGCTGCCCATGAACCTGCTGGGACATTCCACGAGTAAGGCTTATTACGCCGAGATCGCCTCGATGGGGCGCAAACGCCCGGCCGAAATTCGCACGGTCACCTATTCGGTCATCAAAAGGCTGCTTGCACTCGCGGTCGCTCCCACGCTATTGCTGCTGGTCTTCGGTCCGGCGCTGTTCGCCCTTGCGTTCGGAGCTCAGTGGGAGCTGGCGGGTGAGCTGGCATCGATCCTGGCGATTTATCTTCTGTTCCAGTTCATACACGCGCCAGCGTCTCATCTGCTATCGATATTCGAAGGCCAGCGCCTGCTCCTGATGCTGAACGTGCAGCGCGCAATCCTGACGGTCGCCTGTTTCGTCAGCGCGCACTTACTGGACTTACCAATCACCTCGGTGCTGCTGCTTTATGCAATAACGCTTTCGGGCCACTACCTGTTCAGCTTGCTGATGACGCTACGGGTCATTCCCCGCTAGCGAGTCATTGAAAAGGGCAACTGCAGGCAGTTTCAACGGGCTGCTGGACGCGCCGATAACGCGTCCGTCCTTTCTTCTGAGTTCAGGGTTCGCGCTTGAGTGCGTTGAAGCCGCCGACGCGCCGAGATCCAGCGAAGGCATTACGCGACAGGTAATAGAAAAATAGCGGGATACCCACGGCGTAACGCTTGAACAGGCGGCGCGGCTCCATGAGCATGCGGAACGCCCACTCCAATCCGAATCGACGAAAAAACATCGGCGCACGCGGGAAGCGCTGCGCCGTGAAATCAAGAATCGCACCGCCACAGATCAGCAATGCAGGAGTGTCCATCGCCTTCTGAAGATGCAGAGCCACATGCTCCTGCTTCGGCATGCCCATCGCCAGAACAATGATCGGATAGCGACCCGGTACATGGTGCTGTCGATAGAACGCCAGGTAATCCTCGGAACGCTTGAATCCATCTATCGCATGAAATATGCGGTTCCCAAACAGCTTGCGGGCGCCATCGCTCAACCACGGCTCTCGCGTGCCCATCGCAAACAGCTCGTAACGATCCTCGGAGTCACCTACCAGATCGTCGATCAACTCTGGAATGAAGTCAGAACCATTGAGATTGGCCTTCGGTTCCAAACCGTTGAGCATGCAGGCGATCTTGATGCCGATGCCATCGCGCAGCAGGTAATTGACCTGGAGAAAGCTATCCCGAACCGAAGGATGACGTTGCGCAATGTTGTAGCCGTGCTGATTGAGAAAACCAAGAATCGTTGGCGACTCACGCTTCCTCAGCTCGGAAATGAAATGCCCGGTCTCCACTTCATCCAGTAGTTTCAGCTTCCCTATCAAAGGATCCGTCCTTTTGGTGAGGGGATTTTTCATAAATAGCTTCTCTGTCTGTAATTCGATTGAAAACTCGTTGGATACCCGCCGTGACAAATCATGGATCGCACACCGCGGTGAGGAAGATTCGCTTAGAAAAAACTGAACATTGCCCGCCCACGCCGGACAAACGAAGCAGCCGCCCCTGCGGCACCTTCTCAAAGAGCAAGAAGAGGTAATCAGATGATAAGGACACGCAGCGCTTCGAAACGGTCAAAAGGAATACTCCTCGGACTCGCACTTGTGCTCGGGAGTGCCGCAAGCGAGGCAGAAAATATCGATTTGATCGGGCTTAACATTGGCGGAGCCGCATTCTCCGGGAATGTCATTCCTGGAAAATATAAAACAAATTATTTCTTCCCCGCCCCCGGCTACTTCGCCCAGTGGCAGGAGAAGGGAATTAAGACCATTCGCTTCCCAATCATGTGGGAGCGCCTGCAACGAGAATTGTATGCAGAGCTCGACGAAGATTACGCACAGTTGATCGAGCAAACCTTTCAACAAGCCGCTGAACATGACATACGGGTGATCCTCGATATCCATAACTATGCCCGCTATCAGAAACAGATCATAGGAACCGAAGCCGTACCGATATCGGCATATGAAGACTTGTTGGAACGCATCGCCAAGCGCTGGAAAGATCAGGAAGGGCTTTATGCCTACGACATCATGAACGAGCCACACGGCGCCGACGAATATTGGCCGGCAGCAGCCCAGGCCGGTATCGACGCCATCAGAAAACATGACGAGAAGCGCCCCTTGTTCATCGAAGGCAACTTCTGGTCGAGCAGTTTTCTTTGGCCCAAGTTCAATGATCCGCTGCTGCAACTGAAAGACCCCTCCGACAAGTTGATATTTTCCGCCCACTTGTATCTGGACAAACACAGCAGCGGACAATACAAGGAACCGCTGGAAGACGACTTCGACACCATGCTCGGCGTCAAACGGGTCAAACCTTTCATCGATTGGCTGATCAAGCATGACAGGCAAGGCCATATCGGTGAGTTTGGTATTCCGGCAGATGAACCGCGCTTGCTGGAAGCGATGGATAACCTGCTGGCTTATTTGCAGGAACACTGCATTCCGATGACGTATTGGGCGGCAGGTTCGGCGTGGGGCAAATACAAACTGTCCATTGAGCCGAAGGACGGCCAGGACCGCCCACAGTGGGACATACTCAGCAAATATGTCGGTCAGGGTGATTGCAATCGCATCGGACCAAACTGAACGACACTTCACTTGTATCGGCCGCCCAAGGGCGTGGCCGATACACAGCTTTTCAGCTCTTCGAAGAAGGTGCTACCGGCACTCCTCTGCCGAGTATCGATTTGGCCTTGCCGATCAGTTTCGCCTTCAGGCTATAGCTTTTACGCAGCGTATTGGCCTTGAGGTTGTAGACCTGACCCGGCACATACATCTCGTTGGTTTCGATGCAGTACACCGGCTTGCCGCTGAGTTTCATGATCTCGACAGCTTGCTTGACCTCGCTCTCGACAAACAACCGGGTCAGCGGTTGTTTGGCATACACCTCAGCCTTGAACTTGTGATGAATATTCAGCCGACGACGCTCTTCAGCGGTGGGAAGGTCGAGCATGTGCAGGGCTCCGTACTGCACACCATTGCGCTGTAACCATTCTTCCGTTTCGGCGCGATACTTTTCCAGGCGGCTGGTCACCAGATGCGCGACCTTGACCGAAGGAATGAACAGGGGCCGTGTGCAACTGAGGAAATCCCGATAGTTCGGCCCGTCATCGTTTTCCTCGATCGTCGGGTCGACACAAAGCACACCGTCGATATCCAGACAGGCCTGGGTCAGAAACGGGTGGTGCATGATGTTCCATTCGAATACGCGGGGCTGCTCGACGAGCTCGAGATACATATCCACATGGTGGCGGTTATGCCGCTCGGCAAACACCGCCATCGTCACGACGTTGCCATTGTAGATAGCCCGTATCTGCTCCTCGGCGGCCCGCATCGATTTAGCCGAGGAAATACTATCGTCGACGAGCAGTATGTTTTTCGCATCCCTGGGTTTAACCAGTTCGGCATGCTTGTAAGTACGAGTGTTGCCTTTCTTCAAGTCATCATTGCGCAGGAACGAATAGAGATCCGTCAGCGGCAGGTTCTGCTTCAGCGCGATGATGCTGGCGACCAGCATCCCGCTTCGCGGGATACCAACCACCAGGTCGATATCATTTGGAATCTTGCTGGCACATTCGTTGCTGAGCCGTGATAGATCATTCAGGCTTCGGTAATTCATCGAGCACTCCTGTGTCCTGTTCTTTTAACGGTCCATTTCCAGATGGCAAACCTGTCGATGTTTCAACGTCCTAACGACGCACGTAATTGCTTTGTATGGGTGTGCACATAATGCAGTACATAGAGGGCCAGGGCGTTGGGCTTGGAAAAGTTCAGAAAACGCGTTCTGATATCCATATCCTCTCGAATCGCCTCGAAGCGTCGTTTGTGCGAAACACCGGAAGTGTCAAAGATGCACAATGGGAATGACAACTGCATTACTTCGCTTTGAAGATCCAACCCTTTCAGGAATTCAAGCAATAGACAGTAGTCTGCCGACAACTTGTAATCGAGCCTGAACTCGAACGTGCGCAGCCGCTCGTTTTCGAAATACATGGTCTGATGGCTCGCGGGCAAGCCCAGCGGAGCACGTTCGATAGGACGAGCACCGGTGAGTTTCAAATCACCGTTAGCTTCTTTGCGATAGAAATCACCGTAGATGAACTTCGGCTGAATGACCGCCTTAGATAGCTCTTCACTTATTCGCTCAAGGACTTTCGAGTCGGCAAGCGAGTCTCCGCTATTCAGAAACAAGGTATAGCCGGGCGTCTCGACTGCACGAACCCGCCCTTTGTTCATCGCGTCGTAAATACCCTTGTCCGGCTCGATAGTGACTTCAGCCTGACTGTCATCCAGACTTTTCAGCCACTCACCACTGCCATCCTTGGATGCGCCATCAATGACTATCCAGCGAAAGTTCCGATAAGTCTGAGCGGCCAGGCTTTGATAAGTCTCCTTCAGGCCGTCAAAATTATTCCAGTTTATAGTTACGATACTGAAACTGACCATAATTCACCTGTTCGAGATTTGCCGTAAGAGTCGAATTTTCTGTTTGCAGCTTGGCGTAATAAAGGAAGAACGCTGCAGCCATGCCGTAAATATCGCCAGAAAACGTCAACGCGTTGGAAAGCGCGAAGTTAAGCATACTGACGACGAATGACAGTTGCAGCGCAGCCAGGAGAGCGCCTTTATCCGAGCACTGCCGCATGATCCAGATGAAGCCGCCATAGAACACCAGAGCGGCGATAGGCGCCAAGAATCCGAATCGGTAATACACACCGAATATTCCGACGTCGGCAAGATAGAAGTGCGAATTGTAGATTCGCGAGAATCCACCGTCCCATTGCAGAGACAACGCGCCCATACCGAAGTAGTTGTTGGCACTAATGGCGTCCAGAATGATCGATACGGTTCTTTCCCGTACGCCCGGCCCAGAAGTGGCGTCGAAAAGCAACGCATCGAATCGAGCGTACTGCGCGTGATAGAACTCCGGTGCCAGCAGATAAGAAACAACGAGAATCGCCACACCAAGCACGCTCATCTTCATCAACGAGTCAATGCGCTTGCGGAAGATCCACATACCCGCCAAGGCCCAAACCACCATGGTCTGCCGCGTCTGCAGAACCAGCCACAGATAGGCTACGAAATAGAGCAAAATCAGCAACCTGCCGACCGTCACGCGGTCCCGCATGCTGTACATCAACATGAATGCGGAGATGGTGACGAAGGGCGAACCGATACGGAAGCGATTCGGCCTCAACAGATCCTCATATTGCGTCCAGTCGTCGACCGTGAAGGAAACGCCTTTGTTCTGGGGAATGATCCCCAGGTAATAGGCAAAGCCCAAGGTCGCGCAGAACAGCGCTACATAGAGGAAGTACTTCCCAAGCTCTTCTTGGGTCGGAGACGCCATGATCAGCAGGAACAGCGTCGGGAAGAACACCAGGTACTGCAGGAAACGGCGCTCTTCCAGCAATCCGTACATCAGCGGCTGGCCGAAATTCAGGTTTGCAAGCACTGCCGATATCAACGGCAGCATGACGCCCATGAAAATGATCCACAGGCTGGTTTTGGACTGATAGACCCACTTCCATGCGACGAACAGGCAGGCGGTCGCTGCCACGACTAGCAGCAGGAACAGCTCCTGAAAGTATGGAATTCCGGCCCGCTTATCATCCGTCAGGAAGAAGCAGGTGGAGTTCAGCAACAGAAGCATGAACAGTAGATTCTTGTACGCCAGAACTTTCCTTAACAAGCGCTTTCCCCAATTTTCCAGATGTGACGTGGCGAACACAGAACCGAACCGGCTTGGCTTGACGACCTTGGAGGACGGTTCACCACGGCGAGGAATCAGGTGCCATGGATGGACAACGACAGCGGCAAAAAAGTCCGCTGCCATGGCCAAAAGGCACCGAGCTCGTCATCCAGGCGCTACCGGCCTCTGCTTTTCAGTCGCCAAAAAAGTGCGCGTCTGCTCTGTTCCGCCTCTTCCCTGCCTTGTCCTTACGTTGCTGCGCAGCGCACACAGTTCTGCTGTGCTGCCGCGCTGTCGATCAATCAGTGCCGAGCCTGGTGCTGGTTCTCGACGAACCAGCGATAGGCATCGCGTAAGCCGTTTTCCAGACTGATGCTGGCCTGCCAGCCCAGCGCCTTGAGGCGGGATACGTCCATCAGCTTGCGCGGTGTCCCATCCGGCTTGGAGCTGTCGAAAACCAGCCGGCCCTGGTATTCGGTAACCCGGGCAATGGTTTCGGCCAATTCGCGAATGCTGCAGTCGACGCCGGTACCCACGTTGATGTGCGACAGCATCGGCTGGGTGTGCGCCTGGTAGGTCGCGTCATCCAACTCCATCACGTGCACGCTGGCGGCGGCCATGTCGTCCACGTGAAGGAATTCGCGTTGCGGCTTGCCGCTGCCCCAGATCACGACTTCGTCATCACCACGCTGGGTCGCTTCATGGAAGCGCTTGAGCAACGCCGGCACCACATGACTGTTCTCTGGATGGAAGTTGTCGTTCGGGCCATAGAGGTTGGTCGGCATGACGCTGCGATAGTCACGACCGTACTGACGGTTATAGCTTTCGCAGAGT
The DNA here is from genome assembly GCF_024448955.1 of Stutzerimonas stutzeri. Classification (GTDB taxonomy): domain Bacteria; phylum Pseudomonadota; class Gammaproteobacteria; order Pseudomonadales; family Pseudomonadaceae; genus Stutzerimonas; species Stutzerimonas stutzeri_AQ. The sequence continues at coordinate 328,691 of NZ_JAMOIH010000001.1, forward strand.
TTGATGCCGGCGATCTTGGCGACCGCGTACGGCTCGTTGGTCGGCTCGAGCACGCCGGTGACCAGCGCCTCTTCCTTCATTGGCTGCGCGGCGAACTTCGGATAGATGCACGACGAGCCGAGGAACAGCAGCTTGTTGACGTCGTTGCAGTGCGCCGCATGGATGATGTTCGCCTCGACCATGAGGTTCTGGTAGATGAATTCGGCCGGATAGGTGTTGTTGGCATGGATGCCGCCCACCTTTGCCGAAGCCATGTACACCTGATCGATCTTGTTCTCGGCGAAGAATGCGTTTACGGCGGCCTGATCGACCAGATCCAGCTCTTCGCGTCCACGCGTGATGAGGTTGTCGTACCCCAGCGCCTGCAGGCGACGGACGATGGCGGAGCCCACCATACCGCGATGTCCCGCAACGAAAATACGTGCGTCACGATTCATATCAGTTCTCCACGGACACTGGAATGTCGAAGCCGTGCTCTTTGAGCAGGGCATGGCGCTGGGCGATTTTCAGATCTTCACGGACCATCTCGGCGCACATTTCCTGCACGCTGATTTCCGGCGTCCAGCCGAGCTTTTCCTTGGCGCGGGTCGGGTCGCCGAGCAGCGTTTCCACTTCAGCCGGACGGAAGAAGCGCGGATCGACACGGACGATGACGTCGCCGACCTTGAGCGCCGGTGCCTTGTTCCCTTCGATGCTGGCGACGATGGCGCGCTCGTCCACGCCGCTTCCTTCGAAGCGCAGCTCGACGCCCAGTTCGGCCGCCGACCATTTGATGAATTCGCGTACCGAGTACTGCACGCCGGTGGCGATGACGAAGTCTTCGGCCTGTTCCTGCTGCAGCATCATCCACTGCATGCGCACATAGTCCTTGGCATGGCCCCAGTCACGCAGCGCGTCGAGGTTGCCCATATGCAGACACTTCTCTAGTCCCTGTGCAATGTTGGCCAGGCCACGGGTGATCTTGCGCGTCACGAAGGTCTCGCCGCGGCGAGGTGATTCGTGGTTGAACAGAATGCCGTTGCAGGCATACATGCCATAGGCTTCGCGATAGTTGACCGTGATCCAGTAGGCGTACAGCTTGGCCACCGCGTAGGGCGAACGCGGGTAGAACGGCGTGGTTTCCTTCTGCGGGATTTCCTGTACCAGACCGTAGAGCTCAGAGGTGGAGGCCTGGTAGAAACGCGTTTTCTTTTCCAGCCCCAGCAGGCGAATGGCTTCGAGGATGCGCAGGGTGCCCATGCCATCAACATCGGCCGTGTATTCAGGCGACTCGAAGCTGACCGCGACGTGCGACTGCGCACCCAGGTTGTAGACCTCGTCGGGCTGCACTTCCTGGATGATGCGGGTCAGGTTGGACGAATCGGTCAGATCGCCGTAATGCAGAACGAAGTTCTGATGCTCGACATGCGGATCCTGGCAGATGTGGTCGACCCGCTGAGTGTTGTACTGCGAGGCACGGCGTATGAGGCCATGCACTTCGTAACCCTTTTCCAGCAGGAGCTCGGCGAGGTAGGAACCGTCCTGGCCAGTAATCCCGGTGATCAGCGCGCGTTTCTTTTCCATTTCAATGTACCTGTAGGTTCCAGATGACAAGGGAGTTGATGCGATACCGAATGGACGGCGCATCGGCGCCCAGGCGCCCTGCTCCGCCAGACGGCTGGTTCGATTGATTGTTGGCAGCCAAGGTTAACGAGGCGTTACCGAGCGGCCGGGTGCGGACAGACGGGCCGCTCATGCGAGCATTTCCTCGTACAGCGCTCGGTATTGCCTGGCGATGACGGGACTGTCGAACGTACTGGTGATCTTTTCCCGCGCATTCAGCACGAGTTGCGAGTAGTCCGCCTCGCCCGTGACCCACTCCACCCCGTCGGCAAGGCCCTGCGCCTCGAAGGGTGCTGCTTTATAGCCGTCGTGCTTATGGGTCACGATGTCCTTCGGGCCGGTGGCGTCGAAGCACACCACGGGGGTGCCGCAACCCATGGCTTCGGCCAGGGTCTTGCCGAACGCTTCCATCAGGCTCGGCGCGATGAACACATCGGCGGCCGAATAAAGCAGGCGCAGCGAGATGCTGTCGTGCAGATAGCCGAACGAGGTGTAGTCGAAGCCCAATCCGTCGGCGATGGACTGGTCCAGCTTGCCGAAGAAGCACAGGTGATACTTGGCCGGATCGAGGTGCTTGAGCATCTCGAGGTATTTGCCGAAGCCTTTATAGGTGTCCTTGGCGCTGGTGCTACCGGTGAGGATGATCCTCTTCTCGGTATTCAACCCGAGCAGTTGCCGAGCCAGCTGCTTGTCCAGCGGGAAGAACTCGCTGGCGTCGACGTTGTTGTGAATGGTGCGCACGTCGAATTCGCGGAATAGTGAACTCTTTCGGGCCTGTTCGGAGACCCAGTCGCTGATGCCGATCATCTTCATCGATTTGGGCAGGTATTTGCGCTTGCGGTTGAGTACGAAGCGCGACAAGTCTCGGTCGGAGCGGCTGCCGAGTTGATCGCAACTGCCGCAGCCGGTGGTGAATTTCTCGCAGCCCATGGCGTAATGGCAGCCGCCGGTCATCGGCCACATGTCACGCATGGTCCAGACCACCGGTTTGCGCAGCTGAGCCAGGTGCTTCATGTCGACGAAACCGCCATTGACCCAGTGCAAATGCACGACGTCAGCCTCACGGCATTCATCGCTCTTGGTGAAATCGGCACCCATCACCCCAGCGCTGAACATGCCCGACTGGCGCCCACGATAGAAACTGGCGAACGCCTGATCAGCCTGGCTTCTGGCGATGCTGATGATCTTGTCTTTCTTGCTGCGACTGACGGATACCACCGAGGTGTCGCCATGGGTGACCTGGCTATTGGTGTAGACAAGGGAATCGACCCCCAGCGAGCGCAGCCCCTGGTGCAACCAGTACGCACCGCGGGCAGCGCCTCCGGTCAACTCGCCAGCGACCAAATGCAATACCTTCATTGATCTAGGCTCTCTTTAAGATGCTGGGCCGCATACCACCGGCGCGCGGCAATCAGCACGATCGCTATCAGCGACGAATAGATGACGATGCAGGCGACGGCAAAGGCCTGCACAGTTGCCAGTGCACTACCGACCAGCAGTGCTCCGCCAAACAACGAAAGCACGCGCAAGCTGGTGCTGAATATCTCGAACAGAAGGAAGCGGCCTTGCAGCGACAGCGCCGGGACCGCGACCACGCATGGGCGCGAGACGAAGATCACGTACTCGGCCAGGGCCAGCCAGCGGGCATACTCGCCGGCCACATGCCATTGCTCGCCGAACACAAACGCGAACATCCAGGGCCCGAGCACCACCACCAGCGAGAACGGCACCAACCCGACCAACGCCAGCGCGCTGGTCGCCTTCAGCAACATGGCCGCGACCGGTTCCCGGTCGTGAATGGCGCGACTGATGCGCGGGTAATAAACATCGGCCACCGATTTGCCGATCATATTGGTCGGCATGGTCAGCGCCTGCTTGCACAGAGCAAAAAACCCCGCCGCCGCCGGACCGAAATACGCCGCGAGCACCAGCGTGGGCAGATGCTGCGAGACGGCGTTGATCAACATCACCGGGGCGCGAAACTTAGGAAAGTCGCTGTGCTGGCGTGCCAGCTCGATCATGCCGGGCCGCTCCTGCCCCGCTTCGTCGACATGGTTATCTTCATGAGGCTTGGCCCGCAGCATCGCCAAGCCCAGCATTGCGGCGTGCAACGCCTGCTGCAGCGCAGTGGTGCACACCAGAACCAACGCCGAGGATTGCACCAGGCCGGCAATGGTTCGCATTGAGTTGAACAGCAGCGAATGCCCGACCGCCACACTCGCTGTGATACGGAAGCGCTGGGTGCGAAACAGCCACTGCTGGCAGATTTCCAGTGCCGCGCCACAGAACATCACGAACGGGATGAGCATCAGATACGGCTGGACGATCTGGATATCCAGTGTCGCTGCCAGTCGGTCGCCGAAGAAATACAGATTCAGGGCAACCGCCAGCGCCAGCGTCAGCGCGATCGTCAACGCCAGCCGCACCAGACCTCGGGCATCACCATCACGCTTGGGCAGCACGATGGCGATGGGATAGGTCAGCGCCGCGACCGGAATCAACATCATGGTCACGCTGAGAAAGGTGCCCAGCACGCCATAAGCTTCCGGTCCGTAGATACGCGTGATCACCGGCATGAACGCCAGCGTGATCGCCTGCGCACCGGCGGTGCCGGTCACCACGGTGAGGATGTTGCGCAGCAGCTTGCTACGCCGGCCTCCACGCAGCAGCGCGGCCAGCCGCTCCCTGATTGGGGCGGAGCCGCTGCGCATGTTGGGCTGATCGATGGCGCTCACTCGCTAGCCCTCGTTCAGGCCTGAACCGGCTGACGGCCGACGCCGTAGTAGCTGAAGCCTTCGCGCTTGACCTGCTCGCGGTCGTACTGGTTACGCCCATCGATGATCAGCGGAGTGTTCAACAAGCGCTTTAGCGCACGGAAATCCGGACGACGGAAGGGCTTCCACTCGGTCACCAGGCACAGGGCATCGGCATCGATGGCGGCCTCGTACTGACCTTCGACGATTTGCAGACGACCTTCGGTGAACCAGCTTTCCGGGAACTCGCGGCGCGCTGTTTCGCGGGCGACCGGATCGAAGGCGCGGACCTTGGCGCCGGCATTGATCAGGCTGTTGATCAGCACCACGCTTGGCGCTTCGCGCATGTCATCAGTGCCAGGCTTGAACGCCAGGCCCCAGACGGCGAAGGTCCGGCCGCTGAGATCACCGTTGAAATGGGTAGAAATCTTGTTGAACAGCGAGTGCTTCTGCTGATCGTTACGGGCCTCGACCGCCTGCAGCAGCTTGGGCTCGAAATCGTTCTGGTGCGCGATGTTGATCAGCGCCTTTACGTCTTTCGGGAAGCAAGAGCCGCCGTAGCCGCAACCGGCATAAATGAAATGGTAGCCGATGCGCTCGTCCGAGCCGATGCCCAGGCGCACATTCTCGACGTCCACATCGAGGCGCTCGCAGAGGCTGGCGATCTCGTTCATGAAGGAGATCTTGGTCGCCAGCATCGCGTTGGCTGCGTACTTAGTCATCTCCGCATCGCGGATCCCCATGAACATGGTGCGTGGACGGTTGCGAATGAAGGGCGCGTAGAGTGCGCTCATGACCTCGCGGGCGTGGTCGTTGTCGGCGCCGATCACGATCCGGTCGGGGTGCATGAAGTCATCGACCGCCGCACCTTCCTTGAGAAATTCCGGGTTCGATACCACTGAGAACTCGATGTCGACGCCGCGCGCTTCGAGGCGCTCGGCCACCGCTGTACGCACCAAGTCCGCCGTCCCGACCGGCACGGTGGATTTGTTCACGACGATCGCCGGGCCGCTCAGGGTATCGCCGATCTGCCGAGCGACTTCCAGCACATAGCGCAAGTCCGCCGAACCGTCTTCGCCGGGCGGAGTGCCGACGGCGATGAAGAAGACTTCAGACTGCTCGGCCGCCTCACTCAGCGACGTGGTGAAGTGCAGACGTCCGGACGTGTGGTTCTCGACGACGATGTCTTCGAGGCCTGGCTCGTAGATCGGCAGAATGCCCTGCTTGAGGTTCTCTATCTTGGTCTTGTCGACGTCGACGCAGTAAACCGTGTTGCCCATTTCAGCGATACAGGCACCGGTAACCAGCCCAACGTAGCCGCTTCCAACGACGGTGATGTTCATAGCAGGATCCTCGATTAGACATTGAAACAGGCATGCCTCGGCGCGACCCTTTCGGTGGCCGGTGGCGCAAAACTGGGCAGATTCAAACGGGTCAGGTTCCTCGCTGGCCGAACCTGACCCGTGACGGATGAACGAGCCGGCTTAGACCGTTTGCTCGCTGTAGCCGTAGTGATCGTAATAGCCACGGAACTGACCGTTCTTCTTGGCTTTCTCGATATCGACGGCGTTGAGCACTACACCCGTCAGCGGCGCGTTGCTGTTCTGCAGCTGGCTTACACCTTTCTGCACATGCGGAATCAGTGTGGAGTCGGACTTGACGACATAGATCACCGCGTCGGCGAGGGTCGACAACACGGCGGCATCGCTGACCGCCTGGCTTGGTGGCGAGTCGATGATGATGCGGTCGTAGCGGCCCTTGACCACTTCGAGGAGTTTCGCGAAGCGTGGCGAGGACAGCAGCTCCAGTGGGTTGGAAGGCACTGCACCGGCGGCGATCATGTCGACGTTACCGACCGTGTGGATGCACTCCTCGAGCTTGGCGTTGCCGCCGATGAGATTGACCAGCCCCGGCGTACCCGGCTTGAAGTCGAACGCTTTGTCGAGGGTCGCGCGGCGCAGGTCGGCGTCGATCAGCAGCACACGATGCAGCTGGCCCATGGCGAACGCGAGGTTGGCCGAGACCGCGCTCTTGCCTTCGTCCGGCGCCGTGGAGGTGATCACCAGCACCTGACGCGGCTGATTGGCTTCGCTCAGCAACAGGTTGGTACGGATGGTCCGCACGGCTTCGCAGAAACGCTTGTCGCCGCTGCGCTCGAACAGATGGCTGACTTCCTTGCGCAGCTTGCGCGGCACCATCGGCACGATGCCCATGACCGGCAGTCCGAGCTTGTTTTCGACTTCTTCGGAGCTCTTGAAGGTGTTGTCGAGGATTTCGCGGATGATGGCCTGGGCGATGCCGAGTACCAGCGCCAGGAACAACGCCACCACGAGAATCAGCTTCTTGTTCGGTGCGCTGGGTTCGGTCGGCGGGATGGCTGAATCGACCACGCGGGCGTTAGTGGTGCTCAGGTCCGAAGTCGCAGTGGTTTCCTGCAGGCGGGTCATGAAGGTGTCGTACAGCGCGCGGTCGCTTTCGACCTGACGCTGAAGGTCACGCACCTTGAATTCCTTGCGGGAAATGTCCTGGATGCGGCCCTTGTTCTCGTCGAACGAAGCACGCAGGGAGTTTTCATTGGCCAACGCCAACTGATAGTTGCGCTCGATGCTCGCCACTACCTGCTCGACCTGCTGACGTAGACTGGCTGTAGCCGCGTTGAGATCGGAGCGTGCGGAAGCCATCGACGGATGACGATCGCCATAACGGCGGGACAGGTCTTCGACACGCGACCGGGCATGCGCCTGATCCGCTTTGAACTGCTGAATCAGGGGGTGGCCCAGCACGGCCGGCACACTGGCGAGACGCTCCCAGCCCTGGCTGCGCATGGATTCGACCTGGCGATACTGGCTCTCGGCTTCGGCACGTTGACGGCGTGCGTCGATCATGCGGTCACCGGTCAGCGACAGCTCGTTGGCGCTGATGGTGCCGACACCATCCAGGTCCACGAGACCTTCGGCGTCCAGGTAGGCCTGGAGACGGTCTTCGGAGTCCTGCAGATTTTCACGCAGGGAGACCAGGCGCTCGTTCATCCAGCTGGCGGCGGTCATCGACATGTCGACTTTGGCTTCCAGCTGCGCTTCGATATAGGCCTGCGCCAGTTGGTTGGTCGCTTCGGCGGCGGTCATGCGGTCGGCCATCGCGATGGACAGATAGACCAGCTGGCTCTTGCCTTCGACCCATACCGAGGTCCGCTCCATCAAGGATTGAGTGGCGTAGTCGAGGATCTGCGCTTCGGTAGGCGCCTCTTCCTCTTCCCCAGTCAGGGCTGCGGCGATACCGCTAAAGTCGATCAGCGGCCCGGACTGCTGGCGCAGATCGAACTCAGGGTGCTCGGTCAGATTCAGATCGCGCACCACACGCTCGGCAACGCCGCGGCTCTGCATCAGGCTGAGCTGAGTTTGCAGGTATTCGCTGAGCTCGACGGGTGTATCCGCGGCAGGCTGGAACGACAATACCGGTGTGCCCTTCGTCTCGATGAGCACCGACGCGACGGCTTTGTAGATTGGCGTCATCCGCGACAGCAATAGAATTGTCAGCAGCACGACGCCCGCGACCAGCAGGGCGATGCCCCACTTGCGTGACCAGATCGCGTGCCAGATTTTCTTGAGGTCTATGAAATCGCTATCGGCTGCCGGCCCGACGGGGCGCTGCCATGGTCGATCCGGGCGAACTGGGCTGTTCATCAGAAGAATCCTTCATCGATGTTGATCGTGTCGCCGGGGCGAACCAGTGTATTCATAGTGGCTTTTTCTTCGGCGCGGCTGCCTTCGGAGCCCCGCACGATGGTCATGCGCCTGGTCGATGCGCGCTCGGTCAGCCCACCAGCCAAGGCGATGGCCCGATCCAGGGTCAGTCCGGGCTGGAACGGATAGCCTCCGGGAAGTTTCACTTCGCCGGCGATGTAGAACTCGCGATAGTTAGCAACCGATACCGACACGCGCGGGTCAATCAGGTAGCCATCCTTCAGCTTCTCGACCAGCAGGTTGCGCACCTCGCCCGGCGTCTTGCCGTTGGCATCGACTTCACCAATGAAGGGAAAGGTGAAGGTTCCGGCGTCCGTCAGACGAATCTCTTCGAAGGTGAGGTCCGGCTCGCCGTGTACGTTGATACGAATGATGTCCCCTGATCCCAACTGGTACTGCGCGGCGCTGGCCGTTGCACTGAACGCCAGCAGCACAAGCACGGAAAGGCATTTGAAGATGTTCGGGATGCGCATGATTGGCTCCTCCTTAGGCACTGGTTAAAGTCCTACCCGGCCTCAAAGGCTCAGGTCGAAACTCAGCAGGTAAACGTTTCGGTCGTAGCTTTCGATATCCACGTTGGAATCGTTTTCCGTCCGGAGGTATGAAAGGGTCACGTCGATCCAGCGATCCGGCGACCAAGTCACGCCGGCGCCGTAGCCGGTGCGCTCATCGTCCCGATTGATGCCTTCATACTCGCGGTCCGAGAAGCGATAGAGCAGTTCGGTCGATACGCGCGATGTCCACTCGTGATCCCAGGAGGCGATGGTCGTCCAGTCGTTGATGGTGCTGGCGCCGTCGTCGCCCTCATCGAAGGCGCGACGGGAATTGATCGTGAACGCCGAATACGTGCGCGGCTTGTAGGTGACGCCGACTTCCCACATGGGGCTGGTGAAGTCTTCACGTTGATCGCTGTCGAAGTCCTTGCGCTCGGCACCGAGCTTGACCGAGCCGGATGTTTTCGGGCCGCCTTCCCAGGTCGCACCGCCGAGCAGCGCCACGTTGGTGCTATCGCGCAGCGCACTGGAGAGTTTGTAGTCGTGGTCGGTGTGACGAACCTCGACCAGCGAGCGCGTGTTGGCGCCCAGGCGATGGAACCAGATGGAGTTGAACATCAGGCTATCGCGTTCTTCGGAGGCGTTGAGGTTGTCGCTGTTGTGGTAGCGACGCTGTTCGTAGTTGGTACCGAACTCCAGCTGATTGCGCGCGCTCTGGGCACCGAAGCGGTACGCCGCGCGAGCAATGGCTCGGCTGTATTTGTCGTTTTCGGTATCGACCTCGGTATCCGCCGTTTCCTCTACACGATGGTAGGCAAGCCCCCAACTCAAGCGATGGCGAGAAGTGAATTCCAGGACACTTCTGAGCTGCAGATGATGGTCGGTATTGCTGGCTTCGGAGTCCGAATGAAAGATGTCGCTATTGAACGAGTACTCAAGCTCGTACTCGCTATTGCGGTTCCCGGTGCCGAGCAGGAAGGTCGGATTGATTCCCGTGACCCAGGACGCCTGCTCGTTATCCGACAGGCCGCGATAGTTGTCATCGTAGCTCTCGCGCACGACTAGCGTGGGCGTGAACTCGAAGCCACCAATGCGAATATCCTGCGGATCGTTCTCTGCCCAGCTATTGGTAGCGACAAGGCACAGTAGCGATACACCTGGAAGCGTGATGTTCCTCATATGGAATCCCTTCTCGGAGATAAATTGTTGTTCATGCCTTCACTCTGGCCGCGACGCCCATTCTTGTGAGGAGGCATAGACACGCAACAGACCGCAAATATCCCGGACAGTTGCAGAATCTCTGAGCGACGTAGATCAAAGCGGCAAAAACGCACGTGCTCCGCCCTTCAAGACAGGCTAGTGCCACGAGATACAGCCCCATAGGGAAGTACAGACGCACCGGCATTGCTACAGACATAGCCGTGAGTGCCTCGATCAGCGTTCGAACGGCAGGCTCGTAACATTCGGCAACGACTATTTAGACGAGCCACATCACTGCGCCGCCGCACCACGCAAACAGTTGGCGCACTAAAGCCCACCGCTTGCGTGTGTGTCGTAGAGATCGAGAAAGAAAGTCGGCGCCTGGCTGCTACGCCCGCGCCAACGGATCAGGTGCGCTCGATGCGATCCGGATGGATGACGATGCGGCCCTGCTTGTAGAGGCCGCCGATGGCCTTCTTGAAATTGCCTTTGCTGACGCCGAACAGCCGAGCGATCTCGTCGGCTGCGGTTTTGTCACTGACCGGCAGGCTGCCCTGGTTCTCCTGCAGTTTCTGCAGAATCAGCGCCTGCAGGGCGTCAGCGGCTTCGCTGCCCACCGGCTGGAGGCTCAGGCTGATCTTGCCGTCGGCGCGCATTTCCTTGATGAAGCCCTTTTCGTGCATACCGCTGCGCAGGAACTTGAACGCCTCGTTCTTGTGGATCAGCCCCCAATGCTTGCTGTTGATGATTGCCTTGTGCCCAAGATCGGTGGCCTCCACGACCAGTAAGTCAACGGCTTCGCCGACCTTGTAGCGCGGTGGCGTCTTGTCCAGGTAGCGATCCAGCCGCGCCGTAGCGGTGATGCGACGAGTGTGCTTGTCGAGGTAGACGTGAACGACACAGTAGTCGCCCTCGTTCAGTTGGCGTTTTTCCTCGGAATGTGGCAGCAGCAGATCCTTGGACAGCCCCCAGTCGAGAAACAGCCCAACGCGGTTGATCTCCTTGACCTTGAGGCTGGCGAATTCGCCCACCTGCACCTTCGGCTTCTCCGTGGTCGCAATGAGCTTGTCTTCGCTGTCGAGGTAAACGAAGACGTTCAGCCAGTCATCGACCTCAGTCGGCACATTCTTCGGGACGTAGCGATTGGGCAGCAGGATCTCGCCATCCGGCCCGCCGTCCAGGTAAAGGCCGAAACCGGTGTGCTTGACGATTTGCATGCTGTTGAAGCGCCCGATTGCGGCCATGTGAAAAATCCTGTGGGTCGAAGGCGGCGATTCTAGCAGGCCGGTCGGACGCCAGCGCCCGCCCGGTCAGCTGAATCACCCTGAAACAAGGGCGAGGCTGGACATACGTCCGCCCCGAGTAACTCATTGCGGCAATGCATAGGCGATGATCGAATCGCCCGCTTTGGTTCCGAGCGAGCCATGACCGCCGGCCGGCGACCGCCACTTGCGCAATTCCTTGCCGGTGGTGGCGTCGTAGGCGCGCAGGTGCAGGCATTCTCGATGAGATGCTCTCAACGTCCGCCTTCGCTCGCATCGAGACCAACGCGCAGGAGCTTGCCGCTGGCCGAGTCGGTCAGCAGATAAAGATAGCCGTCGGGTCCCAGGCGAACGTCGCGAACTCGCGCGCCGAGATCCTTCAGCAAGCGCTCGTCATGGGTCACCTTGTCACCATCGAGCTGCAGGCGAATCAGCGACTGATCCACCAGCGCGCCGATGAACAGGTTGTGCTGCCATGCGGGGAAGCGTTCCGCGTCGTAGAAGGCCATGCCGCTGATGCCGGGCGAACGTTCCCAGACGTAGTGCGGGGGCTCGGTACCGTCCACGGTTTTACCCTTGGCTTCGGGGATCGGCTGGCCGCTGTAGTTGATGCCATGAGTCGCCAGTGGCCAGCCGTAATTGAGCCCCGGTTGCGGAATATTGATTTCATCACCGCCTCGCGGGCCGTGTTCATGCGTCCAGAGCGCGCCGCTCCAAGGGTTGAGCGCGGCCCCCTGTTGATTGCGATGACCGTAGGACCAGATTTCTGGCCGGGCGCCTTCGGTATCCACCATCGGATTGTCGTCCGGAACCTTGCCGTCCGGGTGAATCCGCACCAGCTTGCCCTGCAGCTTGTCCAGATCCTGAGCGGTAGGCCGCTGGTTGTTTTCCCCCAGCGCTATGAATAAGTGGCCGCTGCCATCGAAGACCAGTCGCGAACCGAAATGGATGCCGTTCGAGAGCTTTGGCTGCTGGCGAAAAATGACCGTGAAATCTTCCAGCCCGCTCAGGTCATCGGCCAGCCGGCCACGACCCACGGTGGTGCCGGCCTTGCCCTCGCCTTCTTCGGCATAGCTGAGGTAGACCAACCGATCCTGCGCGAAGCTGGGCGATAGCTGCACGTCCAGCAATCCGCCCTGCGCCTGCGCATAGACGTCGGGCACGCCGTCGAGCGGCTCGGAAAGCTGCCCGTTGCCGTCAACCACACGCAACCTGCCGGGACGCTCTGTGACCAGCATGCCGGCAGCGTCCGGCAGGAAGGCAACGGCCCAGGGGTACTCCAGACCGGTGGCAATCTCTTCGACGGAGACACGACCCTGCTCGCTGTCGAAATATTCAACCTCGGCGACCGCGAGGGTCGAACAGGAGAGTGTGGTGCAACAGATGATGGCGCGAATGGCATGGCGCGGCATGAAGAATCCTCCGGAGCGAAACGGGCAATATCTAATGAAGACCATAGACGAAGCGATTTGCTCATCTGATGACCGTTCAAGGAAAAATCGAACAAAAATTAGCCATATCTGTATAATGGCCGGTTCGACTGATCCACAGGAATCCGATGACGATGGCCGCCAAGACCACATCCGCGAAACGCAAACCCGAACCCGCCAGCGAAACCAGCCAGTCCCTGGCCGAGCAGATGGCCGCCTTTCTGAAGGCCGGTGGTGAAGTTCAGAAGATCCCAAACGGCGTCAGTGGCCAGACTCAAGGCCCATCCCGGCAGATCACCATCAGTAAGAAATAGATAGCCAGAAAAATAGCCAAGTAGTAAACCCGCAACACTTGACCGCGAGCTTCAGCTGTCACGCAGTACTGCAGTGGCTCGCCGGGTTTCCCCTCCCGCGACATCCGAGATACCCATGACCGACCCGATACGCCTGTCCAAACGCCTCGCCGAGCAACTCGGCTGTTCCCGGCGCGAGGCTGAGCTGTATATCGAGGGTGGCTGGGTCAGCGTCGACGGGCAAATCATCGAAGCCCCCTATTTCAAGGTCGACGGCCAACGAATCGAACTCCTGCCTGGCGCCATCGCATCCGAGCTGCCGCCCGTCACGCTGCTGCTACACAAACCGGCCGGCCAAGCCACCGCAGCAGATCCGGCGGGCGCGATGGAACAGCTAGCCAAGGCAAGCCACTGGACGAGCGATGACGCTCGTCTCGCACCGCGTGATCGGCACTTAGCTCGTCAGACCGCACTGCTACCGCTGGAGCCGGATGCCAGTGGGCTAGTCGTGTTCAGCCAGCAGCGCGAGGTGATCCGCAAACTCGCCGACCCTCGCGACAAGCTCGAACAGGAATACATCGTGGAAGTCGCCGGCGAACCCGAGGAAGGTGGCCTGGCATTGCTGGCCAAAGGCATCGGGCACCGCGGCCGGATCCTACCCAAAGCCAAGGCCAGCTGGCAGAACGAAACCCGTCTGCGCATCGTGCTCAAGGCACCGCAAGCGGGCGATCTGCGACAGCTTTGCGAGGCCATCGGCCTGCAGATGCTCAACTGCAAGCGCATACGCGTCGGTCGCCTGTCGATGGCCAAGCTGCCGGTCGGCGAGTGGCGTTTTCTCGGCGAGCACGAACGCTTCTAGAACGAAAACAGCCTCTCGGCAAAAAAACGAACCAGCCTGGTTGCTCGCTCCCTGCCGCCTGTCGACTATGCTTGTTCATCATCGAACAGGCAAAAGCCATCCGCGGGCAGCATCACCGAGTCCTGGACCGGCCGCTTCGCCATCATTCTGAAGGTGCGCCATGCAACGACTCGTTGTGGTGCTCGTGCTCGCTCTCCTGCCTTCGATCGGCACCACGCAGCAGCGGATCGAGGTGTGGAACTATCACTTTTCGCCCCCATTCATACTCGGCGATGGGCAGGGCCTTTCGCACGCGTTCGTCGAACTACTCAATCGCGACCCGGCCAACCGTGGCCGCTTCCGTTTCGAGCTAGTGGAGCTACCGCGCAAGCGTGTGGACATTCGCCTCGCCCGAAACCGCCCCGGCATCCTGCTCTGGGCAACGCCGAGCTTTTTCACTGCCGCGCAGACAGCAAACGCCAGATGGTCGGAACCGTTACTCATCGATCAACAGGTATTCGTCTCACTACCCGATGCGCCGGTTGAATATGAAGGGCCGGAATCCTTGCACGGCCTGGTTCTGGGTGGTGTGCTCGGCCACCGGTATCAGGGACTCGAGGAAGATATCGCCAAGGGTGCGATAGAACGCCAGAATGTACACAACGATCTGCAGAACCTCGAGAAGCTGCTCTCCGGGCGCATCAATACTTTATTGATCGCTCGCTCCACCCTGCTCCATTACCGCAAGGAACATAACCCGGGCGAGCTATACATATCGTCAACGCCCTTGTACCAGTTCGCGCGGCACATGCTGATAAGCGACACGCTGGACGAAGCGGTGAAAGACTATCTTGATCAATTACTCAGCACCCTTCCAGCTAACCCCGAGTGGCAGGTCCTTCTGTTTCACTATGGCCTCAAGCCCATCGCCAGCGAGCCATGAGTCGGTCTGAACAGAAACGAAACTCGCAGGTCAGAACTCGCGCTGACACACATAAACAATCCAGAGAACAAGGCAGCGATGAAGAACTCATTACTACTCGGACTGCTCATCGTCCTGGGCGGCTGCGCCTCTCAACCCTGTGACCAACCGGGCAGCTCCTGTCGTGCAGAGCGACTGCTCTATCAGAACGATCTTCTGCAAGCCAAGATTCTCATCTCCATCGGCGACGAAGACGGCTATGAACTGGCCGACGCCCTGCTCGAACGCAGTGCTCATCTCGACGAGCACGGCGAAATCGAGTTCTATCAGGCACTGCTGCTGATACGCCAGGGACCGCAACAGGCCGGCGTGCTGAACCTGCTCGAACAGTCGCGCGCCAAGGGCCACCCGCATGCGACGGCGCTGCTCTACAAAATGCACCAAGAGCCCTATCTGCTGGACGTACGCGACACCACCAAGGCCGATGAATATCGCCAGGCCTACGCCGAGCTTGATGTCGCGCGCAGCGGCTATCCATCCTTCGATAAAGCTCTGGAGCTGGTCTCCCAGCTCGTCGAGCCGCCGCCGCCAATACCCGAGCGGGTCGATCCCTGCCCCACTAAATGCCTGTGAACTGCCTCACCGGGGTGTAGGTGTCTGCGATACCTTGGGCTCCTGCTCCCCGTCCATCACGGCTTGCGCCTCTTCACGCGTGGCATAGGGGCCGGCAATCGTCTTGCCGTCCATTTCCACCACCCAACAAGTCACCCAGGTCGGGCGCCAACCCTGCGGTACCTGGTCTCCGGTCAGCTGTTTGATCGTCGTCTGCATGCCTACCTCCACATTGATACGTTGTTGCAGGCGTGCCGGCGACACACCCTCTTCAATAAAGGGACCACAAGTTCGACCGTTCTTCTCGCCGAAACAAACCGTTGCTGTTTTGGCTCGAACTGCCGGGACGTCCTGTCGTTCTATTAATAGGCGAGAAGGCCATTTCGTCCTTATCGAGAGATGCCCATATCAAGACGACGAGGGCTCCGATGCAGATCCGTCAGACACGTGGCTGCAAGACATTGCTGTTGTTGGTGGCGCTCACGCTTATCCTCGCCGGCTGCAGCCGCATCAACCTCGCGTACCGCAACCTGGACACGCTGATCCCGTGGTGGATCGATGACTATCTGGATTTGAATCGCGATCAGCAGAAGCGCTTCCGCTCGCAGCTGCGCGACCATCTTAGCTGGCACTGCCAAACGCAATTACCGGTCTATCTCGACATCCTCGGACAGCTGCAGCACCAGGTTCGGCGGGATGAAATCAACGAGGCCACGCTGCGCAATCACTATCAACATGCGAAACAGGCGATTCAGGCAATTACCGAAGAAATCACCCCGACCACCACGCAGCTTCTGCGTGATCTTGACGATGCACAGGTCAGAACGCTCAACGAGGCGCTCGAGAAAGACCGTCGCGAGCGGGCCGAGAAATACTTGCAGCCACCCCTGGACCGCCAGATCAGAGAGCGTGCCGAACGCATGGGCGAGCGGGTCGAGCATTGGCTGGGCACGATCAACGCGGCGCAACGGCAACGCATTCTCGTCTGGGCGCATACGCTCGGAGAGCATAACCGACTGTGGCTGGACAACCGGGTGCAATGGCAACACGCCCTAAGTGCCGCGGTCGCCCAGCGTCACGAAGCGGGATTCGATGATCGCATCGCACGGCTGCTACAAGGCGGCGAAGCCTTCTGGACTGCCGAGTACCGAGCGGCTTTCGACCGCATCGAACAGGCTGCCCTGGATTTGGCCAGCGATCTCTACGCGATGTCCGATGCCGACCAGCGAGGTCATCTCGACGGCCAATTAGAGAACCTGCGCAAGGATTTGGGCTCGCTGGCCTGTTTGCCGGAGTCGCGCTGACTGCGGGCTTCCTCAGCGTTTACGACAGCACAACAACAGTCCGACTACGCCTACCGCAACCCCTCCGGCCAGCATCAAGGTGCGCTGCGGGTGGCTGTCTTTACGCCATCCGCCATCTATTCGCCGCTGACCCAGTGCCGGATGGAACAGATTGCCGGAAGAAGGCGCCACTCGATCGGCACGCCGCAGCGCGGCACCGGTCAGCAGCCCCGATAACTGATTGAAACCAGGCGTCACGAAATGCGCGAAGCGCAGCAAGGTCGCCACCATCCCAACCGAGGTGGTATGCCGAGGATGCAACGCCAGGCTGATCATCGCCTCGGCCACCTGGCGGGGATCGCACAGCGGTGGCGGCGGTTGCAGCGAACGCCCGGCATAGTTGCCACCGTCGCGGAAACCAGGGGTATCGACCACCGATGGGTATACGTCGCATACATGTATTCCCGGCCATTGTGCCAACTCACCGCGCAGCGCCTGGGAAAAGCCGCGCAGGCCGAACTTGCTGGCCGAATAGGCCACGGCGAATGGCTGCGGCACCCAACTGCCGACGGAGAGCGTATTGATCAGAATGCCGGCGTTCTGCTGTTTGAAGTAAGGCAACACCACATGCGCGCCCCGCAGATAGCCGATCAGATCGGTCTGCACGACCTGCTCGTGAGCATCCAGCGGCGTCTCGTCGAATGTGCCAACCGCCCCGACACCGGCGTTGTTGATCCAGATGTCGATACGCCCCTGGCCGAACTCGGCGGCTGCAGTGGCCAGTTGTTCCACCGAGTCGCTGATGGTCGTGTCGGTTGGCACCACGAGCGCCTCGCCGCCGAGCGCCCGGCATTCTTCAGCCGCCTCCTGCAACGCCTCCTCGTCACGTGCAGCCAACACCACACGGGCACGCCGACGTGCAAATGCTTGCGCGGTGGCGCGCCCAATACCACTGGACGCACCGGTGATAACCACCACCGCGCCTTCGAGTCTGTTTTCAGTCATGCCCGATTCTCCGGTTTGCTGTCGTTAACAGCTGACAGCCGTGGCGAGGCAAACATTCCCCACCGTCTGGAGGATCGGCGGGGTCAAACCATCTGCAGCGCCTGCCGGCGAGACGGTGGCGGAAAGGCATCGTCGAGAATGCTCAGATCCTCTGCCGTCAGCTTCAGCTCCGAGGCTGAGGCGTTGGCGCGAAGATGAGTCGGGCTGGAGGATTTCGGAATCACCAGCACGCCGGGCTGGCGCAAGGCCCAGGCCAACGCTACCTGAGCAGGCTGCGCGCCGTGTCGGCGGGCAACGTTGACCACCACCGAATGCCGCAACAACGCACCGCCCTGCCCCAACGGACAATACGCCATGACCGGCATACCCTGAGCCTGGCTCCAGGGCAGCAGGTCGAATTCGATCCCCCGTTCGCTAGGGTTGTAGAGCACCTGGTTGGCTGCACAAGCGGGCGCATTCAGCTCACGCATGTCGTCCATATCGAGATTCGACACGCCCCAGCGACGGATCTTGCCCTGCTCCCTGAGCCGCTCGAAGGCTTCGACGGTTTCCGTCAGCGGATACTGGCCGCGCCAGTGCAGCAGATACAGATCGATGCAATCGGTACCGAGCCGGCGCAGGCTGCGCTCGCAGGCCTCCGGTACGCCTTTTTGGCTGGCGTTGTGCGGATAAACCTTACTGACCAGAAAGACCCGGTCGCGGCGACCGCGTATCGCTTCACCGACAACCTCTTCCGCACCGCCTTCGCCATACATTTCCGCGGTATCGATCAGCGTCATGCCCAGCTCTATTCCGAGCTGCAGTGCTGCGACCTCGTTGTTGCGTTCGGCCGGATTCTCACCCATGTGCCAGGTGCCCTGGCCGATCACAGGGACTTCGGCTCCATCTGTCAACGTCAGGGTGCGCATCAGCCGTTCCCCCGTACGTTCTGCTCGGCGACCGGCTCGGCCCAAGGATCGTAGGTGCCGAAATTCCACAGGTGACCCTCCAGGTCGCGGCAGCTGAAGCCTCGCCCACCGTAATCCTCGTCTTTCAACTCGATGACGATCTCCGCCCCGGCAGCCTTGGCCTTGGTATAGAGCGCATCGGCGCTGTTGACGATGACATAGATGCTCTGCGTGGAAACACCGCCCACCTGGTCCGGCATCTTCACCTGGCGACCGTACTCGGAATCGCTAACCGGACCGAGCATCAGCATGCCGCTGCCGAAGTTGAGCTGGGCGTGAATGACGCCCACTTGCGCATCCTCGACCACCAGGTGCTGCTCGAAGTCGAATACTCGACACAGCCAGTCCAGCGCCGCGGGTACGTCACGGTAATGCAGACAGGGAATGAGATTGGATGTGGTGTTTTTGCTGTACAGGGACATGAAAGCTCCTTCCGATTGCCGCGGCCATCGCCGTCGTACAAGACGCACCGCATACGCATTCAGACCGATAACTGCGTCGACGTTCCCACGGTTATGCGCGTTCGGCCAACCCGAGGCGAATACCCAGGCCGATCAGCACCGACCCGAGGACACGATCGAGCCATTGGCTCAGTCGCTGATTGCCGCGTAGCGCCGAGCTGGCGCGAGCTGCCAGCAGCACGAGCATGCATTCCACGACGATCGCCACCAGAACGACCAACACACCCAGCACCAATAGCTGCAGCGCCACTGCGCCCTGGTCCGGACGCACGAACTGCGGCAGAAACGCCATGAAGAAGATCGCAGCCTTGGGGTTGAGAATGTCCACCAGAATGCCCTGGCGATAAGCCTGCCAGGCGGTAGTCCGCGGCGCCGTTCCAAGGTTGAGCTGCGTACCAGCGCCCGCAGAGCGCAACGCCTGGATGCCCAGGTACAGCAGATAGGCCGCACCGACATACTTGACCACCGTAAAGGCCAGCGCCGAAGTAGCCAGAATCGCCGAAATCCCCAGCGCCGCGGCGGCCACATGAACCAGAGCACCACTGCACACGCCGCATGCCGAGGCCACGCCGACACGCCGCCCACCGGAGAGCGTACGCGACAGCACGAACAGCAGATCGGGACCGGGCGACAGGTTCAGCGCCAGAGCAGCCGAGAAAAAGACCAACCAGAACGCCGGATCAGACATTTCGGCCCCAGTCATGAGCGAAGAAAGACACTGAATGTAGTCGAGCGAACTTCGGCTTTCCAGACTTGCATTTCGCACCCACGCAGGCAGTTCGTCGGAAAACTGGCATTCACTCACAGTTCCGACTTTTTATTGTCACCCTGCTGAACTACCTTGTTAGCGTTAATGTCAAAGCGCCACGGCCCCGGGCAGGAACGCGGGCGCAGCCCGACACAGCCATGAATAGCAAAGGAAATGCTCATGATCGATGAAGCCAGCGCGGCACTCGTCGCCCCCTCCGCTCGTCTCGTCCTGTTGTCCAACAGCGAACTGCTGGACAGCTCGTTCCACCAACATCTTCACGATAGCCCCCAGTTGCGCCTGACGCGTAGCAACGCGCTCCGCCCGGGAGTGAACGATGCAGACTTGATCCTGATCGACGTCGGCAGCTTCACCGACGAAGAATGCCTTCGCCTGCTTCGGCAGCTGCGCGATACGGTCACCGCGCTGGTCAATGCGCAGCCGGAACAGGCACGCCGACTGCTGGAGTTACACCCCTGGATCAAGGGCGTCTTCTACCCGAGCACAAGCCGCAGCAATTTCAGCCGCGGCGTCACCGTCATGCT
Source organism: Stutzerimonas stutzeri (assembly GCF_024448955.1). GTDB lineage: Bacteria > Pseudomonadota > Gammaproteobacteria > Pseudomonadales > Pseudomonadaceae > Stutzerimonas > Stutzerimonas stutzeri_AQ. The sequence continues at coordinate 348,829 of NZ_JAMOIH010000001.1, forward strand.
CAACGGTGGCGACTGGCTGCCCCGCGCGCTGATGGAAAAACTGCTCGGCCGCTATCGCCAGCTGACCCATGCGTCGCGCGCAATCGATGATTTATCGGTGCGCGAAAAGCAGATCCTTGCGCTCGCCGGCAAGGGGCTTTCCAACTCGGAAATCGCCGACTGCCTGCACCTGAGCACTCACACCATCAAGAGCCATATCCATAACGCACTGGGCAAACTGGGCGCGTCCAACCGCGCGCAAGGTGCGTCATTGGTGCTGGGGCATGTGAGCGAGGCCGGCACATGAGAGCCGCGTGCCTTTGCCTGATGCTGCTGCTCGCGGCTCAGGCATATGCCGGAGAAGCAGAGCTCAAGGGCTTCATTACCAACAACACCGTTACCCGATCCGGTCAGGAGTTCTATCGCAAGTTTTGCGAACGCCTGAACGACACCAGTTCCCTGGACTTCAACCTGGCGGTCAAGGAAAGACCGTCGGCACGCTGGGGCATTCTGGTCTGGGTCGAGCAGGACAACCAGCCGCTCTACCGCCGCTTTCTGCAACCGAACGTCGGCGACATGGAGCAAACCGCTTATGACGCGGCGGATTACGTGCTGCAAGAGATAAACCGTAAGAAAGTTGAAGCAATGTTCGAAGACACCATTGATCTTGCGAAGGATGAGTTATGAACCGGCCACAACAAAAAACCACCGGCATTCTCCTGGCCGGGCTATTGCTCAGCTCCGCCGTTACGGCAACCGAACTGGTCTACACCCCAGTCAACCCGTCCTTTGGCGGCAGTCCTTTGAACGGTGCCTGGCTGTTGGGCAACGCCCAGGCCCAGAACGACACCAAAGATCCGGACGCGATCGACCGCTCCTCGCTGACCGGCACCTCAGCGCTCGACCGTTTCACCAGCCAGCTGGAGTCACGGCTGCTTGGCGATCTGCTTAATGATGCTAGAGACGGCAAGACCGGGTCGGTCACGACGGATGACTTCATCGTAAATGTCATCAACGACGACCTCGGCAACTTGGTTGTGAGCATCACCGACCGGTTGACCGGCGAAGTGTCCGAAATCGTTATCGGCGAGAACTGATCAAGGAGAGCAAAGGCCATGAGAAGCCTATTCATCGCCATCGGGATGATGGCCGTTCTGCAGGGCTGCGCAGTGCGCGAACCGATGTCCGCGGACCAGGAAACACCCACCCTTACGCCGCGCACCTCGACCTATCAGGACTTGCTGCAACTGCCCCGCCCCAAAGGCCCGCTGGTTGCCGCCGTGTACGGCTTCCGCGACCAAACGGGGCAATACAAACCGAGCCCGGCAAGCTCCTTTTCCACAGCGGTCACCCAAGGCGCGGCGAGCATGCTGGTCGATGCCATGCAGGCCAGCGGCTGGTTCATCGTGCTGGAGCGCGAGGGCCTGCAGAACGTGCTGACCGAGCGCAAGATCATTCGCGCGTCCCAGGCCAAGCCGGACGTGGCGCCGAATATACAGTCGGAACTGCCCTCGCTGCTGGCCGCCAACATCATCATGGAAGGCGCCATCGTCGCCTACGAAACCAACGTGCGCAGCGGTGGCCAGGGCGCGCGCTATCTGGGTATCGGCGTATCGCAGGAATACCGAGTCGATCAGGTCACCGTCAATCTGCGCGCCATCGACGTGCGCAGCGGCCAGGTACTCTCCAACGTGATGACGACCAAGACCATCTACTCCATCGGGCGCAGCGCCAACGTCTACAAGTTCATCGAGTTCAAGGAACTGCTCGAAGCCGAGGCCGGCTACACCACCAACGAGCCGGCGCAGCTTTGCGTGCTGTCGGCGATCGAGGCGGCCGTTGCCCACCTGATTGCCCAGGGCGTCGACCGTCGCCTCTGGCAGACCGCCGACAACTCGCCTGCGGTCGAAGCCGAATTGGCGAAATATCTCACCACGCCGACCAAGCTGTAGGTTCGTTCTGTTTCATCGGGCCTGCTCCAGGCCCGAGCAAACGCATAATGCCGTTCACTTAGAAAGCGCCGCATCCCCGTACGGGTTTGCGGCGTTTTTCTGGCCTAGCGAATCCGACGCCCCCTCGCCTCTACAGACAGGGCCATCATGCCTTGGTGTTTTGCCTAACGGCTTAAGTGAACGGCTACGAACAAACGCAGCGGTTTCACCCGTTTGATGGATTTGCCGAATCACGGTTTGGGACAGGATGACCTACCGCGATTCAACCAGGGACGACTGATGAAGCACGCGCAATGGATTGCCCGAAAAGCACTGCTGCCACTGCTCTTCGCAACGCTAGCCAGCCCCACGCTTCAGGCTGCTAGCCTTCCAATCTCGCTCGATTTGGGCGCCAGCGAATTCGCCTCAAGTCGGACTCATGCAACCGCACTGGCCCGGCCAAATGGCAGCGTCATTGCCGACAACTTCTCTCTGGTCACCCAGGCCGGAAACAGCCTGACCGGGGACATCACGCAGATCGGCAACGCACTGGAAGCCCTCATCCTCCAGAGCGGCTATGCGCACGAGGCATCCATCGAGCAGCACGGCAGCCACAACCAGGGATCAATCATTCAGTTCGGGGCCGACAATCAGGCCCGAATCGAGCAGTACGGCGCTCACAACAACGCGCTGATCGAACAGACCGGTACCGGGCATCGCAGTAGCGTTACGCAGAATGGCCAGGGTCTGAGTGTGCTGGTTCGCCAGCACCGCTAAAGCAAAGCCGCTGAAGCAAAGCACCACCAGGAAGTACCGCTGAAAACATTCCATGGAGAGACAAAAATGTTCAAGATCAAACCCCTTGTAGCTGCCATCCTGACTGTCGCCACTGCCCAGGCCTTCGCCGCTGAGCACACCTCCGAACAACGCCAGAACGGTATCGATAACATTGCCGAGGTCACGCAGAGCGCTGGCAGCTCGAACACGGCCACACAGCTGCAGAGCGGCTGGGGCAACAATGCGATGACCGAGCAGAACAGCTCGTTTTCGTCCTCGGTCCTGCAAACCCAGATCGCCAACTTCCATCAGGCGGACGTCACCCAGACGGTCGCCCTGCGCAGCACTGCGGAGCAATGGCAGAACGGCAAAGGCAACGAGGCCAGCATCAGCCAGAGCGCTACTTCGGACAGCAGCGCTGACCAGCATCAACATGGCAATGCCAATATCGCCGAAACCGAACAGGTCGCCACCTACGGCGCCAGTGCCGTTACTGAACAGCTGGGCAATCAAAACTACGCCTCCAGCTACCAGGCGCTGGCCAACGGCAGCAAGTCCGAGCTGTACCAGGACGGTAAGCTCAACGATGCAAGCATCAGCCAGTCGTTCAGCTCCAACGACCGCGCCATGATCGACCAGCAAGGCAACGAAAACGCCGCCGAAATCGTCCAGAACTGGAGTTCCGGCTCCATCGCCGAAGTCGAGCAGGTCGGCAACCTCAACAATGCATCCGTCAGCCAGACTGGCGCCAACCAAGAGGCTTACACCTACTCGGGCGGGAACGACAACAACCTGAACGTAGATCAGCAAGGCCGCTACCAGAATGCCTTCGTCTATCAGCAGGGCAACGAGAACGACGCCAACCTCGCCCAGCGCGGCAATGGCAACACCGCCACTGCCAATCAGTACGGATTCGGCAACGAGGCAGTGATCGATCAGGACGGTCGTCATCAGGTCGCCACGGTTAATCAACATGGCAGCTACAACGACGCTACGGTCGATCAGTTAGGCAATGCCAATGAGCTGAACTTCAACCAGTCCGGCATGCACAACATGCTCAGCGCCGTACAGGAAGGTGAAGGCAACCGCATCACCGGCTCCAGCAACAACGCCGGTAACGACGTCGATATCGTCCAGGACGGCGATCTCAACCTGGCCAGCATCACCCAGGACGGTGTAAACAACATGGCCATCCTGTCCCAGTACGGCGAAAGCCATCTGGCGACCGTCATTCAGAATGGCACCGGCCACGAGGCGTTGGTCGACCAGAGCGGTATGGGCAACAACGCGTTAATAAGCCAGGCTGGCCTCAACAACATGGCGATCGTTACCCAACACTGATCCCCTGCAATACCCACAACTGCCGGCCCTGCGCCGGCAGTTTCGTTTTCTGCGGCAGCGATTAGTGCTTCTGCTAGAGACTGTTCCCGTTTTGCTGCGCTCTCGACGGAACCCACGCTTTCGGCTCTTCGGGTGAACGCATCACCGTAGGGCCGAACTTGTTCGGCCTTCACAAACCTCTGGCCGAATAAATTCGGCCCTACGGACTTGAGCGTCCAAAACAATCTTTTTAGCCCAGCCGTTTAGGCTGAAACGGGACCAAACACCTAGCCGCAGCAGTGTGCGCTCCACCAAATCAATCTTCTCTTGGGCACTTCGTCTGCGGCCGAATCGCAGCGAACAGCTAAACGCTTCGAGCTTGCGTGTATCTGCCACCGTCTTAAAACCACCGCACGGGACAGCGTTGCGCCTCCACAAAACAATGAAATAAAACGATTTCTGTGGTATTTCCGCTGCGCTTGATCGACTGGCGCGGTACTGCTTCGAGCACAACGCCCGCCCGTTTGGACAACGCTCAAAATAAAGCAGCCGCAACTGCAACAAGGGAGCACATCGATGAAATGCAGCCTCAGCACCGCCGTCTTCGCGGCGGGATTGACTTTCGCCAGCCAGGCCATGGCCGACCCAATGCTTTGGCAGAACAACAGCCTGACCTACCTCTACGGCAAAAATTTCGCCGTCGACTCAGGCGAGGACGGGCGTGAGGCCGATATCCAGCAGACCATTACCTTCGAACACGCCAGTGGCTGGACCTGGGGCGACATGTTCCTGTTCGTCGATCACAAGTGGTTCAACGGTCACTCGGGCAACGACGGACGCACGTATTACGGCGAATTCAGCCCGCGTCTGTCACTGGGCAAGATCACCGGGCGAGACCTATCGTTTGGGCCGGTCACCGACGTCCTGCTTTCGGCGACCTACGAGCGAGGCGAAGGACGCAATCGCAACTACCTGCTCGGCCCGGCCATCGACCTGGCCGTACCGGGCTTCGATCGCTTGTCGATCAACACCTACTACCGCAAGCCGGACGGCATCACCGGTCAGGCCAGCGGCCAATGGCAGATCACGCCGACCTGGGCCATGACGTTCCCGCTGGGCAAATCCGACATCCTCTTCGATGGCTATATCGATTGGGTGGTCAACGATGCCGGCTCCAAATCCAGCAACGATTTCGTCGCCAAGAACCTGCACATCAACCCGCAGATCAAGTACGACCTGGGCAAGGCGCTGGACTACACCCCGGGCAAGCTCTACGTCGGTATCGAGTACGACTACTGGTCGGACAAATATGGCGTGCAGGACAGCGCTGCGTTCAACACCGACAACAACGTCACCAACTTCATCGTCAAGGCCCACTACTGACCTCACTGGTCCTTCAGGTGTCGCCGCGAGCCAAACCGCCGAAAACGGCTGGCTCGGAGGCGGCATCAGTTTCGGCCACGCAGCTCTTCGATGCGCTCTGCCAACGCATCGATCGTGAAGGGTTTGGTCAACAGGCCCATGCCTGGCTCGAGTTGGCCCTTGCCCATCACCGCACTTTCCGCGTATCCGGTGATAAACAGCACGTTCAGTGCGGGGTCGGTCTGGCGAGCAGCATCGGCCAACTGACGGCCATTCATACCGCCCGTCAGCCCGACGTCCGTGACAAGCAGCGCAACCGGCTCATCGCTCTGGAGAATGCTCAGCGCGCTCTTGCCATCGATGGCATGCAGCACCCGATAGCCCAGCTCCTCGAGAACCTCCACCACCAGCAGGCGCACCGCCGGCTCATCATCGACGACCAGGATCGTCTCGCCTGCCCCACCGCTTACCTGAAATGCCGCCCTGGGGTCGATTACCGTATCGCTCCGCTGCACATTAGCGACCACGTGCGGCAGATACAGGCAGATCGTGGTGCCATTATCCGGCTCGGACTGGATCTTCACCTGCCCGCCCGATTGTCGGGTAAAGCCGTACACCATCGATAATCCCAGACCGGTTCCCATGCCCAAGGGTTTGGTGGTGAAAAACGGATCGAATGCCTGCGCTGCGATTTCCTTGGACATGCCGACGCCGGTATCCGCGACGCATATGCGCACGTACTGCCCAGCCGGCACATCGAGCTCCAACGCCTCGCTGTCTTTCAGCCAGGTATTGCTGACGCCGATCGACAGCGTCCCGCCGTCAGGCATCGCATCACGCGCATTGATGGCAAGATTGAGCAAGGCGTTTTCCAACTGATTACGGTCCACCAGCGTTGGCGAAAGACCCTCAGCGCACTGCGTTTCAAGCAAGATCGAAGGCCCGACCGTGCGGCTGAGCAGTTCGCGCAAGTCGCTGACCAGTTCGCAGACGTCGGTACCCATCGGGTTGAGCGTCTGGCGGCGAGAAAATGCCAGCAATCGGTGTGTCAGCGCCGCCGCTCGGCGGGTCGCGTTCTGGGCGACTGTCACGTACTGAGCGATCGATTCGACACGGCCCTGCTCGATGCGCTTTTCGAGCAGTTCAAGGCTGCCGCCGATGCTGGTCAGCAGGTTGTTGAAGTCATGCGCCAGGCCCCCGGTCAATTGGCCGACGGCTTCCATCTTCTGGCTTTGGCGCAGTTGCGCCTCTGCCTGAGCGAGCGCCTGTGCCTGTTCCTTTTCGGCGGTGATGTCACGCCCCACGGCATTTATCACACCATCCGCCGGCCGGGCCGACCAGGTGAGCCAGCGATAGCTGCCATCGGTGCAGCGGTAGCGATTCTCGTAATGCAGAAAAGAACGCCCCTCCGACAACTGTCGAACGGTCGCGCTTGTGTCCGCCTGGTCGTCCGCATGGATGAAGTCGAGAATATTGGCGCCCAGCAGTTGCTCTTCCGACCAGCCCAGCAGTTGTTCCCAGGCCGGATTGACCGCAACGATGCTGCCATCGATACGGCAGCGAAGCATCACGTCGCTGGACAACTCCCAGAGCTGGTCGCGGTCCTTGGTACGGGTTGCGACATCCTCGCGCAGCGAGACGGTCAGGGCTTGCAGGGCCTGCTCCGCGTTGCGACGTGCGGAGATGTCGTTGAACAAAATCGCGACACGCTGTTCGGACGGCTCGCCGATCGGCATAGCCTGCACCTCGAACCAACGCTGCAACGCTTCGGCATTGTTCTCGAAACGCACCGGGCGGCGGCTCAGCGCCACCTCGCCGTAAATATCGAACCAGTGCTGCTCGTGAGCAGGCGCTAGGTCGCGCATCCATTTGCCGACCGCATCGACCAGCCCGGTCTGGCGCTCGAAGGCCGGATTGGTTTCGACGAAGCTATAGTCGATCGGCTTGCCCTGCGCATCGAATTTCATCTCGATGATGCAGAAGCCCGCATCGATCGCCTCGAACAGCAGTCGATAACGGTCGTCGCTCTCGGCCAGCCGGCGCGCGGCCTCGTCTTCCGCCGTGCGGTCACGCAGGATCTTCAGGAAACCGAAATGGCCCTCCTCGCCAAGCAGTGGCGTGAGCGTGCCCGCCCCGCGTAAGCGTGATCCATCAGCACGGATATACCAGCGTTCATGGCTGGTGCTGCCATCCTTCAGCGCGCGTTGCATCTGCTCGCGCAGCAGTTCCGCATTGCGCTCACCGCCGCTGAATAGATGATCGAACGGCTGTCCGCACATCTGTTGCGCTGTCCAACCTAAGACACGTTCGGCACCCACGCTCCACGCCGTGATGATGCCTTCGCGATCGGTGGTGAGCATGGCGCAATCGCTGGCGGCATCGAAGATTGCCTGCACTTGCCGTTCTGGTTCAGGAATGGCGTTGTCTCCTGTAGCTGGTCGAGTCACAGATCCTCGAGACCCCGCGACGGTTGGTGTGGAGTTCGGCTGGCCTTGCCAAGATGCAAGGCGCCAAGATTAGCTGCTGGCAATTTGCCGGTGAAGCTTCAGCAAAAAAGGATAGCAGCCATACCTAGAGACTTTGATGTAACGACTCCATGCCACGCCAGGCGACGCTAACCCGGCGTGCGGCTGAAGACCAGCGCCTTCAGCCCGCTGTCGGGGCTGACATCCGGGAATTCCGGCGGGTTCGGCAAACGCTGCTGAAACACCAAGTCCGGCGCCTCGGCCGCAACGCCTTCGATGATGAATTCGGGGCCCACGTCGGGATCGTTGATGCAGGCCAGCACCGTGCCGGTGGAGGTCAGCAGCTCCGGCAAGCGCCGAAGGATCTTCCGGTAATCCTTGTCGAGCGCAAAGCTACCTTTCTGGAACGATGGCGGATCGACGATTACCAGATCGTAAGGGCCGCTTTTCTTCACCTTGCCCCACGACTTGAACAGCTCGTGGCCGAGAAAGCTGACCTTGCTCAGGTCATGCTCGTTGAGCCGATGATTGTCGCGCCCGCGACTGAGGGCTGCGCGCGCCATGTCGAGGTTGACCACATGCTCGGCGCCGCCCGCGATGGCCGCTACTGAAAAACCACAGGTGTAAGCGAAGAGGTTCAGTACCCGCTTGCCCTGCGCCTGCTCCTGCACCCAGCGGCGACCGTAGCGCATGTCCAGAAACAGCCCATTGTTCTGCTTGATGCCGAGATCGAGCTTGTAGCGCAGCCCGTTCTCGCTGATCAGCCATTCGCTGACCGGCTCGCCCAGCAGCCGCTCCATGTGGCTGTCGGGCAGATAGCGGTGATGCAACAACAAGCTATGCGCCCCGCTCGCCTGCCATTCCGTGCTTTGGGTAAGTGCCGACAAACCGAGCCTTAACGCATCCAGCTCGGCGTCCGCCGGTGCGCGGAACAACGAAACCAGCACGATGCCCTGCAGCCAATCGACGGTCACATGCTCAAGCCCCTCCCAGCAGCGTCCGCGCCCATGAAACAGACGGCGGGTCTCATCGGGCAACTGCGCCAAGGCAATGGTCAGGTGGTTCTGCAAAGTGACAAGAGCGTCGGCGTGCATGAAGGTCATCGTTAGTTAGAGAAAGCGCGCGATTTTAAACAGGATTCGAGGCGCTTGCGGACCTGCCGCCCATGCAGCCATCCCGAAGCTCGCGTCCCTGGCTCGCCAAACGTACCGAGTCGACCAATAGTCCTACAGCTTCAGGAGGGTGCGCCGATAACGCAAACGTATGGGCGTTCTTCCGCCGTAGCCCCTTGTAACGAGCACAACCATGACCTTCTTGAAAACGATCCAGGCACGCTACTTCACCACTTTTGCGGCCTTCATCCTCGTCGCCATTGGCCTGACTCTGTTAGGCATCAACCAATTCGTCGCGCCCCAGTTGAAAGCCACCGAAGTCCAGTTAGTGGAAGAAAAAGTCGACGAAATCGCCCAGGCAATTCGGCTCAATTTGGCGCGGATCGAAAGCCAATCCCGCGCTATTACCCAAACCGTCGCGCTGCTCGACAGCGACCAGATCGATGCCGTACTGCCTGGCCTGATTGACCAGTACGGCGATCAGAAGGTGTTCGGCGGCGGCATCTGGCCGCTGCCCAACGCACGGACGCCCGGCGTGGCGAAACACAGCACCTTCTATCACCGTGACGCCAGCGGTCAGCTGAAGAAATCCAGGGCCAGATCATGATCGTCGAAGCGGACGGCAAGATTCTTAGCAATCTGCCCGCCCTGAGCGAACAGATCGTCCTGAAAAACGTCTCCGAGCTGGCGTCACACACGCCGTTCGTGGCGCAGATCAAGGCCGCGCTGGACCGTGGCGACCAGCGCAGTTTCACCGAGTTCGAAGGCCAGAATGGCGAGCAGACCTCGTTCTTCCTCAAGCCCATCGAGGGCACGCCCTGGCTGCTCGCTACCGCGCTGCCCAGCCACCTGCTGACCGAGAAGACCCGCTCGGTGCTCGGCACCTTGGGCTGGCTGCAATTGCCGTTGGTGGGTTTCCTTTTGCTGCTGATGGTCGTCGCGTTGCGCAACCTGATGCGCCGGCTGCATCTGCTGTCAGCCAACATCCAGTCCCTGTCGTCCGGTGATGCGGATCTGACCCGTCGCATCGAGATCAAAGGCGACGATGAAGTCGACCGCATCGGTGTCGCAGTGAACCGCTTCATCGCCTATCTGCAGGAAATGATCGCCGACCTGGCCACCTCGTCCCGCCAGATTTCGGTCGAACTCGAACAACTCAAGCAGCAATCCGATCACACCAACGGCATTCTGGCTCGCCATGCCAGCGAAACGGATCAGGCGGTGACGGCCATCACCGAAATGAGCTCCACGGCCGACTCCGTCGCACAGAGCGCCAACGAAACCGCGAGCTTCACCCAGGCCGCCAACGACCACGCCGCGCATTCGCGTCGCACCGTCGACGAAGCGGCGCAAAGCGTGCTGGCGCTGGTCAATGAAGTCGACTCGGCTACCGCGCGCGTCCAGGCGATGCAGCAGGACGCCCGCCGCATCAACGATGTATTGGGCGTGATCGGTGAAATCGCCGGGCAGACCAACCTCCTGGCGCTGAACGCCGCCATCGAGGCCGCCCGTGCGGGTGAACAAGGGCGCGGATTCGCCGTGGTCGCCGACGAAGTGCGCGCGCTCGCCGGGCGGACGCAGCAGAGCACGTCGGAAATCAACGAGATGCTCGCGGCCTTGCAAAGCGCTGTCGATGCTGCGGTAGACGCGATGGAGAAAACCAAAGGCAGCTGTCAGGCCACCGCCGAGCGCACCACCCGCGTCAATAGCGGGCTCGATGAAATGGCCGATTCGGTCAACCGCATCCACGACCTCAGCGCGCAGATCGCCGCGGCCGCTGAAGAGCAAAGTGCAGTCAGCGGTGAGATCAACCAGAACATGGTCGCGGTGCGGGATATGGTCGACGAGCTGGTGGAATCCGGCGTGACCGTCGGCAAGAGCACCCAGGGTCTGTCTGCCTCCAACGATCGCCTGATCGCCATGGTGAGCCGCTTCAAGCTCTGAGCAGAAAACCAGCGTGTACCAACCGGCAGCAGGCTCCCTATTGCGGGGGTCTGTTGGCCTGAACGCGCAGCTCGCCGGGCGCCCCAGCGACAGCGGCCATGCGGAACGGCAATGCAAAAGCCGAGTCGGATGAAGTGACTGCGCCTCTCGGGCGTCGCCGGTCGAATGGCTGCGCCTCGGCCCTGCAGCGGCATTCGAGGGGTTTTCAGCCCGGCCAGCCATTACGGCTTCTTTCCGGGCGTGTTCCGCCCCGCAACCAATCATTTGTTGTGTCGGAGCAGCGGAACAAGGAACGCGGCGACTCCTGTGGAGCCCGCGTAAGGAGTATGGAAATGACCGATTCCCCTGATCGCCCCTTCAGCCCAGACGATGAGTTTTCTTGTATATCCACGGGCAGCGAAGGCCTGGATGACATCCTCGGCGGCGGCCTGGACCCTAACCGGATGTATCTCTACGAGGGCAGCCCCGGCTCCGGCAAGACCACCCTCGCCTTACAATTCCTGCTCGAAGGCGTACGCCAGGACGAGCGCGTCCTGTACGTCACGCTGTCGGAAACGGAACAAGAGTTGAAGCTGGTCGCCAAGCGCCACGGCTGGACGCTCGAAGGCATCGACGTTCTGGAGCTGGTAACGCCCGAGGACAGCCTGGACCCCGATCTAGAGCTGACGGTCCTGCATCCGGCCGAGATGGAGCTGAGCGAGACCACCAAGCAAGTATTCAATCGTGTCAGCGAAACCAACCCGAGTCGGGTGGTGTTCGACAGTCTTTCGGAAATGCGCTTGCTCGCTCAAAGCCCGCTGCGCTATCGGCGACAAGTGCTGGCACTCAAGCATTTCTTCACCACCCGACATTGCACGGTAATTCTGCTCGACGACCAGACCTCCGAAAGCGGCGATTTACAGCTGCATTCGATATCCCATGGGGTAGTGATGCTCGAGCAGTTGGCCATTGATTACGGCGCCGAACGCAGGCGGCTGCGTGTCATCAAGATGCGCGGCATCCAGTTTCGTGGCGGCTACCATGACTTCACCATCAAAAAAGGTGGATTGGCGATCTATCCGAGGCTGATTGCCGCTGAGCATCACACGCACTTCATAGGGGAACTGACATCCAGCGGTAATGAGGCCCTGGACAAAATGCTCGGTGGTGGCTTGGAGCGCGGAACCAACGCGCTGCTGATTGGCGCCGCCGGCGTTGGCAAATCATCGCTGGCGCTGGGTTACGCCGTAGCGGCGTGTCGACGCGGTGAACAGGTGGCGTTCTTCGTTTTCGATGAAGGAATTGGAACCCTGATGGCTCGCGGCCGCGCTTTGGGGCTGGACCTAGAACCCTGGATCGAAAAAGGACTGCTGCACCTGCAACAGATTGATCCTGCCGAACTTTCACCCGGCGAATTTACCGCTGCGGTGCGTGACAGCGTTGAGGTACAGGGCGCGCAGCTGGTGGTGCTGGATAGCCTTAACGGTTATCTCAACGCGATGCCAGACGGCCGCTTCCTGATTTTGCAGATGCACGAGTTACTCAGCTATCTGGGCCAGAAAGGCGTGATGAGCGTGATGGTTCTGGCCCAGCATGGTTTGGTCGGACCGATGGATACGCCGGTCGATATCAGCTATCTGAGTGATGCGGTTATCATGCTGCGCTATTTCGAGCATGCCGGCGTCGTTCGCCGGGCGTTGTCGGTGGTCAAGAAACGTAGCGGCCGCCACGAAAACACCATCCGGGAGTTCCGCCTTGGGGCTTCCGGCATCAAGGTCGGGCCGCCGCTTTCGCAGTTCAGCGGTATCTTCTCGGGCACGCCGGCCTACACCGGCGATGCCGCTCCCCTCATGAAAGACGAGCATGACGACGCCTGAGCCAGCAATCCCGACAGTAGCCGTCTACGCCCCCATTGGCCGGGACGGTCCCGCCTCGGCCGAGCTGCTGCGCCGCAGCGGCATGAACGCTATCGTCTGTCACAGCGTCGATGAGGTACTAGACCTGGCCGGAACAGGCGCCGACGCGGCCTTCATCGCCGAAGAAGGCCTTTTCGGTCAGGACCTCGACGCGCTGTCGGCCTGGGTCGATCAGCAGCCGACGTGGTCCGATTTCCCTTTCGTGGTGCTGACCAGCAAGCATCAGCAACCCTCGGTCGCGGCCTGGCGCCAACGCATGGTCGCAGCGTTGCGTAACGTCTCGCTGCTCGAACGTCCGGTACAGAGCATTACGCTCACCAGCGCGCTGCAGACCGTATTGCGCGGGCGGCATCGCCAGTACGAGGTGCGAGCGCTGATCGAGGCGCGTGAACAGGCATCCCTCGAACTGGAGGCGCTAGTAGTAGAGCGCACTGGTGAACTGGAAAAAGCCAACCTCGAGTTGCGCACGCAGATCGCCGAGCGCGCCCATATCGAAGAAAGCCTGCGCCAAACGCAGAAAATCGAGGCTATCGGCCAGCTCACCGGAGGCATCGCTCACGACTTCAACAATTTATTGATGGTCATCTCCGGCGGCCTGGACATGCTCGATCGACGAGCGGATCCAGAACGCCGCCAACGCCTGATGGATGGCATGCGCCAGGCCGCTCAGCGCGGCTCAGCCCTGACGCGCCAATTGCTGGCCTTTTCGCGCCGCCAGTCACTGGCACCCGAACCAGTGGATCTGGCCCAGCGCATCAGCCAGATGCGCGAGCTGCTGGACCGCAGTCTGCGGGGCGATATTCACGTCAAAGTGGAGTTCGCACCGGATCTATGGCCGATCGAAGTCGATTCCGGCGAACTGGAGCTGGTGATACTGAATCTCGCGGTCAACGCTCGCGACGCCATGCCCGACGGCGGTTCGATCCTGCTGCAGGCGTCCAACGCACCGAATGAAGTAGTGCTTGGCCGGCAGGGTGACTTCGTTCGTCTGGCGGTGATCGATTCGGGCACCGGCATTCCCGCCGACGTTCGCGGCCGGGTATTCGATCCCTTCTTCACCACCAAGGAGATCGGCAAGGGCTCCGGCCTCGGCCTGGCCCAGGTGTATGGCTTCGCCCTCCAGTCCGGCGGTACGGTCTGGATCGATACGGAATGTGGACGAGGCACCAGCGTGATCATGATGCTGCCGCGCTCTGAACATCTGCCGAACCAGGTGCACATCGAGAGCGTGCGCGTTGATGAAACGCCCGAGACGTTCGCAGGTCGCGTTCTACTGGTCGACGACGATGAAGAAGTCGCCGCGCTGGTGGGCGAAATGCTTGAGCATCTCGGCTATCGGGTGACACATTCCGCCAGCGCTGCCGCTGCCCTCGGGACACTGGCGAACGGACGCCAGGTAGACATCGTTTTTTCCGATGTGATGATGCCCGGCGGCATGAACGGCGTAGAGCTGGCGCGAGAAATTCGCACGCGCCAACTCGGCATTCCCGTGCTGCTCACCAGCGGCTATGCCGAGGCGGCAAAAAACTCGGCGGAAGCCGAAGGCGTGCATGTACTGGCCAAGCCCTACCGCCTCGAAGAGCTGGACCTGGCATTGAAACGTGCCATGGAAAGCGCCGAACTCACGAGCCTATCCGTACTTTGATCCTCCGTCGTTGACCGACGCGACTCGTCCCGCTCACGAACTAACCATAGCCAAGACCGTCGAAACGCGAGTTCCGAGCCGCTGCGGTTCGCCCCGGCTTTTGCTAATCGTCTGCATCAAACCAGAAGGAATCGACCATGCGCATCCCTCGGGACGACCTCAGTCCGCTTGCCCGCTCCGCAACCACCAAGCGAAATGCCGCGGCGTTGATGGGCGTATTGCTGATGAGCTGCTCGCTACCCTTGCTGGCTGACGAGCAGTCTCTGATCGACCGCGATGCGCAGAACAAGCGCCTCACCGAACAGTTGATGGCCAAGCCCAATCACCTCTCCCCCGCCCCGAGCGCGAAGTACAACCACATCATCACCTACGGTCAGTCGCTGGCTTCTGCCGCCGAAGGCTGGCCAGCACTGTCGAGACAGCCGGGCTACGACAATCTTATGCTGGGCGATTCAACACGTTCGGCAACTTTCAGTGGCGATCGCTTCGTACCGGTCGGGGAAGCGGCGTTCAAGCCGCTCAAGGCGGTGGTGCAATTCAAGCGGGACCCCAAAATCATTCTCGACAACGACGCGGTAGCGAAGCTGGAAAAGCACGCCCAGGAAGAAGGCGAGTCCGTGGAAGTCGGCGCGCTGAACATGGCGCGCCGGCTGTATCTGGAAAAGCACCGCGTCGAGGCCGACCCCGAGCACCTTTTCGTCGCCAGCAACGCCGCCACGTCGGGACGTTCCATTGCGCAACTGTCCAAGGTTGGTGGCACCAACGAGTACCAACGGGTGTTGCAAGCCGTCGATCAGGCCAAGCAACTGGCGGATGGGGAAGGAGCGAGCTACAGCCTCAGCGCCTTGTTCTGGTTACAGGGCGAGTACGATTACGCCGAGGTTCAGGGTGGGATCAACGACAAGGAAAACTACAAGACAATGCTGCGCCAGCTGCGCGATGACCTCTACGCCGACACCGCGCAGGCCATCGGGCAGCAACGTATGCCTGCCTTCATTAGCTACCAGACCGACGCCAAAACCTCGGTCGTGGACGGCACCCTCGACATCGGCATGGCCCAATGGGAACTGGCGCAGGAAGAGCCCAACTGGTATCTGGCCGGCCCGGTTTACCCCTACGTGGACAAGGGCACGCATCTGTCAGCCAACGGTTATCGCTGGTTCGGCCAGATGCTTGGCAAGGTTTACCACCAGGTCGCGGTCGAGCGCCGCAATTGGGTGCCTTTGTCGCCGCTTGGCGCCACGGTCGAGGGACGTGAGATCCTCATCGATTTTCACGTACCGCATCCTCCGCTGACCTTCGAGGAACCCTACCTTGGCCATCAGGCGCGAATGATCGACGGCCGGGGTTTCACCATGAGCGACGAGCAAGGTGAGGTGCCGATCGAAAGAGTCGAGATCGCCGCCGGTACGATTGTGCGCCTGATTGCCGGACGCGACCTGAGCGGTACGCCGCGCATTCGTTACGCCAGCCGCGCGGTCGGCGGCGCTGGCGAACTGCGTGACAGCGATCCCACCCTGGCTGACGCCCACTACGAGTACCTGCCGGACGAAGGCATGTGGCCGGAAGCCAATATCGACACGCTGGTGGATGAACCCTACCCGCTGCATAACTGGAGCATCGCGTTCGAGATCGAGGCCAAGACCGACGAAGCCGCTCGAACGCGCTGACCGTCCAGCACGACACTGGTCTCCGGCGCGCGACGCCTGCGCCCGGAGCACCGGCACGAGGATACGGACCGCCAGAATCAGGCAAGCACCCGGCAGAATCCGCCTAACACCCGCCATGCGTACTCACTAGCATTCATCTCACAGCACAGCAGTGCTGCATCCATGAATGCAATCGGAGGGTCTGCGCATGTCGAACATCAACGGAAAAGTCATCGCCATCACCGGTGCCAGCAGCGGCATCGGTGAAGCGACGGCGCGCCTGCTGGCCAGCCAGGGCGCGCGAGTGGTTCTTGGCGCACGACGGCTGGAACGCCTCGAAGCGCTGGCCGCCTCGATCAACGATAACGGCGGCAGCGCGGTGGTCCGGGCGCTGGACGTTACGAGCCGCGCCGAGATGCAGGGCTTCATCGACTTCGCCGAGCAGCAGTTCGGGCGCGTCGACGTCATCGTCAACAACGCCGGCGTGATGCCGCTTTCGAAGCTGGAGGCGCTGAAGGTCGACGAATGGGACCGAATGATCGACGTGAACATCCGCGGCGTGCTGCACGGCATCGCCGCCGGACTGCCGCTGATGCAACGTCAGCGCAGCGGGCAGTTCATCAACATCGCCTCCATTGGCGCCTACGCGGTGAGCCCGACCGCTGCGGTGTATTGCGCGACCAAATATGCAGTACGCGCCATCAGCGAAGGGCTGCGCCAGGAGGTCGGTGGCGACATCCGCGTCACGTTGATATCCCCCGGCGTGACCGAATCCGAACTCGCCGAGAGCATTTCTGACGCAGACGCTCGGTCGGCCATGCGCGACTTCCGCCAGATCGCCATTCCCGCCGAGGCCATTGCTCGCGCGATTGCCTATGCCATCGATCAGCCAGCCGATGTAGACGTCAGCGAGCTGATCGTCCGCCCGACCGCCAGCCCCTACTGAGGAGACACCCATGAATGGCAATGCAAGCAGAACCCTGATTGCAGCTGGACTGGCATTGCTCACTGGCTTATCGGCTGCCGCCTCCTGCGCAGCCGACGAGGACGAGCAGCACGAGCGAGGCATGAAGGTAATGGAGCGGCTTTCCGGTGGTGCCGGGCAACCGGTGCTCGAAGCCCTACAGCGGGACTATCCCTTTCTCGCCGAGGGCGTTACCGCCTACGCGCTCGGTGATGTCTGGGCTCGCCCAGGCCTGGACGATCGCACCCGCCAATTGGCGACAGTCGCTGCGTTCGCCGCGCAAGGCAACCTGCCGTACCTGAAGGTCCATGCCGGCTATGCGCTGCGGCTCGGGGTCACGCGCGATGAGCTGAAGGAAGTGATCTACCTGACCACCGTTACCGCTGGCTTTCCGCGCGCCATCGATGCGGCGCAAGCGCTGCGGGAAGTGCCGGACCCGGCAGCGACGCGTTGAGGCTCAGGCGATGCTGCGTAGCCGCGCCATGTCCTTGACCGGGGAGGCACCGAACAGCCGGCTGTATTCGCGACTGAATTGCGAGGGGCTTTCGTAGCCGACCCGGTAACCCGCGACCGACACCTCCATCCCTTCGGCCATCAACAACCTCCGAGCCTCCTGCAACCTGAGCTGTTTCTGGTATTGCAACGGGCTCATAGCGGTCAGCGCCTTGAACCGGTGATGCAGGCTGGAGCTGCTGAGATTGACCCGCCGCGCCAAATCCTCGATGCGCAGCGGCGCGACATAGTTCTGGTTGAGCCACTCGATGGCGCGGGTTACCCGATGCGACTGGCTACCCTGCAACGCGACCTCCTGCAAATGCTGGCCCTGCGGCCCGCAGAGCAGGCGATAGAAGATTTCGCGCAGCGCCAGCGGTGCCAGTACCGGAATGTCCTTTGGCTTATCCAACAAGCGCACCAGACGCAGGGTCGCGTCGAGCAACGGCGCGTCGATACGGTCCAGATACAGGCCGCGCCCTGGTGCCTCGTCCACTTCAGCGAGCTGGCCGGATTCACTGATCAACCCGGCGATCACCGACGGATCGATGTCGAGCCTGATGCACAAGTAGGGCTCTTGCGGCGAGGCGCGCACTACGCAACCTCCCACCGGGAGCGTGACCGAGACCACCAGGTAATGCAGCGGGTCATAGCAGTACAGCTCGTCGGCCAAGCGCACTTCCTTGCCACCCTGCACGATGATGCAAAGTGCCGGCTTGTGCACACCCCAGACCGGCTCGCCCGGCTCTGCGCAGCGAATCAAGTGCAGGGGATCGATGGCGGTCGGGTGCACGCCATCACCGTCGACGAAACGTTCGACTAGCTGCGCCAGCTCGGCGCGCTGCGCGCGGGTTTCATCGTCTGACGGAGCGATGAATGAATTCATGGGCAGGCTCCTGGATACGAAGGGAATCAGCGTAGCTGTTGTTGACCCGCTATGCCGCCTGCCGCCAATTATCTTCCAAAAAAAGCCGGCGTTAGCCGGCAATTTTCGAAGCAATGCACGATCAGCTACGGGCGCGTTCTGCGTCACGCAGCGCCTTGACCTGATCGTGGTTGCGTTGCACGCCCTGGAACTGGCGCTGAACCACCACGCGAATATCGGCTGGCAGGTCCTTTTCGAGCGCCTTGCGATAGCTCTTTAGGGCCACGTCTTCGCCACGCTCGCATTCGTTGAGAATCGCTTCGTCGCTTTTACCCGTGACCATTGATTTAAGGTCGACCCAGCGACGGTGCATGTCTCCCGCAACGCTGGTGGAAGTCTCCGGATCACCGCCCAGGGTACGCACCAGTTGCTGCAGTTCGGCGGCGGCCGTGGCGCAGTCCTGTGCACGCTGGGTCATGGTGGTCTTCAGCTGGGGATTCTTAAGATCTTCGGCGCATTCGCGGAAGCCTTTCTCGCCGTCCTTGCTGGTTTCGATGAGGTCGTTGAGTACGGAAATGGTGTCTTTGGTATCCATTGAACAATCCTCCTGGGGCTTGCTAAAACGGCCGGAAACAACACGGCCAACCTGTTAAGTCGACTGCCCCGCTTCGTCAAAGGTTCAGCCGATCTGCCGAGTGATCTGCCATCGACGCACTTCGACCAACCGTTTCGCGCTGGCAATTGTCCCAAGAATGTCTGCCGTCTCGGCAGACACGCACATAACGCTGAGACCTCGCCGCCGAGCCTGCGAACCATGCCGGAATACCTCGCCCCCGTTCCTCGCTGGGAACCGCACGAACGCCCATCCATGCCCGGTTCGCCGGCAATCCTGCTGCATCCGATGCCGATGCGCATCGCCTATGCCTGTGTTGCCGTGCTGGTCGGGCTAACCGGCGGCTTGGGCAACGCACTGTTCATTGCCAACCTGCCGAGCATTCAGGGCGACCTTGGCCTGACGCCGTCACAAGCCGCCTGGTTGCCGGCGGCCTACTTCATGGTCAACGTCTCGGCCAATTTGTTGATGATCAAATTCCGCCAGCAGTACGGCTTGCGTCGCTTCGCCGAGATCGGGCTGACGTTGTATGCGCTGCTGAGCATCGCTCACGTTTTCGTCGAAGGGCTGGAAATGGCAGTGTTCGTTCGCGCTGCCAGTGGCCTGGCGGCAGCCACTACCTCTTCCCTGGGGCTGTTCTACATGTTGCAGGCGTTTCGCAAGGCGGATCTGCCCAAGGGGGTGATTCTCGGTTTCGGCATATCTCAGCTGGGCACACCTCTCGCCTGGCTGATGTCGCCGGCACTCTTGGATCTGGGTGAATGGCACCGTCTCTACGTGTTCGAAAGCGGGCTTGCGCTTTGTTCGCTGGCGGCGGTGGTGGTGCTCAAGCTGCCCTTGGGCGAGCGCATCAAGGTCTTCGAGCCGCTGGACTTCCTTACCTTTGCCCTACTCGCCCCGGCGCTGGCGTTGATCGCCGCGGTGCTGGCCCAGGGCCGAATACTTTGGTGGACCGAGGAGCCCTGGCTCGGCTACGCACTGATCGCCGCACTGTTGCTGATGTGCACGGCGTTCATGATCGAACACCACAGACGTAATCCCCTGCTGCACACCCGCTGGCTCGGCACCGCTGAAATGCTGCGCTTCGCCTTCGGTGCCTTGGCGCTGCGTCTGTTGTTGTCAGAGCAGACCTACGGCGCGGTCGGCCTGCTGCAGACTTTGGGCATGGGCACCGAACAGCTACAGCCACTGTATGCAGTGATTCTGCTTGGGCTAAGCATGGGCATCGCTGGCAGCGCGATGACCTTCAGCCCCACCACGGCGTTGCCGCAGATTTTGCTGTCGATCGTGTTGATCGCGGTCGCCAGCTTCCTCGACCTCGACGCCACCAACCTCACCCGCCCGCACGACATGTTCCTCAGTCAGGGCCTGCTGGCCTTCGCCAGTGGCATGTTCCTCGGCCCGCTGTTGATCACCGGCATCGGCAAAGCGCTGCGTAATGGTCCAAATTATCTGGTCAGCTTCATCGTGCTGTTCACCATGACCCAAAGCCTCGGCGGGCTGGCAGCGCCAGCGTTGTTCGGCACCTATCAGGTGGTTCGCGAAAAGTACCACTCCAGCCATCTGACCGAGCAGGTGGTGCCGAGCGATCCGCGTATCGCGCAGCGACTGCAAGCCCAGAGCCAGGCGCTGGCGCCGCGCCAGAGCGACCCTCAATTGCGCCAGGCACAGAGCGCGGCGCAGCTGAGCCAAGCGACCACGCGTGAAGCCAACGTGTTGGCCTTCAATGATGTATTCCGGCTGATCGGCATGCTCGCCATCGGCGTGTTCGGCTGGACGCTCTATCACACATTGCGCCTCGCGCGGCAGAACAGGAACGCCCCGCCTCCATGAGTGAAACCAAACGACCCGACGAAGAAGAAGCCTTGCAGACGGCTCAACCACCGCAGCCCTCAGCCGCGATGACGGACGCCGGGCCGGCACCGGACGATCCGCCGAAGACGATCAAACCGAGCCGCCGCTCGGTCATTCTGATGACGCTTGTCGCGCTGGCCGGCGTCCTGGCGATCCTCTATGCCTGGCAGCTGTGGCCGTTCACCGACCGTGTCGCGGTCACCGAAAACGCCTATGTGCGCGGGCAGATCACCGTGCTCGCACCGCAGGTCAACGGCTACGTTACCGAGGTGCTGGTACAGGATTTCGAGCAAGTCGCGCGCGGCCAGCCGCTGGTGCGCATCGATGATCGACAGTATCGCCAACTGGTCGAGCAGCGCCGTGCCGAGCTGGCCGCGCAGCGTTTCGGGCTAGAAAACCTCGAACAGACCCTGGCTTCCAATCGCGCCACGCTGGCGTCACGCCGCGCCGAGCTGTCGGCCGCCGAAGCGGAGCTGCAACGCGCCCTGGCCGATGAAAAACGCGTCAACGAGCTGGCCGAACGCGGCTCGGTCTCGATTCGTGAGCGCGACCAGATCCGCGCCAGCGCCCGCGCAGCGGCGGCAAACGTGAAGCAGGCCCAGGCCGCCATCGCTATTGCCGAGCAGACGTTGAAGGCCAGCGAAGTCTCACGCGGCAGACTTCAGGCGCAAGTGGAGATTGCCGAAGCGGCATTGAAGCGGGCGCAGATTGACCTGGACAATACGGTCATCGAAGCGCCACGCGACGGCCAGGTCAGCGAAGTCACGGTGCGCCAGGGCCAGTACGTCGCGGCCGGCTCGCAGCTGCTCTATCTAGTGCCGGAGCAGCTTTGGGTGATCGCCAATTACAAGGAAACCCAGACCTTCGCCATGCGCCCAGGCCAGCCGGTGTCCATTGAGGTCGACGCACTGGACGGTGCTCGCCTGAGCGGACGTGTACAGCGTTTGGCACCGGCCACCGGCTCGGAATTCAGCGTGCTACGTCCGGATAATGCGACCGGTAATTTCACCAAGGTGGTGCAGCGGATACCGGTGCGCATTTCCATTGATCCGAACCAGCCGTTGAGCCAACGCCTGCGACCGGGGCTGTCGGTTGTCACTCATGTGGATACCAGCCGCGACGCCACAACCGCCGAAACGGCAGCGGATGACAGGCGATGAATCGTCAGTTTCGCGTTCCGGGATTGCTGTCGGGCCTGTTGCTGATCACACTGGCAGGCTGCATGCCACCGCGCCAGCCGCTGCCGCCCGAAGCTGCATTTACCCCGCCCACGCAATGGCGCGACGAGGCGGCGCGCACAGCCGAAATCTCCGCGAACTGGTGGCGGGCGTTTGGTGATCCGCAGCTGACGACACTGGTCGAAGCGGCACTGGCACATAACACCGACGTGCTGATCGCCGCGTCGCGGGTCGAACAGGCACGCGAGCAGATCCGTCTGTCCCACGCCTCGCTGCTGCCCAATCTCGACGCGGTGCTGGGTGCGCAACGCACGCGCGAGCTCAGCGTACTCGGCATCGCCCATACCACGGCGGTACAGCCCTCGCTGCAGGTGTCTTACGAGCTGGATATCTGGGGCCGGCTGCGGCGTCTGCGCGAAGCCGCGGAGCTGCAATATCAGGCCAGCGAGGCCGAACGCGACGCGGTGCGCCTGGCCGTCGCCAGCACCACGGCACGCGCCTATGTCTCGCTGCTGTCGCTGGATCGGCAGCTGTACGTGACCCGCGAAACCATCGAGTCGCGCCTGCAGGCGCTGCGTGTCGCCGAGGACCGCGCCAGCCTCGGCTACACCTCGCAACTTGAACTGACGCAGGCGCAGTCCGAATACGAAGCCGCAGCGCAGCTGCTGCCCCAGCTGGAACAGGCGATTCGCGAGCAGGAAAACGCGCTGCGTATGCTCACCGGAGCACTATCGGGCACGGTGCAGCGCGGCGCCGGGTTGCTCGCGCTCGAATCGCCAAGCGTGCCCGCCGTGTTGCCATCGGAACTGCTGCGGCGGCGGCCGGATATCCATCAGGCCGAACTGCTGCTGGCGGCCAGCGACCTTAACCTCCAAGCCCAGCGCGACCGCTTTTTGCCACAGGTGCAGGTGTCAGCCAGCCTCGGCCAGCTGTTCGTCAATTCACTCGATTACGACCCGGTCCGCGTCTGGGATATCGGTGCGAGCGTGCTGGCACCGATCTTCGACGCCGGGCGCCTGGAAGCGGGCGTGAACATCGCAGTCGCGCAACGCAATGAAGCGGCCTTCGCCTATCGCGCGATTGCGCTGGAGGCATTCGCGGAGGTCGAAAACAGCCTTTCGGCGGTGGGCAATCTGCGGCAGCAGATCGAGCGCGTCGAGGCTCGCCGCGCAGTTCTTGAGCGCTCGCTGACCTTCGCTGAGGATCGGTACCGCGCAGGCTATTCGTCCTATCTGGAAACCCTCGACGCCCAGCGCAACCTGTTCAACACCGAGCTGACCGCCGTGCAACTGCGCGAAAGCCAGCTCAATGCGCTGATCAGCCTTTATCAGGTACTCGGCGGTGGTTGGCAGGCCACCGCCGAGCGTTGAAGGCTCAGCCCGGCTGACGCAGAGTCTTGCGATCCGTGTGCTGGGCTCCGCCGAGTGCCCATTCGGCAACGAGGAATACCAGCAGACTGCCGCCGAGCACCGGCAGGCAGTAACCAAACAGCGCCGCGAGTGCTACCGTCAGCGCTCGAGCTGCCAGCGACAGATCGCGCAGCGCGGTGAGCACACCGGCGCTGCGCACCGGCGAGCGGCGGCGCCACCACATCAGGTAACCCCAGATCACCAGCGTCGCCAGACCGAGCGCGGTGACGGCAAGCAACAGTTGATTGGCTAGGCCGAACAGCGAGCCCATATGCGCATCGATACCCCAGCGCGTCAGCTTGGCCGCCAGCGGGAAGGTGGCGAAATCGATGCGATCAGTGACCGTCAGCAAGCGCGGATCGATGGCCACCGCGTCGACCTGGGTCGGCCAGCTGCGGTCGATCTCGGTCACCGTCCAAGCGCGATCAGGGCCTGCCGCCGGGACGATTTCCAGCTTGCCAGCGTCGATACCGGCGCGGCGCGCAGCAGCCAACACAGCATCGAATAAGGCAGGATCACCCGGCTCAGCTGCAGCCATCTGCATTCCGACGTGATGGGCATGTTCACCCGCCGGTGCCACCGGCTCGCCGGTCAGCGCCGTGGACACGCTCGGCGTGGACATCCCCAGCGCCGCCCGCGCGACGCCGATGTTGTCCCCCGCCCAGCGCGACCACGTCAGACCGGTGGCGGAGAAGAACAACAAGCCCACCACCAGCCACAGCCCCAGCGTGGCATGCCAGCGCCGCAGCGGTTGCGTCCTGGCCACGCTCGCCTTGCGATTACCCTGGCGCCGGATAACCCAGAGCGCCAGTCCACCCAGCGCCGCGACCCATAACCAGGAGGCGGCCAGCTCGCTATAGATCCGGCCCGGCTCGCCCAGTAACAGGCTGCGGTGAAACTGATCGAGCCATGTGCGCAGCGGCAGTATTCCGGTGGTACCGTAAACCAGCAGATCGCCGCGGATCTCAGCCGTTACCGGGTCGATGAACACGGCGCGGCTCTCCGACGGTCCCAGCTCCGGCGCGCTGAACATTACGCGTGTGGTGGTGCCAGGTAGAGGTGCCGGACGCACCGCCGACAGCATTGCCGCATCGCCGATGTGCGCTTGTGCGATTTCGATCTGGCGTGCCAGCGGCAGCGCCGGACCGCTACTGTCGACGAACAGCTGTTCGGCATACAGCCGGTTCTCTAGCTGCGGCGTCAGCGCATAAACCAAGCCGCTCAAGGCCGCGATGAGGATGAAAGGCCCGACGAATAGGCCAACGTAGAGGTGCAGGCGGATCAGCAGCGCTAGCAAGGGTCGCTGCGTCCGGGATGCAAGAGGCGGCGCCTCAGGCTGGACATGGGAAGACGGCATGAAAGCTCACTCGAATCGAGAAATACAACCAACCCGGCGCTGCAGGATTGGCGACGCGGACGACCGCTACTAGCGGTGGCCGGATTCAGCAGAGGCAATCAGGTGAGCGGAGAAGCACGAGGGTTGAGGCTGGGCCAGCGATAACGCAGCGACAACGGCGGTGCCAGGTCGAACGGTAAGGCATTGCGCTGCACTCGCCGCGGCTCGTGCAGTTCCGTCGCGGTGGTGGGTATCGCAGCCATTGATGCCGAACCAGCGCAACAGCAAGGCATGCCGAGGTGATGCAGTGGCTTCGGTGCGGACTCACTGCCCTGCGCCGCGTGGTCAATAGCCGTCGCGTGGCCGTTATGCGCGGTGAAATGGGAAGAAACGTGCCGGCTGGCCTCGGCCATCGGGCAGTGCCCGGGCATGCCCGGCGCACCGGCCCCCATCAGTGGCATCGCGAACAGATGCAGCAGCAAGGCCAGAGCGGCTATCCAGATCGGGACGCGACGGGGACGGTGCATGAAAACTGATAGCTCCGGCAGGACGAAAACACGGCAATCTTACAGAGCAATGACTGAATGACGGCTCTGGAGGCGGTGCGTGGCGAATTGGATTGTAGATTTCCCGGTTGGTGCGCACCACGCCACGACGATAGAACTGACCCGCCCGTATCCCGAACGCGCGCACTTCTTCTGCAAGGTAACCAGACATTCAGCGGTTTGGACGCTCAGCCTGCCGCTTCGTCCAACGGCTTCGGCATTCCAAGTAGAAAGCCCTGCGCCTTGGTCACCTGCAGGCCTCGCAAGGTCGTCAGTTCTGCATCCGTCTCGACGCCCTCGGCAATGATGTTACTACCGGTCTGCTCGGCGAAGCGGATCAGCGCAGCAGCCAACGCGCAGGTATCGTTGTCGCTATCGACATTGCTGATCAGGCTGCGGTCGAGCTTGATGACATCAGGCTTGAGCTTGAGGATGTGGCGAAAGCTGGCATAGCCGGCGCCCGCATCGTCGACAGCGAGCCGCAGCCCACCTTGACGTAGCGGTTCGAGAATGGCGGCGACCAGCGCGTAGTCGACGATGGATTTGTGCTCCGTCACTTCGAGCATCAAGCGATGCAACGGCTGGTTGGCGAGCAACGCCACCACCGTGCCATTTAGCAGTGCGTCGGGGCAGACATTAAGGGACAGGTATTGGTCTTCGGGAATCAACGGTAGTGCCTCGAGCGCCGTTTCGAGAAGCATGGTTTCCAGTTCCGCGCGCAACCCGACCTCGCCCGCCTCGTCTATCCAGACATCCGGCGAGCGATATGGCTCTGGGCGAAACCGCGCCAGCGCTTCGTAGCCGATGATGCTGTTGTGCACCAGATGGAAGATCGGCTGGTAGACCATCCAGCAATCACGCTGGGCGATGACCGCCTTGATGCGCTCGAGTTTTTCATTGCGCTGTTGTTCGCTGAGCGCGTGCCGCTCGAGTACCCTTCCGGCAAAACGGGCGAACAGGCGTAACGTTTCCAGATCGGCCTCGTTCAGGGTTTCGTCGGGTTGCGTACTGAAACAGCAGAAGGTCCCGTAAAGCGAACCATCACTGAAGCGAATCGGTACGCTCATGTGTGCACCGACGGGCAACGCCCGGGTCGCCGGGAGTGCCAGCGCTTCCTGTAATTCGCCAGCGTTGCGGATG
This sequence comes from Stutzerimonas stutzeri, assembly GCF_024448955.1. Classification (GTDB taxonomy): domain Bacteria; phylum Pseudomonadota; class Gammaproteobacteria; order Pseudomonadales; family Pseudomonadaceae; genus Stutzerimonas; species Stutzerimonas stutzeri_AQ. Next base: position 375,304 of record NZ_JAMOIH010000001.1, read on the forward strand.
AGTTCCGGTAAACGTCCATCGACGATGCGCTGGCAGTAGCTTTCCTCTAGCAGTCTACCGTCGCCAACGGCCAGCGACATCGAGCGGTATTGCCCTTCGATATAACGAAATACGCGCCTTCCGTCCCGAAACTCGCCGATGAACGCCACCTCCATTCGTAAATGGTGACGAACCAGCTCCAGCGCTTCGGTAAGCATCTCGCCAATGGATAACCTTCCACGCTCAAACCCGTCGACCATCAACGACATTTCGCTGCCGGTAACCCCATCAGAATCGCGGTTCAACATAACCATTCCTCGCCATCTTCCATCGGAAGAATCCAGGCGCCTTGGCGGCTTCAGAGAAATACGCAGCAGAGCCTTGTTTTGAGCCTAGTGCCCATTCTTGAGCTACCCCGCTTTCGTCGACGACCGGCGCTTGGTCGGCTTTTTTGGCGACACGTCGGAGGCCAGTTCGACCCAAGTTGGTGCATGATCGCTGGCGTGTTCCTGGTCGCGAACCCAGCGGTCCACGCCGGCATCTTTCAGACGCGGCGCCAGGTCTTTGCTGAGCAGCAGGTGATCGATACGCAGGCCGGAATCCTTTTGCCAGTGCTGGCGGAAGTAGTCCCAGAAGGTGTAGATGCGCTCGTTGGGGTATTGGGCGCGCAAGGCGTCGGTCCAGCCTTGGCTTAGAAGACGTTGATAGCACTCGCGGCTTTCCGGCTGCAGCAACGCATCCTTGGTCCACGAGCGCGGGTTGTAGATGTCCTCGTCGGTAGGCACCACGTTGTAATCGCCGGCCAGCACCACCGGATGTCCGCTGTTCAGCAGCCCTTCGGCATGCTGAATCAGGCGCTCGAACCAGGCCAGCTTGTACTCGAACTTCGGCCCCGGCTGCGGGTTGCCGTTGGGCAGGTAGAGGCAGGCAACGATGATGCCGTGGGCTGCGGCTTCAAGATAACGGCTGTGACTGTCGTCGGGATCACCCGGCAGACCGCGACGAATCTCCAATGGGTCGTCGCCGCGCGACAGGATCGCTACGCCATTCCAGGACTTCTGCCCATGCCAGATCGCGCCGTAGCCGGCGGCACGGATGTCGTCGATAGGGAAGTCGGCGTCCTGCGCCTTCAGCTCCTGCAGGCAAACCACGTCGGGCTGCTCACGCTCCAACCATTCGAGCAGATTGGTGCGGCGCGCGCGGATGCCGTTGATGTTGAAGGTGGCGATTTTCAGGGAGTCCACAGGCTGCCTCGAACCGATAGATGACCCTTGTTGTGACTCGCGGTGGCGGTGCGAGGTTCGCGTCAGCTGGCCTTGCGTGGAACTCTGCAGGACGACACGCCTTTTCGGCGATAACGGTGGGCTGAAGCCCACCCTACTTCGTGGTTCGGATCAGGCGTAGGGTGGGCCGGGCGGCGCTCCGCTTCAGCCCGCCAAAAGCGCCCTGGAAGATGAGGACGGACGGAATGTGCTCCGATCCACCCCAACAGCGAGGCCCGGCTCAGCGGGTTTCCCAATAGCCCGGTGCGTTGTAGATCGCCTTCAAATAATCGATGAAGAAGCGCACCTTGGCCGGCAGGTAGCGCTGCTGCGGGTAGACCGCCTGGATGTCGTAAGCCGATAGTGCGTATTCGTCGAGCACCGTCACCAGCTCGCCGCGTTTGAGTTCGGCCTGGATTTCCCAGGTCGAGCGCCAGCCGATGCCCAGGCCCTGCTTGACCCAGTCGAACAGCAGCTCGCCATCGTTGCAGTCGAGGTTGCCGTCCACCCGCACCGCCACCTGCTTGCCGTCGCGCAGGAAGGTCCAGCCGCGCTGTTGCCCACCCTGTAGGTTGAAGGCCAGGCAGTTATGCCGCGTCAGGTCTTCCAGCTCGCGCGGCACGCCCTGACGCTCGAAATAATCCGGCGCGCCACAGACCACCCGGCGATTGGGGAACAGCTTGACCGCCACGTAGTTGGGGTCGGTGACCTCGCCGATGCGGATGCCCATGTCGTAACCATGGCGCACCAGGTCGACCACGCTGTCGGTGAAGTTGAACGACAGCTGCAGATCCGGAAAGCGCGCCTGGAAGGCCGGCGCATGCGGGCCGATATGCCGGCGACCGAATGCCGCCGGCGCCGAGATCACCAGATGGCCGCGCACCGAGGTGCGGTCCTTGGCAATGCTGGCATCGGCCTCGTCGAAATCCTTGAGCAATCCGCGCGCGCGCTCCAGGTACTGCTCGCCCAGGTCGGTCAGCGCCAGCCCACGTGTGGAGCGGTGCATCAGCTTGACGCCCAGGTGCCGCTCCAACGCATCGAGGCGGCGGCCCATCACCACGGGCGTCACTCCTTCCTTCAATGCGGCGGCGGCGAAGCTGCCGGCTTCGGCGACCAGCACGAAGCTATGTACGGCTGTGTAACGATCCATTCGATACTCCTGATATCGACAGAACTGAAGTTTCGACCAATTCCGCCTTTCGTTCCAGCCCTGCATCCTTGGGTCACGTATAAAAACTATCGAGTAAACGTAGGAGGAATGATCCATGGCCCGAATGAGAGCAATCGATGCCGCAGTAGCGGTGTTGCGCAAGGAAGGCATCGACACCGCCTTCGGCATCCCCGGTGCCGCGATCAACCCGTTGTATTCCGCCCTGCGTGCCGACGGCAGCATCCGCCATATCCTGGCGCGCCACGTCGAAGGCGCCTCGCACATGGCCGAGGGCTACACCCGCACCAAGGCCGGCAATATCGGCGTGTGCATCGGTACGTCCGGCCCGGCCGGCACCGACATGATCACCGGTCTGTACTCGGCCTGGGCCGACTCCATCCCGATTCTCTGCATCACCGGCCAGGCGCCGCGTGCACGTCTTTATAAAGAAGACTTCCAGGCCGTGGATATCGAATCCATTGCCAAGCCGGTCACCAAGTGGGCCGTCACCGTACGCGAGCCGGCACTGGTGCCACGCGTGTTCCAGCAGGCTTTCCACGTAATGCGCTCGGGCCGTCCCGGTCCTGTGCTGATCGATCTGCCGTTCGACGTGCAGATGGCCGAGATCGAATTCGACGTCGACACCTACGAGCCGCTTTCTGTTTACAAGCCTGCGGCCACCCGCAAGCAAGTCGAGAAAGCCATCGACATGCTCTGCGCTGCTGAGCGCCCGCTGATCGTCGCCGGTGGTGGCATCTACAACGCCGGCGCCGAAGAGTTGCTGGTCGAGTTCGCCGAAACCGTAGGCGTGCCGGTGATCCCGACCCTGATGGGCTGGGGTTCGATTCCTGATGACCATCCGCTGATGGCCGGCATGTGCGGTCTGCAGACCAGCCATCGCTACGGCAACGCCAACATGCTGGCCTCGGATTTCGTGCTCGGTATCGGCAACCGCTGGGCCAACCGTCACACCGGTTCGGTCGAGGTCTACACCAAGGATCGTAAGTTCGTACACGTGGATATCGAGCCGACCCAGATCGGCCGGGTGTTCTCGCCGGACTTCGGCATCACCTCCGATGCCGGCGCTGCGCTGAAGCTGTTCGTCGAAGTGGCCAAGGAGCGCAAGGCCGCCGGCAAGCTGCCGAATCGCAACGCCTGGGCTGCCGATTGCCAGGAGCGCAAACGTACCCTGCTGCGCAAGACGCACTTCGATTCGGTACCGATGAAGCCGCAGCGTGTGTACCAGTGCATGAACAACGCGTTCGGCAAGGACGCCTGCTACGTCAGCACCATCGGTCTGTCGCAGATCGCCGCCGCGCAGTTCCTGCACGTCTACAAGCCGCGCCACTGGATCAACTGCGGCCAGGCCGGCCCGCTCGGCTGGACCATTCCGGCGGCACTGGGTGTGGTTGCAGCGGACCCGACGCGCAAGGTCGTGGCGCTGTCAGGCGACTATGACTTCCAGTTCATGATTGAGGAGCTGGCCGTGGGTGCGCAGTTCAAGCTGCCCTACATCCACATCCTGGTGAACAACGCTTACCTGGGTCTGATTCGCCAGGCGCAGCGCGGCTTCGAGATGGACTACTGCGTACAGCTGGGCTTCGAGAACATCAACGCCGACCAGAGCGGTATGGAAGGTTACGGCGTCGACCACGTCGCGGTGGTCGAGGGTCTGGGCTGCAAGGCGATCCGCGTGTTCAAGCAGGAAGACCTGCAACCGGCCATCGAGCAGGCCCAGGCCTGGATGGCCGAGCATCAGGTACCGGTCGTGATTGAGGTGATCCTGGAGCGAGTGACCAACATCGCCATGGGCACCGAGATCGACGCCATCAACGAGTTCGAGGAGTTGGCCAACGGTCGCGAGGATGCGCCGACCGCGGTCGCGCTGCTGGATTGAGGCAGCCGTAACCAAACGCGTGGACGACGCTTCGCGGTCGTCCACCCTACGAAAGTGAACGTAGGGTGGATATCGCGAAGCATCCACCACAACGCAACACCTCGGGTGGTATCGCACCACCACATGCAACACCCAACTGTCCCTACAGACGCAGGAGTTACCCATGCCACGTTTTGCCGCCAACCTGTCCATGCTCTTCACCGAGCTGGACTTCATGGACCGATTCGCCGCCGCAGCCAAGGCCGGCTTCAGCGGTGTCGAGTACCTGTTCCCCTACGACTTCCCCGCCGAGGAGATCAAGGCTCAGCTGGACGCCAACGGCCTGACCCAGGTGCTGTTCAACCTGCCGGCCGGTGACTGGGCGGGCGGCGACCGTGGCATCGCCTGCGATCCGGAGCGGGTCGAGGAATTTCGCGCCGGGGTCGACAAGGCCATCGCCTACGCCAAGGTGCTGGGCAATACCCAGGTCAACTGCCTGGCCGGCATCGCCCCCAAGGGCGCGGACATCGGCAAGCTGGAGATGACCCTTATCGAGAACCTGCGCTACGCGGCGAAGAAGCTCGAAGAGGCCGGCATCCGCCTGGTCATGGAAATGATCAACACCCGCGACATCCCGCGCTTCTTCCTGAACAACACCTCTCAGGCGCTGGAGATTCGCGACAAGGTCGGCAGCAGCAACCTGTTCCTGCAGTACGACATCTACCACATGCAGATCATGGAGGGTGACCTGGCCCGCACCATGGAAAACAACCTGGCGGTGATCAACCACGTGCAGCTGGCCGACAATCCTGGCCGCAACGAGCCGGGCACGGGTGAGATCAACTACCGCTTCCTGTTCGAGCATCTGGACCGCATCGGCTACCAGGGCTGGATCGGCTGTGAATACAAGCCGGCCACTACCACCGAAGCCGGCCTCGGCTGGATGAAAGCGCATAACGCTATCTGAACTGACGCGACCCAGACGAATAAAGAGGAGAACACTCATGGCTAAAATCGGATTTATCGGCACCGGCATCATGGGCCTGCCCATGGCTCAGAACCTGCAGAAAGCCGGCCACAGCATTTTCGTTTCCACTCATCACGATCCCGCTCCGGCCGTGCTGGTCGAGGGCGGTGCCGTGGCCCTGGCCAACCCGAAGGAAGTGGCTCAGGAAGCCGAGTTCATCATCGTCATGGTGCCGGACACCCCGCATGTAGAAGACGTGCTGTTCCGTGAGAACGGCATCGCCGAAGGCGTCGGCCCGAACAAGGTCGTGATCGACATGAGTTCGATCTCGCCCAGCGCCACCAAGCAGTTCGCCGAGAAGATCAAGGCCACTGGCGCCGCCTATCTGGACGCTCCGGTTTCCGGCGGCGAAGTGGGTGCCAAGGCCGGCACCCTGTCGATCATGGTCGGCGGCTGCCCCAATGCATTCGAGCGCGCCCTGCCGCTGCTCCAGGCCATGGGCAAGAACATCACCCGCGTCGGCGGCAACGGAGATGGTCAGACTGCCAAAGTGGCCAACCAGATCATCGTGGCATTGAACATCCAGGCCGTAGCCGAAGCCCTGCTGTTCGCCGCCAAGAACGGTGCCGATCCGGCCAAGGTGCGTGAAGCACTGATGGGTGGCTTCGCTGGCTCGAAGATCCTCGAAGTGCACGGCGAGCGCATGATCAAGGGCACCTTCGATCCGGGCTTCCGCATCAACCTGCACCAGAAGGACCTTAACCTGGCACTGGCCGGCGCTCGCGAACTGGGCCTGAACCTGCCTAACACCGCCAATGCGCAACAAGTGTTCAGCACCTGCGCCTCCCTCGGTGGCAGCGGCTGGGACCACTCGGCGTTGATCAAGGGTCTGGAGCACATGTCCAACTTCTCGATCCGCAAGGATTGAAACAGCTCCGAGCCCGCTGAGTCGAGCTAGCGCGCCCACCTTCAGGACAGACAGAACCCAGGTGGTGGGTTACCGCAAAGCTCGACGCCAGCGGTGCTTCGAGAGTTGAACACGGGTGTGCAAGGCCGGAATCACAGCGTCCCCCACGACCAGGCCCTTGCGCAACCAGCGTTCAGCCGCCGTTTCCGGACGGCACCCCTTTCGACCCGCTCGGCAGAAGGAGTCACGGCCCGATTGCCGGGTGGGTCGATTCCAAACCTTAGGGCTTGCATTGACGAGCCCTAAGGTCTGGAATCGGCCCCAGACCTCATACAAGGAACCGCACATGACCCTCGATCCCCAAGCCCTGTTGCGCGAGCTGTTTGCCGCCGCCATCGATGCCGCCCATCCACGCCAGGTGCTGGCCGACCATCTACCCGCCGACCGCAGCGGACGGGCCATCGTCATCGGCGCGGGCAAGGCCGCCGCCGCCATGGCCGAAGCCATCGAAGCAGCCTGGGAAGGTGAGATTTCCGGCTTGGTGGTCACGCGTTACGGTCACGGTGCCGATTGCCGCAAGATCGAAGTGGTGGAAGCCGCGCATCCGGTGCCGGACGACGCTGGCGAGCGCGTCGCCCGCCGCGTACTGGAAATGGTCAGCAACCTTGAGGAAAGCGATCGGGTGATTTTCCTGCTTTCCGGTGGTGGCTCATCCCTGCTGGCGCTGCCGGCCGAGGGCATCAGCCTGGCCGACAAGCAGGCGATCAACAAGGCGCTGCTGCGTTCCGGCGCGCACATCGGCGAGATGAACTGCGTACGCAAGCACCTTTCGGCAATCAAGGGCGGACGACTGGCCAAGGCCTGCTGGCCAGCCAGCGTCTACACCTACGCGATTTCCGACGTACCCGGCGATGAAGCCACGGTGATCGCCTCCGGGCCAACGGTAGCCGACCCGACCACCAGCGCCGAAGCCCTGGAAATCCTTGCCCGCTACAACATCGAGATTCCGGCCAACGTGCGCCAGTGGCTGGAAGATCCGCGCTCGGAAACCGTGAAGGCGGACGACCCCTGCCTGTCGCGCAGCCATTTCCAGCTGATCGCCAAACCGCAGCAGTCGCTCGATGCGGCAGCCGAGAAAGCACGGGCTGCCGGGATCACGCCGTTGATCCTCGGTGACCTGGAAGGCGAATCGCGGGAAGTGGCCAAGGTCCATGCCGGCATCGCCCGTCAGGTGGTACTGCACGGCCAACCGATTGCCGCACCCTGCGTGATTCTCTCCGGCGGCGAAACCACGGTGACGATCCGTGGCGAAGGCCGCGGCGGACGCAACGCCGAGTTTCTGCTGAGCCTGACCGAGAATCTCAAGGGCCTGCCCGGCGTCTATGCGCTGGCCGGCGATACCGATGGCATCGACGGCTCGGAAGACAATGCCGGCGCGCTGATGACCCCGGACAGCTTCGCCCGCGCCGAAGCGCTGGGCCTGAGCGCGGCTGACGAGCTGGCGAACAACAATGGCTACGGTTACTTCCAAGCGCTCGATGCCTTGCTGATGACCGGCCCGACGCGCACCAACGTCAACGATTTCCGCGCAATTCTGGTTTTGCCACCATCCGCCTGAAGACGGAGCCAGCGCGCGTTTCTTATAACGATAACTGCCAGTGGAACCTGCCATGACGCCCGACAAGAAAGTCAAGATTCTCGCCACCCTCGGCCCGGTCACACGCAGCATCGATGACGTGCGCGCGCTGGTGGAAGCCGGGGTCAACCTGTTCCGCCTCAACTTCAGCCACGGCGAGCATGCCGACCATGCCGAGCGTTTCGGCTGGATTCGCGAGGTCGAGCGCCAGCTGAACCAGCCGATCGGCATCCTCATGGATCTGCAGGGGCCAAAGCTGCGCGTCGGGCGTTTCGCAGAGGGCAAGGTGCAGCTGGTGCGCGGGCAGACCCTGCGTCTGGATCTCGACCCGACACCTGGCGACGCCAGCCGGGTCAACCTGCCGCACCCGGAAATCATCGATGCCCTGCAGCCGGGCATGAGCCTGCTGGTCGATGACGGGCGTCTCAGCCTGACGGTGATCGCCAAGCATGCAGACGCCATCGAGACGCGCGTGGTGGCCGGCGGCGAGCTGTCCGACCGCAAGGGCGTCAACGTGCCCGAAGCGGTGCTGGAACTCAGTCCGCTGACCGAGAAAGACCGCCGCGACCTGAGCTTCGGCCTGGAATTGGGCGTCGACTGGGTAGCGCTGTCCTTCGTCCAACGTCCGCAGGACATTCACGAAGCGCGCGAACTGATTGGCGACCGCGCCTTCTTGATGGCCAAGATCGAGAAACCATCCGCGGTGCAGCACCTGCGCGAAATTGCCCGCCTATGCGACGCGATCATGGTCGCGCGTGGCGATCTGGGCGTGGAAGTACCGGCCGAAAGCGTGCCCCGCATCCAGAAGAACATCGTCCGCACCTGCCGCCAGCTCGGCCGGCCGGTGGTGGTGGCGACGCAGATGCTCGAATCCATGCGCTTCTCCCCTGCCCCGACCCGCGCCGAAGTCACTGACGTGGCCAACGCCGTGGCCGAAGGCGCCGACGCGGTGATGCTCTCAGCGGAAACCGCCTCGGGCGACTATCCGCTGGAAGCCGTGAGCATGATGAGCAAGATCATCCGCCAGGTGGAAAGTGGTCCGGACTTCCAGGCCCAGCTCGACGTCAACCGCCCGAGTGCCGAAGCGACGCTGCCCGATGCCATCAGCTGCGCAATCCGCCGGATCAGTGGCATCCTGCCGATCGCGGTGCTGGTCAACTACACCGAGTCCGGACGCTCCAGCCTGCGCGCCTCGCGCGAGCGGCCCAGCACGCCAATCCTCAGCCTGACTCCGAACGTCACTACCGCGCGCAAGCTGACAGTGGCCTGGGGCGTCTACTCGGTGATTGATGCGCCGATGCAGGACATGGAGCATGTCTGCCTCAACGCACTCGAACTGGCCCGTGCCCAGGGCATGGCCGGCACCGGTGATACGGTGCTGATTACCGCCGGGGTGCCGCTCGGCCAGCCGGGGACGACCAACTCGCTGCGGATCGAGATGCTCAACTGAGGTCAGGTACATATAGGGTGCGCTCCGCACACCAAGCGAGTCGAGGCTAGCGACGAATTGTGTCTGCACACGCGGCGTTTAACTGAGTCCGTTCCGGTGTGCGGAGCGCGCCATACAGGCCTTGTGGCTGTGATCCATGACGGCGAGCTTCGGCTCGTCGTTCTTCGTTTGTCTGAGCGATTCATCCCTGCAACGTAGCCCACTTACCTCCTGCCATAACATTAGATGCCCACTCTTCGCCCGTCGCGTTGCACCCTTGCCGTTCTGAACGGCTTCAGTCAGATATTTCTGCAGGCACATTCCGGCTGCGGTCTCCTGATCCTGCTGGCCATCGCCTTTCATGCGCCCGCGTTGCTGGCCGGAGCAGTGGTCGGCGCGCTGGTGGGTACGTTCAGCGCCGTCGCACTGGGTTATCGCCAATCCGATATCGATATCGGGCTCTACGGCTACAACGCGGCGCTGCTGGGCTTGCTGTTCGTGCTGCTGCTGGGGCTATCGGTGCTTACGCTTGGGCTGATTGCGCTCGGGGCCGTAATCGCCAATCTACTGCAGGTGCGCCTGATAGCTGCCATGCGCGAACGCAATTGGTTGCCCGGCTTCACGCTGCCCTTTGTGCTTTTCGGCTGGCTTGCCCTGGGCCTGGCGGGGGCACTCGATCTGGTCACTCAGGCGCGGCTCGACGCACCGCTGATACTGGATGGCCCGGCGTTGCTCTTCGCGGTCACCTCCGGTATCGGACAGGTAATCTTCCTCGGCCAACCGCTGGCCGGGTTATTGTTGCTGGTGGCCGTATGGCTGGCCGATCGCAGAGCCGCGGCCTGGATGCTATGCGGCTCGATCGGCGGCCTTGCCCTGGTACTGACGGCTGGCGGTTCGGAGCAGGAGGCCCTGGCCGGGCTGGCCGGCTACAACCCGGCCCTCGCCGCGCTGGCGGTCAGCCAGGTCCATCGCTCTTGGGTGGCGCCATTGCTGGCGATCATCGCGGCAGTACTGCTCAGGGCGGGATTCGACCGGCTGGGTCTGCCGCCACTGACCATGCCATTCATCATGGCTTGCTGGCTGGTCGCGCTGGGACAGCGTTGGCGATCCAGGCGAAGTGAACGCGTTTAGCCCTTGGTCGCACGCGGATCCTGATCGCGTGGGTAGGTCCGCTCTTCTTCGATCTGCCCGTCGAGGGTGTGAATCTTCACCGACGCGGTACGAAGCTTCATGTAGTCCCGCGTCTCGTTGACGATGTCCTCCTTGGTCGCCGCCTCCAGCAGTGCCCGCTTGTCCCCTTCCTCGCGCAGCACCCAGCGATCGCCGTCGTGCGTGATGTGGTAGTTCTCCATAGTTGCCTCCATAAGCTGCTCGATAGTCGAAGCTTGGAACGCTGGCGCGCGCAGCGGTTCGATACGTTCCCGGCGAATACGCAGGGTAACCATGACCCTACAAGGTTATTAAAACCGCATCTATCAGGGTCGTATTCACCAAGGGCCGTTGCGGCGCCCTTGATTCCGGTCAATTCCAGCCTGGAACGAATATCGCAAGGGTCACTTCGACCCGTCCGGCTGCTGCGCATCGCTTGCGACCACAAGAGAGACGGGCCCTCCCTATTACTGGAGTTTTCCATGCTTTGTGCCGAACAGCGTGCCCTGATCAAAGCCACCGTCCCGTTGCTGGAGACCGGTGGAGAAGCCCTGACCAATCACTTCTACAAGCTGATGCTGGCCGAACACCCCGAAGTGCGTCCCCTGTTCAATCAGGCGCACCAAGCCAGCGGCGATCAGCCGCGAGCGCTGGCCAACGGCGTGCTGATGTATGCCAAACATATCGATCGGTTGGATCAGCTCGGCGGTCTGGTATCTCAGGTAGTGAACAAGCACGTGGCCTTGCAAGTACTGCCGGAGCACTACCCCATTGTGGGCTCCTGCCTGCTACGAGCGATTCGCGAAGTGCTGGGCGAAGAGATTGCGACCGATGAGGTCATCGATGCCTGGGCCGCCGCTTATGGACAGCTCGCCGATATCCTCATCGACACTGAAGAACAGATGTACAGCGTGACGGCAGAGGCGCCCGGCGGCTGGCGTGGCGCGCGCGCGTTCCGGATTGCTCGCAAAGTAGTCGAGAGCAGCGAGATCACCTCGTTCTATTTGGAGCCCGGAGACGGCGGCGCGGTCGTTGCACACCAGCCTGGCCAGTACATCGGTCTGCGCCTGCTGGTAGATGGCGAGGAGATACGCCGCAACTATTCGCTCTCCGCTGCCAGCAACGGTCGTGACTACCGCATCAGCGTCAAACGCGAGCCTAACGGCGTCGCCTCCAACGCGCTGCACCGCATGGAGGAAGGCCAAAGCCTCGATTTGTTCGCCCCTGCTGGCGATTTCACCCTACAGCACAGCGACAAACCACTGGTGCTCATCAGCGGCGGTGTCGGGATCACGGCAACCCTGGCGATGCTCGAGGAAGCGGTCAAGACGGCTCGACCGATACATTTCATCCACTGCGCCCGCAATGCCGACACCCATGCGTTCCGCCGGACCATCGACACGCTGGTCGAGCGGCACGGCCAGCTCAAGCGTTTCTATTGCTACGACGAGCATCAGGGCGACGACAGCCAACCAGATGCCGTCGGCCTAATAACCGAGGAGCGGCTGGATGCCTGGCTGCCTGCCGATCGCGATCTGGATGCCTATTTCCTGGGCCCTAAACCCTTCATGGCGGCGATTCGCCGGCAGCTGCGAGCGCTTGGCGTACCGGAACAGCAAGCCCGCTACGAGTTTTTCGGGCCGGCTTCAGCGCTAGAGTGATTCAACCCGAACGGGCCACTTACCACCGGCCCGTCATCCACACCATCGTCACGAGGTAATTACGATGATCCTGCAACCGTTCGACCCGCACCGTCTGCTCAGCATCGCCAATCTGTCCATGGCGATCGGCCTGGTTCTGCTTTTGTTCGGCGTTGCAGGTGCCTACGTCTTCGATCGGCATCTGGCTCTGGGCGCGGTGGTCGGCTGCCATGCGCTGGTGATTCTGGGCCCCACCGCGCTCAAGATCGGCTATGTGATGCGGTTACTGGCACAGCGTCAATTAACGCTGGCCGCTTAATAAGTTTTATAAAAACTTCGATGTTGCCGTTTCGCTGTGCAACCATAACGCCATTAATAAAGAGCAGTTAGTAACCATTCGTCTGCCGCTTGTTCTTTTCTGGAAACTCCTGAGACGCAACCAAGCTCTGTATCCATGAAGGCTGGTGAAGTAGTACAGCCCCGCAGAAAGTCTCTATCCATCGAGGAGAAAAAGACATGGCAAACAAAAATCCTGGCAACTTTGCCAACGACCGCGAAAAGGCGTCTGAAGCTGGTAAGAAGGGCGGCCATAACAGCGGCGGCAACTTCGCCAACGACCGGGAAAAGGCCTCTGAAGCAGGCCGCAAAGGTGGTCAGAACAGCCACGGCGGTGGACGCAACAGCAACAGCTGATGCGCCTCGTTACAAAAAGGGCAAAGGGTAAAACCTTTGCCCTTTTTGTTTATCGGGGTTAATAAATCGTTATTAGCATCACGACAATATATCGACGCAACGGTTAACGCCCAATATGAACTATTAATTAATAATCAAAGAACTGAAAAAGGCGCGGGACATGAGCCAAACAACCAACGAAACGCCGCCGCTCAATACAGGCGATGAAGCCGTTCCGGGCACACCGGGTACTGGTGAAAATATCTGCCCTGTATGTAACGGCAGTGGACGCAACGAGTCCGGAGAATGCCAGAACTGTGGCGGCACGGGTAAGGTGATCGAAGGTATCGGCGGGGCCTGATATTAGGGTCTGTTGCCGTTTCGTCGCGAGCCGCGTCGCTGCGCCAAATATCGCCAGGCCGGGCGGCGTTCCGCAAGGCGCGGGACGCAGGTACTGTTGTTCCCTTGCCAAGTCCCGCAACGCCGCATGGCGACATTTGCCGCGCACCCCTTCGGGCCGGGCCTGTTTTTGCGCAAGGCGGCGTTTCTCATCGTTTATTTGGAATGACCAAACTTCACTCCTCTGCGATCCCCATGGATGGGTTGAATGCCGCAGGCCCGCCGGGAGCGGGCGCGGCCTTGCCTCGCGCAAAAACAAGCTCCGGCGCGGTCGCGAACGAAACGACAACAGACCCTAGCCTTCCCAGCAATCAGGAGCAGCCATGAGCGCCAGCATTTTCTCCGACCAAATCATTCAGAGCCTGCTGGATACCGACTATTACAAGCTGACAATGATGCAGGCGGTGCTGCATCACTACCCCAACGCCGAGGTCGAATGGGCCTTCCGCAGCCGATCAAAGGAAGATCTGGCGCCGTACCTGAACGACATTCGTCAGCAGATCGAGGCGCTCGCTGAACTCAAAATCAGCCAGGACGAACTCGCCTTTCTCGATCGCATCCCCTACATGCAGCCGGATTTCATCCGTTTCCTCGGGTTGTTCCGCTTCGACCTGCGCTACGTGCGCGCCGAACTCGAAGCAGGCGAACTGGTGATCTACCTACGCGGGCCCTGGCTCCATGTGATTCTGTTCGAAGTGCCGCTGCTGGCGATCATCAGTGAGGTGCGCAATCGAGCCCGCTACCCGAACGTAACGCTCGAACAGGCTAGCGACAGACTCGACGAAAAACTCCAGTGGCTGCGCGACGAAGCCACTGATGAAGAGCTGGCGGGGTTCAATCTCGCCGACTTCGGCACCCGCCGACGCTTCTCTTTTGCCGTGCAGGCGTTGATCGTCGAACGCTTGAAGCACCGGTTTCCCGGAAACTTCGTCGGCACCAGCAATGTTCATCTCGCCCGTACGCTCGATCTGAGGCCCATGGGCACCATGGCGCATGAATGGATCATGGCGCACCAGCAGTTGGGGCCCAGACTCATAGACAGCCAGAGCGCCGCCCTGGATTGCTGGGCCCGTGAATACCGCGGCGCGCTGGGCATCGCCATTACCGACTGCATCACCATGGATGCCTTCACGGCCGATTTCGATCTGTACCTGGCGAAACTCTTCGATGGCCTGCGCCACGACTCGGGCGATCCCATCGAATGGGCGGAAAAGGCCATCGCCCACTATCGCCAGCTCGGTATCGACCCGATGACGCGGCAACTGGTGTTCTCCGATGGTCTCGACTTCCCCAAGGCGCTTGGCATCTACCGCGCGTTGGCGGGACGCAGCAACACCAGCTTCGGTATCGGCACGCAGTTGACCTGTGACATACCAGGCGTTCAGCCGACCAACATGGTGATCAAGATGACCAGCTGCAACGGCCAACCGGTGGCCAAGATCTCCGACTCGCCAGGCAAAACCATGTGTCGCGACGAGGCTTTCGTCGCCTATCTCAAACATGTTTTCGGCGTGAACGACGACCGTTGAATTCCGGTACAGCGCGCCCGGCCAAGGCCGGGCGCGGAGGTCTCACCATTACACTGGGGCGCAGCTTGGCCGGTAGCGTTCTATCTATGAACGGCTTGGTACTGCCGCTCAAAGCAAATCCCCCCCCGTTGCCCCTCTGCCAGCTTCAACGACCGCTGATTTGCCCCTGCAAATTGGCAATCTGCGATTGCAGGGTGCTGATATTGCGTGTCATCTGCGCGCGGAAGGCGTCGAATTCGGACGTATTGACGCCAGGCGTGGCAGCGGGCCGGTTATCCAGCTCACTGCGCAGAATCAACATATCCTGCTCCAGCCGACTGACCGCCTGGCTGCCGTCGCCTCGCTGTTTTAGCGCGGCGATGTCCTTGCTCAAGCCGTCAAGCCGGGCAGACAAGTTACTCAGCCCATCGATCTGCGCCGACAGCTTGTTAAGCTCAGCCACCGAGCCCTGCAGACTCGCTAGCGAAGACTTGAGCCCCGCCTGTTCACCGGCCACGCCTTTGACGGTCTCGGTGAGCGTTGCGGTAGCGGACTGATGATCCCGCAGGTCGGTGGCGACGCGCCCGACACGTATCCCCTGCTCATCCAGGCGTTGGTCTTGATTGCCCTGTTTGCCGGTCAGACTCTGCAGTTGGGTCGTGATCGCGCGTTGCTGCTCAGCCAGATCCAGCGTTTGCTTTTCCAGTTGCTTGATACGCAACTTCAACGCTTCGCCTTCGGTCGTCACGTTGGACTCGGTGGCAACCATCTTTCCGGAAATATCCTGCAGCCGGCCGGCGGCGTCCTCGCTGATGCGCGCAAAGCTTTCCTGCGTGGCAACCAGTTGCACCTCCAGCCGGGAAATCTGCTGCATGCTCCACCAGCCCAGTGCCGCCAACAGGGCGAAAAGCGCCACGATCATGATCCACAGCGGCGCCGTGCTGGCAGCACGGCGCTTATGCCGCACATCGTCGGTACGGCCACTCGCAGGCCGGATGACCGGATCGAGTTCAGGCGCAGGATAGGGGTCGCGGTCACGGCCGGCGGTGAGGCTGGGTACGTGGTCCAATTCGTCGTGAGCATCGTTGCGCATGGGATACCTTTGGTAGCGCGAAGCGAGAAACAGCGCGCAGTATAACGATTCAGTGAAGCCACTTCAGCGGTGTGAATGTGGCAATCAGTGCACCTCGATCACGCGTTTGGCGCGGCCGCGGCTCAAGATCGTGCAGTCCAGCCGCAACAATGCGGTGCGATAACGGAACTGCTTAGTTGCTCCTGAAACAAGGCGAAACCGCCAAACCCAGACGCGACGGGACTGACAAGGAAATTCCACCGATGAAAGCGCCGCTAAAGCTGAACTTGGTACGCCCATTGCTTCGTCAGTCTTGCCATCGGATAGCGCTTTCCGACATGGATGTCGGGCCCTGAAATTCGAGTTCGGCGGGCAGCATCAGAAGGACGAATCGCCATGGAGTTCAACAAGGCTTTCCTGGATTGCATGCAGCACCTGCGCCGTCGCCTGCGCGACGAGCAGCAGCTGGATATCCGCCTGAGCCAGCCCGATGCCATTCAAGCTATGTTGACGGCCTGCCTCCGCTCGACAGATGAAATGACGCGCGAGCTCGGCAGACAATTGGCCACCTTCACTGACACACATACGCCCGTTACAGCTAAACCGGTCTCAATCGGCGATGGCGGCAAGCGTGAGCCTTCGGTACGCATCTATCGCGGGCAGCGGGTTCTCGGCTGAGCACTCAGTCCACCAGCCATTGCCTCGCCGAGTGCGTCAGCTGCCGGGTAAGTTCAGCAAGCAACTCACCGCCGTTGCGCCAGTGATGCCAGTAAAGCGGAACGTCGATCGGCTTACCACGAAACACATCCACCAGAGCGCCGCTGGCAAGCTCGGCACGTACCTGGAGTTCAGGCACCAGGCCCCAGCCCAAGTCACTTTCCAACAAGCGAACGAATCCCTCCGATGACGGGCAAAGGTGGTGGCTGAAGGCGCCGCTCAAACCCAGCGAGGCCAGATAGCGATGCTGCAACTGATCATCCGGCCCGAAGACAATGGCCGGGGCCCGCAACAAGGCTTCCGCCGGTGCGTTGCCAGGGAGGTGACGCGCAATGAATGCTGGGCTGGCAAGGGCGCGATAGCGCATGGCACCGAGAAACTGACTGCGAGCTCCGGCCAAGGGGCGCTCCACAGCGCAAACACAGGCAGCCACTTCCCCGGCTCGCATACGCTTGAGACCTACCGCCTGATCTTCCAACACATGATCGAGCACAACCCCGTGCTCGGTGCAGAACGGGGCCACCGCTTCCGCCCACCAAGTCGCGAGGCTATCGGAATTCAAGGCGATGCGCAGCCGCTCGGGCAGGCGATTTTCGTCCAGCTCCGGTACCTGACCCTGTAAATCTCGCTCCAACAAACGCACCTGTTGCACATGGTTGAGCAGGCGTCGGCCCACCTCGGTCGGCTGCGGCGGCGTGGCGCGCAGCAGTACCGGCTGGCCCAGCCGAGCCTCCAGCAATTTGATGCGCTGGGAAATCGCCGATTGAGACAGCCCCAGTGCCTGCGCGGCCCGATCGAAACCGGCCTGCTCGACCACCGCAGCCAGAGCCGCCAACAGTTTGTAGTCGAACATCAGATTTCCTTATATGGCATCAGCATATTTCGTTTTCCTTATACGTAAGAGCCACCGAGACTGCGAGCCGTCTTTCAATGGAAACAGGCAGCAAGACATGTGGCAGAGCTATTTCAACGGGTTATTGGTCACGGCGGGCTTGATCATCGCCATCGGCGCGCAAAACGCGTTCGTCCTGGCCCAAAGTCTGCGACGCGAACACCATCTACCGGTCGCCGCGCTGTGCATTCTCTGCGACATCCTGCTGGTCAGCGTCGGGGTCTTCGGCCTCGCTGCGGTGCTTGCGGAGAACCCGCTGCTGCTACAAATCACCCGTTGGGGTGGCGTAACGTTCTTACTGTTTTATGGCGTCATCGCCCTGCGCCGTGCGGCACGACCGCAAGCCTTGCTTGAAGATACCCAGCGCGCCCCGCGCTCCCTGCGCAGCGTGCTGCTGGCCGCGTTGGCAGTCACCTTGCTCAACCCGCACGTCTACCTCGATACGGTATTACTGATTGGCTCCCTCGGCGCCCAGCAACCCGAGCCCGGCGCCTATACGCTTGGGGCTGCGAGCGCATCGACCCTGTGGTTCCTGATTCTCGCGCTCGGCGGAGCCTGGCTGGCACCCTGGCTGGCGCGGCCGCTGACCTGGCGCCTGATCGATCTGGGTGTGGCAGCAATGATGTTCGCCATCGCAGCACAACTGGTTGTCCTCGCCTGAGGAACACCGGCCCCGATCGAGTGTCCACGCAGAGGGCTTTTCAGCACCACCATTCCCAGTGCTGACCTTCCACTGGGTCGCTCTGGCTTCGGTTTTCCACACAGTTGGCGCGTGGTTTTGCCACAGGGTGGGTGCTATGATCCCTGGTTCGCGGGCATGGAGCGGAATGTTTCAGCCCGCCATCACGGCCGCCCGTGAACGGCCAAAGAATGCGCACGCATGTAGCGAGCGAAGGGCAAGACAGGCGTAAACGGACGAGCATCAGTGCAGTAGTTTCCCCGTTCCGCGAGGCGCTGATCATCAGCGCAGACTGCCTCCTTCCGAGCCGCATCTATTCTCGACACCTGAGCAGGAGATACACCATGGCTTTCGAATTGCCGCCGCTTCCGTTTGAAAAGAATGCCCTCGAGCCGCACATTTCCGCCGAGACTTTCGAATACCACCACGGCAAGCATCACCAGGCCTACGTCACCAACCTGAACAACCTGATCCCGGGCACCGAGTTCGAAGGCAAGGATCTGGAAACCATCATCAAGACCTCCTCCGGCGGCATCTTCAACAATGCCGCTCAGGTCTGGAACCACACCTTCTTCTGGAACTGCATGGCACCGAACGCCGGTGGCCAGCCGACCGGCGCCCTGGCTGATGCCATCAACGCCGCTTTCGGCGACTTCGACAAGTTCAAGGAAGAGTTCACCAAGACCGCCATCGGCACCTTCGGCTCCGGCTGGGCCTGGCTGGTGAAGAAGTCCGACGGCAGCGTCGGCCTGGCGAGCACCATCGGTGCCGGCAACCCGATGACCGCTGGTGACAAGCCGCTGCTGACCTGCGACGTCTGGGAACACGCCTACTACATCGACTACCGCAATGCTCGTCCGAAATTCGTCGAAGCATTCTGGAACGTGGTGAACTGGGACTTCGTCGCGAAGAACTTCGCTGGCTGAGACACCCTGCTAGCAACACGGGACGGCTCACCCGCCCCGTGACGCTCGCAACCGAAGTGCCCGCATCCCGGTGATGCGGGCATTTTCGTTTCAGGCACCCGCGCAGCTGCCGAGCCCAGGCAAGTGCCTAGACGGTATCGACTATGCTTGTCAGCCCGTCTCTCTCGGAGCTTATCCAATGTCCAACACAGTGTTGATCATCGGCGCATCACGCGGTCTCGGCCTGGGTCTGGCCAAACAGTTCGCCAGCGAAGGATGGCAAGTGATCGCGACCATTCGTGATCCCGAGCGCGCGAATGAGCTGGAGGCCGTCGCGAATATTCGTATCGAAGTGCTGGATATAGATGATGTCGCCGGCCTCGACAGGCTCATCCAGCGGCTGTCGGGCATTACGCTGGATGTCCTCTACATCAACGCCGGTATTTCCGGCTCTCGTACGCTCTCGGCCGATACAGCGACACATGAGCAAGTCGGTCAGCTGTTCACGACCAACGCAATCGCGCCGGTACGACTGGCAAAGCGCATGCTGCCGCTGGTCGATCCGAGCAACGGCGTCATTACCTTCATGAGCTCGATCATGGGCAGCGTCGAGACCGGGCCCGGTATGGGCATGCCGCTTTATGGCGCGAGCAAGGCGGCACTCAACCATCTGACCCGGACTTTCGTGGCCGAACTCGGAGAACAGACGGGCCTTACGGTGCTGTCGATGCATCCCGGGTGGGTCAAGACAGATATGGGCGGAGCGGAGGCACCGTTGGATGTCGAAACCAGTTGCCGCGGCATGGTCGAGCAGGTCAAGCGCGCTGCCGGCCAGGGCGGTCATCGCTTCATCGATTATCAGGGCGAGACATTGCCCTGGTGAAGCAATGAACCGTACCGTTCAGGCGCCGGAAACGACGATGCGAGTGGCAACGTGAGTCATCACTCGCATCGAGGCTCTACCAGCAATCCAGGATTTTGAAGCTTACGCCTTTGGCAGCGTTACTCCGCGCTGGCCCTGATACTTACCGCCGCGATCACGGTAAGACGTCTCGCACTCTTCATCCGATTCAAGGAAGAGCATCTGCGCGACACCCTCGTTGGCGTAGATCTTCGCCGGCAGCGTAGTGGTGTTGGAGAATTCCAGCGTCACGTGCCCTTCCCACTCCGGCTCAAGCGGCGTCACGTTGACAATGATGCCGCAGCGGGCATAGGTGCTCTTGCCTAGGCAAATAGTCAGCACGTTACGTGGAATGCGGAAGTACTCGACGGTACGGGCCAAGGCAAAGGAATTCGGCGGAATGATGCAGACGTCGCTCTGGATATCGACGAAGCTCTTCTCGTCGAAATTCTTCGGATCGACGGTTGCTGAGTTGATGTTGGTGAAAACCTTGAATTCATCGGCGCAGCGCACGTCGTAGCCGTAACTGGACACGCCGTAAGAAATCAGTCTTTCGTTGCCCTCGGTGCGCACCTGGCGCTCGACGTAGGGCTCGATCATGCCGTGCTCCTGGGCCATCCGGCGAATCCACTTGTCCGATTTGATGCTCATGGCTGGCGTCCTGATATGGCTGGTGGGCGTTAGATAAGGTGCGCATCTTACCGAGGCCATGAAGCCGGTTCAAAGGCCGTGACCCAAGACCTTGCGTCGCATCTCTGACGCTTTGGCCGGAAACTGAAAATAATGCTCGCATTGCGACAGAAATGGAGTATCTTTCCTTGGCTGCTGCTGCATGTGTCACCGTGAATCGCTACATGTTTAGATTTCGATCCGATCATTGCTACGACTCCTAACTCCTTGCACACAGTCACCGTTCGGGGTATTTGCCCGTTCAAATCATCTCTACATTGTTCAAGGAGACATTCAAATGTCCAATCGCCAAACCGGTACCGTTAAGTGGTTCAACGATGAAAAAGGCTTCGGCTTCATCACTCCGCAATCCGGTGACGACCTCTTCGTACACTTCCGCGCCATCCAGGGCGACGGTTTCAAGAGCCTGAAAGAAGGCCAGCAAGTTTCCTTCGTCGCTACTCGCGGCCAGAAGGGCATGCAAGCTGAGGAAGTTCAGGTTATCTAACCTGAAGCTTCTTTAAGAAAAGCCCCGCTTCGGCGGGGCTTTTTTGTGCCTGAGATTTGCCAGTCAGCACAGCTCGGCAGAGGCGACGCCAAGCGCCGCCTTACCCTCTCGGTCAGTCGTCGGTCACCATGATGTTCGGCATGGACTGGGCGATGATCTGCCCACTCTGCGAGATTCGCGCACCGACTGTTCGCGCCACTTGTTGATAAATCATGGCGATCTGGCTTTCCGGATCAGCAATGGCCGTCGGCTTGCCAGCGTCAGCCTGGCTGCGGATAGCCATGGACAGCGGCAGCGAAGCCAGCAGGTCGACGTTGTATTCACCCGCCAGCTTCTCGCCGCCCCCTTCACCGAACAAATGCTCGGCGTGGCCGCAATTTGAGCAGATGTGAATGGCCATGTTCTCCACCACACCCAGCACCGGGATGTTCACCTTGCGGAACATCTCAACGCCTTTCTTGGCGTCCAGTAGCGCCAGATCCTGCGGCGTGGTGACGATCACCGAACCGGTCACCGGGACCTTCTGCGCTAAGGTCAGCTGGATGTCACCGGTACCCGGCGGCATGTCCACCACCAGATAGTCGAGATCGTTCCAGGCGGTCTGAGTGATCAATTGCAACAAGGCCCCGGAAACCATCGGGCCGCGCCAGACCATCGGCGTCTTGTCGTCAGCCAGAAACGCCATGGACATCAGCTGTACGCCATGCGCCTCCAGCGGCACGAACCACTTCTGATCACGAATCTGCGGCTTGGTCCCCTCGGGAATGCCAAACATGATGCCCTGGCTCGGCCCGTAGATATCGGCGTCCAGCACACCAACACGCGCGCCTTCGCGGGCCAGCGCCAGCGCCAGATTGGCCGCAGTGGTGGACTTGCCGACACCGCCCTTGCCGGAAGCCACCGCGATGATGTTCTTCACATTGGACAGGGCCGGCACCTGGTCCTGCGCCTTGTGCGGCTTGATTACGCAGTCGACCTGGACGTCAGCACGCGTCACGCCTTCGAGCTGCTCGATAGCCATCGCGAGCATTTGCGCCCAACCGCTGCGAAACAGCCCGGCGGCGTAGCCCAGCTCGATCTGTACGCTGACGCGGTCGCCCTGAATCTCGATGGAACGTACACAACCGGCGCTCACTGGGTCCTGGTTCAAGTTCGGGTCGGTGTACTGGCGCAGTACGGCTTCGACAGCTTCGCGTGTGACGGTCATGACTACTCCCAAGAAAACCTAGTAAAACAGACGGGCATCTTACCCCGTGGTGCCGTATGGACTCATCAACCGCGTCAACATGGCGCGGCACTTGGCATCTGACCGACATCAGCCGCGCCAGTGCGGGTGAAAAAAAAACGTCGCACCTTTATAGTGACCAGCTCACTTCGCAACCCCGACTGCAGATTTCCCCCATGTCCGAAGCCCGTCAGATCCTCGTTACCAGTGCCCTGCCCTACGCCAACGGTTCGATCCACCTTGGCCACATGCTCGAGTACATCCAGACGGACATGTGGGTGCGCTTTCAGAAGCTGCGCGGCAACCAGTGCATTTATGTATGTGCCGACGACGCCCATGGCTCGGCCATCATGTTGCGCGCCGAAAAGGAAGGCATCACGCCCGAGCAACTGATCGCCAACGTGCAGGCCGAACACAGCGCCGATTTCGCGGACTTCCTGGTTAATTTCGACAACTTCTACTCGACCCACTCGGAAGAGAACCGCGAGTTGTCCGAGATGATCTACACCCGCTTGCGCGACGCCGGCCACATCGCAACCCGCTCGGTGACCCAGTACTTCGATCCCGAGAAAGGCATGTTCCTCGCCGACCGCTTCATCAAGGGCACCTGCCCGAAGTGTGCGGCCGAAGACCAGTACGGCGACAACTGCGAAAAGTGCGGCGCCACCTACGAGCCCACCGAACTGAAGAACCCACGCTCGGCCATCTCCGGCGCCACTCCGGTGCTGCGCGACTCCAAGCACTTCTTCTTCAAGCTGCCCGATTTCGAAGCGATGCTCAAAGAGTGGACTCGCAGCGGCAGCCTGCAGGACTCGGTCGCCAACAAGATCGCCGAATGGCTCGATGGCGGCCTGCACGAGTGGGACATCTCCCGCGATGCGCCCTACTTCGGCTTCGAGATTCCCGACGAGCCCGGCAAGTATTTCTACGTCTGGCTGGATGCGCCCATCGGCTACATGGCGAGCTTCAAGAACCTCTGCGCGCGCCGTCCGGAACTGGATTTCGATGCGTTCTGGAAGAAAGACTCCACCACCGAGCTCTATCACTTCATCGGCAAGGACATCATCAACTTCCACACCCTGTTCTGGCCCGCCATGCTCGAAGGCGCCGGCCTGCGCAAGCCCACCGCCGTTGCGGTGCATGGCTACCTGACGGTGAACGGGCAGAAAATGTCCAAGTCGCGCGGCACCTTTATCAAGGCGCGCACCTACCTCCAACACCTGAACCCGGAATACCTGCGCTATTACTACGCGGCCAAACTAGGTCGCGGCGTGGATGACCTGGACCTGAACCTCGAAGACTTTGTGCAAAAGGTCAACTCCGACCTCGTCGGCAAAGTCGTCAACATCGCCAGCCGTTGCGCCGGGTTCATCCACAAGGGCAACGGCGGCCTCATGGTCGAGCGCAACGCCGCACCGGAACTCACCGACGCCTTCCAGACCGCCGCACCGTCCATTGCCGACGCTTATGAAAGTCGCGACTTCGCTCGCGCCATGCGCGAAATCATGGCGCTGGCCGATCGCGCCAATGCCTGGATTGCCGACAAGGCACCCTGGGCACTGAACAAGCAGGAAGGCATGCAGGATGAAGTCCAAGCGATCTGCGCCACCGGCATCAACCTGTTCCGCCAACTGGTGATTTTCCTCAAGCCGGTGCTGCCGAACCTGGCCGCCGACGCCGAGCGCTTCCTGAATGTCGAGCCGCTAGGCTGGACCGACCTGCAAACGCTGCTGACCAATCATCAGCTGAACGCCTTTACCCCGCTACTGACCCGTATCGAGCCTGCCAAAATCGAAGCCATGATCGAATCCTCCAAGGAAGACCTCGCCTCCACCGAAACCGCCGCCCAGCCGAGCGGCAATGGAGAGCTGACCAAAGAGCCTATCGCCGCCGAAATCGCCTTCGACGCCTTTGCAGCGGTCGACCTGCGCATCGCGCTGATCGAGAAGTGCGAATTCGTGGAAGGCGCCGACAAGCTGCTGCGCCTGACGCTCGACATTGGCGATGCCAAGCGCAACGTGTTCTCCGGCATCAAGAGCGCCTACCCGGACCCAAGCAAACTGGAAGGCCGCCTAACGCTGTACGTTGCCAACCTCGCCGCACGCAAGATGAAGTTCGGCGTCTCCGAAGGCATGGTGCTGGCCGCCGGCCCTGGCGGTGAAGAAATCTACCTGCTCAGCCCCGACAGCGGCGCCAAGCCAGGTCAACGCGTCAAGTAACGACCTGTATGAAGAGCCCGGTGCAATGCCGGGCTTTCTATTTAACGGCCCCATCGCACCACTGCATCAAGCGCTGCCACTGCCCGGAGGCGGTTATGACTGATTCGCCTGATATCCATAAATGCCCGATCTGCGGCGAGCTCAACCAGTGCGGCTTGGCCAACCCAGCCACTGCCACACGGCCTTGCTGGTGCTTCACCGCCGAAATAGCACCTGAAGCCCGCGATCAGATCCCGGACGATGCGCTTAATAAAGCTTGCATCTGCCCCCGCTGCGCCCGCGGCGAGTTGCCTGCAAACCCGTAATGCGCCTCGACCGCTTCCTTGCCAACCTGCCCCACTGCAGCCATCGCCAGGCGCGCCTGCTGCTGGCCTCGGGCCGTGCCTCGGTCAATGGAGAGACGGTCTGCGACGGCACACATGACGTTCGCGTCTTCGACCGTATCGAGCTGGATGGCGAGGTACTGCAAGCAGGCAAGCCCGCACGCTTCTTCATGCTCAACAAACCGGCCGGCTGCGTCAGCGCCACTGCCGATCAGCAACACCCCACGGTGCTCGACCTGCTCGACGAACCGGACAAGGAAGAGCTGCACATCGCCGGGCGACTGGACTTCAACACCACCGGGCTGATGATCATCACCAACGATGGCCTCTGGTCCCGCCGCCTCACCCAACCGGAAAGCCTGCTGGGCAAAACCTATCTCGTGGAAACCGAAGACCCCATCGACCCTATCTGCGTCGAGCGCTTCGCCGAAGGTCTCTACTTTCGCTTCGAGAACCACACCACCCTCCCCGCCGAACTTGAACTGCTAAGCACTTACCAGGCCCGCCTGACCCTGCATGAAGGCCGCTACCATCAAGTCAAACGCATGTTCGGCCACTTCAACAACAAGGTCACCGGCCTGCACCGCGAACGCATGGGCCCGCTGCTGCTCGACCCCATCCTCGCCCCCGGCCAGTACCGCAGCCTGACGCCGGCAGAAATCGAGCAGATCTGAAAACATTCACCGCGATAACGCCGCACCGCTTCTACTCACCCCGCCCTTCTGGTACAAAGGCTGCCTACGCGGGCGTCGTATAATGGCATTACCTGAGCTTCCCAAGCTCATGACGAGGGTTCGATTCCCTTCGCCCGCTCCATATTTCGTGAAGGTTCTTTGTGGAACCTTCTATTTCGGTGACAGTAACGGCGACAGTTACTGCACTGCGAAGCTGCATAGTAACGGAGGAAACCATGGTAGGTCGTCCGTACGAATACCCCAGCGCCGACGCACGTTCTCCGAAGGATCCGAACACTTTCTGCCCTAAAGAGAAGATATTAGCCCTCTACAATCAAGAACATCGCTCGCACCGAGCTCGTATGTCACCAGATGTTGAGGCTTGGTTTGAAGCCGAAGGACGCAAAAGGAAGTGGGTGGCGTTTCACTTTTCAGCTGCTGGATGCACGCTGATAGCCCATCTGCTGCATCGCCAGGATGCAATCGGACACGCAGACGGCACAGACGGCAGGAACGTCGTGTCGCTGGATAAAGAAGCACGTCGTCGCGGACGCTAATACCTGCAGCTTACCTCCCAACCGGTACGCAGATTTCAGCTGATGGGATTGGCATGAGCAGAACGCAAGCTAAGTCTCTGCGCATCCCAACCCATCTCCTCAACGACAACTTAAATGGGTGAACTGCTACCGCTTGATGCCTGACGTTGAGATCAGCATTTCGTGCAACTTGCATAGCTATCTATTTCTTCGTTCAAATCTACCAACAGAGTGCGTAGACGCTCGAGATTAAGAACTGGATGCTTCGCGTCGGCACCTAAAAAGCAGCCCTGATCCACTAGTAATGCACCTTCCACCAGAGCCCCCTGCAAAGCGGGCACTCCAGATAGCCAATTGGTCTTCTTTTCCAAATTCGCATGGAAGCCTTCTTGGTCGTCCTCTCCCAGCTTGCCAACTATATTTTTTAATTTGCTCATAGACAATGGTTGAGAAAGAACTTTGCACTCGACTACCAGCGCTACCAAACCGGATGGATGCAAAGCCAAAACATCAATTTCTCCAGGCACCCTTGAGCCATCGGGGTGCGTTAACTGACACCCCCCGGCAGCCCAATATCCTGAGTGACTAACCCCACTCGCTTTCCATCCAGCTTGGCAAAACACATGCACCGCGTCCTTTTCAAATGGCATTGAAACATTCAACCTGAATGCCTCAGCGTCCACTGGAACACCGCCATAACCCTCGTAGCGGAATACTGAGTGCTCCACATAACAATTTATAGAGTCCATAATTGCAGGAATGGTCGTGGCAAAAGTTTTATTGTCAATTCGCAATACTGGCCGCTCCACCAGCATGTTTGACGGGAAGCCCCTCACTCGATTGTCGTACCATTTCTTTTGCCAAAAGCAGGCTTCTATGTTCTTCTGAGCTAACTCAGGATTAAAGCCAATACCCGTAGCGGCGCTTGCAAACTCCTCAAACAAAACCACGCCGCCGAACCCCTTCATTCCGGCTTTCTTGAATTGACCTGCCCAGAACATGAGAAGCAGACGGGCGTTAAGTCCCAGCCAAAAGTCTGGATTATTACCGGCGTTTTCAAACACAGTACCAGTGAAGAGCTGAATCGTGTTCGGCTCCCGCCCTGCGAGCACCTCTTTTACAGCATCATAGAATTTTCCCGGCGCTCTAAAAATCACCGCTTTGGATTGCTCTAGCGTTCTTTGGTTTATCCCGCATGGCCGAGCCATATCATTCCAGTCGGCGCGTAGCTTGTTGTCTCTATCACTTGAGAATCTAAATCCTTTTCGATGGAAAGTCACAGGGTCGAATCTAAAAACCTTGTACTGCTCATAGGCCGCGACCAACTGCTCCCAAGCCATAACCGCTGAAACCAACCTGATCACTTGCGCAGCACTTTTATCTATAGCGGCTTGAACACTTCGATTAGGCCAGATCATCGCTATTGAAGCTTTAATTGCAGAACCGCAAAAGGGTACCTCTTTTCGCCATTCGCCATCGATATAGTAAAATTCATCCACTGCCTGCAATAGAGCTGGAACTGCAATGCGGGGATCAATTGAAGCTGCGATCAAGTCCACGCGAGATTTAGCTAATTCGATGGCCTGAACCCACTGACTCTCGCAGTGGAGAGAGGTTAATCCTTTCATGTCCAGTGCTTGGGCAGCTTCTGAGAACCAATCTGAGGAACCGTTGATACTGTTACGCAAGCGACCCGCCATTGCACAGGCCTGCTTATAAACCCGCGATGAGTCTTTAAATATATATTTATCCCGCGCCATGGGTTACCGACCTCCTTCTAAAAGTACAATTCGCCACTTACCGTAACTATGTCATATAGCGTGGCCAACGATGCGCTTGACTATCGAAGGCATCTTTCCTATCCCTTCCGCTGACAACAATTATCTCACGACCATCAACTCATCCCAACGCGTCGTATACCGCTGGCCCATCATCTCGCGCTTCATCGACCACTCCGCCGTGGCCGGGATGCGCTCGAGGCGGACGGTTCCCCTGCCCTCGCGCGCGTTGATCTGATCGAGCACGGCCATCAGTCGGCCGGCACCAGGTCGAGGCGCATCGGCAAACAGGTCGCCAGTAAATTCACCTAGCTGCCGTAGATCCATCAACAGTACCTCCGCCTTACTGTAGGCGTAGCCGGCGCGGAAGATCGCCTCCACACCCGAAGGAAAAAGGGGACAGATTTATTTTCAGGCTGGAGACGCCTGTGAAACTAGCCTGGCTCTTAACCAGCTTGCGGCCCTACCGCTGCTGAAGCTTTCTACCGGAAACGCACCAGTCAGAACAGCTGCCGCGACGACCGCTGCCCATTCCGGTTTTCTAGTAAGCCGCCGCAGCCTCGTCGAGCTGTAGGCTGAGGCTGAGCAGGCCGCCGCCGGAGAGATACCACAGCGCCGGGTCGAGATAGACGATGCGGCCGTTGCGCCCAGCGCTGGTGGCGCTCAGTGGCGAGGCGCGTAGGGCTTCGGGGGTTAGCGGCTCTGCACCGATTGCCGCGCTGCGGTCGATGATGAAGATTACCTCAGGATCAGCTGCAAGGACCTCACTGACGTTCATTGGCTGCGGGCGCTGGCGCGGTGCGCCGGGTTCGGCAGGCGCCGGCGCGGCGAGTGCGCGCGGTGCCTGCAAGACCGAATAGATCACCGGCTGTTCGGTGGGCGAAAAGTTACCTTCGTTGTGAGTCAGCACCAGCGTGCGCTTGCCTGAGTTCGCTACGCGCATGTGCGCCTGACCG
The DNA here is from genome assembly GCF_024448955.1 of Stutzerimonas stutzeri. Classification (GTDB taxonomy): domain Bacteria; phylum Pseudomonadota; class Gammaproteobacteria; order Pseudomonadales; family Pseudomonadaceae; genus Stutzerimonas; species Stutzerimonas stutzeri_AQ. The sequence continues at coordinate 403,932 of NZ_JAMOIH010000001.1, forward strand.
ATCTTGGCAGCCGTAACCCGTCATTGCTGCTTGGCCTCGGGCACCTTGTCGAACAACGAGCCGAGCGCCAGCACGTTGCGCTCGAACCCACGCAGGTAATCCTGACCGTTGATGCCCATATCCAGCGTTGGGGCAATCTTGATCAGGGCTCGGCCTTCCTCGCCCTGGCGCGCGGTGACTATGATCACGTCTGGGTCAAGCTTGCGGATGGCGGTTTGGTCAGGCTCCTTCACGTCCCCCGTATCGACCCGATCGGGCAAGCTGTTCTTCAGCTATTTGGGCACACCGGAGGCCGTGCCCTTCACGCGATCGCCCAAGCCCAGGGCCACCAGCGTATCAACCGTGCCGAAGTCGAAACTCACCACACTGCGTGGGTTGCGAGGGACGACGACCTGCGTGCCGTCTGGCTGGTCGATGGTCATACCGACAACGTTAGCGGGCGGCGTAGGCGCATCGGGCGAACTGCTGCAGGCCGTAAGGGCGAGCAGCATCGAGGCGGATAGGGCGAGCTTTTTCACGTGCGGGCGTCCTCTGTCTATATGCAAGTGAGAAACCATATCATTGGAGCGACGAGTAGCGGGACGCGCAGATGTAAAGAATGCGCAAGCATTGGCGGCGAACTTGCTACTGGTGGACCCTACCCTTCGCGCCCTCCTCCGGCTCATCCGCGCTGCTGTTCCGCGCTGCAGCTAGCGAGCTGATGCGTCTGCTCCGGACATTGCTAAGCTCCTACCTACACCGCACTTCCCACAACTGATCCAACCGCGTCGTAAAGCTCTGGCTCATCATCTCCCGCCGCATCCCCCAATCAGGCTCTGTAGGGATGCGGCCCGGTCTGAGCGTGTTCCGCCCCCACTTCGCATTGACGGCATCGAGCACGCCCATGACCCGCTCCGAGGTCGCGGTTTGGGTTTCGGTGAAAAGGTCATCGGTGTATTCGCCGCGCTGGCAGAGGTCCATCAACAGTACTTCGGCTTTGCTGAAGGCGAAGCCCTCTCGATAGACAAGCTCCAGCCCGGCGATGGCGGCGCGGGTGATGTAGCGGGTGTCGTCGGTGGGGTATGGCAGTTCACAGACGATGCCTTTGGCAAATCTGGGTTCGTCGGGGTTGAACATGCCGGTGCGGATGCTGACGCGTACGCGCTTGCACAGCGATTGCTGGGCACGCAGTTTCTCGCTGGCGCGGGCGGCGTAGGTGGCGTAGGTGGCGACGGCTTCGTGGATCGGGGTGATGTCACGCAGGCGGTCGCCGAACATGCGTGAGCAGCAGATCTCTTGCTTGAGCTGGGTAACATCTTCCAGTTCGAGGCAGGGCGTGCCGTGCAGTTCGCGGGCGGTTTTTTCGATCACCACGCTGAATTGTTTGCGCAGGGTCCAGGCATCGGCCTGGGCCAGGACTCAGGCGCTGCGAATGCCCATGCTGCTGAGTGTTCGGTCACGCGTCGGCCCTCACAAAGAAAAGCCAGCCTGACCAAGGTGTTCGGATAATAAAAGCCCTGCATGTGCAGGGCTTTTCGCCTAGGTGCTGATGCTTCAAATCTCCGGACAAGCCGGCAGTGACGTCCGGTTCTGAGTGCCATCGTTACGCGTGAACTGGCAGCCATAGGCGGGGTTCGCGACTACGCGTGGATTGATCACATCATCACCAGCCGGCTTGATGCCCTGTTGTTCCCACTGCAGCATCGCCGCCATGGCTTCGACCTGTTCCTGATAAGTGAAGTCGCAGTGGCTGGGTGCGCGGATGGCGCGTTGCACCAGAAGGTTGCCGTTGCCATTGGCTTCGGCGTTGCGGCGGTAGATTTGTTGGTGTTTGAACGGCACGTACAGGTCGCCCAGGGTGTGGATGCTGACCACCGGGACGTTGAACTGGCCGTTAACCACCGGGATCCAGCGCAGGCCATCCGGGCGGATGCTATTGGCTGGGGGATGGCCGATCACGCGGATGATCGAGTCGTTGAACTCGCGCTCCTCGCGAGACATCGCCTTGTTCGTATCGAACTGATAACGGGTGGCGAGGTTGCCGGTTAGCGAGTCGGCGAGAATTCCGTCTACCGAGCCATCCCGGCCGCCGGTCCCCAGTACGACGCTTTGCAGGCTGGTGCGGAAGCCTTCGGCGAAGATGGGGCGCTCGCCGCCGCTGAGTTCGCGCACGATACCTTCGAGCTTGAGTCCTTGAGCCGATGGCTCGGTCGGGTAGGTATTCCAGAGGGCGCCGATGATCTGCGGTAACTTCGCCTGGAAGTCCGTCGCCGGGAACGTGGTCGGGCCCTGCCCCGCCAGATGCTGCGCCGCCAGGGTGAAGTGCATCAGGTATTCGAACTCGTAGACGTCGCCGGTCACGCCACACATGGGCACCGAGCCGTTATAGCGGACCCGATTGTTGGCCGTTGCATAGGTCTCGGCTTCAACCGCCGCCGCGGCCACATGGCCGCCCATGGAATGCCCGGTGATGTAGGTCTTGGTCGGCTGCGGCTTGCCGGTCAGGCTGCTGAAGGCCAGCGCCAGCGCGTTGGTGTCTTCGACGCCGGCGCGCACATCGTAGTAGTTCTTGCTGTAGCTGGATGCGGCCCAGGCGTAGCCCTGTTGCAGCAGCCATGGGCGGAACGGGGGTGGTCCGACGGTGAGTTCTGGTTCAGTGCCACGATAGCCATGGGCGTACATGACGAGCATGCCGTTCCAGTTCGGCGGTACTTCGATCTGGTAGGACGAGCCCTGGTAGATGCCGGTCCAGCGCTCGCTCGGCAGCCCTGGAAATGCCGCCAGTGGCGCTACAACCGGAACAAAGATGCGCGAATCCTGCTCACGTGATTCGCTGTGGGACACCGGTGGTTTGATGGGTTTCGACCGAGCCTGAACATCGGCGGCAATTCCGATCGTACCTACCAGCATCACGCCGGCAATGGCGCGCGCGCAGGCTGAAGCCAACTTGCTTGGAAGCATGGGAAGTCTCCTGAATTATTGTTTTTGTTCTATTGATGCGAGCTTTTGCCAGAACTGCCAAGCGGAAGCACTACGCGCACTTCGACTAAACGTGGCAGAAAGCTTGGACCTGTCAAATGCAGGAAATGCCGAGGAGACGACCGGTGAGTCGTATTGGGAATATCTCGACTGCCGGCGCGCTTATAAAGGCAATGGGACCGGTATCAGAGCGGGATTCAAGCCGACGTGCGCGAGCGAGTCGGCGGGCAATGATGACATTGCCCGCCGTGAGCACCTTAGAAAGCCAAGCGCATGCCAACGGTCAGGTTGCGACCGGGTAGCAACACGTCGTCCTTGATGAAGGACGTGTGTTGGCGCGCCTTTTCATCGAGCAGGTTGTTGGCCTTGAGGTAGAGCAGATAGTCGGTCTGCTGCAACGAGCCGCTGTAGCTGAGACCGGCGCCGAGCATGTTGTAGCCGCCGGTTTCGGTCTCGTAGTCGGCCAGCTCGTCCTGGCGTTGTACGCGATAAAACTCCAGCTGGCCGCTCAGGGCAGTGGTCAAGCGCTGGTCTACGCGCACCCCGAGACGATCTGCCGGGATGCGCGGCAGATCGCCGCCGCCGTCACGCAATTTGCCGCGTACGTGATCGCCAAACAGGGTCAGGGCGGTAGCATCGGTGGCCTGGAAGCGCACCTCGCCTTCTGCGCCGGTCAGCACGGCATCATCCTGACGGTACTCGATCTCGCGATAGCCAGCGCCAATGTCGTTCCCGGTATCTGCGGCGTAGATGAAGTCATCTACCTCATTGCGGAACAGGCTGAAACTGAAGGTGGTGCGGCCTGCGAACTTGCGCAGCGTGATTTCGGCGTTGTGCGAGGTTTCCTCTTCGAGATCGACGTTGCCCAACTCGACGGTGCGAGTCGCGGCGTGCGGGCCATTGGCGTAGAGCTCTTCGGCGCTGGGAAGACGTTGCGAGCGCGATAGCGAGAAGCCCAGCGAGTAGTCCGGTGCGAAGGTCCAGACCGCACCAGCTGAAACCGAGGTACCGCTGTGGTTGGTGTTCCGTTGGCCATCGGCCTCGATGTCCTGCCACTCATGCCGCAACCCCAACTCGTAGCGCCACGCCCCGGTGGTGTACTCCTCCAACAGGAACAGCCCGTGGTTACGGGTCAGCGTCGGCGGCACGTAGGCCTCCTCTCCTAAGGCTTCGAAGTCGCGACGCAGCGTTTGTGCGCCGACCACGCCGCGCCAGCCGAACAGCGGCTGATGGGTCAGCTCCAGACGCGCGTCGGTGGCATCATTGTTGAAGCGCGTACCCACTTCCCCGCCTTCGATTTCCTCGTGCTGATAATTGCTGTGGCCGATGCGCAAACGCGCCAGTTCGAAGCCCGGTAGCGGATCATTCAGCTCGCCGCGCAAATCCCAGCGTTTCTGACGCATGTCGACGTAGGGCACGCTGCCGTGCTCATGATCGTGGTGGTCGTGGTCGTGGTCGTCGCCATGATCGTCGTGACCATGGTCATCGTGGCCTACGCAATGCCAATCGCTGCCATGGGTATGACAATCGGCATGTTCATGGGCCAGCAAACCGTAGCGGTTGTTCTGCTCGCCATAGGCCATGCCGATGTAGCCGCGCTCACCAATGAAGCTCGCGCCCAGGGTGAAGCTGTCGGTGTCGTTGTAGGAACCCGCCTGCTTATCCGGTGAGCCTGGAATCTCGTATTCGTCAGCCTGGCGCTTGGTGCCTTCGGCGCGTACAGCGAAGTTGCCGCTACCAGCGGTAATGCCAAACACGCCGGCGCCTTCGTTCGCCACGCTATTGGCGCGTAGCTCCAGCTCTCCCTCGTAGCCCTTTTCCGGGACGTAGGTGGGAATCTTTTTGTCGATCACATTGACCACACCGCCGATCGCGCCGCCGCCGTAGAGCAAGGTCGCCGGCCCCTTGAGCACTTCGATGCGCTCGGCCAGTAGCGGCTCGCTGGTGACGGCGTGGTCGGGGCTAATGGTGGAGGCATCGAGCAGTTCGATGCCATCGCTCAGGACTTTCACGCGCGCGCCGTCCAGGCCACGGATAACCGGGCGTGCCGCACCGGCACCGAAGCTGCTGGAACGTACGCCAGGCAGGCTTTCCAGGGTTTCGCCCAAGGTCGCCTCACGGCGCAGCACCAGCTCATCACCCTCCATGACCGCCGCCGGTGTCGTCATCTCATGGCTCTGCTTGGCCAGACCGCTGGCACTGACCACGACGGGATCAAGTTCGACCGGATCGGCCGCCCAGACCGCGGGAACGAAGGCCAGGCTGATCGCCCAGGCCAGTGGGTGATGTTTCGGTTTCATACGACTCTCCAGAATGTGGCGGTGCCTTCCAAGGCAGCCGGACAGTGGCGATGCAGGAACGAGCTTCCTGAGCGGGCGGAGAATCTATCATGTTATATCGTAACAATTAAGCATTTGTTCGAACGCTAATAACGGCCTGTGCCTCACGCTGGCAGTGGTTGTGATCGGTCCGAAACGAAAAACCCCGGGAGCGAGCCCGGGGTTTTGTGTGCGTCGCCAGTTCAGGCGACGGGGTAACGCTCGTGGCGGGCTAGGCGCCCACGGCCTTGGTCAACCCGCACGGTATTCCGCGTCAGCCGTTTCGAAGCGCTGCTGAATGGAAGCAGCCGGCTCCTTGCCCATCAGGCTTACGACATAGATGGCAATGCTCGCAAGGATGAACCCAGGAATGATCTCGTACAGCCCCAGACCGATGAACTCCTTCCAGACGACCACGGTGATCGCCCCTACCAGCATGCCGACCAGCGCGCCGTTGCGAGTCATGCGCTTCCACAGCAATGAGATCAGCACGACCGGTCCAAAGGCAGCGCCGAAGCCAGCCCAGGCGTAGGAAACCAGGCCGAGAACCTTGCTCTCCGGGTTGGACGCGATACCGATGGCGATGAGCGCGATCAAGAGCACCATGGCGCGACCGACCCAGACCAACTCGGTTTGCGACGCGCCTTTGCGCAGGAATGCCTTGTAGAAATCCTGTGTCAGGGCGCTGGAGCTGACCAGCAGCTGTGCGCTGAGCGTGCTCATCACCGCCGCCAGCACGCCAGAAAGGATGATGCCCGCGACCCAGGGGTTGAACAGGATTTTCACCAGTTCAAGAAAGACTCGCTCACCGTTCTCGGTCACGGCACCCGCTAGCGCCGGGTTGTCCGCGAAATAGGCAATCCCGAGGAAGCCTACCGCCACCGCGCCGGCCAGGGTCAGAATCATCCAAGTCATGCCGATGCGGCGGGCGTTGGGAATGGTCTTCACCGAGTCGGCGGCCATGAAACGCACCAGAATGTGCGGCTGGCCGAAGTAACCCAGCCCCCAGCCGAGCAGTGAAATGATCGCGATGAAGGACAGGCCCTTGAACATGTCGAAGTTCGATGGATCCTGCGCGGCAATGGTGTCCATGGCTGCGCCCACATCACCGAGGGCGAGGATGACGAACACCGGCGTAATCAGCAGCGCGAAGATCATCAGCGTCGCCTGCACGGTGTCGGTCCAGCTCACGGCGAGGAAACCACCAATGAACACATAGAGAATTGTCGCCGCAGCGCCCACCCACAACGCCGTACCGTAGGACATACCGAACGTCGACTCGAACAGGCGCGCGCCAGCGACCACACCCGAAGCGCAATAGATGGTGAAGAACACCAAAATCACCAGCGCGGAGAAGATGCGCAGCAGACGGCTGGTGTCCTCGAAGCGGTGCGAGAAGTAATCCGGCAGCGTCAGCGCGTTGTGATTGTGCTCGGTATGCACGCGCAACCGGCCGGCAACGAAAAGCCAATTGAGCCAGGCACCGGCGATCAGGCCGATGGCGATCCAGCTCTCGGACAGGCCGGCAACGAAAATCGCGCCGGGCAGACCCAGCAGCAACCAGCCACTCATGTCCGAGGCGCCCGCCGACAGCGCCGTGACGAAGCTACCGAGGCTGCGGCCACCGAGGATGTAGTCGTCGAAATTCTTGGTTGCGCGATAGGCGATGAAGCCGATGAGGATCATCGCCAAGATATAGATCACGAAAGTGATCAGTGTTGGGGTGCTCACATTCATTGTTATTTCCTTGTGCTGCGGAGGTTGTCCCCCGTCTCCACTGACGAAGCGCGAGCGCTAGGCTGCGCAGCGCTGGTAAACGGATGGTCGACAGGCCGAAAGCATAGCGTTTCGTCGCCGTCCGCGCTTGTGACCAGGCGGTATCGACAATTACCGACCAGTCGGCTTCAGGCCGACCCTGGCAGGCCGATTTCATGCCGGTCAGCCCAACACGCGACCCGTCGTGCAAAACGGATCGCGCCCGGCACTGTCTCACTTGCAACAGCCGCGCTCGTGCTGCGGCTCCATCGAAAGCGTTTCGGAGGCTCGCCATGACAGTCACTCTCGATATCCCGACCGGCACCTGCTCTGCCGTCATTCAGGGCACCACCTACCGCAGCGCGATAATGGATGTGCGAGTCGGCACCGATCCCGCCGCGCGCATGTCGGTCGCGCATATCGACGGTGCCAGCACGCATGTCACCGAAGACCAGGCCGAACACCTGATAGCGGCAGGCGCCAAGGATGATCGCGAGAACCTTATCGCCGACGACTGAACGAACCCAGCCGGCGTCCCGACAAAAAGAAACCCCGCTGCCGGTGAACGACAGCGGGGTTTTTCTTTCAACGACCTTGAATCAGCGGCCGTGGTATTCGCTCGCTGCCTCTTCGAACCGCTTGATCATGCTGGGCGAGGCGCCCTGGCCAATCTTGCTGAAGACGACGACGGCGATGCTGGCGAGGATGAACCCTGGAATGATCTCGTACAGCCCCAGGCCGATAAATTCCTTCCACACCACTACGGTGACAGCACCAACGATCATGCCGGCCAGCGCGCCATTGCGGGTCATGTCTTTCCACAGCAGCGAAATCAGCACTACCGGACCGAACGCAGCGCCGAAGCCGGCCCAGGCATAGGACACCAGCCCCAGCACCTTGCTGTCCGGGTTGGACGCGATGCCCAGCGCGATGAACGCGATCAGCAGCACCATCGCACGGCCAACCCAGACCAGCTCGGTCTGCGATGCGTTCTTGCGCAGCATGGCCTTGTAGAAGTCTTGCGTCAGGGCGCTGGAGCTCACCAGCAGCTGAGCGCTAAGGGTACTCATCACCGCGGCTAGTACGCCGGAGAGAATGACACCGGCGACCCAGGGGTTGAATAGAATCTTCACCAGCTCCATGAACACCCGCTCGCCGTTCTCGCTGACGGGCCCGGCCAGTTCAGGATGCCCTGCAAAATAGGCGATCCCGAAGAAGCCCACCGCCACGGCTCCCGCCAGGGTCAGGATCATCCAGGCCATGCCGATGCGACGGGCGTTGGGGATAGTCTTGACCGAATCGGCGGCCATGAAGCGCACCAGGATGTGCGGCTGACCGAAGTAGCCCAGGCCCTACGCCAACAGCGAAATGATCGCAACGAAGGACAGGCCGCTAAACATATCGAAGGCAGCCGGGTTCTGGGTGGCGATGGTATCCATCGCGGCGCCCATGTCGCCCAGCGCCAGCACCACGAACACGGGTGTGATCAGCAGCGCGAAGATCATCAGCGTGGCCTGCACGGTGTCGGTCCAGCTCACCGCCAGGAAGCCGCCAATAAACACATAAAGGATGGTCGCAGCGGCACCGACCCACAGCGCGACGTCGTAGGGAATGCCGAAACTGCTCTCGAACAGACGTGCGCCAGCGACCACACCCGAAGCGCAGTAAATGGTGAAGAACACCAGAACCACCAGCGCCGAGAAAATGCGCAGCATGCGGCTGTCATCCTCGAAACGGTGCGAGAAATAATCCGGCAGCGTCAGTGCGTTGTTGTTGCGCTCGGTATGCACACGCAGGCGTCCGGCCACGAACAGCCAGTTCAGCCAGGCCCCGGCGATCAGGCCGATTGCGATCCAGCTTTCTGAAAGGCCCGCGACGAAAATCGCGCCTGGCAGGCCCATCAGCAGCCAACCGCTCATGTCCGAAGCGCCAGCCGACAAGGCCGTGACGAAACTGCCGAGACTGCGGCCGCCGAGGATGTAGTCGTCAAAGTTCTTGGTAGCGCGATAGGCGACGAAGCCAATCAACAGCATCGCGCCGATATAGATCACGAACGTGACCAGAGTAGGTGTACTGATGCTCATCTTGTTCCCTCGTTAGTTATTGTTGATGGGCGCGAGGGTATTCCCGATCCCATCTGGCAGAGGGCGATGGCGGTTCGCGCCATCACCGGCGACGGCCCCAATCGGGTCCATCAGTGGCGGAAGAGCGATCCGCCAACTGTTCTGTTGTTGTTGTGATCCGGTCACCTAGGCGACGGCTTAAAGCAAAAGGCTTCGCCCCGGGCGGGCCTCGCACGAAAGCGGCAAGGTGCGCATCAAAACCTGTGAGAGGCGCGCCCTTGCGACAAATGCAGGCCGCCAGGCCTGCCGCACCTCAATCGTCGCCGAGCGACAGCAGTGACGCGTTACCGCCTACGGCAGTGGTGTTGGTTGATGTGGTGCGCTCGTTGACGAAGCGCAGCAAGTAGCTCGGACCGCCCGCCTTCGGACCGGTGCCGGACAAGCCGCAGCCACCGAACGGCTGCACGCCGACCACCGCGCCGACCTGGTTGCGGTTGACGTAGAGGTTGCCGATCCGCGCCAAGGCCTCGATGCGCGCCGCGGTTTCTTCATTGCGGCTGTGTATGCCGAGGGTCAGGCCGTAACCGGTGGCATTGATGTCGGCGACGACCTTTTCCAGATCGGCCGCATCGAAACGCACCACGTGCAGCACCGGACCGAAGTGTTCCTTCTTCAACTCGTGGATCCCGCCAATCTCGAACGCAACCGGCGCGACGAAATGGCCGTTGTGGCTGCCCGGCAGCTTGGCTTCGGCGATCAGCTTGCCTTCGGCCTTTAGCTGCTGGATATGCGCCAGCAGGCCATCACGAGCCTCGGCATCGATTACCGGGCCGAGGTCGTTTTCGCGCAGATGCGTCGGACCGACCTTTAGCTCGGCCATGGCGCCCTTGAGCAGTTCGATGACGCGGTCGGCAATGTCGCGCTGCACATAGAGCACGCGCAGGGCCGAGCAGCGCTGGCCGGCGCTGGTGAAAGCCGAGCCGATGGCATCCTTGACCACCTGCTCGGGCAGCGCGGTGGAATCGACGATCATCGCGTTCTGCCCGCCGGTTTCAGCGATCAGCGTGGCGATGGCGCCCTCCTTCTCTGCCAACTGGCGATTGATGATGCGCGCCGTGTCGGTGGAACCGGTGAAACACACGCCCACCACACGCGGATCGCGGCAGAACACGCCGCCCAGGGTGGCGCCATCGCCCGGCAGGAAGGCGATGGCCTCTTTCGGCAGGCCGGCTTCGAACATCAGATCGAGGGCGCGGGCGGCGATCAGGCTGGTCTGCTCGGCCGGCTTGGCCAGCACGGTGTTACCTGCGACCAGCGCCGCCGTGATCTGCCCGAGGTAAATCGCCAGCGGGAAATTCCAGGGGCTGATGCAGACGAACACGCCGCGGCCTTCATGGAACAGCTCGTTGCGCTCGCCGGTCGGGCCCTTGAGCTCTTCGCGGCCCAGCTTCAGACGCGCCTGCTGCGCGTAATAGCGGCAGAAGTCGACGGCTTCGCGTACTTCATCGATGCCGTCCTGCAGGGTTTTGCCGGCTTCCAGTGTGCACATGGCCATCAGCTCGGCGCGGTTGGCTTCCAAGAGATCACCAAGGCGCTCGAGAATCTGCGCGCGCTGCTCGACCGGCGTGGCATTCCAGCGCGGCCAGAAGGCAGCCAAGCCGTCGATGGCCTGTTTGGCCTGCTCGGCCGTGGCGAACTGCGCCGTGCCGACTTCCTTACCCAAGTCATACGGGCAATACACCTTGTTCGGTGTGCCGGCGAGCGCCTGCCCACCGATGACCGGCGCCGCCTGCCACTGGCGATCAAGAAAGGTCTGATAGGCGCCGGACAGTTCGTTCCACTGAGTCTGGATGTTCATGTTGATGCCTTGCGAGTTGGTCCGGTTGCCGTACAGCGCCGGCGGAAGCGGAATGCGATGGTTACCGAGGGTTTTGAACTGACGCAGCTGGGTTACCGGATGATCGATCAGGGTTTCCACCGGCACGCGCGGGTCGACCAGCTGGTGGACGAACGACGAGTTGGCGCCGTTTTCCAGCAGGCGTCGCACCAGATACGGCAGCAGGTCCTTATGGGCACCGACCGGCGCGTAGATGCGCACGTTCTTGCGGTACTTCTCGATCACCGTGTCGTACAGGGCGTCGCCCATGCCGTGCAGGCGCTGGAATTCGAACTCGCGCGCCGCCTTCAGCTCGCTGGCCATCGATAGGATGCAGCTGACGGTGTGCGCGTTGTGGCTAGCGAACTGCGGATAAATCACGTCACGGGTGTGCTCGGACAAGAGGTAACGCGCGCAGGCCAGGTAGGAGGTGTCGGTGCCTTCCTTACGGGTGTAAACCGGATAGCCATCCAGCCCCTGGACCTGGCACTGCTTGATCTCGCTATCCCAGTAAGCGCCCTTGACCAGACGCAGCGGAATGCGCGCACCGAGCTCCTTGCCTAGCAAGGTCAGCCAGACCAGCACCGGCAGGCAGCGCTTGGAATAGGCCTGGATCACCAGACCGAACTCACCCCAGCCAGCGATCGCCGGGTCACGCATCAGCTTTTCGTAGAGTTCCAGCGACAGCTCGAGGCGATCGGCCTCTTCGGCGTCAATGGTGATACCAACATCGAGCTTGCGCGCCAGGATGGCCAGCTCTCGTACGCTTTCGAACAATTCGGTTAGCACGCGCTCGCGCTGAGCCACTTCGTAACGCGGATGCAGCGCCGACAGCTTGATCGATACCGACGGACGCGGACCAGAACCCACCTGAGGCTCGGCACCGACGGTTTTGACGGCCTGACGGTAGTCAGCCATGTACTTGGCAGCATCCTCGGCGGTCAGTGCCGCTTCGCCGAGCATGTCGAAGGAATAGGTGTAGCCCTTTTCACGCTCCGGGCGGCCGTTTTTCAGCGCTTCGGAGATGGTGCGACCCAGGACGAATTGCTTGCCCATCAGCTTCATCGCCTGGTTCATCGCGGCGCGAATTACCGGCTCGCCGGATCGTTTGATGAGGCGGCCGATGACATTCTTAGGACGGCCATCTGTGTTGTCCGGGTCGACGACTTTGCCTGTCATCACCAGGCCCCAGGCGGCGAAGTTAACCAGCACGTTGTCGCTCTGGCCCAAGTGGCGTTCCCACTCGGCGGCGTTGAGCTTGTCGCGGATCAGCGCGTCGGCGGTGGCCGAATCCGGCACGCGCAGCAGCGCCTCGGCCAGGCACATGAGCATCAGCCCTTCGTGGGTATCCAGGCTGTACTGACGCAGCAGCGCGTCGAGCGTATCGACCGCATTGTCACGGCCACGCACCGCCTCGATCAGGCTGCGCGCTTCACGGCGGATGGCTTCGATGCCCGCTTCGCCGGGATCGGCCAGCTGCAGGAGTTCAGTCAGATAGGCCGCCTCGTCAACGCTGTAATTGGCGCTGATAGCGGGGAAGAATTCGGCGGCTTTCAGATTGGCGAAATCGCCCTGCAAGGCTTGACCGGCTTTGAACATCGCGCCGCTCCTCTCGTGGAGTGTTGTTCGAATCAGCTTAGCGGACGCGCACGCCAGTGATTACACGGCAGCGGACGCCAAACGGTAGGGGAATCTACGGCGAGAGGGTTTTGTGTTGTTGCGCGAAGCTACTGAACTTTTGCAAAAAACTACGGGATTTCAAGACGTGCACTGCACGTCTCAGCGTTCGCCAGAAAAACTTCAGCCTTCGCTGCTGCGCAGGCGCTTTGGCGTGAGTCCGAGATAGCGCCGGGTCGCGGTGGTCAGCGCACTCTGGCTGGAAAAACCGCACTCCTCGGCGATTCGTACCAACGGCAGCGGGCTTTCTCGCAGCAGCCGAGCGGCTCGGTCCAGACGGCTTTTCAGCAGGTACTGATGCGGCGTGAGGCCTACGCTGTCCTTGAACTGCGCGTGGAAATGGCTGGGGCTCAGGCAGGCGACCTGAGCCAGTTCGGCGACGGTGATACGGCGCGCCAGATTGGTTTCGATATGGGCATCGAGGCGGGCGATGTCCATCGCACCGGTCGGTCGACGCGTCGACTCACCGAACACCCGCAAGTGCAAGGCCCGCAGCAGCACGCCACCCAGCGCACGCGCCAGCAGTGGATCGCTGCCGTAGCGGGCCAGTTCGGCACCGGCGTAATTGAGCAGGTTCTGAAAGTCGGCATCCAACGCCGGATAACGCGGAGTCTCGAACAGCTGGGCCAGCAGCCGAGGATCATCGGCGCTCAGGTCCTGCTCGTCGAGATCGATGATAAGCATGCGGTTATCGCCCTTGCCGGCGAATTCATGCTCGGCGTGGCCCGGCACCAGGCAGGCGCGCATGCGGCAGACTTCCCCACCAGAACCATCCACTTCGAACTCCGCACTGCCGGCCAGCGACAGTACCAATTGATGGTAGTCGTGCGCGTGTTCGTGGGCCTGATCATCGAGGCGAAGCAGACGGGCGTTGAGCATGGCGGGATACCTGACGTGTCGTCGCACTCTACTGGAGCCGGGCGGTTTTTTATAGTTGCCGGGGATGCGTGGGCAATTGGATTGAAATCATTTGCCGCAGACCCATCTAAAGAGCACGTACTCGCAACAGGTGCCGCATGAACGACGACATCAATCACGAATTCGAGCAGGACGATTCATCGACTGGACTGGTGCTGCCGGACCAGAACCTGCCGGACAAGCTGTACATCATTCCGGTGCATAACCGGCCTTTCTTCCCCGCTCAAGTCTTGCCGGTCATCGTCAATGAAGACCCTTGGGCCGAAACGCTGGAGCTGGTCGCCAAGACGCCGCATCAGCGTCTGGCGCTCTTCTATATGGACACGCCGGTGCAGGACGCCGCCAGCTTCGACCCGGACAGCCTGCCCGAGCACGGCACCATGGTCCGCGTGCACCACGCATCGAAGGAAGGCGGCAAGCTGCAATTCGTCGCCCAAGGCATGGCGCGGGTGCGCATTCGCGGCTGGTTACGGCGCAAACCTCCGTACCTGGTCGAGGTGGATTACCCGCAGAGCGACGAGGATCCACGCGATGAGGTGAAGGCCTACGGGATGGCGCTGATCAATGCGATCAAAGAATTGCTGCCGCTCAACCCGCTGTACAGCGAAGAGTTGAAGAACTATCTCAACCGGTTCAGCCCGAACGCACCGTCGCCCCTAACCGACTTCGCCGCTGCGCTGACTACGGCACCCGGCCTGGAATTGCAGGAAGTGCTCGACACCGTGCCCGTGCTCAAGCGCATGGAAAAGGTATTGCCACTGCTGCGCAAGGAGGTCGAGGTCGCCAAGCTGCAGAAGGAACTGACCGGCGAGGTCAATCGCAAGATCGGCGAGCGTCAGCGCGAGTTCTTCCTCAAAGAACAGCTGAAGATCATCCAGCAGGAACTGGGCATCACCAAAGACGATCGCAGCGCCGACGCCGACGAATTCCGCTCACGACTCGAAGGCAAGGTACTGCCGCCCGCCGCCCAGAAGCGCATCGACGATGAACTGACGAAGCTGTCCGTTCTGGAAACCGGCTCGCCGGAATACGCGGTGACGCGCAATTATCTGGACTGGGCAACATCGATGCCCTGGGGCCTGTACAGCGAGGACAAGCTCGACCTCGAACGCGCACGGAAAATACTCAACGATCACCACGCCGGCCTGGACGACATCAAGAGCCGCATCATCGAGTTTCTCGCCGTCGGTGCGTTCCGCGGCGAGATCGCCGGGTCCATCGTGCTGCTGGTCGGCCCGCCAGGCGTGGGCAAGACCAGTATCGGCAAGTCCATCGCCGAATCGCTGGGGCGGCCCTTCTATCGTTTCAGCGTCGGCGGCATGCGCGACGAAGCGGAAATCAAAGGCCATCGCCGGACCTATATCGGCGCCCTGCCCGGCAAGCTGGTGCAGGCGCTGAAGGAAGTCGAGGTGATGAACCCGGTCATCATGCTCGATGAGGTCGACAAGCTGGGCAACAGCCATCAGGGCGATCCGGCCTCGGCACTGCTGGAAACCCTCGACCCCGAGCAGAACGTTGGCTTCCTCGACCATTACCTGGATCTGCGCCTCGACCTGTCCAAGGTGCTGTTCGTCTGTACCGCCAACAGCCTCTATTCGATTCCCGGACCGCTGCTCGATCGCATGGAGATCATCCGGCTGTCCGGCTACATCACCGAAGAAAAGCTCGCCATCGCCAAGCGCCATCTCTGGCCGCGGCAGCTGGAGCGCGCTGGCGTGCCGAAGAATCGCCTGTCCATCAGCGACAGCGCGTTGCGCCATTTGATCGAGGGGTACGCGCGGGAAGCAGGAGTGCGCCAACTCGACAAGCAACTCGGCAAGATAGTGCGCAAAGCGGTGGTCAAGCTGCTCGACGAGCCCGACAGCAAGATCAAGATCGGCCCGAAAAACGTCGAGAGCTATCTGGGCATGCCGTTCTGGCATCCCGAGCAATTGCTCACCGGTGTCGGCGTGGTCACGGGGCTGGCCTGGAACAGCATGGGCGGCGCCACCCTGCCGATCGAGGCGACACGCATCCATACGCTGAACCGAGGCTTCAAACTCACCGGCAAACTCGGCGACGTGATGAAGGAGTCGGCCGAAATCGCCTTCAGCTATGTGAACGCGCACTTGAAGGAATTCAAAGGCGACCCGAAGTTCTTCGATCAGGCGTTCGTGCACATGCACGTGCCGGAAGGCGCGACGCCGAAGGACGGCCCGAGCGCCGGCATCAGCATGGCCAGCGCGCTGCTGTCGCTGGCACGCAACCAGGCACCGAAAAAAGGCGTGGCGATGACCGGCGAACTGACCCTGACCGGCCTGGTGCTGCCCATCGGTGGCTTGCGTGAGAAGGTAATCGCCGCGCGGCGCTTGAAGCTCTACGAACTGATCATTCCCGAGCTGAACCGCGGTGATTTCGAGGAGCTACCGGACTACCTGAAGGAAGGCCTGACGATGCACTTCGCCAAGCGCTTCAGTGATGTGGTCAAGGTGCTGTTCTGACGATCCAGTGCGGTGTCGGAACCCTCCGATTCAATAGCCGCAATCGTGACAACCAGTTTGCTGGCGATCCGTGGCCAGGCATCGCCAGCAAGCTGCTTTCTAGTAAAAGCACAGCCTTTACGATTGGCCACAGGCGTCTTATGGTTCGACGCAAGCCCGCCTATACAGAGCCCCGTTCGCCCATGTCTACACTGCCCCGCCTGCTGTCATTCGCCTCCGTGCTGCTGCTTGCCGGCTGCGCCAGTAAGCCCTCCGGCAGTGTCGCGCTGAATGACGACGCGGCCTGCCCGTTGTCATTGCAATCTGGCCAGACCCTGATCCTCAGCCTGCCCAGCAACCCGGCCACTGGTTATCGCTGGCATCTTCGTGAAGTTTCGTCCGAGCAGTTGAAGAATCTCGGCCCCGAGGTGTTCAGCTCGGCGAAAAACGATCTGATCGGCGGCGATGGTATCTCCACGTGGCGTTTCCAGGCCGAACAGGCCGGCGCAGGTCGGCTGTACCTGACCTATCAGCGTCCATGGGAAACTGAGGACGAGCCCGCCGGCCTGTTCGACTGCCGTATCGAAGTGCAGTAACCGCGACCGCCATCCGTGCCGATCGTCCAGTCGGCAACGGCGACACGAGCGGCTTTCCGCTACAATGCCGCCCCTGTTTTTCAGCCTGCCCAGACACCGCCGTGATCCACGACCCAGACCGCCTGTTCGCCAAGCCCCTCGCCCAACCCCAGGACTTCGCGTTCAACGAAGACGTGGTGCGCGTGTTCCCTGACATGATCAAGCGCTCGGTGCCGGGCTACCCGACCATCGTCGAGAACATCGGCGTGCTGGCCGCGCAATTCGCCCAGCCGAATACCTGTCTCTACGATCTCGGCTGTTCCCTGGGCGCAGTAAGCCAGGCGCTGCGCCGGCACGTGAAAACCGACAATTGCCAAGTGATTGCCGTCGACAACTCATCGGCGATGGTCGAGCGCTGCCGCGAATATCTGCATGCTCAGGATTCGATGTTTCAGGAATTGCTGCCGGTCGACGTGATCGAGGCGGATGTGCTGGCACTGCAGTACCAACCGACCTCGCTGGTGGCGCTCAACTTCACCCTGCAATTCATCCCACGTGAACAGCGGCCGGCTTTGCTCGGCGCCATCCGCCAGGCGCTGGTACCCGGCGGTGCGCTGATTCTCTCGGAAAAGCTGCGCTTCGAAGACGAGCAGGAACAAGAGCTGCTAACCGACCTGCATATCGCCTTCAAGCGCGCCAATGGCTATAGCGAGCTGGAAATTGCCCAGAAACGCAGCGCCATCGAAAACGTGATGAAGCCCGACAGTCTGGAAACCCACCGCCAGCGCTTGCTGGACGCCGGTTTTTCCAAGGTGGTGCCCTGGTTCCAGTGTCTGAATTTCGCCTCATTGATCGCCCTGCCATGAACCTCGATCTGACTCCTCTCGCCTGGCGCCTGGCCGGCACCCCGCTGGCCGCATGGGCCAATGGCCTGCAACAGCAACTCGACGCCAAGCTCGCCATCGGCCACGGCGATCTGCCGCGCTGGCGTCGTGCCGTCGATGCGCTGCCTGACATCCAACCCAGCGCCGTCGAACTGCGCGAGGCCTTCCGTCTGGAGGCCGATTGCGACGAAGCCACATGCGCCGTTACCCATGAGGCGCTGTTCGGTCTGTCGCCGTGGCGCAAAGGACCGTTCGATGTGTTCGGCGTACACGTCGACACCGAGTGGCGATCCGATTGGAAGTGGGATCGCGTGTCGCCGCATCTCGATCTCGCCGACAAGCGCATCCTCGATGTCGGCTGCGGCAACGGTTACTACATGTGGCGCATGCTCGGGGCCGGCGCCGACTCGGTGGTGGGTATCGACCCGAACTGGCTGTTCTTCTGCCAGTTCCACGCCATGAAGCGCTACCTCGATGAGCTGCCGGTCTGGCACTTGCCCATGGCTCTGGAAGAGCTGCCGGCCAAGCTCGAAGGCTTCGATACCGTGTTCTCCATGGGCGTGCTCTACCACCGGCGCTCCCCTATCGATCACCTGCTGGACCTCAAGGACTGCCTGCTCAAGGGTGGCGAGCTGGTGCTGGAAACCCTGGTGGTCGAAGGCGACGAACACACCGCGCTGGTCCCCGAGGACCGCTACGCTCAGATGCGCAACGTCTGGTTCCTGCCCTCGGTGGCGGCGCTGGAATGCTGGCTGCGCCGCGCCGGATTCACCGATGTGCGTTGCGTGGACGTCAGCGTCACCAGCATTCAGGAGCAGCGCAGTACCGACTGGATGCGCTACCAGTCGCTGCCGGAATTCCTCGACCCTCAGGATCACAACAAAACCATCGAAGGACTGCCGGCACCGATGCGTGCCGTGCTAATCGCACGCAAGCCATAGGCTTACGAGTTCGCGTCCTGGCACCCGCGTCGGCAACGCTGCTCCGCCACTATCTGCCTTAGCGGCCGGCGCTCCCTCTCGAGGAGCTGCGAGCGGCTCAGATCACGCCTGTCCAGTTGTTGATCGCTGAGCCTGAGCAGGCACCGGTACAGGCGCCGCTTTCGCCAGGCTACGAACCAATCGGTCAGTAACTGCTGAAGTTCGACTGGCCACATGGCCGGCATATAGAACTCCGGCACTGCCGGCCGGTCTCGGCCGTCGACCACGTAGCGTTTGTGCTGCCGTTCTGGCTGTCGTTCTAAATCTCGCATTGCATCCTCCTGCTAAGAGGGCGCATGGGCGCACCCGATACCAACCGACCGCCACTCGCGATCGACAGAATCAGATTGAGCGCCCTTGACGATTCAGACAAACGACTACAATAAAACCTCAGGTTCAAGAAAATTGAAGGCCATCCCATGCCAGGTATGCCCGAAGAACTTCCCCAATCCGCGATGCCGTTGCTTGAAATCGATGTGCTGCGTACGTTCGTCTCGATTGCTGAAAGCGGCAGCTTCACACGAGCAGCCGGACAAATCTTTCGCACCACATCAGCCGTCAGCATGCAGATCAAACGGCTGGAAACCATGCTTGGTTGCACGCTGTTCGTTCGCGAAGCCCGACGCATCGCACTGACGGCCGATGGCGAGCGCTTGTTGGGCTATGCCCGACGGCTGCTCAAACTCAACGAGGAGACGGTCAACGCCTTCATTGCGCCGAGGCTGGTCGGGCGGGTTCGGTTCGGTACGCCGGGCGACCTCGGCACGCATATCCTGCCGGGCCTGCTGTCATTGTTTGCACGCACTCATCCGGGGATAGAGGTCGATGTATCGGTGGGGCGTAGCCTGGACATGATCCAACGCATCGATGCCGGTGAGCTGGATGTCGCACTCATCAGTGTCGGCAACCTTGGCCAGGACGACTCGCGCGGCGAGACCATTCACAGCGAACCATTGGTCTGGGCTGGTCGAGCGGGCGGCGTCGCGGTCGAACGCAGCCCTCTGCCGCTGGCGCTGGCGAGCCCCGGGTGCTCATGGCGACGTCAGGCGCTGGACGCGCTTGACCGTGCAGGCCGCTCTTATCGCATCGCCTATTCCAGCGAGCAATGCGCCGGACAGGAAGCGGCCATGATGGCCGACCTGGCGGTCGCGCCTTATCCGTTGAGTCTGATCAGGCATCCGCTGAAACGTCTGGAGGAAAGCAGCAGCCTGCCGAAGCTCGGCGACTATCAGATCAAACTGCTACGGGCAGCAGACTGCAGCGAGCCGGTAGACGTGCTCGCACGGCATGTCATCGCGGCATTCATGGCGTATCACAAATAGTTGGTCTGATCGGGTGCGACAGGAGAACGAGAGGCGGTATGGCGAAATGTTGATTGGCGCAGGTCTGTTGTTACTTCTGCTCGGTGTGGTGCTCCACTACGCACCCGAGGTTGCTGAGCTGGTTTGGCAGGCTGCCGGGTGATATCCGCATCGAGTCGGAGCGCAGCCGTACCTTCATTCCCATCACGTCGATGATCATTCTGAGCGTGGTGCTAGGGTCTGTTGACGTTTCGTCGCGAGCCGCGTTGCTGCGTCAAAGGTCGCCAGGCCGGGCGGCGTTCCGCAAGGCGCGGGACGCAGGTAATGGCATTCCCTTATCAAGTCCCGCAACGCCGCTTGGCGACATTTG
>NZ_JAMOIH010000002.1 GCF_024448955.1 Stutzerimonas stutzeri
GCGGGCTGCAAGGCGCCCTTTTTTCATGCGGGCGCCGTCTGCCCCGACGCTCCAAAAGCAGAGCATGGCAGCGAGGCGGTACAGCGGGTGAGGCTAATGCCGCCTGTGCACCATTTCAGTGCATAGAATGGTCACAGAAAGGGCACGAAGGGAATATCTTTCTTTTCCTTGGGTTTGTCCTTCAGCGGACATTCGGGCCGAACGCCGTATTCGGCCTTTTTGCAGGGGTTGACCATACGCCGCTGCGCAAGAGAGGTGCGCAATAGGTGAAAGGTGCGAGGTGGGCTGCTTTGCAGTGCCTGCCCCTCGTCGTCGATCACTTCCACGATCAGCTGGTGGCTGCCGCGGTCGATGTTCCCCAGTGCGAAGGTGGGCTCGCTGGTGGCCGGCGCGACCGGGCTTCCATCGAGCAGCAGGCGGTAGTGGTGGCCGGGCTGCAAGGCGGGATCGCTGGTGACGCTGACGGACAGTTCGCCGGCATTGTTGCGCAGCGTGGTGTCGTGCTCAGGCTGGACGATTTCGAGCAGTCGATAGCTGAACTTGGCCTCGCGCGGCGTCTTGTCTGGTGTGGCCGGTGGTACCGTCGGCGGAGCGGGCATGCTATTGATTGGTCTGGAATCGACCGATTCGACCACGTGGCCACTGGGGCGGTCAGTGAATACCCGATTGCCCTGCTCGTCGACGTAGGTATACACGCCAGCAGCGGCCGGCATGGCTGCAGTCAAGAGCAGAACCGCCAGGAACTGCTGAACGTTCATCAAGATGCAGGCTTCGGTGGCTTCGGCGCTGGTGGCGGGCGCAGCGCCGGACTGGATGTATTGACCCGTTGCACGGTGAATTCTTCAGCGCTGCGCTGCACCACCTGACCGCCTGCCAGCACCTCGACTTGGAGCAGGTGGGTACCACGATCGACATTGCTCAGCTGTAGCGATGTATTGCTACTCGGTCCCGCCTGGGGGATGCCATCGAGCAGAAAGCGGATCTGGTGTCCCCGGCGCAGTGGCGGGTCGAGCTGGGCCGTGACGACAAAAGTGCCATTGTTGGCGCGCAGCGCCTGCTCATCGGGAATCCCGCCGATCGTCAGGCTTCGGTAAGGCTGCTGCTGTTCGCCCTGTTGGTCGTCAGGCAGTGGCGGCGGTGGTTCGGGGGTCTTGATATTCACGGTATTGGCCGGAGGCAACTTCACTTCGTCCGCCGCAACGCCGTCCGGCGGCTGGTTGGTGAAGACGGTGTTGCCCTTGTCGTCGGTGTATTTGTAAATCTGCGCCAGCGCCGGGACGCTGAGGATTAAAAGCAGGCCGAACAATGCAATGCGCATGGGAAGCTCCGCGAGGGTGTGGGCTGAAGCCTTGCACTGCTCGGGTTCTCAGGCAAGTTGGTTCGATGAGATTTGCGAACGCCGGCTTAAAGCGGCCGAAACGAACAAGGCCTCCCGAGGGAGGCCTTGTTGCGTGTGGCTTACGGCAACTGTCAGACGCTGTAGTACAGATCGTATTCCAGCGGATGCACGAAGGTGCGCACCTTGATTTCTTCCTCGCTCTTGAGTTCGAGGTAGGCATCGATGAAGTCATCGCTGAACACGCCGCCCTTGGTCAGGAACGCGCGGCCCTTATCGAGCTCTTCCAGGGCTTCCTTCAGGCTGCCGCACACCTGCGGGATCAGCTTGCCTTCTTCCGGTGGCAGATCGTAGAGGTTCTTGTCGGCAGCATCGCCGGGGTGGATCTTATTCTGGATGCCGTCCAGGCCAGCCATCAGCAGTGCGGCGAAGCACAGGTAGGGGTTGGCAGCCGGATCCGGGAAGCGCGCTTCGATACGGCGGGCTTTCGGGCTCGACACGTACGGGATGCGGATCGAGGCGGAACGGTTGCGCGCCGAGTAGGCCAGCATCACTGGTGCTTCGAAGCCCGGAACCAGACGCTTGTAAGAGTTGGTCGACGGGTTGGTGAAGCCGTTCAGCGCCTTGCCGTGCTTGATGATGCCACCGATGAAGTACAGGGCGGTCTCGGACAGACCGGCATAACCTTCGCCGGAGAAGGTGTTCTTGCCATCCTTGGAGATAGACATGTGCACGTGCATACCCGAACCGTTGTCGCCATACAGCGGCTTGGGCATGAAGGTCGCGGTCTTGCCGTAGGCATCGGCGACGTTGTGCACGCAGTATTTGAGGGTCTGAACTTCGTCGGCCTTCTTCACCAGCGTGTTGAACTTGACGCCGATTTCGTTCTGGCCAGCAGTCGCCACTTCGTGGTGATGCACTTCGATGACCAGGCCCATCTCTTCCATGGCATTGCACATGGCGGTACGGATTTCATGGTCGTGGTCGCACGGCGGAACCGGGAAGTAGCCACCTTTGACGGCTGGGCGGTGCCCCTTGTTGCCACCATCGACGTCCTGGTCGGTCATCCAGGAGCCTTGCTCGGAGTAGATCTTGAACATCGAGCCAGAGATGTCCGACTTGAACTTCACTTCGTCGAAGATGAAGAACTCCGGCTCCGGGCCGACGAATACGGTGTCGCCGATACCGGTGGACTTGAGGAATTCCTCGGCGCGTTTGGCGATGGAGCGCGGGTCGCGGTCGTAGCCCTGCATGGTGCTCGGCTCGACGATGTCGCAGACCAGGATCAGGGTCGGCTCTTCGGTGAACGGATCCAGCACGGCGGTTTCGTCGACCGGCATCAGGATCATGTCGGAAGCTTCAATACCCTTCCAGCCATGGATGGAGGAGCCGTCGAACATCTTGCCATGTTCGAAGAAGTCTTCATCGTGAGCATCACGAGCCGGAATGGTGACGTGGTGCTGCTTGCCCTTGGTGTCAGTGAAGCGCAGATCAATCCACTTCACATCGTAATCTTTGATCAGTTGAAGCGACTTCGACATGGTGTTCTCCAAAAAGTGGAAGCGCTGACAGGGGATGCTTCCGAAGCAGGGTGAAGCCGGGCGGCGATGTTCCGCCAAGGCAACCTGCCTCACAAGAGAGCAAATTGCATGCCAGTGCTCCGTCTTGGGTCCGGACGCCTGTAATCGACGGGTCGCCGAAGACTCAGGCCTCTCGGCAATGCGCGTCGTCCGCTTTGTGCACTTAATTGGTGCGCCGCTTTTAGCCTTTGTTCAATTTGAGTGCAGTCAGAGCGGGTAGATAAAGCTGACTAAAGCTTGATCAATTCCGCTATACTCCGCCCCCCTCTTTTTACGCCATACCGGCGCGCGCTGTTCATGAAGCTGATCGTCAAGGTTTTCCCCGAAATCACTATCAAGAGCCCACCGGTGCGCAAGGGCTTCATTCGCCAATTGGCGAAGAACATCCGCACCGTGCTGCGCGACCTCGATCCCGAACTGCGGGTGGAAGGCGTGTGGGACAACATCGAGGTAGAAACCGCACACAGCGAGCCAAAGCTGCTGCGTGAGATGATCGAGCGCCTGCGCTGCACGCCGGGCATCGCCCATTGTCTGGAAGTGCACGAATACCCGCTCGGCGATCTGGACGCTATCACCGAGAAGTGCAAAGCACACTTCGCCGATCGGCTGGCTGGCAAGATATTCGCCGTGCGCTGCAAGCGCGGCGGCAAGCATCCGTTCAGTTCGATGGATGTCGAGCGCCATGTCGGCAGCCGTCTGCGCGAGGAGTGCGGCGCTGCGGGCATTTCCCTGAAAGCGCCGGAAATCGAAGTGCGGATGGAAATTCGCGACCAACGTCTGTTCGTCATCCATGCTCAGCATGACGGCATCGGCGGCTATCCGCTGGGTGCGTTGGAGCAGTCCCTGGTGTTGATGTCCGGTGGTTTCGACTCCACCGTGGCGGCTTATCAGATGATGCGCCGCGGGCTGATGACCCATTTCTGTTTCTTCAATCTCGGCGGTCGCGCCCACGAGCTGGGCGTAATGGAAGTCGCTCACTATTTGTGGAAGAAGTACGGCAGCTCTCACCGCGTGCTGTTCATCAGCGTGCCGTTCGAGGAAGTGGTCGGCGAGATTCTCGAAAAGGTCGATAACAGCCAGATGGGTGTGGTGCTCAAGCGCATGATGTTGCGTGCGTCCACGCAGATCGCCGAGCGCCTGCACATCGATGCGCTGGTCACCGGCGAGGCGATTTCCCAAGTCTCCAGCCAGACGCTGCCCAACCTGTCGGTGATCGACTCGGCTACTGACATGCTGGTACTGCGCCCGCTGATCGCCGCGCACAAGCAGGACATCATCGACACCGCGTTCGAGATCGGCACCGCCGAGTTCGCCAAGAACATGCCCGAGTATTGCGGCGTGATCTCCAAGAACCCGACCACCCGCGCCAAGCGCTACCGTGTCGAGCACGAAGAAAAACAGTTCGATATGCAGGTGCTCGAGCGCGCTCTGGAAAACACCCGTCAGGTCGCCATCGACCGCGTAATCGACGAGCTGGGTGAAGATATTCAGGTGGAGGAAGTAGTCGAGGCGACGGCCAGCCAGGTCATTCTCGACATCCGTCACCCCGATGCGGCCGAGGACGAACCTCTGCAACTTCCCGGCATCGAAGTGCAAACGCTGCCTTTCTACGCGCTGAACAACCGTTTCAAGGAACTGGATGCCAATCGCCAGTACCTGCTGTATTGCGACAAAGGTGTCATGAGTCGCCTGCATGCTCATCATCTGCTGAGCGAGGGGCATGTCAATGTGCGCGTTTATCGTCCGAGCTAAACAGCCCGGCCTGCTGGGCGGCAGTATCCGCCACCGCCCTCCCGACCCGCTTCGTGGCTGTATTGCCGCGACATGTCGTTAACGATCTGCACTTTACTTTCATCTGATTTTTCGCGTTGGCCGCTCGATGCATTGCTGAGCAGCCCGACCCAACTACGAGACCACTACTGTGATCGAGAATCTACGTAACATCGCCATCATCGCTCACGTTGACCATGGCAAAACCACCCTGGTCGATGCCCTGCTGCGTCAGTCCGGCACCCTGGAGCGCAACGAGCTCAACGACGAGCGCGTGATGGACAGCAATGACCAGGAAAAGGAACGCGGCATTACCATCCTGGCGAAAAACACTGCCATCAAGTGGAGCGGCTACAACATCAACATCGTCGACACCCCCGGCCACGCCGACTTCGGCGGTGAGGTCGAGCGCGTCATGTCGATGGTCGACTCGGTGCTGCTGGTGGTGGACGCTCAGGACGGCCCGATGCCGCAGACTCGTTTCGTGACCAAGAAGGCATTCGAAGCCGGCCTGCGTCCGATCGTGGTGATCAACAAGATCGACCGTCCGGGCGCGCGTCCGGATTGGGTCATGGACCAGATATTCGACCTGTTCGACAACCTGGGCGCCACCGACGAGCAACTGGACTTCCAGGTGGTGTATGCCAGCGCCCTGAACGGCATTGCCGGACTGGATCACAGCGACATGGCCGAGGACCTGACCCCGCTGTACCAGGCCATTGTCGACCACGTCCCGGCCCCGAACGTCGATGTCGACGGCCCGTTCCAGATGCAGATATCCGCGCTGGACTACAACAGCTTCCTCGGCATCATCGGCGTTGGCCGCATCGCCCGTGGTCGCATCAAGCCGAACACCCCGGTCACTGCCATCGACATGCAGGGCAAGAAGCGTAACGGCCGTATTCTCAAGCTGATGGGGCATCACGGTCTGCACCGCGTCGACGTCGACGAAGCCACCGCTGGCGATATCGTATGCATCAGCGGTATGGATGAGCTGTTCATCTCCGATACCCTGTGCGATCAGAACCACGTCGAAGCGATGAAGCCGCTGACCGTTGACGAGCCGACCGTTTCCATGACCTTCCAGGTCAACGATTCGCCGTTCTGCGGCAAGGAAGGCAAGTTCGTCACCAGCCGTAACATCAAGGAGCGTCTGGACAAGGAGCTGCTGTACAACGTGGCTCTGCGCGTCGAAGAAGGCGACTCGGCGGACAAGTTCAAAGTTTCCGGTCGTGGGGAGCTGCACCTGTCGGTACTGATCGAAACCATGCGTCGTGAGGGCTTCGAGATGGCCGTGGGCCGTCCAGAAGTGATCATTCGCGAAGTTAACGGCGCGAAGCACGAGCCGTTCGAGAATGTCACCATCGATATCCCTGAAGAAGCTCAGGGCAAGGTCATGGAAGAGATGGGCCTGCGCAAGGGCGACCTGAGCAACATGGTCCCGGATGGCAAGGGCCGTGTTCGCCTGGAGTACAACATTCCGGCCCGCGGTCTGATCGGTTTCCGTAACCAGTTCCTAACCCTGACCAACGGCGCAGGCATCCTGACCTCGATCTTCGACCGTTACGACGTGATGAAGTCCGGCCACATGTCCGGTCGTCAGAACGGCGTACTGGTTTCGATCGATACCGGCAAGGCGCTGACCTACTCGCTGGAAACCCTGCAGGCGCGCGGCAAGCTGTTCGTCGAGCACGGCCAGGAAATCTACAACGGTCAGATCGTTGGCCTGAACAGCCGTGATAACGACCTTGGCGTAAACCCCACCAAGGGCAAGAAGCTCGACAACATGCGCGCTTCGGGCAAGGACGAAACCATCGCCCTGGTCCCGCCGGTCCGCTTCACCCTTGAGCAGGCACTGGAGTTCATCCAGGACGACGAGCTGTGCGAAGTCACGCCGAAGTCGATCCGTCTTCGCAAGAAGATCCTCGACGAAGGCGAGCGTAGCCGCGCTGCGAAGAAAGCCAACAAGGCTTGATTCTCGCCTAGCTGCAACGAAAAGGCGCCTTAGGGCGCCTTTTTGCTGCCTGCAATATTGCTCCGCCTTCAGTTCCGTATGCAGGAAATATAGACACCTGATGGTCGAAAGCCTGGTCAATGCGCGCCCGTACGCGAACGTGAGGCCGCCATCAGTGCATCGGACGAGTCCGATTCAGCGCTTCTTCTGTGAGTAGACGCGCCAATCGCGCAGAGCAACGCCAGAACCGTCAGACCAAGCCCGACCCAGGGGGTCCAGCCCACGCCCGCAAGCGCTACGACCAGCCCGCCTACTGCCGCACCCAGCCCCACGCCCAGATGCATCGCCGAGGTATTCAGCGCGACACCGGCGCTGCCGCTGGCGGGATCGCTGTGAAGCAGGAAGCTCTGCACGGCCGGGGAAATCATCCAGCTGATGGTGCTCCAGAGCATCACGCTTGGGATGAAGAAAACGCTGTGCAAGCTCAGGGGAATGGCCGCCAATGCCAGGCAGAAGGCCGCAGGAATGAGCACGAGGGCCAGGCGCGGACCGACGCGATCGGCCAGCCAGCCGCCCAGATAGCCGCCACCCAGCGCTGCCAGGCCGATCAGCAATAGCAATCCGCTAACCGCAGTGGCGTCGTTCATCTCAAGCATCGCCGCCAGGTACGGCGTGAAATAGGTGAACAAGGTGAAGTGCCCACCGAGCAGCAGTATCGAGACGGCTTGCGCCAGCCAGAGCGGTCGATGGCTCAGTTGTCTCAAGTAGCCGGCGCGGCCCGGTAGGGCGCTGGAGCGGCTGTCGGGCAAATATCGCCACAGCAGCAGGCTCAGGGGCAATGAGTAGATTGCGATGGCGAAGAAGATCCAGCGCCAACCGAACCAGTCAGTGACCTGTACGCCCAGAGGCACACCGAATACCAGCGAGGCACTGATGCCCATGAAGATGATGCCGATGGCCCGGCCTTGCTGCCCCGCAGGCGCCATCTCCGATGCCAGCAGAGTCGACATCACGATCAGCAGCCCGCAGCAGGCGGCCATGCCGATGCGCGCCAGGAGCAAACTGGCATAGTTCGGGCTGATTGCGGCGCAAGCGTTGAACAGCGCGAAGATCAGCAGCGCCGCTACCAGCAGGCGGCGGCGTTCCCAGCGTCTGGTTAGCCAGGCCAGCAGCGGGACGGCCACGGCAAAAGCGATGGAGAAGAGGGTAGTCAGCTGACCGGCCAGGCTGACCGAAACCCGAAGATCACTGGCCAATGGCGGTAGAATGCCGATGAGAACGCTCTCCGCCACGCCGGCAGCGAAGGTGGTGAGCGCTAGCAGAAACAAGCGAAGATCCATGACGGCTCCGATTCCCGGTGAGGGGTTTCGGGCGTTGTGTGCCTTCGGTTATCCCAAATTGAGTGGCGAGTTGATGTCGTGCGGTGACGCGAGGCATCAACCCATCCAGCCGGGGGAACGATAGTGACGGGCATTCCACCCGTCAACACCGGAGCCAGCCATGGGCGGTGGCCCCGCGGTCGGTTGACCGATGTGTTTGTTCGGTAGGACCGATCATTCCAGTGCATTGGGCGCAACATCGGCCCGTTGCGTTGGCCGCGCGAGCAGGCGCTTGAGGCGCATCGCAGGTCAGACCAACGCCGCGTTGCCCCGCCTGGATGTGACTTGCGGTTTTACTGACGAATCCAGGTCTGGGTGCGGCCCAGTGCTTCGATGCCGAGGTAACCGCGCATTTCCAGCTTTTCGCCGCCTTCGAGCAAGGTCACCTTGGCGCGGTAAGTCTTGCCTTTCGCCGGATCGAGGATGTTGCCATTGCTCCAGACGTGTTTCCCATCGGGCTTGAGCCCCCAGAGAATGGTCATTCCGGTGATCGGCTGGTCTTTGCGCTCGCCCTCGCAGGTGCTGCACAGCGGGTTGGGGCCTTGGTCCGACTGCAGAATCTGCGCCACCTTGCCGCTCACTGTGCCGTCGGCGGCTTCCTGAATCTCGACAATGGACCTGGGCTTGCCGGTTTCGTCATCGATGGTCTGCCAGCGGCCCGCTGGCGATTCGGCGGAAAAGGCCAGGGATGTGGCGGTTAATGGCAATGCCAGCAATAGGGCGGTGAGCAGTCGGCGCATGGTTTCTCCGGCGGCGTGATTGACGGCGGCGACTCTAGCATGGCGCCCAACCGTGGCGCTTTCCGACGCTGTATCGCTCGATTCCGTTCGCACTGCGCCGGCCGCCGGCTCCCGATCATCCAGAGCATGGTGTCGCGAGACGGCCATCAGCGAATCGCAGCAACGGCCCCGGCGAGAAGCCCCCATTGCCACCTGCGCGCACCGTCTATCGGAGGGTTGCGGCAAATGTGGGTGGGCGTTTAAGTCTGCGCTTGCGAAGCCGAGAAAAAGGAGTGCTTGAATGCTCTTTGAATGATGCCAATATGATGGCCAGTTTGCGTGGTACCTGCCTGATGTTCCTCGTTACGGAGGTCGTTCGATGAATCGTCCGTCGTTTCGCCATATGAGTCTTGCCCTGTCGCTGCTCGCATGGCTGTTCGGCAGCCATACGGCTTCCGCAGGCGCAGGCATTACCGTTGTCACCGAGGAGCTGCCGCCCTACAACATGACCGTTGACGGGAAGTTGACCGGCATGGGCACCGAGGTCGTACAGGCTCTGCTGGATGAGGTAGGGGAACAAGCGCGCATCCAGTCGATGCCATGGGCACGCGCGTACGACATCGCGCTCAATTCTGAAAACGTGCTGATCTATTCGATCGCCCGGACTCCGCAGCGCGAAGCGCTGTTCAAGTGGGTCGGGGTTATCGCGCCGACACGCTGGCACCTGTTTTCGTTGCCGGGTAAACAGTTCCACCTCAAAAGTCTCGACGATGCGCGTCAGTACCAGATCGCTACGGTGAAGCAGGACGTCGGCGAGGAGTATCTGCTCGACAGGGGTTTTGTCATCGGCCAGAACCTGCAGTCGAGCAACAAATACGAACACAACTACAAAAAGCTAAAGGCCGGGAGAGTGGATCTTTGGATATCCAACGATCTCAATGCGCACTATCTGGTGCGGCAGGCCAGCGGTAATCCCGACGAGACGGCTGTGGCTCAGTTGAAGCTGGACGATCTGGGCGGGGCCGATGGCTTGTGCTTGGCCTTCAGCAGAAGCACGTCAGACGAAGTGGTCGAGCGCTTCCGCGAAGCCTTGGCCAAGGTGCGCGCCGATGGGCGCTATGACGCGATCGTAAAAAAATGGCTCTGACGACCACCACACCAACAGGCCCAGCGACTTCGTCACCCTCTCCGGCCGCAGTGGGCTCGCTCGGCCGCCGGCTGGTGCTGGCAACGCTGGGGTTCTGCCTGCTGTTTACCTTGGCCACGGTTGGCGTGCGCACCTGGTCGGCGTGGCAAACGAGCCTGGCCGCGATGAACGCCGAGCTGATCCTCATCGACCAGGTCTTCCAGAGCAATCTGGCCAAGGCGATCTGGGAGATGGACAGTGATGCCCTCGAAACCCAGCTCGACAGCGTGGCCAAGGTTGCGCTGGTCGGTCGTGTCGAACTGCAGATCATCCGCGCCGGTCGTGCGCCGGAGGTCCTGCGGCGCCAGAGAGCGGACGGTCCCGCCTCGCCCCGTATTCCCAAACTGCAGCGTAGCCTGACCTATGAGCCCTACGCCGGCGCGAGCGAAACAGTGGGCGAGCTGACCTTGGAGGGTAACGAACGGGTGCTCTGGGAACGCCTGCTGGACGAGGTCATCAGCATCGTCGTCACCCAGGTCATCCAGTCATTGCTGCTGGCCGGGCTGATCATGTGGATGTTCAACAGCACCGTCACGCTGCACGTGCGCAAAATCGCCCGTCACCTGACCGGGCTGACGCCGGAAAATCTGGATCGGACGTTGCGGCTCGATCGCTCAGCAAAGCGGCGGGACGAACTGAGCCTGCTCGAAGCCGGTGTCAATGGGCTACAGGCGAAGCTCTCCACCTACCTCGAACGTCAGCATCAGGATGAGCTGGCCCTGGCCGCGCATCGTGACCGGCTGGCTGAACTGGTCGAGGAGCGGACCGTCGAATTGCGTGCCGCCAATGTTCTGCTGGAGCAGCTGTCGCGTAGCGATCCGCTCACTGGCCTGGCTAACCGCCGCCATTTCGATGAAATCAAGGACGTTGAATTCCGCCGCGCCCTGCGCCTCGGCCAGCCCTTGACCGTGCTGATGTGCGACGTGGATTTTTTCAAACGCTACAACGATCACTATGGCCACGCGCAGGGTGACCATTGCCTGCGAACCGTCGCCGATACCCTCAAATCCGTGCTCGCTCGCGCCGGTGAGGTGGTGGCGCGGTTCGGCGGCGAGGAATTCGTGGTGCTGTTGCCGGGCGTTGATGCCGATGCGGCCTGCCGCGCCGCTCAGCGCCTGCAGCAGCGACTGGCCGAGCGCAAATTGCCGCATGAAGCCTCACCCGTGTCGCCGTATCTGACCATGAGCATCGGGCTGGCCAGCTTCGATGCCGATTCCATGGACCACTTCGATCAATTGCTGCGCTGTGCGGACGAGGCCCTTTATCGGGCCAAGACGCTGGGGCGTGACCGGATATCCTACTAAGCCCCGACGAGGACGAACACGATGCGCCTGACAGTCTGGATTGCCCTTTCGCTGGGACTGCTCGGCCCTGTGGTGCATGCCGATACCCTTCGTGTAGTGACGGAGGACACCGCTTACACCTATCTACACGATGGCAAGGTGGCCGGTCCCGCCACCGAAGTGGTCGAGGCGACACTACAGCGCGCAGGGTTGGCTGACTATCAGATCGGCCTGTATCCCTGGGCGCGCGCCTATGACATGGCGCTGCAGGAGCCGGGCGTGCTGGTTTATCTCATCGCGCGGACATCGGAGCGCGATGAGCTGTTTCGCTGGGTTGGCGAGATCATGCGCATCGAGTACCACTTCTACAAACTGAGGGCGAGGGGCGACATTCAAGTGCCCGATCTGGACGCAGCGAAAACCTATCGGATCGGTGTGATGCGCGAGGACGTGCGTCACCAGTACTTGCAGGCCAACGGTTTCAGCAAAATCATGGTGACGGCCCACAACAGCGATAACTTCAAGCGCTTGCTCAACGGCCAGGTCGACCTGGTGCCCATGCCGGAGCAAGACATGATCGCCCTATGCAACGAGGCCGGCCTGGACCCGGCCATGGTCGAGAAGGTCTTCACCACCAACGCGTCCACGCAGCTCTACATGGCCTACAGCCGGCGTACCGATGACGCTACCGTGCTGCGCACCCAGGCGGCTTTCGAGCAGTTGCGGGCCGAGGGAGCGGTCGCCCGCATCATGGCGCGCCAGCGCTGATCGGTGCTCTGGCCATTGCGCGTTGCGGGCGGGTTCGGTCAAACCTGCAGATCGGCCAGCATCGCCGTCGCCACCGCTTCGGCGACCTTGATGCCGTCGACGCCAGCGGAAAGGATGCCGCCGGCGTAACCGGCCCCTTCACCGGCCGGGTACAGGCCGCGGGTATTGATGCTTTGCAGCGAGTCGTTGTCGCGCTTGATCCGCACCGGCGATGAGGTGCGGGTCTCGATGCCGGTAAGGATTGCGTCGGTGCGGTCGAAACCGCGAATCTGCTTGCCGAACGCTGGCAGCGCTTCGCGGATCGCCTCGATCACGTAGTCGGGCAGCGATGGCGCCAGATCGCCCAGACGGACGCCCGGCTTGTAGGAGGGCTCGACTTCGCCGAACGCGCTCGAGGCTTTGCCGCGGATGAAGTCGCCCACCAGTTGCCCCGGTGCGCAGTAGTCGCTACCACCCAGCTCGAAGGCGTGCGATTCCAGCTGTTCCTGCAGCTCGACGCCAGCCAGCGGGCCGCCAGGGAAATCCTCTTCCGGGTTGATGCCGACGACAATGCCGGCGTTGGCGTTGCGCTCGTTGCGCGAGTACTGGCTCATGCCGTTGGTGACCACGCGATTGGGCTCGGAGGTGGCGGCCACTACGGTGCCGCCCGGGCACATGCAGAAACTGTAGACCGCCCGGCCATTTTTGGCGTGATAGACCAGTTTGTAGTCCGCCGCGCCCAGCTCGGGATGCCCGGCATATTTGCCCAGGCGCGCGTTGTCGATCAGCGATTGCGGATGCTCGATGCGGAAGCCTACGGCGAAGGGTTTGGCTTCCAGATACACGCCGCGCTCGTGCAGCACGCGGAAGGTGTCGCGCGAGCTGTGGCCGAGGGCGAGCACCACGTAACGGCTGCGAATCTCTTCGCCGCTGGCCATGCGCACGCCTTCGATGCGGCCGTCTTCGATGATGAAATCCACCACGCGGCTGTCGAAGCGGACTTCACCGCCCAGCGCCTTGATTTCCTCGCGCATGGTCGAGACCACACCGGTCAGGCGAAAGGTGCCGATGTGCGGCTTGCTGACGAACATGATCTCGTCCGGCGCGCCGGCGCGGACGAACTCGTGCATCACCTTGCGGCCGTAGAATTTCGGGTCCTTGATCTGGCTGTAGAGCTTGCCGTCGGAAAACAACCCCGCGCCGCCCTCGCCGAACTGCACGTTGGACTCCGGGCTCAGCACCTTGTTGCGCCACAGCGCCCAGGTGTCCTTGGTGCGGCTGCGCACGTCGCGCCCGCGCTCCAGCACGATCGGCCTGAAGCCCATCTGCGCCAGGGTCAACGCGGCAAAAAGCCCGCACGGGCCGAAGCCGATCACCAGCGGACGCTCGCTCAGCCCCTCGGGCGCCTTACCGACGGGGTAGTAGCCGGTATCCGGCGAGATGCGAATGTTGCGGTCATCGGCCAGCCGCGCGAGTAACTGCTCTTCATTCGCCACGTTGGCGTCGATGATGTAGACGAAGGTGATCTCGCTGTTCTTCTTGCGCGCGTCATAGCTGCGCTTGAAGACGCTGAAGTCGAGCAGTTCGGTATCGGCGATACTCAGTCGTGCCACGATGGCCTGACGCAGGGCATCGGCGGAGTGATCGAGCGGCAGTTGCAGTTCGTTGATGCGAATCATGGCGAGTCCTGGCCGGTGGCCCCGGCAGAGGTGGTGACGACAGATCGACCCTGCCTGCGCGAGGCAGGCGAATCGGTGTGATCAAGGGAAGGCGCGCAGTGTAGCCGCGCCGGTTGCGCCCTGTCATTCATGCGCAACCGAACGCTGGACTAACGCCGCAGCGCCCGTCGTGGCCGACCTGCTTGGCTTTGCGGCGGGTTATTGCAGTACGACCCGAGAATTGAGTGGTTGCAGTGGGCGGTTATTAGCGTGGCCTACCGCGTTTTTCAGCGCTTCGATCTGCTGATTGGATGCGACGACGGGCTGTTTCAGTACCAGCCAACGCACGCCCTCGGTGCAAGGTGGCGTGGTGAGCGAGCCGCTGAACCTGTAGTAACTCAAGTCGGCCGGTAGCAGCTCGGTGACGTTCGTCATGGCGGTGATCGGCTGGGTCTCGCCCGCTTTCGGCGGTGTGTCCCACAGACGAGCCAGCGCAGCGTTCTGCTCCCCTTCCTTGAACATCAGGGCTATCACGGCGAGATTGCCTTTCTCGTCGGCGTGCACCAGATGGCCCTCGAGTGGATAGGACTGGCCCTTGATATGGTTCTCGCTGGGCATGTGGAAGTGGAACTGCAGCAGTTCGTATTCGTTGCCGTCGAGTGCCAGCTGGCTCCCGCGCGCGTAGTTCACCTGCACGGTATACCCGGTATTGACCACCTCGCTCGTGCCAGCCTTGTAGTTCAGCCGCAGCGGTGCGAGGTCCGCCTCGACGAGGCCGTCGATATCGATCGGTGTCTGGTTCTTGCCCGAACAGGCGCCGAATTCCGGCGTTAATTTGGCCCAGTTCTCCGGCCCCGCCTCACCGGAATAATCCCAATGAATACCCGGCGTAACGGCGCCTGCGTGGGCGCACGCAAGCAATACGCCCAGACTCAATGCGGCTCTTTTCATACAACTCTCCAACTTCATCTATAGACATGCGAGCCCCGAACGGACGTGGGCGCTCCCGCTCTCTGACAAGGCCAAGCCCAGGTTGCTCGGCTGGCATGCGCAAGTTGGTCGATGCGGCTCGTCGGGAGGCGTGTCAGTCAGCCCAACACGTGGTGGTTCTGGCAAAGGTCCCGTTTGGCGCTACGCTGTGACAGAGTCTCGTTTTTCGTATTCCAGAGTTGGTTGTAAGGCTATCGCTGCGGCCTGGGAGGCGCTGAGCACAACAACAATATCGATCGTCCGCCGAGACGACCCTCGAAGAGGTTGGCCCGATGAAACCTGCATCTTTTACCCTGAGTGCCTTGCTGGTTTGCCTATCTGGAATAGCGCTGGCCGCGCCCACCAGTGACGAAGCGCTGGAACGCATGCGTTCGATGAAGACCACCGGCCAGTCCCTCGATATGAAAACCGTGCCGCAGGACGGCGAGATCGCCGATGCGATTCGGGACAACCTCAAGCGCATCAAGCTGCCGGACGGCTTCAAGATCGACCTCTACGCGGTGGTACCGGATGCGCGGCACATGGCGGTTGGGCCGTCCAGTGGCGTGGTGTTCGTCGGCACCCGCAAAACCGATCTATGGGCAGTTACCGACCGGACCAAGAATCGCACCGCCGATGAAGTCAAACGCTTCGCGCCGGCTATTTCTTTTACTCAGCCGGGCCCGTGCTTCAGTCCTGATGGCTTCCTGTTCGTCGCCGAGCACAACCGTGTGCTGGTGTTTCCCGCTGCCGAGTTCTTTTACGAAGGCCCGGATGTGGCGGCAGACATCGTCGTGCCGACGGGCGAGCTGATTCCGACCGATGAGGAGAGTTACAACCACGGCGCCAGGGTTTGCGCCGTGGGGCCTGATAACAAGCTAACCGTTTCCCTGGGCCAGCCACACAACGTGCCGCCCAAGGACAAGCTCGACCTCTATACCAAGCACGGCATCGGCGGCATCGTGCGCATGGAGCGCGATGGCAGCAAACGCGAGGCCTATGCCACCGGCGTGCGCAACTCGGTGGGCATCACCTATAACCCGACGACTAAGGAGCTGTGGTTTACCGACAACCAGGTAGACGGCATGGGCGACGACACCCCGCCTGGCGAAATCAACCACGCGCCGAAGGCCGGCATGCACTTCGGCATGCCCTGGTATGGCGGCGGTCAGGTACGTACCAACGAGTACGCCGAGGAGACGCCACCGGAGGGCCTGACCTTTCCAGTTATGGAAACCGTGGCCCACGCCGCGGATATGGGGCTGACGTTCTATACCGGCAAGATGTTTCCCGAGAAGTATCGCGGTGGTCTGTTCAGTGCCCAGCGCGGCAGCTGGAACCGCACCGTGCCGGCCGGCGCGCGGGTGATGTTCACGCCGTTCGCCGCCGACGGCAGCGCGCCGTCCGGCGATACGGTGCCTTTCGCCGAAGGCTGGCTTAACGAGGAGACCGGCGAATACTTCGGCCGTATCGTCGACGTGGCCCAGCTGAAGGATGGCTCCTTGCTGGTCAGCGATGACACCGCTGGCGCCATCTACCGTATCTCCTATGACGGCGGCGAGAACTGAGTTACCGAAGCAATCAGGGCTGACCGCGTCGCGCTGTTTGGCGGAGCGGTCAGCCACACGCATCAAGGAAAATTCATGGCATCAGGTAATCGCAACGGATGGCTGATTCACCGGCTCGTCCTTCTCGCGGCGCTGTGCGCGACGACGATGACGGCGCAAGCCGCAGGCGATATTGCAGCCGGCAAAACCAAGGCAAAGATGTGCGCGGCCTGCCACGGCCTCGATGGACTGAGCAAAGCGGCGGACGCGCCCAATCTGGCCGGCAACGGCGAACTCTATCTGGCTGGGCAGTTGAAAGCGTTCCGCAGCGGTGCGCGCAAACATCCACAGATGAGCGTGATTGCCGCAAGTTTGAGCGAGGCCGATATTGCCGATCTGACGGCCTGGTATTCGGCGATCAAGGTCAGCGTGGAATTGCCGCAGTAGCGGTGGTAGCGGATGGGCAGTCGGCTTATGCCATTCGAGCGGCGCTTTCCTGAAAATTTGCGCTATCCCCTATACTCCGCGCCCATCCGAGCCGCCTCTGTCATTGCCTGGATCACAGGATTCAGCGCAATCACCCATTGCCGCGCTCGCTCATACAACGAAGTAAGGAATATCCATGGTCAACAACGATGTGCTGCGCAGCCTGCGCTACATCCTCAACGTCGATGACGCGAAAATCGCCGAGATCACCCGGCTCACCGGCTGTGAGATTCCCGATGCCGAGGCGCAGGCCTATCTAAAGAAGGACGAAGAAGAAGGCTACAAGCCCTGCAGCGACCGGATCATGGCGTATTTTCTCGACGGTCTGGTGATCTACAAGCGCGGCAAGGACGAGAGCCGCCCGACCCCGCCCATCGAGCTGCCGATAACCAATAACATGGTGTTGAAAAAGCTGCGCGTGGCCTTCGAGCTGAAGGAGGACGACATCCATGCGATCCTCAAGGCGGCTGATTTTCCGGTCTCGAAGCCGGAGCTCAGCGCACTGTTCCGCAAGGCTGGGCACAGCAACTACCGCGTCTGCGGCGACCAGCTGCTGCGCAACTTCCTTAAGGGTCTGGCGCTGCGCGGGAAGTGATCGAGCGAGAAGCCGTAACGGCTCGGCCCACCCTATGTCACAGGCTATAGCTTTGTAGGGTGGGCTTTAGCCCACCAATACGATCGCCACGCTCCGGCGTGGACACGCCTTGGTGATACTCCGCGTCATAGCGTCAGTAGTTCAGAACGCAGTAATCGGACGCAGAGCAAGAGCAATCAAGCGCCGTAACTGCATATGTCTGCGGGCGGCCCCGAAGGGTGAGCGCCTGCGTCCCGCTTCAGCCCTCCAATCTGCTTAACGGTGGGCTGAAGCCCACCCTACGTCACTGCCCAACTTCTTCAAAGGCTTGGCGCTGCGCGGTAAGTCAGCGAACGGCTTGCACGCCACGACTTTTGCGGCGCCAAAAAAAGCCCCACCGAGCAGGTAGGGCTGGTTGACGCTGTGAACCTTAGTTCTGCACCATGGCGATGACGCGATCGCGCAGTTGTGGGTCGCTCTGTACGGCCTGGTTGATGGCGTTGTATTCCTCAATGCTGAGGTCGTTGTCCTCGACGCTGCTCATCATTTTCTCATTGGCCTCTTGTTGTAGCTGCTGGGCCTCGGCCGGGTCGCCGGTCTTCTCGAGCTTGGCGGTGAAGTCCTCGCGGATCTCCATGATTTCGCCCAGTGAGTCGGCGAACTTCTCCAGCTTCTGGTCGCTGATGTCTGACGCCTGTATGGCCGGGGCGGGCTGAGGGGCCTGGGTGGCCTGCTGCGCCGACACCTGGGAAGCGCCAGCGACCATGAACAGGGCGGCGAGGCTGGCGGATACAAGGCGGGTTTTCAGCTTGGTCATGTTCGATATTCCTGGCTTCTGAAAGACGCAAGGGAAGGTGCATCACCCGTGCCAAAATAGGCATAACCGTTAATCCTTTGATTCATAAGGACTTATTCCGGCCGTCTTATTTGCATCGACGCTTCGGAGGCTGTTCTGTATCGTGCCGAAATGGCACATGTAGCAGTTTGGCAAAGAACTTCGACCCTACGCGGCGCACTGTTATTGAAGGTCGTGATCCCGCTGGTGGCGATCATGCTCGGCTTCAGTTACCTGCTGTTGTGGACTGTCGAGCGCAACAGCGAGCGGCGTTTGCAGGAAGAGGTCGAGCTGGTGGCGCGGGCGGTTCGGTTGCCGCTTAGCGACAGCTTGGAAAAGCAGCATGACCGCACCTCGCAGCAGGTGCTGGAATCGGTGCTTGGCGTCGGCCGTGTATACGGTGCCTATCTCTATGATCACGAGGGCGAGTTGGTGGCCTTTGCCGGGGCCATCGAACCGGATCAGGACCAATCCTCGATTCAGGAGCTGACCGCCGATGGCAAGCGTCGTGGCGGCTATCAGCGAATCCGTGGGCGCGAGGTGTATTCCTACTTCGTGCCGCTCGAACAGAGCGGCGGGCGCATCAACGGACTGTTGCAGGTCACTCGTCGCGGGACTGATTTCGAGCGCGACACACGCCGGCTGCGCGTGATCGCGGGCATTTCCGCCGCGGTGCTGGCGTTGGCGGCGGTCTGCATCGTCCTGCTCGGTCACTGGTCGGCGATCGGCAGGCATTTGCAACAGCTGACCCAGGGCATGGCGCGGGTTGCTGCTGGTGACCGTCAGCACCGTGCGCCGCGCAGTGGCCCGCAAGAGATCGCGGTGCTGGGTCGCGCATTGAATCAGATGCTCGACAGCATCGCCGATGCCGAACAGCGCATGGCCGAGCAGAAGGCGCGCGAGGCGGAACTCGAAGCCCGCTTGCGGCGCACCCAACAACTGGCCGCGGTGGGTCGCCTGGCAGCGGGTGTCGCCCATGAACTGGGCAGCCCGCTCAGCGTCATCGATGGCAAGGCGCAGCGTGTTTTGCGCAGCGAGCATCTAGACGACGGGCAACGCAAGGGTCTGTTGCAGATACGCAGCCAGGTGCAGCGCCTGAGCCAAATCGTCCGGCAATTACTGGACTTTGGCCGCGCCGCCGGCCTCCCGGCACGACGGATGCCCGCCGATGTACTGGCGCATTCGGCGGCCGCCGCGGTAGCCGACGAGCTGGCCGCGCTGAAGGTCGCACTCCTGCTCGAGGCGCCTGCCGCGGCCTTGCATTGCGAAGTCGATCCGCCGCGCTTCGAACAGGCGCTGACCAATCTACTGCGCAACGCCGCCCAGGCCAGTCCGGGCGGCCGCGTGCTGCTTCGTTGGTGGCGGGAGGACGACTGCCTGCTGTTCCAGGTCGAGGATGATGGCCCCGGTGTGGCCGAACAGCACCGCGCGGCGCTGTTCGAGCCGTTCTTCACCACCAAACCGGTGGGCAAGGGCAGTGGGCTCGGGCTCGCCGTGGCGCATGGCGTGGTGGCCGAATGTGGCGGCCGTATCGAATTGGTCGAAAGCTCGCTGGGTGGCGCGGCGTTTCGCATTTCACTGGCGCTGGCCAAAGAGGAGGATAAGGATGCAGCAGGATGACGGCGCGCCGCAGCGGGTGCTGGTGGTGGAAGACGACGACGGCCTGCGCCAGCTATTGGGCGAGGAGCTGGAAGACCGCGCGCTAACGGTGCACGCCGTGGCCAGCGCCGAAGATGCCGTGCCGCTGCTGGAGAGCTGGGAGCCGGATCTGGTAATCAGCGACCTGCGCCTGCCGGGTGCCGATGGCATGGCGCTGCTGCGGCGGGTCAAGGCGATGCAGGCGGCGCCGGCGTTTCTGGTGATCACCGCGTTCGGCAGCATTCAGCAGGCAGTGGCGGCCTTGAAGGAAGGCGCCGATGAGTTTCTGACCAAGCCGCTGGATCTGGATCATCTTGGTCTCGCCGTTTCGCGTGCACTGGAGACCCGTCGATTGCGCGGCGAGGTGCGGCGCTTTCAGCAGCTGCTCAGCGACGACCGCTTCCACGGCATGCTCGGCCGCAGTCGAGCGATGCGCGAGTTGTTCGACCAGATCCGCCAGCTGGCGCGCGCTGCGGGGCCGGTGCTGGTGATCGGCGAAAGCGGCACCGGCAAGGAGCTGGTTGCTCGCGCCGTGCATGCAGAAAGTGAGCGGGCGCAGCGGCCATTCCTGGCGATCAACTGTGCGGGCCTGCCGGCCGAACTGCTGGAAAGCGAATTCTTCGGTCACGCCGCCGGCGCTTTTACCGGGGCCAGTCGCGCCCACAAGGGGCTGTTCCAGCAGGCCGACGGCGGCACCCTGTTTCTCGATGAAATCGGCGAGATGCCGTTGCCGTTGCAGGCCAAACTGCTGCGCGTGCTGCAGGAGGGCACCATTCGCCCGGTGGGTGGCGAGCGCGAACTGAGCGTCGACGTACGCATCATCGCCGCCAGCAACCGGCCGCTGGAGACGGCTGCCGGCCGCGAGTCGTTTCGCGAAGATCTGTTTTTCCGTCTGGAGACCTTCATCCTTCAAGTGCCCCCGCTGCGCGACCGTGAGGAGGATCGCGAGCTGCTCGCCGCCGGTTTCGTCGCGCACTTCGCTGCACGCGACGGGCGACCCGTGCGTGGCCTGTCGCGCACCGCGCTGGAACAGCTGCGGCGCTATCCGTTCCCCGGCAACGTGCGCGAACTGCAGAACGCCATGGAGCGCGCGGTGACCTTCTGTCATGGGCGTGACATCGAGCTGGAGCATTTGCCGACGCGCATCGCCAGCTATCAGGAAAGCACGCCCGCAACCCGCGCCGACGAACTGTTCGGGCTGATGATCGACGGCCCGCTGCTGCCGACCCTGGACGAGCTGGAAATGCGTTACATCCGCCACGTGCTGGAGCGAGTCGAGGGCAACAAACGTCGTGCCGCAGCCTTGCTCGGGATCGGTCGTCGCACTCTGTATCGGCGCCTGGGTGAGAAAGAGCAGGACCCGGAGGAAGGCTGAGCCGTCAGCGACGCGCACGCTGGAACGCACGCCGGGCAACTGAGTCGAAATCTCCGGTCTCGATGTGCTGGCCGCCC
The DNA here is from genome assembly GCF_024448955.1 of Stutzerimonas stutzeri. GTDB lineage: Bacteria > Pseudomonadota > Gammaproteobacteria > Pseudomonadales > Pseudomonadaceae > Stutzerimonas > Stutzerimonas stutzeri_AQ. The sequence continues at coordinate 21,114 of NZ_JAMOIH010000002.1, forward strand.
TCGGCGCTTTCACCTGCGTCGCTCACAGCGTTACGTGTGAAACCGATGGCCTGCTAGACTCCCAACTTCTCGCCAAATGCTCACGAGGTGCGGCGAGGCAATCCAACAACCAATAAGGAGTGAATCCATGAAAGGCAAATCCTTGGCATGGATATTTTCCGCCGCTTTGGCGGGGACTGGTCTGAGCGGTGTGGCTCAGGCGCAAGAACAATTCGTGACCATCGGCACCGGTGGTCAGACGGGCGTCTACTACGTCGCCGGTCAATCGATCTGCCGCTTCGTCAATCGCAACGCTGAAGGCGTCAAGTGCAACGCGCCAGCCAGCGGCGGCGGCGTGGCCAACGTCAACGGTCTGCGCAGCGGTGAGTTCAACTTCGGCATCATGCAGTCGGACCACCAGTACAAGGCGATGGAAGGCCTCGCGCCATTCGAGAAGGCAGGCGCGATGGACGACATCCGCGCAATCTTCTCCCTGCAAAGCGAAGTCTTCACCGTACTGGCGCGCCGTGACGCCAACATCAAGGGCCTGGATGATCTCAAAGGCAAGCGCGTCAACATCGGCAATCCCGGTTCCGGCCAGCGCGACACGCTGGAAGAGATCATGAAAGAGAAGGGCTGGGATCAGTCGGTCTTCAGCCTCGCCGCCGAACTCAAGCCGGCCGAACTGGCCAGCGCGCTGGGCGACAACAATATCGATGCCATGACCTATTTCGTCGGTCACCCCAATGGCGCGATTCAGGAAGCAACCACCACCGTAGACGCGGTTCTGGTGCCAATCACCGGCCCGGAAATCGACAAGCTGCTGGCTGAAAAAACCTACTACACCAAGGCCGAAATTCCCGGCGGAATGTACAAGGGCAACGACAGCGCGACTCAGTCGATCGGTGGCAAGGCGGTTCTCTCCACCACGTCCAAGGTTGATGCCGAGATCGTCTACAAGCTGGTCAAGTCGGTGTTCGAGAATATCGAGCGCTTCCAGCGCCTGCACCCTGCGTTCAAGGACCTCAAGCCGGAAGACATGATCAAGGTTGGCTTGTCCGCGCCGCTGCATGAAGGTGCCGAGCGCTACTACAAGGAACGTGGCTGGATGTAACGGCCCGGCAGACCGCAAAGAAATGCTGCGGCCTGCGTAGGTTTGCTGCATCGGTGCGGCGGCCCTTTATCCGCCGCATTCGCCTGAAAACCCGTGAGCCCCGTGCCACGGGTTTTCGTGGTTCCGTTACTTGAAAAACAGGCCTCATTTCATGCAAGACAATCAACTGTCCACTGAAGAGCTCATCGCCAAGGACGTCGGCGCGCGACTGCCCGAAGGCGCCATGGCGAAAATGATCGCGGGCCTAGCCCTGCTCTGGTCGCTGTTCCAGCTTTGGATCGCCTCGCCGCTTCCGTTCATGTTGCGCTTCGGTGTGCTCAACGACACCGAAACCCGTTCCATCCATCTTGCGTTCGCGCTGCTGCTGGCGTTTCTGGCCTACCCGGCGTTCAAACGTTCGCCACGCGATAGAGTGCCGTTGATCGATATCGCGCTGGGCCTGGTGGCCGCTGCCAGTGCCGCCTACCTGTTCATCTTTTATCAGCAACTGGCACAGCGCCCGGGCAACCTGACGACCGCAGACTTGGTCACAGCTTGCATCGGTATTCCACTACTGCTGGAAGCCACTCGCCGCGCGCTCGGCCCACCGCTGGCGATCATCGCGCTGATATTTATCGTTTACAGCCTCGCCGGACCTTACATGCCGGGTCTGCTGGCGCACCGTGGGGTGAGCTTCACTGCGATGGCGAACCACCAGTGGATCACCACTGAAGGTGTGTTCGGTATCGCCCTGGGCGTATCCACCAGTTTCGTCTTTCTCTTCGTGCTGTTTGGCGCGCTACTCGACCGCGCCGGCGCTGGGCACTATTTCATTCAGCTAGCGTTCAGCCTGCTCGGCCACATGCGTGGCGGCCCGGCGAAAGCGGCGGTGGTGTCCTCGGCCCTGACGGGCATGATTTCCGGCTCGTCGATTGCCAACGTGGTCACCACCGGTACTTTCACCATTCCGATGATGAAAAAGGTTGGGTTTTCCAAGGAAAAGGCCGGTGCGGTGGAAGTGGCGTCCTCGGTCAACGGCCAGATCATGCCGCCGGTGATGGGGGCCGCGGCGTTTCTGATGGTCGAGTACGTCGGCATTCCCTACGTGGAAATCATCAAGCACGCCTTTCTGCCGGCGGCAATTTCCTACATTGCGCTGCTGTACATCGTGCATCTGGAAGCGCTCAAGCAGAACATGCAGCCGATCGGCACGCACCAGCCCAGGCCCTGGCTGCGCCGCCTGACGGGTTTTGCCTTCGGTGCGGTGTTGATTTCCGGACTCTCGCTGGCCGTCTACTACGGCCTCGGATGGCTCAAGCCGGTTCTCGGTGATTATGCGCTGCCGGGCATTTCGGTGCTGCTGACGCTGGTTTATCTGGCGTTGTTGAAGATCGCGGCGAGCAATCCGCCGTTGCCAGCCGAAGATCCGGACAAGCCGTTGGAAGAGCTGCCGAATACCCGTGCGGTGCTGCTCTCCGGGTTGCACTTCCTGCTGCCTGTCGTGGTGCTGGTCTGGTGCCTGATGATCGAGCGGCTGTCGCCCGGCCTGTCGGCGTTCTGGGGCACGGTAATGCTGGTGATCATCCTGCTGACCCAGCGTCCGCTGCTCAGCTGGATGCGCCGCGACGGCAGCCACCAGCACGGTGGTTTCATAGACGGCGTGGTCGACTTGCGTGAAGGTTTGATCGCAGGCGCGCGCAACATGATCGGCATCGGTATCGCCACGGCGGCAGCGGGCATCATTGTCGGTGCGGTCTCGCAGACCGGCGTCGGCTTGGTGCTGGCTGATCTGGTCGAAATGCTGTCGATGGGCAACCTGCTATTGATGCTCCTGCTCGTCGCGGTGTTCAGCCTGATCCTTGGCATGGGCCTGCCGACGACCGCCAACTACATCGTGGTGTCCAGCCTGCTGGCGCCGGTGGTGGTGGCGCTGGGGCAGCAGAACGGGCTGATCGTGCCGCTGATTGCCGTGCATCTGTTCGTCTTCTACTTTGGCATCATGGCCGACGTCACGCCGCCGGTGGGACTAGCCTCGTTCGCCGCTGCAGCGGTATCCAAGGGCGATCCGATCAAGACCGGCGTCACGGCGTTTTACTACAGCCTGCGTACCGCCGCGCTGCCATTCCTGTTCATCTTCAACACTGATTTGTTGCTGATCGATGTCGGGCTCTGGCATGGCATCCTGATCTTCCTGGTTGCTACTGGCGCGATGCTGATCTTCGCCGCCGGCACCCAGGGCTATTTCCTGGTGCGTAGCCGCTGGTACGAAAGCGTGATGCTGTTGCTGGTAGCCTTCACCCTGTTCCGGCCAGGCTTCTGGATGGACATGGTGCATGACCCCTATCGCGATATCCCGCCGGCCCAACTGGTACAGGCGCTGGAAATCGTGGACGAGGATAGTCAGCTCCGCCTGCGTATCCGTGGCGAGGACGCGGTGGGCGACACGCGCGAGTTCAGTCTGTTGATGGCGATTCCGGACGGGGCGACCGGCGAGGAGAAGCTGGAAAAGCTCGGCCTGATGACCTATGAGGAAGACGGCAAGGTGCTGGTCGACAGCGTCACCTTCGGCAGTCCCGCTGCCGAGTTGGGCTTGGAGTTCGACCAGGAAATCCTTGCGGTGCGCGCGCCCACCGATCGCTGGGCCAAGGAATGGATGTGGCTACCCGGCTTTGCGCTGTTCGGCCTCATCGTCTGGATGCAAAGGCGGCGTAAGTCGAGCTGATCGACGTGTTTTGCTGAACTAACCCCGGCCATGCCAACGCATCGCCGGGGTTTTTCTGCTTTGCGTGGCCGCTATGTTCATCTGGCGAGCCAGCAGCGATGCCGTTGATGCCGTTCCGTTAGCTTTAGCCGGGCCTTAGGCTGGCTTGCCAGGTGGTTGATGCTCAATGGCTGCATCGCGTGATATTTCTGCCGCGGATCGGCCCTTGCTACCGCCTGGCCCTTCCAGTGCCGCATAAGCTGCGCTGCAGAACAGCGAGTTCAGCCGCTTCATGTCGGCGATCAGTTCCAGATGCGCCGCGCTGGTTTCGATGCTTTCCACCACTTGTTGATGCAGCCGATGCACGTGGGCATGGGCCAGTTCGCGTTCACGCTTGCGGAATTGCCGCTTCTGCTGCAGCAGTTGCCGTGCGCTGTGAGAATCGCCGGACAGGAATACCGACAGGCCGAGGCTCAGGTTGGCACTGAGCAGCGCGTGCAGCTGGCTGAGCTCATCCAGTCCGCTGTCGGAGAACGAGCGTCGCTTGGACGTCTTGATGTTCTGCACTTTGCCGAGCATGTGCTCGATGATGTCGCCGGCCTGTTCCAGGTTGATCGCCAGCTCGATGATTTCTGCCCAGCGCAGGCTTTCCTGCTCGGCCAGATCTTCGCGCGGCATGCGCGCCAGATAGAGCTTCACACCGCTGTAGAGCGCATCGACATCGTCATCCAGACGACGAATTTCCTCGCCCGGCTCCGGTCGGTCTTCGCGTAGCACTTCGAGCAGGCGCGCCAGCATGGTTTCCACCAGGTCACCGATGCGCAGGGTTTCGCGGACGGCGTTGGCCAGGGCCAGGCTGGGCGTGTCCAGAGCGGTCGGGTCCAGATGGCGCGGCTGAGCGATACCGCCATCCAGCACACGTTCCGGCAGCAGGCGCTCGCATAGCCTGGCCATCAGGCCCACCGTGGGCAGCAACAGCACGCAGCGCGCCGTGTTGTAGGCCAGGTGAAAGGCGATGACCTGAGTTTGCGCGCTGTAGCCGAGGGTCGCCATCCACTCGACCAGCATTGGCAGGAAGGGCAATACCACCAGCCCGGCGAGTTTGTACAGCAGATTGCCCAGCGCCACGCGGCGAGCGGATACTGGTTGCGCGGTGGCGTTGAACCAGGCCAGCACGCCACTGCCGACGTTGGCGCCGATGACCACGCCGAGCGCCACCGGCAGGCTGATCAAACCGGCGCTGGCGAGGGTCGCGGTGAGCAGCACCGCGGCGAGGCTGGAGTAGGAGAGCACCGCGAACAGCGCACCCACGACCACCGCAAGCAGAGTGTCGCCGGCCAGCGACGAGAACAACACGCGCATGCCGCGCGCTTCGGTGATCGGCGCGGCGGCCTGGACGATCAGCTGCAGCGCCAGAATGATCAGACCCAGGCCGATCAGAACGCGTCCGAGCTGGCCTGCGCGGGTCTGCTTGCGCGACAGAAACAGACAGACCCCGACCAGCGTGAGCACCGGCGACAGCCATGACAGATCCAACGTCAGCACCCGCGCCATCAGGGCCGTGCCGACGTCGGCACCGAGCATGATTGCCAGCGCCGTGGGCAGCGCCATTAGCCCTTGCGCAACGAACGAGATCGCTAACAATGCCGTCGCGTTGCTGCTCTGTACCAGTGCGGTGACACCGATGCCGGCGGAAAAAGCCATCGGCGCATTGGCCATGCTGTGGCCGAGCATACGCCGCAGATGCGAGCCATAGACCCGCATGATCCCGGTCCGCACGATATGCGTGCCCCAGACCAGCAAGGCGATGGAAGAAAGCAGGTGCAGCAACGTCAACATCAGTGTGGTTCTCCGGCGAGCGGCAACGGCAAGCGTCTGCGCCGAGCGACGCGATACGAATCGAGGGATATCCGGTTGACCTTCGCGCTGTAGTGCCGTTCAAGAAACTGTCATGACTGGCCGGCGCGACGCAGCTTGTCGCGACGCCGGTGCACGATGGTGCAGTCACTCGCTAGCCGGGCGGGTGGTCTGTAACCTACCCACTTCGCTTTTCAATGGTCTGCCCATGCTCAGTCTCTACCACGCTCCCGATCTGGAAACCCTCGGCGAACTGGCGACCACCTTGCTTGCCCAGCCACTGAGCGACCCCTTCGCACCGGCGCTGGTCGTGGTGCCGAGCCAGGGCATGGGCCGTTGGCTGACGCTGGAACTGGCGCGCAAGCAAGGCATTGCCATGCAGCTGGAAATGCAGTTGCCGGCTAAGTTCGTCTGGGACCTGAGCCGCACGGTGCTGGGCAGCCTGCCGGAGCAATCGGCATTTTCCCCTTCGACCCTGACCTGGCGCCTCTATGGTTGGCTGTGCGAGCCGTCCAACCTGGAATTGGCGCCCCGTCTGGCGCAATATCTCGACGGCGGCGACGAGCGTCGGCGGCTGTCACTGGCAGCGAAGATCGCCGACGTTTTGGACCAATACTTGCTCTATCGCGACGACTGGTTAGCTGCGTGGGAGCGCGGGGCGACGTTCGATCTTGGTCCCGATGAAGCCTGGCAGGCGCTGCTCTGGCGCGAGCTGACCAAGGACGGCCATCCGCATCGTGCCCGTCTGCTCGATGATTTGCTGCAGCGGCTCTATAGCGACGAGCCTTTACCCGGCCTGCCCGAGCGGCTGCTGGTGTTCGGCATCAGCAGCCTGCCGCCGCATCACTTGCGTGTGCTCGATGGGCTGGCTCGGCATATCGAGGTGGTGGTCTGCGCGCTCAACCCGAGCCGCGAAGCCTGGGGCGAGATCCGCGATATTCGCGAGCTGGCGCGGCAACCAGAGAGCGGTGTCGATGATTGGTATCTCGATGTCGGTCATCCACTGCTGGCGAGCCTGGGCAAGCAGGGCCGCGACTTCTTCGATTCGCTGTTCAGCCTCGCGACGAGCGAAGGTCGCCAGGAAATCGGCCTGTATTCCGAAGACGCAGATCTGCGCGACGACAGCCTGCTGCACGCGCTGCAGAACGACATCCTGCGCTTGCGCACCCGCTTGCCCGACGAGCGCATGACACTGGCCGAGGATGACCGCTCGCTGGAAGTGCATATCGCTCATTCGCCGTTGCGCGAAGTGGAGATTCTTCACGATCAATTGTTGGCACGCTTCGCCGCCGATCCGGCGTTAAGCCCGGATCAGGTGGTGGTGCTGACCCCTGATATCGAGCGCTACGCGCCCTTTATCGAAGCGGTGTTTGCCCCGCGCGAAGGCAGCCCGCGAATTCCCTACAGCCTCGCCGACCGCAGCCTGCGCGCCGAGCTGCCATTGATCGAAGCATTCCTAGAATTGCTGATGCTGGCGCAGAGCCGTTTCGCCGCCGAGGAAATCCTCGCCTGGCTGGAGCAACCGGCCATCGCCCGTCGCGCCGGGATCGAAAGCGAAGACCTGCCGCTGCTGCGCGACTGGCTGCGCGAGGCGGGTGTGCGCTGGGGCCGCGATGGCAGCCAGCGGGCGCGACTGGGCTTGCCGGACGAATCCGCCTTCACCTGGCGACAGGGGCTGGATCGGTTGCTACTGGGCTTCGCTGCGCCACCGCAACTGGCCGGCGACTCTGCGCCGCTGCTCGGTGAGCATTGGCCGCTGGATGCGCTGGAAGGCGCGCGAGGCCAGCTGCTGGGTCGGTTGGTAGAGTTCGTCGAGCGCCTCGGCAAACTGGCCGATCAGCTGGCCCGGCCACGCCCGCTGGGTGAGTGGGCGGACGACCTGCAAATCTTGCTCGACAACCTATTCGACGAACGCGAGGCCGGCGACACCCTGCTGTTGCTGTCCCAGGCCTGTGCTTCACTGCGCGACCAGGCGCAGGCTGCGGACCTCGAGCGCCCCATCGAGCTGGAACTGGTGCATCAGCAGCTCAGCGCCGCGCTGCAGCAGGGCGGTGGCGCCTCGGGTTTTCTCACCGGTGCGGTGACCTTCTGCACCATGGTGCCAATGCGCAGCCTACCGTTTCGCGTGGTCTGCCTGCTCGGCCTGGATGACGGCGCCTTTCCCCGGCGCACGCCGCCGTCGGGCTTCGACCTGATCGGCCGCCATCCGCGGCGGGGCGATCGTGCGCGGCGACTGGATGACCGTTACCTGCTGCTGGAAACCCTGCTGTCGGCGCGCGAGGCGCTGTATCTGTCGTATGTCGGCCGCGACCCGCGCGACAACGCCGTGCTGCCGCCTTCGGTACTGCTCAGCGAAGTGCTGGAAGCGGTCGACATGACCGCCAAATGTAGGAGCGAGCTTGCTCGCGAATCTGCCAACACCGATGCCTCGCAGCCGATAAAACCCAAGGCCAGCCAGAAGATTCTCATCGCCCATCCGCTGCAGCCCTTCTCGCCACGCAACTTCAACGGCGCGCTCTGCGCCGGCTATTCGCTGCCCTGGTTCCGCGCCGCCCAGCGCCTGGCCGAACCGCCGCGGACACAAGTGCAACCCTTTACCAGTCTGCTTGCCGAGCCCGACGAGGCCTGGCTGACCATCGAGCCGTCCCAGCTGTTGCAGTGCTTCCGCCATCCGGCGCGCTTCCTGCTCGAACAGCGCCTGGGTCTGCGCCTGGCCGATGACCAGGAGGCGCTTGCCAGCGATGAGCCCTTCGACCTGGAAATGCCCGCTTGGAACGGCCTGCGTCGTCTGTCGCTGCAAGCGCTGGAGCACGGCTGGAGCGATGAGGAAGAGCGCCGCATGGCCTGCGCCGCCGGCTGGCTGCCCACCGGCGAGCTGGGTCAGGTGCTGTGGGGCAAGCTGCGCGGTCCGGTGCGGGCATTCGCTCCGCGACTGTTCGAGCTGCGTCCCGAAGAGGTTGCCGAACCGCTGGCCGTGGACATCACCCTGGCCGGCGTGCGGGTGCACGGCTGGCTCGACGGTGTGACTCCGGGCGGGCTGTTCGGCTGGAAGCTCGGTCGCCTCGGCGAATGGGACCTGCCGCCATTCTGGCTGCGCCATCTGCTGCTCAACCTGTCCGCCACGCCGGGTACCGAACGCAACAGCCTGATGCTGTCGCCGGCCGGTGACTGGCAACTGGGTCCGCTGGCAAACGCCGCGCAACTGCTTGAATCCTGGCTGGCCGCCTATCGCTGCGCGATCCGTGAACCGCTGCCGCTGTTGCCGCGCAGCAGCCATGCCTTCGCCAAGAGCTACCGCAAACCGGCCCGTGGCAGCGAACCGCTCGACTGCGCCCGCAAGCGCGCCCGCGAAGCCTGGCTGGGCGCCGAATTCAGCCCCATCGCCGCCGAATCCGAAGACCCCTGGAACGCCCTGGCCTTCCGCGACCGCGATCCCTTGGGCGAGCGTTTCGAAGCCCTGGCCGAACAGCTGATCGGCCCGGCCCTGGATGCCCTGGCCCAGGACGAGGAGCAAGACGCATGAGCCTGTCGATTCTTTGCCCCCACCGTAGGGTGGGCTCCGCGCACCGCATGCATCGAGGCTTGGTGGTGCGCGGAGCGCACCCTACGAAAAGCTCATGCACTGTGGAGCGGTCCCTCCGTGGCCGTACCGCTTCGTCGCGAAAGCGTGCTGACAAACCCCATGTCGCCTCCGGGGGGTTCGCATGAAATTGGACCTGCTCGATTCTCCCTTTGACGGCCGCTCGCTGATAGAGGCCAGTGCCGGCACCGGCAAGACCTGGACGCTCACGGCTCTTTACGCCCGCCTGCTACTGGAGCGGCAACTGTCGGTAGGCCAGATCCTCGTCGTGACCTACACCACCGCGGCCACCGCCGAGCTGCGCGAGCGCATCCGCGCGCGGCTGGCCGATCTGCTGGCCGTTTATGAGGGCTCGCCAAGCGACGACGACTTCCTCAATCGCCTCCATGCCCGCTACCCGGACGAAGCCTCACGACGCCGCCTGCTGCTGGCGGTACACGGCTTCGACGAGGCGGCGATCTTCACCATTCACGGCTTCTGCCAGCGTGCCTTGCAGGACGCGGCCTTCGAGGCGGGCGGCGACTTTGATAGTGAGCTGACCGCCGACGACCGCGAGATCATCGATGCCCTACTCGCCGATGCCTGGCGTAGCGAGCTGGCCGATGCCGATCCAGCCTGGGCGCGGTTTCTAGCCAAGAGCCGGATCACCCCGCTGTGGTTGCGCCAGCGTTTGCGCAGCCATCTGGGCAAGCCCTATCTGCGTGTCGAGCCACAGGGCGGGATCGTTGCGGCCGATCTGCGTCCGGTCGAGGCGGCTTGGCATCGCGCTGCGGCCCTCTGGCAGGAGGCCGGTACTGCCTGGGTCGCCGAGTTGTTGGCCCACGGTGGTCTCAACCAGAACACCCACAAAAGCATCAAGTTCGAACTCTGGCGTAGCGAGCTGGACGGCTATTTCGCTGACCCCGCGGTGATGTTCGACCTGCCAGACGGCGCCGCCAAGTTCGGCGTGCGCGCCTTGAGCAAGGCCTGCAAGAAGGGTTTCGACGCGCCCGTCTGCGAGCTGGCTCACGCGCTGGATGAGCTGTCCGACCGCGTGGCAGAGGCGCTACCGGCGGGCAAGCAACGGCTGATTGCGCTACAGGTTGCGCTGCTTGAACGGCTCAACCGCGAACTGCCGGAGCGTAAAGCGGCGCAGCGGTTGTTGGCGTTCGACGACCTGCTCAATCGCCTGGATCAGGCGCTTCAGGGACCGGTTGGTGAGGATCTGGCCGCCTCGCTGCGCGCCACCTATCCGCTGGCGCTGATTGATGAGTTCCAGGATACCGACCCGATCCAGTACGCCATCTTCGACCGCATCTACGCCACGGGCAGTCCGGCCTCGCTGTGCTTTGTCGGCGACCCAAAGCAGGCGATCTACGCCTTTCGTGGCGCCGATCTGGCGACCTATATCACCGCGCGCAACCAGGCCGACCGGCCCTATAACCTGCCGATCAACTACCGCTCAACGCCGGCATTGATTGACGCGCTGAACCGGCTGTTCACCCATCCGCAACCCTTCGCCCAGAACGACCTGCAGTACCCGCCAGTGGGCGCTGCCGAAAAATCGCGCGCGCAACTGCGCCTGGTGGAGGAGGCCGAGGCGGCGCCGTTGTCGCTGGTCTGGCTTGGCGACGATCCGCTGGGCAAGGGTGAAGCCGCGCAACTGGCGGCGGGCGACACCGCACGGCGCATCGCCCTGCAACTGGCAGCTGCCGCCGAGGGCCGGGCTGGCTTCGACAAGGACGGCAGGTTCACCCCACTGAAGGGGGGCGACATCGCAGTCCTGGTGGCCAACCACCGCCAGGCCGGGATGATTGCCGACGAGCTGGCCGCACGTGGCGTGCCCAGTGTGCGTCGCGGGCGCGACAGCGTCTGGCGCAGCGAAGAGGCCACGGAGCTCGCCGCGGTGCTCGCCGCCTATGCCGAACCGGGTCGCGAGGGTTTGCTGCGTTACGCTCTGGCTACGCGCATGCTAGGCCGCAGCGCCGCCGATCTCGCCCGCTGCCAGGATGATCAGCTGCAGTGGGACGCCGAGCGCGAAGCCGCCGAGCGTTATCACCAGCTCTGGCAGCAACAGGGCTTCATGCGTGTGTTCCGTGCCTGGCTCGACGAGCAGGCAGTGGCCGAGCGGCTGCTGGCGCGGGTTGATGGCGAGCGTCGGCTGACCAATCTGCTGCACCTGGGCGAATTGCTGCAGGCCGAGAGCCTGTTGCGCCCCGGCCTCGAACCCTTGCTCGCCTGGTTCAACGCGCAGCGCGGCAGCGAAGGCGCCGGCGAAGAAGCGTTGCTGCGCCTGGAAAGCGATGCCGAGCGGGTCCAGATCGTCACCATTCACACCAGCAAGGGCCTTGAATACCCGTTGGTGTTCTGCCCCTTTCTCTGGGACGGCAAGTTGCTCGGTAAGAACCGCGACAGCGCCCGTTGCCATGACGAACACGGCCAGCCGCTGCTGGATTTGGGCAGTGGCGAATTGGAGGAAAACCTCGAACGTGCCCGCCAGGAAGTCTTCGCCGAGCAGTTGCGCCTGGCCTACGTCGCGCTGACCCGTGCCCGTGATCGGCTCTGGCTGCACTGGGGTCCGGTGTGCCTGTGCAAGCCGAAGAAGGATGGCAGCCTGGCGGATGAAGGCCTGCACAGCAGCGCCCTGGCCTGGCTGCTGCACGGCCGTGAACTTGCGGGCGCACAGCCGTTGGCCGAGCTGGGCAATCATCTGGCCGATCTCAACGGCGCCAGCCTGCGCCTGGCCATCGAGCGGCTGGTTCAGGGGAGCGAGGGCAGCATGGCCTGCCTGCCACTCGAACAACGCGAAGCCAGCGCTCATGGCCCAGGCCGCGCGGCACCGCCGCAGCAGTTGTCGCAGCTCAACCGCAGCCTGCACAGCGCCTGGCGTATCGGCAGCTTTTCCGGTTTGGCCGCCGGCATGCACATGGAAGCGCCGGACCGCGACGCCCTGGCGATTCCTGATGCCGGCGAACCGGGCAGCGGCTTTTTCGCCTTCCCTCGCGGTGCACGTGCCGGTACCTGCCTGCATGCGATTCTCGAAGACTGGGCACGCGGCAAGGGCGAGCTGTCGGAGCTCGTCGAGCCGGCGTTGCAGGCCTATGGGCTGCCGCTGGAGTGGAAAGAGGTCGCCTCCGCCCATCTGCAACAGGTCCTGGAGACCGACCTGGATGGCGCCGGCCTAAGCCTTTCCGACCTGCAAGCCGCACGGCGATTACCCGAGCTGGGCTTCACCTTTCCGGTTCAGGATCTCGATGTGATGCGCTTGCGAACCCTGTTGACCGACCCGGCCAACGGCCTTGCCGCGCCGCTGCGCGAGGCGGCGGCACGCCTGGAGTTCGACAGCCTCAAGGGCTTTCTCAAAGGCTTTATCGACCTGACCTTCGAGCACGACGGGCGCTGGTACATCGCGGACTACAAGTCCAACTGGCTCGGCCCGGACGCGAGCTACTACGGCGGCGAGCGGCTGCTGCAGGCGCTGGCGGGCGAACACTATTACCTGCAATACCTGATCTACCTGGTGGCGCTGCGCCGCTTCCTGCGCCAGCGCCTGGCAGACTTCCGCGACGAGCAACTCGGCGGCGCGTTCTACCTATTCCTGCGCGGCATGCCCGAGGCGGGCGTTTATTTCGCACGGCCGGACGATGCGCTGCTCGATGCGCTGGATCGGTTGTTCGAGGAGGGTAGATGATGCGAGAAGCATGTTCTGTGAAGTGGGGCGAGAGGTTTGCATCAGCGCAACGCCCATGTGGTGCTGCACGTTTTGGTGGGCTAAAGCTCACCCTACAGGTGGCAAGCCTGGAGCCGGCGCGCTCCAATTTTTCTGTAGGGTGGGCTTCAGCCCACCGCTTGAACGGCGCGACGCCTACCGCGTGGAGGGACGCGCAATGACGCTTCGCTCGGACCTGCCGCTCGGCCCGTTGGAGCGTGCCTTCATTGACAGTTTGCGGCGCCTCGATCCAATGGCATCCGAGCCGGTGCTGCTCGGCGCCGCGCTGTGCTGCGAGGCGCTTGGTAACGGCGACGTCTGTTTGCTACTGGGGAGCCTGGCCGGTAAGCGGCCCTGGCCGGATCATGATGTCAGCCTGCCGCCACTCGCTAGCTGGCGTGAGCATCTGAAGATATCCCCGCTGGTCGGTGGGCCCGATGACTACGCACCGCTCACGCTCGTCGGCGACCGCCTCTATCTGTCCCGTTACCAAGCTTACGAACAACAGCTGGCCGAACAGCTGCTGTCCCGCTCGGCGGATGTGCCTGAGGTGGACGAACCGCAGCTCAGCGACAGCCTGGCGCGGTTGTTCGACTTCAATCAGCAGAGCCCCGACTGGCAACGGCTGGCTGCAGCGCAGGCGGTGCGGCGTCGGCTGGCGGTGATTTCCGGCGGCCCCGGCACAGGCAAGACCACGACCGTAGTGCGGTTGCTGGCTGCGCTGCTGGAGCAGCCCGGAGCCGAGCGCCTCGCCATCGGCCTGGCCGCGCCCACCGGCAAGGCGGCGGCGCGCATGGCCGAGGCGATCCGCAACGCCAAGGCCAATTTACCGATAAGCGATGCGCTCAAGGACGCGCTGCCGGATGAGGCACGCACGCTGCATCGCCTGCTCGGCAGCCGTGGCGACAGCCCGAAAGTCCGTCACGACGCAGCCAACCCGCTGCCGCTGGACGTGCTGGTGGTGGACGAGGCGTCGATGGTCGATCTGGCATTGATGGCCAAGCTGGTCGTCGCACTTCCGCCAAAGGCACGGCTGATCCTGCTCGGCGACAAGGATCAACTGGCGGCGGTGGAGGCCGGTGCGGTGTTCGCCGAGCTCTGCGAAGGGCGCGGCTTTGACGCCCAGGCAGCGGGCGACTTGCAGCGCATCACCGGGCAAAGCGTGCCGGTCGAGACGCCGCGCTCGCGCCTGGGTGATGCGGTGGTGCTGCTGACCCACAGCCATCGCTTCGCCGGCGACAGTGGCATCGGCGAACTGGCGCGGCGGATCAACGGTGGCGACGCCAAGGGTACCGCCGCGTTGCTGCAGGAAGGCCGCGTCGATCTGGCCTGGAACGCGGCGCCCAGCCCCAACACGCTGATCGAACGCCTAGAACAGGGCTATGCGCCTTATCTACAGGCGGCACGGCAGTCGGATCCGACTGCAGCGTTCGATGCCTTCAACGGCTTTCGCGCGCTGACGGCTCAGCGCGAAGGTGCCTTTGGCGTCACCGGCCTCAACGAGGCGCTGGAAGCGCGCTTCAAACGGCGCCTCGGCGTGCCGGCACGCGAACGCTGGTATCCCGGCCGTGCAGTGATGGTCCGGCAGAACGACTACGCGCTGGGGCTGTTCAACGGCGACATTGGTCTATGTCTGAAAACCGAGCACGGCCTGCGGGTGTTTTTCGAGGGTGATGAAGGTTATCGCGGCTTCGCCCCGGCGCGGCTGCCAAGCCACGACAGCGCCTTCGCCATGACCGTGCACAAGAGCCAGGGCTCGGAGTTCGATGAGGTGCTGCTGGCGCTACCCGAACAGCCCAGCCCACTGCTGACCCGCTCGCTGTTTTACACCGGCATTACCCGCGCCAAGCGTAAGGTCGAGATCTGGGCGCTGCCGGCGCGGCTCGCCGAGGCGGTGAATACACGAGCCGAGCGAGCAGCAGGCTTGGCGCAACGGCTGGCACGGAGCAGGCAGGAGTCGGAGAGAGGCGATCCGGATAAGCTTGCCGAGCCGATAGAGCAGCTTGGTTTGTTCTAGAAACATGAGCGGGAGAATCGATACTGTTCCCTGTCGTCCGGTTGTGGTGTAATTTCACCCACTTGCTGGATGAAATTACACCATGTACGCACGCAGAATCCGTCAACATTTACTGGCTGCTTTGAACGATTCGCCTGTCGTGCTGGTCAACGGCGCCCGTCAGACCGGCAAGAGTACGCTGATCCAAGACCTTGGCCGCGATGCCACTTACTACACCTTTGATGACCCGGCTGTGCTGGCTGCGGTGCAGGCTGACCCATTCGGTTTCATCAATGCGTTGAAGGGAGCGGTCTGCCTCGATGAGGTGCAGCGTGCTCCTGGGGTATTCCTGGCGATCAAGGCTGCGGTAGATCGTGATCGCACATCTGGCCGTTTCCTCCTGACCGGCTCGGCCAATGTTCTGTTGCTACCGCAGATTGCTGATTCCCTGGCAGGACGCATGGAAGTTCTGAACCTGTGGCCTTTGGCGCAAAGCGAAATAGAACGTCAGCCCCTGAGCGTGATCGATCGACTGTTCGATGGCCAACTGCCAGACAAGTATCATTTCGAGCGGCAGGACTTCATCGTGAGGCTAAGCAGAGGTGGATATCCGGAGGCGCTGAGCCGTGCCAGCGAACGCCGCCGGGAAGCCTGGTTCGATAGCTATCTCCATACAATTCTACTGCGCGACGTACGCGACCTGGCCCAGATAGACGGGCTGACGGAGATGCCGCGGCTGATGCAACTGCTGGGTGCCCGTAGTGGCGGACTGCTGAATGCCGCCGAGCTTTCCCGCTCGACGGGCATTCCGCAGACCACGCTCAAGCGCTATCTGACCTTGTTGGAGACGCTTTTTCTTGTGCGTCAGGTACCCGCCTGGTCGTCCAATCTCGGCAAGCGGCTACAGAAATCGCCCAAACTGTTCGTGACCGACTACGGATTAATGGCTCATCTGCAGGGCTTGAGCGAATCGGGCATAGCGTCCGGCCTGGGGCTGCCAGGAAATCTGGTGGAGGGCTTCGTTCATGCCGAGCTGGCCAAGCACCAAAGCTGGTCGGATCTGCGCACGCAACTGATGCACTACCGTACTTCCACGGGTGTCGAGGTCGATTTCGTGCTGGAGAATCGTCGGGGCGACCTCATCGGCATTGAAGTCAAGGCAGCGGCCACTATCACGAGCAAGGACTTCAACGGTCTTCGCCATCTGCGCGAGACCACGCCGCAGCAGTTCAAGCGCGGCGTGGTCTTCTACACAGGAGAGCAAGTCGTGCCTTTTGATGAGCACCTGGTGGCCGTGCCGCTCGCGATGTTCTGGTCGACTTGAGGATGCTTCGGCCCGGCCGGTGCGTTTATCTCAACTGTTCAGCAGCGTCAGCACCAACGGCAAGCTGGCCGCAGCGAGCAGCGTCTGCAGCGTAATGATGCCGGCCATCAGGTGGCTGTCGCCTCCAAGCTGGCGGGTCAGGACGTAAGCAGTGGGTGCGGTGGGGAGGGCGAAGAACAGCACCAGGATGCTCGTCTCCATGTCCGGTAATCCGAGAGCCAATGCCACGCCATAAGCCAGCAGCGGGACGGCCAGCAGGCGTGTCGCGCTGTTCCAGCCCAGCGCCGGGATCTCCCCGCTCAGCTCCTGCGGCTTGAGTGCCGCGCCGACGCAGAGTAGCCCTAGCGGTAAGCTGGCAGCGGCCAGCAGGCTCAATAGTCGATCGGTCCCGCCGGGCAAGCCCAGCCCTGCGAGGTTCACCAGCGCACCGGCCAGACAGGCAAGAATCAGCGGATTCTTGATGATCGGCAGTAACAGCGAGCGCACATTGACGCCACGCTCGGCGGTCAGCGCCCAGACCGACATGACGTTCACCGTTGGCACCATCAGCGCCAGCATCAGCGCCGCCAGCGCCAGGCCTTCCTTGCCGAACAGGCTGCCCACCGCCGCCAGACCCAGATAGGTATTGAAGCGTAGTGCGCCCTGGGCAACCGCGCCGAAGCGAGCGGCCGGCCAGCCGCGCATCCGCTTGACCAGCAACAGTCCGACCCATATCAGCCCCAGTCCGAGCATGACCGCGCCGGCCAGGCGCGGCAGTGCAGGATTGTTCAGCGGCGCAGTGGCCAGGCTGCTGAACAGCAGCGCCGGGAACAGCACGAAATAGTTGATCCGTTCGGCGCCCGGCCAGAAGGCCTCGTTGGGGAACTCTTTCAGGCGTAGAAAATAGCCGGCAACGATCAACGCAAATAAAGGCCAGAGGGCGAGCAGAAGGGCAATCACGCGATACATCCAGTGGTGCATGTAGATAGGCGATAGTGCGGCGTTGCGTTTGAGTCCGCAAGCCAGACGTAGTGGCGCTGCACCGAGGCTGGCGCTCATCGGAAAAACGAGCACGATGATGCCTAATTGATATCATGTGCGTGCTTCTGTATATGAGCTTCCCTCCAATGCGAACCATAGAAACCAAGTCCGCCGAGGATTATCGGGACACGCCTTACGGGCAGCAGTTGCTCGATGGCTTCCGACGCCTGCTGTTCGCGCCGGACCTGGAACGCGAATTCCGCCGTTATATTGGTCGCCAGGCGCGATTGGCGCAGCAGCTCGGCGCCTGTCTGCTGATCCTGGTGGTCTGCGGTTACCTCTATGTCGAGCACCAGCTATTTGGTGATCACGATCCCGACTGGTTGCGTGAGTTGACCGTGCTGCGCCTGCTGCAGATCGTGCCCGGTCTGGCAATCCTGGTGCTGACGCTGTTCATGCGACGGGCGCGAATCATCGCTAACCGTCTGTTCCCGGCGTTCCTTGTGCTGATCGGCGTGATCGCGGCGCGGATCGACATGCAATACGAACTCACCCAGCCGGAGCTCGCCTTTCGCTATGGTGCCGGCCTGTTGATCGTCTGCTCGTTCTTCTTTCTCGGCGTAACCTTCTGGCGTGCCCTGGCCAGTGCGATGGCGATCGTTCTGTTCGATGTACTGATCGCGGTCGTGGTGCTTTCACCCAGCGAGCTGCTGGTGCACTGGGTTTCGGTCAGCTATTACCTGCTGTTGCTGGTGCTCGGCGCGATCAGCCGCTACGTCCATGAATACTCGCAGCGCGAGCAGTTCCTGATGCGCAAGTTGCTCGGCTGGGTCGCTCAGCACGATGCCATGACGGGGTTGGCCAACCGCCGCAGCTTCGATAGCGCCTTGCCGCAAACGCTGTTGCAGGCGCGGCGCGAACGCAAGCCGCTGGCCTTGCTGTTGCTCGATCTGGACAACTTCAAGGACTACAACGACAGCCTCGGCCATCCGGCGGGCGATGCATTGATTCGGGAGTTCGGTACGCTGCTCGTGGGCTTCTCGCGGCGGCCGCTGGATCTGGCGGCGCGGGTGGGCGGTGAAGAGTTCGCGCTGCTACTGCTCGATTGTGATGCGCAATCGGCACAGGCAATTGCCGGACAGATTCTGCAAAAGTTGGAAGAGCGAGCGTTGCCGCATCCGGCCTCGGTGCATGGTGCTCACGTCACGTCGAGCATTGGCGTGGCGGTGCTGCAGCCGGAGCAGACGCCCGAACAGCTGTATCACGCCGCCGACAAGGCCTTGTACGAAGCCAAGCTGGCTGGCAAGAACCGCTACGCAATGAGCGCCGGTCAATCAACCGAGGCCCGCAGCTGCTTAGCGGCGTGGTGATACCGGGCGAGTGCGACCGCTACCGTCGATGGCCACGAAGACGAACACCGCCTCGGTGACCTTGCGCCACTCGCTGGAGACAGGATCATCGCTCCAGACTTCCACGAGCATGCGAATCGAGCTGCGCCCGACGTCCAGCGTCTGGGTATAAAAGGACAGCTGCGCGCCCACCGCCACCGGCACCATGAAGGCCATGCGATCGATGGACACCGTGGCCACGCGGCCGGCTGCCACGCGGCTGGCCATGGCGGTTCCGGCCAGATCCATCTGCGAGACCAGCCAGCCACCATAGATATCGCCGAACCCGTTGGTCTCGCGTGGCAGCGCAGTGAGTTGCAGGGCCAGATCGCCCTGTGGAATCGGATCTTCCTGTTCGTATTCTTTCATCGGTCGACTCGCGGCGCGGTTGTTGTTCTGGCGCGAAAAAGCCGCAGTAGTGCGGGCCGGGCGAGTATAGCGGCTGAATGTTTCAGCAGCGACCGTGCAGTCGCGTCTCCGTTGCCGTAACCAGATTGTCATATTCCGTTCATAGAGTGTTCACGCGGCCTGCAGACAATGGCCCCCGTTCCAACACACTCGAGCACACCCCTGCTAGGAGCAAGGTATGACACTGAATCGTTTGATGGCGGCCCTGACCTTCGTTGCCGCTGGTGTAGGCGCTGCCAGCGCTGTTGCCGCCGTTGACCCGGCTCTGCCGACCTATGAGAAGACTTCCGGCGTTTCCGGCAACCTGTCCAGCGTCGGCTCCGACTCGCTGGCCAACCTGATGACCCTGTGGGCCGAAGACTTCAAACGCAGCTACCCGAACGTCAACATCCAGATTCAGGCTGCCGGTTCCTCCACCGCACCGCCGGCGCTGACCGAAGGTACGGCCAACATGGGCCCGATGAGCCGCCCGATGAAGGACAACGAAATCCAGGCCTTCGAAGAGAAGTACGGCTACAAGCCGACTGAAGTGCCGGTTGCGATCGACGCCTTGGCTGTGTTCGTACACAAGGACAACCCGATCGAGAGCCTGGACATCGAGCAGGTCGACGCCATTTTCTCCAGCACCCGTCTATGCGGTGGCGAGCAGGACATCAAGACCTGGGACGATCTGGGTCTGACCGGCGAGTGGGCCAGCAAGCCGATTCAGCTGTTCGGTCGCAACTCGGTGTCCGGCACCTACGGTTACTTCAAGGAAGAAGCCCTGTGTAAGGGTGACTTCAAGCCCAACGTCAACGAGCAGCCGGGTTCGGCCTCGGTGGTGCAATCGATCTCCAGCACCCTGAACGCAATCGGTTACTCGGGCATCGGCTACAAGACCTCCAGCGTCCGTGCCGTTCCCCTGTCCAAGGGCGGCGAAGCCTTCGAAGCCAGTGAAGAGAACGCTCTGGCCGGCAAGTTCCCGCTGGCACGCTTCTTCTACGTCTACGTGAACAAGGCGCCAAACAAGCCGCTGAGCCCGATCGACGCCGAGTTCCTCAAGCTGGTGCTCTCCAAGCAGGGCCAGGAAGTCGTGGTCAAGGACGGCTACATTCCGCTGCCCAAGACCGTCGTCGAAAAGACCCTGAAGGAACTGGGCCTGTAAGACGCACGCCAGTCTCGCGGCAGCCGCTGCGAGCCTGAGCTCGACGCCCGCCACGCACTTTTGCGCTGGCGGGCGTCGTCGCGTCACCTCGCTGTAATGTTTCTGTCACACAGCTTGATTAGATTTAGGCGCCCAGCGGCCCTCGGTATCCAGTGGAACGACGCGTGCCGGATGGCGCAGCAGTTTTGACGGCCTGAGCGGCCAGGACCTTCGCATGAACGATATAGAGACCATGAGCGCGAATTCCGATGTGCAACGGCTGGATTTCAATACGCCGGCTCTACAACGCAAGCGCCGCATCCGCGCGCTAAACGACAACCTGGCGCGTTGGTACGTCTCCATTGGTGGCCTCGCCGTGCTTGGCGCCATCTGCCTGATTTTCTTCTACCTCGCACAGGTCGTCCTGCCGATGTTTCAGGGCGCCGAGCTGGAGGCGCGCGATGCGCAACAGCCGACTTGGCTGGCAGACGCTGGCGAGCCGCTGTTGCTGGCCATGGAAGAGCAGAATCAGGTCGCCATGCGCCTCGGCAACGATGGCCTGGTTCGCTTCTTCAGCCTGCGGACCGGGGAATCCTTGCGCACCATCGACCTGCCGCTACCGGCTGGCAGCCGCATCGTCTCGGTTGGCCAGGACACGCCCGGCAATCGACGTATCGTGCTGGGCCTGGAGAATGGCCAGGTGCTCGTCGTCGAACACAACTACAAGGTCACCTACCCGAACGGCAACAAGACCATCACTCCACAGCTGGATTACCCGTTCGGCCAGGAACCGCTGCAGCTCGACCCAGAAGGCCGGCCCATCGCCCACGCCGCGGTCAGCGTAAACGGCAAGACCTTGATGGTAGCCGGCGCCGCCAATGGCGCGCTCCAGGCACTGCGGATTGCCACCACCGAGAATCTGCTGACAGGGGAAACCACCCAGGAACAGGAGCGCCTGGATCTTCCGCAACTTTCCGAGCCGATCAAGGCGCTGCGCATCGATCCGCGCCATATGTGGCTGTTCGCGGTGAGTGGTCGGGCCAGCGTCGATGTCTTCGATCTACGCCGCAAGCAACTCAACGGGCGCTACAAGCTGCTCGGTGGCAAGGGTGAAATCACCAGCGTGGCCGCCTTGCTGGGTGGCATCTCCCTGATGGTCGGCGACTCGACGGGCGGCATCGGTCAATGGTTCATGGTGCGCGGCAGCGATGGCCAGGCCGAGCTCCAAAACGTGCGCAACTTCCAGCTAGGCAGCCAGCCGATCACGCAAATCCTCCCGGAAGAACGCCGCAAGGGCTTCCTCGCCCTCGACAGCGCCGGCACCCTGGGGATTTTCCACAGCACCGCGCATCGCACGCTGCTGACCGAGCCGGTCGCCGAGGGTGCGGCTGTTGCTGCCCTGTCGCCGCGGGCCACCCGCCTGCTGGTGGAGTCGGGGGACCAACTGCAGCGCTTCGTGATCGACAATCCACATCCGGAGATTTCCTGGAGCGCGCTGTGGGGCAAGGTCTGGTACGAAAGCTATCCGGAGCCGGATTACGTCTGGCAGTCGACCTCCGCGACCGGTGACTTCGAACCCAAGCTGAGCCTTTCGCCGCTGGCCTTCGGTACGCTCAAGGCGGCGTTCTACGCCATGCTGCTGGCGGCACCGCTGGCGATCTGCGCGGCCTTCTACACCGCTTACTTCATGGCCCCGGCCCTGCGCCGCAAGGTCAAGCCGGTGATCGAGCTGATGGAAGCGCTGCCGACCGTCATCCTGGGCTTTTTCGCCGGTCTGTTTCTTGCGCCTTATCTGGAAAACCACCTGCCGGGGATTTTCAGCCTGCTGTTGCTAATGCCGGTGGGCATTCTGCTGGCCGCCTGGCTCTGGAGCCGACTGCCAGAAAACGTTCGTCTGAGCGTGCCGGAGGGTTGGGAAGCGGTGCTGCTGATCCCCGTGATCCTGGCGGTGGGCTGGGGCTCGCTGGCCGTCAGCGGCTATCTTGAGAACTGGTTCTTCGGTGGCGACATGCGCCTGTGGCTGACCAACGAAATGGGTATCCCGTTCGATCAGCGCAACGCGTTGGTGATCGGCCTGGCGATGGGCTTCGCGGTGATTCCAACGATCTACTCGATCGCCGAAGACGCCGTGTTCAGCGTGCCGAAAAGTCTCACCCTGGGTTCCCTGGCGCTCGGCGCGACACCCTGGCAGACGCTGACCCGCGTGGTACTGCTGACTGCCAGCCCGGGCATCTTCTCGGCGCTGATGATCGGCATGGGCCGCGCCGTGGGCGAAACCATGATCGTGCTGATGGCTACTGGCAACACGCCGATCATGGAAGCCAACATCTTCGAAGGCATGCGCACCCTAGCGGCCAACGTCGCGGTGGAAATGCCTGAATCGGAAGTGGGCAGCACCCATTACCGCGTGCTGTTCCTCGCGGCGATGGTGCTGCTGATGTTCACCTTCGTGATGAACACCCTAGCCGAGCTGATTCGCCAGCGCCTGCGTCGCAAGTACGCCAGCCTGTAATGAGAGCCGCGCCTGCGGGCGCAACATGCAGCCGATCGCGGCTGCGTCGGGATTAAGACAAAGGTAACGATCCGTGAAAAAGGATTCGCTGAAAACCTGGATCAAGAGCGGCACCCCCTGGGTCTGGATGAATGCCGGTGCGGTGTCCATCGCCGTGATCATGACCCTCGGTCTGCTGGCGGTGATCGCCGTGCGCGGACTGGAACACTTCTGGCCGGCCGACGTCATGGTCGCCGATTACCAGGTGCCTGGTGCCGAACCACGCGTGCTGGCCGGCGAGCGGGTGCAGGCCGAAGAAGTACCGCGTGCCCGGCTGGCCGCCAGCGGTTTGCCGGTGGACGTCGAGGGCGGCGAATTCATGACCCGCGAGTTGCTCAAGGTCGGCAACCGTGAGGTCTATGGCGCGGACTTCTCCTGGGTCGTCGGCGAGTGGTTGAGCAATGAGCGCAAGCCGGCGGATCTAATCGTCATGGAGCGCCGCGAGTGGGGCAATTTCTACGGCGAGCTGCTGAGCGTCAAAGAAAGCGGCCAGTTGGTCGCCGAGGGCGACGATGCCTGGGACGAGCTGCAGCGCCGCATCGATCGCATCGACGAGTTGCATGCGCAGATTTCGCGGCTGGAAAAGGTCGATATCGGCCGCATCAACCATGGCCTCGAACGTCTGCGCCTGAAGACGCGCAAGTTGGAGCTCGACGGTCAACTCGACGCCGCCGCGCAGGCGCAACTGGACGCCGAGCGCGCCCAGTGGGATGCCGAATACAAGGCACTCGAAGGCGAACTGGTGTCGCTCTACCAGAGCTTCAACCGCGACAGCATCGTCATGCGCACCATGGACGGTCAGGAAAAGGAAATCACGCTCGACAAGGTCGTGCGTGCCTATCGTCCTAACGCCATGTCGGTGGTCGACAAGCTGGGCTTCTACTTCGCCAAGGTCTGGGAATTCGTCAGCGACGAGCCGCGCGAGGCGAACACCGAGGGTGGCATCTTCCCGGCGATCTTCGGCACCGTGCTGATGACCATCATCATGGCGGTGATCGTCACCCCGTTCGGCGTGATAGCAGCGGTCTACCTGCGCGAGTACGCCAAGCAGGGCCTGCTCACTCGCATCATTCGTATCGCGGTGAACAACCTCGCCGGCGTACCTTCCATCGTCTACGGCGTGTTCGGCCTGGGCTTCTTCGTCTATGTGCTGGGTGGCTCGCTGGACCGGATCTTCTACCCTGAAGCGGCCCCGGCCCCGGTATTCGGCACGCCGGGCCTGATGTGGGCGTCGTTGACCCTGGCGATCCTCACCCTGCCGGTGGTGATCGTCGCCACCGAGGAAGGCCTGGCGCGTATTCCGCGGATGATACGCGAAGGCTCGCTGGCCCTCGGTGCGACCAAGTCGGAGACGCTCTGGAAGGTTGTTTTGCCCATGGCTAGCCCGGCGATGATGACCGGACTGATCCTCGCCGTGGCCCGCGCGGCGGGCGAAGTGGCGCCGCTGATGCTGGTGGGTGTGGTCAAACTGGCGCCTTCGCTGCCGCTCAACGGCAACTACCCTTACCTGCATCTGGACCAGAAGATCATGCACCTGGGCTTCCACATCTATGACGTCGGCTTCCAGAGTCCCAACGTCGAAGCGGCGCGGCCGCTGGTCTACGCGACGGCGTTGCTACTGGTGCTGGTGATCGCGACGCTCAACCTCAGTGCGGTCGTCATCCGCAACCACCTGCGCGAGAAATACAAGGCGCTGGACCATTAATCGTTAGCTGGAAGCTAGAAGCCGGAAGCTGGAAGCAAGAGCGCTTTCAGCTTCCAGCTCTTCCCGGAGTGAGCACATGCAATCGAATACCCATTCCATCGACATTTCCGCCCTTGGCCGCGACAAGCGCAGCCTCAGTCTGGCCGACGAGCCGGTGGCCATCGAGGTGCCGGATCTGAGCCTGTACTACGGTCAGAAGCAGGCGCTGTTCAACATCAGCATGAATATCCCGCGCCAACGCGTGACCGCCTTCATCGGCCCGTCCGGCTGCGGCAAGTCCACGCTGCTGCGCTGCTTCAACCGCATGAATGATCTGGTCGATGGCTGCCGCATCGAGGGCGCCATCAACCTCGACGGCCACAACATCTACCGCAAGGGCGAAGACGTCGCCGATCTGCGCCGGCGAGTCGGCATGGTGTTCCAGAAGCCCAACCCCTTCCCCAAGAGCATCTACGAGAACGTGGTCTACGGCCTGCGTATCCAGGGCATCAAACAGAAGCGCGTGCTCGACGAAACCGTCGAATGGGCGCTCAAGGGCGCCGCGCTGTGGGAAGAAGTGAAGGACCGCCTGCACGAGTCGGCGCTCGGCCTTTCCGGCGGTCAGCAGCAGCGTCTGGTGATCGCTCGGACCATCGCCGTGCAGCCCGAAGTGCTGCTGCTCGATGAGCCCAGCTCGGCTCTGGACCCGATCTCCTCGCTCAAGGTCGAAGAGCTGATCTACGAGTTGAAATCCAAGTACACCATCGTCATCGTCACCCACAACATGCAGCAGGCTGCGCGCGTCTCCGACTACACCGCGTTCATGTACATGGGCAAACTGATCGAGTATGGCGACACGGACACGCTGTTCACCAACCCGGCTAAGAAGCAGACCGAAGACTACATTACCGGGCGTTATGGCTAAGCGCGCGTTAGCTTGAAGCTGAAAGCCTGAAGCTGGAAGAAAACAGCAACGGCTTCGGCTTCTGACGTTTGGCTTCCAGCTTTTACCTCCAGCTTCCTGCTTTCAACTCCCAGCTTTCGCGGAGCGAATGAAATGAAAGACATCCACACCCAACACATCTCCCAGCAGTTCAACGCCGAGCTGGAAGAGGTGCGCAGTCACCTTCTGGCCATGGGCGGGCTGGTGGAAAAGCAGGTTAACGACGCGGTCACCGCGCTGATCGAGGCCGACTCGGGATTGGCGCAGCAAGTGCGCGATATCGATGACCAGATCAACCAGATGGAGCGCAACATCGACGAGGAATGCGTACGCATCCTCGCCCGCCGTCAGCCGGCGGCGTCGGACCTGCGGCTGATCATCAGCGTCTCTAAGTCGGTGATCGATCTCGAACGGATCGGCGACGAAGCCAGCAAGATCGCCCGTCGCGCTATCCAGCTATGCGAAGAGGGCGAGGCCCCGCGCGGCTACGTCGAGGTGCGTCATATCGGCGATCAGGTGCGCAAGATGGTGCGTGAAGCGCTGGACGCTTTCGCCCGCTTCGACGCCGACCTGGCGTTGTCGGTGGCGCAGTACGACAAGACCGTCGACCGCGAATACAAGACCGCCCTGCGCGAGCTGGTCACCTTCATGATGGAAGATCCGCGCTCGATCTCCCGCGTGCTCAACGTCATCTGGGTGCTGCGTTCGCTGGAACGCATCGGCGACCACGCCCGTAACATCGCGGAACTGGTGATCTACCTGGTACGCGGCACCGACGTCCGCCACCTGGGCCTGACCCGCATGGCCGAGGAAGTTGCCAACAAGCGCGACTGAAAATCGGCGGGGCCTGTTGGTGGGCTGAAGCGGGGCGCCGCACCGTAGGGTGCGGCCGGGCGCGTTCCGCTTCAGCCCGCCAGAAGCCATCCGGAATGCGCCGGCCGGCCAAGCTATCGGCCGGTGGGCTGAAGCCCACCCTACAACCTAAAGCAGAATGCCGCCCGGCCCACCCTACGGAAGTGGCCAGCAATGTAGGGTGGGCTTCAGCCCACCAATGGGGTGCGCGAGGCTTAATCTCCGCGCAATTCAGCCTGCAGTGCATCAAGCGCCGCCTGGCGTTCGCTGTCCTGCAGCCGGGCGCCGGGATTGAGCGATGACCAGGCTGGATGCGCGCGGCAGCGATGCAGCGCCTCGGGGAGCTTGCCTTCGCGCCAGGCCTTGTCGTCTGGCGCATCGAGGCGGATTGCGTCCATCGCGGCATGCCCGCGGGTGGCGAGGGCGCCCAGCAATTGTCGCTGGCGCAGGGCGAGCAGGCGCAACACGGCGTCGTCGACGGTCAATTCGCGCTGACCTTTGAGTTTGCCCAGCAGGCGATTGCCGTAATGCCGCGCCGTTTGCGCACCGCCGCCCGCGATGGCGCCGAGCAGCGCGGCAGCGCCGAGGGTGATGCCGCCGACCATCAGGTCGACTCCGGCCCCGGCCGCCGCGCCCGCGGCCATGCCGCCGCCGATTTTCACGCCCAGCTGCTTGAGCGTTTCTGGATTGAACAAGTCATCGCCCCAGCGGCCATCGAGCAATGGCAGGTCGGCGGCTGCGGCATCTTGCGGGCGGAAGGCGTAGAGCCGCAGCAGCGCTTCGACGCAGGCCTGCTCACGAGCGCGCACGGCGTCGTGCAGTTCGCGGATCGCACCGCGCTCCAGTTCCGGCTGGGCGGCGACGCTGCGGCGGCAGGCAGCGACATCGACCAACAATTCGGCGATCAATCGGTTGCCTTCGCTGAGACGTGCGGCGGCCTGAGCTTCATGGTCATCGATCAGACGTTGCAGCTTGGGACGCGACTGCTCCAGCAGCAGTGCCAGGCTTTCATAGAGGCGGCGCTCGCCATCGATCGGCGGCGCCACGCTGTCGAAACGCACCAGTGCATGCAGCCCCAGCCGGGCCAGCGCCTCGCGCCACTGGTCCTCTCGGTGACCGGGCTGGGCGACGAAGTTAAGCACCGGCAGCAGCGGCTTGCCGCAGCCGGCGAGCACCGCCAGTTCGTCCTTGTATTTGGCCAGCACCGGCTCGCGGGCGTCGATCACGTAGAGCCCGGCGTCGCTGGCGAGCAGCTGGCGCAGCACCTTGGCTTCTTGCTCGAAACGCTGGCGCGCCTCGCTGCCGTCGAGAAAGCGTGCGGTGCGCGCCGGGCCATCGAGGCGTTCGCCCGGGCGTTCGATTCGTTCCAGATGGTCGAGCAGGGCGATGGCGTCTTCCAGGCCGGGCGTGTCGTACAGCTCCAGCAGCGGTTCACCATCGACCGACAGCCGGGCGCCTTCGACGTGGCGGGTGGTGCTGGGGCGGTGCGATACCTCGCCAAAGTCGACATCGCGGGTAAGGGTGCGCAGCAGCGAGGTCTTGCCGACGTTGGTGTGCCCGACCAGGGCGAGCTTCAGAGGGGCGCTCATGTTTTAGGCTCCGCTACGAGCCACTCTACGAGGAGCCTGCTGGCTTCCGGTCTCCGGGTCGTGCCTGGGTTGATCGCCAGCAAGTTGGTTACTACGGGGAGGTGGGAGTCAGTTATGTGTGCCTCCCCTCCAGCGAGTGCGTGTCCCCACCAAACGTGGCACCGGCTTCCCGGACCGCTTTTCGTAGGAGCCCGCTTGCTGGCGATTGTTTTTCCGCTGCCTCGGTTCGCGAGCAAGCTCGCTCCTACAGGGCGGATACGGTTTGTTGGAGTGCAGGTTCCAGCGTCCGCCATCTCGAACCGGAGTGGGCCTCGACAGTCGGAACCGGCTTGCTGACGAGCCTGCGAATCGAGTTGGGTGGGACGCCGGCTGCGGCTTTCAGTCATGACCGCTCTCCAGCCAGATCAATGGCGCGCTGCTGGAATGGGCCAGGCTGAGGCTATCCAGCGCCTGTCGCCAATCCTCCAGGCGATGACTGTCCAGCGCCTCGCCGACCGGAGCCTGCAGCAGCCAGACGCGGGTTTCGGTGGCGCAACGGCTCAATTCGCCGATCAACGCCAACGTGCCGCGATCCGGCGAGCGGCGCGGGTCGCAGGCGATTGCCAGGCGTTGCGGTGGGAAGCGGGTCAGCTGGTCCAGCAATCGACGGCGTTGCTCGCGGTCGTCCAGCACGCCGGCGTTGGCGACCGATTCAGGCAGCTTCGGCGGCCACGGGCGGCTCTGGTCCAGTTCGATGGCCACGAGAACAGCGCCTTCGCTGCCGTTCAGCTGCGCGCCGAGGCTTGGAGCGTGCAGCTGGGTTGGTGCCGCATCGCTGACGCCGAGACGTTCACTGGGTGGCTGCAGTCGTTCACGCAGCAGGCGGTAGGCGGGCAATTGCAGATCCAGGCGTAGCTGCGTACGACCGCGTCGCCAGCGCCACAGGCAGAACAGCGCTAGCAGCAGCCGCGGCAGCAAACCATAAATAAGGACAACGCCTACCAGCCAGCCGGCCCAGCGCTGGCGGGCGCTCTCGAAGTCGTGACTCAGCGCACCGCTGGCTCGAATCTGGTCAATATCCGGGACGCTGAAACCCAGCAATGACGGCAGCGCGCCGAGCGCCTGGGTCAGCCCGACGAAAGTGCCTTCACCGAGAATGGTGGTTTCCCAGGCGAAGCCATAACGCCGCGTGGCCAGTAGCGCCAGCAGGGTAACGAGCGCGCTGGCCATCGCCAGCAGCCACAAGCCATGCACACCCAAACCCAGCAGCCAGCGCCCGAGGCGGCGCTGATCGAGGACCGCCAAAAGCGCCGGTGCCAGTTGCACGGCGCGTGCATCGCGGGCGAGCTTTTCGCTGAGCCAGAGCCACAGACGGCCCAGCGCGCCGCCGCTATCGCCGGCCAGCGCGAAGCCCAGCAGCCAGCCAAGCAGCGTCAGTAGATTCAGCCCGAGCAGACTGCCCAGCGCCCAGAACACATTGACTGGTTGCTGGCCATCGCCAAGCGCTGCCCAGGCCAGCCCGGCGCCGGTGAACAGCGCGAGCAGGATCAGCGCGAAGCCGGCCAGTCGTGCACCCTGATGCCAATGCCGCTGCGCCTCGATCAGCCCGTCGCGGCGGGCCAGCCACAGCGCGCGCCGCTCGATCAGCTCGGATAGATCACCGCCCTGCGCACGGGCCTGGCGATTGGCTTCGGCATCGTCCAGCGGCCCGGCGTGTTCTTCGCGCAGACGCACGGCTTCGGTCAGCCAGAGGCGGTCGAGGGGATTGGGCAGCGACAGGTGAGGTGCGGACACGCGGCTTCTCATAGTGACGGGCTCGGTCCTGAGAATAACCGTTGCCGAACGGAAGGGTGAAATGGCTATCCAGATGGAGCGCTGGACGATTCTGTTAGCATCCGCCGCCAATCATTCCGCGGTTCGCCGCATCGTCTGCCAGGGACAGGCCGATTCGCCACACGGCGCGTTTGCCTGCCGTGCCTGTGCGCTTCAAAAGGACTTCACCATGAAAGACATCTTTTTCTTCGACTCCATGCTGACGCCGAAGATCATTATCTTCATCTACTGGTTGGGCTTGATCAGCGTGGTCGTTGGGGCTCTCGCCACGATGTTCAGCGAATACGGCGGGGGCTTCTGGTCCGGCCTCGGGGTGCTGCTGTTTGGCCTGATCGGTACGCGGGTCTGGTGCGAGCTGCTGATCGTGCTGTTCAAGATCAACGAGAACCTGCAGAAGATCGCCAATCGTCAGTGATCGGCTGAGGGCGGCGTCCGTGCCGCCTGTTCTTTAGCGCTATTCGGCCGTGGCGCGTACTTTCACCGCAACATCCGGATGATCGATGAACAGCCCGTCGATGCCCGCATCCAGGAATGCGCGGATTTCCGCTTCGATGTCGCCGCGATCGGCGGGTGCGTCACCGGCGCGCAGATTGGTCGGCAGGAAAGCGTTCTCGGCGCGGAACGTATACGGATGCACCTTGAGCCCGGCGGCATGGGCGTTCGGGACGAAGTCGGTGGGCTGGCCCAGGTTGCCGTTGGCGTCGCGCGGGATGACGTAGCTCTTCTCCGGCCCGACGCCCGTCGCGTAACGTGAAATCGCCTTGAGCCCTTCGGCGGTAGCCATCTGCGCGTAGGTCAGTTCGCTGCCGCGCACCTGCTGGTCGTACGGCTGGCCGCCGCTGAACAGCTGCACCAAGCGCAGCTGCGTCAGGCGGCTCAGGGTTTTCAGGTTTTCCACTTCGAACGACTGGATATACACCGGCGCCTTGCGTCCGGCGTAACCGTTGCGGTGAAGGGTGTGTACCAGCGGCCGCTCCATGCTCAGACCCAGCTGCTGGAAATGCGTCGGGTGCTTGGTCTCGATGTAAAGGCCGATACGCCGGCGCTCGCTCAGCTGCAGGGTTTTCACCAGGTCGATGATTTCCTGCAGCGTGGGGATTTCCAGGCTGCCATCGAGACGGGCGTTGCCGGGGCGGATGTCCGGGATGCGCTCGATGGCGCGCAGGGTCTTCAGCTCGGCCAGGGTGAAATCTTCGCTGAACCAGCCGGTCAGGCTGACGCCATCCACCATCTGGGTGCGCTTGCGATCGGCGAATTCAGGGTGCTGGGATACATCGGTGGTCAGCCCGAGTTCGTTGTCGTGACGGGCGACCAGCTCGCCGTCGCGCGTCATCACCAGGTCCGGCTCGATGTAGTCGGCACCCTGCAAGACGGCCAGGGCGTAGGAGGCGAGCGTGTGCTCGGGAACGTAGCCGCTGGCGCCGCGGTGGGCGATCACCAGCGGATGGGGTTCGTTGTGATTGCCTTGCAGCTTCGCCTCGCTGGCCGAATTTGGGGAGGCGGCGAAGGCGGCGATCGGTAGCAACAGGCCGCAGGCGGTGAACCAGTGGCGCAGAGTGTGGGTAGGGCGGGCCATGGGGCGTCTCCGAGGAAGGGGAGCGATCAGACTGAAGCCTATCAGTGACGCCCGCTTGACGCTTCGGTGGACCGAACGTGACGGTTCGATGATGTTGACGTGAATTCGACGCGCTGACTGCCCGGGGGCCCTCTGCTATTCTCGCCGCCATGAAAAAGCCCCCCCTTCCCCTCGCCATGATCGCGGCGCTCGCGGACAACCGTGTCATCGGCCTCGACAACCGCATGCCCTGGCATCTGCCAGCAGACCTCAAACACTTCAAGGCCATGACGCTCGGCAAGCCGATCATCATGGGTCGCAAGACCTGGGATTCGCTCGGCCGGCCGTTGCCGGGGCGGCTGAATCTGGTGATCAGCCGTCAGCCGGACCTGCGACTCGAAGGTGCCGAGACGTTTTCCACGCTAGATGCTGCGCTGGTTCGCGCCGAGCAATGGGCGCGCGAGCAGGGCGTTGAGGAATTGATGCTAATAGGCGGCGCGCAACTCTATGCTCAGGCCTTGGACCAGGCGCAGCGCCTGTATCTGACCCGCATCGAAGCCACTCCCGACGGCGATGCATTCTTTCCGAACTTCGACGAAGCCGAATGGCAGCGCAGCGACTGTCAGGCGCATCCGGCAGAGGGCGAGGCTCCGGGCTACCGTTTCGAGACCTGGCAGCGGCGCTGAATCACCCATCTTTCCTTGATCGACGCCAAGTCCTCGCGTGGCGTCAGGCTCTATGCTTTCCACTCGTTTGCCACGAGACCTCTTCATGCAAAACAACGAGCCGGACGCCGGAAATGCGGGGACGATCGCTGCGATCTTCGTGCGCCATCCGTTCTGGGAAGATGCGCTCGCGTTGCTGCTTGGCACCGCGATGGTGGCGCTGGGCATCGCTTTTTACAGCCATGCGGGGCTGCTTACCGGCGGCACGGTTGGCCTGGCTTTTCTGCTCAAGTATTTCGCCGGTTGGCCCTTCGGACTGGTGTTTTTCACGCTCAATCTGCCGTTTTACCTGTTGGCGATATGGCGCATGGGCTGGGGGTTTACCCTGCGCACGGTCGTTGCGGTGGGGCTGGTCTCGCTGCTGGCCGAGCTGACACCGCACTGGATTCGCTTCGCCGAGTTGAATACTTACTACGCGACGCTGTTCGGCGGCTTCGCCATGGGCGTCGGGCTGCTGATGTTGTTCCGCCACCGCGCCAGCCTCGGCGGGGTGAACATCTTGGCGTTGTATCTGCAGGATCGCATCGGCCTACGCGCGGGCACCTTCCAGATGTGCATCGATGCGTTGATCGTGCTGGCAGCGGTGTTCATCGTGCCGCCGGAAAAGGTCGGGCTATCGGTGCTCGGTGCGGTGGCGCTCAATCTGGTGCTGGCGATCAATCATCGTGCCGACCGGTATATGGGAGTTAGTTGATGCTGGATTTATCCGGTGTTCAACCACGGGCGCGTCCAGAGGGGTGGACTTGCACTGGCGCCGGGTGGGGTTGGCCCCGTTGGGCGAATGAATTCGCCCCTACACATGATGCGGCGACTCAGAGCTGCCGGTCAGGGCAGTCCTGTAGGGGCGAACTTGTTCGCCCGGCAGAGGCTAGGCTTCCCACGACGCTCGGATCGAAAACCTTGGCTCAGCCCAGCGTAACCAGCTGCGGGCGGGGCTGGCCGTCCTCGATGTCGAGCAGCGCCAGGCTGATCGGCAGCTTGAAGCGGCGCCGCCCGGCACTGCCCGGATTGATGTAGAGCACATTGTCGATCTGCTCGATCTTCGGCTGATGGGAATGCCCGGCGATCACCACGGCGATACCGGCGTCGGCAGGGTTCAGCGCCAGTTCCTTAAGATCGTGCAGCACGTGTATGCGCAGCCCGCCAAGCTGCAGATCCAGCCGCTCGGGGATATCGGCGGCCCATTCACCGCTGTCGACATTGCCGCGAATCGTGTCCAGCGGCGCCAGCTCTCGAAGCGCGTCGAGAACTTCCGCCTTGCCGATGTCGCCAGCATGGATGATGCGGTCGCAACCTTTCAATGCGGCCACCGCTTCGGGCCGAAGCAGGCCGTGGGTGTCGGAGATGATGCCGATGCGCATGCGGACTCCAGTCGTTCGAGTGTGCTCCAGGTTAAGGCAACCGAGACTTGGCTGCGGTTCGATGTTGCGGCAGTCTGGCGCTCGCCGAACGAAGAGGGCGAATCAATGGAACGGGTCGATTGCATCGTCATCGGGGCGGGCGTTGTGGGGCTTGCTGTGGCACGGG
Organism: Stutzerimonas stutzeri; assembly: GCF_024448955.1. Lineage (GTDB taxonomy): Bacteria > Pseudomonadota > Gammaproteobacteria > Pseudomonadales > Pseudomonadaceae > Stutzerimonas > Stutzerimonas stutzeri_AQ. Next base: position 54,449 of record NZ_JAMOIH010000002.1, read on the forward strand.
TACTGGCGCGAACCGGGCGCGAGGTGCTGATTGTGGAAGCCGAGGCGGCCATCGGCACGGGCACCAGTTCGCGCAATAGCGAAGTCATTCATGCCGGCATCTACTATCCGCAAGGCTCGCTGAAGGCTCGCCTGTGCGTGGCGGGGCGGGATGCGCTCTACGCGTTTTGCGACAGCCACGGCGTACCTTATCGGCGCTGCGGCAAGCTGATCGTGGCGACCGACGAGTCGCAACTGGCCGGACTTCAAGCGCTACAAGCGCACGGCGTAGCCAACGGCGTCGATGATCTTCGGCGGCTCGATGGCGGCGAGGTGCGCGCGCTGGAACCGCAGCTCAACGCCGTCGCGGGACTCTTGTCACCGAGCACCGGGATCGTCGACAGCCATGCGCTGATGCTGGCGCTGCTGGGTGATGCCGAGCGCGCGGGCGCGCTGCTGGCGCTGCGTGCGCCGGTAAAAACGATCGAAATTCTGGACGATGGGTTGCGTGTCGATATCGGCGGCGATGAGCCGATGACGCTGCTTGCTACGACAGTGATCAATTGCGCCGGACATGCGGCGCCGGTGATCGCCGCCCTGACTAGCGGCCTGCCTGCCGATGCGGTGCCAACGCGCTATTTCGCCAAAGGCAGTTATTTCAGCCTGGCGACGGCGACGCCCTTCAGGCATCTGGTTTATCCGCTACCCGAACCTGATGGGCTGGGTGTGCACCTGACGCTGGATCTCGGTGGCCAGGCCCGCTTCGGCCCGGATGTGCAGTGGGTCGAGTCGCTCGATTACGATGTGGATGCCCGTCGCGCCGACAGCTTTTACGCCGCCATCCGTCGCTATTGGCCTGAGCTGCCGGATGGCGCGCTGCAACCGGCTTACACCGGTATCCGACCGAAAATCAGCGGCCCGGGCGAGCCGGCGGCGGATTTCCGAATCGACGGCCCGACGCAGCATGGCATCGCCGGGTTGGTGAATCTGTTCGGCATCGAGTCGCCAGGGCTGACCGCAGCCTTGGCGATTGCCGACGAGGTGCGTCAGCGCCTCGGGTGATCAGGCCTGTTCGTGCGTATTCTCTGGCGACTCGGGCAAAAACCAGTTCATCAGCAGTGCACAGATACCGCCAGTGGCGACGCCCGATTCCAGTACGTTGCGCAGCGCCACCGGCAGGTTCGCCAGGAATTCCGGCACCTGGGAAAAGCCCAGGCCGAGCGCCAGCGACACCGAGATGATCAGCAGCGCGCGACGATCCAGCTGAATACCGGCAAGGATGTTGATGCCCGCCGCCGCCACCGCACCGAACATCACCAGCGCGGCCCCGCCCAGCACGGGCTCGGGTACCGCCTGCAGCACGCCGGCGACTGCCGGGAACAGGCCGAGCACCACCAGCATCACGGCGATCCACATACCGATGTAACGGCTGGCGATGCCGGTGAGCTGGATGATGCCGTTGTTCTGCGCGAACACCGAGCTGGGGAAGGTATTGAAGATGCCCGCCAGCAGTGAGTTGGCGCCATTAACCAGCACGCCGCCCTTGATGCGCTGCATCCACAGCGGGCCTTCGACCGGCTGACGCGAAAGTTTGCTGGTGGCGGTGATGTCACCGATGGCTTCCAGCGAGGTGACCAGATAAATCACCACCATCGGAATGAACAGGCTCCAGGAGAATCCCAGGCCGAAGTGCAACGGCATCGGTACTTCGAACAGCTCGGCTTCGCGCATGCCGGTAAAGTCCAGACGCCCGAGATAAGCGGCCAGCGCATAGCCAATGGCCAGCGCGATGATGATCGCGCAGCTGCGCAGCCACACCACTGGTAACCGGTTGAGCACGACGATGGCCGCCAGCACCACACCGGACAGTAGCAAGTTCTCGCGGCTACCGAAGGTGCCGTCGCCCATGGCCGCGTAACCGCCGCCCATGCTGATCAGACCGACCTTGATCAGCGTCAGGCCGATCATCAGCACCACGATGCCGGTCACCAATGGTGTGATCAGACGTTTGATGAACGGCAGGATGCGCGACACGCCCATCTCGATGAAGGAGCCGGCGATGACCACGCCGAAGATCGCCGCCATCACGCCTTCCACCGGCGTGCCCTGGCTAACCATCAATACGCCGCCGGCGATCAGCGGGCCGACGAAGTTGAAGCTGGTGCCCTGCACGATCAGCAGCCCGGCACCCAGTGGTCCGAAGCGCTTGCATTGCACGAAGGTGGCGATGCCAGAAATCACCAGTGACATCGAGACGATGATGTTGGTGTCGCGTGGCGACACGCCGATGGCCTGGCAGATCAGCAGGCCGGGGGTAACGATCGGCACGATGATCGCCAGCAAATGCTGAAGGGCGGCGAAGAAGGCAATCCAGGGACGTGGACGGTCATCGAGCCCGTAGACCAGTTCGTCCGGCGTTTCGGGGGCGGTTTTATTATCGGGAGCGCTCATGGCCGTCTTCCAGGCGAAAAGAGCGCGATTCTACTGACCGGGCTGCCGTACGGACAGTGCGGCGTTCGGGGCCTTGAAGGCTTGTCGCGGTTATTTTCCGCAACCTGTTGCACCGATACGACTCCTACAATTACCGAAACCCAATCGAGGAGTGCCCGAATGAAAATCGTCGTCGCAATGACCCTGCTGTCGCTCGTCACCGGCCTGGCCCACGCTCAGGAAAGCTGTGCCAGCAAGGAAGCGGACATCCGCCGCCAGTTGGAGCATGCCCGTGAACAGGGCAACGCCGGGCGTATCGAGGGTCTGGAAACCGCGCTGAGCAAGGTCCGGGCGCACTGTACCGAAGAGGGATTGCAGGCCGAGCGGCAAGAAGAGATCGACGAGGCGCGGGAGGAGATCAGCGAGCGTGAAGCCGATCTGCAAGAGGCATTGCGTGATGGCGATCCGGAGAAGATCGAAACGCGCGAGCGCAAACTGGCCGAAGCCAGGGAAGAGTTGCGAGAGATATTGGAAGACTAGGGTCTGTTCCCGTTTCGTACGCGGCTGCGACGAAACGGCAACAGACCCTAAGGCTTGGCGTAACAGCGACAACGCCGAACTCTGCATAAAACAATGCCCGCCTGGATGAGGCGGGCATTGTTCAATCGGGCTTTCGCGCGGCGGCCTTATCCGCTGGTCGGAACCGCCTCCGTCATCTTGGCTTGCGGTGGCTGCTGTGTGGGTGCGCCGTGGTCTTCGGCGCCGATCACTGGCACCTCGTTGCCGTCCACGTCAAACAGCTTGCCATCGCGGAAATGGTCGCCATCGTGCAGTGCGGCAATGTCCTGGTAGCGCAGGGTGCGTTCGTTGCCGGCGGCGAATACCGACTGCTGGTCCGAGTTGCCGGCGGTCAGGTGGTTGAACAGCAGGTTCAACAGGATCGCCATGATTGCCGCCGAGCTGATGCCCGAGTGGAAGATGGTCTCGAACCAGGCGGGGAAGTGATGGTAGAAGCTCGGCGCGGCGATCGGGATCATGCCGAAGCCGATCGAGGTGGCGACGATGATCAGGTTCATGTTGTTGCGGTATTCGACCTGCGCCAGGGTACGGATACCGGCAGCGGCTACGGTGCCGAACAGCACGATGCCGGCGCCGCCGAGCACTGCGGTGGGCACTGCGGCGACCAGGCGACCCATCACCGGCAGCAGGCCGAGCGTCACCAGAATCAGGCCGGCGCTAGCTACCACGTAACGGCTCTTGATACCGGTGACCGCCACCAGCCCCACGTTCTGAGCGAAAGCGCTCTGGGTAAACGAGCCGAAGATCGGTGCCAGGCTGCTGGAGATCATGTCGGCACGCAGGCCGTCGCCCAGGCGCTTGGAGTCGACCTTGGTGTCGATGATTTCACCGACAGCGAGGATATCGGCGGAGGTTTCCACCAGCGTGACGATGACCACGATCAGCATCGACAGGATCGCCGCAAACTGGAACACCGGTGCCCCGAAATGCAGCGGTGACGGCAGGGCGACGACCGGACCGTCCAGTACGCTGGAGAAATCGGCCATGCCGAAGAACACCGCGGCCACGGTACCGACCACCATCGCCAGAAGGATGGACAAGCGGGAGATGGTGGCGCTGCCGAGCTTGCTCAGCAGCAACACGCAAGCGAGGGTGAAGCCTGCCAGGCCGATGTTGGCCATGCTGCCGAAGTCCGGTGCCTGGCTGTTGCCACCCATCGCCCAGCGTGCCGCGACTGGCATCAGGGTCAGGCCGATCGTCGTGATGACGATGCCGGTCACCAAGGGAGGGAAGAACTTGGTGATGCGCGAGAACACCGGCGTGATCAGCAAGCCGATCAGCGAGGCGGCAATCACCGCGCCGAACACCACCGGAAGCCCTCCGGCCCCATCGCTGCCGATGATGGCGATCATCGTTGCCACGCCTGCGAAGGATACGCCCTGTACCAGAGGCAGCTGGCAGCCAAAGAACGGCAGGCCGAGCGTTTGCAGCAAAGTGGCCGCACCGCCAGCGAACAGCGAAGCGGCGATTAGCAGACCGATTTCGGCCGGCGACAAACCGGCTGCCTGACCGACGATCAGCGGCACCGCAACGATGCCTCCGTACATGGTCAGTACGTGTTGCAGGCCATAGGCCAGGTTGGCACCGACGCCGAGGTTCTCGTCCTCTGGACGCTTCTCCGACGGGGTGCTGACGGATGAGACTGTCATGGTGATCCCTTTCTGGCTGTTGTTCTTGTGCTCCTAATGTAGACAATTCGTTACCAGGATGACCAGGCTTTTGTATACATTTCTGCTTTCGCCAGTTTGTCATCAATGTGCGTCGATCAACGGTAATTGGGTCGTTTAAATACGACATTAACGATCCTAGCGAAGAGAGCAAGGAATACGAAACGACGAGTGGCAGCCGCAGATGCCCCTGTTTGGCAGCTGAGCGGAGGATATTGGCAGAGAGCGACGAAGGGGATTTTCCAGCCTTGCGCTGGCTTCGCAAATGACGAGCCCGGCACAAGGCCGGGCTCGATGACGGTAACGGCGTAGCGGTTAGTCTTCCAGCATCGCCTTGTTGCGCACCGCGCCCTTGTCGGCGCTGGTGGCGAGCAGGGCGTAGGCCTTGAGCGCCGTAGTCACCTTGCGTGCACGCGGTGCGGCGGGCTTCCAGCCTTTCTTGTCCTGCTCGATGCGGCGGTGGGACAGTTCTTCATCGCTGACCTGCAGATTGATGCTGCGGTTGGGGATGTCGATCAGCACCTTGTCGCCATCGCGTACCAGGCCAATGGCGCCGCCTGCAGCGGCTTCCGGCGAAGCATGGCCGATGGACAGGCCCGAGGTGCCGCCGGAGAAACGGCCGTCGGTGAGCAGGGCGCAGTCCTTGCCCAGGCCCTTGGACTTCAGGTAGCTGGTCGGATAGAGCATTTCCTGCATGCCCGGACCGCCTTTCGGACCTTCGTAGCGAATGATGACGATGTCGCCGGCCTTCACTTCGTCATTGAGGATGCCCTTTACGGCGCTGTCCTGGCTTTCGAAGATCTTCGCCGTACCTTCGAATACGTGAATGGACTCATCCACGCCGGCGGTCTTCACCACGCAGCCGTCCAGGGCGATGTTGCCGTAAAGCACGGCCAGGCCGCCTTCCTGGGAATAGGCGTGCTCGACCGAGCGAATGCAGCCGTTTTCACGGTCGTCATCCAGGCTGTCCCAGCGGGTCGACTGGCTGAACGCCGTCTGCGTCGGGATGCCGGCCGGGCCTGCCTTGAAGAAGGTGTGCACGGCTTCGTCTTGGGTCTGGGTGATGTCCCACTGGGCGATGGCTTCTTCCATGCTGCGGCTGTGCACGGTGGGCACGTCGGTGTGCAGCAGGCCGCCACGGGCCAGCTCGCCGAGAATGGAGAAGATGCCACCGGCGCGGTGCACGTCTTCCATGTGGTACTTCTGGATGTTCGGCGCGACCTTGCACAGCTGCGGCACCTTGCGCGACAGGGCATCGATGGCGCGCAGGTCGAAGTCCACTTCGGCTTCCTGGGCCGCGGCCAACAGGTGCAGGATGGTGTTGGTCGAGCCGCCCATGGCGATGTCCAGGGTCATGGCGTTCTCGAACGCGCGACGGCTGGCGATGTTGCGTGGCAGGACCGACTCGTCGCCTTCACCGTAATAACGCTGGCACAGCTCGACGACGGTGCGGCCGGCACGCAGGAACAGCTGCTCGCGGTCGCTGTGGGTGGCCAGGGTCGAACCGTTGCCGGGTAGGGCCAGGCCCAGGGCTTCGGCCAGGCAGTTCATCGAGTTGGCGGTGAACATGCCGGAGCAGCTGCCGCAAGTTGGGCAGGCGCTGCGCTCGTATTCGGCGACTTTTTCGTCGGACGCGCTTTCATCAGCGGCGATGACCATGGCGTCGACCAAGTCGAGGCCGTGGCTGGCCAGTTTGGTCTTGCCGGCTTCCATCGGGCCACCGGAGACGAATACCACCGGGATGTTCAGGCGCAGCGCCGCCATCAGCATGCCGGGGGTGATCTTGTCGCAGTTGGAGATGCAGACGATGGCGTCGGCGCAGTGCGCGTTGACCATGTACTCAACCGAGTCGGCGATGATCTCGCGCGAAGGCAGCGAATAGAGCATGCCGTCGTGGCCCATGGCGATGCCGTCGTCGACTGCGATGGTGTTGAATTCCTTGGCGACGCCGCCGTGCTTTTCGATCTCGCGGGCGACCAGTTGGCCCAGATCCTTCAGGTGCACGTGGCCGGGCACGAACTGGGTGAAGGAGTTGGCGATGGCGATGATCGGCTTCTTGAAGTCTTCATCCTTCATGCCAGTGGCGCGCCACAGCGCGCGGGCACCGGCCATGTTGCGGCCGTGCGTGGAGGTTTTCGAGCGGTAATCGGGCATGACGGTTCCTGCGGCTAATCAGCGATTCGAATAGTGCTAATGGTGAGCGTCACCTGTGCCGCGTGCAACGGTAGGTGACCGTGCGTGCGGAGGGGCCGGATCGAGGCGGGGTATCGCTCGGACGGCCTGGGCTCATTGGCCCGCCGGGGGATGATGGCGAGGAATGAGCCGATTCTACGCGCGTTCCTGTCAGCGAGCCAAACGGCACGATTACCGGTCCTCATCCTATGTTGAGTTAAGCGCATCAACACTGAATGTAATGATCAATTATTCAGCCGGGGCGAAGCGCAGCCGTTCGTCCGCTGCTAAGGCGTTTCCAGTGGCGCGGTGGTTTTCGCTGGCTAGGGTTGACTCGGCCGACTGGCGCCCGCGCTGATGGTAAGCCGGTAGATTCAGGAGGTGCAGTGCGTTCGACTCGCATGGGGTGAGTGGCGCGACGTCCAAACACATGATCAGAACAACAAGAGGAAATACACATGCTGGACATTAAACTCAGCGGTATTGCCGCTGTGCTAGGCCTGGCGATCTGCGGGTCTGCGTTGGCTGCGCCATTGCCGGATACCCCCGGGGCACCATTTCCGGGTGTGTCGAATTTCGAGCGCTCCGGACCTTATGCCTCCACCAGTCGCAGCGAAGGCCCGAACTGCCGAATCTATCGGCCTTCCACGCTGGGGCAAAATGGCGTGCGTCATCCGGTCGTGCTGTGGGGCAACGGGACCGGAACTGGGCCAACCGCGTATTCCGGCCTGTTGTCGCACTGGGCGAGCCATGGATTCGTAGTCGCTGCGGCGGAAACCTCCAACGCCGGGACCGGGCGGGACATGCTGGCGTGCCTCGACTATCTGGTACAGGAAAGCAACCGTACCTTCGGCGCCTACGTGGGCGTCCTCAATACAGGCCGGGTCGGCACGTCCGGTCATTCCCAGGGCGGCGGCGGTTCGATCATGGCCGGGCAGGATGATCGCGTAAGTGTTACTGCGCCGATTCAGCCCTACACCATTGGCCTTGGCCATAACCCAGCCTCCCAGCGAAATCAGAAAGGGCCGATGTTCCTGATGTCAGGCGGAGGGGACAACATCGCGATCCCTTATCTCAACGCGCAGCCGGTCTATTCGCGAGCCAATGTGCCGGTGTTCTGGGGTGAGCGACGTTTCGTCAGCCACTTCGAGCCGGTCGGTGACGGTGGGGCCTATCGCGGACCGTCCACAGCGTGGTTCCGTTATCACCTGATGGAAGATCAGACGGCCCGCAGCACCTTCTATGGTCGCTTCTGCGGCTTGTGTACCAGCACCTTGTGGACCGAGCAGCGCAAGGATATCGAGTAAGCGTTGCGCCGAAACCCTCGCACACATTGCAGTGCGGGGGTTTCGTCTGCAGTGAGTCATCAACTGTTGGGCAGGATCCGGCAGGTGATGCTCTTGATGTACCGCGTTTCCGGGATCGCCGGGTGCACCGGATGATCCGGGCCCTGGCTACCACGTTCGAGCAGCTGGATGTTGCGATCCAGATGGCGTGCGCTGCCGAGCAGGATGTTCTGCAGGTTGTCTTCCTCAAGATGCATCGAGCAGCTGGCACTGACCAGAATGCCGTCCTTGTTGAGCAGGCGCATCGCGGTTTCGTTAAGGCGGCGATAGGCGGCCTCGCCGTTCTTCAGGTCCTTCTTGCGCTTGATGAACGCGGGCGGGTCGGTGATGACCACGTCGAAGCGCTCTTCGGCGTTCTTCAATTCCTTCATTGCCTCGAAAGCATCGCCCTCGACGCAGGTCATCTTCTCGGCGACGCCATTGAGCGCGGCATTGCGCTCAACGCCATCCAGCGCAAAGGCCGAGGCGTCGACGCAGAACACCTCGCTGGCGCCGAAGGCGGCGGCCTGCACGCCCCAGCCGCCGATATAGCTGAACAGATCGAGCACGCGCTTACCCTTGACGTAGGGCGCCAGGCGCGCGCGATTCATGCGGTGATCGTAGAACCAGCCGGTCTTCTGACCTTGCAGCACCGGCGCTTCGAATTTCACGCCGTTCTCTTCCAGGGCGACCCACTCGGGCACCACACCGAAGGCGGTATCGACGTAACGCTCCAGACCCTCGGCATCGCGGGCGCTGGAATCGTTCTTCCACAGCACGCCACGCGGTTTGAGCACCTGGACAAGCGCTTCAAGCACGGCGTCTTTGTTGCGCTCCATGGTGGCCGAAGCCAACTGCACCACCAGATGATCGTGGAAGCGATCCACCACCAAACCCGGCAGCAGGTCGGAATCACCATAGATCAGGCGGTAGCAGGGCTGATCGAACAGGCGCTCACGCAGCGACAGCGCGACCTGGATGCGATGCACCAGCAAGGATTTGTCCAGGCTGTGCTTGAGATCGCGCGACAGCAGGCGCGCGCAGATCAGGTTGTTCGGCGACACGCCGACGATGCCCAGCGGCTTGCCACCAGCGGCTTCGAGAATTGCCTGATCGCCTGCGGCAAAGCCGCTCAGCGGCGTGGCAGCGGTATCAACCTCGTTGCTGTAGACCCACAGATGACCGGCGCGCAGGCGGCGATCGGCGTTGGCTTTGAGGCGCAGGCTGGGCAGGGTCATCGGCGGGGCTCCCGGAAAAAGGCGGGCATTGTATAGGAGCGGCAGGCTGCAAGCTCCAGGTTAAAAGCCAAGGCTTGTCTGGGTCGGCTGTTGCCAAAGCGGCTCGGGGCTTTGCTCGGAGCGAGAGGCTGCCCGCTTTAGCCTATGCAGACCGCATTGGTGGGCTGAAGCGGAACGCCGACCGGCTGAACCTACAGGCTGTAGCGAATCCGTAGGGTGTGCTTTAGCGCACCGGGTTTGTTCAGCAACGTGGCGAAGCACGACATCGCCTTTGGTGGGCTGAAGCCCACCCTACGGAAGCGCTGACATAACGCGATATCAGCCGCCCAGCGCCTTGATGAGCGCCTCGTTGAATGCCGGAATGTCGTCTGGCTTGCGGCTGCTGATCAAATGGCCGTCGACAACCACCTGTTCGTCCACCCAGTCGGCGCCGGCGTTTTTCAGGTCGTCGGTGAGCGAAGGCCAACTGGTCATGCGTTTGCCCTTGACCAGACCGGCCGAGGCCAGCAGCCAGGCGCCATGACAGATCACCGCGATGGTCTTGTTCGCCCGCGCCGCGTCGCGCACCAGTTCCTGGGCCATTTCGTCGGTGCGGATGGTGTCGGAATTCACCACCCCGCCGGGCAATAGCAGGGCGTCGTAATCCTCCATGCGGATGGCGTCGAAGGTTTTGTCGACATGAAATTTGGTTGCCGGCGTGGTGTGGTTCCAGCCGGTCACTTCGCCGTTGCTTGATGAAATAATCTCGGCAGTCGCGCCGGCCTTTTCCAGCGCGTCCTTCGGGCCGGTCAGCTCGACTTGCTCGAAACCGTCGGTCACCAGAATCGCCACGCGTTTGCCTTTCAGGGAATCGGTCATTGGGTTTCCTCCTCGTCGGTTTGACTTGTCTACTTGAAATCCGACCATGAGCTCAGCCAAAGTTCGCATCTGTTCGCTGATGGCCTTGCGCCATCCGTTCGGCTGATTTGCTCGCAGCCGGAAGCTCGCCGCTCTACCGCCATGCTAGGATTCAGCGGTCCTCGATCTGCCCGATAGCCATGCCTGAACTACCTGAAGTCGAAACCACCCGCCGTGGCATCGCGCCACACCTCGTAGGCCAACGCGTCAGTCGTGTCATCGTGCGCGAGCGGCGGCTGCGCTGGCCGATCCCGGAAGATCTCGATGTGCGGCTGTCAGGCCAGCGCATCGAAGCCGTCGAGCGCCGGGCCAAATATCTGCTGATAAAAGCCGAGGTCGGCACCTTGATTGCTCACCTGGGCATGTCGGGGAGTCTGCGGCTGGTTCCGGCGGATCTGCCGGTGGGCAAGCATGAGCACGTCGATATCCTCCTCGAATCCGGTATGGCGCTGCGCTACACCGATCCGAGGCGCTTCGGTGCGCTGCTCTGGAGCGATGAGCCTCTGAGCCATGCGCTGCTGGCCAATCTCGGTCCGGAGCCACTCGATGATGTGTTCGACGGTGATCGTCTGTTCCAGATGTCGCGCGGGCGCAGCATGGCGATCAAGCCGTTCATCATGGATAACGCGGTGGTGGTGGGGGTCGGCAATATCTATGCGAGCGAGGCGCTGTTTGCCGCCGGGATCGATCCGCGGCGGGCGGCGGGGGCTGTTTCCAGGGCGCGTTATCTGAAGCTCGCCGCCGAGATTAAGCGGGTGCTCGCTTATGCTATCGAGCGTGGCGGCACGACCTTGCGCGACTTCGTTGGCGGCGACGGCAAGCCGGGCTATTTTCAGCAGGAGCTTTTCGTTTATGGCCGTGGCGGGGATTTCTGCAAAACTTGCGGTTCGACCCTGCGTGAGATCCGGCTGGGTCAGCGGGCCAGTGTCTACTGTGGCCGCTGTCAGCGATGACGCGGTGACTGTGCAGGCATTGACGGTGTTCACGATCAACAACGGCCGGCCACTGCTATAGTGACCGCCACAACAATCATCTGCCTCGTTTCGCCCAGCTGAAGGACCACACCATGAATCTGTTTCGTTCCACTGCTGTTGCTTTGGCCCTGACCACTGGTCTGTTGACGATGCCGGCTCAGGCGCAATCGGTGCAGCAGAACGCCAGCGGCGATCCCATGTATACCGTCGAAGCGCCGAAGGCGTTTTCCATTGTTGGTGATCTGCTGATCGCCCGGCCGCTACTGATTGCGGCGACTGTGGTCGGTGCCGGCCTGTTCGTCGTCAGCCTGCCGTTTACCGCCATGGGCGGCGGCATCAAGGAAACCGGCAAGGCGCTGGTAGTCGAGCCGGGTGCCGCTGCTTTCGCTCGCTGCCTGGGCTGCACCCGCGTTGGTTATAACCGCCAAGACTGATCGCGGTGCCATCGGATCGAGGCCTCGATCCGATCTGCTTTTCCCACGGCTTCGCCGCGTTACGCGTGCGAAGCCGTGTTGCGTTGGGCAGTAAAAAATTGCGAGCGGCTGGGTGATCAGGCCTTGCCGGTGATGATCATGTATTTCTGCATTAGCTCGGCCTTGCTCTCAACGTTGTTCGCGTCGAGCGGGATGCAATCAACCGGACAAACCTGCTGGCACTGTGGTTCATCGTAATGGCCGACGCATTCGGTGCAGAGGTTGGGGTCGATGACGTAGATTTCCTCGCCCTGGGAAATCGCGCTGTTCGGGCACTCGGGCTCGCACACGTCGCAGTTGATGCAGTCATCGGTGATTATCAGGGACATCCAGCTAGCTCCAGCTGCGGCATAGCCGCAGCGCAGGTAAAAACGACGCGCAATTTTGCCGCATCGGCTCGCCCGGTGCACGCGGCAGTGATCACCCTTCTGTCGCCAATCGCTCATCGCCCAAACGCTGAGGCGCTTTAACGCGAGGCGTAGCGCTCGGTCAGTGCCTTCATCACCGACGGATGAACGAACTTGGAAACATCGCCGCCGAGCCGGGCGATCTCGCGCACCAGGGTCGAGGAAATATAGGAAAACTTCTCCGACGGCGTCAGGAACAGGCTTTCCACATCCGGAACGAGCTGACGGTTCATATTGGCCAGCTGGAATTCGTATTCGAAGTCGGAGACCGCTCGCAGGCCGCGCAGCAGCACGTTGGCCTTCTGTTCGGTGACGAAATGCGCCAGCAGCGTGGAGAAGCCCATCACCTTGACGTTCGGCAGATGCGAGGTGACTTCCTGCGCCAGTGCCACGCGCTGCTCCAGCGGGAACAGGGGGTTCTTGTTGGGGCTGGCGGCGACCGCAATGATCACCTCATCGAACAGGCGTGATGCGCGTTCGACCAGGTCGGTGTGGCCCATGGTGATCGGATCGAAGGTTCCCGGATACAGCACTCGATTCATCGCGGCGTCCTGACGCATGCGTGGGGGTTGGATGGTAGCGGCTCGGTAACGGCAGCGTAAAGCATCAATACGGATGGCCTTGGCAGTGCGGCGGTCAGGCTGTTTTCAGGCGATCGGACAGCTGGCTGGAGAGTTTGGCGGTCAGGGCGTAGATCGATAACTGCGGATTAGCGCCGATGCTGGTGGGAAACAGCGAGCCGTCGTGAATCGAGAGATTGTCCAGCTGGTGGTGGCGGCCGAGGCTGTCGGTGACTGCCAGATGCGGGTCCTCTCCCATGGCGCAGCCGCCCATGACGTGTGCGCTGCCAAGCCGCGTGCGGTACAAATCGAGGCTCAGCTCGTCGATGATCTGGCGCGCTTGAGCGAGGCTGTTCGCGTAGACCGCGTCGTTGTGCAGCGGTAGCACGGCTTTGGCGCCGGCGGCGAACTGGACTTCCGCCATGCTGTGATAGGCGCGACGAATCCCGTCCCAGGTATAGGCCGTCATCCGGTAGTCGAGCGTGGGTGAGCCGTCGCTGCGCAGCTGCACCTGGCCTTCGGCGCTGTCCGGATGGAAACCGTCGCGCATCAGCGCAAGCATGGCGTTGGTGTGCGGCAGCTGCTGCATGCGCAAGGCGTTGTCGACACCGAAGCGGCCCAGCAGCGTCGCGGCCAATGTCGGATGAATTGGCGGCACCTCCAACTTGTAGGACATGCGCCCGCTGGTACCGTCGTCCCACTGGAATTGGTCGGAATAGACCGATTGCGGCGCGCCGTAGAAGGGGTTGATGACCGCCTCGAATTGCGCGGCGGAGAAGTTCACCAAATGCAGAAAGGTGCGCTTGCCGAGGCGTTGGTGCGGGTCTGGGGCGTCCGAACGCAACAGGATCGCCGGTGTGTTGATGCCGCCGCCGGCGAGGATATAGTGGAGCGCGCGAACCTGGATCTTCCGTCCGGTCGGGGCCACGCAGCGGGGGTCCATCGCCAGGCATTCGAGCGAGGTGACCCGCTCCCTTTCGATGACGAGGCGCTCGGCGCGGGCGAGATAGAGAAGCTCGCCACCGGCATTCAGGGTGGCGGGAATGGTCGTTACCAGCATCGATTGCTTGGCGTTGGTCGGGCAGCCCATGCCGCAATAGCCGAGGTTCCAGCAGCCGCGCACATTGCGCGGAATCACCGCCCAGCTGTAGCCCAGGGCTTCGCAGCCATCGCGGATCACCTGATTGTTGGCATTCGGCGGCAGGTGCCAGGGCGCGATGCCCAGGCGCTGTTCCATCCGATCGAACCAGGGCGCCAGCGTCTCGGTTGAAAGCCCTTTGACAGCGTGTTCGCGAGCCCAGTGTTCAAGCGTCTGCGTCGGGGTGCGAAAGCTCGACGTCCAGTTCACCAGAGTCGAGCCGCCGATGGCGCGCCCTTGAAGGATGGTGATGGCTCCGTCCTTACTGGTGCGGCCGATCGCCTCCTGATAGAGCGAGGCGTACGCCGCCGGTTCCTGCATGTCGAAATCGCGACTGCTGCGAAGCGGGCCTTCCTCGATCAGCAGCACCTTGAATCCCGCTGCGCTGAGAATCTCGGCACTGGTGCCGCCGCCCGCGCCGCTGCCAACGATGGCGATATCGCACTCAAGGGTGATGTCCTGCTCGAGCCGTGAGCCGTCATGGACGTTCCAACCTCGGGCGAGGCCTTCTGCAAAGGGATCGGCAACCGGCATCTCGGCTCCTTGATGGGAAAGGTGGTGCAGTGGATGGTTAGATGCTTGGCGGGCCAGGGTAGCCGCAGTGTTGCCAAGACTCCGCGCGGCCATACCAAGCCATGAGAATCATCTGCTGCAGCGAGGCGCAGCCTTGTCGCAGCAGGGCTAGCGAACTGTTCTCCCAGCGCTGCAGAAATGCCTGGATATCGACATCCTGCGCCTGTTCCCAGCCACTCCAGATACCGGTCAGCGGGCCGCGAGTCAGCGGCAGGCTGAGAAGATCGAACAACTGCTGAACCTGTCGTGCCACGGCGGGCGGCAAGTGCGCGAGTCCCAGGTCGAGACTCTCCAGGGTGCCTTGGGCGGCGCGAGCCATGACTGACGCCGATGTCGCGCCCTCCAGCACCACGGGTATGAGACGGCGCAGCATCGGCAGATCACTGTCGCGCAGCTGCATGAAGCCACTTGCCGGACGCTCGGCACTGCAACCGGAGAGGCTGCCGAGCACTCCGGCGCCGGCCAGCGCGGCGCTGCCGAACAGCCCGACCTTGAGGAGGCCGCGGCGGGTAAAGGACGGGGCGGGGCGGGGCATCGTGGTCGTCATCGGTGGCGAGTTCAGCGCACGAAGAGCTTGTAGATCAGTTTCTGCAGCGCTTTGCCGTAGGGCGGGTAGATCAGTCGGGCGGCGTTGAAACGCTGCTTGATGAAAACCCCCTTGGCCTTGCTGAAGGTGAGAAACCCCTCGTGCCCATGATAGTGGCCCATGCCGGAAGGGCCGACGCCGCCGAACGGCAGGTCGTCCTGTGCGACATGCAGCAGCGTGTCGTTGAGGCAGACGCCGCCGGAGTGGGTGTGACGCAGCACTCGGCGCTGCTCGGCTTTGTCGTAGCCAAAGTAATAGAGCGCCAGCGGGCGCGGGCGGGCATTGATGTAGGCGAGCGCCTGATCGGGCTCGTCGTAGGGCACGATGGGCAGCAACGGGCCGAAAATCTCGTCCTGCATCAGCTGCATGTCATCGCTGACGTCGAGCACCACACAGTGCGGCATGCGTCGCTGCTGGCCTTGATCGAACAGCGGCAGCAGGCGCGCGCCCTTGGTCTGGGCATCGTCCAGATAACCCTGCAGCCGAGCGTGCTGACGCGGATTGATGATGGAGGTGTAGTCAGGATTGTCCGTCAGCTGCGGGTAAAAGCGCCGTACAGCGTCACGATAGGCATCGACGAAACCCTCGATACGCTGCCGCGGAACCAGCACATAATCCGGGGCGACGCAGGTCTGGCCTGCATTAAGTGTCTTGCCGAAGGCGATGCGCTCGGCGGCGTCGGCCAGCGGTACGTCGGCCGAGACGATGGCGGGCGACTTGCCGCCCAGTTCGAGGGTGACCGGCGTCAAATTCTCCGCCGCGGCGCGCATCACCTGCCGACCGATGCTGGTGCTGCCGGTGAACAGCAGGTGATCGAACGGCAGCTGCGAAAAGGCGATGCCCGTCTCGGCTTCACCGAGGATCACCGCGACCTGTTCGTCAGGGAAAATCTGCGCCAGCAGCTCCTTCAACAGCTGCCCTGTGGCTGGCGTCGACTCGCTCATTTTCAGCATCACCCGATTGCCCGCCGCCAGCGCGCCGATCAACGGGCCGATGGCCAGATACAGCGGATAATTCCAGGGCACGATGATGCCGACCACGCCGAGCGGCTGATACACCACCTTCGCGCTGGCCGGCTGAAAGGCTAGGCCGACGCTGCGCCGCGAAGGCTTCATCCACTTGCGCAGCCGTCGTTTGGCGTAACGAATTCCATGCAGACTGGGCATGATCTCGGCCAACCGCGTTTCATCCGCCGAGCGGTTGCCGAAGTCCTCGCTAATGGCCTCGATCAGCGGCTGCTGATGGCGCGCCAGCAGGTCATGCAGGGCCTCCAGCCATTGCAGGCGATCCTCGGCGCCCGGGCTGGGCTGGGCCTGAAATGCGCTGCGCTGACGTTCGAACAGCGGTTGCAGACGCTCGAATTCGGATTGCGTCGGGTCCAGATAGGCGACAGTGGCAGGCATGGCGACGTCCGATATAGGCAGGATCGGAATGTTTTAGAGTTATTGCTCTAGTCTGTCAATCGAGGTGCTTGCACGCGGCGTCGGGGTTATCTTTGCGCTTCTGCTTCAAGCGCGACGGATGAGCCGCTCCCAGATGCCTGCAAAACCTAATACCCGCGAACGCATCCTCGAGGCCAGCCTGGAGCTGTTCAACAGCCAGGGCGAGCGCAGCGTGACCACCAACCACATCGCCGCGCACCTCGGCATGTCGCCGGGCAATCTCTATTACCACTTCCGCAACAAGCAGATGATCATCGCCGAGCTGTTCGTCATCTACAAAGCGCAGGTGGATGGCTTCTTGCGCCTGCCATCGGCGCGGCCACTGACCGTCGAGGACAAGACCGTCTATCTAGAGGCGCTGCTGGCGGCCATGTGGCAGTACCGTTTCCTGCATCGGGATCTGGAGCATCTGCTGGCGGCGGATCCGCAGCTGGCCGAGGACTATCGCCAATTCGCCCGCCGCAGCCTGGACAGCGCCCAGGCGATCTACCGGGGCTTCGTCGAGGCAGGCGTGCTGCGGATGAGTCCCGAGCAGACCGAGGCGCTGGCCATCAATGCCTGGATCATTCTGACTTCCTGGGTGCAGTTTCTCGGCACCGTCGGTGGTGCTTCCAGTACGCCGCTCAGCCAAGATTTGCTGCGGCGCGGCATCTTTCAGGTGCTGGCGCTGGAGCAGGGGTTCGTCGCCCCCGCCGCGCAGCAAGAGGTGCAGTGCCTGCTCGATCGGCTGCACGTGCCGCTGGCTTTCGATTAGGTTCTCAGCTGCTTCAATCCAGCGTCAGCCACGCCGGTATCCGCCGCTCCAGGTAATAGCGCGGCCTGATCGGCGAGCCTTCGACGAAGCCGACATGACCGCCGGTGCGGTGCAGCTCCAATGTTGTGGTCGACGAGAGTTCGGCCGCTTCGGGGACGCTGTGGCGGAATACGAATGGATCGTCCTCGGCCTGAATCAGCAGCGTTGGGATGCGGATATCTGGTAGGAAATAGCGACTGGAAGCGCGCCGGTAGTAGTCGCTGGCATCGGTGTAGCCATGCAGGGGCGCGGTGAAGCGGCCGTCGAAATCCCAGAAGGTGCGCAGGCCTCGCAACGAGCCGAGGCGTTGGAGCGTCGATAGATGTTCGGCGTTGCCTAGGCTGGTAAAGAAGCGCTGTTTATCCTTCACATACGCCACCATCTCACGCATGAAATGCGCCTGGTACACGCGCGAAAAGCCGGTGCCGATGCGGTCGGCGCACTGGTCCAGCCGGAACGGCACAGAAACCGCCACGGCTTTGTGCAGCGGCGTCGTGCTTCCGGTTTCGCCGAGATACTTGAGCAGCACGTTGCCGCCCAATGAATAGCCGACTGCATGGAGCGGCGCCATTGGCCGCGTGGCCTGCAGATGGGCAATGACTTCGGTCAGGTCGTCGCTGGCGCCGGAGTGATAGGCGCGTGGCAGCAGGTTCGGCTCGCCGGAACAGCCGCGCCAGTTGACGGCGACGCTGGCCCAGTTCCGCTCGGCCAGTTGCCGCTGCAGGCCCAGCACATAGTGCGAGTTGGACGAGCCGGTCAGGCCGTGCAGGATCAGCACCAGAGGCGCCGTCGGATCGTGTGGGCCATGCCAGTCGAGGTCGATGAAGTCGCCATCGGCCAGCCACAGGCGCTCGCGCTGGCGAGATAGTTTGGTGGCGCGACGGCAGAAGGGGTTCCATAGCGTCTGCAGATGGCCGCCCGGCAGCCATCGGGCCGGCGTAAAGGTTTCGTCGCTGGCGGTACAGCAGCTGGTGTGCGGGTGCGTGGTGGTCATGCTCGGGTGCGACAGATGGAGATAACGATCAGCCAGTTCAGGCGTTGCGCTCCCATAGCGCGTAATGCACCGTGCCGGCCTTCTTTTCCCGGTGCAGCCGCCAGTTGCCGGGCAGGCCGAGGCTCGATGGCACGGCTTCGCTTTCGGTATAGACCCAGGCGTGGTCGGCTAGCCAACCTTTGTTTTCCAGCAGCTCGCACGCTGGTTGCAGCAGGTTCTTGTTGAACGGCGGGTCGAGGAACACCAGGTCGAAGGGCGTTGGCGACTGGGTTTCCAGATAGCGCAGGGCATCGCTCTGCAGCAGCTGACCCTGCCCGCACTTGAGCGTATCCAGATGCTTGCGCAGGCTGGCGATGGCGTTGGCATTCACGTCCAGCGCCAATGCCATGCTGGCGCCGCGCGACAAGGCTTCGAGATAGAGCGCGCCGCTGCCGGTGAACGGATCGAGCACGCGGGCACCGGACATATAAGGCGCGAGCCAGTTGAACAGCGTTTCGCGTACCCGGTCCGGCGTTGGGCGCAGGCCTTCGGCGTCAGGGAAGGCGAAGCGCCGGCTGCGCCACTCGCCACCGATGATGCGCAGCTGGCCCTGGCCGCCGTGGGCGGAAGGGCGAATGGGTGGGTAGGCCATCAATGCTCCGGAACGCTGCTGGGTTGCTTGAGGGGCTTTTCGCTCGGTGGCGGCAATGGCTTCTGCTCGACCTCCGGGCCGGCGGTGACGATCACGAAGCCGTCCGCGCTCAGGTGCTCGTTCATCGCCACCTTGACGTCTTCGACCGACAGCGCCTGGACCTGTTGCATGAAGTCTACGAGATAGGTCAGCGGCAGGTCGTAGAAGCCGATGCTGCCCAGCTGGCCAACGATGTCGGCGTTGCTGGCGGTGGACAACGGGAAGCTGCCGGCGACCTCGCGCTTGCTGCGCTCCAGCTCGGCTTGGGTCGGGCCGTCTTCGAGGAACTGCGCGACCAGTTGCTGCACCAGCTGCAGAGTGCCATCGGCCAGTTCGGCGCGAGTCTGCAGGTTGATCATGAAGGGGCCGTTGGTCTGCATGGGGCTAAAACCGGAATAGACGCCGTAGGTCAGGCCACGCTTTTCACGCACTTCCTCCATCAGCCGGGTACCGAAGCCGCCGCCGCCAAGAATCTGGTTGCCCAGATAGAGCGCGGCGTAGTCTGGATGGCCACGGGGAATACCGAGTTGCGCCAGCAGCAAATGGGTCTGGTTTGACGGAAAGTCGATGTGCTCGTGCGTGGCTGCAGGAGGCTGCGGCGCGGGCGGTGGCGGCAACGCGGCGCCTTGGGGTAGGGCGGCGGACACCTGTGCGGCGATCGCCTCGGCCTCTTCGCGGCTCAGGTCGCCGACCAGCGCGATCACCACATTGCCGGCGGTGTAGGCCTTGGCGTGGAAGTCGCGCAGCTGCGCGGCGTCGATGCCGGGAATGGATTCAGGCGTGCCTTCGCTGGGATGCGCGTAGGGATGGTCCTGGTACAGCTGCTCGAACAGCTCCAGACTGGCCAGCTTGCCGGGGTTCTGCTTCTGGAATTCGAAGCCGGTCAGGACCTGATTTTTGATGCGTTGCAGCGCATCCTCGGGGAAGGTCGGCTGGCCGACCACCTGGCTGAACAGTTCCAGCGCTGGCAGGCGTTTGTCTGCGGCGCTCAGGCTGCGCAGGCTGGCGATGGCCATGTCGCGGTAGGAACCGTTGCCGAAGTCGGCACCCAGGTCTTCGAAGCCTTCGGCAATGGCGGTGACATCCTTGCCCTCGATGCCTTCGTTGAGCATGGCGTTGGTCAGCATCGCCAGGCCGGGCGTGGCGCCGTCCTGGCTGCTGCCGGCGGCGAAGGTCAGGCGCAGGTCAAACATCGGCAGCTGACGGGCTTCGACGAACAGCACCTTGGCGCCGCCTTCGGTCTGCCAGCTCTGGATGTCCAGCTCGCGACGCGGTAATGGCTGGTCGCCCAGTTCGGTAAGCGACTCCAGGCGGGTTTCGTCCTGCGCGGCATTGGCGATGGCCTGGCCGGATTCGGCGGGTGTCGCGACGTTCTTCGCCGGAGGGATGACCGCGGCGGTATCGCCGGTTTCGCTGTCGCAGGCGGCCAGGCCCAGGGTGCCGAGCAGGATCAGGCCGAGCAGGCCGCGACGCAATAGGGTGCGATCACTCATCGCGGGTCTCCTTGGGCAGAACATGGGCCACGCTCAGGCGCGAGCGGGTGAAGTAGGTACGGGCGGCCTGCTGGATGTCTTCCGGCGTCACCGCCTCCAGGGCGCTGAGTTCCTCGTCCATCAGGCGCCAGGACAGGCCCACGGTTTCCAGCATGCCAATGGTGGTGGCTTGCTGAGTGATGGAATCGCGCTCGTAGACCAGGCCGGCGATGACCTGGGCGCGAACCCGCTCGAGCTCTTCTGCCGTAGGGGCGGTCTGCTTGAGCTGTTCGAGCTGCTGCCAAAGACCCGCCTCCACTTCTTCCAGCGTGCGGCCCTTCTGCATGTTGGGCGCGGCGCTGAGGACGAACAGGCTGTCGCCGCGGGCATGGGCGTTGTACCAGGCCGAGGCGCTGGTCACCAATTCTTCGCCGCGCTCCAGTTGCCTGGGCAGGCGGGCGCTGTAGCCGCCGTCGAGCAACGCAGTGATCAGGCGCAGCGCATGGATCTGCCGCGGGTTGTCCGTTTCGGTCGCCAGACTGGCCGTGTTGAAGGCCATCATCAGGCTTGGTACCTGGGTGTTGAGATGCAGTGTAAGGCGGCGCTCACCGGGTTCGTCCAGCTCCAGCGGACGTTTGGCGCTGGGGATCGGGCGCTTTTCGATCGGGCCGAAATAGCGCTCGGCTAGGGTTCTGACTTCATCAAGCGTCACGTCGCCGACCACCACCAGAGTGGCATTGTTAGGCGCGTACCAGGCCTCGTACCAAGCGCGTAGCTCCTCGACAGTCATGCGTTCGAGGTCATCCATCCAGCCGATGGTCGGGGTGTGATAGCCGCTGGCGGGGTAGGCCATGGCTTTGAAACGCTCGTAGGCGAGCGAGCTGGGCTTGTCGTCGGTGCGCAGCCGGCGTTCTTCCTTGATTACCTCTATCTCGCGGGCAAATTCGTCGGCCGGCAGCTTGAGGCTGGCCAGGCGGTCGGCTTCCAACTCGAAGGCCACCGCCAGGCGATCGCGCGCAAGCACCTGATAATAGGCGGTGTAGTCATCGCTGGTGAAAGCGTTCTCCTCGGCGCCGAGCTCGCGCAGGATGCGTGACGCCTCGCCAGCGCCAAGCTTGCGGCTGCCCTTGAACATCATGTGTTCCAGCGCATGGGAAAGACCGGTCTGCCCGGGCGATTCGTAGCTGGAGCCGACCTTGTACCAGAGCTGGGATACCACGACAGGTGCGCGGTGGTCCTCGCGGACGATCACCTTGAGACCGTTGTTTAGAAAGAATTCGTGGGTTGGCTGAGTGTCGGCTGCGGTGACCAGCGGCAAGTACAGAGCGGCAAGTAGCAGAGCAGCGGCGCGTCGTAGCATCAGAGACATAGTGAAGACTCGTTCAGAAATGAATCCCGCCGTAATGGTGCTGGCAGGCGGAAACACGCGGGGCATGGTACTGGGGCGTTGTGGTCGGAGGCAAAGTGTCAGGGGATTCGAACTGCGCAGCGATGTTCCAGGTCCGATGGCCACGCTTAGCGCAGTCGGTTGCGCGGTGCTAGGATAGCCCCCGTCTGGCCGGTGGCGTGGCCGCCGGCGTTTCGCCCTCTTGAGAAAATCTTCTCCATGTTTGGTTCCAACGACGATAAGAAGGCGCCGGCCGAGGCCGGCGAGAAGAAAGGCCTGTTCGGCTGGTTGCGCAAGAAGCCGCAGACCCCGGCAGCCGAACCGCCGCCATCCGAGCCGCTGGAAGACAGCCAGCCGTTCGCCGATGAGCCCGATGAGCAGGCCAAAGAGCAGCTGGTCGAGGCTGAGCAGCCCGAGTCCATCGCCGAGGCGCAGATCGAAGCGCCAGCCGCGCCTCAGCCCGAACCCGAGCCGGTAGCGCAACTCGACGAACCCCTGGAGGTGCCGGAAGCCCCGGCGCTCGCTGAAATCGCCGTCGAGCCAGCACCGGTTCCCGTTGCGGAAGAAGTACCGGCCAAGCTGGGTTTCTTCGCTCGCCTCAAGCAGGGCCTGTCCAAAACCAGCGCCAGCATTGGCGAAGGCATGGCCAGCCTGTTCTTAGGCAAGAAGGCCATCGACGACGACCTGCTGGATGAGCTGGAAACCCGCCTGCTGACCGCCGATGTTGGCGTCGAGGCCACCACGGCGATCATGCAAAACCTTTCCCGCCGCGTCTCGCGCAAGGAACTGGCCGACAGCGGCGCGCTATACAAGGCGCTGCAGGAGGAGTTGGCCGGCCTGCTCAAACCGGTCGAGCAGCCGCTGCGGATCGAGCCCGGCAAGCAGCCGTTCGTGATCCTGGTGGTCGGCGTCAACGGCGTCGGCAAGACCACCACCATCGGCAAGCTGGCCAAGAAGCTGCAGCTCGAAGGCAAGAAGGTCATGCTCGCCGCCGGCGATACCTTCCGCGCCGCCGCCGTGGAGCAGCTGCAGGTCTGGGGCGAGCGCAACAACATCGCGGTGATCGCCCAGCACACCGGCGCCGACTCCGCCTCGGTGATCTTCGATGCCGTGCAGGCCGCCAAGGCGCGTGGCGTCGACGTGCTGATCGCCGACACCGCGGGCCGTCTGCACACCAAGGACAACCTGATGGAGGAGCTGAAGAAGGTCCGCCGGGTCATGGGCAAGCTCGACGAGACGGCCCCGCACGAAGTGCTGCTGGTGCTCGACGCCGGCACCGGCCAGAACGCCATCAACCAGACCAAGCAGTTCAACCAGGCGGTGGAGCTCACCGGGCTGGTGCTGACCAAGCTCGACGGCACCGCAAAGGGCGGGGTGATCTTCGCCCTGGCCAAGCAGTTCGGCACGCCGATCCGCTACATCGGAGTAGGCGAGGGCATCGACGACCTGCGCGACTTCGAGGCCGACGCCTTCGTCAGCGCGCTGTTCGCCGAGAAAGGAACGAGCGCAGGTAATCCCCCGTCATGATTCGTTTCGATCAGGTCGGCAAGCGCTATCCCAACGGTCACGTCGGGTTGCATGAACTGTCCTTCCAGGTGCAGCGCGGCGAATTCCTGTTCGTTACCGGCCATTCCGGCGCCGGCAAGAGCACGCTTCTGCGTCTGCTGCTGGCGATGGAACGGCCCACCAGCGGCAAGTTGCTGCTGGCCGGGCAGGACCTGTCGCGCATCAGCAATGCGCAGATTCCCTTTCTGCGTCGGCAGATCGGTGTGGTGTTCCAGAACCACCAGCTGCTGTTCGACCGCACTGTGTTCGACAACGCCGCGCTGCCGCTGCAGATCCTCGGCCTTAACAAGCGCGAGATCGGCCAGCGGGTGATGACCGCGCTGGAGCGCGTCAGCCTCAAAGACAAGGCGCTGCAATATCCCTCGGACCTTTCCACCGGGCAGCAGCAGCGCGTCGGCATCGCCCGCGCCGTGGTGCATCGTCCAGCATTGCTGCTCGCCGATGAGCCGACCGGCAACCTCGATCCGCGCCTGGCGGCGGAGATCATGGGCGTGTTCGAAGACATCAACCGCCTCGGCACCACCGTGCTGATCGCCAGTCACGACCTGGCACTGATTGCCCGCATGCGCCATCGCATGCTCACCCTGCAGCGTGGCCGTTTGATCGGCGATGGGGAGGCTGCTCGATGAGCGCACCCGAAAACAATCCGAACCCGGCCGAACGCGCTGGCGGCGTGCGGAGCAAGCCCGAGCAGCCCAGAGACGACGAGCCGGATTTCAAAACGCTGTTCCACGCCTGGCTGGAAAGCCATCGCGCCAGCATGGTCGATAGCGTCGGGCGGCTGGTCAAGCAACCGATCGGCAGCTTCTTTACCTGTCTGGTCATGGCCGTCGCGCTGAGCCTGCCCATGGGGTTGGCGCTGCTGCTGGATAACGTCGAGCGGCTCGGTGGGTCCTGGCAACGCGCGGCGCAGATTTCGTTGTTCATGCAGCTGAACGTGGACATGGAGCAGGGGAGCGCACTGCGCGAAGAGATTCTGACGATGCCGGACGTCTCGGAAGCCAGCTGGATCAGCCGTGAGCAGGCGCTGGAGGAGTTCCAGCAGCTTTCGGGGCTTGGCGAGGCGCTACGCGAACTGCCGGAAAATCCGCTGCCCGGCGTGATACTGGTGACGCCCAGCGAGATCGATCGTGACAATCTCGAAGCGCTGCGTCAGCGTCTGGCGGAATTGCCCGGAGTGGAGCAGGCGCAGCTGGACCTGCTTTGGGTCGAGCGCCTGACGGCCATTCTGAAGCTGGGCGACCGCTTCGTCTTCGGCCTAACGTTGCTGCTGATCGCCACCCTGCTGCTGGTGATCGGCAACACCATTCGCCTGCATATCGAAAATCGCCGCACCGAGATCGAAGTGGTCAAGCTGGTCGGCGGGACCGACGGTTATGTACGGCGCCCGTTCCTTTACATGGGCGCCTTGTACGGATTGGGCGCCGGGCTGATCGCCTGGCTGCTGCTGGCTTACGGACTGGGCTGGTTGAACGAGGCGGTTGTGGGGCTGGCCGGCCTGTATGGCAGTGATTTCGGCCTGGCTGGCGTGCCGGTCGAAGATGGCCTGTCGCTGGTACTCGGCGCCTTGCTGCTGGGTTACATCGGTGCCTGGCTGGCGGTGGCGAGGCATTTGAGCGAACTTGCGCCGCGTTGATAACTTCTTGATTCATAAGGTTTTTGTAGAGCTGTAAGGGAACTTTTCCATAGGCTTGCAGTCTGACCCGGCAGTGCTAAACTGCTGCAGCTTCATTATTGGAGGATCTGCATGACTACTAATCTGCAACCTGTTCAAGCCCTGGTCCCGGGAGGCAATCTCGAGGCCTACGTGCAGACGGTCAACAGCATTCCGCTGCTTACGGTCGAGCAGGAACGCGACCTGGCAGAGCGCCTGTTCTACCATCAGGATCTCGAGGCCGCACGTCAGATGGTGCTTGCCCACCTGCGATTCGTCGTCCATATCGCCCGTAGCTATTCCGGCTATGGGCTGGCCCAGTCCGACCTGATACAGGAAGGCAATGTCGGCCTGATGAAAGCGGTCAAGCGTTTCAACCCGGAAATGGGTGTGCGCTTGGTGTCCTTTGCGGTGCACTGGATCAAGGCCGAGATTCACGAATTCATTCTGCGCAACTGGCGCATCGTCAAGGTCGCTACCACCAAGGCGCAGCGCAAGCTGTTCTTCAACCTGCGCAGTCAGAAGAAGCGCCTGGCATGGCTGAGCAACGAGGAAGTCGAGCGGGTTGCCGATAGCCTTGGTGTCGAAGCGCGTGAAGTGCGGGAGATGGAGAGTCGCCTTACGGGTCACGACATGGCATTCGATCCGTCAGCCGATGCTGATGACGACAGTGCCTATCAGTCGCCAGCGCATTATCTCGAAGATCATCGTTACGATCCGGCGCGTCAGCTTGAGGATGCCGATTGGAGCGACAGTTCCAATTCCAGTCTGCACGAGGCGTTGGATACGCTGGACGAGCGTAGCCGCGATATCCTTCAGCAGCGCTGGCTGAGCGAAGAAAAGGCCACGCTGCATGATCTGGCGGCCAAGTACAGCGTCTCTGCCGAGCGCATTCGCCAGCTGGAAAAGAACGCGATGAACAAGCTCAAGGGTTCCATTCAGGCTTGATCGTTCGTGGCTGCTCCCGAGGCGCTGCAACTGCAGCGCCTTTTTTATATCTGTCTAACCGGTGCTTGCTTGTCCTTGAAGCGGCTCACGGACGAGGTTCGGAGCGTTCCAGGCTATCGGTAACGGCAATCAGCAGCTGTGCCGCGCTGATGGGTTTGTGTAGCCAGGTGATGCCGGTATCTGTATCGCTCTGCTCGAACCGGCTGGCCGCCGTTATCACAATAATCGGAAGATCCTGGGTGTCGGGATTGGCGCGTACCTCGTCGATCAGCTCGCGCCCGCTCCCGTCGGGCAGGTGCCAATCGAGGGTCATTGCTTCATAGCGAACACTGGCGAGTTTGCTTCGTGCTGTATGCAGGCTCTGCACACGATCAACCGCATAACCGGCATCCCGCAGCATCAGATGCAGCAGTCGACCGGTATCCGGTTCGTCTTCGATTACCAGCAGCCTTGGTTGGCCCTGATCCACCGTAGAGGTGGTCGATTCGAGTACCGGCAATTCGCACCAGAAGGTCGTGCCTTGGCCTTGCTCGGTGTCGAAGCCGACCCGGCCGCCCATACGCTCGATAAACTCTTTGGTAATGGCGAGTCCCAGGCCTGTGCCGCCTTGCTGGCGGCTGTCGGAGGCGTCGGCCTGGGCGAACTTCTCGAATACACGGTTCTGGAAGCCCGGAGGGATGCCTGGGCCCTGATCCGTGACGTTGATGCGTACCTGGCCGGTTTCGGTCAGATTGCAGTGCAGAGTTACTTCGCCGCCTTCCGGGGTGTATTTGATCGCGTTCGACAGGAAGTTCGTCAGCACCTGTTGCAGACGCAGCCCATCGACCCAGACGTTGATCTGAGGGGCATCGCGTAATACGCAGTTCACGCCGAAATGGGTGGCAAAGGCCTGATTGCTGGCCAGGGCCTCTTCCAGCAGCCGGCACAGCGAGTGCTCGCGCATGTCGAAGGCCATCTTGCCTGCAGTGATCTTTTCCATGTCCAGCAGATCGTTGATCAGATGTCCCAGGCGCAAACTGTTGCGATGAGCGATCTCCAGCATCTGCTCCATGCCCGGCGGAACGTCGCCCAGGGCGCCGCCGGTCACCAGGCCCAGGGCGCCGCTGATGGAGGTTAGTGGGGTGCGCAGCTCGTGGCTGACGGTCGAGACGAACTCGTCCTTCATCTGCTCGATGCGTTTGTGTTCGGTCAGGTCCATGCTGGTGCCGCTGATGCGCAGCGGCTGCCCGTTTCGGTCGCGTTGGATGTAGCCTCGGATCAGGGCCGGAACCAGCTTGCCGCTCTTGTGCTGGAAACGCAGCTCGGTCGTGAAGTGATCGACTGCCGAGAGCATGGTCTGCGCCAGTTGTTTTTTGGCCGGAAGCAGGTCGTCGGGCGCCATGACCCTTTCCCAGAGCTTCAGATCCGAATGCAGCTCGCCGGGACGATAGCCGAGCATGTGCCAGGCGCGTGGCGAGGCATAGAAGGTGCCGGCTTCCAGATTCAGATCCCAGAGCCCGTCGTTGCTGCCTTTGAGGGCAAGGCTCAGGCGCTCTTCGCTGAGCTGAAGGGCGCGTTTGTTCTCGCGGATATGCTCGGTCATCTGCTGGGCCAGCGCCTCGGCCCGGCTGCGTCTAAGCGATAGCGAGGAGGTGAGGAAGAACAGCAACATACTGAAGCCGAGACCGAGGCCGATCACCAGCCCGTCGTTGCCATGGAAGAAGGCATCGAACTCCGGCAGGCTTTGCAGGTTCAGGGTCCAGGTTTGCCCATACAGGTCCAGCCGCAGGGTCTGGCTGTATCGTGGGGCTTCGGCACGCGGCTGACTGCGGCTGGCAAAGATGAGCTGTTCGGCCTGCTCTTGCGGCCCGGCGTAGATGCGCAGGCTGATATTCGGATCGGCCACGCCGAGGATTCCGCGCATCAGGTCGTCCATCCGATAGGGGCTGTAGACGAACCCGCGCAGTGCCTGCATCCGCTGTTCCGGCGAATCGATGGGGACACCCTGACGGTACACCGGGACATACATCAGTACCCCGGCCTGCACCTCGCCATGGGTCTCCTGCCGCAGCTTGACCTTGCCGGTGAGGCGCGTCTGCCCGGTTTCGGCGGCTGTCGACATGGCTTGCCAGCGTACCGGTTCGGCAAACATGTCATAGCCGAATGCGGCGAGGTTGCGGTCAGCGAACGGCTCGAGATAAACGATGGGTGTATAAAGCGGGCGCTCGCCAGGCGGATGGATATCGTAGTCGGCGAAGCCTTCTTCGCGAACGCCCTGGACATGGGCGACGCGCTGCTCCGGCAACACTGCCTTGGCGAAGCCCACGCCCTGGATTCCAGGATAGCGCTTGGCCAGTTGCAGGCGTTCGTTATATAGGCGCCACTGCTCGCGTGAAACATCGCCGCTGGTGTCGAACAGGGCAGCGGCACCCAGCAGGATCTGCTCATGATCGATCAGCCGCTTGCCGATGGCTTCGGTGGTCTTTTCCACCAGAAACTCGAATTGGGTGATGGCTGCGCGCGTTTCGTTGCTGCGCAGGTGTTGCATGATGACCAGCTGCACGAGCAGCGTGAATACCAGAACAAGCCAGGCAACGCTGTTGCGCCAGTTGAAGAATTGCCGTACCCCGTCGAGGGTCGTGCTGTGTCCGGTTGCGCTCATGCTGTCGCTGCCATGCGTAGGGCGAATCGAGCGAGAGGTTACTGCATGGGGCCATCTACCTGACAGCCTTCCCCTGCATCTCGCAACATGTCGGCTGCAGCTTACTCGTTGCGATGGCGCCCTGCCATAACGCTCCGTCAGCCAGCCTTGGCGGTCTTTTCACGACGGCGGATCTTAGCGTGCTTCTGGCTCTTGCAGTCCGTTCAGGTAGTGACTGCCGCCTAACTGGCGAACCTGCTGGCGAATCCAGCCGGCACGCTGGCGGACGTGCGGACCGGGACGGCCGGCGTCCCACTCGCGCGGGTTGGGCAGCACGGCGGCCAGCTGACTGGCCTGGGCGGCTGAAAGATTCGCAGCGCCAGTCCCGAAATGGTGCTGCGCAGCCGCTTCGGCGCCGAATATTCCGTTGCCCCATTCGACGCTGTTCAAATAGATCTCCAGGATTCGCTCTTTCGGCCACAGCAGCTCGACCCATCCGGTGAACCAGACCTCGAAGCCCTTGCGCACCCAGCTTCGCCCGGACCAGAGAAACAGATTCTTGGCCACCTGCTGACTCAGCGTGCTGGCGCCGCGCAGCGAGCCGCCGCGCTCGTTATGCGCAAGTGCGGAGCGGATCGCCTCGACATCGAAGCCCCAGTGATCGGCGAATTTCTGGTCCTCGGCGGCGATGACCGCCATCTTCAAATTGTCCGGCAAAGCAGTCCAGGGCCGCCAGGTGCGCTGCAAGTCGATGCTCTGGCCGCCCTCCCGCCAGGATTCCAGCTTGCGCTCGATCATGAGGGCGGTGAACGGCGGCGGAACCCAGCGCAGCACGAGGACCAGCAGCACGGACAGCGCGGCTAGCCAGAGCAGCAGTTTGATGAGTCGGCGCAGCAGGGCTCGGAACATGTGGACATAGTCGCAACCAGAGGGAACGGGCATTATAGCGACCGCCATACACCCTGACCGGAAGCTGCCGAATGATTCGCGCCTATCTCCTAATTGCCGCCTGTTCTGGACTGACCGGTGTGGCGCTGGGCGCCTTCGCCGCGCATGGCTTGAAATCCCGCCTCGGCGCCGACTACCTCGCTGTATTCCAGACCGGCGTGCACTACCAGCTGATTCATGCCCTGGCGTTGTTCGGGGTTGCGCTGCTCGCCTTGCATGCACCGAGCCGCCTGCTGACTGCCGCGGGCGGTTTGTTCTCGCTCGGCGTCCTGCTGTTCTCCGGCAGTTTGTACCTGCTGACTCTGACTGGTATGAGCAAGCTGGGCATCATCACGCCCATCGGCGGGACTGCATTTCTGGCGGGATGGATCTGTTTGATGCTTGCGGCCTGGAATCTTCGCGGCTGAAAAACGGCCTTGTGATGGCAGATGAATGGCGGCGCTTGGCGCCTTGGTGCGCCGGGTTGATCGGGCTAGAATGCGGGCCCCTTGGCTATGGTGGCGATCACTATGCATATTCAGTTGAACGGCGAGCGCTACGAGCTCCCTGACGGTCAGTCGGTGGCCGATCTGCTGCAACGCCTGGAACTGACTGGGCGTCGGTTGGCGGTCGAGCTCAATCGCGACATCGTGCCGCGCAGCCAGCATGCCGCAACGCTTTTGGTCGAAGGTGATCAGGTCGAAGTCGTGCATGCCATTGGCGGCGGCTGACGAGCTCGCCATATTGATATTCCCGGACGTCGCCCGTGCAGCGGCGTATTTCGCTTCATTACGTCTGAACAGGATGGTCCCATGAGCCCAGTTCCGCACGACAAACCCTTTACGCTCGCAGGCCGCACTTATCAGTCGCGCTTGCTGGTGGGTACCGGCAAATACAAGGATCTCGACGAGACCCGCGCCGCCATCGAGGCGTCCGGCGCCGAGATTGTCACTGTCGCGGTGCGCCGCACCAACATCGGCCAGAACCCGGGCGAGCCCAATCTGCTCGACGTCATCTCGCCGGATCGCTACACAATTCTGCCGAACACCGCCGGTTGCTATGACGCCGACGAGGCAGTGCGTACCTGCCGCCTGGCTCGCGAACTGCTGGACGGCCACAAGTTGGTCAAGCTGGAAGTACTGGCCGACCAGAAGACGCTGTTCCCCAACGTCATCGAAACCCTCAAGGCTGCCGAAGTGCTGGTCAAGGACGGCTTCGATGTGATGGTTTACACCAGCGACGATCCGATCATCGCGCGCCAGCTGGCCGAGATCGGCTGCATCGCGGTGATGCCACTGGCGGGGCTGATCGGCACTGGCTTGGGTATCTGCAACCCCTATAACCTGCGCATCATCCTCGAAGAGGCCAAGGTGCCGGTGCTTGTCGATGCCGGCGTCGGTACGGCGTCCGATGCGACCATCGCCATGGAACTGGGCTGCGAGGCGGTGTTGATGAACAGCGCCATCGCCCATGCGCAGAACCCCGTGCTGATGGCTGAAGCCATGAAGTACGCGATTGACGCCGGGCGTCTTGCCTATCTGGCCGGACGCATGCCGAAGAAGCTGTATGCCAGCGCCTCTTCGCCTCTGGAAGGTCTGATCCGCTAATTCTCTCCGTATTCCGCCGCGCACTCGCCCGATTGCGCGGCTTTTATCCGCAGGTTCGTTCATGAGTGACACTTCTACCCCGGCCGAGGGCCAACGGCGCATGCGCACCATCAAAAGCTTCGTGATGCGTGCCGGTCGCATGACCGAGGGCCAGCAGCGCGGCCTGGATCAGGGTTGGCCGCGGTTCGGCCTGGAGCTGGCCGATGGTCTGCTCGATTTCGATCAGGTCTTCGGCCGACAGGCGCCACGCACGTTCGAAATCGGCTTCGGCATGGGCCATTCGACGCTCGAGATGGCTGCAGCGGCGCCTGAGCAGGATTTCATCGGGGTCGAGGTGCATTCGCCGGGTGTCGGCGCACTCTTAAACGGGCTTTTGTCACAAAACCTGAATAACGTGCGGGTCTACAGTTGCGATGCGCTGGAAGTGCTGCGTGAATGCGTGCCCGACGCGAGCCTGGACCGGGTTCTGCTGTTTTTCCCCGATCCCTGGCACAAGAGTCGTCACCACAAGCGGCGCATTGTCCAGCCGGCATTCGCCGAGCTGGTACGGCAAAAACTGAGGATCGGTGGCGTATTGCATATGGCAACCGATTGGCAAGCCTATGCCGAGCACATGCTCGAGGTTATGAGCGTCGCGCCTGGCTATCGCAACCAGGCCGTAAACGAGCAATACGTCGAGCGCCCTCAGGAGCGCCCTACGACCAAGTTCGAGCGCCGCGGTGAGCGCCTGGGCCACGGCGTCTGGGATCTCAAGTTCGAGCGCATCGGCTGACCGCCAATACTAGAGCCGTATCAAACGGCCCACGGAAGAACTGACAAGAACGCAACGCCAGGAAGGCTCGATCTCCCCCCAACACCTAATGAGAGCCCTGTCTGCCGGCAGAGGCCGTTACATGCAGCGCACCCGTTGCGCAGCAAGGAGCAAAGTGATGTACAGGAAATTCGGAATTCTGCTGCTGGCGGCCTGTGCCAGCCAGGCCCAGGCCAAGGTGGACGAGGCTCAGGCCGCCCGACTGGGTCAGGACCTTACCCCGCTGGGTGCCGAGCGCGCCGCCAACGCCACCGGCACGATTCCGGCCTGGACCGGTGGAGTCCAGGCGCCCGACAGCTACTCCGTTGGGATGCACCATCCTGATCCCTATGCTGCTGATCCCGTGCTTTACCGGGTCGACAGCAGCAATGTCGCCGAATATGCCGCACTGCTGCCGGAAGGCCTCCGTGCGCTGGTCGAGCGGTATCCGGATTTTCATCTACGCGTGTTCCCATCACGCCGCAGCGCCTCGGCGCCACAGCGTATCTATGACGAGACGCGTGCCAATGCCGTCTCTGCCGAGCTGATCGCCAACGGCAACGGAATCAAGGGCGCCGCGTCCGGCATCCCCTTCCCGATACCGCAGGACGGTATGGAAGTGATCTGGAACCACGTCTTGCACTACAAAGGTGAGCAGATCCACATGGTCAATAACCAGGCCGTGGTGATCAACGGCAGGGCGAACCTCATCAAGCGGGATCGGCACATTTACAACGTGTACAACCGCGAGGGCATGGACCAGGCGCAGTTGGACAACACGCTGCTCTATTACAAATACCGGGTCACCGCGCCTGCGAAGCTCTCCGGCACCTCACTAGTCGTGCAGGACCCGTTGGATCAGGTGCTGGCGATCCGCAAGGCCTGGCGTTACAGCCCGAGCGACCGCCGTGTACGGCGCCTGCCTTCGCTGGCCTACGACTCGCTGCAGCCGGACACCAGCGGCTTGGCTACCGCTGACGTGGTCGATTCCTTCAATGGTGCGCCGGATCGCTATGAGTGGAAGCTGGTAGGCAAGCGCGAGATGCTGGTGCCGTACAACAGCTACGCGGTTCACCAGCAAGGCATCCCTTACGATTCGATCGTCGGCGCGCGCACCCTGAACCCCGAACTGCTGCGCTACGAACAGCATCGCGTATGGATCGTCGAAGCGACCATGCGCAAGGGTTTCAGCCATCCGTACGACATGCGACGGTTCTACATCGATGAGGACAGCTGGCAGATTCTGGCGGTGGATCTGTTCGACGAAAATGCCGAGTTGATCGGGTTGCAGGAAAGCCATCCGATCAGCTACTACGAAGTACCGATGTTTGCTAGCACGCTGGAGACGCTGTATCACCTCAAGGACGGTAACTACTTCGTCGATGGGTTGGATAACAATGAGCCGATGTATGACTTCGGCGTCAGGCTCAGCCCACGGGACTTTTCGCCAGCGGCGTTGAGGCGAGGGGGAAATTAATAAAAGGAGCGGTTTTTAAAGGCGTTGGGTTTTCGTGGGCCACAACGCTTTTCCCGGCTGAGCTATGGGTTGCGCCTTGTACGGCGCGTCACTTTTTCTTGTGTGGCCAAGAAAAAGTAACCAAAAAGGAGGCCACCCCTGCATCCGGGTTTTGCTTCGCAAAACTTCCCTCACTCCGGCGTTGCTCCGGGGGGCGTCGCGAAGGGCCATCCATGGCCCATCACTCCTCGCTCGGCGTCCTGCCTCGCGACCCCCTGCGCAACGCCTGCGTTCGGCCTTCTGGAGGGGAAGGGAGCCCGAGTCGTTTGGAGGTTGGTTTGAGGTCGGCTTGCTTTTAGAAGCACAGACTGTCAGGCAACACGAAACGCCCCTTTTAGAAGGCCGAGTGGAGTTGCTGTGTAGGAGAGCGAGCGGCATGGATGCCGCGAGAGGCGTAAAGGGTCGGGGCCGCCATCGGTATGGATGGCCCCCTTGTACGCCGGCCCCCGGAGCAGCGATGGAGCGAGGAAACCCCGGCGCACCCAGGGTCGGATGAGGGGCAAGCGGTTTTGGTTACTTTTTCCGCGATTGTAAAAAAAGTGACTCGCCCAGCAGGGCGAAACCCGTGCGTTCAGGCAACTTGATAAGCCTGAGAAAACACGGTGTTTCAGCAAATTCCGGTGGCGGCTAACACCTAATTCCGATCAGCCACCACCCCAATGATGAACAGCACCAGAATCAACACCGGCGCCAGCGTGTAATTGTTGAACTGCGCCAGCCCCTTGGCCAGCCAAGGACTCAGATAGATGATGCCGAGTCCATAAACCACAGCACAGAACACCACGAAAGCCAACGTCCGCAGAACGAAATTCAACCCGCCGATATTCCTCTGCACCCAGGCGTTAAGCGCCGGCCCGAACAGCACGAACAGCGTGGCCATGATCGCCAAGGAAATATCGAACAGATGACCGCGGCTCCAGCGCGAGAGGGTGGCGATTAGGTCGAGTACAAGATCCATCAAGGGTCCTTAGGGCAGAAAGAGTTGCAGCAGGTCGTTGAGAAACAGCTGGCCTTTGGGCGTCGCCACTAGGCGCTGCGAGTCAGCGACCAGCAGGCCGCGGGCTTCGGCTTCGCGGCGGGCGTCGGCCAGCTGCCCCAGCGGTAAACCGGTGCGCTGAGTGAACAACAGGGCGGGCGCGCCGTCGGTGAGGCGCAGCACATTCATCAGGAATTCGAAGGGCAACTCCTCGGCCTTCAGCTGCTTTTCACCAGCACGAAAGCGTTTGGCCGGTTCCAGATAGTCCTTAGGCAGGCGGGTTTTCCAGTTGCGCAGGATGCGCCCGTCGGGCCGGCTGATCTTGCCGTGGGCGCCCGCGCCGAGGCCGAGGAAGTCACCGAAGGTCCAGTAGTTGAGGTTGTGCCGCGCCTGGCGTCCGGGTTGGGCGTAGGCTGAGGTTTCGTATTGGGCGTAGCCCTGTTCGGCGAGCAGCGCCTGGCCAGCTTCCTGGATGTCCCAGAGGGTATCGTCCTCGGGCAGTTGCGGCGGTCTGCTCCAGAATTCGGTGTTCGGCTCGACGGTGAGCTGGTACCAGGACAGGTGCGTCGGCTGTTGGGCAATGGCGGTGCGCAGGTCGCTCAGGGCATCTTCCAGACTCTGCTCGGGCAAGCCATGCATCAGGTCCAGGTTGAAGTTGTCGAAACCGGCGGCGCGCGCCATGTCGGCGGCACGGATGGCTTCATCGCCATCATGTATGCGACCCAGGGCCTTCAACTTGGCGGGCTGGAAGCTCTGTACACCGATGGACAGGCGATTGATCCCGAGACGGCGGTAATCGCGAAACTTGGCCTGCTCGAAGGTACCCGGGTTAGCTTCCAGGGTAATTTCGATGTCCTCGGCAAAGCCGACGCGATGCTCCAGCCCTTCGAGAATCCTGCCTAGCGCCTGGGCGGAAAACAGGCTGGGCGTGCCGCCGCCGAAAAAGATCGAGCCAAGCCGGCGGCCCTGGACCTGATCGAAATCCTCCTCGAGATCGGCCAGCAGCGCCGCGACATATTCATCTTCGGGCAACTGCGGCCCGGCAGCGTGGGAGTTGAAGTCGCAGTATGGGCACTTGCGCACGCACCAGGGGATATGGATGTAGGCCGCCAAGGGCGGCAGCTGGAAGCTGGAAGCTCCGCTCATTCAATCCCCAGCCGCGCTTTGAGCGACGCCATGGCCCGGGCGCGGTGGCTGAGCAGGTTCTTGTCGAGGGGCGTCAGTTCAGCGCTGGAGCAGTCGCGTTCGGGCACCCAGAACAGCGGGTCGTAGCCGAAGCCCTGCTCGCCACGCGCTTCATGCAGGATGCGGCCATGCCAGAGGCCTTCGCAGATGATCGGCAGCGGGTCGTCGGCATGCCTGACCAGCGCCAAGGCACAGACGAACTGCGCGCCGCGCTCGGCGTCAGGGACCTCTTTCAGAGCGTCCAGCAATTTGGCATTGTTCGCCGCATCGCCCTGACCGTCGGCATAGCGCGCCGAGTAGATACCCGGTGCGCCGCCGAGATGATCGACTGCAAGGCCCGAGTCGTCGGCCAGCGCCGGCAGGCCGGACACCCGTGCGGCGTTGCGCGCCTTGAGGATGGCGTTCTCGATGAACGACAGGCCGGTTTCTTCCGGTTCCACATCGCTGAATTCGCCCACCGAACGCACGCGCACGGCGTCGCCCAGCATGGCCTGGAGTTCTTTGAGCTTGCCGGCATTGTGGCTGGCCAGCACCAGTTCTTTGAAGGGCATCATTCGTCAGGGAAGAATTCTTGGTTGAAGGTAAAGCTGATCGGATCGGCCCCCATGGGCTGCACGGTCAGGGCGAAGCGCAGCGTCTCGCGCGAGTCGAATGGGAACTGGGCCAGGTAGTAGATGGCTTCGTCACCTTCCTTGAGTTGCTTGAACGTCAGTGGCCGATCCTGGCCCAGGAGGTTCTTGACCGTACCGCTGACCAGCGCCATTGTCGGCTTGCCGGTCTTGAGCACCGAGATGTTGACCACCCCTTGGGTTTTGCTGCGCACCAGGCCGGCCGCCGCCGCGATGTCCGGCTGCAGGAAGCCGGAATTGAAGGCGATGTGGTGAAT
Source organism: Stutzerimonas stutzeri (assembly GCF_024448955.1). Taxonomy (GTDB): domain Bacteria; phylum Pseudomonadota; class Gammaproteobacteria; order Pseudomonadales; family Pseudomonadaceae; genus Stutzerimonas; species Stutzerimonas stutzeri_AQ. The sequence goes on from NZ_JAMOIH010000002.1 coordinate 90,879, forward strand.
GTCGTATTCGCCAAAGCTGTGCTTACGCTCGGCCCAGGCCGGTAACGTCAGCAGCAGGGTCAGCAGGCCGATGAGGCTGCGTTTCATGGTGTTCCCTCCATCATTGAAGCGGGTCATCTGTTCGGTCCGGTGACACGGTAAATACCGATTTCGCCGATCAGGTTCGGCCACAGGCGGCTGCCCCAGCCATGCTTGTGGTGACGGTCGACCGCGAGTCGTTCGAGGACTCGCGCGCCGCGCTCCTGACACAGTCGCTCGAAATCCTCGAAGGTGCAGAAGTGGATGTTGGGCGTGTTGTACCAGGTATACGGCAGGAACTCCGAGACCGGCATGCGCCCCTTGCTGGCCAGATACCAGCGGCAGCGCCAGTGGCCGAAGTTGGGGAAGGTGATGATGCATTCGCGACCGACGCGCAGCATTTCCTTCATCAGCAGATCGGGGTAATGCACGGCCTGCAGCGCCTGGGTCATCACCACCATGTCGAAGCTGTCGCTGGCGAAGTTGCCGAGCCCCTTGTCCAAGTCTTGCTCGATGACGTTGACGCCTTTTTCGACGCAGGCGGCGATGTTGTCCGGGTCGATCTCCAGCCCATAACCGCTGACCTGTTTTTGGTCGCGCAGCCAGGCCAGCAACTCGCCGTTGCCGCAGCCGAGGTCGAGCACCCGGCTGCCGGCAGGGATCCAGTCTTGGATGATTTCCAGATCGGCGCGCATGTCGGTTCCTTATACGGCGATGCGGTTCATGTAACCGCGGAAGGCTTGCAGGTAGCGTGGGATCGGAATCAGGAAGGCATCATGGCCTTGCGGTGCGTCGATTTCCAAATAGCAGACGTTCTTGCGTGCCGCCATCAGCGCGTTGACGATTTCCTGCGAGCGCTCCGGCGAGAAGCGCCAGTCGGTGGTGAAAGACATCACGCAGAAATCGGCTTGGGCACCTGCCAGCGTCGCAGCCAGATCATCATCATGCGCGGCGGCCGGATCGAAGTAATCCAGCGCCTTGGTCATCAGCAGGTAGGTGTTGGCATCGAATCGGCCCGAGAATTCCTCGCCTTGGTAGCGCAGGTAGCTCTCGACCTGGAACTCTACGCTGTTGAAGTCGTAGTTGAGCTTTTCGCTCTTGAGCCCGCGCCCGAACTTGGTGCCCATGGCGTCATCGGATAGGTAAGTGATGTGGCCGACCATGCGCGCCAGCATCAACCCACGCTTGGGAATCACGTTCTGTTCCTGAAAATGGCCGCCATGAAACTCCGGGTCGGAGAGGATGGCCTGACGCGCTACTTCATTGAACGCGATGTTCTGTGCCGACAGCTTGGGTGCCGAGGCAATCGCCACGCAGTGACGAATCCGCTCGGGGTAGCTGATGCTCCACTGCAGCGCCTGCATGCCGCCGAGGCTGCCGCCGACCACCGCGGCCCATTGCTCGACGCCCAGCACATCGGCCAGGCGCGCCTGGCTGTTGACCCAGTCCTCCACGGTCACGACCGGGAAATCGGCGCCGTAGGGCTTGCCGCTTAGCGGATTGAGGCTGCTCGGCCCCGTCGAGCCGTTGCAACCGCCAAGGTTGTTCAGGCTGACGACGAAGAAGCGATTGGTATCGATGGCCTTGCCGGGCCCGATGCATGAATCCCACCAGCCCGGCTTGCGATCGTCCACGCTGTGGTAACCGGCGGCGTGGTGATGGCCGGAGAGGGCATGGCAGATCAGCACGGCATTGCTGCGCGCGGCGTTCAGTTCACCGTAGGTTTCGTAGATCAGTTGGTAATCGGCCAAGGTGCGGCCGCAAGCGAGCACCAGTGGTTCGGCGAAATGCGCGACCTGCGGGCTCACCAGACCAACGGAATCGGCTGGTATGTCAGTGGGCATCGAGCCTGGCTCTTGCGAAAAGAAGGCGGCAAAGTCTAAAGGTAAGCGCGCTTCAATTCATCCTCAATCGAAACGCCGCTCAACCCGGAATGGCGCTGGTCAGGCTGACGACCTTGCTCTGGCGTCTGATCGGCGCCGGGCGGCGCAGCAATCGCAACATCTCCGCGGCCTGGGCCAGTTGCTGCTCCAGCTCGAGGATGTAGCGTGCAAGCAGTCGACCGCGCTGGCTGGCCTGCTGGCCGTCCTGTGCCAGGCTCTTGAGGCGCAGCATGTGGGCTTCGAGCTGTTGCTTGTGTTCCAGCGAGTGTTGCATCAGCGGCATCAGGGCTTCGCCTGCCCAGTGTTCGGCCTCTTGGCGCAGGCGTTGGTGCAGCCCGATGACCTCCTGCACCAGCGTGGCAAAGAATCGTCGCGTCAGGGTGCGCTGTTCGGTGAGCAGCGTCTTGAGTTGCAGGCGGAACTGATCGGCCTTGTTCTGCAAGCCCTTCAGCTCCTGCTGATACGGGGCTAGGCGGAACAGCGGCGCATCCAGACCATGCAGCGGGTTTGCCTCGTTGTGACGACGATAGATCGCCGTCACCATTTTGTTCGCCAGCGCAGCTTCCTGCGCAAGGGCGCCCAGGTCCTGCTCTACCGAGCGGAAGAAGTGCAGGATGCTGAGATTGATACCGAGGGTCGTCAGGCTACCGGTCAGGCTGCGGCGCAGGCGTGTCAGGTGTTCTTCAAGGCGCTCCGCACGCACGGTGCCGCGTAACAAATCACCCTGACGTTGCAACAGGTGCTGGTTGGTCTTCAGCTGGAGCAGGCGTTTGTGGTGCTGATTATGGTCGTGACGGGTACGGGCGGTGAGTTCCAGCAGTAGCTGGCCGTTATCCTGACGATGACTGTCGAGCAGCTCGCTTTGCTCACGAACCTTGGCAAGGCGCTGGCTGAGAATCTGCTGGCTGTTGTGCAGCAGGGCGAGCACCTGGCGGACCACTTGCTGCTCCAGCAGGTGCTCCTTTTGCGCGAGGATGCGTTCGCAGAGTAAGTGCTCCAGCGTCGCTAGCCGGCTGCGCTCAAGCAATGCCTGGTCGTCGCGGATCTTGGCCAGCAGCGCCTGCTTGGCCGAGAGTGGTAGCACGTCCTCAACAGCGATACCCAGTTGCTGGGCGGTGCTGATCTGCATCTGCCGGATTGCGTCCTCGACGAAGGTGCTACCGGATACGTCGTCCCAGAGGACGTCGATTTTGTTGAGCACGGCGAACAGGCGATTGCGCTTGCCGTCATCGAGCTGACTGATGTGCTGCTGCCAGATACCCATATCGCTGGCGGTGACGCCTGCGTCGGCCGACAGCAGAAAGATCACCGCCTGTGCATTCGGCAGCATCGACAGGGTGAGTTCTGGCTCGCTGCCCAGGGCATTGAGGCCCGGGGTATCGAGAATGCGCAAACCCTGGCGCAACAGCGGATGGTCGAAGTTGACCATGGCGTGCCGCCAGGCCGGCACCATCACTTCGCCGGCAACCTCCGAGTCCTCCAGTGAGTCAGGATGGAAACCGAGCTGAATGGCGTGCTCGACAGGCATCGATTTGGTCGAGGCGACCTGGCTGAACGCTTCTACCATGGCGTCCGGGTCGTCCGGATCCAGTGCAATGGTTTGCCAGAAGCGCGGCGTACGCTTGAGCTGGGCGATGCTGTTGTCGTCCAGGCGCGACTCGATCGGCAGCAGGCGGATATAGGACCGCTCCGCGCGTGGATCGAAGAACAACTCGGTTGGGCACATGGTGGTACGGCCGGCACGCGAAGGCAGGATGCGCTGGCCGTATCCCGAGAAAAACAGACTGTTTATCAGCTCGGTCTTGCCGCGAGAGAACTCCCCGACGAAGGCCAAGGTGATGTGGTCGGTCCGCAGCAGCTTCAGCGCACGTTCCAGTCTGGAGTCGACCGCCTCTGAGGTGAGGCGGTTGTGAGCCAGCCAGCTGCGGTAGCGAGTGATCTCGCGCACCAGATCGCGCTTCCAGTTGACGTAAGCATCCACCTGTCGGTCGAGTCGTTCCATGATCGTCGTGCTTCCAGAAAGGCGTGATCGGGCGATTATCCCCGCAGGCCGGTACAGGTCAATCGAGCCGCTGTGAACTGACGCTCAAAGGCCGTATGAGGCGATTGAGCGGTTGCGCCTCAGATCAGCGAGCGGAGGATGTTGGGCATATGCGTCATCATCGCCAGGTTGTTAATTACCAACATGTCGATCAGCTTGATCGCGAGGAACGCGAAAATCGGCGAAATATCCAGGCCGCCTAGGTTGGGCAGCAAGCGGCGGAAGGGGGCGAGCGCCGGTTCGACGATCTGGCTGACCAGTTGCGCGCCGGGGTTGTGGCTGCCGGGCGCTACCCAGGACAGGATCACGCTGATGATCATGGCGTAGAAGAATATGTTGAGAAACAGTCCGGTGACTCCAATGATCGCCCAGACCAGCAGCTGCAGCGGGTTACCGATAGTGCCGTAGGCCAACATCAGGATTGCGGCCATCAGCAGTACTTGAACCACGATGGCCAGCACCAGCGAGGATAGGTCGAGCCCGCCGACGCTGGGGATCACCCGGCGCAAAGGCTTCAGCAGCGGGTGCGTAGCGCGCACGATGAACTGGCTCAGTGGATTGTAGAAATCAGCTCGGACCAACTGCAGAATGAAGCGCAACAGAACGATCAGCAGGTAAAGGCTGCCGAGCGTCTGGACGATCAGGATCAGGGCTTGCGAGAGTTGCGACATGAAGGTTCCTTATTTGCCCAATTGTTCAGCGAGTTCGGCCGAGCGTCGTGCGGCTGCGTTCATCGCCTGTTGTACCAGGGTCTCGAAGCCGCTCGCCTGAAATGCTTGGATCGCCGCTTCGGTGGTTCCGTTCGGTGAAGTGACCCTGCGCCGCAATTCGGCCGCTTCGACGTCGCTTTCGCAGGCCATCCGCGCGGCGCCGAGTGCGGTGTGCATGGTCAGCTGAGCCGCCGTGGCGCGAGGTAGGCCCAGCTGTTCACCAGCGGCGGTCATGGCTTCGATCAGCAAAAAGAAATAGGCCGGGCCGCTGCCGGAAACCGCGGTCACGGCGTCGATCAGTTCTTCCCTGTCCAGCCAGAGTGCCAGACCCACCGCCGACAATAACTGCTCGGCCTGTTGCCGTTGTGCATCGTTGACCTGGGCGTTGGCATAAAGGCCGCTAACGCCCTGACGCAGCAGCGACGGCGTATTCGGCATGCAGCGCACGATGGCCCGTGGTGTTTGCTCGCCGAGCCATGTTTGCAGGCTTGCGCAATTGATGCCGGCGGCAATCGACACGATTAGCTGGTTCGAATGCAGGTGCGAGGCCAAGTCGCGACAGACAGTCTGCATCACCTGCGGCTTAACGGCGAGCACGATGACATCGGCTCCAGCCAGCGCCTGACCGTTATCGGCAAAAGTCTCGACGCCGTGGGTCGCGTTCAACTCGTCACGTTTGTCGGCGCCGGGATCGCTGGCGCAAATGGATGCGGCTGGAATGCCCTGGGCACGCAGCCCGCCGATCAGGCTGGCGGCCATGTTGCCGGCGCCGATGAAGGCGATACGGGGTGTGCTCATGCGTGGGTTCCTTTATTCATGCGGAGGGGCATCCGTAGCTGTCTGCGACGGATAAGCGCGGGCGCCGAACAGGGCGGTGCCGATGCGGACCCAGGTGGCGCCTTCGGCGATGGCAGCCTCCATGTCATGGCTCATGCCCATGGAGAGGGTGTCGAGACCGAGGTCGAGCTCGCTCTGCAACTGACGCAGGCGGGCAAAAGCGGCGCGTTGCTCGGTCGGGTCTTCAGTCGGCTCGGGGATGGCCATCAGTCCGCGCAAACGCAGACGAGGCAGGGCGGCAATGGCGTGGGCCAGCTCCGACACGGCCTGCGGTTCGCAGCCGGACTTGCTGGCTTCGCCGCTGACGTTAACTTGCAGGCAGATGTTCAGGGGCGGCAGCGACTCGGGGCGCTGGTCGGAGAGACGCTGCGCGATTTTCAGCCGATCCACCGAGTGGATCCAGTCGAAGTGTTCGGCGATCTGCTTGGTCTTGTTCGATTGAATCGGACCAATGAAGTGCCAGGTGAGAGGAAGCTCGGCTAGCTCGGCCTGTTTCTGCAAGGCTTCCTGCAGGTAGTTTTCGCCAAAATCGCGCAGCCCGGCGTCGCACGCCTGGCGGATGGCCTCGGCCGATTGCGTCTTGCTCACTGCCAACAGACGCACCTCGTCGGGATCGCGCGCTACAGCTTGCGCCGCCTCACGGATGCGCGTTGCGACCTTTGCAATATTGTTCGCTATCGTGGACATTACCTGCGCCTGCCACCTTAGGGTCTGCGCGGCATTCTACCTGCTTGCTTGTAATTGGGGAGTCCCATGGATATCACAGAGCTGCTGGCCTTCAGTGCCAAGCAGGGTGCGTCGGATTTGCACCTTTCGTCCGGCTTGCCGCCGATGATCCGCGTCGACGGAGACGTGCGCCGCATCAATCTGCCCGCGATGGACCACAAGCAGGTACACGCGCTGATCTACGACATCATGAACGACAAGCAGCGTAAGGATTTCGAGGAGTTTCTCGAGACCGACTTCTCGTTCGAAGTGCCAGGCGTGGCACGCTTCCGGGTCAACGCCTTCAACCAGAACCGGGGCGCCGGCGCGGTATTTCGGACCATTCCCTCCAAGGTGTTGACCATGGAGGATCTCGGCATGGGCGAGGTCTTCCGCAAGATTACCGATGTGCCGCGCGGACTGGTGCTGGTCACCGGGCCGACCGGTTCGGGGAAGTCGACCACTCTGGCGGCGATGCTCGATTACCTGAATAACACCAAATATCACCACATTCTCACTATCGAAGACCCGATCGAATTCGTTCACGAATCGAAGAAGTGTCTGGTCAACCAGCGCGAAGTGCATCGCGACACGCTCGGCTTCTCCGAGGCGCTGCGCTCGGCGCTGCGGGAAGACCCGGACATCATCCTGGTCGGTGAAATGCGCGACCTGGAAACCATCCGCCTGGCATTGACCGCCGCGGAAACCGGGCATTTGGTGTTCGGTACCCTACACACCACCTCGGCTGCCAAGACCATCGACCGCGTAGTTGACGTCTTCCCGGCAGAAGAAAAATCCATGGTCCGCTCGATGCTCTCCGAATCGCTGCAGGCGGTGATTTCCCAGACCCTGCTGAAGAAGGTCGGTGGCGGTCGGGTGGCCGCCCACGAAATCATGATCGGCACGCCGGCGATTCGTAACCTGATCCGCGAGGACAAGGTGGCGCAGATGTATTCCTCAATCCAGACCGGTGGCTCGCTGGGCATGCAGACGCTCGACTCATGCCTCAAGGGCTTGCTTGCCAAAGGGCTGATCTCGCGAGACAGCGCCAAGGAAAAAGCCAAGCAGCCTGAAAATTTCTAATCTACGGGAGACTTGGCGGCGATGTCGCCAGGTTTCCGCTTCGCTACGACGCGGCTACGCCAGACTACGAGAACGACGATGGAATTCGAGAAACTGTTGCGCCTGATGGTGGAAAAGGGCGGCTCCGATCTGTTCATTACTGCTGGTGTTCCGCCTTCTATGAAGGTCAACGGCAAGATCATGCCGGTGAACAAGACGCCGATGTCGCCTGAGATGACTCGCGAAACCGTGCATGCGGTCATGAACGAGCAGCAGCGCCGCGAGTTCGCCGAAAATCACGAATGCAATTTCGCCATCAGTGCGCGGGGCATTGGCCGTTTTCGCGTCAGTGCGTTCTACCAGCGCAACTTGGCCGGAATGGTACTGCGTCGCATCGAGACCAATATCCCGACGCTCGAAGATCTGAAATTGCCGGATGTGTTGAAGAAGCTGGCAATGACCAAGCGCGGGCTGGTGCTATTCGTGGGCGCGACCGGTACCGGTAAATCGACCTCGTTGGCGGCAATGATCGGCTACCGCAACAAGAATTCCAGCGGTCACATCATTTCCATCGAAGACCCGATCGAATTCATCCACCAGCACCAGAGCTGCATTGTTACCCAGCGTGAAGTCGGAATTGACACTGACTCATTTGACGTCGCACTGAAGAACACGTTGCGCCAAGCGCCAGATGTGATTCTCATCGGTGAGGTGCGGACTCGGGAGACCATGGACTACGCGGTCGCATTCGCCGAAACCGGCCATCTTTGTCTCGCGACCCTTCACGCCAACAATGCTAACCAGGCGCTTGACCGAATCATCAACTTCTTTCCCGCCGACCGGCAGCAGCAGGTCTGGATGGACCTCTCCCTGAACCTCAAGGCAATCGTTGCCCAGCAGTTGATTCCCACGCCTGATGGCAAGGGTCGTCGCGCAGTCATCGAAGTGTTGATCAACACGCCGCTGGCAGCTGACCTGATTCGCAAGGGCGAAGTGCACGAACTCAAATCGCTGATGAAGCGCTCCACTGATTTGGGCATGCAAACCTTCGATCAGGCGCTGTACAACCTCTATGTGCAGGGCGAAATCACCTATGAAGATGCGCTGCTGCATGCTGACTCGTCCAACGACCTGCGGCTGATGATCAAGCTGGGGTCGGAAACGGATGGTGAACACCTGAACAGCGTATCCCAGGGATTGACGTTGGAGGTCAGCGACGACGATCCGGGGCGCAGCTTTCGCTAAAATCGTTGCAAAAACGTAAGCGAGGCAGACAAGACGAGGCGCAACGACGAACGGGAGTAACAGCCGGAGATGCGGAGTTTAGTGGTCTAATCGAGCAGTCTGACTGGGCTCGCAACCGAGGCTGTTTTAACGATGTATTGCAACGCAGCTAGTCTTGCAGGCCGATACGCTTGCCCGGCTGGCTGGCAACACGTTCGGCCTGACCGTCACGTTGCGCACCGGCTCGGGCGCGGCTCATCAATTGCGGAATCAGCGGCCCTTCCGGCAGGTTCCTCCAGAAGCGCACCGGCAAGTTGCTTCGCATCACCTCGCGATTCAGCCGCGCGGGGTTGAAGGTGCTTTCGTAATAGGTCTTCCACAGTTCCACGCCGGAATCTTGTACATCTTGCGCCAGCTGTCGCCAGATGGTCGGGCAGGGGTTGGCGTAGTGCATGTTCTGGCCATCCCACAACACCGCATCATCAGGCGTCGCGATCAGCCATGAATGCAGGCCCATGCGCTCAGCGAAGTGTGGCGATGCACTGAGCAGGATGTCGTGTGCCGGCTCGAACCAGGCCACATAGTCCGGAGCGGTTTCGCTATTTAGTGGGCTAAAGCGGAGGAAGGCATGCATATGGTGAGCTTCGCGGCGTACCGCCTTGATCCGCGCATGCAGTTCGCTGCCATCGACATCGCCGGCGAGCCTGGCCGTCTGATCGCCCTTGGTGACCCGCCAGAGAATGCGATACAGCAGGCTCCAGCGGTCGGCGCTGCGAAACCGCGCTGCGCTTTCCAATTCGTCCAGCAACTGCCGCGGAATACGGACGGGTAGCGAGGGTTCGGTCGGCTCGGGTGAGGCATCGCGACAGTCGAACAGACTGCCTGGGGCATCGCCGCTCAGCCATTCGGTCTCATGAGGGGCGACGCCCGAACCAAGCAGGGCGCGGGCAGCATTGCGCCAACCTTCGAAGCTGCCATCGAAGCGCACCTGACGCATCACCACAGCGCCATCTGCTGGGGACCTTCGCTGAGTTGCTGGCGCAAGGCTGCTGACTCGCGGTAGGCCAGCGGCGGCCGGTAGTCATGGGTTATGACGAAGGGTTTGGCCTTTTCCAGCGAGCAGCGCAGCCGCGTCAGATCTTCGAACCGGATGCGTTTTTGCCGACGCAGAGCGACCAGTCGTTTGGCACTGAGCATTCCGATGCCGGGGATGCGTGCGATCAACGACGGCTCGGCACGGTTCAGGTCGACCGGAAAGTACTCGCGGTTGGACAGCGCCCAGGCAAGCTTGGGGTCGATATCCAGCGGTAGATTACCTGGGCCGGCGAGTAGCTCGCCGGCACGGAAGCCATAGCCGCGCATGAGGAAGTCGGCCTGATACAACCGATGCTCACGTAACAGTGGCGGTGCTTCGAACGGCACGGTCTTGGGGCTGTGCGGAATTGGGCTGAACGCCGAGTAATAGACCCGGCGCAGGCGATAATCGCCATATAGCGACTGTGCGGTATGCAGAATGGTGCTGTCGTCAGTTGCGTCGGCGCCAACGATCATCTGTGTGCTTTGCCCGGCTGGAGCGAAACGCGGCGAACCTTTCTCCGTCTGGGCTTCGGTCTCTCCTTGATGAATCGAATGCATGGCCTGTTTGATCGTCACTACCTGCTTTTCCGGTGCCAGGCGGATCAGGCTGGTCTCGGTGGGCAATTCGATATTGACGCTGAGGCGATCGGCGTAGCGGCCGGCCTCGGCGATGAGCAGTGGGTCGGCGTCCGGGATGGTCTTCAGATGGATATAGCCGCGGAACTCATGCTCCTCGCGTAGCAGTTTGGCTACGCGGTTCAGCTGTTCCATGGTGTAGTCCGCCGAGCGGATGATGCCGGAGCTTAGAAACAGACCGCTGATGCAGTTGCGGCGATAGAAATCCAATGTCAGCGTCACCACCTCTTCCGGGGTGAAGCGTGCGCGCGGCACGTCGCTGGAGCGGCGATTCACGCAGTATTGGCAGTCGTACAGGCAGAAATTGGTCAGCAGGATCTTCAGCAGTGCCACGCAGCGGCCATCGGGTGTAAAGCTATGGCAAATGCCCATGCCATCGGTAGCGCCAAGCCCGCTGCGGCCTTTCGAGCTGCGTTTTGGCGCGCCGCTGCTGGCGCATGACACGTCGTATTTCGCGGCGTCGGCCAGAACGCTGAGTTTGTCGATCAATTGCATGGTAAGAAGCGTCGAGATACTGTTCGTGCATACAGTATCACGGCCGCTTCATCCGGCAACCTCCGCTCGGCAGAAGGTTCGAATGAAGTGAATCGGATAAGCTCGACATGCAATGCCAACGCAGGTGCTTTCAACGGCCTGCTAAACAGACAGCGAGGCTCAGATGCGGCAGAACACTCATAGCACCCTGATCGGCTATCTCCTGTGGATATTCGGTTTTCTCGGTTCCCACCGCTTCTATTACGGCAAGCCGGTGACCGGCACCATCTGGTTCTTCACGCTCGGCCTGTTCTTCATCGGCTGGATCATCGACCTGTTCCTGATTCCATCGATGGACCGCGAGGCGGACATGCGCTTTCAGCCGGGACCGATCGATTACACCATTGCCTGGATCCTGCTGACCTTCCTCGGCATATTCGGTGTGCACCGGATGTATCAGGGCAAATGGATCACAGGGATCATCTACCTGTGCACGGGCGGATTGTTCTTCCTCGGCGTGCTCTACGATTTCTGGACGCTGAATGATCAGGTCTCGGTGCGTAACGTAGAAAAGAATCGATAAGCGCGACGGAGGCTAGACGAAAAAGTCGAGCCTCCGATTTCAGGCTTCAAACATGATAGCTGACCCGGCCATCGACGAGGGTGTAGCGCACCGCCCCCGGCAGGCAGTGGCCGATGAAGGGGCAGTTGCGGCCTTTCGAATACCAGGCCTCGCCCGCGAGGGTCGAGCTGTGCGGATCGAACAGCACTAGGTCCGCTGCCTCGCCGACAGCCAGGCGTCCAGCGGGTAGCCGCAGAGCACTAGCCGGCCCGTGGCTCAGGCGGGCAAGCAGAGTCGGCAGGTCCAGCAGGCCGTCTTCCACCAATGTCAGCGCCAGCGGCAGAAGAATGTCCGCACTGCTGATGCCGGGCTCGGTTTCGCCGAACGGCGCCTGCTTGGCATCTATCTCATGGGGTTGGTGATGGCTGGAAATGGCTGAGATGACGCCGGACTTGACCGCTTCGCGCAGGCCGTCACGGTCGGCTCTGCTGCGCAATGGCGGCTGCACGTGGTACAGGCTGGAAAAACCGTGCAACGCTTCATCGGTCAGGATCAACTGATACATCGCCACGTCGGCCGTGACCGGCAGGCCGCGCGCCTGGGCATCGGCAATCATCTGTGCGCCGCGGGCCGTGGTGAGCTGGCTGAAGTGGGCGCGCACGCCGGACTGCTCCACCAGCAACAGGTTGCGAGCCAGCGCAACGGTTTCGGCCGTTTCGGGAATACCGGCCAGGCCGAGAAATGCCGCGCTGGGGCCTTCGTGCGCCAATCCACCTTCGGCCAGGTCGCTGTCCTGGGAATGGATGATGACGGTGAGGTCGAAAGTCGCCGCATACTCCAGCGCGCGGCTAAAGTTGCGATTGCTGGTGAAGTTGGTCAGCCCGTTGCCAAAGGCCACGCAGCCCGCATCGCGTAGCGCGATCAGTTCCGACAGCTGTTCGCCGGCCAGGTTGCGGGTCAGGGCGCCAATCGGAAAGACCTTGGCGTGGCCGGATTCGCGCGCCCGGTCGAGAATCAGCTCGGCCACGGCGGCGGTGTCCAATACTGGTTTGGTCGCGGGCGGGCAGCACAGGCTGGTAATGCCGCCGGCAGTGGCCGCAAGTGTCTCGCTGGCAATGCTGCCTTTGCGGCTGTAGCCCGGCTCGCGCAGGGCGACGGACAGGTCGACGAGTCCGGGGGCGGCTACCAGTCCCTGGGCATCGATGGTGTGCGCGGCTTCGAAGCCTGCCGGGGCCGGGCCGATGGCGGCGATCTTACCGTCTGCGCAGTAGATATCAGTGATTTCATCGCGACCGCTGGCGGGGTCGATCAGCCGAGCACCGAGGATCTGGGTTGGCATCAGTTCTGCTCCTCGGCGGCATATTCGTTTTCGAGCTGGCGTTGCGCGGTCTGGCCGCTCATCGCCATGGATAGCACCGCCATGCGGATGGCGATGCCGTAGGTCACCTGGTTGAGAATCACCGACTGGGCGCCGTCGGCTACCGCCGATTCGATTTCCACGCCGCGATTGATCGGGCCCGGATGCATGACGATGGCGTCCGGTTTGGCCAGGGCCATGCGTTGCGTGGTCAACCCGTAGAGCCGATAGAACTCTCCCTCGCTGGGCAGCAGTCCGCCCTGCATGCGCTCGCGCTGCAGGCGCAGCATGATCACAACGTCGACGTCGCGCAGCCCTTCGCTCATGTCGTGGTGAACGCTGACGCCGTATTGCTCCAGCCCCACCGGCAGCAGGGTTTTCGGGCCGATGACGCGGATGTCCGGGCAGCCCAGGGTCTTCAATGCCAGCATGTTCGAGCGAGCGACGCGCGAATGCAGGATGTCGCCGACGATCGCTACGGAGAGTTTTTCGAAGTCGCCCTTGTGTCGACGGATGGTGAGCATGTCGAGCATGCCCTGGGTCGGGTGCGCGTGGCGCCCATCACCACCATTGATGACCGCTACATCGGGGCAGACGTGCTCGGCGATGAAGTGCGCCGCGCCTGAATCCGCGTGACGCACGACGAACATGTCGGCCGCCATGGCTTCGAGATTACGCAAGGTGTCGGTAAGGGTTTCGCCCTTGCTGGTCGACGAAGTCGAAACGTTCAGCGTGATCACGTCTGCGGACAGGCGTTTGGCCGCCAGTTCGAAGGTAGTGCGCGTGCGCGTGGAGTTTTCGAAAAACACATTGCAGACGGTCTTGCCGCGCAGCAGCGGAACCTTCTTGACCGCCCTGGCGCCGACTTCGAGAAAGGAGTCGGCCGTGTCGAGTATTTCAGTCAGCAGTTCGCGCGGTAGGCCGTCCAGCGACAGAAAGTGGCGCAGTTGACCGTTATCGTTCAGCTGTAGTGGGCGCTTGGCGTCGAGAGGCGTCATCGAAGATCTCATTGGGCGGAAACGAGGGTCTGTAGCTCAAGAACGAGCGGCGACGGCCCGAGCAGCTTGATCCGCTGCTCGGGCGGCAAGGATAGCGTCGCGCCAACCACATCTGGCCGGATAGGCAATTCGCGGGCGTCGAGATCCAGCAGGCAAACCAGGCTGACGCTGGCGGGCCGGCCGTAATCGAACAGCTCGTTGAGCGCGGCGCGAATGGTGCGGCCGCTCATTAGCACGTCATCGATCAGCACCAAGTGCTGGCCTTCGATCTCGAAGGGCAACGCCGATGGACGAACCTGCGGATGCAGGCCGTTCTGGGTGAAATCGTCGCGATAAAAAGACACGTCCAGCACGCCGAGCGCTTCCTGCTGGCCGCGCAGGCCCAGAAGCGCCTGAGCAACCCAGACGCCGCCAGTGTGGATGCCGATGAAACGGGGCTCGGTTATGCCGTGCCTGGTGAGGTGTCGATCAAGCGCTGCGGCCATCTCGGGCAGTAGCTGATCGGGGTTCGGCAATGTCATGAGTTCTCCTTGATGGCGGCTCAGGCGGTTTGCTGCGCGGCCAGCCAGCCTTCGAGCAAAAGCGCCGCGGCCAGGGCGTCGACAGGGCGCTCGCGATAGCCGCCTTGCTGTCCTTTGCGCAGGCGTTCGCCTTTGGCTTCGTAAGTCGTCAGGCGCTCGTCGTGGGTGTGCACTGGCAGATTGAAGCGGCCATTGAGGCGTCGGGCGAACTTTTCCGCGCGATCGCTCATTTCGCTGGGGCTGCCATCCATGTTCAGCGGCAGGCCCACCACCAGCGCGTCCGGCTGCCACTCGCGCAGCAACGCCTCGATCTGCGACCAGTCGGGCACGCCATTCTGCGCCTTGAGCACGCAGAGTTCGCGCGCCTGGCCGGTGACGGCCTGGCCGACCGCGACGCCGATCTGTTTGGTACCGTAATCGAAACCCAGCAACAGACGCAGGGTGCTCATGCGTGGCCCACCTGTGTGCTAAGCAGGCCGAGGTCGACGCCCAGCGATGCGGCGGCTGCATTTAGGCGCTGTTCGTAAGGCAAGTCGAAGAGAATGTGAGGTTGTGCTGGGCAGCTCAGCCAGGCGTTGTCGAGCAGCTCAGCCTCCAGCTGGCCTGGCTCCCAACCCGCGTAGCCGAGGGCGATGAAATGCTGTTTGGGGCCGTGACCGTCGGCGATGGAAAAGAGCACGTCCTGAGAGGTGGTGACCCCTAGCTGACCGAGGCCGAGCGTGGCTTGAAACTGAGCGTCGGCCGGATGCAGCACGAATCCTCTATCAGTTTGTACCGGCCCGCCTGAGAAGATCGTTACCTGCTGGCTCGCGGGATCGACGGGGCCATCCGGGCGCAATTGTTCCAATATGTCGAGCAGGTTGAGTCCGCTTGGGCGATTGATGATGAGGCCCATCGCGCCTTCTCGATTGTGCTCCACCAGATAAATTAATGTCTGGGCAAAATTGGGGTCCACCATGTGCGGCATGGCAATCAGGAAATGATGCTTGAGATAGGACGTCGTGGCGTTTTTCATGCGGGCTAGTTTCGGGCTTCGACGCGGCGGCTTCAAGCTTCAAAAAGCAGCGATAAGCTTCAAGCGGCGAGCTTCAGATAAAGCGAAGTCTGGTAGCCGTTCGGGACCAGTCGCTACCGCTGTTCGCTTGCGACTTATTGGCTCGAGAGGCGGTCGCCGCGCTCGAAACGCCAGGTTCTGATGATTTCCACCTGATCGAATTTCTGCGCGAGCTCCCCCGAGAAGGGCGCAAACGGTGCGGCGAGCCTGACGATGCGCATTGCGGCCTCGTCGAGCACCGCCTGCCCCGACGACTCAAGCACGCGAAGCTCCTGCACGCTGCCGTTGCGGTCAATCACCACCAGCATGCGCAAACTGCCGTAGATCCTTTGACGGCGAGCTTCGTCGGGGTAGTTGAGATTGCCGATGCGCTCGACTTTTTTGCGCCATTCATCGCGATACCAGGCGCTGATGTCACGCATGGTGGCCGCGCTGTTTTGACGGCTGACACGAGGCCGTTTGGCATATTGCTCCACCTGCTGGGCGAGCTCTGCCTCGAGGCTGGCGATTTCGGCGCTCAATTGCGAACTGTCGAAGACCGGAGCCGGCTGCGTCTGCGGTTGCGGCTTGTCCTTCTGCGGCTTAGTCGGGGTCTTGTCCTTCTGCGGCGCGCGCGTTGCTACGGCGGTCTTTTCCGGAGCCTCGCTCCGGTTGCTTGGTGGCGGCGAGGCGGCCGGCGTGACCTTGCGCACCTCGTTGTCCTGGAACGGTGCCTGCTCGGTGGTTTTCGGAGATGCCTTGTGTTCCAGGGTGCCGCTTCCCTGCTGGTTATCTTGAGCCAGGAAGTCCGCGTCCTTGGGCTTTTCTTCGCTTTTGAAGGTGGAAAGAGTGATTTCCAGCGACTTGCTGATCTGCTTCGGTTCGCTCAGGGAAAAGCCAAGTCCAAGGATCAAGGCCGCGTGCAGTGCGGCCGCGAGAAATATCGTGAAGCCGAGACGATCCGCCGGACGGACGCCGGTGTTGGCAGGGAGGGATTGGCGTGTAGCGGCGTTCATCTAAATTCGGTCGGCTAGAGGTGCGCGCAGTCTGCCGACTTTGAGCTTGAGGCCGCAAGCTTCAAACTCAAAGCTGATAGCTCGGTCATAGAAAAGCGGTTAGAAGCTTGAAGCTGGGAGGCAAAGAGCTGGCAGCTCCTGCATTTCCAACTTCCAGCTTCCAGCTTCCAGCTTCCAGCTTTTAGCGCTTCAGCTTTCCGGCGATCGCATCCATCAGGCGTTCCCCGATGCGCGTGTCGAACGCATTGTCGATCTCGCGAATGCAGGTTGGGCTGGTGATGTTGATTTCAGTAAGGAAGTCACCGATCACGTCCAGCCCGACGAACAGCAGCCCGCGCTTGCGCAGCTCCGGCCCGACGATGGCTGCGATCTCTCGGTCGCGGTCGGATAGCGGTTGTGCAACGCCGCGCCCGCCAGCGGCGAGATTGCCGCGGGTTTCGCCGGCTGCCGGAATGCGCGCCAGACAGTAGGGCACCGGCTCGCCATCGATCATCAGAATTCGCTTATCGCCGTCCTTGATGGCTGGGATGTAGCGCTGCGCCATGATCTGGCGGTTGCCGTGTTCAGTCAGCACTTCGAGGATCACAGACAGGTTGGGGTCCCCTTCGCGATGACGGAAAATCGAGGCGCCGCCCATTTCATCCAGTGGTTTGAGAATGATGTCACGCTGCTCGCGGGCGAACTCCCGCAGAATGTCGGACCGTCGGCTGACAAGCGTTGGCGGCGTGCACTGCGGAAATTGGGTCGCAAAGAACTTCTCGTTGCAATCGCGCAGGCTCTGCGGTCGGTTCACCACCAGCGTGCCGGCCTGTTCGGCGAGTTCAAGCAGATAGGTTGCGTATACGTACTCGCTGTTGAAAGGCGGGTCCTTGCGCATCAGGATGACGTCGAGTTCGGCGAGAGGGCCGTCAAGCTCGTCGCCGGTTTCGTACCAGTGCTGGGGATCGTTGAAGACCTTGAGCGGACGCATGCGGGCGCGCGCTTCGCCGCCGAGCTGGTACAGGTCGCGCTGCTCCATGTAGTAGATCGTCCAGCTGCGAGCCTGGGCTGCCAGCAGCATGGCCAGGGAGCTGTCCTTCTTGAATGCGATCTGCGCGATTGGGTCCATGATGATCCCGACGCGAACAGTCATGTGATGATCTCCAACGAGGGGGCAGAGCAGGGCTGCCGAGGCTGAAATGTCGACGCAGATTGGCGGTGGATGTGCGTTGGGTCAAGGAAAATCCCGCTGCTACGGTGGCGGATGGCTTGCATTTGAGGAGTGTGCTAAAAAGGTCCGGCGATTGGGTGCAGCCCATCGATGGCAGGGCCTCTAGCGCACTGACATAACGATAAACTACGACTCACCGAGGCGATGGTAGGGCGAAATGGAACAGCACTCCGAGGGCTTGAAGGTCATGGTGATCGACGATTCGAAAACGATTCGTCGGACCGCCGAAACGCTGCTGAAGAAGGTTGGTTGTGATGTGATCACGGCGGTGGATGGCTTCGATGCGCTCGCCAAGATAGCGGATAGCCGCCCACGCATCATTTTCGTCGATATCATGATGCCTCGGCTTGATGGTTATCAGACTTGCGCGCTGATCAAGAACAATAGTTCGTTCAAGTCCACGCCGGTAATCATGCTGTCTTCCAAAGATGGCCTGTTCGACAAGGCCAAAGGGCGGATTGTGGGGTCGGACCAATACCTCACCAAGCCTTTCAGCAAAGAAGAGTTGCTCGGTGCTATCAAGGCTCACGTGCCTGATTTCGCACCGACAGAGCAAGTATCCTGAAGTTCGGCCCTGTGTGCCGCTGAAGCCTTTCCGTGGAGAAATCATGGCTCGCGTTCTGATTGTTGATGACTCGCCGACCGAGATGTACAAGTTGACGGCCATGCTGGAAAAGCATGGTCATGTCGTTCTGAAAGCCGAAAACGGTGCCGATGGTGTAGCGCTCGCGCGTCAGGAAAAACCCGATGCGGTCCTGATGGATATCGTCATGCCTGGCCTGAATGGCTTTCAGGCTACTCGCCAACTGACCAAAGATGCTGAAACCAGTCACATTCCGGTGATCATTGTGACGACCAAGGATCAGGAAACCGATAAGGTCTGGGGCAAGCGTCAAGGCGCCAAGGATTACCTGACCAAGCCGGTAGATGAAGCGACACTGCTGAAGACCCTGAGCGCGGTACTCGCCGGTTAGTCGGCGGCTTGCAATTCGAACAAGGGATGTTGCCAGCAATGTCGGATACGCCTACGCCGTTTCAGCGACTCCTGGAGATTGATGCTCGTTGTCGCGCAATGGCCGCCGGACTGCCTTCGCAGCAGGAAGCCATTCAGACCTGGGCTGGTATCGGTTTTCGGATGGGGGGGCGACTGTTCGTTGCTCCGATGGGGGAGGTCGGCGAAATACTCCATGAGCCACGCTATACCTTGCTGTCCGGTGTGAAAACCTGGGTCAAGGGTGTGGCGAACGTGCGCGGCAGGCTATTGCCGATCATGGATCTGTGCGGTTATTTCGGCCTGGAATTGTCGGCGCTGCGCAAACAGCGGCGCGTGCTGGTGGTCGATCACCGGGAAGTGTTTGCGGGACTGACGGTCGATGAAGTGTTCGGCATGCAATATTTCCCGGTAGATGCCTTCTCCGAGCAATTGCCTCCGGTCGAGGCGTCGATTCAGCCCTTCATTCATGGTGTCTTTCAGCGTGAGCAGCCCTGGCTGGTCTTCAGTCCGCACGCGCTTGCCGCGCATCAGACTTTTCTGGACGTGGCGTATTGATTTAGGTGGGGTCGGCTGATGCCGGCCTTTTGGTTCTTGGAAGGAAACGTACGGGTGGTCCAGGCGGGGGCCGGAAAAATGAAAAAAATGAACGCAAAAGCATTGCTGGCAGGGGTGCGTAGCAATACGTTGATCGCCGGGCTGTTTATCCTTCTGATCGTGTCGATGGTGCTGTTGTTCGTGAACTTCGCGTACATCAATACCCAGGCCGACTATGACAACGAATACATAGGACACGCAGGTGAGCTGCGAGTTCTGTCTCAGCGCATCGCGAAGAACGCGGTGGAAGCGGCCGCCGGTACGCCGGAAGCGTTCGCCTCGCTGAAAGACGCACGAAACGACTTCAGCCAGCGCTGGGGTTATCTGTCCGAAGGTGACGACCGTATCGGCCTACCCGCCGTTCCGCAGTCGCTCCAGGCAGAAGTGGCCACGGTACAGCAGGACTGGGATACGTTGCGGCAGAACACCGACGCGATCCTCGCCAGCGAACAAACCGTACTGTCGCTGCATCAGGTCGCCGCGACCCTCGCCGAAACCATCCCGCAGCTGCAGGTTGAGTACGAAGAGGTCGTCGACATTCTTCTCGAGAGTGGTGCGCCGGCGGCTCAGGTTTCGGTTGCTCAGCGCCAGTCGCTGCTTGCGGAGCGTATTCTGGGCTCGGTGAACAAGGTGCTGTCTGGTGACCAGGACTCGGTTCAGGCCGCCGACATGTTCGGTCGTGATGCCAGCCTGTTCGGTCGTGTACTTACGGCGATGCTCGAAGGCAATGAAGCCATGGGCATCACTCGTGTCAACGATGTCGAAGCGCTGGATCGCCTGGCCGCGATTTCCGAGCTGTTCCAGTTCGTTTCCGGCTCGGTGGACGAGATCCTCGAAACCTCACCTGAACTGTTCCAGGTGCGCGAATCGTCGAACAGCATTTTCGAGGTTTCGCAGACGCTGCTTGAAAAGACTTCCGTGCTGACCCAGGGCCTACAAGAGCGTGCCGACGCCCGTTACGTCAATACTCTCGCCGGTTATGTTCTCGGTGCGCTGGCCCTTGCGTCGATTCTGCTGATCGGTCTGGTCATGGTGCAGGAAACGCGCCGTCGTCTGACTGAGACAGCGGAAAAGAACGAGCGTAACCAGACCGCGATTCTGCGTCTGCTCGACGAAATCGGCGACTTGGCTGACGGTGACCTTACGGTTGCCGCTACGGTTACCGAAGACTTCACCGGCGCCATCGCCGACTCGATCAACTACTCCATCGACCAGCTGCGTGATCTGGTCGAGACAATTAACCAGACTGCCGTTCAGGTATCGGGTGCGGCGCAGGAGACGCAGGCGACCGCGATGCATCTAGCCGAGGCGTCCGAGCACCAGGCTCAGGAAATCGCCGGGGCCTCGGCGGCCATTAACGAAATGGCCGTCTCGATTGACCAGGTATCGGCTAACGCCGCCGAGTCGTCCGCGGTAGCGGAACGCTCCGTAGCCATTGCCAACAAGGGTAACGAGGTCGTTCACAACACCATCACCGGCATGGATAACATCCGTGAGCAGATTCAGGACACCTCCAAGCGGATCAAGCGTCTCGGTGAGTCCTCCCAGGAGATTGGTGACATCGTTAGTCTGATTAACGACATTGCCGACCAGACCAACATCCTCGCATTGAACGCAGCCATTCAGGCATCCATGGCCGGCGACGCGGGCCGAGGCTTCGCGGTGGTTGCGGACGAAGTACAGCGTCTTGCTGAGCGTTCTTCCGCTGCAACCAAGCAGATTGAAGCGCTGGTCAAGACCATTCAGACCGACACCAACGAAGCCGTTATCTCCATGGAGCAGACGACCTCCGAAGTGGTACGAGGCGCTCGCCTGGCACAGGACGCGGGTGTCGCGCTGGAGGAGATCGAGAAGGTATCGAGGAGCCTCGCGGCACTCATCCAGAATATTTCCAATGCCGCTCGCCAGCAGGCGTCTTCGGCCGGTCATATTTCCAACACCATGAACGTCATCCAGGAAATCACCTCGCAAACCTCATCGGGCACCACCGCGACCGCGAAGAGCATTGGTAATCTCGCGAAGATGGCCAACGAAATGCGGCATTCGGTTTCCGGCTTTACCTTGCCGGAAACACAGGAACAGGCCTGATTGAGAACACGGCAGCCGGATGACGGCTGTCGTGAACGTTCATGAGTGAGGGGCAGGGCATGCAGCCAAGCGTTGACTGGTCACTGAGACCCTTGGCCGATATGTCGTCAGCGGAGTTCCATGATTGGCAGGCGTTGCTCGAAGAACGCTCCGGCATGGTGGTCACGGAGCACCGACGAGCATTCCTGCAAGCGAACCTGAGCAGCCGTATGCGCGAAGTCGGTGTGGCTGATTACGCCAGCTACTATCGTCAGGTTACCGATGGCCCACGGGGCGCGGTGGAGTGGTCGTCCCTGATGGACCGCTTGACGGTGCAGGAAACCCGCTTTTTTCGCCACCCGCCTTCGTTTGCGCTGCTTTCGCGCTACATGCAGCAACGCTGTGACGTGCGCAACGATGCGCAGCCCTGGTCGTTATGGAGCGTAGGTTGTGCAAGCGGTGAGGAAACTTACTCGTTGGCGATCTGTGCTGCCGAGGCGTTGACACGCAGCGGTGACGAGGCGCAATACGGCGTGATCGGCACCGATATCAGCCTCAGCGCCTTGGCACGGTCGCGGGATGGCTTCTACAGTCATCGTCGACTCGAGCACCTGGCCTCAGACCTGCGCGAACGGTATTTCCAGTTGCTACCGGATGATCGTTTTCAAGTATTACCCAGCTTGGCGGCACGTGTGTGCTTCGCCAGGCTTAACGTGCTGGAGCTGGCTGGCGCGCCCATGTCCAATATGGACGTCATCTTTTGTCAGAACCTGTTGATTTACTTCCGTCGCTGGCGCCGCCGCGAAATCCTCAATCGTCTGGCCGAGCGCCTGGCGCCGGGAGGGTTGCTGGTCATCGGTGCGGGAGAGGTAGTCGGCTGGCAGCACCCGGAGCTGGTGCCGGTGGCTGATAGTCAGGTTTTGGCTTTTACCCGGAAATGTTTATGAGCGGAGTCGCTATGGGTGATCGGCACGATTATGTCGCCCTGGAGTGGGTGAAGGGCGAAATTGCCGAAACGCTGAAGCAGGCGCGGCAGGCCTTGGAAGCGTTTGTCGAAAACCCACAGGACTCGACACGGATGCGCTTCTGCCTGACCTATGTGCATCAGGTGCACGGCACCTTGCAAATGGTCGAGTTCTACGGTGCTGCGCTGCTTGCCGAAGAAATGGAGCAGCTTGCCAGTGCCTTGCTGGATGAGCGCGTCGCCAGCCAGACCGAAGCGCTAGAAGTGCTGATGCAGGCCATTCTGCAAATGCCGGTGTACCTCGACCGTATTCAGAGCGCCCGTCGTGATCTGCCGATGGTCGTGCTTCCGTTGCTCAACGACCTGCGTGCCGCGCGCGGCGAGAAGCTGTTGTCGGAGACCAGCCTGTTCTCGCCCAATATGACTGTCCGAGCACCGGCGCTTGCGGATGAATTTCTGGCCCAGCGGCAAACCGCTGATCTACCAGGACTGCTTCGTAAGCTGCGGCAGATGCTGCAAGTTGCATTGGTCGGGGTTATCCGTAACCAGGACCTGCCTACCAATCTGGGATATATGGCGCGGGTGTTCGCGCGCCTGGAAATGCTCTGTAAGGATGCTCCGCTGGGCGCGTTGTGGCGGGTCGCATCGGGTGTGGTCGAGGGGATGGCCAGTGGCGCGGTCGCCAACGGCACCACGGTCCGGAACCTGCTGCGCCAAGTCGACAAGGAACTCAAGCGGCTTGTCGCGCAAGGCGCCGATGGTATCAACCAGGCTGCACCTGACGAGCTGACCAAAAATCTACTTTTCTATATAGCCAAGGCGCCAACCCAGTCCCCACGCATACAGGCCTTGAAAGCCGAGTACAGCCTGGACGATGCGCTGCCCGACAGCACCGTCGTCGATGAAGAGCGTGCACAGCTGTCAGGACCGGATCGTGGCGCCATGCGTTCGGTTGTAGCGGCACTATGCGAAGAACTGGTGCGGGTAAAAGACAGCCTGGATCTGTTCGTGCGCAGCGATCGCATGGGCGTGACCGAGCTGGGCGCGCTGCAGCCGCCGCTCAAGCAGATTGCCGACACGCTTGCGGTGTTGGGGTTCGGTCAGCCACGCCGGATCATTCTCGATGAGATCGGGGTGATCGAAAGCTTGATGCAAGGGCAGCAGCAGCCTGACGATGCGGCGCTGATGGATGTCGCGGGGGCGTTGCTGTACGTCGAGGCGACGCTGTCTGGCATGGTCGGTGGCACTCCCGAGGAACGGCGAGAAGAGAGTCATCTGCCGACAACGGATGTCGCGCAAATCCACCAACTGGTCATCCGCGAAGCGCGCACGGGGCTCGAGCAGGCCAAGGATGCGATCATCGAATTCATCGCGTCCCAGTGGAATCACCAGCACCTGGCTCGCGTGCCGGAGCTGCTGACCCAGTCACGAGGCGGGCTTGCGATGGTCCCGCTTGCACGGGCCGCTGCTTTGCTGGACGCCTGCAATCGCTATATTCAGGAGCAATTGCTCGCGCCACAAGCGATCCCCGACTGGCAGAGTCTGGATACGCTCGCCGATGCCATCACCAGCGTTGAATATTACCTAGAGCGCCTTAGCGAGGATCGCGGTTCGCAAGGTGATCTCATTCTCGACGTGGCCGAAGAGAGCCTGCAGACGCTGGGCTATCCGTTGCGAGAGCAGTCAATGCCGGATACCAGCGACGATTTCGGTCGTGAAGCTGACCTCGATTTGTCCGATCCGCTGGATGAAATCGAAATACTGATGCCCGAAGCTGCGGTGGATGTGCTGGCAGATGAACCGTCGGGTCAGGGCGATGCCCTGATACAGGCGTCGACTGATGGGCAATTGTCAGACGTTACCTGGCCGGCCGTCGATTGGAGTGGCGAAGAAGGAGCAGCCTCTGCCGAGGCTCTAGCCGAGCCTGAATTCGCCGACCTGACGGGCGAGCCCTACGAGCTGGAGTCCGCGTCGGAAAACATTGCCGATAACATTCCGGTCGACGAGCAGGCCGAAGACTCGCTCGGCTATGGGGTGGAGTGGAGCGAAGCCGAAATGGCAGAGCTCGACATCCCAGAGGTGATCCTGCCTGAGCTGATGGAGCAGCCGACGACTGTCGAACCGGCGCTGAGCATGGAAGACGTCATGGCTGCGCCGGTCGTCTCGATCAATCCTCCGGCACAGAACGTTCCGCCAAGCTTGCTGCCACCGCCTGAGGGTGAAGAGCCGGTCGATGAAGACCTGCTCGAAGTCTTCATCGAGGAGGCGGCCGAAGTGCTCGAAACCATCGACGTGTACCTGCCACGCTGGTGCGCCGATACCGCCGACAAGGACGCGCTCGGTGAAGTGCGGCGAGCCTTCCATACTCTCAAAGGCAGTGGACGCATGGTGCGTGCACTTATCATCGGCGAGCTCGCCTGGTCAGTGGAAAATCTGCTCAATCGCGTTCTCGACCGAAGCATCGACGCCAGTGAGCCCGTGAAGAAACTTGTGGCCGACGTGGTCGCGCTGATGCCGGCGCTGGTCGAAGAATTTGCAGCGAAGGCACAGCGTCAGCGCGACGATGTCGATCGGTTAGCGGCCGACGCCCACGCGCTCGCTAAGGGTCAGCCGATCGACCCTGGCCCGCAGGGTGGCGTAGCGCTCGATGAGTCACCGGCTCCGGAATCTGCAGCTAAGGAAATGCTCGATCCGCAGTTGCTGGAGATCTTTCGTAACGAGGCTGAAGCCCATCTCGGTACGCTGGTCGACTTCCTCGCCGACTGTGCGCAACGCCTGCCTCAGCCGGTCACCGACGCCTTGCAGCGAGCGTTGCATACCCTCAAGGGTAGCGCGCACATGGCTGGGATCCTGCCGGTGGCGGAGATTGCCACTCCACTGGAAAAAATGGTCAAGGAATTCAAGGCCAACCTGATTCCAATGGATCTGGCCGAGGCGGAATTGCTGCACGCTGCGGAGCAGCTGTTGCGTCATGGACTGGAGAACCTCGAGCGCGACCCGCTGGCGCCCATCGATGGGGCCAGTGAGTTCATCATCCGGGTCCATGCGCAGCATCAGGCTCGGCTGGACGCTGCCAGCGAGCGTGGTGACACCGATCAGGGCGAGCCGCGGGATCCGGGCATGATCTCGCTCTTTCTCTCGGAAGGCATGAACATCCTGCTGGATGCCGAAGACCTGTTGCTGCGCTGGCGCGAGCATCCTGCCGAGCACCAAGAGTTGACTGCGCTACTCGAAGAGCTGACGACGCTCGGCCGTGGTGCGCAAATGGCCGACTTGCCGCAGATCGATGCGCTATGTCAGGTGCTGCTGAATCTGTATGCCGTGGTACAGGATGGTCGTCTCGCGATCAGCGGGCGCTTCTTCGATGACGTCGAGCAGGCCCACGAGGCGCTGGTTGGCATGATGGATCAGGTTGCCGCCGGTCTTCAGGTTACCGGTCAGCCTGAACTGGTCGCCCGTCTCGAAGAATTGCTCGCCGAGGCGATCGACCCGAGCGCATACGAAATCCCTGCAGACGATATGCAGGCGGAAGCCGCTGTCTCGGCCTCTGCTATCGAAGATGCCGGCGAGCATGATGCCGAAGCCGAAGCCGAAGCCTGGCCTCTCGACACATCCTTGGTTCAGGACGACCTGAATGAGGAAATGGTCGACATTTTCCTCGATGAGGCGGTCGACCTGCTCGAAAGTGCCGGTGGTGCGCTGGAGCGCTGGCTGGGTACCCCCACTAACCAATTGGCACTATCTGCTCTATTGCGAGATCTGCACACCCTCAAGGGTGGCGCGCGGATGGCTGAGATCCGTCCGATTGGCGATTTGGCCCATGAGCTTGAAACCCTCTATGAGGGGCTTTCGGATGGTCGCTACGTGTATGCGGACGATCTTGCCGCGCTGCTGCAACGCAGTCACGATCATCTGGCGGTGCAGTTAGAACAACTGCAAGCACGCAGGCCGATGGACGCCGCTGCGGAGCTAATCGAGCATATTCGAGCCTATCGGCAAGGCGTTACGCCGACGTTCGAAAGTGGTCTCACGCGCGAAGAACCGGCAGTCAAGGGTGATGATCAACTTTCGGAACTCCCCGCGGATGACTTCCTGCTTTCGGCCAGTGAGTCGGCGGATCGAACCGATGCGACGGCCGACATGGATGTCGGTCAGGTTGAAACTGAAGTTCCATCGGACGAGGCCTTCGCTCTCGAACCCGAAATTGAGAACGAGGACGCGTTGCAACGTTCGGCTAATGCGCCAGATCCCGAGCCGCTCGAGCCTGTCGAGGAACAGGTGCCGACAGAGATGGCGGAGCCCGCCAAGACAGCAGCAGAGGGCTGGGAAGAGCGTGACCCTGAGCTGGCGGAGATCTTCTTGGAGGAAGGTTTCGACATCATCGAACGTGCCGGAGCATCGCTACAGCGCTGGATGGAGGACGTCGACAATACGTATGAGGTCGAAGCGCTACAACGGGATCTGCACACCCTCAAAGGTGGCGCGCGAATGGCGGACATCCGTGAGATCGGTGATCTCGCGCATGAGCTAGAGTATTTATACGAGGGGCTGTGCGCCGGTAGTTACCGGGCAAGTCCGTCCCTGTTCACTTTGCTGCAGAGCTGCCACGACCGGTTGGCGGCGATGCTCGATGCGGTGCGCGCCTATCGCGAACTGCCGAGCGGGTTGGATCTGATCGAAACGATTCGGCGCTTCCGGGCGAACCCGGAAGAGCAATTGAGCATGCCCAGCAGTGTCGCCTTGACCTCGGCTCAGGACGCCGCCGAAGCCGAGATTCTGGATATCTTCGTCGAAGAAGCCGATGAGCTGCTGGAAGAGATGGAGTCCGCGCTGGGACGCTGGGAAGCCACGCGTGATGGCGTAGCGCCCTTGGCCGACATGATGCGCGTTCTACACACTCTGAAGGGGGGCGCGCGGCTGGCGGCTCAAGGTCGCCTGGGTGATATGGCGCACGACCTAGAGCACAGGCTAGGTGAGGCTCAGCTGCAGGGCGAGTCCTGGACGGACAGCTTGTTTCTTGATGTACAGGCCGGCTATGACGGCTTGCTCAAGGAAGTCGAATCGATGCGTTCGCGGTTGTCGAGCGAGCCTGAAGTCGTTTTCACTGAGCAAATGCCGGAAGGCGTTGAAGATCAGCCGCAGTCCTCGGTTATCGTGCTCGAAACACCGATCGTCGCCGCCAGCGTGCAGGCGCCGACAACCAATACACCAGCCAAGGTACTGCCGTTCGTCCGCAAGGCCGAACAGGCGGCGCTGGATGCCGCATCACGTCGTGCGCCGCAGGAACTGGTCAAAGTACCGGCCGAGCTTCTCGAAGGGCTGGTCAACCTGGCCGGCGAAACATCGATTTTCCGCGGTCGGGTCGAGCAGCAAGTCAGTGACGTCGGTTTCACGCTGAGCGAAATGGAAGCCACCATCGAGCGGGTTCGCGACCAGCTGCGGCGGTTGGATACCGAAACCCAGGCACAGATTCTCAGCCGCTATCAGGCCGAGGCAGAGCGCGCGGGCTACGACGATTTCGATCCGCTGGAAATGGACCGTCACTCGCAGCTCCAGCAGCTTTCCCGCGCCTTGTTCGAGTCGGCTTCCGACTTGCTGGACCTGAAAGAAACCCTCGCCGCGCGTAATCGCGACGCCGAAACCTTGCTGCTGCAGCAGGCACGGGTCAATACGGAACTCCAGGAAGGACTCATGCGCACGCGCATGGTGCCCTTCGACCGGCTGGTACCGCGCTTGCGGCGGATCGTTCGGCAGGTTGCCGGTGAACTGGGCAAGCAGGTTGAGTTCCACGTCGGCAACGCAACGGGCGAGATGGACCGCAGCGTTCTCGAGCGGATCGTCGCGCCGCTGGAGCACATGCTGCGCAACGCCGTGGATCACGGTATCGAAACCGCGGCCAGGCGTGTGGCCGCAGGCAAGCCCGAGCAGGGCAATATCCGCCTGGATCTGACGCGCGAAGGCGGCGACATCGTCCTTGCGCTGAGCGACGATGGTGCGGGTATCAATCTGGAAGCCGTGCGACGCAAGGCGTTGGAGCGGGGCCTGATGGTGCCCGGTAATGATCTGTCGGACCATGAGATCCTGCAGTTCATCCTCGAGGCAGGGTTCTCCACTGCCGAACAGGTAACGCAGATATCCGGCCGCGGTGTCGGCATGGACGTAGTGCACTCGGAAGTCAAACAGCTCGGCGGCTCCATGAGCATCGAGTCGACGCTCGGCAGTGGCACGCGCTTTCTGATCCGCCTGCCATTCACCGTATCGGTCAACCGGGCGCTGATGGTGTATTCCGGCGAAGACCTTTATGCGATTCCGCTGAATACGATCGAGGGCATCGTGCGCGTGTCGCCATACGAGCTGGAAGCCTACTACCAGCCGGGCGCCTCGCGCTTCGAGTATGCAGGTCAGACATACGAGCTGCGCTATCTCGGCGAGCTGCTGAATAACGGACAGCGACCCAAGCTGGTCGGTCAGAGCCTGCCTCTCCCGGTGATTCTGGTGCGCTCGAACGAGCACAGCGTGGCGGTACAGGTCGATAGCCTCGCCGGCTCCCGCGAGATCGTGGTAAAGAGTCTCGGCCCGCAATTCGCCACGGTACCGGGCATCTCCGGCGCGACCATTCTGGGTGATGGTCGCGTGGTGGTGATTCTCGACTTGCTCGCGACCATCCGTGTGTTGCATGCGCATCTGCTCACGCAGCAACAACCGCTTCGGTTGCTGGGCAATGACGAGCCGGTCGAGACCGAAGTTGATCGACCGACGCTGGTCATGGTCGTCGACGACTCGGTTACCGTGCGCAAGGTCACCAGCCGCTTGCTCGAGCGCAACGGCATGAACGTCATGACGGCCAAGGATGGTGTCGATGCAATCACTCAGCTGCAGGAACGTAAGCCGGACATCATGCTGCTGGACATCGAAATGCCGCGGATGGACGGTTTCGAAGTGGCGACCCTGGTTCGTCACGATGAGCAGCTGAAGGATCTGCCGATCATCATGATCACCTCGCGAACCGGTGAAAAGCACAGGGATCGAGCAATGGGCATCGGTGTAAACGAGTATCTGGGCAAGCCGTATCAGGAGTCCCTGCTACTCGAGGCCATCCAGCAGCTGGTCACGCGCCATGAGTGAGGTTACCGCGGCACGCATCGGCGTGATCGCCGACACCTCGTTGCAGCGCCATGTACTGCAGCAAGCTTTGAGCGCGAACGGTTATCAAGTGGTGTTGAACAGCGATCCGGCACGGCTGGAGGATGCGGATCTGGCTGCGGTGGAAGCCGATTTGTGGCTGGTCGATCTGGCGCAGACGGAAGATTCGCCTCTGGTCAACGCCCTGCTCGAGCGGGACAGTTGTCCAGTACTGTTCGGCGAAGGCCATGCGCCAGAGCGTCATTCCGAGCACTATCCCCGTTGGGAGCGGCGCTTGTTCGGCAAGCTGAAGCGGCTTGTCGGTGATCCGTCGAGGGTCGTCGGCCCTCGTCTTGAAGGGCTGCGCGGGGATGCGGAGCGCCCTGCTTGCCTGGAATTACCCGCGGCTTTGGCAAATGCCGTTTCGGTAGCGGGCCAGCCGGCCCAAGAGGTCTGGTTGTTGGCGGCTTCGTTAGGTGGGCCTGAGGCGGTAAAGGCCTTTCTCGATGCGCTACCGGCAGGCTTGCCTGTTGGTTTCGTCTACGCCCAGCACATCGAGGCCAGTTTCGAGTCGGCACTGTCGCAAGTAGTCGGACGGCACAGCCGATGGAGCGTCAACCAGAGCCGGCAGCGCGACTCGATTCGCTGCGGCGAAGTCGTGGTAGCCCCCATCGGTCAGGAAATGGGTTTCGACAGGGATGGCGCCATGCTGCTCAGTGGGCGTAGCTGGCCCGAGCCCTACAGCCCTTCCATCGATCAGATGATGCTCAATCTGGCGCAGCAGTTCGGCAGCCGTTGCGGCGTGATCGCCTTTAGCGGCATGGGCAGCGATGGAAACGCCGCGGCGGCCTATGTGCTACGTCAGGGTGGCCGTGTATGGACCCAGCGTGCAGATTCCTGCGTTTGCTCCAGCATGCCGGACAGCCTTCGCGAAGGCGGCTACAGCTCATTCAGCGGCGACCCGCGCGAACTGGCCCAAGCGCTGATCAATCATTTTTTGCAGCAGGCTCGCCGGCCCGTTGCGGCTTTGCAAATGGATAACTTATGAGTCAATCCGCTATCGCTCAGGATACGCCCGCCAGCATCACCGGTCTTTTGGTGCCACTGGCCGACCGGACGCTACTGTTGCCCAACGTCGCCGTTGCCGAGCTGATCCCCTATCGCGCACCGCAGCCAGCCCAGGACGCCCCGGCCTGGTTTCTCGGACAGGTGTCGTGGCGAGATCTGACTCTGCCGCTGCTATCGTTCGAGGCGGCGTCCGATGGCCAACCGGAAACGGGATCGCGGGCTCGGGTGGCGGTACTCAACGCCGTGGGCGGGCGCGATCATGTGAGATTCATTGCGTTGCTGGTGCAGGGCATCCCTCGCTCGGTCAAGGTTGACCCGAGCCTGGCGCGTTCGGACATCGTGCCGGCTCCGCTGGAGCTGGACGTGGTGAACCTCGGCGACGTACAGGCGAGGATTCCGGATCTGGTCGCGCTGGAGCAGAAGCTGGCTGATGCGGGGTTGGTCTGACGCTAAAAAAGCAGCGCAAGCTTCAAGCCGTGAGCTTCAAGTAGAAGGGTGCTGAACAGCTTGCAGCTGCAGCTTAAAAATCCCCCCACAACTGCTGCGCTACGCCCAGGGCGACGACCGGTGCGGTTTCGGTGCGCAGCACGCGCGGGCCGAGGCGGGCAGAATGGAACCCGGCGGCGCGCGCTTGCTGGACTTCCGTATCGCTCAGCCCACCTTCAGGGCCGATCAGAAATGCCAGAGAGTCTGGCTGTTCATGGCGTGCCAGTGGTTCGGCGACAGGATGCAGGACCAGCTTCAGCTCGGCCTCCACGGCGAGCCATTGTGCAAGTGGCGCGGGCGGATGGATCACTGGAATGACCGAGCGCCCACACTGCTCGCAAGCGCTAATGGCGATCTGGCGCCAGTGGGCCAGGCGCTTGTCGGCCCGCTCATCTTTCAGCCGCACTTCGCAGCGCTCGCTGACAATAGGCGTGATTTCCGCAACGCCCAGCTCAATGGCCTTCTGGATCGCCCAGTCCATTCGCTCGCCACGCGAAAGGCCTTGGCCAAGATGAATTCGCAGTCGCGATTCGGGCAAGCCGGCGAGTTGTTCATGCAGCTCCACCCGCACCTGCTTCTTGCCCACCTCGACCAGTTCGCCCTGATATTCCTGGCCGCTGCCGTCGAATAATTGCACGGCCGCGCCCGGTGAGAGGCGCAGCACTCGACCGATGTAATGGGCCTGGGCCTCGGGCAGTTCGTGCTGGCCGAGGGAGAGCGGGGTATCGACGAAGAATCGGGATAGGCGCATGAGAGCTGCGAGCGGCAAGTTGGAGCGGCAAGTTTAAAGCATCTACCGTCCTGCTAGCAGTGCTTGGCTTGCCACTCGGGCTTGTCGGCGCTGTCAGCCCGGATCGTGAAAGTTCGCAGGAGCGCCGGGCGCCACGGCCACACTGACCGAGGCCCGAGTGGCTATGTCGATGCCCTCGGTGGCGACTTCGGCGAGGAAGTCGATCTGCTCTTCGGTGATGGTGTAGGGCGGCAGGAAGTACACGACGCTACCGAGTGGACGCAGCAGGGCGCCGCGCTGCAGTGCATGCTGGTAGACCTTGAGGCCGCGCCGTTCCTGCCACGGGTAGGGCGTCTTGCTGGCTTTGTCGGCGACCATCTCGATAGCCACTGCCATGCCGGTCTGTCTGACTTCAGCAACCTGCGGGTGATCGGCCAGGTGCGCGGTGGCCGTTGCCATGTGCGCCGCCAGCGTTTTGTTCGCTTCGATCACCCGGTCCTGCTCGAATATATCCAGCGTCGCCAGCGCCGCAGCGCAAGCCAGTGGGTTCCCGGTGTAGGTATGTGAATGGAGGAAGGCGCGCAGCGTCGAGTAATCGTCGTAGAACGCCTGATATAACTTGTCGGTGGTCAGCACGGCGGCCATCGGCAGGTAGCCGCCGGTGAGCGCCTTGGACAGGCACAAGAAGTCGGGCGTGATGCCGGCCTGTTCGCAGGCGAACATGGTTCCGGTGCGCCCGAAGCCGACGGCGATCTCATCGTGGATAAGGTGCACATCGTAGCGATTGCAGGCTTCGCGTAGCAGCTGCAGATAGATCGGATGGTACATGCGCATGCCGCCCGCGCCCTGGATCAGCGGTTCGACGATCACCGCCGCGATTTCGCGGTGATGATCGGCCAGCGTCTGCTCCATGTGCGCGAACATGTTGCGCGAATGTTCTTCCCAGCTCATGCCGTCGGGACGCTGATAGCAGTCGGGGCTTGGTACCTTGAAGGTGTCTAGCAGCAGTGGTTTGTAAGTATCGGTGAACAGCGCGACGTCGCCCACGGACATCGCCGCGACGGTTTCACCATGGTAACTGTTGGTCAGGGTGACGAAGCGCTGCTTGTTCGGCTGACCACTGTTGCGCCAGTAGTGAAAGCTCATCTTGAGCGCAACCTCGATACCGGTCGAGCCGTTGTCGGTGTAGAAAACTCGATCGAGACCAGGCGGCGTGATCTGTACCAGGCGCTCGGACAGTTCGACCACCGGTTGATGGCTGAACCCGGCGAGCATCACGTGCTCCAACTGGTCGAGTTGATCCTTGATGCGCTGATTGATGCGCTGGTTGGCGTGGCCGAACACGTTGACCCACCAGGAGCTGACCGCGTCGAGGTAGCGCTTGCCGTCGAAATCTTCCAGCCAGACGCCATCGCCGCGGCGGATCGGAATCACGGGCAGCTGTTCGTGATCCTTCATCTGGGTGCAGGGGTGCCAGAGAACGGCAAGGTCGCGCTGCATCCAGCTGTCGTTCAGGCTCATCATCGTTCCTCGTACAGGTGAGACGGCGCAGCCTAGCAGAAGTAATGTCGGCTTTAGGGAAGCGGACGAAAACATCAACCCGTTCGATATTTTGCAACGAAAAAATACGCTCTACTTCGATCGGTTACTCGTTAGGCTTGTCTCACCTCAATCCGGGAGACCCGTCGATGCAATGGCGAAACTCATCCACCAACTATGGCCTCGTCAGCATCCTGCTGCATTGGCTGGTTGCGATTGCCATGGTTGGATTGTTCGCGTTGGGTTACTGGATGGTCGGGCTGACCTACTACAGCAGCTGGTACCGTACGGCTCCGGACATTCACAAAAGTGTCGGACTATTGCTGCTTGCTCTGATGGTGGTTCGGGTCATCTGGCGATTCGTCAGCGACGGCCCCGCTCCGTTGCAGAGCCATGGCCGTATGACACGTCTTGCGACGAAGGTAGGGCATGGCGTCCTCTATATCGGTTTGTTCGCCCTGATGATCTCCGGTTACCTGATTTCCACTGCCGATGGGCGACCAATCGGGGTGTTCGGTTGGTTCGAGGTGCCAGCGCTGATCACTTCGATTCCGAAACAGGAGGATATCGCCGGCCTGGTTCATGAATATCTGGCCTGGGGCCTGCTGATCTTTTCCGGTCTGCATGCCCTAGCGGCACTCAAGCACCACTTCATCGATCGTGATCCGACTCTGAAACGGATGTTCGGCCGCGCCGATGACTAATCTCACTCAAAGGAGAATTCCTATGCTCACGAAAACCTTTGCTGCACTTGCCCTGGGTTCGATGCTTTTCGCTGGACAGGCGATGGCCGCCGACTATGTGATCGATAAGGAAGGCCAGCATGCCTTCGTCAATTTCAAAATCAGCCACCTTGGCTACAGCTGGCTGTGGGGTACCTTCAAGGATTTCGAGGGCAGCTTCAGCTTCGATGCCGCGCAGCCGGAAGCCAGTAAGGTCGAGGTGACTCTGCAGACCGCCAGCGTCGACTCGAACCATGCCGAGCGCGACAAGCACCTGCGCAGCGAAGACTTCCTCAATGTCTCCGAGCACCCGACCGCGACCTTCGAGTCCACTTTGGTGAAGTCGACCGGCGAAGGCACCGCCGATATCACGGGCGACCTGACCCTTAATGGCGTGACCAAGCCGGTCGTGATCGCTGCCAAGTTCATTGGTGAAGGTAAGGATCCATGGGGCGGCTATCGCGCCGGCTTCGAAGGCACCACGACGTTAAAACTGAAAGATTTCGACATCAAGATGGACCTGGGGCCGGCATCGCAGACCGTGGATCTGATCATCTCGGTCGAAGGTGTTCGTCAGTAATAGAACACGTGTAAAACCACGCCGGCGCAAGCCGGCGTTTTGCTTTTCGGCCAGCGGGCGGGGCGGCTGAAAGCAGGTTGCAGATGCCTTCTATGGGCTGCTGTAGCCGGGGTTAAAGCGCTATCGGCTATTTACAAACAGTCGTGCATGTAAGTATATTTGCCGCATTCTGCCATCATTATCTGGCCCAGGGGCGCCCGCTTCCCTGGTTTGCCTGTTCAACGAGGTTCCCAATGTCCATCAAGTCGGCCAGCGCTGCACTGATCTCTCTTTTCGCCGTGGCAACACTGCTCGTAGGCTGCCAGGACGAACAGGCAGCGGCACCCGCCGCGCAGGAGACGCCTCAAGTCGGAGTGGTGACGCTCGAGGCCGAGTCTTTTGCGCTGACTACCGAACTGCCCGGTCGGGCTCAACCCTATCGCATCGCTGAAGTTCGACCTCAGGTAGATGGGATCATTCAGAAGCGCTTGTTCACCGAGGGCCGTGACGTCAAGGCCGGGCAGCAGCTCTACCAAATCGATGATTCGGTTTATCAGGCTGCATACAAGAGCGCCCAGGCCAGCCTGGCCTCGGCCAAGTCGCTATCCGATCGCTACGCGTTGCTGGTCGAAGAGCAGGCGGTGAGCAAGCAGGCTTACGACGAGGCGCGCGCGACCAGTCTGCAAGCCGAAGCCAATCTCGAACAGGCGCGCATCAATCTTCGCTATACAAAGGTGCTGGCTCCGATTTCGGGACGCATAGGCCGCTCGGCTGTTACTGAGGGTGCGCTGGTGAATAATGGCCAGGCTCAGGAGATGGCGATCATCCAGCAACTGGATCCCATCTATGTCGATGTGACGCAGCCGGCCCGGGAACTGCTCAACCTGCGCCGCGACCTGGCGGAAGGCCGGCTGGAAAAGGCCGGTGAGAACGCCGCCAAGGTGACCTTGATGCTTGAAGACGGCACCGAGTACGGCCACGAAGGTACGCTCGAATTCTCGGAAGTATCCGTGGATGCCGGCACTGGTTCCGTGGTGCTTCGCGCCGTGTTCCCCAATCCCGACAAGGTGCTGCTGCCCGGCATGTTCGTCCATGCGCAACTGGTCGCTGGGGTGAAAAGCGAAGCCATTCTGGCGCCGCAGCAGGGTATTACCCGTACCCCTAGCGGTAATGCAACGGCATTGGTCGTCAATGCGGACAATAAAGTCGAGCTTCGCCAGGTCGTGACTTCTCGTACCGTTGGTAATCGCTGGCTGATCAATGAAGGATTGAATGCCGGAGATCGCCTGATCACCGAGGGGCTGCAGTTCATTCAGCCTGGTATCGAAGTCAAGGCCGTGCCGGCTTCAAACGTTGCGTCTGCCCAGCCACAAGCCCAGTAAGGCTGAGCCAAGGATTATCACCTAATGTCCAGATTCTTTATCGATCGTCCCATCTTCGCCTGGGTAATTGCCCTGGTGATCATGCTCGCCGGGGGGCTGGCGATCCTGGGTCTTCCGGTCAACCAGTACCCCAGCATTGCTCCACCTGCGGTCGGCATTTCCGTGAGCTATCCCGGCGCCTCGGCACAGACGGTCCAGGACACCGTGGTGCAGGTCATCGAACAGCAGATGAATGGTATCGACGGTCTGCGCTACATCTCCTCGGAGAGCAACTCCGACGGCAGCATGACGATCACCATTACCTTCAACCAGGGCACCGATCCGGACATCGCCCAGGTTCAGGTGCAGAACAAACTGCAGCTCGCCACGCCCCTGCTGCCGCAGGAAGTCCAGCAGCAGGGCATCCGCGTCACCAAGGCCGTTCGAAACTTCCTGATGGTGGTCGGCGTCGTCTCGGCGGACGGCAGCATGAACCAGAGCGACCTGGCCGACTATATCGTCTCCAACATCCAGGACCCATTGTCGCGTACCAACGGGGTGGGTGACTTCCAGGTGTTCGGTTCGCAGTACGCCATGCGCATCTGGCTGGATCCGGCCAAGCTGAACAACTTCCAGCTCACGCCGACCGACGTCGCCAATGCGATCCGCACCCAGAACGTACAGGTCTCCGCCGGCCAATTTGGTGGGTTGCCAGCGGTCCCTGGGCAGCAACTGAGCGCTACCATCATCGGCAAGACGCGTCTGCAGACGCCCGAGCAGTTCCGCGAAATTCTGCTGAAGGTCAACGGCGACGGTTCCCAGGTACGCCTGAAGGATGTCGCCAGGGTCGAGCTGGGCGCCGAACGCGCGGCCATCACGGCGCTTTACAATGGCATGCCGGCTGCGGGCATCGGCATCAAACTGGCCACCGGTGCCAACGCGCTGGATACTGCCAAAGCGGTACGCCAGACCATCAGTGATTTGCAACCGTTCTTCCCCGCGGGGATGGAAATCGTCTATCCGTACGACACCTCCCCGGTAGTCTCGACATCCATTACCAACGTGGTGCACACCCTGTTCGAAGCCATCGCGCTGGTGTTCTTGGTGATGTATCTGTTCCTGCAGAATTTCCGCGCGACGCTGATTCCGACGCTGGCGGTGCCCGTGGTACTGCTGGGTACGTTCGGCCTGCTGGCCGTGTTCGGCTTCAGCGTTAACACCCTGACCATGTTCGCCATGGTCCTGGCGATCGGCCTATTGGTGGACGATGCCATCGTCGTGGTGGAAAACGTCGAACGGGTAATGGCCGAAGAGGGGCTGTCGCCGCTGGAAGCGACACGCAAATCCATGGGCCAGATCCAGGGCGCGCTGATCGGTATCGGTCTGGTCCTTTCGGCCGTGTTCCTGCCGATGGCCTTCTTTGGCGGCTCTACGGGCGTCATTTACCGACAGTTCTCGATCACCATCGCCTCCGCGATGACCCTGTCGGTACTGGTTGCGCTGATTTTCACTCCAGCGCTTTGCGCGACCATGCTCAAGCCGATCGAGAAAGGCCACCATCACGAAAAGCGCGGCTTCTTCGGCTGGTTCAATCGCACCTTCGATCGCGGCGTGAATCGCTACGAGAAGGGCGTTGTATCCGTACTGAAGCGCAAGATCCCCTTCATCATCATTTATCTGGTCATCGTTGCGGCGCTGGCGGTGCTGTTCAGCCGGCTGCCCAGCTCGTTCCTGCCAGACGAAGATCAGGGCGTATTGTTTGCCCAGGTTCAGACACCCGTGGGTTCGACGGCTGAGCGTACCCAGAAGACCGTAGATGCGATGCGTGAGTATCTGCTGACCGAAGAGAGCGATGTGGTCAACTCGGTATTTACCGTCACCGGCTTCAACTTCGCCGGTCGCGGACAGAACTCGGCGCTGGCGTTCATCGGGCTCAAGCCTTGGGACGAGCGTCCAGACGCTGAAGACAGCGTTTTTGCTCTGGCGCAGCGGGCCCAGCAGCATTTCGCCATTTATCGTGATGCACAGGTGTTCGCCTTCGCGCCGCCTGCGGTCATGGAACTTGGCAATGCCACCGGCTTCAACTTCTTCCTTCAGGACCGTGCCGGTCTCGGTCATGACGCTCTGATGGATGCGCGCAATCAGTTCCTCGGGATGGCGGCGCAGAGCTCGGTGCTGCAAGCGGTACGCCCGAACGGCCTGAACGACGAGCCCCAGTATCAGCTGCTGATAGATGACGAGAAGGCCCGGACGCTGGGTATCTCCCTGGACCAGATCAACAGTGCACTGTCGATTGGCTGGGGGTCGAGCTATGTCAACGACTTCATCGATCGCGGTCGGGTGAAGAAGGTCTACATGCAGGGTGCGGCGCCTTCGCGTATGGGGCCGGAGGACTTCGACAAGTGGTTCGTGCGCAACGATCAAGGCGAAATGGTACCGTTCAGCGCGTTCGGCAGCGGCAAATGGGTTTATGGCTCGCCAAAGCTGTCGCGCTACAACGGCGTTTCGGCGATGGAAATCCTCGGTGAGGCGGCGCCGGGCTACAGTACGGGTGATGCGATGGCCGAGGTCGAGCGCATCGCGCAGCAGCTGCCGCCGGGTGTAGGTGTGTCCTGGACGGGGCTGTCCTATGAGGAGCGCCTCTCCGGCGATCAGGCGCCGGCGCTCTATGCCTTGTCCCTGCTGGTGGTGTTCCTCTGTCTGGCGGCGCTCTATGAAAGCTGGTCGATTCCGTTCGCGGTGATGCTGGTGGTGCCGCTGGGTGTCATCGGTGCGCTGCTTGCGACCTTGGGCCGCGGCTTGTCCAATGACGTGTTCTTCCAGGTAGGTCTGCTGACGACCATCGGTCTGACCGCGAAGAACGCGATTCTGATCGTCGAGTTCGCCAAGGATCTGCACGAACAAGGCATGAGCCGCTTCGATGCGGCGGTCCAGGCATGCCGCATGCGTCTGCGCCCAATCATCATGACCTCGCTGGCCTTCACCCTTGGCGTGGTACCGCTGGCGTTGGCGAGCGGCGCGGGCGCTGGCAGCTCGCATGCCATCGGTACGGGCGTCATCGGCGGCATGGTGACGGCCACGGTGCTGGTCATTTTCTGGGTGCCGCTGTTCTATGTTCTGGTGTCTTCACTGGGCGAGCGTAAAAAAAACGCCATTGAAGAACCGAAGGGAGATGCGCAATGAATAAGTCGGTACTGACTTTGGCACTGCTGGCTGCGCTTAGCGGATGCTCGTTGATTCCCGAATACCAGCGCCCTGATGCGCCCACGGCGGCCAGCTGGCCGGAAGGCCAGGCCTATGAGGGCACATCTGCTGCGACCCAGGAGCAGATCAATCTGGGCTGGGAAGCGTTTTTCCGCGATCCCGCGTTGCGCCAGCTGATCGAAGTGGCGCTGGAAAATAACCGTGATCTACGGGTCGCGGCACTTAACGTCGACGCCTATCGCGCGTTGTATCGCATCCAGCGCGCCGATCTGCTGCCGCTGGTAAGTGCCGACGGTAGCGGCAGTCGCACCCGTACACCTGGCGATCTTAACCAGACCGGGCAGAGCGGCATCAGCAGTCAATACAGCGCGACGTTCGGCGTCTCCTGGGAGCTGGATCTGTTTGGCCGTCTCGACAGCCTGCGTGAGCAGGCGCTGCAGGAATATTTCGCGACCGAAGCGGCGCAGCGCAGCACGCAGATCAGCCTGATCGCCAGTGTCGCCAACGCCTGGTTGACCCTGCAGGCTGATCAAGCCCTGCTTCAAGTCAGCCGCGACACGCTGAAGACCTACGAGCAGAGCTTCGGATTGACGCAGCACAGCTTCGATGTGGGCGTCGCTTCGGCACTTGAGCTCAGCCAGGCCCGCAGTGCGGTGGATACGGCGCGGGTGCGCATCGAACAGTACACCCGCCAGGTCGCTCAGGACCGTAACGCGCTGACCCTACTTCTCGGTCAGAACATCCCCGCCGGCCTTCCGGCTGCCGGCGATCTGGAGCGCGAGCAACTGGCGGTGCTGCCAATCGGCCTGCCTTCCGACCTGCTCAACAAGCGTCCCGACATCATTCAGGCCGAGCGTCAGCTCAGGGCGGCAAATGCGAATATTGGCGCGGCCCGAGCGGCGTTTTTTCCGCGTATCAGCCTGACCGGCGCGGCGGGTACGGCGAGCAGCGAGCTATCCGGCTTGTTTGATGGTGGCTCCAGCTATTGGACCTTCTCGCCGAGCATCAGCGTGCCCATCTTCAATGCCGGGCAGCTGCGCGCCAATCTCGATTACGCGGAAATCAGCCGTAACATCCAAGTCGCACAGTACGAGACGGCCATCCAGACCGCATTTCGTGAGGTGTCCGACGGCTTGGCCGCCCAGGCGACCTATACCCGCCAGGTCCAGGCTCAGCGTGACTTACTGGATACCAGTGAAGATTATTTCCGCCTGGCCGAACGACGTTACCGCACCGGCGTGGATAGCTACCTGACCTTGCTCGACGCTCAGCGCCAGCTGTTCGACGTGCAGCAGCAGTACATCGCTGATCGTCTGGCGCAGATGATCAGTGAGGTCAATCTGTTCAAGGCATTGGGTGGCGGTTGGGACGTGCAAGCCGAGCCGATTCCCGGCGAACGCTGATCGTCTTCGGTGGGCGCCAGCGCCCGCCGCACACCTACCCACTGCTGTACAAACAAGAACGCCGCCCCGAAGGGCGGCGTTCTTGTTTAGCGTCCCGAATCAGCGATTGCGGGTCAGCAACGCTGGCTTCTCGCCGCGGGGCTTTGTCGGAAGCTGATCCAGTTGCTCCACGCTTGGCAATCGATCGAGTTTCGATTCCTTATGGATGATCACTGGCTGCTTTTCCTTCGGCTTGGCCGCGACATCCTGACGGGCGCGGCTATCGTTGTCGATCCGACGTCCTTCGTTCTTGCGTCGTGGTTGACCGTCGCCGCGGGGTTGGCCTGGCTTCCGTTTGCCTTTGCCGGCGCCGCCTGGCGAGCCCGCACCGCCCCCGCGCGGACCTGCCGCAGCGCGGGGTTGGCCGGCACCGGGTTGCGCGGGAGCGCCCGGGCGACGGCCACGGCCCTGCTTGTTCTGGTAAGGGCTGACGTAATCGACGCGATTGCCGAAGTTGTCCAGCTCGTCATCGAGAAACACTTCTGGATCACGGTCACTGGGCAGGCGCGGAGGACGACTGGGACGACTGGCCGGTGCCGCGGCGGCACTTTCTGCCGTCGAGCCCTGTTTGGCATTGCGCGGTTTGTTCCGGTCGCGGCGGTTACGCTCGCGCTCTTTTGGCTCGGCACCCGCATCAGCGGCCTTGGCTGCACGTGGCTTGCGCTCGTTGTTGCGCGCCGGTCGCGGCTGACGTGCTTCGCGCACTTCGGGTTTCTCGGCCTCGATGGTGCTGGCGTCGAAGCCCATCAGGTCGCCATCAGGGATTTTCTGCTTGGTCATCCGCTCGATGCCCTTGAGCAGCTTTTCCTCGTCCGGAGCCACCAGCGAAATGGCCTCACCGCTGCGCCCGGCGCGGCCGGTACGGCCGATGCGGTGTACGTAATCTTCCTCGACGTTGGGCAGCTCGAAGTTGACCACGTGCGGCAGCTGATCGATATCCAGGCCGCGCGCGGCGATATCGGTGGCGACCAGGATTCTTACCTGATTGGCTTTGAAGTCGGCCAGCGCCTTGGTCCGGGCGTTCTGGCTCTTGTTGCCGTGTATCGCGACGGCCGGAAGACCATGCTTATCAAGGTATTCGGCAAGGCGGTTGGCGCCATGCTTGGTGCGGGTGAATACCAATACCTGTTCCCAGGCGCCCTGAGTGATCAGGTGCGCAAGCAACGCGCGCTTGTGGCTGGAGGCGATGCGGAACACGCGTTGCTCGATGCGCTCGACTGTGGTGTTCGGCGGCGTGACCTCGATGCGCTCCGGCTCGTGCAGCAGCTTGCCGGCCAGGTCGGTGATGTCCTTGGAGAAGGTTGCCGAGAACAGCAGGTTCTGCCGCTTGGTGGGCAGCTTGGCCAGCACCTTCTTGACGTCATGGATGAAGCCCATGTCGAGCATGCGGTCGGCTTCATCGAGGACGAGTATTTCCACGTGGCCGAGATCAACGGCCTTCTGGTTGGCCAGATCGAGCAGGCGACCCGGACAAGCCACGAGCACGTCGAGGCCCTTGGCGATGGCCTGGACCTGCGGATTCATGCCGACGCCACCGAAGATCACTGCGCTTTTCAGCGGCAGATCGCGGGCGTAGACCTTGAAGCTGTCGTGTACTTGCGCCGCGAGTTCGCGGGTGGGTGTCAGCACCAGCACGCGCGGCTGGCGCGGGCCGTGGCGGTGTTCCCGGT
Source organism: Stutzerimonas stutzeri (assembly GCF_024448955.1). Lineage (GTDB taxonomy): Bacteria > Pseudomonadota > Gammaproteobacteria > Pseudomonadales > Pseudomonadaceae > Stutzerimonas > Stutzerimonas stutzeri_AQ. Next base: position 132,765 of record NZ_JAMOIH010000002.1, read on the forward strand.
CTGGATGACCGCCGGGGAACAGCAATTCAAGTACAGGAAGGGCGAACCCACCGGTCTTACCGGTGCCTGTCTGTGCGGCGACCATTAGGTCGCGTCGTTGCAACACGGCGGGAATGGCCCGCTGTTGCACTGGTGTAGGCTGGGTATAGCCAGCGGCCTCGACGGCACCGGCTAAAGCCTCGGAGAGACCGAGGGAAGCAAAGGACATGAGTAATCCTGTCTTGTAGAGGGCGAAGCCCCGGGATGGTCATGCCTGGCCCGAATCGCGACTGGCGTGCGATCCCGTCCGGTCCTGTCGCATTTGGGAGAATGCCGACATCCGGACGTAAGCCTGGCGGAAACGCGGAGTATAACAGAGCTTGTTAACGCCGCATTGGTGGGACAGTGTGGCAGTTCGCAGGTTCATTGGCCAGCTCCCTGTTTCGCAGGGAGCTGGCGAAGTGATCAGCGGGACAGCCCGAGGTTGTCCCAGATCGCCAGGCTCGGCTCGGCCTGGTTCAGCGTGTAGAAGTGCAGACCCGGCGCGCCGCCAGCGAGCAGCTTCTCGGACATCTCGCTGATGACCTGCTCGCCGAAGGCCTGGATGCTGGGCATGTCGTCACCATAGGACTCCAGCTGCTTACGCACCCAGCGCGGGATTTCCGCGCCGCAGGCGTCGGAGAAGCGCGCCAGTTTGCTGTAGTTGGTGATCGGCATGATGCCCGGCACGATCGGCGTTTCCACACCCAGCTTGCGCACCCGCTCGACGAAGTAGAAGTAGCAGTCGGCGTTGAAGAAGTACTGTGTGATGGCGCTGCTGGCGCCAGCCTGAGCCTTGCGTACGAAGTTGGCCAGATCGTCCTCGAAATTGCGCGCCTGCGGATGCATTTCCGGATAAGCGGCGATTTCGATATGGAAGTGATCGCCCGTCTCGGCGCGAATGAATTCCACCAGCTCGTTGGCGTAGCGCAGCTCGCCGCTGGCCATGCCCATGCCGGACGGCAGGTCGCCCCGTAGCGCGACGATGCGTTTGATGCCTGCTTCCTTGTAGAGATTCAGCAGCTCGCGCAGCTCCTGCTTGCTGTCGCCCACGCAGGACAGGTGCGGCGCGGTCGGAACCCTCACCTCGCCGTCGAGCTGCAATACGGTGCTCAGCGTGCGATCGCGGGTCGAGCCGCCAGCGCCATAGGTGCAGGAGAAGAAGTCCGGCTTGTACTCGGCCAGCCGGCGTGCGGTGGCCAGCAGTTTTTCGTGCCCGGCATCGGTCTTGGTGGGGAAGAACTCGAAGCTGATGGAGGGGCGATTCAGAGAAGTCATTTATTTTTACCAAGCTTGAAGCTTGAAGCCTGAAGCTGGAAGCCAAAGCAGCAGCGGGAACTCCCCGACTGCTTCTGACTTCCAGCTTTCCAGCTTCCAGCTATTAATACCGATAGGTGTCCGGCTTGAACGGCCCTTCAACCTCGACGCCGATGTACTCGGCCTGTTTCGGCGTTAGCTGGGTGATTACCCCGCCGAAGCCACGGACCATTTCGGCGGCGACTTCCTCGTCGAGCTTCTTCGGCAGGACCATGACGGTGACGTTCTTGGTCTTTTCCACGACCGGCAGATCGGCGAACTTCTCGTTGAACAGGTGGATCTGCGCCAGCACCTGGTTGGCAAAGGAACCGTCCATGATGCGGCTCGGGTGACCCGTGGCGTTGCCCAGGTTCACCAGACGGCCTTCGGCGAGCAGTATCAGATAGTCGTCATTCTGTGCATCGAAGCTGCCAGTGCCGGTGCGGTGGATCTTGTGCACCTGCGGCTTGACCTCTTCCCAGGCCCAGTTCTTGCGCATGAAGGCGGTGTCGATCTCGTTGTCGAAGTGACCGATGTTGCACACCACGGCGCGCTTCTTCAGCGCCTTGAGCATGCCGGCATCGCAGACGTTGGCGTTGCCGGTGGTGGTGACGATCAGGTCGATCTTGCCCAGCAAAGCGGCGTCGACGCAGGCATCGGTGCCGTCATTAATGCCGTTGTTATACGGGGAGACCAGCTCGAAGCCGTCCATACAGGCCTGCATGGCGCAGATCGGATCGACTTCCGAGACCTTGACGATCATGCCTTCCTGGCGCAGCGACTGCGCCGAGCCCTTGCCCACGTCGCCGTAGCCGATCACCAGCGCCTGCTTGCCCGACAGCAGGTGGTCGGTGGCGCGCTTGATGGCGTCGTTGAGGCTGTGGCGGCAGCCGTACTTGTTGTCGTTCTTGCTCTTGGTGACCGAGTCGTTGACGTTGATCGCCGGGATCTTCAGGGTGCCTTTCTTCAGCATGTCCTGCAGGCGATGCACGCCGGTGGTGGTCTCCTCGGTAACGCCGTGGATGCGCTCGAGCGCCTGTGGAAACTTGTCGTGCAGGATCTGGGTCAGGTCGCCGCCGTCGTCAAGGATCATGTTGGCATCCCACGGCTGGCCGTCCTTGAGGATGGTCTGCTCGATGCACCATTCGTATTCTTCTTCGGTCTCGCCCTTCCAGGCGAATACCGGGATGCCGGCCGCGGCGATGGCCGCGGCGGCCTGATCCTGAGTCGAGAAGATGTTGCAGCTGGACCAGCGGACTTCGGCGCCAAGGGCGGTCAGCGTCTCGATCAGTACGGCGGTCTGGATCGTCATATGGATGCAGCCGAGGATTTTCGCGCCTTTCAGCGGCTGCTCGCCCGCGTACTTGCGGCGCAGGCCCATCAGCGCGGGCATTTCGGACTCGGCGATGATGATTTCGCGGCGGCCCCAGGCGGCCAGAGAAATATCGGCGACCTTGAAATCAGTAAAACCGGCAGGCGTCATGACAGCACTCATTGAAGAGTCTCCATTCGTTTTGTGCGAATGGGCGCCGTTGATGCGTATGGTTAACGCCCCATCCGAGCCTGACAGGTTTCGCCTGGTTGGCGATCCTGCTGCAGCGCCCCTCAGATGGGTGGCGGGCACGTTCGAACGGTGTCGACCGTGTGAAAAGCCCGGTGATTATAGCTGCGACCGCGAGCAATCCCAAGCCCGGCGCAGCGCATGCTGGCGGTGTGCTTCAGCGCCGTGGCGCGCTTCGATTTCTGCACATCGTGCCGATGCGCCGTCCGTTTGCCGAACTCCATCAGGACCCCGGCGGTCGAACCTGAAGGTTCGGTGAGCCTCGCCGGGCGACGATCTACAGGAGCTGCCAACATGAACCTCTTGTTCCGTTCTGTTCTGCTTGCATCTATCGCTGCGTTGAGCCTGCCGGTGGCAGCCAATTCCTGTTATGTCAAAGCCGAAACCTCGGGCGCCGTGCCGCCGCCGGTGGTCACCGAAAAGTGCTTCGAATTCCAGGGGATGGATGTTGAAGCCCTTGACTGGGTATGCAGTGACACCGAGGCGGTGAAGAATTCACAGCGTGAAATCCGCGACAGCTGCCCGTCTGGCCATTTCGGAGTATGCACCGCAGCGATTACGCCGGAAACGCTGGCCAATGAACGCGCCACTGGTACGCAGGCGGACGGCTCGCCAGCGCCAACGACCTTGCCTGAAGATGCGCGCATCGTGACGTATAACTACGAATCCACTGATCGCGCGCAGGCCAAGATCGACTGTGAAAGCGCGGGCGGTGAATGGTCGCAGTAGCCGATGTTTGGTGAAACAGCCGCTTGCGGGGATAATCGCCGGCCGTCGTGTTTCGAGTGGTTGAGCCATGAAGCTGATCCCGTTGAGTGTGTTGCTGGTCGCCGTTTCCGCATTGGCTGGCTGTGACCGCATCGACCCCAATTCGCCGCTCGGCAAGCGCAAGGCTATCTATCAACAAATGCTCGACACCAAGGAAGACCTTGGCGGCATGCTGCGAGGCCGTCTGCCGTTCGATTCGCAGGGCTTTACCGAGGGCGCGGCAAAGCTGGACGAGCTGTCGCGGCAACCCTGGCAGCATTATCCGGAGGTCAAGGAAGAGCAGAGCGATGCTCGTGAGGACGTCTGGCACAAGCAGGAGCGCTTCAATCAGCTGGCCCGTGAGCTGGAAGCGCATACCGCCGCGCTGGTCGCCGCGACGGCTCAGGGCCCGGTGACGACGGAGAGCGTTGCGCCGGCCTTTCAGCGTGTGGAGGATGCCTGCGAGGCCTGCCACCAGGAATTTCGTGCTTATTGACACAGCCTTGGGATCAGGTCCCTTTTGCGCTTAACGCTTGGCTGCTTCGAGCTCTTCCCGAGCCTGATCCAGGCGTCGTTTGTGCAGTTCGATCATTTGCGCATCGCCAGTGCCGAGCGCTTCGCGCAATTGCACTTCACGCTCGCTGGCCAGTCGAGTCGCCCGTTCTACCTCGGCATGGTTGGGTTGGATCGGGACCATGCCACGGCAGCGTTCATTAAGGCTCTTCACGCGTTCCTCGAGTGACCGGCGATAACCGTCCTCACCCTTGAGGCGGGCATCCTGGATTTGCTCGCCAAGTATCTTGCGCGCGTCACGGCAGGCTTCTGCGGGTTGCGGCGCGGCAAATGATGCTTGCGTGGCGCAAAGGCCAAAGAGCAGCAGCGAGAGAATACTTCGCCGGAACATGGGGACTCCTTTTTCTTATTCTTGATCTTCTGACTGAGCCGAGCCGGCTAAGTGCCGTCAGAAGCCGGCTATCCCGGCGTGGCGTAGCTGATCGCGCAGCTTGACGACTGCCGGTTCCCTGAAGAACGCATGCAACTGGTTCGCGCGGGTGACGCCGATCCCGGGCTCGCTCTGCCACTGCGTAGTGCTTCTGGCGGCGAGGGTTTCCCAATCCGCCTCGATGACAGCACCGCCGCTTGGCGGCAGACCGATTGCCCGCAGCCAGGCGGCGAATGGGCGTTCACGGGCCAGTCGATAGCTGGCCATCAGCGCTTCGGCGCTGGTTGGACCGATGCCGGAAACCTGGCGGAGATCGGCTTCGTCGAGATCGAGCCAGCCGAGCAGTTCGCTAAGCGCGCCCGCATCGACCAGCGTTTTCCAGGTGCCGGGCCCCAGGCGCGGCAAGTCCAGCCCCTTTTTGCCGCTCAGCCAGGTGAGTCGGGCAACGAATTGCTGATCGCAGCCCGGTTCGGCGTTCCAGCAGCTTTGCCAATGGTAGTTGGCAGGGTTGGGCGCTTCGATTGGCTGTCGCTGTTGTGTACGCCAGACGACAGAGTCCAGCTGTGGGATCGTCAGGCCGGCGAGCTTGATCGCGACCTGATCGCCAGGCCGGATGTCGTCCGCACGCCAGCGTTCGAGAGAGCCGAGGCTGATGCGGGTGATGTGGCGATCATCCAGCCGGACCGGCTCGATCTGCAGAATAGGAGTGATTCGGCCGCTTCGGCCTATGGTGAATTGCACCTGCCGAACCTGGGCCAGGGCGGTGCGTAGAGGATACTTCCAGGCGACTGCCCAGTGCGGCGGTTGAGCTTGCCAACGTGCGCCGTTTGGCCGCGTGCCCTGGCGCAGCACGACGCCATCGGTGGCGAAGGGCAGCGGCTGTCGATACCAGCGATCACGCCAACGCTCGGCTTGCTGCAGATCGCTGATCGGCTGGGTCAGCTCTGTGCTCGCTTTGAAGCCAAGGGCTGTCAGGCCTTCCAGGCGTGCCTGCATCCGTGCCGGCCCATTCGGCCAGTCCCAAATGAACAGCGCAATCTGTGCGGCAGTGTTGTCGTCGATGGTCTGGCGTGCCATGGCGCCGGAAATTTTGCCGCGCGCGCCAACACCGCCGGCCTGCATCTGGATGTGCGCATCGAGACGCCAGTAAAGCTCGCCTTGCAGAATCAGCTCGCCGTCGCTCGCCAGGCGTTGCGGTATCGCCGGTAGTTGCCGGGCCCGTTCGGTCCAGTCCTGACCATGGCTGCCATCCCCGCGGCTGATGGCCTGGGCAAGACGACCGTTGCGATAGTGCAGCGTGACCGCGACGCCATCGACTTTCGGTTGAATCCATATATCGTTGCGGGCTTCGATCCAGGCCCGCACAGAGGTCGTGTCGGCCAGTTTGGTGAGCCCGGTCTGAGCGACGGGGTGGGGGACTGGCCCGGCGTTGTTGGCCAGCGGGTCCGCAGCGTCCGTTGCGATATTCGGAAAGCAGGCTTGCCACGCCCGTAACCGGCTACGCGACTGGTCGTAGAGCTCATCCTCCACCAGCGAGATGCCACGCCCGTGATAGGCCTCGTCCCATAGCCGAAGCTGCTGGGTCAGCGCGGTGAGCTCGCTGGTAGCGCGTGATTCGGACCAGTCCGGACAGTTGGCCTGTACGGCGGACGACAAAAGCAGCAGAGTTAACGCGATCAAGCGTGACATGGCGGAGCATCCTTGCTCGATTGGAAATGCAGGTAAGCCGCTTGGCATGGCTGGCAACTCACTCGGTCGTGGTCGCGTTGTGCTCGGCGGCGGTGCCGGCGCATGTTAAACAATTTCGGCTCAAAGTCTTCGGCAGTCGGACCTCGACCGATCAAACCGTGCCGCAAGTCACTCCAAAGTTGGGTCCGCAGCGCGATATGGCGCGGTTTCGCCAGTCCGGCTCCTGCCTATGATGGCTGTCAGACGCTGCCGGCGATCACCTCGCAGCCCATCGCAGCACCTGTTTAATGAGCGAGCTAACCAGTTGCGCTTACAATTGCCGGTCAATCCTTATGGAGTTATCAGCCCGTGCAACCCGTGATCTCCATCGAACAGCTGAGCAAGACTTATGCGTCCGGGCATCCGGCGCTCAAACAGATCGATCTGCAGATTCGCAAGGGCGAAATCTTCGCCCTGCTTGGGCCCAACGGAGCGGGCAAGACCACGCTGATCAGCATCATTTGCGGCATCGTCAATCCCGGCGGTGGGCGGGTGCTGGTCGACGGCTTCGACATCGTGGGCGATTACCGCGAGGCCCGTTCGAAGATCGGCCTGGTGCCGCAGGAATTGTTCAACGAGGGCTTCGAGAGTGTCTGGGCCACGGTGCGCTTTTCTCGCGGCCTGTTCGGCAAGGCGCCGGACGATGCCTATCTGGAAAAGCTGCTGCGCGACCTGTCGCTGTGGGACAAGAAAAACGCGCGCATCATCGAGCTGTCCGGCGGCATGAAGCGCCGGGTGATGATTGCCAAGGCGCTGTCCCACGAGCCGAGCATTCTGTTTCTCGACGAGCCCACCGCCGGCGTCGATGTCGAGCTGCGCCGGGACATGTGGGAGATGGTTCGCGGTCTGCGCGAGCGCGGCGTGACCATCATCCTCACCACGCACTACATCGAGGAGGCGGAGGAAATGGCCGATCGCATCGGTGTGATCAGCCGGGGCGAAATCATTCTGGTCGAGGACAAGCACGTCCTGATGCACAAGCTCGGCAAGAAGCAGCTGACGCTGCATCTGCAACGACCGCTGGCAGAAATCCCGGCGGAGCTGGCTGGATATCCGCTGGAGTTGATCGACGGCGGCAACGAACTGGTCTTTACCTTCGATGCCCAGCACGAGGACACCGGCATCGCCGATCTGCTCAGGCGCCTCGCGGCACACGGGATCGATTTCAAGGATCTGCAATCGAGTCAGAGCTCGCTGGAAGAAATCTTCGTCAACCTGGTTAAGGGAAGCCGCACATGAACTTCCATGCAATTCGCGCCATTTACCTGTTCGAGCTGGCACGCACCTGGCGTACGTTGCTGCAGAGCATCGCCACGCCGGTCATCTCCACTTCGCTGTACTTCGTGGTGTTCGGCTCGGCCATTGGTTCGCGGATGGAAGCCATGCACGGTATCCCGTACGGTGCTTTCATCATTCCCGGTCTGATCATGATGGCGCTGCTTACGGAGAGTGTTTCCAACGCCTCGTTTGGCATCTATATGCCGCGCTATTCCGGGACCATCTATGAGGTGCTGTCGGCGCCGGTTTCCTATTTGGAAATCGTCATCGGCTACGTCGGCGCGGCGGCGACCAAGTCCATCATTCTTGGCTTGGTGATTCTGGTCACCGCGCGGCTGTTCGTCGATTATCAGATCCAGCATCCGCTGATGATGGCGCTATTCCTAGTACTCACGGCGGTGACCTTCTGTCTGTTCGGCTTCATCATCGGCATCTGGGCTGACGGCTGGGAAAAGCTGCAGATCGTGCCGTCGCTGATCGTCATGCCGTTGGCCTTTCTCGGCGGCAGCTTCTATTCGATCGAAATGCTGCCGCCGCTGTGGCAGAAGATCACCCTGTTCAATCCGGTGGTCTACTTGATCAGCGGTTTTCGCTGGAGCTTCTACGGTGTTTCGGACATCGGTGTCGGTATCAGCCTCGCAATGATCTTCGGCTTCCTCGTTGCCTGCTTGCTGGCCGTGTGGTGGATCTTCCGGACGGGTTACCGGCTGAAGAACTGAGGCACAACGCTTTCCGATCCGCATCGCCGGTAACATGCGATGCACCCTTCTTTTCGAGGCAAACATGAACCTCGTTTCTTCTCTCGCCGTTCTGGCCGCTCTCAGTCTGGCAACCGGCTCGGCTGCCGCCTTCAACCTCGGCGAGGCCGCGCGTGCGGTTTCGGGCATTACCGGTAACGACGCCACGCAGAACTCGTCGCAGGGGCAGGCGCTTAATCTGATCGGTCAGCTCGACGGGCTGGACGTCACGCCCACCCAGGCGCTCGGTGGCAGCGGCGCGCTGCTGCAATTGGCGAAACAGCAATTGAACAGCAACGATTACGCCCAGCTGGCCAAATCCGTGCCGGGGATCGACAAACTCACCGGCGACAGCGGGCTGGATCAGCTCAGCCAACTGGGTGCGCTGACCGGTCTGCTGGGCCAGTCGGATACCAGCGTCAATGCGCAGACGGCCGCCGCAGTGGACAACGTGCAGAGTTTGGGCGACGTCAATCAGGCCTTCTCCGCGCTGGGCATGGACGCCGGCATGGTTAGCCAGTTCGCGCCGATTCTGCTGCAGTATTTGGGCGGCCAAGGGGTTGGCGGCTCGCTGTTACAGAGCCTGAGCGGCATCTGGGGGGTTGGCGGCGCTTGATTCGTACGCAGTCAGGATAGAAGCCCCGTTCGGCATCGCTCGGCGGGGCTTTTTTCATTTCACTGAGTGCGTGCTACCAGGAGCCATAAGGGATGCCGTGTTTTTCGATATAGGCTTTTGACTCTGCTTCCAAGGGAAGCGCGTACTGGCCGCCAGTCCTTCCTTGCGAAGGTCCCTTTGGCTCGATTTCTGCCTGGGCGTGCAGAACCTCGATGGGGCCGCCGCAGGTGCTCATGACCCAGCCTTTCACCACACCACCTGGAGCTAAGCCCAACGTGAGGGCGTGCCGGTATTCGCTGGTACGACACGGTGGGTCGAGACGCTCGCTCATCAGTTGCCGCGCACGTTCAGGAATTTCTAGGGCGACCCGGTAGGTTTGTGGCTCAGCGAGCGATTGCCAGCGTACGTAGATGCGCCTGGGCAGGTCAGAGCCGTTAACGTGGCGGCCCGCGCCCCAGCCTAAATTGCTACGCCAGCCTGCAGCGTTCCCGCTGCCATCTGATGGTTTGGCGATCGATGCAGTCCCGCCGCCCATTCGATAAAAGCGGCTGCCGTGGATATCTTCCACGTCGGCCGTTTCCACCCAGACCTCCATATAGTCCGGTGCAAGAAAACCTAAGCGCCAATAAGGATAGGGCAGGTTGCCGGCGTGCTGTTTAGGATTGGCGCATCCAGTAAGTAGGAAAAGCAGGCCAAGCAGTACCAATCTCATCGCTTCGTTCCTATGGCATCGTCATGGTGTGCCCGACCGTTTACGGCTGGGGCATTAATGAAGACTGCGCTCCATCTGCCACCGCCCTGTCCCATTGCGGCGTTCCAATTGGACGAGAGGTGGATATAGCGCTGGCGAAGTAGACGTTCCTCATCCTTATCTAGCGACCCGCTGCCGCTCATGACCCACTTCAGCAACTTGTCGCAGATCGGTAGGAGCTCCTCTGGCACGCTCAAATCCTCGGTTTTAGGTACCTCCCTAAAGGGTACTTCCTCGCCAATGGCCAGCGCGTGCATTACTCGCAGATACACCCGGGACAGATGCCCATAGACTGTGCGTTCCAGATAGGGCGCCGCCATTACGTACTTCATTTGATCGGTACGCCCACCACTGAATGGTGGGTGATGCTCCCAGACATCGGTTTCCAGGCGCGCGGTGCGGTCCTGCGGATCGAGCAGGTCGGCTTGGTGAGCGAGAGCGGTGTCTTGCTTCGCCTGTTGATAGGCGAGCGTGCGCTGGGGGTCAGTCTCACGGCTGACCCAATTATGGCGAGGGCGAACAAGGTAGAGCCGTTCCACGGACTCGGGCAGGTAACCGCCGCCTAGGTCCGAATGAGCGCCGGGCAGAATGATTTCGCGGTGTGGCGCGGAGACCCGGTTGAGCGCGAAGTTGCGGCGATATTCGTCACGGGCCACCAGATGCACGACCTGGCGGGCCGCGTCGGGTGCTAGATAAAGGTCGATTTCACCGTTTACGGCGTCGCTGGGATTAGCCCAGTCGTCCCAGCCGCCGATTGCTGCGACGGTATCGAACAGACCGATGAAATTGATGATGACATCGCGGTGCCAATCGAATCCTGGCCCAGGGGCGAGTTTCCCCTGGCGATGCAGCGCACCCAATGGACCCTGGGCGCGCTGCAGTACCTGATTGGAGAAATGCCGCGCGGCCGCCGCGCCCCGGCTGAAGCCGAAGATGTCCAGCTCCAGGGCGCCGATCACCGCGTCCGGGTTCGCTTGCTGGAACGTATCTAGGGTCTGGGCGATGAGAGAGAAACCTTCTTTGACTTTCGCTACGACGCCCGTGTCGCCTCGTCCCAGCGCTTTTCCGAGTAATAGCGAGTCTTGTTGCCCATTCGTTGTGCCGATGCCGGTAACGTAGACTCGAAGGGTGCTAGGCGTCTCGGCATCCTTGGGTATCGGCTCGTCACGATAAAGCTCATACAGCCGCCAGATATTGCTGACGTCGTTCCCATAGCTGCTGTCCGGGTCGAGATGGTGGGCTTCGCAGCGCTGGACGATGGCCTGCGCCTCCTGTTCGCCCAGTCCTATATCAGAGGCGCGGCATTGCGCGCCAATAGCACTATTGCTGGCGTTGTTGCCGGTGCCGTCGAAGAACACGCCAATGCGCAGGGTGACGGCCTGACGGCTATCGAGTTCTTCCTCTTCCTCCTCTTCTTCCAGGCCTTGCGGAGCATCGCGGCCAGGGTCCGCCTGCGAAGTTCGGGCCTGGCTGGGAGTCGGTTGCGGCGGATGCGGTGAGCGCAGCGAAGTGGTCGTATCGAAGGCCTGGACTTGCGCCGCTGGCTGAAGGTTCAGGGGCGCAGGCGGTGTAAAAGGTGCCGAGACCGAGGTGTTGCCAATGATGACCGTGCCGGAGCCGCCAACGATCACGTCGCCATGAACACCAACGCTGCCCAGCGTGGCGGCCGGTTTGCCGTTGATCAGCACGTTGGGGATGAGGCTGCCCGACAGTGCACTGCCACAGCCGGTGGCGTCATCCAGGCGGGCGGCGGGCAAGCTGTCGAAGAGTACGTCGGGTGAGCCGCTAGCGATGGGGTTATTACCGTGCCCGGTCTTCGGACAGGCAGTGGGGTCGCCCAGGCGGGCGGCCGGTTTGCCGGACATAACCAATCTCCTTATCGGTATGCAGCCGGCACCTTGCCGCAAGGCAGTAGCGAGCGCAAACGGCGCTCCGTTTTTTATGGGCTGGTTCGCAGGCTTTGAGCGGTTGCGCTAGAACTTGCACAGCACAAAAAGCCCCGCGCAGCACATGACTGGCGGGGCTTTTCGAAGCGTGCAGCTTGTCGCTGCTTTAAAGCCCGGCAGCCGCGCGCAGGGCGTCGGCCTTGTCGGTCTTTTCCCACGTGAAGGCGGTGAAGGTGTCGCCACCGACCGTCATCTCATAAGGATCGCGACCGAAGTGGCCGTAGGCCGCGGTGGCTTTGTACATCGGATGCAGCAGGTCGAGCATGGTGGTGATCGCGTACGGACGCAGATCGAAATGCTCACGCACCAGGGCGACGATCCGCTCATCGCTGAGCTTGCCAGTGCCGAAGGTATTGATCGAGATCGAAGTCGGCTGCGCGACGCCGATGGCATAGGACACCTGGATTTCGCAACGCTCGGCCAAGCCGGCGGCGACGATGTTCTTCGCTACGTAACGGCCAGCGTAGGCAGCCGAGCGGTCGACCTTGGACGGGTCCTTGCCGGAGAAGGCACCGCCGCCGTGACGGGCCATACCGCCGTAGGTGTCGACGATGATCTTGCGTCCGGTCAGGCCGCAGTCACCTACCGGGCCGCCAATGATGAACTGGCCAGTCGGGTTGATGTGGAACTGGGTGTCCTTGTGCAGCAATTCGGCCGGGATGACGTGCTTGACGATCAACTCCATCACCGCTTCCTTGAGGTCGGAATGCTTGACCTCTGGGTTGTGCTGGGTCGAAAGCACGATGGCGTCGATACCGACCACCTTGCCGCCTTCGTAGCGGCAGGTGACCTGGCTCTTGGCGTCTGGGCGCAGCCACGGCAGCAGGCCGTTCTTACGCGCTTCGGCCTGGCGCTCTACCAGCGCATGGGAGAAGCGGATCGGGGCCGGCATCAGCACATCGGTTTCGTTGCTGGCGTAGCCGAACATCAGGCCTTGGTCGCCAGCACCCTGGTCTTCCGGCTTGCTGCGGTCGACGCCCTGGGCGATATCTACCGACTGCTTGCCGATGATGTTGATGATGCCGCAGGTGGCGCCGTCGAAGCCGACTTCCGAGCTGTTGTAGCCGATGTCTATGATGACGTCGCGCACCAGTTGCTCCAGATCGACCCAGGCGCTGGTAGTGACTTCGCCAGCGACGATTGCGACGCCGGTCTTGACCAGGGTTTCACAGGCCACACGGGCGTGCTTGTCCTCGGCGATGATGGCGTCCAGCACCGCATCGGAGATCTGGTCGGCGATCTTGTCCGGGTGCCCTTCGGACACGGACTCGGAGGTGAAAATCGAATATTCGCTCATCTATCGGTTCCTAATTACCGGTGGGTGAGTCGGCTGACAGTGGCGGGCCGGGAAAAGTACCGGGCCTGGATCTGAAAACCGTTCTTCAAGCCAATGTAGAGGCTCTCGCCGGGCGTGAGCCCCGCGGCATCGGCCCAACGGGCCAGATCGTCCTGTTCGAAACCCAACCACAGATCGCCGCAGGCCTCCCTGGCCCAACTCTGGTTGTGGCTGCACAACTCGGTGAGCAGCAGGCTACCGCCCGGGTTCACCAGTCGCGCCAGTTGCTTGAGCGCATCACCCGGCGCGGCCAGGTGATGCAGAACCATGTTCAAAACGACGCAGTCGGCCGATGGGCATTCGTCCTGTAAAGCATCTGCGAGTTTCAATTCGACGTTGTCTAGCGCCTCTTCTTTGCAACGTGTGCGTGCCAGCTCGAGCATCGCCGGACTGTTGTCGACAGCGACTACCTGCGCGAAGCGAGCGGCGAGCTCCGGTAGAAAGCTGCCATCGCCGGGGCCGATTTCCAGCGCCGTCGCAGTCGGTGCGAAATTCAGTGCATCGAGCAGCGCCACCACGCTATCGCGGTACTGCGGCAGCCCGGCGATCAAATCCTGGCGTGACTGGAAACTACCCGCCATGCGCGCGAAAAAGTCCTCGCTGGCGGCGCTGCGCTGAGCATGCACCGTGCTGATCCGAGCCTCGACGTCGATTGGCAATATCAGTTGATCGACTTCCTCCAGCAGGGCTGCATGCAGCTTGCCGCCGAGGGATTCGCCCTGGGGCAGGCTGCGACGATAGAAAATGGCGTTGCCTTCGCGTCGTGTCGCCAGGAGGCCAGCCTGGGCCAGCACCTTTAGATGGTGGCTAATGCCGGACTGGCCGGTGGCGAAGATCTGCGCCAACTCGAGTACGCCGAACGAATCGTTGGCCAGCGCCCGCAATACATTCAGACGCAGCGAATCGCCGCCGGCCTTGCACAGGGCGGCGAGCTGATCATTGTCGTCGAAGGAAATCCGGGGAATGCGCAGGCTCATAAGTCGCGCAGTCTAGTCGGTCGTTTTTCGTCCAGCAATGGCAATATCAAAAAGTTTTGATATTGGACCGGCCGGGTTTCAATTCACCAGGCTGTTGATACCCATTGCGCAGGACACCAGCCCGAGGCCGAGCAGGAAGACACTCGGGAGCAGGTCGAGTGCTCGTTGCAGGCGTTCGTGGCTGGCCAGGCGGCGCGATACCAGGCTGTAGGCGATCAGGATGGACACATCGACCAGCGCCCAAATGGCGATCAGTGCCACCGCCTGTGGCGCGAAGGGCTGCGCGGGAAGAATGAACCCCGGCAGAAACGCGAGAAAGAACAGGATGTCCTTGGGGTTCGACAGTCCTACCGCCATTGCACGCCAGAAGTAATGTGCGTGTGGTCGTGTCGGCTTCGGTTTTTCGTCATCGCCGCCACACAGGCCATCCGCGCCGAGCCAGATCAGATAGAGGCCCCCGAGCACCTGGCCCCATTCGAGAATGACCGGCTTCAGATCGAGCGCCAGGTAGATCAGCACCAGTGCCGCAATCAACAGTAGCTGTGCGGAGAGCACGCCGCCGAGAATGGTCCAGGCCGGCCAGCTGCGCCGCGCATCGGCGATGACCAGCGCGACCACAGGTCCTGGGGACGCGATCAGCAAGGTGACCGCGGCGGCAAAGGCCAGGTATGTGGCGCTCATAGCTCAGTCACCAGTTCGAAGATGCGCGATTGCCGACCCAGTTTTTCGGTGTAGAAAGCCAGGTTGCAGCTGGCGAAGGTGCGCTGCATCCAGCGGTCGCTGCCATCGAAGCGGGCAGGAAAGGGGCTGCGCGCGTGCGCGGTGCGGCGATTGTCGATGATCAACAGGTCGCCGCGAGCCAGTCTTACCGGCTCGACGATATTCCAGGCGATGCGGCGCAACGCATCGAGTGAGTGCTGCGCGCGGTCGCTGTAGGCCACCATGAACTGCGGATCGAAGCGAAAGAAAGGCGCATCGGGGTCGCCGTACAGCACGGTCTGATGTTTGTTGATGTCGATGCGTTGGTTCTTCTCGGTTGGGCCGTAATCGGAAAAGAAGTTGTAGGGCTCGTTGAGAAAGAACGCCTGCTGTTCGTAGCTCAGGTGCTCGAGAATGCGATCGACCGAAGCGATGTAGGTAATGGCTTGCGCCTCTGGATCCTGACGCAGACAGAGCAGCAAGAGATAGTCCGGCTGGATTGCATGGAAGGCGTTTTCGGTATGCAGATCGAGTTCGGTATCGAAGCTGTCCGAGCTGGCGGCGCGTGATTGTGTCGGCTGAGGGAAGAGGTTATTGACGATGCAGCCGCCGGACTCCTGCACGTAGCCGATCGGGTCACCCAGCAGGGCGGTGGCTTGCAGCAGCAGCTTTTCGCTGCGCTCATCCGGCTTGCACACGTCGGCGCGGGATTGAGGTGTCGGCGGGATATCGCCTATCTCCATGCCTTGCAGCCGTAGAAAACCCTTCGGATTACCGAACATCTTGAAATCGAGGATCTGCGCAATCTGCTCCTGGCCCAGTCCCCCGTTACTGATGGCGGCAGACAAAAGTAGGTCAAAGTTGCGATTGGACATGTCATTCTTCCCTGCGGTTTTCTACGGCATACGCCACGCTTGTGAGTCGATGCCATCGCGCTGTTGGCTCGGCTGCTGGCGCAGTATTGGTGGGGTTCGGAGGGTTGAAAAATGGAAAAAAGGGCCGGATGCCATGAGTTTTACTCATGCCGGAGCGGGGCGGCATGACAGCGCGGATGCCTCCCCTGTATGCGCTGCGAGCTTTCGAAGTGGCGGCGCGATTCGGCTCGTTCACCCAGGCGGCTGAAAGCCTGTGCATCACGCAGAGCGCGGTCAGCCGGCACGTGAAGGCACTCGAAGAGAATCTCGGTTGTCAGCTCTTCGATCGGCGCGGCTCCAAGCTGGCGCTGACCGACACGGGGCGGATGCTGGCGCAGGAACTCAAGGTGGGCTTTCGCACCATTGAAAACGCTTGCGTCGCGGTCAATCGACAGCAGAACGCGCTCAGGCTGAAGGCGCCCTCGACGCTCACCATGCGCTGGTTGCTGGGCGCGCTGGAAACGTTCCAGTTAGCCCATCCGCAGAATCAGGTACAGCTCACCAGCGCCTGGATGGACCTGGATGCGGTGGATTTTCATAACGAGCCGTTCGATTGCGCGATTCTGCTCGGGCACGGCGGTTTCCCGGCTGACTGGAACCGCGTGAAGTTGTTCGATGAATGGCTGGTGCCTGTGTGTTCACCGGACATCCTCGGTGACGGATGCTGGACTGCGTCCCAGCTGGCGTCGGCCGAGTTGATCCATCCCTCGCGTGACTGCCGCGACTGGCGGCGCTGGTTGCAGCGGGTCGGGCTGATCGATGTGATCGCGTGGCAGCAGGGCAAGCTGTTCGACACGCTGGAACTGGGCATCTCCGCCGCGGCGCAGGGGCATGGCGTTTCCATCGGCGATCTGGCCTTGGTCGGTGCGGAGCTGCACAGGGGCACGCTGGCACTGCCGTTCGAGCAGGCGGTGCGCTCCGGCGATAGCTACTATCTGGTCTGGCCGGCGACCGGCGAAACCCCGGAAACGCTCACTCGGATGAAGGATTACCTGCTGCGACATCTGCCGGATGCCGGAAGCTGCGGCGTCAGTCTGCTCGACTAGAACGGACAGCATGCATCAGTCATTGCCCCCCATCCCGCGAAAGGGGAAAATGGCGGCCTTTTTCACGTACTACCCCCGCAGGAGATTCAGCGATGCCCAGCCGTCGTGAGCGAGCCAATGCCATCCGCGCCCTCAGCATGGATGCTGTGCAGAAAGCCAACAGCGGCCATCCCGGTGCCCCGATGGGCATGGCGGACATCGCCGAAGTGCTCTGGCGCGACCATCTGAAACACAGCCCGACCAACCCCTTGTGGGCTGATCGCGACCGCTTCGTGCTGTCCAACGGCCACGGTTCGATGCTGATTTATTCGCTGCTGCACCTGACCGGCTACGACCTGTCCATCGATGACCTGAAGAATTTCCGTCAGCTGCACAGCAAGACCCCGGGCCATCCAGAGTTCGGTTACACCGCCGGCGTCGAGACCACCACCGGCCCGCTTGGTCAAGGGTTGGCCAACGCCGTGGGCTTCGCCCTGGCGGAAAAGGTCATGGCGGCGCAGTTCAACCAGCCCGGCCATGAAATCGTCGACCACAATACCTATGTGTTCCTCGGTGACGGCTGTTTGATGGAAGGCATTTCCCACGAGGTCTGCTCGCTGGCCGGCACCCTGGGGCTGAATAAACTCACCGCCTTCTACGATGACAACGGCATCTCCATCGATGGCGAAGTGCACGGCTGGTTCACCGACGATACCCCGCGCCGCTTCGAGGCCTACGGCTGGCAAGTTATCCGCAACGTCGACGGCCACGACGCCGACGAAATTCAGATGGCCATCGAGACCGCGCGCAGGAGCGACCGTCCGACGCTGATTTGCTGCAAGACCATCATCGGCTTTGGCTCGCCGAACAAGCAGGGCAAGGAAGAATCCCATGGTGCCGCGCTTGGCGATGCCGAGATCGCGCTGACCCGCGAGGCGCTGGGCTGGAAGCATGGCCCGTTCGAAATTCCCGCCGAGATCTACGCCGAGTGGGATGCCAAGCAGAAGGGCGCCGACGCCGAAAACGAATGGAACAAGCGCTTCGCCGCCTACGAAACCGAATTCCCGGCGCTGGCTGCTGAATTCAAGCGGCGCATGGCCGGCGAACTGCCCGCTGACTTCGCCGAGAAGGCCAGCGAGTTCATCTGTGAAGTCGCCACCAAGGGCGAGACCATCGCCAGCCGCAAGGCCAGCCAGAACTGCCTGAACGCCTTCGGCCCGCTGCTGCCGGAACTGCTCGGCGGTTCGGCCGACCTGGCCGGCTCCAACCTGACCCTGTGGAAAGGCTGCAAGCCGGTGGTCGCCGAGGATGCCTCGGGCAACTACATGTACTACGGCGTGCGCGAGTTCGGCATGGCCGCGATCATGAACGGCGTCGCCCTGCACGGCGGCCTGATCCCCTACGGCGCGACCTTCCTGATGTTCATGGAATACGCGCGCAACGCGGTGCGCATGTCGGCGCTGATGAAGCAGCGGGTGATCTACGTCTTTACCCACGACTCCATCGGCCTGGGCGAAGACGGCCCGACCCACCAGCCGATCGAGCAACTGACCAGCCTGCGTACCACGCCGAACCTGGATACCTGGCGCCCGGCCGATACCGTCGAATCCGCCGTGGCCTGGAAGCATGCCGTCGAGCGCAAGGACGGCCCGAGCGCACTGATCTTCTCGCGCCAGAACCTGCCGTACCACGTGCGCGACAACGAGACCGAAGCGGCCATCGCCCGCGGCGGCTACATCCTGAAAAACTGCGAAGGCGAGCCGGAGCTGATCCTCATCGCCACCGGTTCGGAAGTGAGCCTGGCGGTCGACGCGGCCGACAAGCTGGCCGCGCAGGGTCGTAAGGTGCGCGTGGTATCCATGCCCTGCACCAGCGTGTTCGACGCTCAGGATGCCGCCTACAAGCAGCAGGTGCTGCCGGTGGAAGTGGGTGCGCGCATCGCCATCGAAGCGGCTCATGCGGACTACTGGTACAAGTACGTCGGCCTCGAAGGCCAAATCATCGGCATGACCACCTACGGCGAGTCGGCCCCGGCTGGCCAGCTGTTCGAGGAGTTCGGCTTTACCGTCGATAACGTTCTCGCGGTTGCCGAAGAGCTGTTGGAAGACTAATGAGTCAGCTGGAAGCCTGAAGCTGGAGGCTTGAATAAAGCAGCCGGATCAGGCTTAAGGGATCACAGCAGCTGAGAGGTTGCGGCTGGATGGTGGAAGTGCCAGCGGCATGAGTACTTCCGGCTTCCGGCTTCCAGCTTCCAGCTCGCCCAGAGACGAGCCGCGAATGCCCCGAACTCCTTCTTACCGCATCGCGCTTAACGGTTACGGCCGTATTGGCCGCTGCGTGCTGCGCGCCTTCTACGAACGTGATGCCGCATTCGATTTCCAGATCGTTGCCCTCAACGATCTGGCCGACATGGCCAGCCTGGAATACCTGACCCGCTTCGACTCCACCCATGGGCGCTTTCCCGGCGAGGTGAGCGTGGATGGCGATTGCCTGCACCTCAATGGCGACTGCGTGAAGGTGCTGCGTGAGTCTACGCCGGAGGCTATCGACTGGTCGGTGCTGGGCGTGGACCTGGTGTTGGAATGCTCAGGCGCCTACAACACCCGCGCCGGTGGCGAGCGTTTTCTCGCTGCCGGTGTGCCGCGGGTGCTGTTCTCCCAGCCGATGACGGGTGCTGCGGATGTCGATGCCACCGTGGTAATGGGCATCAACCACAGGCAGCTGACCGGCGCCGAACGGCTGGTTTCAAATGCTTCCTGCACCACCAACTGCGGCGTGCCGTTGCTGAAGTTGCTCAACGACGCGGTGGGTATCGAGTACGCCTCCATCACCACCATCCACTCGGCGATGAACGACCAGCCGGTGATCGACGCCTATCACCACGACGACCTGCGCCGCACGCGCTCGGCCTTCCAGTCTGTTATTCCGGTGTCCACCGGATTGGCCAAGGGAATTGAACGGCTGCTGCCGGAACTCTCCGGACGGATTCAGGCCAAAGCCGTTCGGGTGCCGACGGTGAACGTGTCCTGCCTGGATATCACCCTGCAGACGTCCTGTGACACGGACGCGCAAACCGTCAACCGGGTGCTGCGCGAGGCCGCCGAAAACGGGCCGTTGAGGGGATTGCTGGCGTACACCGAGCTGCCCCATGCCAGCTGCGACTTCAATCACGACCCGCATTCGGCGATCGTCGATGGCAGCCTGACGCGAGCTTCCGGGCCGCGGCTGGTGAATCTGCTGGCCTGGTTCGACAACGAATGGGGATTCGCCAACCGTATGCTGGATGTTGCCGAACACTATCTGTGCGTGGCTCATCGCCCCTAGCGGGCCGCGTCTTGAGTTTCGCTGTTTCGTACTTTTAAGGAAGATCAACATGACCGTTTTGAAGATGAACGACCTCGACCTGCAGGGTAAGCGCGTGCTGATCCGCGAAGACCTCAACGTGCCGGTGAAGGATGGCGCGGTGAAGAGCGATGCGCGCATCCTGGCTTCGCTGCCGACCATCAAGCTGGCGCTGGAGAGGGGCGCGGCGGTGCTGGTCTGCTCGCACCTGGGCCGCCCGGAGGAGGGCGTGTTCAGCGAGGAAGACAGTCTCAAGCCGGTCGCCGACTATTTGAGCAAGGCTTTGAACCGCGAAGTCCCGCTGGTCCGCGATTACCTCGACGGCGTCGAGGTCAAGGCCGGTGAGCTGGTGCTGCTGGAAAATGTGCGCTTCAACCAGGGTGAGAAGAAGAACACCGACGAACTGGCGCAGAAGTACGCCGCGCTGTGCGACGTCTTCGTTATGGATGCCTTCGGCACCGCTCACCGCGCCCAAGGCTCGACCCATGGCGTGGCCAAATTCGCCAAGGTCGCCTGTGCCGGTCCGCTGCTGGCCGCTGAACTCGATGCGCTGGGCAAGGCGCTGAAAAGCCCGGCCAAGCCGATGGCGGCCATCGTCGCTGGCTCCAAGGTCTCGACCAAACTGGACGTGCTGAACAGCCTGAGCCAGGTCTGTGATCAGCTGATCGTCGGCGGTGGCATCGCTAATACCTTCCTGGCCGCAGCGGGCTTTCCGGTGGGCAAGTCGCTTTATGAAGCCGATCTCGTGGACACCGCCAAGGCCATCGCCGCCAGGGTCAGCGTGCCGCTGCCGGTGGACGTGGTGGTGGCCAAGGCCTTCGCCGAGGATGCCGAGGCCACGGTAAAAGCCGTTGCCGATGTGTCCGACGACGACATGATTCTGGACATCGGCCCACAGACCGCGGCCAATTTCGCCGAGCTGCTCAAGTCCTCGAAGACCATCCTCTGGAACGGTCCGGTGGGCGTATTCGAGTTCGATCAGTTCGGCAACGGCACCAAGGTGCTGGCCGATGCCATCGCTGAAAGCCCGGCATTCTCCATCGCGGGCGGCGGCGATACCCTGGCGGCCATCGACAAGTACCGCGTGGGCGAGAAGATCTCCTATATCTCCACTGGCGGCGGCGCCTTCCTCGAATTCGTCGAGGGTAAGGTGCTCCCGGCAGTGGAAATCCTCGAGGAGCGAGCCGCACAGTAACGCTCGTTAGGCATAACAAGCGAAACGCCAAGGCAACCCCTGAAGCTTGATGAGGTCTCTGTTTTGTCTGAGCACGGAATGGAGACTTACCATGCGTTATGCCGCTCTAGCTGTTTGCTGTCTTGGCCTGGCCGGTTGTGCCGGTGGCGCGCCGGATTCGCTTTGCGAAGTGATCGACCCGCCACCAATCGAAAGCCCCACTGCACAGAATGATCAACGGGTGCAGATGCAAAGCACCGGCGATCCAACCGCTGGAACCGCTGCGGACGTTCAGGATTGCCCCTGAGCTGACGCAGCCAAGCAAGGAGAAGCGATGAAAGGCCTGTACATCCCGTTTGCCGCACTGCTGCTCAGCGGTTGCGGTCACTGGCAATCCGGCCCCGACGCACCCTTCGTTCGCTGGAAATGCCAGAGCCAACAGAACATCGCCTGGCGCTACGCCGATGACAGTCGTCAAACGGTAGAGCTGAAGATCGGTGATAGCGAGCAGGTTCACCGGCTGCGCAAGGAACCTGCCACTCGTGGTGCTTTCTATAGCGACGGTGTGGTGGCTTTCCACGACAAAGGCAACCAGGCGTTAGTCTTTCGGACCGCCGACGACAAGCTGCTGGCCCATGGCTGCAGCGCTTCGCTGATCACCATTTGAGATGCCGAGACGCCCCTACGCAGCGGGTCGGCATGGAGCGATTTGCGGCGTTTCGCCAGAACTGATGGTTTTTGAGCCGTCCGCCACTACAATGCCGCGCTTTACCGCGCGGTGCTTGAACAGCGCCCGCCCCTGCGGCAGGCTTTAAACGAATAAACGACCCAAACCGGGAGAAAGGAAAACATGGCACTCATCAGCATGCGCCAGATGCTCGACCACGCCGCCGAGTTCGGCTACGGCGTGCCGGCCTTCAACGTGAACAACCTCGAGCAGATGCGAGCCATCATGGAAGCGGCCGACAAGACCGACTCCCCGGTGATCGTCCAGGCTTCTGCCGGTGCCCGCAAATACGCTGGCGCCCCCTTCCTGCGCCACCTGATCCTGGCGGCGATCGAAGAGTTCCCGCATATCCCGGTGTGCATGCACCAGGACCACGGCACCAGCCCGGATATCTGCCAGCGCTCGATCCAGCTGGGCTTCAGCTCGGTAATGATGGACGGCTCGCTGCGTGAAGACGGCAAGACGCCGTCCGATTACGAATACAACGTGCGTGTCACTCAGCAGACCGTTGCTTTCTCCCACGCCTGCGGCGTATCGGTGGAAGGCGAACTGGGCTGCCTGGGTAGCCTGGAAACCGGCATGGCCGGCGAAGAAGACGGTGTCGGTGCCGAAGGCACGCTGGACCACAGCCAGCTGCTGACCGATCCGGAAGAAGCCGCCGACTTCGTGAAGAAGACCAAGGTGGACGCCCTGGCCATCGCCATCGGCACCAGCCACGGCGCCTACAAATTCACCAAGCCGCCGACCGGCGACACCCTGTCGATCCAGCGCATCAAGGAAATCCACCAGCGCATTCCCGATACGCACCTGGTGATGCACGGCTCCTCCTCCGTTCCGCAGGAGTGGCTGAAAATCATCAACGAGTACGGTGGCGACATCAAAGAAACCTACGGCGTACCGGTCGAAGAGATCGTCGAAGGCATCAAGTACGGCGTGCGCAAGGTCAATATCGACACTGACCTGCGCCTGGCCTCCACCGGTGCGATCCGCGAATTCATGGCGAAGAACACCGCCGAATTCGATCCCCGCAAGTACCTGGCCAAGACCGTCGCGGCCATGCGTGACATCTGCATTCTGCGCTACGAAGCCTTCGGCACCGCTGGAAATGCCTCGAAGATCAAGCCGATCTCCCTGGAAGGCATGTTCCAGCGTTATGCCTCCGGCGAGCTGGACCCCAAGGTCAACTGAGTCGGCGCTGACGTCTGAGCCAGGGCCCGCTTGATGCGAGCCCGAATTGACGAAACCCCGCTTTTGCGGGGTTTCGTTTTTTGGTTCATCACGCTTTGTCAGGGGAAACAAAGGATTGACATCGGATGCAAGTTTGGGTGTGTTAATGAAAGTTCTGCTTTCATTGGCCCCTATAGAGCCGTCTGATAGCTTGGTTTCGCCCTGCTGGGCGAGTCACTTTTTCCAGTCGCCGAAAAAGTAACCGAAAACGCTTGCCCCCACATACGGCCCTGCGCTTCGCTCCGGGTTCGTTCACTCCATCGCCGCTCCGAGGGTCGCCGTACAAGGGCCATCCATGCCCTTTACGGCTCTCGCTGCATCCCTGCGGCTGCCCCTCTGCGCAACGATTCCGTTCACCCTCCTGAAGGGGCGTTTGGTGTCGCCTGGCAGTTCGTGCAAAGCCAAGCCAGCATCATCAATGTTACTTTGGGCCGGCTGAGAATCGCTGCGGGTCTTATGATCCAGCGTGCGTTTTGTGGGAGGCCCGCCCTCGGGGCGAAGCTTTTGCCTGCCCGGTATTACCAGGCGCACTTGGTCTTTGGAGTACGACTCAGACACCGGCTACGCTGAGCGTTAGATGAACTCTTTAGTCCAATAGTTGCTGAATCTGGCTGTGCAGATTATCGAGCGAGAAGGGCTTTGCGATGATCGGGGCGGAGCGGGCGATGGGGCTTCCGGATTCGTGGATCTCGATCGGATAACCGCTGATGAAAATGACTTTCAGATCGGGCCGCAACTTGATTGCCGGCTCCGCGATCATCACGCCTGAAACACCACCGGGCAGTCTGAAATCGGTTACCAGCAGGTCCAGTCGCGGCTTGGTTGCCAAAATTTCGAAAGCTCGGGCTGAATCCGCCGCCTCCAGAACCTTGTAGCCTTCCCCTGCTAGATAGTCAGACAACAGGCCGAGAATGTGGGGTTCGTCCTCAACGAGCAGGACAACTTTGGCGGGTGCTTGGCTCATCGGGGGATTCTCGATTCTTGTGCAATAGCTTGTGAACGTACTGTGTGTCAGGCCAGTGATGGTTCCGGCGCGGGACGAACACTTGGAGCACGACGGCGCTTCCCAAGTTCATGAGTGCTGGCAATCGGCTGATCCGATCGAGTGCCCCGTCGGTACATGCCCAGCAGGGTACTGGACTATGGTACGAACCTCTATCAGAAGACCATGGCTCAAGTCAGTAACTTTGGAATCCACCATGACCAATGAAGATCCCCGTACCGTCGCTGAACGCACGCTGGATGACTATCGCGCCAATGCCGAGGCGTTTCGCGAGGGCACACGCGACCATGATGTCAGCCAGAATATCGAAGCATTGTTGCGAAACATCCGCGGCGAACCGCCTTTTCGCATTCTCGACCTGGGTTGTGGCCCCGGGCGAGACCTCAAGACATTCACATCCCTCGGCCATATCGCCGTCGGGCTGGATGGCGCCGAACCCTTCGTGTCCATGGCGCGGGCCGACAGCGGTTGCGAGGTGCTGCACCAAGACTTCCTGCAGCTGGACCTGCCCGCCGAAGCGTTCGACGGCATATTTGCCAATGCGGTGCTGTTTCATCTTCCCAGCCGTGAAATCGGCGCGGTTCTGCTGAAGTTGCATGCTGCGCTTCGCGGCGGTGGCGTGCTGTTCAGCTCCAATCCGCGCGGCAACAATCAGGAGGGCTGGAGCGGTTCGCGTTATGGCACTTGGTACGACTGGCCAGCCTGGCGGGAATTGCTGCGGTCGGCGGGCTTCATCGAACTGGAACACTACTACCGGCCGGAGGGCTTGCCCCGCGAGCGGCAACCGTGGCTCGCCAGCGTCTGGCGCAAGGGCTGAAGTGGCGGACAGCGGCAAGCGGCGGTTGTTCATCTGTAACGCAGAATGCATGTCGTGAAGCTTGGCTTCATGCGTTTTGCATGCATCCAAAACGCTATTATGTGACGCAAGTCACTGAATTCTGTGGGTTTCATGATCTATCCCGGTTGGCATGAACGCTGCTCTAGTTAAGGAAGCTGGACCATAACCGGAGTACACAATAATGATCGCCGCTGAAAAAACTCTCTCTGCCGCGTTTCCTGAGTTCGAAGTACTCACCACCCCTCGTCCGGATGGGGGGCTTCTCTTGACGCTGCGTAACGATGATCGGGACATCATCAAGCGCGCTCTTTCCAAGGGTCAGACCCAGACCAATATTCAGCTGGAATGGGTCATCAGCTCGATCCGCCGCGACCTGGCGCTGGAGGCTGGCATGTCGCCTGCCATCGCCCGGTTGCAGAGCCAGAGCCGCACTGGGCTGCCGACCTACGATTACGCCTGAACCGATCGCTGGGCCCGCCGTGCAGTGGGCCCAGCTTCGGATAAGCACTGCGCGATCTGGCGCAGGCGAACCTACCGGACCAGAAGAGTCCGGGTGCAGCAAGCCGATTAAGTGATGAGGAATCCCACATGAATGCCATTGACCTGTTGATTGAAGACCACGAACGAGTGAAGGACATCCTGACGCGCCTGACCGAGAGCACAGAGCGTGCGGTAAAGACTCGTACCGATCTGCTGCAAAAACTTGAAATGGAAGTGACCATCCATACCCAGCTCGAAGAGCAGATTCTCTACCCGGCCTATAAGGAAGCGGGTGGAAAGGAAGAGTTGAAAATGTATCACGAGGCCAAGGAGGAGCATCGCGCGGTGGATTCTCTCGTGCTGCCTGATCTCAAGGTGACCGATCCAGGGAGCGTCGAGTTCTCAGGCCGCGCCAAAGTCTGCAAGGAGCTGCTCGAGCACCACATCGAGGAAGAGGAATCGGAAATGTTTCCCCAGGCGCGCGAGCTGTTCGACGAGGCCAGGCTGGAAGAGATGGGTAAGCAGATGAGCGAACTCAGAGACCGCCTGAAGAAGGAATTCGTTGCTAGCAAAGCGGCTTAATGCTTGCGGTACCGGGCGCAACGCCTCGGCACATTGTTCACGCCTAACCGGCGCGCAGCTAACTGTCGCGCCGGTTGACGTATCGGTTCGATAGCCAGTCCGAACGGCCTGCAGGGCATCGGCTGAGATCGATCAGAGCCTTTGTTTTATACGCCGGCGCGCTGGATATGCATGGCAGGACCGATACCGTTGAGCGGTTGACACCCGGTCTGCGGCGTAGTGTGGGCACTCTCCCCCTTGTGAAAGGTCAGTTTCAGAAGGATTGATTTGTCCTATCTCCGGCTTGTTAGTCGGCTTTCATCTTTCTGGAGGGTTATCCATGCGTCTTGCTTACTTGTCTGCCCCTGTTCTAGGTCTGCTGCTGGTCGGCTGCGGCCCGGATGAGGATCTTGAGCGCGAACAGACCCCGCCGCCGCCGGCAACCGAGCAGCCTGCGGCTCCTGCCACTACGCCGCCTGCTGCCACACCGCCGGCTACCGGAACTGGCGCTGGAACGGGCGCTGGAACGGGCGCAGGGCCGGGCACTACCGGAACTGGTACGGGCGCTGGCGCGGAAACCGGCACCGGCACCGGCGTCACAACTGGAACGGGTAATTCGGATGGCATGAACACCGCCCCGGCCGACAACGGCAGCGGTCTGGGGACCGAGTCGGGTGCCGGCACCGCGCCCAATCCCACCGGCACCGGTACGGGTGCGTCCCAGTAAGGTTTTAAATTCAACGGCGCCTCGCGAGCCTGGCGAGGCGCTCTCCTGGAGGTTTGGATGAAGTCGAAATATATCGCCGTCGCCGCTGCGCTACCTGTGGCGCTGATGCTGAGCGCCTGCTCGCCGGACGAAGAGCCGTCGGCAATGGATAACACCAGCGAAAATCAACAGGAATACCAGAACACGGCCACCGACCCGGCCGGGCCGCGCGAGATTTCGCCACCTTCGAATATGGCCAACGAATGACAGGGCTCGTACGCCGCGGCTGAGCGAGCCGCTACACGTACTGGGCCGCCGCGTAGCCGGATGCCCAGGCCCATTGGAAATTGAAACCGCCGAGATGGCCGGTGACATCCAGCACTTCACCCACGAAGTACAAGCCCGGTGCCTTCTGCGACTCCATGGTCTTCGACGACACCTCGCGCGTGTCGACGCCACCCAATGTCACCTCCGCGGTGCGATAGCCTTCGGTACCGGCCGGGACCAGTTGCCAGTTGCCGAGCTTTTCCGACACGTCTTCGAGCTCAGCCGGGCTGTACTGCTTCAGCGGTCTGGAAATGAACCAATGCTCGGCCAGCAGCCCCGCCATCTTGCGTGTGAACAGCTCGCCGAGCAGCGTTTTCAGCTCGGTGTTGGGGCGTTCACGGCGCTGTTCGGCCAGCCAGTCGACGAGGTTCAGGTGCGGCAACAGGTTGATTTCGATGACGTCGCCCGGCTGCCAGTACGAGGAAATCTGCAGAATCGCCGGCCCGGAAAGCCCGCGATGGGTGAACAGGATGTTTTCCTTGAAACTCTGGCCGTTGCAGCTGACCAGGCAATCCTCGACCGAGGTGCCCGACAGGGCTTCGCATATTCCCTTGAGCTGCGGTTCGGTGATGGTGAACGGCACCAGGCCGGCGCGAGTCGGCAACACGCTGTGGCCGAACTGACGTGCGATCTGATAACCGAAACCGCTGGCGCCGAGTGTCGGAATCGACAGCCCGCCCGTCGCGATCACCAACGACTGGCAGGCCAGTTCGCCGGCATCGCTTTGCAACCGATAGCCGTCCTCGTTGCGTTCGACCGACTGCACGCTCGTATTCAGGCGAAGGTCGACGCCCGCTTGTCGGCACTCCTCGAACAACATGTCGAGGATGTCGCTGGCCTTGTTGTCGCAAAACAGCTGGCCGAGTTTTTTCTCGTGATAGGGCACGCCATGACGGCTGACCATCTCGATGAAATCCCATTGGGTATAACGCGCCAGGGCGGATTTGCAGAAATGCGGATTGCCGGAGAGGAAGTTGGCCGGCTCGGTGTACATATTGGTGAAATTGCAGCGTCCGCCGCCGGACATGAGAATTTTCTTGCCGGCCTTGTTGGCATGGTCGAGCAGCAGAACGCGACGGCCGCGTGCCGCCGCCGTGAAAGCGCACATCAGTCCGGCAGCCCCCGCGCCAATTACCACCACATCCGTTTGCAACACCGCTCACCTCGACTCGAAAACGCGAGATGGTACTCCTGCCGCCGGGCTACTGCAGCCTGGGCTTGGGGCAGCCGACGAGACGAACATGGCAATCGGTTCACCTTGTGCTTTGCTATGAGTAATGGCGCTTCGCTATGAGGGCGAGAAGTCCATGAAACGTTCAAGCCGTCTTCTATGGTTGGCATTGCTGCTGGCGAGCACGTCCCTTCCGGCCGACGTGCTGCGTCTGGCTGGCAACACCTGGCCGCCTTATACGGATCGACGTCTGCTCGAGGATGGTTTGTCGGTCGAGCTCATCCGCACTGCGCTTGGCCGTGCGGGCTACCGGATCGAATACATCGAGGTGCCCTGGGAGCGCGCTCTGGTGGGGCTGAAGACTGGCAGCTACGACATGGTCAATGGTTGGCCGGCCCTCAACCGAGCCGGTTATGTGCGCCGCTCACAGCCTTTTTTGACCAATCGCATGCGTTGGGTGCAGCGACGCGACAGTGACATACGCTATGACGGCCTCGCCAGTCTTGCGGGTTATGCCGTTGCGCTGAGTCGCGGCTATGGCTATAGCGAGGAGCTGGAAAATGATTCGCGCTTGAACAAGGGGTACGCCGCGAATTTCGTGCAGGCGGCGAGGATGTTAGCCGTCGGGCGCGTCGATTTGACGCTGGAAGATGAGCGCACCGCCCTGTTCCATTTCCGTCGCGAACTGAAGCAGGTGAGCGACGCCTTGTCGTTCGTGCCGGGTGAATTCCGCCTGCGCGATCTGTCGCTGGCGGTACGCAACAGCCATCCGCAGCAGGCAGCGATCCTCGCAGCGTTCAATCGCGAGATCGCGGCGATGGAAAAAGAAGGCAGCTATGCGGCGATCTTTCTCCGCCATGGGCTGCCTGCGCCCGAAGCGTTGCCTCAGCCCCGAGCCGGGGATGCCTGGCGCACCAGGTGACTGGCCATACTGCGCAGCGGCGCCAGCTGGCGGCAGATCAGACCCAACTGGGTCTGCAGCAGCCGGTGTGCATCGTCCTGGTCCTCGGACGCCTGTTCGAGCTGTTGCGCGAGAGCTTCTTCCTCATCGCTGTAGACCGCTACTGGCTGATTGGTTTGCAGGGCCGTCGCGAGCTCGTCGAGGCTGCTCGCCAGCTGTTGCGCCGCACGTTCGAGCATGTCGTCGCGGGCATCGTCGGGCAGACTTTCGCGGTGTGCGCCCAGCCCTGACAGATAGTTGAGCAGCGTGTGGGAGAGAATCAGAAAGCGGAAGCCGGTCTCGGCATCCTTTCGGAAATGACCGGGCTCCAGCAGCATGTTCGACAGCGTGGTCGACAGGGCGGCATCGGCGTTGTGCGCGTTGCGTCGGGCCAGACGGTACGCCAGATCGTCGCGTTTGCCGCTCTCGTACTGGCGCATGATCTGCCGCAGGTAATCCGCGCTGCGGCTGAGGGTGTTGGCGACAACCTGGTTGAGACGACGGCCTTGCCAATCAGGAAGAATCAGGAACACCGCCGCCGCGGCGATCAGGCTGCCCAGCAGAGTATCGACCAGCCGCGGCCAGATCAGCCCGTAGCCGTCACCGACCTGGTTGAAGCAGAACAGCACCAGCAAGGTGATTGCGGCGGTCGCCAGGGTGTAGCGGCTGCTGCGCGTGGCGAAGAACACCACCCCGGCGACCACGGCGAAAAGCGCCTGGATCTGCTGGCTAGGGAACAGATCGAACAGCGCCCAGCCCACCACCAGCCCGAGCAGGGTGCCGGTCACACGTTGCACCAGCTTGATCCGTGTCGCGCCATAGTTCGGCTGGCAGACGAACACCGTCGTCAGCAGCACCCAATAACCCTGTTCCGGGTGGATCGCGTGCAGCACCGCGTAGCCGCACACCAGCGCCAGGCTCATGCGCAGGGCATGGCGGAACAACAGCGAGGTGGACGTCAGCTGCAAGCGGATGCGGGCAAGGGCGTCGCGTAGCGATTGCGGCTTGCGGTCCAGCAGGCTGCTGTCCTGTTCGCCTTCCAGAGCGTCGGGGTTGCTGGCGCTGGCGAGTTGGCGTTGCATCGTCGTCAGGTTGCTCGACAGCGCGCGCAGCGAACGCAACAGGCCGCGCCAGGCCGGATTGCTCTGCATCCGCAGGTGTTCCAGCGACGATTCCAGATCGCCGAGTGCCTGGGCATTGGCTTCGCTGTAGCGGAAGGGCTGACGCAGCTGAATGGCCTTGGCCAGTTCGGCGCAGGCGACGCCCTGCAGCCGCAGCAGCCTGCCGCAGCGGAACAACACATCGCTATGGAAAAAGGCTTCGGCCAGCGCCTGGTAGGGATAGTGCGAGGAGCTGACGCGCTCGTGCAGATCCTGGGCGAGGAAGTACAGCTTGAGGTAATGGCTGATCTTTACGCCGGGCCGACCGTTGCCGAGGCGATGCAGGAGCGTTTCCTTGGTGGCGTTGAGCGCGCTGACCACCCGCCCGTTCTGCTGCGCCAGTTGCAGTCGTCGTTCCTCCACATCGAGCTGGCGTAACGGCTCGAACAGCGTCGCCTTGAGTTTGAAATACTGCCCTAGCTCCCGATACAGCCTGGCCAGGCTTTGCTGCACCGGCTGGTGCGAGAACAGCGCATTCCAGAGGACCGACAGCAGGCCATACCATGTTGCCCCTGCAAGCAGCAGCAACGGATCGGTCCAGGGGTTGAGTGCGTCGCCGCCGCGCTGATCGGCAGCGATCATGCTGTAGATCGACAGGATCAGCGTCGCCTGGGCGATCGTCGCGTAGCGCTCACCCAGCGCGCCAAGCATCACCAGGGCGAATGCAGCGATGGCCATTCCACTGACAAAAAGCCATGGGAAGGGGAACAGCAACTTTACCGAGACGGCCGCAATGGCGAAGCACAACAAGGTGACCAGCAGTGCTGATAGCCGCCCCAGCCAACTGTCGTCAGTTTCCGCCAGGGCGCTGGCAATGATGCCGAGAAACAGTGGAATGGCTATCGAAGGCAGTCCGAGTTGCCAGCTCAGACTCATGCTGCTGGCCAGCGCGATCAATACGCGCAAGCTGTAGCCGAACTTATCCAAAGCCCAGATTCGGCGTAGTGAGTGACTTAGCGAAGGCGTACGCATAAGGAAAGATCCGGATCTGGATTTGGCAATGGGTGTTGGACGCCCGGATTGCCGGTGCGTCACGGTACGCTTAGCAAAGCTTATACCGTCCATCCGTCCCTCATCACCGGAACGCCATCGCCTGGTCATCGAACTGCCGCATTAGGCTGGCTTCATTCATGCGCTCCCTCCCATTCCTATAACAGAGGACATCGCATGAACCGTGAACATGATGCCAGCCGCCGCAGCCTGCTCAAGGGCAGCGCCATTACTGCCGCCGTCGTCGCCAGCACGCCATTCCTCGGCACGCTGGAAGCATTTGCCGCCCGTAATGCTCAGGGCCGCGGCGCTGGTCTGGTTCGTAGCAGTTACGGCCCAGTGCGGCCAGTCAAAGACCTGTCCACTGGCCTTGAGCTGCTTCAGCTGCCCGACGGTTTTCAGTACAAAAGCTTTTCCTGGACCGGCGACATGATGGAAAACGGCCAGCCCGTTCCTACCTCTCATGACGGCATGGGCGTTATCAGCGTGCGCCGTGGTCAGCATGGTCAGGAAATTGTGCTGGTCCGTAACCATGAAGCCAGCACCGGTCCGTTGATCGACGCCACCGGCATCTATGACGACGTCACGCTGTCCAATGGCCAGCGTCCAGCCGGCGGCACCACGAACCTCTACGTTTCCCGCGATATTGCGCAGCCTGTCCGTACGGTCCCGAGCCTGGGCGGAACCCGCACCAACTGTGCCGGTGGCGTCACCCCTTGGGGCACCTGGTTGTCCTGCGAAGAAACCACCGCCGACTATCGCAGTGTCGGTGGTCGCGCCCACGGCTATGTATTCGAAGTGACAGCCGACCCGGCGCTGACTACCGGCGAGCCGATTATCCAGATGGGTCGTTTCGCACACGAGGCGGTCGCTGTCGATCCGCGCAACAGCTACGTCTACTTGACCGAAGACTCACGCAACCGTTCTGGCTACTACCGCTACATCCCCAGCAATGCCAGCCAACAGCCGGGTTCACTCGCCGCGGGCGGCATCCTGCAGGCGGCACGTGTTCGAGATCGTGCTCTGGTCGATCTGCACGCGCCGAAGCAGGGCGACAGCTACCAGTTGGAGTGGGTTGAAGTCGCCTATCCAGACCTGGAACCGCAGCCGGAAGGTAGCGGCCCGTACGCCCAGGCACGTCGCGCCGGTGGTTTGAGCATGAGCCGCGGCGAAGGCATTTGGTACAGCGAAGGCAAGCTCTACATTGTTGATACCAGTGCTGGCACGGACAGCCAGGGCCGTGCGGGCTACGGAGAGGGCGCGGTGTGGATGCATGACCTGGCCACCGATCGCCTGACCTGTGTCTTCGCTTCCACGGACGCCGAGATCGCCAACAACCCCGACAACATCACGGTCAGCCCGCGCGGCGGCGTGCTGCTCTGTGAAGACGGCGGTGGCGCGCAGGACATGTACGGTTTCGGCGAGCGCCTGTTGGGCCTGACCACCGCCGGTGAAGCCTATGTTTTCGCCAAGAACAACGTGGTGTTCGATGACGTCCAGGCTGCTGCGGCCGGTAAGAACGTGTCAGGTGACGATTATCGCAGCCGTGAGTTCTGCGGCGCCTGCTTCGATCCGACCGGGCATTTCCTCTTCGTCAACATCCAGACCCCTGGCATCACGTTCGCCATCTGGGGCCCATGGGCGCGCGGGTCGTTGTAATAAAGGCAGCTGGAGGTCTAAAGCTGGAAGCTGGAAGTCAAAGCTGCTTGCTTCCGGCTTCCGGCTTAAAGCTGCCTCACCTTCAACGACCGCCCTTTGATCTTCCCGGCATTGAGACGATTCAACGCCTGTTTGGCGACGTCGCGCTCGACGGCGACGAACGCCTGGAAATCGAAGATCGCAATCTTGCCAACCTGGGTGCCGGGAATGCCCGCATCGCCGGTCAGCGCACCCAGAATGTCGCCGGGGCGCAATTTATCCTTGCGTCCCGCGCCGATGCAGAGCGTCACCATGGGAGGGCGTAGCAGCTCGCCAGGCTGCGCTTTCAGTTCGCTCAGCGGCTGCCAGTTGAGCGGCGCCTTCTGGCGTTCTTCGATTGCGCGGGCGCGATGGGCTTCGGCGGGGGCCACCAGGCTGATTGCGATCCCCTTTCTGCCGGCACGCCCGGTGCGCCCGACACGGTGAATGTGGATTTCCGAGTCGCGTGCCAGCTCGACGTTGATGACCATGTCCAGCGCGTCGATATCCAGGCCGCGCGCGGCGACATCGGTGGCCACCAGCACCGACAGACTGCGGTTGGCGAACATCGCCAGCACTTGGTCTCGATCGCGTTGTTCCAGATCCCCGTTGAGCGCCATGGCCGAGATGCCCTTGGCCGTGAGCTGGTCGACCAGTTCCTGGCACTGCTGCTTGGTAAAGCAGAAGGCGACACAAGTTTCCGGCCGGAAACTGGCGAGCACGCGCACCACCGCATCCATTCGGTCATCGGCGTCGATTTCGTAGAAGCGCTGTTCGATCTGTGAATCGTCATGCAGCGCCTCGGCCTTCACCTGCTGCGGGTCGCGCATGAAGGTAGCCGAAAGTTGCTTGATGCCCGAAGGGTAGGTCGCCGAGAACAGCAGCGTCTGCCGCTTGCCCGGCGTCTGCTCGATGATTTCCGCGATGGCATCGTAAAAGCCCATGTCGAGCATGCGATCGGCCTCGTCGAGCACCAGCGTGTTCAGGCCGTCGAGTTTTAGAGTGCCTTTTTTCAGGTGCTCCTGGATTCGCCCAGGGGTCCCGACGATGACATGTGCGCCGTGCTCCAGCGAGCCGATCTGCGGGCCGATGGAGACGCCGCCGCAGAGCGTGAGGATCTTGATGTTGTCCGCCGCGCGCGCCAGCCGGCGCAGTTCCTTGGCCACCTGATCGGCAAGCTCGCGGGTCGGGCAAAGCACTAAAGCCTGACAACCGAAATAGCGCGGATTGAGCGGTTCGAGCAGGGCGATGCCGAAGGCGGCGGTTTTGCCGCTGCCGGTCTTGGCCTGCGCGATAAGGTCCATGCCTTTGAGCATCACGGGCAGGCTCTGAGCCTGGATCGGCGTCATCTCGCTGTAGCCGAGGGCGTCGAGGTTGGCCAGCATGGCTGCGGAAAGAGGCAGGGAAGAAAATGCGGTACTGGGCACGGGGGAGGTCTTCGGCGGGGATCGGCCTGCAGTCTATCAGGGCCGCTGGCTCACGCGGAGATCAAGCGTGCCACCGAGGCGGCGCGCCATCGCGGCGAAACGTTTTGTAGGACAGGCAGACGGAACCCTACGGGTGTGGTGCCGATCGATACCTTGTCCATGATTCGTTCCAGGAGGTTGTTTTTGTCTCGCGTTATTTTCCTTGCAGGGCTGTTGGCGCTTCCGGCGTTCGCGGCCGACCCTACGCTTTACGGGCGTTACGAGCACATCAAGATTGAAGAAATCGGCAAGACCCTGCCGGCCAAGATGGACACCGGCGCCATGACCGCATCGCTGTCAGCGCGTGACATCGAGCAGTTCCAGCGTGACGGTGAGGACTGGGTGCGCTTCCGTCTGGCGGTCGATGGCGCCGATGACACTATTTATGAGCAGCCCCTGATCGGTATCAGCCAGATCAAAACGCGCGCAGAAGAAGGAAGTAAGGTCGATCCGAATAGCGAGCCGCCGCGAGCCGAGCGTCCGGTGATCGGCATGCAGCTATGCATCGGCGACCAGCTGCGCGAGGCCGAGGTGAATCTCACCGATCGCACCCACTTCAGTTATCCCTTGCTGATCGGTGCCGAAACCATCCGCGATCTGAACGCCGCGATCGATCCGGCCGATAAGTACACGGCGGGGCGACCGACCTGCTAAGGCGGATGCACAAGCATCTGATGGCGGATATGCGGAAGAACGAGTTGATGGGTATTTGCCAGGGAGCACGTTCTGAATTGCATTTATCCGCCTTTATTTTTTAAAGTTTAAAGTCAGAATAATCAGAGCTATGTCTTGCTGTGTTAGAAGGATGGATTATGTTTTTGATATAAGTTTGTTTGTTTCGTTTGATTAATGTGGCGCCTAATTAAGCGTCTGGATTCAACGCTTGTTAGGTTTTAAATTTCACGTATTGAAGTTCATGTCTGATTATTCATGCTTGCTTTGGATTGGATGTATCAAGAGCGGGAATGATTGGCGCGCTTTTATGTTCGATTAAGGTTGGTAGTTTCGAGCCGCCGGGGTGAGCGGGTGCTGTTCGCGTGGGCAAGGGGGGCTGGTTTATCCCCGGTCGTAGCGGGACATCGAGCGTCGGACAGTCACGTCGAGGATTGAACGCTATCGAGCGACAGCTTGTTCAGCTATGAAAGCGTGTACGGAATGCCGTAATTCAGCGGTTTAGATGGCATTCGGTAGCGTTCGTCAGACTAAAGTCGGGGCTTTCTTTTCAGAACCCATCCTTGCTAGATTCACGATGTGGTTCCTCTCACTCGTAATAAAAATAAGACGGAGAACGTCAATGGCCGACGCCGATAAAGAAAATGCTGCTGCGTACTGGAAGGCGAACGTTCGCCTCATAACATGGAGCCTTGTGGTTTGGGCTCTCGTCTCATATGGCTTTGCTATCCTCTTGCGCCCGTTGCTGTCCGGTATACCGGTCGGCGGAACAGATCTGGGGTTCTGGTTCGCTCAGCAAGGTTCCATCATTACGTTCATTTTGATCATCTTCCACTACGCGTGGCGGTTGAACAAACTGGACAAGGAATTTGGGGTCGAGGAGTAAGCCAGAATGAGTCAATATTGGATTAATATGTTGTTCGTGGGCGCATCCTTTCTCCTATATATAGGGATTGCGGTGTGGGCCCGCGCTGGGTCGACCAAAGAGTTCTATGTAGCTGGCGGTGGCGTCCATCCCGTAACAAACGGTATGGCGACAGCGGCTGACTGGATGTCTGCGGCTTCGTTCATTTCCATGGCGGGGATCATCGCGTCCGGTGGTTATGCCACTTCGGTCTATCTGATGGGCTGGACCGGCGGTTACGTGCTGCTGGCGATGCTGTTGGCACCCTACCTGCGTAAATTCGGCAAGTTCACCGTACCTGACTTCATCGGTGACCGTTTCTACAGCCGAGGCGCGCGCCTGGTTGCAGTTATCTGCCTGATTCTGATTTCGGTCACCTACGTAATCGGCCAGATGTCCGGTGCTGGTGTGGCCTTCTCCCGCTTCCTCGAAGTGAGCAACTCCGCCGGTATCTGGATTGCCGCCGCGATCGTGTTCGCCTACGCGGTATTCGGCGGCATGAAGGGCATCACTTACACCCAGGTGGCGCAGTACGTGGTGCTGATCATCGCGTACACCATTCCGGCCGTGTTCATCGCCATGCAACTGACTGGCAACCCGATCCCGATGTTCGGGATGTTCGGTACTCACGTCGAATCCGGCATGCCGCTGCTGGACAAGCTGGATACTGTCGTTCAGGACCTGGGCTTCGCTGCCTACACTGCTGATGTCGACAATAAGCTGAACATGTTCCTGTTCACCCTGTCGCTGATGATCGGTACCGCAGGTCTGCCGCACGTCATCATCCGCTTCTTCACCGTACCGAAAGTAGCTGATGCTCGCTGGTCGGCTGGCTGGACGCTGATCTTCATCGCCCTCTTGTACCTGACTGCTCCGGCCGTTGCGTCCATGGCTCGTCTGAACCTTGTCGATACCATCTATCCGGAAGGCCCGCAGGCTGAAGCGATTCAGTACGAAGCGCGTCCGGGCTGGATCCAGACGTGGGAACAAACCGGTCTGATCACCTGGGAAGACAAGAACAGCGATGGTCGTATCCAGATGTACAACGACACCAACGCTACCTTCGCCCCCACTGCCCAAGAGCGTGGTTGGAACGGTAACGAGCTGGTCGTCAACAACGACATCATCGTACTGGCCAACCCTGAAATCGCTAACCTGCCAGGTTGGGTCATCGGTTTGATCGCTGCGGGTGCCATCGCGGCGGCGCTGTCCACGGCTGCGGGCTTGTTGCTGGCCATTTCCTCGGCTATCAGTCATGACCTG
The DNA here is from genome assembly GCF_024448955.1 of Stutzerimonas stutzeri. Taxonomy (GTDB): domain Bacteria; phylum Pseudomonadota; class Gammaproteobacteria; order Pseudomonadales; family Pseudomonadaceae; genus Stutzerimonas; species Stutzerimonas stutzeri_AQ. The sequence goes on from NZ_JAMOIH010000002.1 coordinate 169,965, forward strand.
ATCAAGACGATCATCAATCCGAAGATCAGCGAGAAGAACGAGATGCTGGCAGCCCGCTTGTCCATGACGGCGGCTATCATCCTGGCAACCTGGCTAGGGCTGAATCCTCCAGGCTTCGCTGCACAGGTGGTGGCGCTAGCGTTCGGTCTTGCTGCAGCGAGCCTGTTCCCAGCGCTGATGATGGGGATCTTCTCCAAGCGCGTGAACAGCAAGGGTGCCGTTGCTGGCATGCTGGTTGGTGTGGTGAGCACCAGCGTGTACATCTTCCTGTACTTGGGCTGGTTCTTCATCCCTGGCACTGCGTCTTTCGCCAATACGCCTGACAACTGGATATTCGGCATCTCTCCGCAGGCCTTCGGCGCCATCGGAGCGATACTGAACTTCGCAGTTGCTTACGCTGTGTCTATGGCTACCGAGGCTCCGCCGCAGGAAATCCAGGATCTGGTGGAAAGCGTTCGTACTCCGAAAGGTGCTGGCGTTGCGCTTGATCACTAAGTAACGATTCGACCAGAAGTTGGGTTAGAAACTGGCCCATGGTTGAGATATAAGTCGGGCTTCCATTTGGAAGCCCGACTTTTTTAAGGAAGATTCATATGATCTGGCATCTAATCGCTGCAATTGTCGCCGCAGTGGCGGGTGCGGGGGTCGCGTTGCTGCTGCGCAGCCTGACTCGTAAACGACTACCGAAGTGGATCATCCCGGCGTTCGCCGGTCTGGGCATGCTCGGCTACACCATCCATTACGAATACACCTGGTTCGATACCAAGCAAGCGCGTCTGCCGCAGGGCTCGGTTGTGGTATCGAGCGAAGAGGGCGAGATGTTCTGGCGCCCCTGGACCATCAAGTTTCCGATGCCACTGGTCTATACGGTACTCGATGGCGCGAACGCGCAGATCGAAGAGACCAGCAAGGGTCCCGTCGCCCGTTTCACCCTGTATCGCTTTGAAAAGCATCATCTGATGTCCACGGTGAAAAGCGCGAATTACCAGGCGCTTTGCACCGAGAAGGTAATGTTCCGGCTGAACGAGGAAGGTCAGGCGAAGTTTGAAACCATGACCGAACTGGACGTGGCTGCGCCGCTTTACCAGGCCGTTTGCACAGCCGATCATTCTTGATCACTCCATGCCAGCGATGCCGCCTGCTATGGCAGTCAGGGCTGCTGGCGCTGGTTGATCCTTTCGCTACCGGCATGGCTTCGGCGGCCGAGTAGCAAAGGCCAGAGACCCAGTCCCGCCTGCGCGCCGAGCCCGAGCCAGGCCAACGTATCCCACCAGCCATCACCGAGCAGCGCGGCGAACAACCCTGCTAAACCGAGGAGGGCGATCAGGCCGGGCAGCAGAAACGTCGATTGGCGCCAGCTCATGCCATCACCTCGCGTGTCGATGTGGCGCCGCGACGTCGTACCCACCACAGATAGAGCCCGCTGCCGAGTACGATGATGGTCAGCACGTCCAGCACTGCCCAGAGAATCTGCATCGGCCGGCCGCCGTAATCGCCGAAGTGCAGCGGCGAGGACAGCGACAGCGCATCCATATACCAGGGGCGGCTGCCGGCAGCTGTGATGTCGAGCGTTTGCGCATCGATCAGCACCGGTGTGAGCAGATGCGAGGTCAGATGGCTATTGCCGTTCATGAACACCGTGTAATGATGCTCGCTGGAAAAACGCGTACCGGGAAATGCAATGAAATCCGGCTGCATGCCTGGTGCTGCCTGAGCGGCGATTTCCAGCAACTGACTGGCCGGTGCGCGTTCCGTCAACGGCGGGGCATCCCGGTAGGGCTCGAGCATCGCGCTCAGGGATTCGGCACGCCAAGCCTCGATCAGCAGGTCCGCACAGGCGCTGACCACGCCGGTGATCCCCACTACCAGTGCCCAACTGAGCGTGACCACACCAATCAGATTGTGCAAATCCAGCCAGCGGGTACGGCTGGCTCGTTCATGCCGCACCTGGGCAAATTCCAGTCGCCGCATGAACGGCGCGTAGAGCACTACTCCGGAAATGATGGCGACGACGAACAGCAGTCCCATGAAAGCCAAAAGCAGCTTGCCGGGAAGCCCGGCGAACATGTCCACGTGCATGCGCAAGAAGAACATCATCAGCCCGCCATTGGCCGCCGGCATTTCCAGCGCTTCGCCGGTGCGCGCATCGAGCATGAAGGTATAGGACGAATTCGGCTCGGTGCCGGCGGTCGCCGCCATGATGGCGACCACACCGGACGGCTCGTCTGCTTCCCAGCCCAGGTACTGGACCACCTCTTCCGGCCGATGCCGTTCGGCCGCGGCGACCAGCTGCTGCAGATCCAGATGCGGGGTGTCGGCAGGCATCTCACGCAGCTCGGGCGCCTCGCCAAGCAGGTGCTCCAGCTCGTGGTGAAAGATCAGCGGTAGCCCGGTAATGGCAAGCATCAGCAGGAACAGCGTGCAGATCAGGCTGGTCCAGGTGTGGACGAAGGACCAGCGACGGATTGTGGTGGTTCGCATTAGAACTCCAGCTGCGCCGACAGCTTGAGCGTGCGGGGTGCCCCAAGGTAATGGCTGCTCAGCCAGTATTCCTCGTCGGTCAGGTTGCTCAAGTTGGCGCGCAGGGTCAGAGCTCGTTCATCCGCCAAGGCCATGCGATAGCGACCGCCTAGGTCGAAAGTGGTGAACGAGGGGATGGTGTGGTCGTTGGCCTCGTCGGTGTATTGCTTGCCCGTATAGAAGGCGCCACCGGTGAGTGTCAGCCCGGGTACGCCGAAGATCGCGTATTCGCCGTACAGCTTGGCCAGGTGCCGCGCCACGTCGACCGGGCGATTGCCGTCGTTGGCAGCGTTCGCCGCGCCTTCTACGACCGGATCGAGCAAAGTGACGCCGCCCACCAGCGTCAGTGCTGGGGTAACGTTGCCCGTTACGCTGAACTCCAGGCCCTTGTTGTTCTGCATGCCATCCTGAACGAAGAAGTTGGCTGCATTGGTGTAGGTGTTGGGCTTCTCGATGTCGAACAGCGCAACGGTGTACAGGGCACCGCCGAGCTCGGCTTTCGCACCGATTTCGTACTGCTCGCTGACGATCGGCGCCAGTGCCTGGCCGGCGTTGTTCGAGCCGCTCGGCGCCACGCCACCCGTCTGCAGACCTTCGATGTAGGTCACGTACGTAGTCAGCCACTCGACGGGCTTGTAGACGAGCGAGACGTTGGGCGAGGTTTTAGTTTCGCTGTAGTCCTCGATCGCCGGCGGGCTGCCGAACGCTTCGACCCAGACGAAGTTGTCGCTGAAGGTCTTGATACGTGAGTGCGTCACGCCAAGGATCGTCGACCATTGCTCGTTGAATGTGATGACGTCGCCGATCAGTACGCTGTCGGCCTGGGAGCGGTTGGCCAGATGGTAGTCGCCATCGCCGAGGTCGTAGGCGGGCTTGGCCACCTGCGGCCGCTCGCTGAAGGGCACTTCGGGCGTGACCGATACATATTGCGGACCCGGAAAGGGAATGTAATCGGTGTTATAGCGAACCCGTGCGATGTTTCCTTGGTAACCGAAGGTCATCTCATGGCCGATGCCCACGGTGTCGAAAACCGCATCGAGGAAAAGGTTACCGGAGGTCTCTTCGGTTTCCACCGGGGCGAAGGCGTAGAGCGGCTGGACGTACACGCCGGCCGAGTTCACGGTCGGCCCCGTATAGGCGTATTCGGTCGTGTACTGGCTGTAGCCGAGCGCGCCGCGCAGGCTGAACACGTCGCTCAGGCGCCACTGGAAGCGGCTGCCGACACGGTCGTGGCGGCTGTCGTTGTAGGCCCAGCGTTGGCTATAGAGCTCGTCGTTCTCCAAGTCGTCGGCATCAGGCCGGAATGCTTGATCGGCGAAGTACCAGTAGCTGGTGAGGCCCCGCGTCTCGCTCTGCTTGTGCGAGGCGTCGAACTGGATAAGCAAGTCGTCGCTGACGTTCCAGTCCAGTGCGACGCTGGCCATGTGACGGCGTTCGACCTGTCCGTCAATGGCGGTTTCACCATCCTGGGCGAGCAGGTTGGCGCGGTAGGCGAAGCGACCTTCGCTGTCGATCGGCCCGCCGAAGTCGCCGTGCAGGTACTGGCTCTCGCCGCCGGGGGTGCCGTAGGTCACGCTGTTGTAGCGCTCGGCAGTGGGGCGCTTGAGCACGTAGTTGACCAGTCCGCCGGGGCTGGCCGGACCATAGAGGAAGCCGGACAGACCGCTGAGGATTTCCAGACGCTCCATTTCCTCGATGAAGTTGCCGCCATCGTAGCCGTTACTGAAGCGCAGGCCATCATTGGCGATGCTCAGGTTGCCGACGCCGCTGAAGCCGCGAATGGCTACCGCGCTGGCGTAACCGGCGCTGGTCGGGGAGGTGAACTGCGTGGTCGGGCTGAGCTTGAAGATGTCGTCGCTGGAGGTGGCCTGGATGTTATCCATCAGCTCCGACGAAATCACTGTCACCGAATAGGGAGCATCTTGGAGTGCCATTCCGCCCAGCGCGCCGACGTTTCGCACGGCGCTGGCGCGATAGCCGCTTTCTTCGCCGCCCTCAGCCAACGCCTCGGTTGCCGTCACGGTGACATCCGGCAGTGCCATCGCCTCGGTTGCTGCCTGCTGCAAACTGAAGCTGCCCGAAGGGTCCTGACGAAGTTCGAGTCCGGTGCCGCGCAAGGCTCGCTGCAGCGCACCCTGGCCATCGAAGCGGCCTTGTACCGGCTCGGCCAGGCGGTCGCGGGTCAACGCCGGATCGATGCTGAGCACCAGTCCCGCTTCGGCGGCGATACGATTGAGGGTCGAGGCCAGAGGTGCGGCGGGCAGAGAGTACTCGCGAACATCGCCAATAACTGCTTCGCCGTTGGCCGCCTGGGCCAGTAGTGGCAGTGGTGCGACGGCAATAGCAACGGCCAGGAGGCTGGGACGGAACAGTGAAAGCGATGGCATTTGTGAATGACTCCCGAATAGGAATATGTCTCAGTTATTCATCAGGCCGGATCAGAAATGAAAAGTGATAGGGGCAACTGAAAATATTTTCATAGGGGCCCGCAGCGCCGCTGTGGTGGGCGCCGTCGCTACTTGCCCGGGGGGCTGACGGGTTGCGCCGGAACCACCTTTACCCACCAGTCGGTGTGACGTTCGATCCGCACCGGAAGGCTGGGCGGAAGCGCCGCCAGGGCCCGGTCGGTGTCATGCAGCGGAAAGCTGCCGCTGATGCGCAGGGACTCGAGGCTCGGATCGAGGCCCAGATAGCCGCGGCGGTATTCGCTCAGTTTTTTCAGCAGTTCACTCAACGGCAGGTCATCAACGACGAGCATGCCGTGGCTCCAGGCATCCGCCGCGATGGGCGCGGCCGAACTCTCTCCAAGGCGATTGCGATGCATCAGCACCTGCTCGCCAGCGCCTATGGTGCGGCCCGTTTGCCCGTCGTCCGGATGCGCGGCGACCGCCGAGCGCAGCACGATCAGCCGAGTGGCATTCCCTTCGCGACGAACGATGAAGCGCGTACCCAGCGCTCGAAGGTCGCCATGTGCGGTTTCCACGATGAACGGTCGCGGGTCGCTTCCCGGCGCCGTTTCCACTAGCACTTCTCCTTGATGCAGGAACAGTCCGCGTCGCCGCTCATCGAAGCGGATGTCCAGTGCGCTGCGGCTGTTCAGCTGGATGCGGCTGTTGTCGTCCAGCGTAAGGCTGCGCTGCTCGCCTGCGCCGGTGCTTGCGTCTGCGAGCCAGACCGGCAGCGGGCGCGCCTGAAGCGCAAGGCCGATACCGAGCAAGCCGAGCAAGGCCAACCCCAGAAGCGTGCGGCTAACGGCATGCTGCCGTTTGGTCGCGGCATTGCGCTGCAGGGCGCGCCTAGCGCTTGGCGAGTTGATCGTTCCCAGACGCCGATCGATACCCCCCAGCTGCGCCCAGGCCTTGGCGTGCTCGGCGCTTTGGTTCAGCCAGCGCTGGAGTTCGGCGTCGAGCTGGATACCCGCTGCGTCGTCCCCCAGGCGCAATTGCCAGGCGATAGCCTCATCGAGGACGCGGGCCGATACCGGTGTGCGGTCCAGGCTCATGTCGGCTCGCCGTAGACGGCGATGTAACACTGGCGCAGCGCCCGGGCGAGATACTGCCGCACACGCGGGACCGACACGCCGAGGCGTTGGGCAATCTCGGCATGCGTCATGCCATCCAGGCGGTTGTAGAAGAATGCCGCGCGCGCATTCGCGGACAGTTGACCCAGCAGCGCATTCACCTCGCGCAGCGCCTCGATGATCTGCAGCTGCTCCTCGGCGCTGGGTTGCGTTTCTTCCGGCTGAAGCGCCAGTTCATCGAGATAGGTGCGTTCCAGCGCACTGCGGCGAAAATGGTCAATCAGCAGGCCGCGGGCAATCGTCGCCAGCAGCGCTCGCGGTTCGCGCACCTCACCCAGGTCATTGCGTTTGAGCAGGCGCAGGAATGCATCCTGGCTCAGGTCCTCGGCGCGATGCGGGCAGGTCTGGTAGCGCCGCAGCCAGCTGAGCAGCCAATCACGATGGTCGCGATACAGCGTGCCTACAAAAAGTTGATTGGACGATTCACCCGCCGACAAGACGAACGCTCCGAGGCCTGGATTGGCCGGTAACGAGAACTATTCGCAGCATGATCGCAAGTTGCCGTTAGCGGTGCAACGACTGGCTATCGGTTACGCGACAGATCTGGAGAGATTCATGTGCGGCGGTGCTACATCAATTGCGCCTGTTGGCGCCGACGCCAATTAGTCAGCCGCTGATTCAGCGCCGCCAAGCTATCCAATCCTTGCCGGCGCGCCTTACTGAGCAGGATCAGCGCCAACTCGGCCGTTACGAGCGCGTCGGCGCTGGCATGGTGGCGCTGCAGCACTTGCAGGCCGAAACGACTGCACCAGTCGTCCAGCCCATTCTGTCGCGGGCGATTGTCGGGACATAGCATAGGTGCGAGTTCGGCCACGTCGAGAAACGGGTGACGCAATTTGTGGCCGAGCGTCTGCTTGAGCGCGCGAGTCAGCATGCGCTGATCGAAACCGGCATGAAACGCCAGAATCGGGCTGTCAGCGACGAACTCCATGAAATCCAGCAACGCTTCGGCGGGATCTTCGCCGGCTTCCAACTCGCTCGGCGCGATGCCGTGGATAAGTACGCTCTCGCTGATTTTCTGAGCCGGTCGCAGCAACGTCGACTCGAACTGCTGGCCCAGGTCGATGCCGCCGTTCTCGATGACCACCGCGCCAATGGACAGAACGATGTCGCGACGCATATCCAGCCCGCTGGTTTCCAGGTCCAGCACCACCAGACGCGATTCACTGAGCGGGCAGGTAGCGGGTGCCGACGGCACGGGTAGCCGGTCGCGTCGCTGCAGCTGTTCAAGGTCCAGTACCGGACCACGCATGTTGAACCAAGGCATGTTCATAACTGATAACGCAGGGTCAGGCTGCTCTGCAGGCGCTGGGCCTGACGGAAAGATTCGCGCAGGATACGACGGTCCAGGTGGTTCAGGGTGTCAGGGTCGAGCCGGTTGGAATAGGGCCGCCCCTCGCGTGCCTGCTGCTGGTGTTGCTGCATGCGCGTCTGCTGGATGAAATGGTAGGCCTCTTCGTAGGCCGCGCCATCCTTTTCGTCGATGACCTGCTTTTCCACCAGCAGCCGCAGCCGATCGAGCGTGTTGGTGCTGGCGATACCATTGGCCAGCGCCAGCAGCCGGGCCCCGTCGACGAAGGGCGTCAGGCCCTGCACCTTGAGATCCAGCGTCGCCTTGCCGTCGCCTTTGCGGGTCATGACGAAGTCACGGAACCGGCCTACCGGTGGCCGGTGACGCAACGCATTTTCGGCCATCATCCGCTGAAACAGCCGATTTTCTGCAATCTCTTCGAGCAGGTCGCTGCGCAGCCGCTCGCAGCCATCGCTGGAGCCCCAGACCGCTCTCAGGTCGAAGAAGATGGTACTGCCGAGCAGGTTCTCCGGCGTCGACTCCCGGATGAACGAGCTGAAGCGCCGACGCCATTCTTGGCGCGACAAACACAGCTGCGGATTGCCGGCCATGATGTTGCCCTTGCACAGTGTAAAGCCGCAGGTGCCGAGGTCCTGGTTGATGCGCTCGGCGAGTGGCAGCAGTCGCCCACGGATATGTGCGGCTTCAGCTGCGTCCTCGGCTTCGAAAAGGATGCCGTTGTCTTGGTCGGTATGCAGCGTCTGTTCGCGCCGTCCCTCGCTGCCGAAACACAGCCAGGTAAAGGGGACGCCGGGATCGCCCAACGCTTCGATGGCGAGTTGAATGACTCGGCAGACCGAGTGATCGTTGAGCAACGTGATGATGCGGGTGATTTGGGTGGACGAGGCGCCGTGCGCCAGCATGTTGTCCACCAATTGCTGGATACGGCTGCGAATAATGACCAGCGTCTCGACGCTATCGGCATGAGAAATGGCCTGCGCCAGATGAACCAGATCGACGCGCTGTAGCGAGAACAGATCGCGCTCGGAAATAACGCCGCGCAGCAGGCCGTTCTCCACCACGCAAATATGGCCGATGTGCCGCTCGGTCATGGCAATCGCAGCGTCGAACGCGGACGCGTCCGGCGGCAGATGGAACGGGTCCTGCGTCATGAACTGGGCGATCGGCATCGACAGATCGGTCGTGCCGGTACCGATAACGCGGCGTAGATCGCGTAGCGTAAAGATGCCCTGGGGGTGCAGGTCCGCGTCGGTCACAACGATGCTGCCCACGTTGTTTTCATGCATCAGGGCGACCGCTTCGTTCAGCGGCATCGAGGGCAGGCAGGAGACCGGATGGTGTAGAGCCAGCTCGCCGACACCGCTGTCCAGGGAGTATTGAGCGCCGAGATTTTCCACCGCCCGCATCTGCGCCTGCTGGTTGACCAGATCCAGCAGGCTGCTCACGCCGCGCATGGCGTAGTCACGGAACGCGGCGGATTTGGACACCAGCTTGACGAAGGCCGGCTTGTTCAGCAGAAAACAGAAGGTGTCCTCTGCGGCGAAATGCCCGGTGCGGGTTGCGCGCTCGCCCATCAGGGCGGCCATCGGGAAGCATTCGCCAAGGATCACTTCGAAGGTGGTTTCGGTTCCGCGCTTGCTTGTGTGCGGCCGCTGGCCATGCACACGGCCCTGCTTGACGATATAGAAGTGCTCGACGATGCCATCGTCGGGCGAAATGATGCAGTCGCCTTCACTGTAGAAGCGCAGCTGGCAGTTTTCGACCAGATAGGCGAGGTGACCCGGTTCCATCTGATTGAACGGCGGATACTTGCGCAGAAATTCCATGGTCCCGTGAATGTTCTGCAGCACGGCAGTCTTGCCTGCCTCGGCGAAGGCATCGGCTTTGCTCATGGTTCGCTTCCATTTTTTAAGCGCCCAATGGTGGGCCGTGGGTCCGGAGGGGCACATTGGACGTAAGTCTAGTCGCCGAGGGGAGCAACGGGCTGACAGGCGTCAGCTCATTCGATAAGGGTCGGCGAATTTTGCGCGCAAAAAAAACCGCCCGGATGGGCGGTTTTTTGCAGCAAAGAATCAAATCACGGCAGGGTGAACAGCACCTTGACCGAATCGTTGACCGCCGCGCTGTCGACGTAGCCGATGGCGTCGGCTTCAGCGGCGACTTTGGCCACCACGGCCGCGTCATTGGCGACGCTCGACATCGGTTGGCCCTTGCCGGTGAACACCAGACCGGACCAGTAGGACTTCAGCTGCGACTCGTTCTTGTTGGTGACCGCCGAGTAGAAGCTTTCCTTGGCCGGTGTCCAGTCCTTGAGGTCCACGCCTTTCATGGACTTATCCTTGCCCAGGAAGATGTTTGCGACGTCCGACTGCGAGAGTGCCTTGGCCGCGCCTGGATTGACGATTACGGCGACCTCGGCCTGAGCCAGGGCGGCCACGCCGAGCAATGCTGCGCTGCTGAGGATGCGAAGGGGTGTTTTCATCTGGACGCTCCTCAAAATACGAAGTCGACGCCGACGGAGATGATGTCGCCGTCGTAGTTGCGGGCAGGCGTGCCGATGAAACCGGAGCTCAGGTCGTACGCTGCGTTCTCGTAAACTTCCTGGGCGTTGCGGGTGAACACGCCGTCGTAGCCGTTCTTCGTGTCGACGCGCTTGTACTCGCCCTTGACCACTACAGTCGGCGCGGCCTGGTAATTGAGGCCCATCGTCCAGGAGCTCTGACGGCCACCGTTGTCATCCAGTTGCGCGTAGGTCACATGCGGCAGGAAATCACCGAAGCGACGGCCACCCATCAGGTAGAAGGAATCGATCGACTCCATGCCATCGTTTTCGATCATGCGCGAGGTCCACTCGTTACTGCTGATCCAGGTACCGTTGTCGTATAGGTAGCCGATCGAAGTGAACTTGCCTTTCTCTTTATCGAGTGTCAGCAAGCTCAAGGGCATCATCGTGCCGCCGCCGACATCCACCGTGCCGCTAATATCGGTCTTGATATCCGCCTCGACATAGCCGATGCGCAGCATGCCGAAATCGTTGGTGGCCAGGCTCACGCTGGCGCCGAACAGCTTGCCGTAATCGATATCGAACAGTTCATCGTAGGCGTAGTAGTCGCGATTCTTCGCCTGACCGCCAGCAACCTGGAAGGTCACCGAACCGTAGGAAAGCGGCACGGTGTAGACCGCATCCACGCCTTCGTAGTTGGTCACCTGGACCTGGCTGTAGACCTCGTCGGGCAGGCGCAGCCAAGGGTAGCTGTAGCCGACGTCGAGGCTTTCGGAATACATGTAGACCGGGCTGCGCAAGCGACCGGCGCGGAGCATCAGCTGATCATTGGTCTGCCAGGAGAGGTAGGCCCATTCCAGATTGGCTTTCCAGTCGTCCTGTTCGGCCTTGGCCGTGACCTGCACAGTGGCGCCGACGGTGTCGGTGACGCCGTACTGCAGCTGCGCACCGAACTTGGATAGCTGGTCGCCGCGCCAGGAATCGTTGGTCTGGCCCTGCACGCCATAGCTGCGACCTTCGTCTCCACCGCCCAGATGGGTAAAACCAACGGTACCGAAGCCGTTGAAGCGGTGCTCGCCCTGTTCCAGCGCGAAGGCTGGGGTAGTTGCCAGGCAGATGGCTGCCAGGCCGATAACACGTACTGCGGTCATCAGGATGCTCCTAAAGCAATTTAAACGCGGAATTGGGCCGTGGCCGCACGCAGGTGATCGCCCGTGCTGACCAATTGTTCGCCCAGACGGGCAGTGGCTTCGGCGCCGTTTGCGGTTGCTTGTGCGTCCTGCTGCAACACTTGGGTTTCTTGTTGGATGGAACTCGACAGGCCTATCTGCTCCTGAGTGAACTGGGCGATGCCGGCGTTGAGTTCGTCGATCTGGTTGACGGTCTGCGCAATGGTTTCGAGCAATTGGGTAGCCTCTACCGAGCGCTCGATGCTCGCCCGCGATTTCTCGCCATTGCTGGTCATGACATTGAGCACCGTGTTGGCGCTGGTTTGCAGTCGCTGGATGATTTGCTGTATCTCGGCGGTCGAGGCTGCGGTTTTCTGCGCCAGGTTGCGCACCTCGTCGGCGACCACGGCGAAGCCGCGGCCTTGCTCACCGGCGCGGGCGGCCTCGATCGCAGCGTTGAGCGCTAGCAGATTGGTCTGCTCGGCAATGCTGCGAATCACCGTCAGCACGGAACCGACTTCCTGGGTTTCCTCTTCCAGTTGCTCCATGGCCTGCACGGCGCTCATCACGCTGTTGCCCAGATCACTGATGCCGCTGGACAGACTGCCGACATGCTCGCGGGCTGCGGCGGCCTGGCGGGCTGCGGAGTTGGCTTCGTCGGAGGCCTGCTGCGAGCGCTGCGCAACTTCCTGGATGCTGCCGGTCATGGTGAGAATGTCACGGGTGATCGAGTCGGTATGGTGCTGCTGCGACTTGGCGTTCTCCTCCGAACCCTGGGTCAGGTTGTAGAGCTCCTTCGACACCTGGCCGAGCGGGCTGGCGGCTTCGATGATCTGGCGGATGGTTCGCTGCAGCTTGTCGAGGAAACCGTTGAACAGTTCGATCATCGCGCCGATTTCATCGTTCGAGGAAACATTGACGCGCTGCGTCAGGTCGCCATCGCCGCGGGCGATGGATTGCAGCGAGGCGATCACGCCGCGCACGTTAGCCATCACGCTACGAATCACCAGCCAGGCGCCAAGGCTCACCACAACCACTAGCACGAGGCTGAGGATAATGCCCAAGCGCGTGGTGGCGGCGTTGTCTTCGCGGGTCTGGGCGAGCGTTTGACGGAAATCTTCGTACGCGCCGGTGCGGAACTCGGAGGCAAGTTTCTGCGCCTGGGCCAGATCGCTGGCCATGCGATCGAGGCTTGGACGCAAGTCATCGAACGAGGCGCTGCCGTCGATCAGCTTTGCCGAGGCACCAAGCGCATTGTCGGCGTAGGCCTTCACCGCGGTGCGCCAGTTGTCGAGCGCCTGCCGCCGTTGCGGCTCGCCCGCCAGCAGAGCAGCCAGCGCTTGTTGCTGGGTGTCGATATCCGCCAGGACTTCGCGTGCCTCGCCGAGTAGACCGGCCTCGCCCGCAGCTACGGCGTTGTTGAGCAGGCCGGGAATACGGGAAAACTGAAAGATCACCGCATCGGCTTTTTCCAAAGTGGGATAGCTCTGCTTTTCCAGCGTCACCAGCCGAGAGTCGGTCGCTGAGAGCTGCAGCGAGGTATAACCCACATACAGAACCAGCCCGAACAGGGCAACGGCGGGCACCAACAATAACTTCGTGGTGAGCGAGAAATTCTTGAACATTGGATCACTCCACAACGGGGCGGCGGATACTACGAGACAGTGAGCGATGCCGAAAGGCCATCAGTCGGAAAGATTGTGACTGCATTTTGTTGTTCGGTCACGTTATCGGCTGCCGCAGGTGGAGGTTGAATACCGTTCGGCGCTTCCAAGTATTCGTTTCTGCGCGTGGCTCGGTGCTGTTTTGCTGGCAGTCGCACTGATCCCTCGCCGGCTGCGCTCCGAAAACCATAAAAAAAAACCGCCCCGGAGGGCGGTTTCTCTGACGCTGCGGTGCGGATTTACAGGCCGTTCTTGGCCTTGAACTCGCGGCGGCGGCGATGCAGGACCGGCTCGGTGTAGCCGTTGGGCTGCTTAGTGCCTTCGAGGACCAGCTCTAGGGCGGCCTGGAAGGCGACGCTGTTGCCGAAGTCCGGTGCCATCGGGCGGTACAGCGGATCACCTTCGTTCTGACGATCGACCACTGGCGCCATGCGCTTGAGGCTTGCGACGACCTGGTCCTGAGTCACTACGCCGTGACGCATCCAGTTGGCTACGTGCTGGCTGGAGATGCGCAGGGTGGCGCGGTCTTCCATCAGTGCGACGTCATTGATGTCCGGTACCTTGGAGCAGCCCACGCCCTGTTCGACCCAACGCACCATGTAGCCGAGGATGCCTTGCGAGTTGTTGTCCAGCTCGTTGCGCTTTTCCTCGTCGCTCCAGTTGGTGTCCTTGGCCAGCGGGATGGTCAGGATGTCGTCCACCGAAGCCTTGGTGCGCTTGGCCAGCTCGGCCTGACGCGCGAACACGTCGACCTTGTGGTAATGCATGGCGTGCAGCGTGGCGGCGGTCGGCGAGGGGACCCAGGCAGTGTTGGCGCCGGCCAGCGGGTGACCGACCTTCTGCTCAAGCATGGCGGCCATTAGGTCGGGCATGGCCCACATGCCCTTGCCGATCTGCGCCTTGCCCTGCAGGCCGCAGGCCAGACCGACGTCGACGTTGTTGTCCTCGTAGGAGCTGATCCACTTCTCGCCTTTCATCGCGGCCTTGCGAACAACCGGGCCGGCTTCCATGGAGGTGTGGATCTCGTCGCCGGTGCGGTCGAGGAAGCCGGTGTTGATGAACACCACGCGCTCGCGCGCTTCCTTGATGCAGGCCTTGAGGTTGATCGACGTGCGGCGCTCTTCGTCCATGATGCCGACTTTCAGGGTATTGCGCGGCAGCTTGAGCACGTCCTCGACGCGGCCGAACAGTTCGGTAGCGAACGCCACTTCTTCTGGGCCGTGCATCTTCGGCTTGACGATGTAGACCGAGCCGGTGCGGGTGTTCTTGCGGGTGGTGTTGCCGTTGAGGTTGTGCATCGCGGCGAGGCTGGTGAACAGGCCGTCCATGATGCCTTCCGGCACTTCGTTGCCGTCCTTGTCGAGGATGGCGTCGTTGGTCATCAGGTGACCGACGTTGCGGATGAACAGCAAGGAGCGACCATGTAGGGTCAGCTCGCCGCTGCCATCGGCCTTGCTGTACACGCGGTCGGGGTTCATCGCGCGGGTGATGCGCTTGCCGCCCTTTTCCAGTTCCTCGACCAGGTCGCCCTTCATCAGGCCGAGCCAGTTGCGGTAGACGATGGTCTTGTCGTCGGCGTCGACGGCGGCGATGGAGTCTTCGCAGTCCATGATGGTGGTCAGCGCCGCTTCCATCAGGATGTCTTTCACGCCGGCGGCGTCGGTCTGGCCGATGGGGCTGGCCGGGTCGATCTGGATCTCGAAATGGATGCCGTTGTGCTTGAGCAGCACGGCGATCGGGGCGCTGGCGTCGCCCTGGAAGCCGAGCAGCAGCTGCGGGTCTTTCAGGCCGGTGGTGCTGCCGTCTTTCAGCGATACGGCCAGCTTGCCGCCTTCGATGCGGTAGCCGGTGGAGTCGACGTGCGAGCCGGAGGCCAGCGGTGCGGCTTCATCGAGGAACGCGCGCGCGTAGGCGATGACCTTGTTGCCGCGAATTTCGTTGTAGCCCGGGCCTTTAGTGGCGCCATCTTCTTCGGAGATGGCGTCGGTGCCGTACAGGGCGTCGTACAGCGAACCCCAGCGGGCGTTGGCGGCGTTCAGCGCGAAACGAGCATTCATGATCGGCACCACCAGCTGCGGACCGGCCATGCGGGTGATTTCTTCGTCGACGTTCTGGGTGGTGGCCTGGAAGTCTTCGGCTTCGGGCAACAGGTAGCCGATTTCCTGCAGGAAGGTCTTGTAGGCGGCGAAGTCGTGAGCCTGACCGGCGCGGGCCTGATGCCAGGCGTCGATTTTCGCCTGCAGTTCGTCACGCTTGGCCAGCAGAGCGCGGTTTTTCGGCGCCAGATCATGGATGACGCTGTCGGCGCCGGCCCAGAAGGCCGCGGCATCGACGCCAGTACCGGGGATCGCTTCGTTGTTGACGAAGTCATACAGGACTTTGGCGACCTGCAGGCCACCGACTTGAACGCGCTCAGTCATTACTCGCCTCACTTGGTTCTTCAAATCTTCGGACGATTCTTCTTGTAGTCCGGGTCGGCGGATACTACAGGAACCCGTCCGGAAAAGCAGTTCGTTGCGCTTGTCAGCCCAGGTCGACGGCGCGGCACTGGAGATCAATTTGCCGTGCTAAAGCGGCGAAACCGACACCTTGTTCTATACCTATGGAACCGGGCTCCATGGGTGCACGACTCACGCTCAGGCGCACGCGGCTTTCGCCGGTAGCGCAAGAACCAACTGAAGAGGAGCCAGACATGGACCATCTCGTCCTGACAGTCATCGCCGAAGATCAGCCGGGGCTGGTCGAACGTATCGCCAACTGCATCGCCGCGCATGGCGGCAACTGGCTGGAGAGTCGCATGTCGCGCATGGCCGGGCAGTTTGCCGGAATTCTGCGGGTCGCGGTGCCGGCCGAAGCGCATGCCGACCTGATCGCCGCGTTGCAGCAGCTGGAGCGACAAGGCATCCGCGTGGTGTTCGCGCACAGCGGCGAAGAGCCCGAGCGCAGCTGGCGGATGATCCAATTGCAACTGGTGGGTAATGATCGTCCCGGCATCGTCCGCGACATCACCCGACTGCTGGCCGGGCACGGCGTCAACCTGGAAAGCCTGGACACCGATGTGTTGCCCGCGCCGATGACCAACGAATTGCTATTCCATGCCGATGCGCGCCTGGCGGTGCCGACCGAGCTGTCGCTGGAAGCGTTGCAGCAGCACCTGGAAACCCTGGCCGACGATCTGATGGTGGAGCTGAAATTGCAGTCAGCGGACTGACCGCTAACTACACCGGCGCATGCGTCGCCTCAGGCTTCAACGCTCCTGCGCATTAGCCGCCAGGCGTCATAGCTGTACACCGCCAGCCCGGCCCAGATGCAGATGAACGCCACTTGGCGGTCCGCAGGGAAGGGCTCGTTGAACACCCACACCGCCAGAATCAGCAAAAGTGTCGGGGTGATGTACTGCAAAAATCCGAGGGTCGAATAGGGCAGATGACGTGCTGCGGCGTTGAAGCACAACAGCGGCAGCAGGGTGACCGGGCCGGCGGCTACCAGCCACAGTGCCTGAGGTTCGGTCCAGAAGGACCATTCGGTGGTCGGCCCGCTGCCAAAGAAAAACAGCCAGATCAGGGCGATCGGCAGCAGCAGCCAGGTTTCCACCACCAGGCCAGGCAGCGCCGCCACCGGCGCCTGCTTGCGCAACAGGCCGTAGCTGCCAAAGCTCAGCGCCAGCACGATCGCGACCACCGGAAAGTCGCCGAGCGTGATCAGCTGCAGCAGGACGCCGGTCGCCGCCATGGCTACCGCAAGCCATTGCAGCGGACGCAGGCGTTCGCGCAACACGATCAAGCCGAGCAGCACGTTGACCAGCGGGTTGATGTAGTAGCCCAGGCTCGCCTCGAGCATGTGATCGTTATTCACCGCCCAGACGTAAATCAGCCAGTTGGTCGCGATCAAGACGCTGGAAATCATCAGCACGCCGATTCGGCGCGGATGCGCCAGCAGCTCCTGCCACCAACCCGGATGGCGCCACAGCATGAGGACCAAAGTGCCGAACACCGCCGACCAGATGGCGCGCTGGGTAACGATCTCGAGCGCCGCGTATTGCTCGATGGACTTGAAGTAGAGCGGGAACATGCCCCAGATGCAGAAGGTCGTCAGACCCAGCAAATACCCTTTACGTAGATCGGCGGTGGCCATGGTGGTCCTGTAACGGAGCAACGGAGAGCCGGGCATTTTGCGCCTGCGGCAGGCCCTTTGTCTGCCGCTGCGATGGTTCGCGCCGTTGAAGCAATTGGCAAACACACAGGTTGAACGCAGCCGACAGCAACCCGTCTCACCTGAACGACTCAGGGGCGTCGTTGCGCTCCGACAGCCACATGAGGTCTGCGATGAATTTGCACGACAAGGTTGCATTGGTTACCGGTGGCTCGCAGGGCATCGGTCGCGGTATCGCCGTACGCCTGGCCGAGGCGGGGGCTGATCTGGTCATCAACGGGCGGCACGATGACGACGACGTTCGGGAGACCCTCGAACAGATCCGCGCGCTGGGCCGGCGTGCCTGCTTCATCTCTGCCGATGTCGGCGTGGTCGCCGAATGCCAGCGGCTGGTCGAGCAAGCGGTCGAGCAGATGGGCCGCCTGGATATCCTCGTCAACAACGCCGGGGTGCAGAAGCATGCAGCCTTTCTCGATGCCGGCGAGGCCGATTACGACCAAGTACTGAACGTCAATCTGCGCGGGCCGTTCTTTACTGCTCAGGCGTTTGCGCGATACCTGCGCGACGAGGGGCGGGGCGGGCGCATCATCAACAACAGCTCGGTTCACGAGGAGTTGCCATTCCCCAACTTCACCAGTTATTGCGCCAGCAAGGGCGGTTTGAAAATGCTCATGCGCAACCTGGCGATCGAGCTGGCGCCGTTGGGCATCACCGTCAACAACGTTGCGCCGGGCGCGATCGAGACGCCGATCAATCGCTCGCTGATGAACCAGCCGGAAAAACTCGCCGGCCTGCTGGAGAACATCCCCGCCGGCCGCCTCGGCCAGCCACGCGACGTGGCGGGCGCGGTGGCCTTCCTAGCCTCTGACGAGGCCGATTACATCACTGGCACCACGCTGGTGATAGACGGCGGACTGCTATGGAATTACAGCGAGCAATGACTGATATCGATCATAAAGGCCCCTTCGATTACGACACGCATGCGGTCTCCGCCGCCGACACCCTGACTCCGGCGGACCGCTATCAGGAGCTCTTCGTGGCGGTGCAGACACAGCGTGTGTTTCCGGATAGCAAGACCTTCGTCGACTGCGCGCCGCGCCAGCATCCCGAGCGCATTCTCGAAGCCTATCGCGCTCGATCGGGCGAGCCCGGTTTCGATCTGCGCGCCTTCGTTCACGAGCACTTCAGCGTATTCGAACTGCCAGCGAAGGCGTTCGTCGCCAATCCCAACGACAGCCTGAGCGAGCACATCGACCGGCTATGTCCGGTGTTGACCCGCCATCCACGCCAGCACCCGGAGTTTTCTTCGCTGCTGCCCCTGCCGCACGACTATGTAGTGCCGGGCGGGCGTTTCACCGAGCTGTATTACTGGGATTCCTACTTCACCATGCTCGGCCTGGACGAGAGCGGGCATTGTGAGCTGCTGCGTTCGATGGCCGACAACTTCGCCTACCTGATCGATACCTATGGCCATATACCCAACGGCAACCGCTCCTATTACCTGAGCCGCTCGCAGCCGCCGGTATTCGCGTTCATGACCGATCTGTTCGAGGAAACCGGCGTGCATCGCGCCAGCGATTACCTGCCGCAGTTGCGCAAGGAATATGCGTTCTGGACCGATGGCGGCGACCAGCTGCGTCCGGGCGAGACGCATCGCCGCTGCGTTTGCCTGGCCGATGGCAGCGTGCTCAACCGTTACTGGGATGACCGCGATACGCCGCGCGAGGAGTCATACCTCGAAGACATCGAGACCGCGCGCTCATCGAGCCGGCCGGCGCATGAGGTCTACCGCGACCTGCGCGCGGGCGCGGAGTCGGGCTGGGATTTCAGTTCGCGCTGGCTGGGCGACCCGCAGCGGCTATCCAGCATTCGTACCACCAACATTATTCCGGTGGATCTGAATAGCTTCCTTTACAAGCTCGAACGGCAAATCTCCCGTCTCAGCGAGGTGAAGGGCCAGCACGGCTGCGCTGCCGAGTTTCGCCAACGTGCGGAGGTGCGTCTGAAGGCGATCGACCGGTATCTATGGAGCGACCGGCACGGCGCCTATTTCGATTACGACTGGACGCTGCAAAAACCGCGCGACAACCTCACCGCCGCGACGTTGACGCCACTGTTCGTGCAGCTTGCCAGCGCCGAGCAGGCGGCGCGCGTCGCCGATATCGTCCGCGAACGGCTGCTCGCGCCGGGCGGACTGTCGACCACCGAAGTCGGCGACAGCGGCGAGCAATGGGACCGCCCCAACGGCTGGGCGCCGCTGCAGTGGATAGGCATTCGTGGGCTGCAGGCCTACGGTCACGAAGCGCTGGCACTGCAGATCGAAGAGCGCTGGCTGAGCATCGTCTCGCACCTCTTCGAGCGGGAAAGCAAGCTGGTGGAGAAGTACGTCCTGCGGCCCTGCGTCGAACATGCGACCGGTGGGGAATATCCTCTGCAGGACGGTTTCGGCTGGACTAACGGTGTGACCCGCAAGCTGATGCAGGAAGACCCGACCCATGAAGTGCATCGTTGTCGGGCGGGGCAGTGCCGCTCGGCGTGAGCGAAGTCGGGAGTGACACGTTTAGGTCTGCCGCGCGGCACATTGAATGGCTTTGGCGGACTTCCCAATCTGCGGCCGAATGAATCCGGCCCTACGGACTATCTGGTCTTTACGGATTTCGGCGATAAGGGCTGGTGAGCGCCCCGGACAAATCCAGCGTCCCTTTCTCGACGAAGCGCTGGGTGCCGAACAGCCCGCCGGCGAGCTTTCCGCGCAGCACGTAAGGCACCTCTTCCATGCCGACATGCTCGGCCAGCCCCAGCGCTTGTCGCGCGGCGGAGAACGCGGAGATGGTCACCGGAACGGTCAAAACGGTTTCGCCGAAACGCGGCACGCTGCCGCGCTCGTCGCTGACGCCGCTGGCCAGGCGTCGACCGTTGATTTCCAGATCGAGCGCCACGCCGTTGTAATCCAGCGCCATGTCGTTGGGGTTCTGCACCCGCAGCTTGACCGCCATGCGCAGCTCCAAACCCTCACCGGGCAGCGGCTGAATACCGGCGACCTGGACGTTGAGCGGGTCGCGCGGGCTGAGCGCCGCGCAGCCGGCCAGGCTCAGCACGAGCATGAGGACCGACAGCAGGGCGGTAACGGGTACGGCTCGGCGCATGCGCATAGGATGTTCACTCGGTTTTTTTGGTGAGGTTGCCCAGGCCTTGCAACAGTTCCATGGGCAGCGGGAAGACGATGGTCGAGTTCTTGTCGCCAGCGATGTTGCTCAGGGTCTGCATGTAGCGCAGCTGCATCGCCCCGTTCTGACGGCCAAGCATCTCGGCAGCCTGCATCAGTTTCTCCGACGCCTGCAGCTCGCCCTCAGCATGAATGACCTTGGCCCGCCGCTCACGTTCCGCCTCGGCCTGGCGGGCGATGGCGCGGATCATCGATTCGTCGAGATCGACGTGCTTGATCTCGACATTCGCCACCTTGATACCCCAGGCGTCGGTCTGCGCATCCAGCACCTGCTGGATATCGTTGTTGAGCTGTTCACGCTCGGCCAGCATGTCGTCCAGATCGTGCTTCCCGAGTACCGCACGCAGCGTGGTTTGGGCCAGCTGGCTGGTTGCCGAATGGTAGTCCTCGACCTGAATGATGGCCTTCTCGGCATCCAGCACGCGGTAGTAGACCACCGCGTTGACCTTGACCGAAACGTTATCGCGAGAGATCACGTCTTGCGTCGGCACGTCCAGCACCAGCGTGCGCAGATCGACCCGAACCATCTGCTGGATGCCGGGAATGATCATGATCAGCCCCGGCCCCTTGACCTTCCAGAAGCGCCCCAGCTGGAACACTACGCCACGCTCGTATTCGCGCAGTATGCGGAAGGTCGATGCGAGCAGTGCAATCAACAGCACCAGAACCGCGATGAAGCTCATTTCAAAACCCATGGTTCACCTCTTCTCGATTGGCGGCGCGTCGGCCGCAGTGACGTCCAGTTGCAGCCCGTGTCTCGCCACGACACGGACTTGTTGACCCAGATGCAAGGGAGCCGCGCTGCGGACCTGCCAGTGTTCGCCTTGCAGCTGTACCCAGCCGCAAGCCGGGTCGTCCGCCTGAATGCGGCTGACCGGCGCCAGGCTACCGATCAGCTCGGCGTCACCGCTGACCACGCGCTGCCGACGCGCCTTGAGCGCCATGCTGACGATGGCGAACAACACGAATGCGCTGACCAAGGCCAGCGTGCCGATCAAGGTCAGGGGAATACCGTAGCCCGGCACCTCGGTATCGATCAGGATGACCGAGCCGGTGACGAAGGCGGCGACGCCACCCAGGCCAAGCACGCCGAAACTGGGCGCGAACGCTTCGGCGATCATGAAGCCCAGGCCCAGCAGAATCAGCGCCACCCCGGCGTAGTTCACCGGCAACAGTTGCAAGGAATACAACGCCAGCAGCAAGCAAATACCGCCGATCACGCCACCGCCGGTAGTGCCGGGATTGGAGAACTCGAATATCAATCCGTAGATCCCGATCATCATCAGAATCAGTGCCACACTGGGGTTGGTGATCACGGCCAGCAGGCGCACCCGCCAGTCCGGTTCGTAGTGGTCGAGCGTTGCGTTGGCGGTCTGCAGCCTTTGCTCGCCAGCGCTGGTCTGGATAGTTTTGCCGTCGAGTGTGCCGAGCAGTTCATCGATATCGGCGGCGAGGTAATCGACCACCTTAAGCTCCAAAGCCTCGCTGGCGGACAGGCTGACCGCTTCGCGCACCGCCCGCTCCGCCCATTCGGCATTGCGCCCGCGCAGCTGCGCCAGGCCGCGGATATACGCAGCTGCGTCGTTGACCTGCTTGCGGCTCATGGCATCGCTGCTGTTATCGGAATCAGCCTTTTCGGCGTCTGGCTTCTCGGATGGGTTGCCTGGCGAGCCGCCGATCTGCACCGGCGTAGCGGCGCCGAGGTTGGTGCCCGGCGCCATCGCGGCGATATGGCTGGCGTAGAGCATGTAGGTACCGGCGCTAGCGGCACGCGAGCCACTGGGCGTGACATAGGTGGCGATCGGAACGGGGCTAGCGAGGATTTCCTTGATGATGGCGCGCATGGAGCTGTCCAGCCCGCCGGGTGTGTCCAACTCCAGAACCAACAGCTGCGCATCGTTTTGCACGGCGCGCTCTATGCCGCTGGCAATGTAGTCGGCACTGGCCGGGCCAATCACCCCGTCGACCCGCAGCACCGTCACCGCAGCCGCTGCCTGAGTCGTGCCTGCGAACCCGAGCCATGAAGCCAGCAAGAGCGTCAGCAGCCAGGCCAATCGAGCAAAGGGGCGGCGGCGCATAGGCGTGAACCTCCCGAATCGACGATGCGCGATGATGTATCGCGGCGGTATCAGAGAGGGTAGCCCAGTTGACGCGAGGTTCCTGTCACGACGTCGGATCGTCCGCAAGAGACAGGCGCCTGAACTCTCGGGCGCCATCGGGCCTCACAATTCACACGACGTTGATATTTGCGCGGAGTTGTCGCGCCGGCCCGCTCCATGAGGAGTCTTCCATGCGTATTCACCATCTCAATTGCGGCTGCATGTGTCCGGTGGGCGGCAAGCTGTTCGATGGCTTCAGTGATGGGCTGACCGCCAGCCTCGTCTGCCACTGCCTGTTGATCGAGACCGAGCAGCACGGGCTGGTGCTGGTCGATACCGGCTTCGGCAGCTGCGATGTACTGGAGCCACGCAAGCGCCTCAGCCAGTTCTTCATCGCCTTCAACAACATCAAGTTCGAGCGCCGCTTCACGGCGCTGGAGCAGGTGCGCCAGCTTGGTTTCAGGCCCGAAGACGTTCGGCACGTTCTGCTGACTCACCTGGACTTCGATCATGCCGGTGGCCTGGAGGATTTCCCTGAGGCCCAGGTCCACGTGCTGCAGCGGGAAATGGACGCGGCGCGCTCGACTCACAGCTTTATCGGCCATCGGCGTTACCGTCATCGGCAATGGGACGAGGTGCGCAACTGGCAATTCTACGAGCCGGGCGGCGATAACTGGTTCGGTTTCCAGGCCGTCAAAGAGCTGCGCGGGCTGCCGCCAGAGCTTTTGCTCATCCCGCTGACCGGCCATACCCACGGCCATGCGGGCGTCGCGCTGCAGACCGACCAGGGCTGGCTGCTGCACGCCGGCGACGCCTATTTCTACCGCGACGAAGTCGGCCAGACCGAGCGTTACTGCACGCCGGGCCTGCGTTTGTACCAGCGCATGATGGAAGTCGACCGTCCGGCGCGCCTGTCCAATCAGCATCGACTCTGGACCTTGTCGTTGGAACACAAGGGCGAGGTGACGCTGTTCTGCAGCCACGATGCCAAGGAACTCGAACGCATGCGCGCGAGGCAGGGTTGATGTCGCGACATGACGAAGAGCGCTTGGGCGGGCCGGTAGGCGCCATGATGAAGTACGTACGCTGGGTCGGTCTGGTAGCCTGCTCGCTCGCCGGGTTGGGCTACGTGCTGGTGGGCAACTTCAACATGGCTGGCCTGATGCTGGCGCTGGCCGTGCTGTCGTGGGTCAACGTGCGTCGCAAGCGCGGGGAGCGATCTGGAGCGCCGCCGACCGAGGACTGACCTAATCCGCTGGCAGATGGAAATGAAGCCGGTTCGGGCAATCCCTTCGCGAGGATTCGACTTTCAGCGTATGGAGTGCCTGCGCCGCTTCTGTAATAGTTAGCAGGCTAAGCGAAGCCGCTTGGCAATGCGTACCGCCCACAAGGCGATGCGTATCGCAACGATTGGCCAACCACGCCGCCTGTTGCGTCTCCTCCCTATCGGTGCCTGTGGCGCCCCCTGCGGCTCAAACGGCCGCACCCGGTTCTGACAGCCGCTGTCCATCGACGGCGGTTGCCGTTCCTTCCGCGTTGCTGCTGCGCTTGTGCGCCAGGGAACCGAAGGAACCCCCAAGGCGTGATCAGGTCGATTCAAGTGAGCTTTTTCAGCCTGCACAGACCCGAGGGGACACACATGGACCTGATCCGAATCATCATCGCGATACTTCTGCCTCCATTGGGGGTGTTTCTACAGGTCGGCTTCGGTGGAGCCTTTTGGCTGAATATCCTGCTGACGCTGTTGGGCTACATTCCAGGCATCATCCACGCGGTCTGGATCATCGCGCGGCGCTGATGGCGTTGCGGTAGAGCGGTCCGGCTCAGCTTGGCGCAGGCGCCGGACGCTTCGTCCTCAAGGGCACGACTTCTGCGTCGCCTGCTGTTACGTCGAACAACCCCAGCGAGAGCCGACTCGGGAGCGACTACGGGCCGGATGAATCGCTCCGGCGCGAGTTCTTGATAGAAAACGAACCCTTGCCCGGCAGGATGGTCTGAACCCGGCCATTCAGCTGGGTTTTTTGTGCTCGCAACCGCAGCGGTGTAAAGTCTCCGGTCGACTTGCTGCGTGAGCCTATCTCGCGCGAATCACCTTTGAACTTGACGGGATGTGGAGCGTTCGCTTGCTAGCGACGCAGCTGCCCGCGCTGCTGTGGGTATCGGTCATCGCGCCAGCACCCGGGAAGGAAACCAAATGGGCGACTCTTTCATCAATCGAGAAAACTTCAGGCGCATCCTCAACCGCAATGTGGCGGTGCCCCTTGGTTTCGGGTTTCTCAGCGCATTTTTCTTCAGCGCCATCGTCTATTACCTGTTGAACGTCAGCCATTGGGTCGAGCGCTCGGTTCATGGCGTTGCCTACGCGCACGACATGCTGAAAGTCGCGGGCGATATGGAAGCCTCCATGCGTGGCTATCTCATCGCTGGCGAGGAGATTTTTCTCGAGCCTTACCGAAAAGAGCTGCCGGTATTCGGCGACCTGATGAACCGGCTCGAGGACTACGCGAGCGATACCCCGGTGCAACTGGATCGTGTTGAGCGTATGAAGCAGCTTCATGGGCAGTGGCTCGGATATGCCGAAGAGGCCATTGAGCGCCGTGCACGGAACGAGCCCATAACCGAGTACGTACGCAGCAAGCGCGGGCTGGACCTGAAGGAGGAGCAGCGTCGGCTGCTCAACGACTTCATTGCCTATGAACGTCAGACTCGTGCCGAGCTTACCGACACGTCGGAAGTGGTCACTACGGTGCTGATCGGCGGTTTTCTGCTATTCAGCCTGGTGTTCAGTGGTCTGCTGGTTTACTTCGGGCGCCGCGACCTGATCAATCTGTCCGACAGCTATGCCAAATCACTGGAGCAACAACAGGCGCATGCCGCGGCGCTGGAGAAGCAGGCCTGGTACCGCACCGGCCAGACCCAACTCAGCGAATCGATGATCGGTGAGCAGGCGCTGCCGACGCTGGGGCAGAACGTTCTGAGCTTCCTCTCGCGCTATCTCGACGTCGCGGTCGGAGCGCTCTACGTGACGCAGGACGGCAAGCTGCAGCGGGTCGCGGCGTTCGGCTGGGACAAAGACAAGCTGCACAGTGACCGGACGCTGGAAATCGGCGAAGGGCTGGTCGGGCAGGCGGCCCTGGAGCGGCGGGCGATGGCGCTCGACAGCGTGCCGGCCGGCTATATGAAGGTCACTTCGGCGTTGGGCAACACCGACGCCAGATCGGTATTGATCGTTCCCGTGGAAGACAGCGGCATGCTCAATGCCGTTTTGGAGATCGGCTTCCTGCGGCCCCTGCACGAAGAAGACAGCGAGTTGCTGCGGCGCGTCAGCGAAAGCATCGGTTCGGCCATCGAGGCCGCGCGCTATCGCCAGCGTCTGCAGCGGATGCTGGCCGAGACCCAGCAGCTCAACGAAGAACTGCAGGTGCAGCAGGAAGAGCTGCGCGCTGCCAATGAGGAGCTCGAAGAGCAATCCAACGCCCTGCGTGAATCGCAGGCGCACATGGAAGAGCAGCAGGCCGAACTGGAACAGACCAACGAGCAACTGGCCGAGCACTCCGAGGAGCTGGCGCGTCAGCGCGATGAGATGGACCTGAAGAACAATCGCCTGCATGAAGTGCAGCTGATGCTCGAAGAGCGTGCCGACGAGCTGCAGCGCGCGAGCCGCTACAAGTCGGAATTCCTCGCCAACATGTCGCACGAGCTACGCACTCCGCTTAACAGCTCACTGATTCTCGCCAAGCTGCTGTCCGACAATCCCGAAGGCAACCTGAGCGACGATCAGGTGCAGTTCGCGCGCTCGATCTATTCGGCCGGCAACGATCTGCTCAATCTGATCAACGACATTCTCGATATCTCCAAAGTTGAAGCCGGCAAGCTCGACGTGCGGCCTGAACTGCTCGTTCTGACACGCATGATCGACGGGCTGAAGAGCCTGTTTCTCGCACAGGCGCTGGAAAAATCGCTGCAGTTCCAGGTCGAACTGGCCGAAGACTTGCCGTCGAGCCTCTATACGGACCGACAGCGACTGGAGCAGATTCTCAAGAACCTGCTGTCGAACGCCTTCAAGTTCACCGAGAAGGGCTCGGTGGAGCTGCGTGTGATGCGCCATGGTGAAGGACAGGTCGCCTTCGCGGTGCGTGATTCGGGGATCGGTATTCCGGCCGATCAGCAGGATGTGATCTTCGAGGCGTTCCGTCAGGCCGACGGCACCACTAATCGCCGCTATGGCGGCACTGGCCTGGGCCTGTCGATTTCCCGCGAACTCGCCCAATTGCTGGGCGGCACCATCGAAGTGAGCAGCGAGCCGGGCGCCGGCAGCCTGTTCACGCTGATCGTTCCAGAGAACTACAGCGCCCCGGTGGCTGTACAGGAGCCGGAATTGTCTGCCGCCGCGCCGATCGAAGCGTCTGCCGCATCGGTGTCCATGGCGCTTGTGCATGCCGCGCCTTCGCCGGCCGCACCGCTACGCGCGCAGGAGCCGAGCGTGCCGGCTCTGGCTGACGACCGTGACGCCCTTCCATTCGGACGCTCGGTGCTGGTGATCGAAGACGAGCCGCAGTTCGCCTGCATTCTCCGCGACCTCGCGCACGAGCTGAAGTACAGCTGCCTGATCGCGCAGAGCGCCGATCACGGTTTCGACACCGCCGTGCAGTACCGCCCTGATGCGATCCTGCTGGACATGCGACTGCCCGATCATTCCGGCCTGACCGTGCTCGAGCGGCTCAAGGAAAATCCTGTCACGCGGCATATCCCGGTGCATATCGTGTCCGTGGAAGACCGCAAGGAGGCCGCCCTGCAAATGGGCGCCATCGGCTACGCCACCAAACCCACCACCCGCGACGACCTCAAGAAAGTATTCGGCCGGCTGGAGGCGAAGCTGGCTCAGAAGGTCAAGCGCATCCTGCTGGTCGAGGACGATGCCCGCCAACGCGAGAGCGTGTCGCGGCTGATCGAAGACATCGATGTGGAAATCACGGCGGTGGAGTTCGGCGAGCAGGCCCTCGAACTGCTGAGATCGACGCTGTTCGACTGCATGATCATCGATCTCAAGCTGCCGGACATGGATGGTCACGAGTTGCTTGAACGCATGGCCCGCGAGGACATCTGTTCCTTCCCGCCGGTCATCGTCTATACCGGCCGCAACCTGACGCGCGATGAAGAAGCGTCGCTGATGAAATACTCGCGCTCGATCATCATCAAGGGCGCGCGGTCGCCGGAGCGGCTGCTCGACGAGGTCACGCTGTTTCTGCACAAGGTCGAATCGGACATGGCGCCGGAGCGGCAGAAGATGCTGAAAAGCGTGCGCAGCCGCGAGAAGGCCTTCGAGGGACGCAAGATTCTGGTGGTCGACGACGATGTGCGTAACGTCTTCGCGCTGACCAGTGCGCTGGAGCAGAAGGGCGCGCTGATCGAAATCGCTCGCAACGGCCACGAGGCCATCGCTCAACTACAGAACGTGTCCGATATTGATCTGGTGTTGATGGACATCATGATGCCGGAGATGGACGGTTTTACCGCGATGCAGGAGATCCGCAAGGATTCGCGCTTCGCCAAACTGCCTATCATCGCAGTCACTGCCAAAGCCATGAACAACGATCAGGACCGCTGCTTGCGCGCCGGAGCCAACGACTACCTGGCCAAACCCATCGATCTTGACCGTCTGTTCTCGCTGATTCGTGTATGGCTACCGAAAGTGGAGCTGTTGTGACATGCCTCACCGCAATCAGGCCATCGAGCTGAAGCTGCTGATCGAAGCCATCTATCTGCGCTACAGCTACGATTTTCGCGACTATTCCGGCGCTTCGCTCAAGCGCCGGGTGCTACTGGCGCTGAACCAGATGCAGTGCGAAAGCATCTCGGAACTGCAGCGCAAGATTCTCTACGATCCGCAAGCCTTCATGGAGCTCTTGCAGTTCCTCACGATCCCGGTCAGCGAGATGTTCCGCGACCCCAGTTATTACCTGGCGCTGCGCGAGCAGGTCGTCCCGGTGCTGCGCACCTACCCGTCGCTGAAAATCTGGATCGCCGGCTGCAGCACCGGGGAAGAGGTCTACTCGATGGCGATCCTGCTCAGGGAGGAGGGCCTGCTGGAACGCACCATTCTCTACGCCACCGATATCAATCCGCGATCGCTGGAGCAGGCGCGCCAGGGCATCTTCGATATCGGCGACATGCAGCAGTACACGACCAACTACCAGCGCGCCGGCGGCAAGCGCAGCCTCAGCGATTACTACACGGCCGCTTATGACTCGGCGATCATGGACAAGACCCTGAAGGACCAGGTGACCTTTGCCGACCATAGCCTGGCGACCGACAGCGTCTTCGCCGAGACCCAGCTGATTTCCTGCCGCAACGTGCTGATCTACTTCAACAAACCGCTGCAGGACCGGGCCTTTGGCCTGTTCCACGAATCCCTCTGCCATCGCGGCTTTCTTGGCCTGGGCAGCAAGGAAACCGTCGAGTTCTCAGGTCATGCCGACCGTTACGAGGCGTTCGACAAGCAGCAACGGATCTTTCGCAAGCTATGACACGCGCGGCCCCCAGTCTTTCTGCCAGCCGGCCCGCCCGGCCCGTCGATGCCGTAGTGATCGGTGCTTCGGCGGGCGGGCTGGCCGCTCTGAGCGTTCTGGTCAGCGGATTGCCGGCGAGGTTCCGGCTGCCGCTATTGATGGTGCAACACGTGCCAGCTAGCGGACCGACGCAGCTCGCCGAGATCTTCCAGCGCAAGACCGAGCTGAAGGTCAAGGAAGCGGACGACAAAGAGCCGGTATGCGGTGCGACCCTGTATTTCGCCGCGCCCGGTTACCACTTGCTAGTAGAGGCGGACCTGACCCTATCGCTCAGCCAGGACGATGCGATGCACTTCTCCCGCCCCTCGATCGATGTCTTGTTTGAATCGGCCGCCGATGCCTGGGGCGAGCGCGTTGCCGGTATCCTGCTGACCGGCGCCAACGAAGACGGCGCGGCAGGCCTCGAAGCGATCAAACGGGCCGGCGGCATGACCATCGTTCAGGACCCTGGCGAAGCCGAGGTTCAGACCATGCCCTTGGCCGCACTCCAGCGCTTTGCGCCGGATTACATTTTGCCCTTGCGCGATATTCATCGACTGTTGCGTGAACTGGAGTGACCCATGCCTGACCATACCGATGAAGCGAACCTACTGATCGTCGATGACCTGCCGGAAAACCTGCTGGCGCTGGATGCCATTCTCAGGAACCCGGGCGTTCGCGTGCATCAGGCCGAATCGGCGGAACAGGCACTTGAACTGTTGCTTCAGCATGAGTTCGCATTGGCCATTCTCGACGTGCAGATGCCTGGCATGGATGGCTTCCAGCTGGCAGAGATGATGCGCGGTACCGAGCGCACCAAGCAGATCCCCATCGTTTTCGTCAGCGCGGCCGGGCGCGAACTCAACTATGCCTTCAAGGGCTACGAGAGCGGCGCGGTGGATTTCATGCACAAGCCGCTCGATACTCATGCGGTTCGTAGCAAGGTCAGCGTATTCGTCGATCTCTACCGCAACCGCAAGCGGATGGCGCGTCAGCTCGAAGCGCTCGAGCGCAGCCGCCGCGAGCAGGAAGTGTTGCTCGATCAGCTACGCAGCACCAAGGCCGAACTCGAAGATGCCGTGCGCATGCGCGACGACTTCATGTCGATCGTCTCCCATGAGCTGAAAACGCCCCTCAACACCCTCATCCTCGAAGTCCAGCTGCGCAAGCTGCAGCTCGGGCGGAACAACTTCGCCGCGTTCAGCGACGACAAGCTGCGGCAGATGGTCGACAAGGACGAGCGGCAGATCCGTAGCCTGATCCGCCTGATCGATGACATGCTCGATGTCTCGCGCATTCGCACTGGCAAACTGTCGATCCGCCCCAACCGCTTCGATCTGGGCAAGCTGGTCGCCAGCGTTGTAGAGAATTTCGCGTCGCAGATGGAGGCCAGCGGGTGCGCGTTGTTATTTCAGCGACCGGAGCCGATCGTCGGCGTCTGGGATGAGTTTCGCATCGAGCAGGTGCTGGCCAATCTACTGACCAACGCAATGCGCTACGGCGCCGGCAAGCCTGTGCAGGTCAACGTCAGCGCGACTCCGGTGACTGCCTGTATCGAAGTGCGCGATCAGGGCATCGGCATCAGCCAGAAGAGCCTCGAAAGAATTTTCTGCCAGTTCGAGCGGGCTGAAGGCAGCGAAACCAGCGCCGGACTGGGGCTTGGGTTGTTCATTGCCGAGCAGATCGTCAAAGCGCATGACGGTCGCATTCAGGTCGAAAGCGAAGAGGGCAAGGGCGCGCTATTCCGGGTCTTGCTGCCGTTGGACGTTGAGGTCTAAAGCGGTTCCGGAGGGGGCGTCAGGACCAGGACAGTTGCGGTCGGCTCCGAGCATCGGCCTGTTCACGCAACAGTAGATCGGGATTCACCACATTCGGATGGGCGGCCTGTTCGAGCAGTGGCAGGTCATTGATCGAGTCGGAATCTAACTCTGTCTAGCTCTTCCTGATAACGCAAATCGGCTGGCTTGATATTTGTCAGTACACACGAAGGAAGCATGTCCTGAGTGCTGCCCCAGGGCAGGCGCACGCTGCCGAAGCGGCGCAGCCAGGGTTGTTTCTCGGCTGGCGGCTGGTCAGGAACCCGCTCCGGGTTGTAGGCGCTAGGGCTATAGAAAGGATCAGGATTCGGCATGGGTCTTCTCATCGGCCCAGAACGGAACGTCGGTTTGGTTGACGTATGCGGCTGGTGCTTTGGTTGCATTCACCTCGCTGCCCCTGATCGGCGGTGCCGAGAATAGCCGGTCAAGCGCGCCGGGGCGGCAGCCTTACTCAACTGCCGTAGCTCACGTGCAACGCCATCAGGTTGGGACGACCGAAGGTGTCGATCTGGGGGATGCGTTCGGTCATTTCGCGCACCTTGGCCTTGAAGATTTCATCGTCCATATCGCGCCAGTAGCGAGGTGCACGACCGATTTGGCGGTCGTGTTCGGCGGTGGTGGGTCGAGGTGGCGGAAGGCTTCCAGCTCCGGGGTGTCCGGCAGGGGTTTGCTGATATCCATATAGTTCTGCAGGTAGTCCCAGAGTGCGCAGGGCACGGAGGTGCTGCCGCTGGCACCGACGAAGTTGGCCATATTGATCCAGATATCCCGGTAGCGATGGACGATGCACAGCACGTTGTTTGGAAGGCCCTGACGATCCGGTGTGGTGGTGATATAGGCATCGAACTCGTAGAAGGGCGCAACCTTTTCGCCAATGGTGCCGTTCTTTTTGTATTCACCGTTATTGTCGTAATCGAAGACGGTGACCAGCCCGGTACGGCGGTTAAATTCCCAGAGTGGGCCTCTGGAGGGTTTTATCCAGAGTTTGGGGAAGTGATTGATTACGAGCCAGCCTAGCCCCCACATCAATAGAGAAGGTAGGACAACAAAAACAAAAGCGTCTAAAAGGTTTTTGATAGCTCGCTTTGCCAGCCTACTTGTGAGTGGTTAGTGATTGATGCAAATGAGAGAAGTGCAATTGGAGATAGAAAAAAACCCCTACCTCTCCAAGCGTCTTTAAGTAAATCCAAAATTTTGAGCTACCAGGGAACTGAGCATGCCTGATCTTTTCGTTATCTAAACGATCATGCAGGTCTAAGTGCTCCAGTAATTTCGGAACATAGGTTCCTTGTTCTAACTGCTCTGCTTTTTCCTTTGTGATCGTCTCCACCAAACGTAAATCAGTTGGTTTGATATTCGTCAGTACACAGTAAGGGAGCATGTCCTGAGTGCCCCCCAGGGCAAACGCACGCTGCCAAAGCGGCGTAGCCACGGCTGTTTCTCGGCTGGTGGTTGCTCGGGAATCTGCTCCGGATCGTAGGCGCCGGGGCTGTAGAAGCGATCAGGATTCGGCATGGGTCTTCTCATCGGCCCAGAAGGGAGCGTCGGTCTTGTTGAAGTTTGCGGCTGGTGTATTGGTTGCATCCACCTTGCCGCCTCTGATCGGCGGTGCTGGGAATAGCCAGAGAAGTGCGCCGGGTCGGTGGCCCTTTTCACCGGTATCCAGCACCAGGCGCAATTGTGCCCGTACCTGCCATTCGTGATACAGACTGGTGTCGCGCGGATTACCCGTCCAGCGCCGTGTAGGCGGTGTGGTCATATAGAGTTCGCGGCCATCAGGCAGTTTGCGCTGGGCCACTGGATCAGGGTTATGTACCTTGATTGTCGGTGGAAACGGCTCGCCGTTACCGCGATAGCGTATTTCACTGCTGCGCAAGCGGGTATGGGCTTCGATGTTGACGTCGCCTATGTGAGCCAGCAGGCCAGGCAGATTGCTGCGGATGCGGATGCGGGTATTGGCACTGGCCAGCTTGCGTAGCTCGGCATCCTGGTTCATATCTAGCTTGGCGTAAGGCTTGAAATAAGGATTGGGCTCGATGGCGATGCGGATACCGGCGAAGATACCGACCAGGCGATAGAAGGCCTCCTGCGTATCGCTCACCAGATAGCCGAACTGCTTCTCGCCAAAGGGGCCGCACTCCAGCCAGTCTTCCAACTGGGTGCTGCTCAGCCAGAAAACCAGGCCGGCGCCGATCACGATAAGTAGCAGTGCGGCAAGACCAAAAGGGTTCAAGCCAAACAGCGCGCTGCTGCCGCTGAAGAGCGGCGTGTCAGCAGTAGACGCCATATGGCTTTTTTCGCCCCAGTACTGAAGCTCAGGCTGCTGTGATTGGCGTCCGCCTTCCTAGCGCAGCAGGTAGGTAAGCAACGGTAGGCGACGGTGCCACAGCCACATCAACCCCGGTGCACATTATCGAAATCGTCGGCTCTGGGGGTAGCCTGGATGCCCTTGGCTTCCTGGCTGCGGTAATAGGCTTCGATGCTGAGTGCGGGGTTTATAGCGGCTTCGATAATGCAGGGATGCTGCTGCCAAGAGTGTTTCTGGTTGCGCTCCATCATGGCTGGACGCTCCTTACGCTCCCATACCCGGTATTTGGCATCGCGCCATCTCCGAGGCGGTCGTCCAGTGGTTGCATCATGAGCGGCGCTGGTCGGGTCCAGATGGCGGAACTGTTCCAGCACCGGCAGTTCGGGCAGCGGCTGGCTGACGTCCATATAGCGCTGCAAGGTATCCCAGAAGGCCAGGCATTCTTCGCGGGTCATGCCCAGGGATTGCAGCTTGCCGCCAAGAAACACCTCGAAGTCGTGGTAGCGATGGTGCAGCCAGATGGCCATGCCGCCGCTGCCATGGGGGCCGGGGCGGAATTCCATGGTGGCGTCGAATTCGTAGAAGGGCGCGGTGAAGGACTTACGGAAGCGTCGGGCGACGGTGACCGTGCCGGTCTGACGATTCAGCTCGCTGCCGTCGTGCTGGAACAGGCGCAGGTAGAGGTCGAGCAGATAGTCCCAGCCGACCTGGCCCATCAGCACCGAAAAGGCCATGCCGGCGGGCAGCCAGAATAGGTTGGCGCCATGCTCCGAGGTTTGGAAGGTGAGTAGCGTGCTTAAAAGGGCGATGGCAAAGCCTGAGCCCACTTGGATGAGATAACGCTTGTAACGGCTTTGCTCCGACATAAACCACATGCTTAGTCCCATCATGCCCAGCGTGAAAAGCACTAGGAGATAGCCAATCACCATGGAGAATTCCATCTCCGTTGGGATTGGTTCGACCATGGCAAACATCCAGAAGAGCCAAGGAATAAAGAGAATCGACCACCATTTCAAGAAGGGGATCAGGATCAGCAGTTTATTTGAGTTTTCGAAGCGCCAGCGCTGATGATTGACATACAGGTCGGCCTGTCCGGTTTGTTCTAGGTAATCTTTGGTGTCGCCCTGCAGTTGGAAGCCCACGTCCTGCCAGGGCTCCAGGTGGGCGTAGTGACCCCAGCGCAGGGGCGTGCGGGTCAGGCTGCCGCGCTTGGCGTCCTCGCGCCATTTGTGTGGCGGCTGGGCGGGCACCGCATCGCCGCGGTAAGCGGCGGAGCCGTAGGAGGCTTGGAGCATATCGATAGGCGCGTTCATATCTTGGCGTAGTCCCGTTCTGCGATCAGCCAATAGGGTTTGTCGCCGTCCTCGTCTCTCGGGCCGGGCCGTAAGGCCGGATTATAGGGTTTCCAAGCACGTGGCTTGGGTTGAGGGATGATCATGGACGCGTATGCCGGAAACGGGTCATCGGCGCGGCACCGCAGTTCCCCCAGATGGAACTGGCCGCAAACCTTGAGGCCATATTCGGTCGCTAGTCGCACGCGGCTCATGTCGTAATGCGGGACTATCGGAAATTGCGCCGGAACCAGATAGAGCGCCCTGCTGTTGTCGAGTATCAGTGCATTCAACTTGGCGCGATCTATTTCCTTACTTTGGTAGGACCAGCCGCTGATGTGTCCTCGGATCCGCACGCGTTCGGTGGCGGTCAGGGCGAAGCCGTGTTCTGCGTTGAACTGGCCCAGCAGCGGGCTGTGTAGTATCACCACCCAATCGTAGGGGCTGGCGGCGATATTCTTTTTCGTCAGGGCTTCGTCAAAGCGGGCCTTGTCCTTTACCCTGGCGCTGTTCTGCCAGTCCTGCAGGCGCTCGATCTGCAACTGGGGGGCGCCCAGGGCACCGAGCAGCTGCTGGTAGGCCTGTACCGGGTCGTTCATCTGCGGTAGACGCTGCTCACGGCCGAAGGGACCATGCTTGACGGCCTGTTCCAGGGCGCTGTCGCTGAGCACGGCGGCGGCGACGGAACCGCCCACCAGCGCCACTACGCCGATGCCCAACAGCCAAGGACTGGCCAGCAGGCCCACCGTATACAGCGCCCAGACCCCGGCGCCGCTGGCGGTGATGGCATTGGCCACGGCCACGTCCTGCTCGCCGTCGCGGCTGGCGCGGTAGGCGTCCCAGGCGAAGACGAATGCGGTCAGGCTCATGGCTCCCGTCGAGCCAAGGCGGGACCAGGTCAGCCAAGTGCCGCCGCCGGTGCGCTGCGCCAGGTTCGTCGCCCAACGCTGCCCCAGCGTATTGTTAACGCGCGAAACATCGAAGCGACCCGACTCCCACCAGACGTACCAGGGCGCGCGCAGGCGCTGGTTCTTTTCCAGCAGTTTCAATGCAACGCTATTAGCCGCTAGGCCAAGGTCGGCGGTTGCAGACAGAAGTCCAGCGATCGAGCGCCCCGTCTCCTGCTTCCAGAGCTCCTGCGCCCCAAACGTATTTACATGCAGGTTGTAGAGCGCCAACACCGATGCTAGTAACGGCAGTTTGGTCGACTTGGATAGCTTCTCCGCCGTGTCCAGATGATTTATGCCGAAACGCCATTTATTGAAATCCTGGACCAGCGGGTCATCGACATCGCCGACCACCATTAGCAGGCGGCCCAAGTCCTTACTGGCGAAGTTGAGGCGTACAGCCAGTTTGCCGCTGCTGGTGGCACGTACCCTGCCACCGCTGTCCTCCAGGCTGGCATACAGGTAATTCTTACGGGTAACCGCAGCGCGTTCGCCAGGCGTAATGCCGAAGCTCAGCCCTGCACCATGGACGCCTATTACTGCCTTGCCCTGAGCTATCGCCTTGCCCTGTTCCACCATATTCAGGGACATTCCCCGGCTATGTAGATCTTGCAATGTACGGAAGCTGGGGGCGAATGCCCGCTGCATCTCAACGACAGTAAGCTCCTGGTGCGCGGATAGCCGCTTGATAATCTGCACCACGCCCTTGGCGACGTGGGCTAAGAGCTCGTCAATGGCCAATGCAATATTCTGGACGCCATAGGAGTGATTTGGCGGTTGGTCGCCCGCTTGGCCTTCCTCGCTTTGCTGGCTAATCAGCAATGCCAGGGAACTAATGCCCAGCCGCTCGGGGTTGATGTTGTCCTGGCTGGTCTTCAGTTGCTTGAGACGTTGCAAGGTTTCCGGCAACTGATCTGGCGCGCTGGACAGTAAATCTCGGGTTAAAGCATGGCTGGCGCCAATCAGCTTTTTAGCCACTGCATTGATCTTAGCGCTGTGCTTGCGATCTTCCGCTTCGATGCAGCGAGCATCGCAAGCTTTGGGTGAGCGTTGCAGCAACTCGAGTAGTTCGACCAGCAGAGCGTAGGGTTCTAGCAGGCGTTCATCGCGGCAGTACAGCCAGTCGTTCCAGACGCTCGGTAATTTCTTATCAATTAGCCTAAGGATGCGCTCCTGTTGCCGGTATAGGCATTCCCGCGTCTGTTGGCGCTCGGTGTGCAGCATTGTGCGGTTCAGCGCTGCCCGGTCTACATAGGCGCTCAGATTGTCTATCGACATGACTTCTTGATAGAGCGCCTCCGCGTAGCGACCAAATGGCTGGTGAGGTACCAATGCGTTGAGGGCTTGGAGCAGTTCGACCGCCAACTGCGATTGCGCTACCGCATGGCGCAGATCGAACAGAGGGTCGTCGAGTATCAGGCCAACCAACTTCGGGTAGTTGCGCAACTGGTACTCCGCTAGAAGATCTGCGTTGGCGAGTGACGCTGGTACTGGCTCGGGAGGATTTTCTTGTAGATGCTTTGCCAACTCCTGTTGGCGATTCTCCAACTGCCTGATCATCAGATTCTCAGGTAGCTTCTGCATTGCAGGCGTGAATAGCGCTGGATCGTCGAGCAAGGTTTCCAGATGCAGTTCCCGAGCGCAGAGGCCAAGGGCGATGTTGGCGATGGGGAGCGCCGGCATGGTTTGGGTCGGCTTCCACTGCTTGGCATCGACCACCGCGGCGGCCCACGCCGGGCGAATATTCTGGCAGCGGTTCTTAATGCGGCCGCTGCTGGCTTCCAGCCATTGGATGTACTCCCAGGTCCAGGGCATTTCGCTGTAGGTCATATAGAGTTCATTGGCGACGTCGCGGCCCTGTAGGATCACCGGTAGGATGACGAGATGTTGGGTCTTGCCGACGGGATCGCGTTGGTCAGCATTTCCTCCCTGCTCGGCCGTCTTGCGCCAGTGGGCGACGTCCACTTCGGACAACTGCCCTCTGCCGTCGCACTCCAACTCGCGCCACAGCCTGTTCTGCAGGAAAACGTAGATGCGGCCTGGGCGTGGCAGCCCCCCCCTGGGGGCTTCGCTATGGCTGTCGTATCCCGGTAGGCGTGCCATTGGCACCACAGCCAAAAGGGTGTTCTGCTGGATATTCTCTTCTTCTTCAGTAGCACGGGCGTCGAGCAGTATGGGCAGTTGCAGCTTGCCCCCGTCCTTGCGATCAACATTCAACACCAGTCGGGCGCGACGAGTATTTTCATACACTGTACGTTTGCGGACGCCCTGTTCGATGTTTTGGTCGTTGAAGCTGCTCATGCTTTGTCCTCCGGATCCAGTAGGTCGATTTGTCCTCCCTGTTCCGGGTCCCCCCAGACATCAACAATCAGCATCGCTGGTCCTTTCTCGCCCTGCTCAGGAGGGGAGAGAGGGTATTAACTCTGGCCTTTCCGGCTTTTTCCCCAACTGGAGCGGTATCGGTCGGCTTTGGTTTGACCGGCATGATGGGGCTGGCCCCGGAGCCGCTACTGCCCGCTCCCCCGGAGTTCATCTTGATCACCGGACCAACCAAAGTGATGCCGCTGGCGTCGAGTTTGATGAAGCTGCCGGCGGCTTTGAAGGTTAGCTCGCTGCCCGCTTCGAGGACGACTTTCAGGCCGCTGGAGAGGTGAATTTCGTTGCCCGCCTCGACGAACTGCCCGCTGCCGATTTTCAGGTGCTGGTTGTTGCCCACGGTGAGGTGGTCGTTGGCGCGGATCTCGGTCTTGCGGTCGGCGTGTGTGGTGCGGTGTTCTTCGGCGCGGAATTCGCTGTGGCTATTGGCCTCGACGGTGTCGTGGCGTTCATGGCCGACGCGGATCTTCTGGTCGTGCTCGATGTTCTCGTCCCAGTCACGTTGGGCGTGGAGGTAGATCTGTTCGGCGCCCTTGCGGTCTTCGATGCGCAGTTCGTTGTAGCCCTCGCCACCCGGCGAGCTGAGGGTCTTGAACAGGCTACGGGTCTTGTTCGCCGGT
Source organism: Stutzerimonas stutzeri (assembly GCF_024448955.1). Classification (GTDB taxonomy): domain Bacteria; phylum Pseudomonadota; class Gammaproteobacteria; order Pseudomonadales; family Pseudomonadaceae; genus Stutzerimonas; species Stutzerimonas stutzeri_AQ. The sequence continues at coordinate 208,137 of NZ_JAMOIH010000002.1, forward strand.
AGGTCGTAGGGAACGGCATTTTCCTTGTGGTACAGGCAGCCGGTGATCAGCGGCTGGTCGGGGTCGCCTTCGAGGAAGGTGACCAGCACTTCCATTCCGACCCGAGGGATAGCGATGCCGCCGTAGCGGTCGCCAGCCCAGCTGGAGGATACACGCAGCCAACAGCTCGTCTTGTCATCGGCTTGGCCCTCGCGATCCCAGTGAAACTGGACTTTTACACGACCGTATTGGTCGCAGTGAATTTCCTCGCCGGCGGGGCCGGTGACGACTGCGCTCTGGCTGCCGAGAATGCGGGACTTGGGATGTTTGAGCGCTGGGCGGAAGGGGACGGCCCAGGGCGTGGCGGTGAAGTGGTTGCGGTAGCCTTGAGTGAAGGCGTCTGCTCCGAAACGTTGGGCAATGCTCCCTAGCCCCTCACCCCAGCCCTCTCCCCCGAGGGGAGAGGGGGTTGGTGCGCGCGGGCGTGACGCGTCGGTGGCTGACTCCTCCAGTACTTGCGGTTGCTTGCCCTCATGAAAAACTTCGCTGAGCAGCCACAGCTGATTCCAGTCACTACGCGGGTGCTCGCTGAGCGGGAGAAAGTGACCACTGACCAACAGCGGCTGATCGCTTTCGCCGTCGGCCAGTTCGAAATCGTGGCGGTGCCGTTCCAGAACGCGCCGAGACAGTTGCTTGCCGCGCTCGCGATCGACGAAGCGGCCGGGATAGTCGTAATCCTCCAGGTCAGGCTGGGCGTCGCTTCGAACGCCGGCTTCCAGCATCAGACGGGGCTTTTCGAAGTCGTAATCGCGGCGGGTGACGCGGCCGGTGCGGGTCTCGATGCGCACGCCGAAGCGCTTGATGACCGGCGCGTCAGCAACCAGTCCGCTGTCCTGCTGGTAAGCGACCGGTGCAAGTTTCGGGAACACCGTCTGGTCATCACCGAACACCAGCATGTGGCCGGCTTCGCTGTGCCGAAAGTGGTAGTGAATGCCTTCTTCCTCACACAGACGCTGGATGAAGTGCAGGTCGGTTTCGTCGTACTGAACGCAGTAGTCACGTTCAGGATAAATCACTGGGCCAAGGTCGAAACGGTGGCTGTCGGCAGCGAGAATGCCGTGCTCTTCCAACACCAGAGCGATGATCTGCGGTACCGAGAGGTGCTGAAAGATTCGCTGGTTGGTCCGGTGCGCCAGATAGGCGAGCTTCGGAACGATGACCAACCGATAGCGAGTCAGGCGTTTGCCGGATTCGCCCTGTGCGGCGCGGTGGATCTGGCCGTGGATGCCGGCGCCATCCGCTGTGAATGCCAGAAACGCGGATTGGTGCAACAGGCTTTCCAGATCCAAGTCGGGCCGCTCGCTGACCAGCTCCAGTTCGAAGCGGTAGGGCTGGCTGATGGCTTCTCGGCCGCTGAACTCAAGCACTTGAAGGTCATGCTCGATGCCTTCGATGTGCAGGTAAAAGTGCTTCTGGTTGGCGGGGGCGAACATCCTTGTTCCTCCTGGATCCGTCCATGGTGTGCGCCAGGGCGCATGCGGGGGCTTGATGTACCACGCGCTGGCGGCGTTGCGGTGCGCTGAGTCGCGCATTGCGACGCCGCGGTCCGAATTTCCGCTACTGTTTCGCAAAAAGGCTTCAGCCGGGGTGCGCCCGACCGAAGCCTGCTTTGCCGCGATCGCGTTAGCCAGCGATTGGGGTGCGCCAGTCGTCAGAGCCGGAAGTGCCGGAGACTTCGTGGGTCCAGACGATCTTGCGGTAGGTGAAGTAGACGTCTTCCAGATGGGTGAAGTGGGACATGTTCGGGTCTTGGCAGTTGGGCATGCGCGACTGCACGTCGACGATCACCGCGTCTTCCAGTTCGATGGTGTAGTAATGCTCTTGGGTACCGGTGGAGGAGGTGCGGTACCACTCCAGGCGGCACTTGTTCAGGCGCTCGCCGGAGGTCAGGGCGTTGAAGATCAGCGGCGACGACTTGTCGAACACCTTAGTGATCATCAGCGGCTTGTGTACACGCTGGCCGGTGGGCTGACCGGACTGCGGATCGCGCGGAATGATGACCTGGTGCTGGAAAGCCTGCACCAGGATCTGGTCTTCATGTCCTTCCTGGAAGATATTGCCGACCGAGTCCTCTGTGAAAGTGCCTGCGGTGATCAGGCCTTGCTTGGTGCCTTCGAGGGACAGATACGCGGGTGTTGGCATGAGTGCTCTCCTTTGCCTTTGTTGAATGCCGGAATGGCAGGCAGAGAAGTACAAGTCGCGTGCCAGGTTGCTGAAACTAATTACATATCAATGGGTTACTGGATGCACATCGCAAGCGCTCGATCTGATCTGCGGGACTGCTCACACTAAGTTGAGCAACTTCCTGCCGGCGCTGTGCAAGGTTTGGCACAGATGCGCCCCAGCCCAGCGTTTACGGGCCGCGAGGCTGAGGGGATCAGGGTGGTGAGCGAAGTTCTGCGCAGCATATTGCGCAACGCCATTGCTCATGACGAGCAGCTGATTTCCAGATGCTTGCCCCATTCCGGCGGGCGCTTGGCGTAGTGCTCCATACCCGGTTGCTCATCGAAGGGGCGGCTGAGCACCGCATGCAGCTCACGCACCGGACCGTAGTCGCCAGCTTCCGCAGCCTCGATTGCCTGCTGGGCCAGGTAATTGCGCAAGATGTATTTGGGATTGACCGCGCGCATGCGTGTCCGCCGCGCCTGCTGGGCGCTGCCCTCGCTCTCGGTGCGCTTGCGATAGCTCGCGGCCCACTCGTCGAACGATTTGATATCGATGAAATCCTCGCGTAGGCGAGCCAGGGCCTGCTCCGCTGGGCTCTCGCCGAGTTCGCGGAAGAAGTTTGTGTAATCGATAGCGCTGCCCTGCATCAGCTGCAGCAGGCGCTGCACCAACTCTTTGTCGCTGTCGTCAGCGGTCTGCAGGCCCAGCCGCTGGCGCATCAGGTCGAGCCAGGCAGCTTCGTAGATCGGCAGGAACAGGTCCATCGTCTCGCGTAGCTGCTCGATGGCGATGAACGGCGTCAGCGCCTGGGCCAGCGCGGCGAGATTCCAGTGCGCGATGGGCACCTGATTCTCGTAGGAATAGCGGCCGGTGTGGTCGGAATGGTTGCAGATGAAGCGAGCATCGAAGTCATCGAGAAAAGCGTAGGGACCGAAATCGAAGGTGATGCCCAAGATCGACATGTTGTCGGTGTTCATTACGCCGTGGCAGAAACCATAAGCCTGCCAGCGGGCGATCAGCTCGGCGGTGCGCTGCAGCACCTCGCGGAAGAATGAGTGGTAGGGCTCCGGATGTTCCAGGCAATCGGCAAAGTGAGATTCGACGACGTGATCGAGCAGCTGCTTTAGTTCGTCGTGCTGCTTGGTATAGTAGAAAAATTCGAAATGGCCGAAGCGTACATGGCTAGGCGCCAGGCGCAGCAGCATCGCGCCGCGCTCCTGACGCTCGCGATAGACCGGCGTATCCGAGCCGGTCACGCAAAGTGCGCGTGAGCTGGGAATGCCCAAGGCATGAAGATGCTCGCTGGCGAGAAATTCGCGGATCGAAGAGCGCAGTACGGCGCGACCATCGCCCATACGCGAGTAAGGCGTGAGGCCGGCGCCCTTGAGATGCAAGTCCCAATGCTCGCCGGCATCGTTGACCACCTCGCCCAGCAATAAGCCGCGACCGTCGCCTAGCTGCGGGTTGTAGCTGCCGAATTGATGACCGGAATAGACCATCGCCCGCGGCTCGGCGGTGCTCCAGAGCTTGTGGCCGGAAAACAGCTCGGTGAACAGCGGATCGTCCGCCAACGCCGGGTCGAGATCGAGCAGCCTCATTGCTGCCTCGCTGGCCACCACCAGGCGCGGTTCGGCCAGGGGCTGGGGCGTCACCTTGGTGGAGAATACGTCGCCGAGTCGGGCGAAGCGGTTATCGAAATGCAGCTCGGTGAGGGTTTTCACGGTGGCTCCGGCGCTGTCTTGAAAGATAGCGCCCGCCGGGCGAGCGCATTTGAATTTGGAGGTCGCGTCTGTCGGGGCGTTCCTCAGGGCTGACCGCTGGCAGGTGTGTCGATGAGAGTTTCGTCCTTATCGACCCGCTGGATTTCCAGCGCTGGCGGCGGGTTCTTCAGGTGTACATCCAGCTGCCGGAAGGCGATGACGATTCCGCGTGTGCGGAATTCCTGATCGAGCCACCGGTTTATCTCGTCGATTACCGGGTTGCGGTCGGCGAGGTCGCGCACGTGCAGGCGCAGTTCATGCTCCAGCCGGCTCTCGCCGAAGCTGAGAAAGAACACCTGCGGCTCGGGCTCCTTGAGCACGCGAGGATTCTCTCGGGCCGCCTGGAACAACAGGCTGCGAACCACTTCCAGATCGGAGCCGAACTGTACGCCGATGCGAATGGTGACCCGGGTGACGGTGTCGTTGAGCGACCAGTTGACCAGCTGATCGGTCACGAAGGTCTTGTTCGGGACGATGATTTCCTTGTTGTCGAAATCGGTGATGGTCGTCGCCCGAATGCGAATGCGGCTGACGGTCCCGGACAGGTTGCCGATGGTCACCACGTCGCCGATGCGGACCGGTTTTTCGAACAGAATGATCAGGCCCGAAACGAAGTTGGCGAAGATCTCCTGCAGGCCGAAACCCAGCCCCACCGAAAGGGCAGCGACCAGCCATTGCAGCTTGTCCCAACTCACGCCAAGCGTCGAAAGCGTCGTGACGATGCCTATGCCGACCAGCGTGTACGAAAGCAAGGTGCCGGTGGCATAGGCGCTGCCCTGCGCGAGGCGCATTCGGGACAGCACCAGAACTTCGAGAAGCCCTGGCAGATTCCGCGCCAGCGCGAAAGTTATGACCACCGTGGCCAGTGCGCCGATTAGATTGTTGAGCGTGATGGCCGAGGTAGTGGCGGTCTCGCCGCTGCCGCTGGTGAATTCATACAGGGTGACGTTATCGAGATACGACACCACGCTGATGAGATCGGCCCAGACCCAGTACAGCACGACGAAGAACAGGCCGAACATCGCCAGCCGGGTCAGGCGCAGGGATTGTTGGTTGACCTGGTCGATTGCCAAGCCGGGCTCGGCGGCCTCTTCGTGGGGCATGGTCGATTCATCGGGATTCGCTTCTCGCCTGGCGACCGCGCGCTTGTATGCCAGACGCCGCGCAGCCACCGTAAGACCACGGATCAGCGCTGCCTCGACAACGACCCAGGCCAGCAGGAGATAGAGCGTGTCGATCAGCCGGCCGGTCAATTTCAGCGCGGTGTAGTAATACCCCAGGCCCACCACCACGATCAGCGCCAATGGCAGCATGCTGAACAGCAGGCCGATGAAGCGGCGAACCGGCGGTGCGTTCTGGCTCGATGGGCCTTTGAGCAGCAGGCGTGTCAGTCTCCAGCTCATCAGTGCGTAGCAGGTGATGACGACCACGATGCCGATCACGTCGTCCACCAGGCTTCCCGGCTGATGCTCGGCGATCGCCACGACCGCCACCAGTGCCATGACCACTAGCCCCAGCCGGCGGATTTCATTGCGCAGGAAGGCCACCTGCGGCTGGAACCAACCGAAATGCGTTTCGGCAACACGGTTGGGCGAGAGCATGCGATAGGCGCTGTAGAACACCAGCCAGGCCTGCGCCATCTGATAGAAAGCGGCGCCGAGACTGATGTTCTGACCGCGACCGTCCATCTGTAGCAGGTACCCACACAGCGCTAGAAACAGCGCACCGGGCAGGGCCAACAGCAGGTTCAGCATCAGCGCCAGCGGCGTATGCAGCTGACTGTCGTTGCGGAAGTGGCCGATGTCCGCACTGAGCGAGTCGAGCTTGGCGTTTATGGCATTTCGGCGCCACAGCAGCGCGCCGATCACCAGCAGCAGTGGCACGAAGAACAGGGGCCGCTCCACCAGTCCGGCACCGAGCGCCTCGAACGCGGAGCCCCAGGGCATCGCGCGCAACTGCCGGTCGAGCAGCGTCGGTATGTTTTTGAGCCAGTCCAGATCCAGCGGCTTATTGCTCGGAATCCAGAACATCTGCTCGTCCAGTGTTTCGCTCAGCGCTTGGGCCTTGGTTTGAAGCTGGCGCTGATTCAGCTGCAGCGTAATCGATTCGCTCAGTAGCGCGTTGAGCGCGTGATTGAGTCGATCGAGCAGCTCGCCACGGGTGCGCACGAGCTCCAGCAGCGCGCTGCGCAGCTCCGGCGTTACCTCGTCGGGAGGCTGGCTGGCGAGCTGTTGTTCGACATACGCCTCGACGTTACCGCTGAGCTCGCGGCGCTGATTCAGCTCGAACTGGTAAAGGCGGATATCGGCGATCTCATCCGCCAGGTTCTTGTTCAGGCTTAGCTGTGGCAGGGCCTGCTTCTGCTGGTAAAGCACCTTCGACAGCAACAGGCTGCCTTCGAGCACGGCGATCTGCTCTTCCAGCGCCTGATCGGCCTGATTGAGCGTATCGAGCTGCTGGCGAGTCTGCAGATTTTCCTGGGTCAGGTCGTTGAGACGCTCGGTGGCGCGTAGCAGATAACCCGAAAGTTTGCGGTTCTCCGCGCTCTCGGCCGGTAGCAGCTTGTCCGAGCCGGCCTTCTCGGCCTTCAGCGAGAATTCGGCGACGGTTTGCTCCGATTCCTCGCGGCGTTTGTTGTTGATCGCCGTCTGCAGCGCCATGGTTTCCTGTTCGGCGCGCGTGATGCGCTCGGACAGCAGGTCGCGGCGGGCAATGCCCAGATCCTGCAACAAGCTGTTGCTGGCCAACTCGTTGCGACGTAATTCGATCTGAGCGTTGAGCGCGGTTTTCTCCGCGTTGAGCAGTTCACGACGCTCGTCAGTCAAAGGTTTGCCGCTCTCACGGCCCGTCTTGAGGAGGTTGTTGATCTCGTCGATGCGCGTCTGAGATTTGCTGATGTCGGCCTGGGCGCGCTCCGGGCGCGTCTGCGAGCTGATGATCATGCTATTGGCCGACGTCAGGGCCGCCTGCCAAGCCGAGAGTTCATCGACGCGTTCGGTCAGTCGCTGTTCAAGTGCGGGGACGCTCTGCTTGGCCAGCTTCGACGCCAGTTCGCTGGTGTCGCTGCCCTTGAGCTTGCTCAGCTCACGTTGCGCCTCGGCAATTTCCTTCGGCGCGCCGGCTAGCTCGGCCTTGAGTTCGGTCAGCCGCTGCTGCGCCTGACTCGCCTGGTCGGCGAACCGGCTGGCGCGTTCATCGTTGCTCGGTTGCGCGGGTTTCGCCTCTTCCCCGGCGCTCTGATTGCCCGTCAGCCCTGGGATGGTCGGGGCGGCGTGGAGAAGGGGCGGGGCGACAAGGAGCAGTGTCGCCAGCAGCAAATTACGCAATGAGGCCATGGGTACTATCGAAATGAAGAACGAGCGCGGAGTCTAAGGGCTGCGGATGGCCGCGGCGAGTCCATAGATCGGAACGTCCCTCCATCCTGACCGCGACCCAGGCGCCTCGTCAGAACTGCAGCGACGGGCCTGGTTTTTCGCCTTCCGGGAACCTCAGTCCGACCTTGCGGACTTCCCCCTGCTCCATGGCGGCAATCGTCCAGGTCAGGCCGCTCCACTCGATATAGTCGCCAATGACCGGTTTGCCGCCGACACGCTCGGTAATGAACCGGCCTATCTGTTGATGTTCATCTACATCACCCAGCTTCAAGCCATACAGCGCAGCGAGAGCGCCCATCTCGGCTTCGCTTTCGAGAATGAAGTCACCGAAGAACCGCATGTCGCGGCCCCGTTGCGGCGCCTGGCTGAACAGTTTGCCGAGTGCCGGCAGATCTTCTTCATGGCCGATGACGCAAAGGATGTCATCGACCTGCAGCCGCGTACTGCCGGACGGGTGCAGCAGCGCCCTGCCACGGAATAGCGCGGCAATCCGCGTGCCTTCGGGCATCTTTAGTTCGCGCAGGGCCGCCCCGACACACCACTTGCTGGCGCTCAGGCGATAGATGAACAGCTCCCACTGGCTGGTGGGGTGGACTTGCAGACCGGTGCGCGAAATTGGCGATGGTGAAGGCGGAACTTCGACCTTGGCTTTTTTTGCCGCCCAGCCGAGCGTGGTGCCCTGCAACAGCAGCGAGACCAGCACGATGAAGAACGCCACGTTGAAAAATAGCTGCGCATTGTCCAGGCCGGCAACAAGTGGAAACACAGCGAGAATTACCGGCACCGCGCCGCGCAGGCCGATCCAGGAAATGAACAGGCGCTCGCGTAGATTGAAACTCCTGAACGGCAGCAGGCCAATGAACACCGAGAGCGGGCGGGCGAACAGGATCATCCACAACGACAGGAGCAGGGCGGGAACGGCGATGGGCAGCAGCTCGCTGGGCGTTAGCAGCAGTCCGAGTACGAGGAACATGCCGATCTGGCTGAGCCAGGCCAGGCCGTCGAACATGTGCAGAATGCCGTAGCGGTTGCGAATCGGACGGTTGCCCAGCAGCAAGCCGCAGACGTACACGGCCATGATCCCGCTGCCGCCCGCCGCGCCGGATAAGGCGTAGATCATGATGCCGCCAGCCACGGCCAGCAGCGGATAGAGGCCATCGGCGACGGAGAGGCGATTGATCAGATGCAGCAGCAGCCAGCCGCCGGCCAGGCCGAGCAGAATACCGATACCGAACTGCTGAATCAGGCTGATCAGCACGGTCCAGGTGAATGAGGTTTCCCCCGAGGCGATCATGCTGATCAGGGTGACGGTAAGGAACATCGCCATCGGATCGTTGCTGCCCGATTCGATTTCCAGTGTGGGCCCGACGCGTTCGTTGAGACCTTTGCCGTTGAGCAGGTTGAATACCACCGCGGCGTCGGTGGAGCCGACGATAGCGCCGATCAACAGACCTTCGATCAGGCGCAGGTCGAATAGCCAGGCAGCCGCTATACCGGTCAGGCCGGAGGTGATCGCCACGCCGAGGGTGGCCAGCGACATCGATGGCCAGAGCGCGACGCGGAAGGTGGCCTTGCGTGTTCGCATTCCGCCGTCGAGCAGAATCACCGCCAGCGCCAGGTTGCTGATGATGAAGGCGAGCCGGTAATCCTCGAAGACGATGCCGCCAATACCATCGACTCCAGCCAGCATGCCGACACCGAGGACGATGACCAGGATCGGCACGCCCAGGCGCGCGGACAAAGAGCTCATCAGGATACTGGCAGCAACCAACAGGGCACCGACGAAAAAAAGGTGGTTGATGTTGCCGACGTCCAAGTGCGGTCTCCGAGAAAAGCGAGTTTCCCGGCAGTTTATGCACGGGACATGCCAGCGATTCTAACCCGATGATTTGACGGGCTGTCAAAAAAAATGCCCCTTGTGCTAAGAGGCATTCATCGAGCGCTTCGTGATGGTGGCGGCTGGCTTTGAGGCTCTGTCTCGGTTTATCGGAATGGTCGCTAGAGCTTCGGCGACACCGCCCAGTGCGGTGCGCGGGAAGCGGAAACCGACCTAGAACCAGCTGTCGTCCATCGTCAGGCAGGTATCGTCGCGCGCGTCCAGCAGGTTCAGCTCGTGCTGGCAACCCGGCACTTCCCAGGTCAGAAAGTAGCGCGCGGCCTGCTGCTTGCCTTTGTAGAAATCGACGTCGGAAGGATTGCCTGCCGCAAGCCCCTGTTCAGCGCGAATCGCCTGTTCCAGCCAGCGCCAGCCGATCACGGTGTGTCCGAAGACTTTCAGATACAGCGCGGAATTGGCCAGCGCCAGATTGACCTTGCCGGCCATCAGGTCGCCCAGCAGTGCCTGGGTGACCGCGGTCAGGCGCGCGACCAGCTGTTGCAACGGTTCGCGCAACGGCTCCAGCGATGGGTATTCGGCGGCGCGTGCGCAGCAGTTCTGGATCAGCCCGAGCAACTGGCGCAGGCCGGCGCCCTTGTTCTGCATCAACTTGCGGCCCAGCAGATCCAGAGACTGAATGCCATGGGTGCCTTCGTGAATCGGATTCAGACGATTGTCGCGGTAGTACTGCTCCACCGGATATTCGCGGGTATAACCGTGGCCGCCGAGGATCTGGATCGCCAGTTCGTTGGCCTTCAGGCAGAACTCCGAAGGCCAGGATTTGACGATGGGGGTGAGCAAGTCGAGCAGCTCGGCGGCGTTGCGTCGTTCGTCCTCGCTTTCAGCGGTGTGCTCGTCATCCACCAGCCGCGCGGCATACAGGCCCAGATCGAAGGCGCCCTCGACGTAGGCTTTCTGCGTCAGCAGCATGCGCTTGATGTCGGTGTGCTCGATGATCGGCACCTGCGCCGAGACGGGATCCTTGCCGTCCGGCAGTCGGCCCTGCGGGCGCTCGCGGGCGTAGTTCAGCGAGTACAGATAGCCCGCGTAGCCGAGCATGATGGCGCCCATGCCGACGCCGATGCGCGCCTCGTTCATCATTTGGAACATGTAGGCCAGGCCCTTGTGCGGCTCGCCCACGAGATAACCCACACAATTGCCGTTATCGCCGAAGTTCAGCGCCGTACTGGTGGTGCCGCGCCAGCCCATCTTGTGGAACAGGCCGGCCAGCAGCACGTCGTTGCGCTCGCCGAGGCTGCCGTCATCCTTGACCAGGAATTTCGGCACGATAAACAGGCTGATGCCTTTCACACCGGCCGGCGCATCCGGCAGCTTGGCCAGCACCATATGCACGATGTTTTCGGACAGCGGGTGATCGCCGCCGGAAATGAAGATCTTGTTGCCTTTCAGGCGATAGCTGCCGTCGCCGGCCGGCTCGGCGCGGGTGCGGATATCCGACAGCGATGAGCCGGCATGCGGCTCGGTGAGCGCCATGGTGCCAAAGAAACGACCCTCGATCATCGGCTGCAAAAAGCGCTGCTTTTGCTCTTCCGAACCAAAGGTTTCGATCAGATGCGCCGCGCCCATGGTCAGCATCGGATAGGAGCTGGTGGCGATGTTGGCCGACTGGAAATGCGCGAAGCAGGCCCGCGATAGCAGGTTTGGCAACTGCATGCCGCTATCTTCGAAGCTGCGCTGGGCATTGTGGAATCCGGCCTCGATGAAGGCGTCCACCGCCGGTTTGACCTCGGGAATCAGCACCGCCTCGCCGTTCTGGTAGAGCGGCTCGTTCTCGTCGGACTTGCGGTTGTGCGAAGCGAAGTATTTTTCCGCGATCTGGCGGGCGGTACCCACGGCGGCATCGAAGGTCTCGCGGCTGTGGTCGGCGAAGCGTTCGCGGCGGGTCAGCGCTTCGGCATCGAGCACTTCGTAGAGCTCGAAGGCAAGGTTGCGTGGGCAAAGCAGCATCTCGGGCATGGGGTGTCCTCCGTTTTATGGGCCGGAGTCTAAGGAGGTGGCGAGAGAGCTGCCTAGCACCATACATTCGAGTGATGGAGCGACACAGCGGTCTGAGCCGGGCTGTTGCGTCAGTGAGACCGGTCGCGGAAATAGCCCAGCAACGTTGCAAGATGCCCATCGCCGATACCGGCATCGGTCAGATGCTGGGCTGCGTGCGCCAGATGCTGCTCGACGTGTTTGCGGGCCGCTTCCGGACCAAGCAGGGTGACCACGGTGCTCTTGCCTTCATCCTTGCCTGCGTCCTTGCCGCTTTGCTGAGGACTGTGCCCGTCGGCCAGGTCGTCGAGCAGCTGGAACGCCATGCCCAGCTCGGTAGCGAAGCCGTTCAGATGGCGTGTGCAGTGGTTGCTCGCGCCCCCCAGCAGGGCGGCAAACTCCACCGCAGCGGTGAACAGTGGGCAGGTTTTTAGTCGATTGGCCTGGGCAACGGCCTCCAGTGGTCGGGGCCCTCGACCTTCGTGGAGGTCCTGATACTGCCCGCGGACCAGCCCCTGCGCACCGGTAGCCTGCGTCAGAAGGCATACCAGGCGATTGCGAGTCGCATGATCGATGTCCTCCACGGATGCCGCTATACCAAAAGCATGGCTGAGCAGCGCAACGGAGCCCAGCACGGCCACATCTTCACCGAACCGCAGGTGGATGGTGGGCTGCCCACGGCGTAGCTCGGCGTTATCCATACAGGGCATGTCATCCAGAAAGAGCGAGGCGGCGTGCACCATCTCCAACGCACATCCCAGGTCTAGTGCAGGCTCCAGACGATATTCCGGACGCAGATCCTTGAGAGCCAGAAGCAGCAGCAACGGCCGAATCCGCTTGCCGGGTGCCAAGGTGCCGTCACGCATGACGGTGCCGATGGCATCCTGCGGCGGGCATTGTGGCAGCCATAGACTTAGTCGGTCGTCGACCTGCCTGCGCAATGTGCCGAGTGTGAGCTCGAAATCCAGCTGCGTACTCGGCAATACGGTCGCCATGCCGACCTCCTGTATCGATTATCGGGAGAATTGTTGTGTTACTTATACAAGTTGTTAACCCTGTACAAGTCCAGGCACTTTTATTGACTACGCTCGTCAACATAAGGTCATCAAACGAGGCGCCGCATGAGCAGAGAACTCTTTTCAGAACGTAAAAACGAACATCTGGATATCGTTCTCGATCCGCGTCGCGCCTGCACTAAGGTAGAGGCGGGCTTCGCGGCTTTGACGTTCGAGCACTGCGCGTTGCCAGAGTTGCGTCTGGACGACATCGATATCCGCAGCTCGCTATGTGGCCGAACGCTGATGGCACCCATGCTGATCAGCTCCATGACTGGCGGCGCGGCGCGGGCTACGCAGATCAATCGCAATCTAGCCGAAGCCGCCGAGGCGCTGGGTATCGCGTTGGCGGTCGGGTCGCAACGCATCGCGCTGGAAACCGGTGCCGATCAAGGCCTGACACGGCAATTGCGGCAACTGGCTCCATCTATTCCACTGTTGGCGAATTTCGGCGCGGCGCAACTGGTAGCTGGCTACGGGCTGGACGAGGCGCAGCGGGCGGTCGACATGATCGAAGCCGACGCCCTGATCATTCATTTCAATCCGTTGCAGGAAGCCGTGCAGAAGGGCGGTGATCGCGATTGGCGCGGCGTGCTCGACGCAATCGAGGTGCTGGCATCACGCTTGCCGGTGCCGCTGGTGGTCAAGGAGGTCGGTGCGGGTATCTCCGCCTCCGTGGCGCGCCGGTTGCTGGACGCGGGGGCTTCGGTCATCGACGTCGCAGGCGCTGGCGGCACCAGTTGGGCCGCGGTCGAGGCCGAGCGGGCGGCGGATTCCAGTCAGCGTGCAGTGGCGCAGGCGTTTGCCGGCTGGGGCATTCCAACGGCGCAAGCGATCGCTGAGGTGCGGCGGGCTTGCCCCGATGCACAACTGATCGCATCGGGCGGCATTCGCGACGGCATCGATGCGGCCAAGGCCATTCGCCTCGGCGCCGATCTGGTCGGGCAGGCGGCCGGTGTGCTCGACGCCGCGTTGATCGGGCCGGACGCTGTAATCGAACATTTCCAGGTGCTGATCCAACAGCTGCGTATCGCCTGCTTCTGCACTGGCTCGGCGGATCTGTCGGCTTTGACTCGGGCACCGTTGTTGCCAGCTTTCGATCCGTTCACGGTCTGATGCGAACCCAGCGACAAGCCGCTCGCCGGCACGGTGCGTTTCGATGACTCATTTCGCGGTTATCGCGCCGCCGTTTCATAGCCACCTGCGTGCCATGGAGGCGATCGGCGCTGAGCTGATTTCCCGCGGGCATCGGGTGACGGTCGTGCAGCAGGCGGATGTCGCCGTCGCGTTGCGCCATCCGCAGCTTGGTTTTGTCCCCATCGGCACTGCTTCGCATCCGCCTGGTTCGCTTCAGCAAGTGATCGAGCGCGCTGCGCGGCCTGGCGGCCCTTGGGGTATACGCCGCGTGATCGCCGACATGGCTGCAGCGACCGAAATGTTTTGCCAAGACGCGCCGGCCGTGCTGCGTGCGATCGGTGCCGAGGCCATCATCGCGGATCAAATGGAGGCTGCCGGTGGGCTGGTAGCCGAGCATCTCGGGTTGCCGTTCGTTTCGGTCGCCTGTGCATTGCCGGTCAACAGGGAGGCGTTGGTGCCGCTGCCGGTCATGCCTTGGCGTTATCGGCCCACTCCTTGGGGCGAGCAGCTGAACCTGCACAGCAGCCGCGTCTACGATCGGGCGATGCATGTCCACGCCGAAGTAATCTCGCGCTATGCGGCGCAATTCGGCCTGTCGCCGCGTCAACGCCTCGATGAATGCCTGTCGCCGTTGCTGCAGTTGAGTCAGACGGTCACAGGTTTCGACTTTCCACGCACTGCATTGCCAGAGCAGTTTCATGCCGTCGGCCCGCTGCGTCTGGCATTGGCAGCCGAACCGGCGCTGGAAATACCGATCGCTAGCGGAAGACCGTTCGTGTTTGCCTCTTTGGGCACGCTACAGGGCGACCGCTTCGGCCTGTTCCAGCGAATAGCCGAGGCCTGCCGCGAGCTCGACGCGCAGCTGCTGATCGCTCATTGCGGCCGCCTTCATGCACAGCAGGAAAGTCGGTTGCTGAATGCTGGCGCCAGCTGGGTCACCGACTTCGCGCCGCAGCGTGCCGTGTTGGCAAGAGCCGACGCGCTGATCACCCATGCCGGCCTGAATACCGTACTCGACGCGCTGGAAGCCGGCGTGCCGAGCCTGGCCCTGCCGATTGCCTTCGATCAGCCCGGCGCCGCCGCACGTGTGGTTCATGCGGGCGTGGGGCTGAAGCTCGATCCTCGCCTGGCCAGTCGACGACGTATCGTGCAGGCGCTGAAACAGCTGTTGCGTGAGCCACGATTTGCACAGCGGGCGCGAAACCTGGGCGATGAGGTTCGCGCCGCTGGTGGCGCGCCGCGCGCCGCGCAGCTGATGGAGGACGTGCTAGGAATCGAATCGCCGGTCCCTCGAGGCGTCGAGCATGGCTGATGCGGACCTGATCCTCGTCGGCGGTGGGCTGGCCAATGGGCTGCTGGCGCTGCGCCTGCGCCAACGGCGCCCAGACTTGCGACTGCTGATTTTGGAACAGGGCGAAACGCTGGGTGGCAATCACACCTGGTCCTTTCACGAGCATGACCTGACATCCGCGCAACAGGCCTGGCTGGAACCGCTGGTAGGTCATCGCTGGCCGTGCTACGACGTGATCTTTCCAGGCCTCCAGAGGCGTCTGGACAGCGGTTATGCCAGCATCTTCTCGCAGCGTTTTCATCGAAGCCTCATGGCCGAACTGGGCGACGGCATGCGTCTGCGCACCGAAGTTGCAAAGGTGGAGCCGCAGCGGGTACAGCTGGCGTCGGGGGAAACTCTGCATGCCGGCGCGGTGATCGATGGGCGTGGCGTGCGCCGTAGCCATCAGCTGGCACTGGGCTTTCAGAAATTCCTCGGCCAGGAGCTGCGCCTGCAGCAGCCCCATGGCTTGCAAGCGCCGATCATCATGGATGCCAGCGTTGCCCAGCAGGACGGCTATCGCTTTGTGTATGTGTTGCCGTTCAGCGCAGACACCCTGCTGATCGAAGACACCTATTACGCCGACGGTGATGCCGTGGCGCTCGATACGCTGCGAAACAACATCGAGCGCTATGCCAGTGCGCAAGGTTGGGCCGTCGCCGAAGTGCTGCGCGAAGAACAGGGCGTGCTGCCCATCGTGCTCTCCGGTGACCTGCCGGCATTCTGGGATGAAGCGCGGGGCGTGCCACAGAGCGGGTTGTCGGCGGCCTTGTTTCATCCCACCACGGGTTACTCGCTGCCCGATGCGGTGCGCCTGGCCGATCACCTGCTCGCGCTGGACCGTTGGGATGCCGCTGGCCTGTTCGCGGCCATCCGCGCCTATTCCCTGGCCCAGTGGCGGCAGCGCGGATTCTTCCGGTTGCTCAATCGCATGCTGTTCATGGCCGGCCCGGCGGATCGCCGCTGGGCTGTCATGCAGCGTTTCTATCGTCTGCGCGAACCGTTAATTCAGCGCTTCTATGCGGCCAACCTGACCACCTGGGACCGATTGCGCATTGTCTCGGGCAAACCTCCCGTACCGGTAGGGGAGGCGCTCAGAGCGCTGGCCGCCGGTAATCTGCACAAGGACAAGCAATGAACGAAATAGCGGGCGGTGTAGCCAAGCGGGCCGTGGTGATTGGCGCCGGTTTTGGCGGCCTTGCGCTGGCAATCCGCCTGCAGCGCAGCGGCGTGCAGACCTCCCTGGTGGAAAAGCGCGACAAGCCGGGCGGCCGCGCCTACGTCTATCACGACCAGGGCTTTACCTTCGATGCAGGCCCGACGGTGATTACCGATCCGCCAGCCCTGGAAGAACTCTTCACCGGTGCCGGCAAGCGCATGGCCGATTACGTCGAGCTGCTGCCGGTCAGCCCGTTCTACCGGCTGTGCTGGGAAGACGGCTACAGCTTCGATTACGTCAACGACCAGGCGGCGCTGGACCGGCAAATCCATGCGCTCAGTCCGAAGGATGTTGCCGGCTATCAGCGCTTTCTTGCCTATTCCCGCGCGGTGTATGAAGAGGGCTACGTCAAGCTCGGCACCGTGCCTTTCCTATCATTTCGCAGCATGGTCGGAGTGGCCCCGCAGCTGGCCAAACTACAGGCCTGGCGCAACGTGTACAGCATGGTGGCGCGCTTCGTCGAGAATGACCGGCTGCGTCAGGCACTGTCCTTTCATTCGTTGCTGGTGGGCGGCAACCCGTTCGAAACCTCGTCGATCTATGCGCTGATTCACGCGCTGGAACGTCAGGGTGGCGTCTGGTTTCCGCGTGGTGGTACCGGCGCGCTGGTGCATGGGATGGTCAGGTTGTTCGAAGACCTGGGTGGCAAATTGGAGCTGAATGCCGAGGTGGCGCGTATCGTACTGACGCAAGGGCGAGCGAGCGCAGTGATCACACATGACGGTCGGCGCTTCGACACCGACGCGGTAGCGTCCAATGCCGATGTGGTGAACACCTACAAGCAGCTGCTCGGCCACGAGCAGCGTGGCCGCGAAGAGGCGCAGCGGCTAAGTGGCAAGCGATTTTCGATGTCGCTGTTCGTCATTCATTTCGGCCTCAAGCGCCGGCATGAGCACTTGCAACATCACACGGTCTGTTTTGGTCCCCGCTACCGGGAGTTGATCGATGAAATCTTCAAACGTGAAACCCTGGCCGACGACTTTTCCCTCTATCTGCACGCGCCCTGCGTGACCGACCCATCGCTGGCGCCGGAGGGTTGTGCCAGCCACTACGTGTTGGCGCCAGTGCCGCACCTGGGCACGGCGGACATCGACTGGGCAGTTGAGGGGCCGAAATACCGCGACCGCATTTTCGAATATCTCGAGCGCCACTACATTCCGGGGCTGCGGGAGGACTTGGTCACCCATCGAATCTTCACGCCGCACGATTTCCGCGACGAGCTCAATGCGCATCTCGGCTCGGCGTTTTCGTTGGAGCCGATCCTGACCCAGAGCGCCTGGTTCCGTCCGCACAACCGCGATGACGTGATTCCCAACCTGTATATCGTCGGGGCTGGCACCCATCCCGGCGCAGGCGTGCCCGGCGTGGTGGGCTCGGCCAAGGCCACCGCCGGGTTGATGCTGGAGGACTTCATGTTAGAGGGGCAGGCCGGATGAACGATCAGGTCATCGATCACTCGACACAAGCGATCAACGTCGGCTCCAAGAGCTTTGCCGCAGCGGCGAAACTGTTCGACGAGCGCACCCGCCAGAGCGCGGTGATGCTCTACGCCTGGTGCCGTCACTGCGATGATGTGATCGACGGGCAAACGTTGGGTCATGGTCAGGTGGAGGGTGATCGTTCGTCCGGCGAGGCGCGATTGGCAGAACTGGTGGACCTGACCGAGCGCGCCTATGCAGGCGAGCCGATGAGCGATCCGGCGTTCGCCGCGTTTCAGCAGGTTATCCAGCGCCACCGGATTCCCAAGGAATATCCGCTGGAGCACCTGTCCGGTTTTCGCATGGATGTGCAGGATTACCACTACCAGACCCTCGACGAAACGCTGTTGTACTGTTATCGCGTTGCCGGCGTGGTGGGCTTGATGATGGCAAAGGTGATGGGGGCCGAGGCGGAGGCAACGCTGGACCGCGCCTGTGATCTGGGCCTGGCCTTCCAGCTGACGAACATCGCGCGGGACATCGTTGAGGATGCCGAGATCGGACGCATCTATTTGCCAGCGGACTGGCTGGCGGAAGTAGGCATACCGGCTGCCGAAGTCAGTCTGCCTCAGCATCGGCCTGCATTGGCGACGCTGGCTGCGCGGCTGGTCGATCTGGCCGAGCCCTACTATCAATCAGCGACCCAGGGGCTGCGCGACCTGCCATTGCGCTCGGCCTGGTCGATCGCTACGGCGCATGGCGTCTACCGACAAATCGGCATCGAAGTGAAGGCGCGCGGCGCGGCGGCCTGGG
Source organism: Stutzerimonas stutzeri (assembly GCF_024448955.1). Lineage (GTDB taxonomy): Bacteria > Pseudomonadota > Gammaproteobacteria > Pseudomonadales > Pseudomonadaceae > Stutzerimonas > Stutzerimonas stutzeri_AQ. The sequence goes on from NZ_JAMOIH010000002.1 coordinate 226,319, forward strand.
ACACGCGGGTCTCCACCAGCAAAACGCAGAAGCTGCAATTTTTGCTCGGCGGCGGCGTGCTGGCATTGGCCTCGCGGCGAATGCCGGTCAGGCCGCGTCCCGCCTCTCTGTGGATGCGTCCGCGCTAGCCTTGCGCAACGGCCCGTCGTGCAGCTCGCGCAGTTGCTGTTTGAGGACGGCAAGCGGCGGCGCGTAGAGAAAACCGAAGGACACGCAGCGCTCCTTGCCCTCAACCGCATGGTGCAGGCGGTGGGCCTGGTAGAGGCGTTTGAGATAACCGTTGCGGGGCACGTAGCGTAGCGGCCAGCGATGATGAACCAGCCCGTCATGGGCGATGAAGTACAGCGCGCCATAGGCGGTCATGCCCGCACCGACCCACTCCAATGGGCCATAGCCGGCGGTACCCAACGCAATCAGCAGAATCGCGACCCCGGCAAAGACCACGGCATACAGATCGTTCTTCTCGAACCAGCCAGTGCGCGGCTCGTGGTGAGATTTGTGCCAGCCCCAGCCCCAGCCGTGCATCACGTACTTGTGCGCCCACCAGGCGAACAGCTCCATGCCGGCCAGGGTGGCCAGAAAAACCAATGTATTGGTCAGCACGGTCATATCCGGTCCGTTGAATTACAGATCGCACCCAGTCTACGCGCTGAGAAGCGTCGGTCGACCCGGCTCCGACGCTTGGCGCGGGTTCGATCGTTGCTCAGCGCAGCCAGCCGGCAGCTAGCGCTTCGGTCATTTGCGCGGCTGGAACGGCACGACAGCCGACATTCTGACCGGCCCAGAGCGGCGAGAAATCATCGATTCCCTTGGGTTCGGCTGGGGCTCGCAGCGCACCGATCGCATTGCCCGCCAGCGGAAACGCCGGCGCCGCAGCGGGCCGAGGCCCCAGTTCGCGGATGATTCGATTGACCATGCCGCGTGCTGGCCGCCCGGTGAATAGGGTGGTCAGCACGGTGTGCAGCGCGGCGGGACTCTGCAATGCCTGACGGTGCAAGGGGCTGGCGCGGCTCTCGTCACACAGCAGATAGGCGGTGCCGACCTGCACGCCAGCCGCGCCGAGCGTCTGCGCGGCGGCGACACCGCGCGCATCGGCGATCCCACCGGCAGCGATCACGGGAATATCCAGCGCGCTTACCAATTGTGGCAACAGGGCGAAGGTGCCGATCTGGCCGTCGAGATCCTCGCTGAGAAAGAGGCCGCGATGCCCGCCGGCTTCGACGCCCTGGGCGATCACTGCATCCACACCCTGTTCCTGCAGCCAGCGGCCTTCTTCGAGGGTCGTGGCACTGGACAGAATCTTCGCGCCGGTGGCCCGCACGCGCTGCAGCAACTCGGCAGCAGGCAGGCCGAAGTGAAAACTGACGACAGGCGGGCGGTGCCGCTCGACCACCTCGGCCATCACCGCGTCGAAGGGCTGGCGGGTGGCGCCGTTGGGGATGCTTGCCGGGTCGATTTGCAGCTCTTCGAGAAACGGTGCGAGCAGCGCCAGCCAGGCTTCGTTGCGTGCGGGATCGGCCGTTGGCGTCCGATGGCAGAAGAAATTGACGTTGTAGGGCTTGCGCGTGAGTACGGCCATGGCGGTCAGTTCGGCGTCCAGGGTCTCGGCGTTGAGCATGCCGGCGGGAATTGAGCCGAGCCCGCCAGCCTCGGATACTGCCGCTGCGAGCTGATGGTTCTGCGAGCCGGCCATCGGCGCCTGGATGACTGGCAGCGTGATCTGGAAGAGGTCGCGTATGTCCATCGGAAGGTCCTTGTCTCTGGCTGGCGGGGTTGCCACTTTAGCAGCCATCTGCCGCCGTTTTGCATTTCGGCCCTGGCCCTGCGAAACACGTCGCTACGCAGTTAGACTGTGCGCTCTTCAGGAGTACCCGATGAACTACCGCCACGCTTTTCACGCCGGCAATCACGCCGACGTCTTCAAACACCTCGTATTGTCCCGGCTGTTTGCCTTGCTGGCGCGCAAGGACGCTCCTTTTGCCTATCTCGACAGCCACGCGGGCGTCGGTCTGTATGACCTGGCCGGCGACCAGGCCAGCCGTACCGGCGAATGGCTGCAGGGCATCGCGCGGCTGTGGCAAGGCGAAAATGTGCCGGAGACGGCGAAGTCTTATCTGGAGGTGATCCGCGCGCTCAACCCCGACGGCGCCTTGCGTTACTACCCCGGCTCGCCGGAACTGGCGCGACAGTTGACGCGCCCGCAAGATCGTCTGCAACTCAACGAGAAACACCCCGAAGACGGCCGCCTGCTGAAAGACAACATGGCCGGTGACCGCCGCGTGGCGGTGCACCTGGGCGAAGGCTGGCATGTACCGCGAGCGTTGATGCCGACCGCGGAGAAGCGCGTCGTGCTGCTGATCGATCCACCATTCGAAAAAGCCGACGAGCTGAGCCGCTGCGTGCAAGCGCTGTCAGAAGCGCTCGGGCGCATGCGCCAGACCATCGGCGTGATCTGGTATCCGATCAAGGATGAACGTCAGCTCCGACGCTTCTATCAGGACTTGTCGCGCAGCGGCGCGCCTAAATTGCTGCGCGCCGAGCTGTACGTCCATCCCACCGACGAGGCGCTGCGGCTGAATGGCTCGGGCCTGGCCATCGCCAACCCGCCGTGGGGGCTGGAAGAGGAGTTGCGTGAACTGCTGCCCTGGCTGGCTAAGTTGCTGGAGCAAAGCGAGGGTGGTTGGCGGCTGGACTGGTTGATCGGAGAGGCCTGACCGCGGCGTAGCTGCCCTCTGTGAAGCTGGTGCGCTAAAGCACACCCTACGGTGCGCCCAGCTACCGCTAGAACAACTTCAACGGCTCTTCCTGCAGTGCCGACATTTGCTCGCGCAGGATCAACACCTGATCGCCCCAGTAACGCTCGGTGCCAAACCAGGGGAAGCTCATCGGGAAGGCCGGATCGTCCCAGCGGCGTGCCAGCCAGGCGCTGTAGTGCAGCAAGCGCAGGGCGCGAAGGGCTTCGATCAGTGGTAGTTCGCGCGGGACGAAGTCGTGGAATTCGCTGTAGCCATCGACCAACTCGGACAATTGCCCGAGGCGCTCCTGACGCTCGCCGGCCAGCATCATCCAGATATCCTGCACCGATGGGCCCATGCGGCAATCGTCCAGATCGACCAGATGAAAAGCATCATCGCGGGCGAGGATGTTGCCGGGATGGCAATCCCCATGCAGGCGAATCGGCTGGAATTCGGTGCGGTTGAATACCTCATCGACGCGCTTCAACAGATCGCGCGCCACCGATTCGTACGCCGGCAACAGGCTTTTCGGCACGAAGCCGCCTTCGAGCAAGGTCGCCAGCGATTCGTGTCCGAAGTGTTGGGCGTTTAGCGTTTCGCGATATTCGAACGGGCGGCTGGCACTGACCGCGTGCATGCGGCCGAGCAATTGGCCGAGGCGATAGAGCTGATCGAGATTGCCCGGCTCCGGCGCGCGCCCTCCGCGACGAGGGAAGAGTGCAAAGCGAAAGCCGACATGCTCGAACAGCGTGTGGCCGTTGCGCTCCAGCGGCGCCACCACCGGAATCTCGCGCTCAGCCAGTTCCATGGAGAACTGATGCTCTTCGAGGATCGCCTCGTTGCTCCAGCGGCCCGGGCGGTAGAACTTCGCGACCACGGGCGCCTCGTCTTCGATGCCCACTTGGTAGACCCGGTTTTCATAGCTGTTCAACGCCAGCACGCGCGCATCGCTGATGAAACCGGCACCTTCCACGGCATTGAGCACAAGGTCGGGCGTGAGTGTGTCGAAGGGATGGCTCATGGTCGGCTCCACGAAAGGGCCGGTCAGTGTATTGCACCGGGGCTTTTAAACAACCGCATGGCTTGCCGCAAGTCTGGGCTGGTGCAATCGCCGGAAGGGCTGCCGCGAAAGCTGCGCATGTAGGACGAAGCATGCGGAGCCTAGATTCGCGCGCATGGCTCGCTCCGCTCGTGGTTTCAGGTATCCCCCGGCTTCGGCGTGCGCGCCAGACAATACACATCGACTCGCACAGCGCCGGCGCGTTTCAGCAGGCGAGCCAGTGCTTCGGCGGTGGCGCCGGTGGTGAGTACGTCGTCGACGATTGCGACGTGACGTCCGGCAAGTCTCTCTGGGTCAGCCAGGCGAAATGCTTGTCGCAAATTTCGGCGCCGGCTCGCAGCGTCGAGCTGTTGTTGCGATTGAGTGTCCTGAACCCGTTGCAGCAGTTGCATATCGACCGAGACCGCCAGTGCCGGGCTCAGCCAGTCGGCGATCATTTTCGCCTGATTGAAGCCTCGTTTTCGCAGCCGCTTGCGCCCCAGCGGGACCGGCAGAAGCACGTCGGGACGCGGCAGGCCTTCGGCATAGGCGTGTTGCAGATGGCGAGTCAGCTGCTCCGCCAGCAATCTACCGAGTGGCCAGCGTGACTGGTGCTTGAAGCGGGTGATCAGACTGTCTACGGGAAAGGCAAATCGCCAGGGCGCTGCGACGTGATCGAAGGTGGGTGGGCGTTTGAGGCAGTCGCCACAGATCAGACCAGACGTGGGGAGCGGCAGAGCGCAGATCGAGCACTGCCCGTCGAGCCAAGGCAAATCGGCCTCGCAGGGCGCACACAGCGTTTGGCCGGCCTCGCAGCGTTCATCGCAAAGTTGGCAGTACTGCTCATATTTTAACCAGTCGTAAACCATGATTCCTTTCCAGGTTGACAGCTACATCGCCTTGGCTAACCATTTCGCATCCGTGCCAGGCCGCCGAGCCGCTATTAATTACAAGGAATGCCCATGAGCGCCACCGCCGCTTCCGTTACCCGTCACGACTGGAGCCTCGCCGAAGTCAAGGCGCTCTTTGAACAACCGTTCAACGACCTGATCTTCCAGGCTCAGGGCGTGCATCGCCAGCACTTCGATGCCAACCGCGTCCAGGTTTCGACATTGTTGTCGATCAAAACTGGCGCCTGCCCGGAAGACTGCAAGTATTGCCCGCAGTCCGGCCACTACAACACCGGCCTGGATAAAGAGAAGCTGATGGAAGTGCAGAAGGTGCTGGACGCGGCGGCCGAAGCCAAGGCCATCGGTTCGACGCGCTTCTGCATGGGCGCGGCCTGGAAGCATCCGTCCGCCAAAGACATGCCCTACGTGCTGAAAATGGTCGAAGGCGTGAAGGCTTTGGGCCTGGAAACCTGCATGACCCTCGGCAAGCTCGATCAGGAACAGACCAAAGCACTGGCAGCGGCGGGCCTGGACTATTACAACCACAACCTCGACACATCGCCGGAGTTCTACGGCAACATCATTACCACCCGCACTTATGCTGATCGTCTGGAGACACTGAGCTACGTGCGTGAGTCTGGGATGAAGATCTGCTCTGGCGGCATCCTCGGCATGGGCGAGTCGCTGGACGACCGCGCAGGGCTGCTTATCCAACTGGCCAACCTGCCGGAGCACCCGGAGTCGGTGCCGATCAACATGCTGGTTAAAGTGAAAGGCACGCCGCTGGCCGAGGAGCAGGACGTCGATCCGTTCGACTTCATCCGCATGCTCGCCGTGGCGCGAATCATGATGCCCAGGTCCCATGTGCGTCTGTCGGCTGGTCGCGAGCAGATGAACGAGCAGATGCAGGCCCTGGCCTTCCTCGCCGGCGCCAACTCGATCTTCTACGGCGAGAAGTTGCTGACCACCGGCAACCCGCAGGCCGACAAGGACATGCTGCTCTTCAAGCGCCTGGGCATTCAGCCCGAAGCGCGCGAGGAGCACGACGATGAAGTGCACCAGGCCGCTATCGAGCAGGCACTGGTGGAGCAGCGCGATTCGAAGCTGTTCGTTAACGCGGCCGTATAAATTACGGAACTGGACGCCTTAAGCCGGAAGCTTGAAGCGATTCGGCGCCGCTTCCAGCTTCAGGCTTCCAGCTTCGAGTTTATTCATGTGTTTTGACCTGCAATCCCGCCTCGCGGCCCGCCGTGCCGAGCATCTCTACCGCCAACGACCCTTGCTGGAAACACCGCAGCAGCCGGAAGCGACCGTCGATGGCGAGCGGCTGCTGGCTTTCTGTTCCAACGACTATCTGGGGCTTGCGAATCACCCTGAGGTGATCGCCGCCATGCAGCAGGGCGCCGCGAAATGGGGCGTCGGCGGTGGCGCCTCGCATCTGGTGATCGGCCACAGCACGCCGCATCACGAGTTGGAGGAGGCGCTGGCGGAATTCACCGGGCGGCCGCGTGCGCTGCTGTTTTCCACTGGCTATATGGCCAATCTTGCAGCTGTCACGGCGTTGGTGGGGCAGGGCGATACAGTGCTGGAGGATCGCCTCAACCATGCTTCGCTGCTCGATGCCGGCCTACTGTCCGGCGCGCGTTTTTCGCGCTACCTGCACAACGATGCCGAGAACCTGGGCAAGCGCTTGGCGAAGGCCAGCGGCAATACGCTGGTGGTCACCGATGGCGTGTTCAGCATGGACGGCGATCTGGCCGACCTGCCTACGTTGTGTGCCGAGGCGAAGAAGCGCAACGCCTGGGTGATGGTCGATGACGCCCATGGTTTCGGCCCACTGGGCGGTAGCGGCGGCGGCATTGTCGAGCATTTCGGATTAGGCATCGATGACGTGCAGGTGCTGGTAGGCACCTTGGGCAAGGCCTTCGGTACGGCGGGCGCGTTCGTTGCCGGCAGCGAAGAGCTGATCGAAACGCTGATCCAGTTCGCTCGGCCTTACATCTATACGACTAGCCAGCCGCCGGCCGTCGCCTGTGCAACGCTCAAGAGTCTCGAATTGCTGCGCGGTGAAAGTTGGCGACGTGAGCATCTGAGCCGGTTGATTGCACGCTTCCGCCGGGGAGCTGCTGACATCGGCCTGACCCTGATGGACAGCTCGACGCCGATCCAGCCGATTCTGGTCGGCAGCAGCGAGCGGGCCCTGGCATTGTCCGCTGCGCTCAAGGCGCGCGGCATTCTGGTCGGCGCGATCAGGCCGCCCACGGTGCCGGTCGGCAGTGCGCGGCTGCGCGTGACCTTCAGTGCATTGCACAGCGAGGCGCAGGTGGAACGACTGCTGGATATCCTGGCCGAATGCTGGAATCGATTGGCCGAGGAGCCTGAAGCGGATGCGTGATCAGCTGTTTTTGCTGCCCGGATGGGCGTTCGGCCCGGCTGCGTTGCAGCCTTTGTACGAGGCACTGACCGAGCTCGCACCGGATCTCGATGTGATCATCGAACCCTTGCCCGAGCTGGCTGACACCAATGCCTGGCTCGATGAGCTCGACCGGCGTGTACCACACGACAGCTGGCTGGCCGGCTGGTCGCTGGGCGGCATGCTCGCCGCTCAGCTGGCAGCGCGACGCCTGGATACCTGCCGCGGGTTGATCACCATCGCCAGCAATCCCTGCTTCCGCGCCCGCCCGCAATGGCCGGAAGGCATGGCGCCGGAAATCTTCGACGCGTTTCATGAAGCGTTCCGGCTCGATCCTGAAGAAACCCTCAAGCGCTTCCGTTCGCTGTGCAGCCGTGGTGGTTACGATCCGCGAACGCTGGCGCGCCAGCTGCAGGTCAGCCAGTCGGAGTCTGCGCCGGCCGTGCTGGACGCGGGCCTGCAGTTGCTGGCGGAGCTGGACGGGCGCGAGGCCCTGCATGGTTATTTTGGTCGTCAGCTGCATCTGTTCGCCGATGGTGATGCCCTGGTTCCGGCGGCCGCCTGCGATGCGTTGCGGCGCTGGATGCCCGGAATTGAGACCAAGCTGATTCCAGGCGCGAGCCATGCCCTGGCATTGGAGCGCGCCGATGATGTCGCGGCAGCGATGGTGGCTTTTATCAGAGGCGCCGTATGAGTGAATGGGTTGCGGTGACGCCTACCAATGCCGCATCCGGCCTGCCGGACAAACGCCAGGTCGCCGCATCGTTCTCCCGTGCCGCCGCCAGCTATGACGCGGTAGCCGAGTTGCAGCGCACCGTCGGCCGCGCTTTGATCGAGCGGTTGCCGGCTGATCTGCAACCCTCGCGCTGGCTCGATTTGGGTGCAGGCACCGGTTACTTTTCGAGGGTTCTGGCGAGCCGCTTTTCCACAAGCGAAGGCGTCGCGTTGGATATCGCCGAAGGCATGTTGCGCCATGCACGGCCTCAAGGCGGCGCGGCTGCGTTCATTGCTGGCGATGCCGAATGCCTGCCGTTGCGGGATGCATCGGTCGATCTGGTCTTTTCCAGTCTGGCGCTGCAATGGTGTGAAGATTTTTCCGCGGTACTGAGCGAGGCCAAAAGGGTGCTGCGTCCAAACGGCGTCCTGGCCTTTACCAGCCTGTGCAGTGGCACCCTGCAGGAATTGCGCGGCAGCTGGCAGGCGGTGGACGGCTTTGCCCACGTCAATCGCTTTCGCTCCCTCGAGGTTTACCAGCAGCTCTGCGCCGCCAGTGGGTTGCGGCTGGAGCGGCTCGATGTGGAACCACAGGTGCTGCATTTCGCCGAGCTGCGTCAGCTGACCCATGAGCTCAAAGCGCTCGGTGCGCACAATCTGAACCCCGGTCGTCCCGGCGGTCTTACCGGCCGTGCGCGCATTCGCGCACTGATCGATGCCTATGAGCAGTTCCGCACACCGAGCGGGCTGCCGGCAACCTATCAGGTGGTATACGGCGTGTTGCGCAAGGATTTTTGAGATGACCGCGGCTTTTTTCGTCACCGGTACCGATACCGAAGTCGGCAAGACCACCATCGCCGCCGGGCTGCTGCATGCGGCGCGGCTGGCGGGGCTCAGCACGGCTGCGGCAAAGCCAGTGGCGTCGGGGTGCGAGATGTCCGCTGACGGATTGCGCAACAGCGACGCGCTGGCGTTGCTCGGCGAATGCACGCTGCCGCTGCGCTACGAAGAGGTCAATCCGTTCGCCTTCGAGCCGGCCATTGCGCCGCATCTGGCCGCGCGCGAAGCCGCTGTCGAGTTAAGCGTGGCGGCGCTCGCGGAGCCGGTTCGGCAGATATTGGCGTTGCAGGCACAGTTCTCGCTGGTGGAAGGCGCCGGTGGTTGGCGCGTGCCGCTGGCCGGTCGCGAAAGTCTGTCCGATCTTGCTGTGCAGCTGGCGTTGCCAGTGATTCTGGTCGTCGGGGTTCGCCTGGGCTGCATCAACCACGCCCTGCTTACGGCCGAGGCCATCGAGCGCGACGGGCTACGGTTGGCGGGCTGGGTTGCCAACATCGTCGATCCGGCAACGTCGCGGCTGAAGGAAAACCTCGCCACGCTGACCGAGCGGCTGCCAGCGCCTTGCCTTGGGCGGGTGCCGCACCTATCCGAGGCATGCCCCGCCGAGGTTGCGCGCTATCTGGATATCGGGCCGCTCATCCCGGCTTGTTGATACTTCAGGTCCGCTTATAACGATGCGTTACTGGCGGCTGAGCTTCAGCTCTGCTTCAATGATGGCGAATTGACTACCTGGACGTCGCACATGCAGATCTCCAATCTCCTCTCTTCCGGTCTGGCCGCTTTCCAGGCCGGCCAGCAGCGCGTCGATGATGCCGGCGCTGCGATCGCCGCCGATACGTTGCCGGTTGCGGAAAACTCTCAAGCAGTCGCCGATACCGTCGAGCTGACCGAGCAGCTGATCCAGATGAAGGTCGGCGAGCACGCGGCGAAAGCCGGCTCACGAATGTTGCAGAGCGCTGATGAAGTGCTTGGCACTTTAATCAATACCAAAGCCTGACTCCCTCCGGCCGGTCTGTCCGAAATCCTTCCTTCCTCGGTTGTTGCTGTTTCGCTGCGAGCCGCGTTGCTGCGCGGTATGGCGTTTCTTGTCGCTTGTTCGAAACTGCGTAAGCAGCGAAACAGTCCCCTACGACATCTCTTTTCTAGACTCTTATTAAGCAAGGCGCTCCGACCAATGGCGTCCTGGCCCCTGCTTGACATCGCGCAGGGCGAAACGTATGTTTCAAACGCCTGTTTGACCTGCCATGCTGGCGGTCACGATCCAAATCCAAGAGTGGCCGGTCGGTCACCTGAATCAAAGAGCCCACCGCTGAGGTTTACGCTATGCCTGATTACAAGGCCCCCTTGCGCGATATCCGTTTCGTACGTGACGAACTGCTCGGCTACGAAGCGCACTATCAGAGCCTTCCGGGTTGTGAAGACGCCACCCCGGACATGGTCAACGCCATTCTCGACGAAGGCGCCAAGTTCTGTGAGCAGGTCATCGCCCCGCTGAACCGCGTCGGTGACCTCGAAGGCTGTACCTGGAGCGAGTCCGGCGTGAAGACGCCGACCGGCTTCAAAGAGGCCTACCAGCAGTTCGTCGAAGGCGGCTGGCCGAGCCTGGCCCATGACGTCGAACACGGCGGTCAGGGCTTGCCGGAATCGCTGGGCATGGCCATCAGCGAGATGGTCGGTGAAGCCAACTGGTCCTGGGGTATGTACCCCGGCCTGTCCCACGGCGCGATGAACACCCTGCACGCGCACGGCACGCCCGAGCAGCAGGCAACCTATCTGACCAAGCTGGTATCCGGCGAGTGGACCGGCACCATGTGCCTGACCGAGCCGCATTGCGGTACCGACCTGGGCATGCTGCGCACCAAGGCCGAGCCTCAGGCCGACGGCAGCTACAAGGTCAGCGGCACCAAGATATTCATCTCCGCTGGCGAACACGACATGGCCGACAACATCGTCCATATCGTCCTGGCCCGCCTGCCCGATGCGCCGCAAGGCACCAAGGGCATCTCGCTGTTCATCGTGCCCAAGTTCTTGCCGAACGCCGAAGGCGGTGTCGGTGAGCGTAACGGCGTGTCCTGCGGCTCGTTGGAGCACAAGATGGGCATCCACGGCAACGCCACCTGCGTGATGAACTTCGACAGCGCTACCGGCTTCCTGATCGGCCCGCCGAACAAGGGCCTGAACTGCATGTTCACGTTCATGAACACTGCGCGTCTGGGCACCGCTCTGCAGGGCCTGGCCCATGCCGAGATCGGCTTCCAGGGTGGCATCAAGTACGCTCGCGAGCGTCTGCAGATGCGTTCGCTGACCGGCCCGAAAGCGCCCGAGAAGGCCGCTGACCCGATCATCGTGCATCCGGACGTGCGCCGCATGCTGCTGACCATGAAGGCCTTCGCTGAAGGCAACCGCGCGATGCTCTATTTCGCTGCCAAGCAGGTCGACATCACTCAGCGCAGCCAGGACGAAGAGCAACGCAAGGCCGCCGACGCCATGCTCGCGTTCCTCACCCCGATCGCCAAGGCGTTCATGACCGAAGTGGGCTTCGAAGCCGCCAACCACGGCGTGCAGATTTACGGTGGCCACGGTTTCATCGCCGAGTGGGGCATGGAGCAGAACGTGCGCGACAGCCGTATCTCCTGCCTGTACGAAGGCACCACTGGCATCCAGGCGCTCGACCTGCTGGGCCGCAAGGTGCTGATGACCCAGGGCGAAGCGCTGAAGGGCTTCACCAAGGTGGTGCACAAGTTCTGCCAGGCCAACGAAGGCAACGAGTCGATCAAGCAGTTCGTCGAGCCGCTGGCCAAGCTGAACAAGGAGTGGGGCGATCTGACCATGAAGGTCGGCATGGCTGCGATGAAGAACCGCGAGGAAGTCGGTGCCGCCTCGGTGGACTACCTGATGTACTGCGGTTACGCCTGCCTGGCCTACTTCTGGGCCGACATGGCGCGATTGGCGTCCGAGAAGATCGCAGCCGGCGAAGACAGCGATGGCTTCTACACCGCCAAGGTGCAGACCGCGCGCTTCTACTTCCAGCGCATCCTGCCGCGCACTCGCACCCACATCGAAACCATGCTGTCCGGCGCTGACAACCTGATGGATATGGACGAGGCTCACTTCGAGCTGGCGTACTAAGGTTGTGCTGAGCTGAGATCCGTTGCCTTGGCAATGGATTCGGACTGATGACGAACCCCGCTAATTGCGGGGTTTCGTTTTTATAAAGCAGTCGTTATGAAAGCTTGCCGTGGAGCGATCGGAGGCACCGATAGCCGCGTGACTCGCTACTGTCGTTACTTGAAATCACTGCTTCGCCAGTGGCCTGTTCATTCCGGGAAAAGGTACTCACGCTTGATCTGGGGTGATCGCCTGATCGAGTGATGGCACAATGCCCAGTTCTCGCGACCACCTGCCGGAGCCGTCGTGCCTCGCCTGAATGCAGCACGTCTTTTCAGCCATCTGTATGCACCGCTGGCCTTGCTATGTGGTTCGCTGATCGCTGCGCGGCAGACGAATCTCAACGAGTTCTTCACATCGCTGTTCAACGTCCTGCCGACTGTCCTGCTATTGCTCGGTGGCGCGTTCTGTATCGCCTATGCTCGGCTTCGCGAGAGCTTGCTGTTGCTGGTGCTCTATCTCGTCTATTTTTTGCTGGATACCCAGGTCGATCATTACCGGCTTACAGGTGAGTTGTTGCCGGAAGCCGCATTGACGTTTCATCTCTGCAGCCTACTGTCGCCCGCGCTTTACGGGCTCTACGCGCTGTGGCGGGAACGTGCTCATCTGCTTCAAGACGGCCTGGCGCGCCTCGCTGTGCTGTTTGCCGTGTCGGTATTAGCGCTGGCCTTGGCGCGGCGGTTCCCGGAGGCCACGCTCGACTGGCTGGTAGAGATTCGTTGGCCCGTCCTGCAGACGGACTGGTTGCCACTGATCCAGCTGGCCTATCCGATTTTTCTGGTGGCGCTGACTGGCTTGCTGGTGCAATACCTGCGGCGTCCGCGCCCGGTGCATGCGGCTCAGTTCGTCGCGCTGATCGGGTTGTTGCTGATGCTGCCGCAGGTGTTCAGTCGGCCGGGCACGCTCAATGTCATGAGCAGCCTGCTGATGTTGATGCTGGTCGTTGCGATCGCGCAGGAGGCCTACCAGATGGCGTTTCGTGATGAGCTGACCGGCCTTCCTGGGCGTCGGGCGCTTAACGAACGGCTACAGCGGCTAGGGCGCAATTACGTCATAGCCATGGCCGATGTGGATCGCTTCAAGGCGTTCAACGATACCCATGGCCATGATGTCGGCGACCAGGTGCTGCGATTGGTTGCGAGCCGGTTGCGCAAGGTGGGTGGCGGCGGGCGCGCCTATCGTTACGGCGGCGAAGAGTTCGCGCTGGTGTTTCCGGGCCGCGATCTGGAGCACTGTCTAGTGCATCTGGAGGCCGTCCGGCAGGCGGTCGAGGACTATCCGTTGCAGCTACGCGACACGTCGAATCGTCCAAAGGATACGGAGCGAGGGCGGCAGCGTCGTGGTGTCAATTCGGCGACGACGGTCTCGGTGACCGTCAGCATTGGCGTGGCCGAGCGGCTGATCACGCAGCGCAGTCCGGAGGACGTCATCAAAAGCGCTGATCAGGCGCTTTATAGCGCCAAGAGTGCAGGGCGCAACTGCATTCGCTCGCATGGCGAGAATCGGCGTGGTGCGGTGCGAACGGCAAGGCGTTCGGCCGCTGATAGCTAACGGCCGTGGCGACGCATTCACGCCACGTCGATGACGCCAGCATGAGAACCGATCAGTCACTTTAAGACGCTTCGGGCGCTGATTGGTCTTCAGTTAGACTCGCAAAACTCCTGCGGCCAACCGGCCCGGCGTCATGTTTTCTGCGAGGTCTCTCCCATGGCTGATTACAAAGCACCGTTGCGCGATATGCGATTCGTCCTGAATGAAGTCTTCGATGCCCCGAAGCTCTGGCAGACGTTGCCAGCGCTGGCTGAGGTCGTGGACGCGGAAACCGCCGATGCCATTCTGGAGGAGGCGGGAAAGATTACTGCCAACACCGTTGCCCCGCTCAACCGCAGCGGCGACGAAGAAGGTTGCCACTGGACCGATGGCGCAGTCACCACACCGGCCGGTTATCCGGAAGCCTATCGCCTGTATGCCGAGGGTGGTTGGGTCGGCGTCGGTGGCGACCCGGCCTACGGCGGTATGGGCATGCCCAAGGCGATTTCGGCTCAGGTCGAGGAAATGATGAACTCCGCCAGCCTTGCGTTCGGTCTCTATCCGATGCTGACCTCTGGCGCCTGCCTGTCGATCTACGCCCACGCCAGCGAAGAGTTGAAGCAGAAATATCTGCCAAACATGTACAGCGGTGTCTGGGCCGGCTCGATGTGCTTGACAGAGCCGCATGCCGGTACGGATCTAGGCATCATCCGCACCAAGGCCGAGCCGCAGGCTGATGGCAGCTACAAGGTCAGCGGTACCAAGATTTTCATCACCGGTGGCGAGCACGACCTGACCGAGAACATCATTCATCTGGTATTGGCCAAGCTGCCGGACGCGCCGGCCGGCTCGCGTGGTATCTCGCTGTTTCTCGTCCCCAAGGTCATGGTCAACAAAGATGGCGGTCTGGGTGAGCGTAACAGCCTGAGCTGCGGCTCGATTGAGCACAAGATGGGCATCCAGGCCTCAGCCACCTGCGTGATGAACTTCGACGGTGCGACCGGCTGGATGGTCGGTGAGCCGAACAAGGGCCTGGCGGCGATGTTCACCATGATGAATTACGAGCGCCTGGGCGTCGGCATCCAGGGTTTGGCGACCGGCGAACGTTCCTACCAGAGCGCCATCGAATACGCGCGCGAGCGTGTGCAGAGCCGCGCCCCGACCGGTCCTGTCGCGCAGGACAAAGTAGCCGATCCGATCATCGTGCACCCGGACGTTCGGCGCATGCTGCTGACCATGAAAGCGCTGAACGAGGGCGGCCGCGCATTCTCCAGCTACGTCGCGCTGCAACTGGATATCGCCAAGTTCAGCGAAGACACCGAGGCCCGGCAGCACGCCGAAGCGCAGGTGGCGCTGCTGACACCAGTAGCCAAAGCCTTCCTCACCGACATGGGGCTGGAAACCACCGTTCACGGCCAGCAGATCTTCGGTGGCCACGGCTTTATCCGCGAGTGGGGCCAGGAGCAGCTGGTGCGCGACTGTCGCATTACCCAGATCTACGAGGGCACCAACGGCATTCAGGCGCTGGATCTGCTGGGGCGCAAGGTTGTGGGCAGCGGCGGTGAGCTCTACAACGCTTTTGCAGAAGAGATTCGAAGCTACTGCTCTACCACGAGCGCCGAGTTGGACGAATTCGTCGCGCCGCTCAAGGCAGCGCTGGACAATCTCGATGAGCTCACTGCGTTCGTCCTCGATAGCGCCAAGCGCAACCCTAATGAAATAGGTGCCGCCTCGGTCGAATATCTGCATGTGTTCGGCTACACCGCGTACGCCTATATGTGGGCTCGCATGGCGGGTGCAGCATTAGGCAAGGAAGGTCTGGACGATTTCTATGCCAGCAAGCTTGGCACGGCACGTTTCTTCTTCGCGCGCCTGCTGCCCCGTATTCATTCGTTGAGCGCATCGGTCCGGGCGGGCAGCGACTCGCTCTATCTGCTCGACGCAGCACAGTTCTGAACGCTTAACCGGTAAAGGCACAATGAAATTAATTAGCCAGCTCTGGGAACAAGGCGCCACTACGCCAGTCATAGTTCCGCATCGTTTGTAGTCAATGGCTTACAGAATGACCTAGGGAAGGGTTTTCTGTAAGCCTTTGCTTACAAATCGCGGTGCAGATGGCTACTACAGGTTTATTCGGCTGAACGGTAGTCTTTTGCGCTATGGACGCCGCGTAGGGAAGCGCCCAGAAAAATACGGAAGCGTAGCGGAACGACGCCAGGAAGGCGCAAGTCACGGATGTCAGGATTCAGTCTGCAAAGGCCCCGCTTCGGCGGGGTTTCTTTTTTTTGGCGAAGCCTTTCGCAAAGATTGGCAAGGAGTATCGCCCGAGCACCGCTGCGTGACGCTCAGGCATTAATGCTTGAAATCTCAAAGTGGCATGCAGACGCCGGTGCTACCCAGCCCACAGTAACCGCCCGGATTCTTCGCGAGATATTGCTGGTGATAAGCCTCGGCGTAATAGAACGCGGGGGCTTCAGCAATCTCCGTGGTGATGCCGCCAAGCCCATGCCTGGTCAGCTCTGCCTGGAAACGCTCCTCGCTGGCACGCGCTTCGTTCAGTTGGGCTCCGTCGAAGCAGTAGATCGCCGAGCGATACTGAGTACCGATGTCGTTGCCCTGCCGCATGCCTTGGGTCGGGTTGTGCGCCTCCCAGAATAGCTTGAGCAGTTCGCGGTAACTGATTTGCTGCGGGTTGAAAACGACCAGCACGGCCTCGGTGTGCCCGGTGAGACCGGAGCAAACTTCCTCGTACGTAGGGTTTGGAGTCTGACCTCCTGAATAACCCACCGCGGTGCTCCAGACGCCCGGTTGCTCCCAGAACCCCCGCTCCGCCCCCCAGAAGCAGCCCATGGCGAACAATGCCTGCTGCAAGTGAGCCGGGAAGGGTGGCTGTAGCGGGTTGCCGTTGACGAAGTGCGCCTCGGGCACCGGAACCGCGGTGGCGCGTCCGGGTAGCGCCTGTTCGGCATCGGGTAGCGCCTGTTTGTGAACGAGAATTTGTGAGCGCAGAGTCATGATGATCCTCGAGCCTGGAGTAGGGAACTGCTGGGAGCCTAGGCTATCAAGCGGACAATACCAAAACGCTGCCACCAGTCTGCGCGCTGACGAAAGGCTCAGAGCCAGTGCGGATAACGGCTGAGCGAGCCGACGAGCTGGGTACCGGGAATGGGTTTGTCGAACAGGTAGCCTTGGCCGATATCGCAACGCTGGTGACGCAGAAACGCCAGTTGCTCGGTGGTCTCGATGCCTTCGGCGACGACTTTCAGGTTGAGATTGCGGGCCATGGCGATCACGGCCGAGGTGATTTCGATATCGTCCTGGTTGCCCGGAATGTCCTTGATGAAACTTCGATCGATCTTGATGACGTCGATGGGGAATTTTTTCAGGTAGCTCAACGATGAGTAGCCGGTGCCGAAGTCATCCATCGCCAGCGTGACGCCAAGTGCTTTCAGCCCGATCAGCTGCTGGCGTGTCTCTTCGGTGGCTTCGAGCAGCAGACTTTCGGTCAGCTCAAGCTCCAGGCAGCCCGGGGGCAATTGCTCTTCGGAAAGAATGGCGGCAATCGAATCGACCAGATCGGGGTCGGAAAACTGTTTCGGTGAAAGGTTTATCGCCATCTGCGGCGCGCCGATGCCCAGCGCTGCGAGTTTTATCCCCATCCGGCACGCTTCGCGTGCGACCCACTTGCCAATCGGGATGATCAGTCCGGTTTCTTCGGCAACACTGATGAACTGATCCGGGCGGATCATGCCCTTTTCCGGGTGATTCCAGCGCAGCAGGGCTTCCAGCCCCTGCAGTCGCCCGGTCCGCAGGCAGAGCTTGGGTTGATAGAAAACCTCAAGCTCGTTCTGCGCCAACGCGCGGCGCAAATTGTTTTCCACGAACAGCTTGTAGTTGGCCTCGGCATGCAGGGCTTCGGTGAATACCTGCACCTGATTCTTACCGTTGGCCTTGGCTTTGTGCAGGGCCTGGCCGGCGTGTTTCATCAAGGTTTCCGGATCGTGGCCGTGCAGCGGGGCACAGGCCAGACCCAGGGAGCCGCTGACACTGATCAGCTGCTTGTCGACGAACAGTGGCTTTTCCAGAATACGCAGCACCTGATTGGCCAGGTGCTGGCCTTCTTCGAGGTCCATGCCGTCGAGCAGGAGGGCGAATTCGTTACTGGCGAAGCGTGCCAGCACGCTATCGCGGCTCAGGCTATTACGCAGGCGTCGCGCGAGGCTGGCCAGCAGCTTATCGCCGGTCTGGTGGCCAAGGCTGTCATTGATGCGCTTGAAGTTGTCGATGTCCACCAGCAACAGACACAGCTGCGGCGTCTTGTCGTTGGCGAAGCGTTCTTCGATGCTGCGGATGAAGAACGGACGATTGCCGAGGCTGGTCAGGTTGTCGGTATAGGCCAGGCGTTCGATGTGTTGCTGCGCCAACTTACTATGAGTGATGTCTTCATAAATGCCGATGTAGTGGGTCAGCTCGCCGTTTTCGCCATACACCTTGGAGATCGAGAGCTGGCCCCAGTACGGCTCGAGATCTTTGCGCCGGCTACGAAACTCGCCTTGCCAGCTGTTGCTTTTCGCCAGATTGGATGAGGTGTCGAAAAGCAGTTCGCCGAGATTTTCCAGCGCAGTCAATTCCGTGAGGCGACGTCCGCGGACCTCCTCGGCGGCGAATTGGGTGATGGCGGTGAAACTCGGATTGACGTAATCGACCACACCATTCTTGTCGACCAGGATGAAGGCGCTTGCGCTCTGTTCTACCGCCCGTTTGAACAGATGCAATGTATGGGTGGCGCTGAGCCTTTGCTGGTTGGCCAGCACCTGCGCGTACTGATCGGCCAGTTCGCCGACGAAAGCCACCTCATCGGCATGCCAGTTGCGCGCATTGCCCGAATGCTCCAGACAGAGCACGCCAATGACCTCACCGCCGACCCGAATGGTCGCATCCAATATGGAAATGATACTTCGTGGCCTGAAAAGGCTTTCGGTGAGTTCCCGGGTGCGGGGGTCTTCGTTGACGTTGGCTACGTCGAGGGCTCGACCGCTATGCAGTGCCTCCAGGTAGCGAGGGCAGGCAGCGATATCCAGCCTGGGTGGATGCTCGTAGCTGTCGTTGTCACGCCGATATATGGCAACGGCCTCGAGCTGGTCGCCGTTCAGGTGCCAGATCGCCGCCCGGGCGATCCCGTAGGCTTCGCTGGCGGCCTGGGTGATCAGCTGTGCCGCTTCGAGCTGGGGGTTGGCCGAGCTGTAGCGGTGCCGTGCCAAGCGCACGATCAAGCTCTGTTGCGCGCGTGAGCGAATCAAATGCTCGAGGTGCACGTCGGAGGTTTTCTGATAAAGGTCCGCCGAGAGCTTGAGCATGGAGTCTTGCAGCTGCGGAGTCGCTTCAGCTGAACGGGGTTCGACGATCAGGTAGCCGCGTAGCAATTCCCGGCCATACTGTTGGCACGGTTCGCCGATTTCCAGCAGTTCCAGCGAGCCGATCGCCGCATGCACGCAATAACGTATGGAGTAGTGACCTTGGGCGCTTAGCTGTGCCTGAACGACGTCATGCATGTGCAGGCGCGCCGCTGGTTCCATCAGGCTGGCGTACGGTGAGTCGATTAGCGAGCACAACTCGTGCGCCGGTTGGCCCAGGTGACGTTCGCAAGCGGGATCCAGATAGAGCAACGCCCAGCTGGACTCGTTCAAACGCTCGAAACGCAGCATCCCGAGCCTGGAAGGCACTGGCAACTGCGTCACAACCTCGGTCGCCAAACGGCTGGCGGCATCGGTATGTATTTTCATCGAGCGGTTTGCTTCCAGTATGCTGCGGGAGCCGCTTCGCTAGCCGTTGTTGACGGCCTTTTGCGGTAGGGCGATGGCTAAATAATATTAAATTACGGCAAGGGTGCATCATGCGACAGGGACTGACAAGTCGGCTTTCGAAGTTACTGCTGATCTCACTTTTTCTGACTACCTGCGTATCGCTGCAAGCTGATGAATCACCCGCCTTGAGCTCGGATGAATCGGCCAATTACCTGGCCGGGCTGAAGGCGCTCTATCTTACCTCGGATGAGCGAAAAGCCCTGCTTGCGCATAGCAATGCCTTGCTGGAAACCCACGGGCTAAAGGCCGCGTATCAGGTCGGGCAGGCAAATCCACATGATCTGGCCTATCGCCTGAGCGTGGGCGCGCCGGGTGAATTGCGCATCCGCGAAGAGCGGCGAGATGCGTCCGGCAACATTGCCGTGCGCAACAGCAGCTTTTCGGTGTTCGGAATGGACCCCTATTTACGCTATCAATGCCCGCCACAGGGGATCGTTTGCGTCTTTACCAGCCCGGCCGATGGTGACCCCTGGTTGACCATACTGCGTGATCCCGCCGGGGCTGAAGAGCTGGCAAAAGCCTTATCGTTCCTGTTCCGCAATCTGCAGAAAGGATAGGGGCCGTCAAAGCCGCAGTAGAAACAAAAAGCCCCAAGCTTTCGGGGCTTGAGGCTTCGGCGCTGAGCTTGAAGGAACGGCCCCACCGGATGGCAGGGCTGTTCCGACTCAAACGATCACAACAGCATCGTGCGGATGTCCGCCAGCAGCTCGGACAGGCGCTTGGTGAAGCGCGCCGCCGCGGCACCGTTGATCACGCGGTGATCATAGGACAGCGACAGCGGCAGCATTAGCCGCGGCTGGAACGCACTGCCGTCCCATACTGGCTGCATGGTCGCCTTGCTGACCCCAAGGATCGCCACTTCCGGCGCATTGACGATCGGCGTGAAGCCGGTACCGCCAATGTGACCGAGACTGGAAATGGTGAAGCAGGCGCCTTGCATGGCGTCCGGCGGCAGCTTCTTGTTGCGCGCCTTTTCGGCCAGCTCCGCCGCTTCGCCTGCCAGCTGCAGCAGGCTCTTTTGATCGACGTTGCGGATCACCGGGACCATCAAGCCGTCCGGCGTATCGACGGCGAAGCCGACATGCACGTACTTCTTGCGGATCACGGCCTTGCCGCTGGGGGCTAGCGAGGCATTGAATTCCGGCAGTTCCTTGAGCAGATGCGCGCAGGCCTTGAGCAGCAACGGCAGCACGGTCAGCTTGACGCCGGCCTTTTCTGCGATCGCCTTCTGCGCGACGCGGAAGGCCTCCAGCTCGGTGATATCGGCCGACTCGAACTGAGTCACGTGCGGCACGTTGAGCCAACTGCGGTGCAGGTTGGCGGCGCCGACCTGCATCAGGCGGGTCATGGCCACTTCCTCGATTTCACCGAAGCGGCTGAAATCGATGGTCGGGATCGGCGGGATGCCCGCGCCGCCCGTAGTGCCTTCTGCCGGTGCCTGCTTGGCCTTGCTCATCATGTTCTTGACGTAGGCCTGGACGTCTTCCTTGAGAATCCGTCCCTTCGGCCCGGTGCCCTGAACATCGGCCAACTCGACACCGAATTCGCGCGCGGTCATGCGCACCGCAGGACCGGCGTGCACCTTGGTGCCTGCCTTGCTTGGCCCGCTTACCACGGGTGGCGCCAATGCGGCCGCCTTGGCTTCCGGCACACCCTGCTTGTTCGGCGCGACAGCCTGCTGTTGCGGTGCCGCTTCCTCGCGTTTGGCCTCGGGTTTCTTCGCCGGCGCGGCGCCTTTCACTTTCAGTGTCAGGATCAGATCCCCGGTCTTGGCTTCGTCGCCGACCTTGATCGACAGCGACTCCACGATACCGGCCTTGGGCGCCGGGATTTCCATGCTGGCCTTGTCAGACTCGAGCGTGATCAGCGATTGATCCGCTTCGACGCTGTCACCGGCTTTCACCATGACTTCGATGACGTTGGCGGCGCCGCTGGAACCGATGTCCGGGATGCGGACTTCTTCCACGGATTCGCCAGCGAGTTCTTCGGCGGCCTGTTCGGTAGGCTGCGCCTTGGGCTCGCTCTGCTTGCTGCTTGCCGCTGCAGCGTCGGCAGCCGCCAGCTTGCTTGGCGCTGCGCCCTTGAGGATCAGGATCAGATCGCCAGTGCCGACTTCGTCGCCCACCTTGACCGAAATGCTCTCGACAACGCCTGCTGCCGGAGACGGAATCTCCATGCTGGCCTTGTCGGATTCGAGCGTGATCAGCGCTTGCTCGGCCTCGATGGTATCGCCGGGCTTGACCGAGATTTCGATCACGCTGGCTTTGCCCGAGGAGCCGATGTCCGGCACCTTGATTTCCTGGGATTCGCCTTCGCCTTCGCCGGCCGGGGCTGAAGCATTTACGTCACCCGGCGGTGTCGGTGCTTCAGTCTCGTCGGCCGGGCCACCACTGGCGGCGCCGGCAGGCTCTGCGGCCTTTTCAGTCGGAGCTGCAGCTTCTTCGCTTTCCAGCTCCAGCAGCTCGTCGCCTTCCTTCAGCCGATCACCCATCTTGACCTTCAGGCTCTTCACCACGCCTGCCTTGGGCGCGGGAATTTCCATGCTGGCCTTGTCGGATTCGAGCGTCAGGATGCTCTGGTCGGCTTCGATACGGTCGCCGACCTTGACGAACAACTCGATTACTTCACCCTCACCGCTGCCGATGTCGGGTACGCGTATGGTTTCACTCACAATAGGTTCTCCTGTGCGCACGCAGCATCAGCAATCCAGCGGATTGCGCTTATCGGGGTCGATACCGAACTCGATGATGGCCTCGGCCACGACCTTGCGTTCGATGGCGCCGCGATCAGCGAGTGCCTTGAGTGCGGCGAGAGCAACCCAGCGGCGATCCACTTCAAAGAAGTCGCGCAGCTTGGCGCGCGAATCGCTGCGACCGAAGCCGTCGGTGCCCAGCACCTCGTACTCGCGCGATGGCACCCACTGACGGATCTGGTCGGCGAACAGCTTCATGTAGTCGGTGGAGGCGATCACCGGACCTTCGCGACCTTCCAAACACTGCTCGACGTAGCTCTTGCGCGGTTCCTCGGTCGGATGCAGGCGATTCCAGCGGTCGACTGCCAGGCCTTCGCGGCGCAGTTCGTTGAAGCTGGTGACGCTCCAGACATCGGCGCCCACGCCCATCTTCGCCAGCATGTCCACCGCGGCGCGTACTTCGCGCAGGATGGTGCCGCAGCCCAGCAGCTGCACGCGATGCTTGAAGTCGCCCTTGGCTTCCTCGAGCAGGTACATGCCTTTGATGATGCCGTCCTCTACACCCTGCGGCATAGCCGGCTGCTGGTAGTTCTCGTTCATCACAGTGATGTAGTAGTAGACGCTTTCCTGCATCTCCATCATCTGATGCATGCCGTGATGCATGATCACTGCCAGCTCGTAGCCGTAGGTGGGGTCGTAGCTGCGGCAGTTGGGGATGGTGCTGGCGAGGATGTGGCTGTGGCCGTCCTCGTGCTGCAGGCCTTCGCCGTTGAGCGTGGTACGCCCGGAAGTGCCGCCCAGCAGGAAGCCGCGGGTCTGAGCATCACCGGCCGCCCAGGCCAAGTCGCCGATACGCTGGAAGCCGAACATCGAATAGAAGATGTACACCGGCAGCATCGGCTGGTTGTAGTTGCTGTAGGCGGTACCGGCAGCCATGAACGAGGAGAACGCGCCGGCTTCGTTGAGGCCTTCCTGCAGGATCTGGCCGTCACGCTCTTCGCGGTAGTACATCACCTGGTCGCGGTCGACCGGCTCGTACAGCTGCCCGACCGGGGAGTAGATGCCGAGCTGGCGGAACATGCCTTCCATGCCGAAGGTACGCGCTTCGTCGGCAAGGATCGGCACGATGCGCTTGCCCAGATCCTTGTCCTTGACCAGCTGCGAAAGGATTCGACCGAACGCCATGGTGGTGGAGATTTCGCGTTCACCGGAGCCGTCGAGTACGGCCTTGAGTGTTTCCAGCGGAGGCGTCGGAATGCTGAAGCTCTTCGGCCGGCGCTGCGGCAGATGACCACCGAGCTTTTCGCGGCACTTGCGCAGATAGCGCATTTCCGCGCTGTCTTCGGCCGGACGGTAGAACGGCAGCTCTTCGAGTTGCGAGTCGTTGACTGGAATGTCGAAGCGGTCGCGGAACATCTTCAGGCTGTCGATATCGACTTTCTTGGTGTTGTGGGCGATGTTCTTCGCCTCACCGGCACCGGTGCCGTAACCCTTGATGGTCTTGGCCAGGATGACCGTCGGCTGGCCCTTGTGGTTGACCGCCTGGTGGTAGGCCGCATAGACCTTGTAGGGGTCGTGGCCACCGCGGTTGAGCTTCCAGACTTCCTCGTCGGACATCTTCTCGACGCGCTTGAGCAGCTCCGGATCGGCACCGAAGAAGTGCTTGCGCACGTAGGCGCCGTCCTTTGCCTTGTAGTTCTGGTACTCGCCGTCGATCGCCTCGTCCATGCGGCGCTGCATGCGACCGTCTTCGTCGGCGGCGAACAGCGGATCCCACAGGCGGCCCCAGACCACCTTGTTGACGTTCCAGTTGGCGCCTTTGAACACGCCTTCCAGTTCCTGGATGATCTTGCCGTTGCCGCGCACCGGACCGTCCAGGCGCTGCAGGTTGCAGTTGATGACGAACACCAGGTTGTCGAGGTTCTCGCGACCGGCCAGGGAAATCGCGCCGAGGGTTTCCGGCTCGTCGCACTCACCGTCGCCGATGAAGCACCAGACGCGCTGCTTGCCGGCGGGAATGAAGCCGCGGTTTTCCAGGTACTTCATGAAGCGCGCCTGGTAGATCGCGGTGATCGGACCCAGGCCCATGGAAACGGTGGGGAACTGCCAGAAGTCCGGCATCAGGTGCGGGTGCGGGTAGCTCGAGAGCCCGTGGCCATCGACTTCCTGGCGGAAGTTCAGCATCTGATCTTCGGTCAGGCGGCCTTCGAGGAAGGCGCGGGCGTAGATGCCGGGAGAGGCATGGCCCTGGTAGTAGATCAGGTCGCCGCCGTGTTCTTCGGTCGGGGCCTGGAAGAAATAGTTGAAGCCGATGTCGTACAGGGTCGCGCTGGAGGCGAAGGTGGAGATGTGTCCACCCAGGTCGGGGTCCTTAAGGTTCGCGCGCATCACCATCGCCAGGGCGTTCCAGCGGACCAGGGAGCGAATGCGACGCTCCATGAACAGGTCGCCGGGCATCTTCGCTTCGCGGGTGACGGGGATGGTGTTGCGGTAGGGCGTGGTGATGCCGTAGGGCAGGGGTGTGCCGCTACGGGTGGCCAGTTCACCCATCCGGGTCATCAGGTAGTGGGCGCGGTCTTCACCTTCGCGATCGAGTACTGACTCGAGGGCGTCCAGCCATTCCTGGGTTTCGACGGGATCGAGATCTTGCATGGCTTGCTCCAGGGCGGAAAGGCTTCCAGAATCGGTTGCCTGCTTCGCTGCCGGCTTCGTGAGCCGGTGCGTTTATGTTCTTGGATGTTTGCCGGGGGTAGAGCCGGGCTCTGTAGTTTTACTACAAAACTGCGACTGTTTCAGCCCCCTATGACATTCTTTCGTAGTAAAACTACAACCGCGACGACTCGGTTTGACGGGCTGACTCGCGCTAAAAGGCTCTAGCCTGGCGCTTTCGCTGTCCTGCTGCCGACCGCGGCGTAAAGGAACCTTACATGAGTCTGCCACCGCTGGTTGCATTGCCGACGCCGCTACTGCCATTGGTCAACCGTGCCGAGGAGACGTTCCTCTCGGCGTTACGCGGCTCGTCGGAGCAGGCTGGCGAGCGCTTCGGCAAATGGCCGACGGAACGCCGCGAGGCATTCGGCAGAGTCTGTGCAGCCAGTGACTTCGTCACCGAGCAGGTTAGCCGAGATCACGAAATGCTGCTGGGGCTGGCCGAGTCGGGGCTACTGGAGCGCTCGCTGCGAGCCGGTGAAATGCGCGCGATGCTCGCCGAGGCGCTCGCTGGCTGCGAAGGCGAGGATAGCCTGGCGAGGCTGTTGCGGCGTTTTCGCAATCGTCAACAGGTACGAATCATCTGGCGTGACGTGACCCGTCAGGCGGATCTGGCTGAAACCTGTGGCGATCTGTCCGACATGGCCGACGCCTGCATCGACCTGGCTTACCAATGGTTGTATGCGCGTCACAGCGAGCAGTTCGGGGTGCCGACCGGACGGCGCAGCGGACGGGCGCAGCAGATGGTCGTCCTTGGAATGGGCAAGCTGGGTGCGCACGAACTCAACCTTTCTTCCGATATCGATCTGATCTTCGGCTATCCCGAGGGTGGAGAAACCGTGGGCGCCAAGCGTTCGCTGGATAATCACGAGTTTTTTCTCCGCCTCGGCCAGCGTCTGATCAAAGCGCTGGATGCGCCGACCGTCGATGGCTTCGTCTTTCGGGTGGACATGCGCTTGCGGCCGTACGGCTCGTCCGGCGCGCTGGTGCTGAACTTCAATGCGCTCGAACAGTACTACCAGGACCAGGGCCGCGACTGGGAACGTTACGCCATGATCAAGGCGCGGGTCGTCGCGGGTGATCAGGTGGCGGGCAAGGAGCTGCTCGACATGCTGCGCCCGTTCGTTTATCGGCGTTACCTGGACTTCTCCGCCATCGACGCGTTGCGCAGCATGAAGCAGCTGATCCAACAGGAAGTGCGTCGCAAGGGCGTGGCGGCGAACATCAAGCTGGGTGCTGGCGGTATTCGCGAAGTGGAGTTCGTCGCCCAGGCGTACCAGCTGATACATGGCGGACGTGATCTGAGCCTGCAGCAGCGCCCGTTACTGAAGGTGCTGGCAACCCTGGCCGGACAGGGCTATCTGCCACCTGCGGCTGTCGAGGAATTGCGCGAGGGGTATGAATTTCTGCGTTACACCGAGCATGCGCTGCAGGCCATCGACGATCGCCAGACGCAGATGCTTCCGGACAGCCAGACCGACCGCAGCCGGGTGGCGTTCATGCTCGGCTTCGACAGCTGGGAAGCCTTCCATGAGCGTCTGCTGCACTGGCGTGACCGGATCGACTGGCATTTCCGCCAGGTGATCGCTGATCCAGATGAGGATGAAAACGCTGAAGGCGAGGCCTTGGTCGGCGGCGAGTGGCTACCTTTGTGGGAGCAGGACTGGGATGAGGAATTCGCTTGCCGTCAGCTGACCGAAGCCGGATTTCGCGACGGTCAGGTTGCCTGTCAGCGCCTCGCCGCGCTGCGTAGCGCACAACAGGTGCGAACCATGCAGCGCCTTGGTCGTGAACGTTTGGATGCATTCATTCCACGGCTGCTGGCGCAGGTGGTCGAGCAGGACGATCCGGACCTGGTGCTGGAGCGAGTGCTGCCGTTGGTCGAGGCGGTCGCGCGGCGCTCGGCCTATCTCGTACTGCTGACAGAAAACCCCGGTGCGTTGGAACGATTGCTGACGCTTTGCGCGGGCAGCCCCTGGATCGCCGAGCAGATCGCGCGTTTTCCGTTGCTGCTCGATGAGTTGCTCAATGCCGGGCGATTGTTTCGCCCGCCGCAGGCCCCGGAGCTGGCCGCCGAGCTGCATGAGCGCCTGGCGCGCATTCCAGAAGACGACCTGGAGCAGCAGATGGAGGCGCTGCGGCATTTCAAACTGGCGCACCGGCTGCGCGTTGCGGCTTCTGAGATTGCTGGCACCTTGCCCTTGATGAAGGTCAGCGACTATCTGACCTGGCTCGCCGAAGCGACCCTCGAACAAGTGCTGGCCCTGGCCTGGCGGCACACGGTGGCGCGTCACGGCCAGCCGCGGCGGGTTGACGGCACGTCCTGCGATCCCTCGTTCGTCATCATCGGTTACGGCAAGGTTGGCGGCATCGAGCTCGGCCATAGCTCCGATCTGGATCTGGTGTTCATCCACGACGGCGATCCCAATGCCGAAACCGACGGTGCCAAGCCCATCGATGGCGCGCAATTCTTCACCCGTCTCGGCCAGCGCATCATCCATCTGCTGACCACCCAGACCACCTCCGGTCAGCTCTATGAAGTCGACATGCGGCTGCGGCCATCCGGCGCTGCCGGATTGTTGGTGAGTTCGCTGGGTGCCTTCGAGCGCTATCAGACCCAGGAAGCCTGGACCTGGGAGCACCAAGCATTGGTTCGCGCGCGGGTGCTGGTTGGCTGCTCCCAGCTGGCTGAAGATTTCGAGCGGGTGCGTGCGGCCGTACTGGCCCGGCCGCGCGATCTCGAACAACTGCGCCGTGAGGTCAGCGAGATGCGCAGCAAGATGCGCGACAACCTCGGCACGCGCACGACGCAGGCCGGCATGGCTGACAAGGCCTTCGAGGAAGAGGGCGCGTTCGATCTCAAGCACGACGCCGGTGGTATCGTGGATATCGAATTTATGGTGCAATACGCGGCTTTGGCGTGGTCGCACCAGCATCCGCAACTGCTGCGCTATACCGATAACATCCGCATTCTCGACGGGTTGGAGCAGGCCGGGTTGATGACCGGCGATGAGGTTCGGTTGCTGCAGGACGCCTACAAGGCCTACCGCGCGGTGGCTCACCGGCAATCACTGCAGAAGCTTCCCGGTGTGGTGAGTGGGGACCAATTTCATGACGAGCGTCGCGCGGTGATGCGCTTTTGGCGCGAGCTGGGGCTCAGCTGAACTCGTCTGCAAACAGAGCATTTATCGAATTCCGAGGTGGCAACAATGTCGATGGCCGATCGTGATGGCGTGATCTGGTATGACGGTGAGCTGGTGCAGTGGCGCGATGCGACCACCCATGTGCTGACTCACACCCTGCATTACGGCATGGGCGTTTTCGAAGGCGTGCGCGCCTACGATACTCCGGCCGGCACCGCGATCTTCCGCCTGCAGGCCCACACCGACCGCCTGTTCGATTCGGCGCACATCATGAACATGAAGATGCCGTATTCGAAGGAAGAGATTAACGAGGCGACCCGCGCCGCGGTTCGCGAGAACAATCTGGAAAGCGCCTACATCCGTCCGATGGTGTTCTACGGAAGCGAAGGCATGGGCCTGCGCGCCAGCGGCCTGAAGGTGCACGTGATCGTCGCCGCCTGGCATTGGGGCGCCTACATGGGTGATGAGGCGCTGGAAAAGGGCATCAAGGTGCGCACCAGTTCCTTCACCCGTCATCACGTCAACATCAGCATGACCCGCGCCAAGTCCAACGGCGCCTACATCAACTCCATGCTGGCCCTGCAGGAAGCCATCTCCGGCGGCGCCGACGAGGCGCTGATGCTCGATCCGGAAGGCTACGTCGCCGAAGGTTCGGGGGAGAACATCTTCATCATCAAGGACGGCGTGATCTACACCCCCGAAGTCACCGCCTGCCTCAACGGCATCACCCGTGGCACCGTGCTGACCCTGGCTGACGAGCTGGGCATCAAGGTGGTGGAAAAGCGCATCACGCGCGACGAGGTCTATATCGCCGACGAAGCCTTCTTCACCGGCACCGCCGCCGAGGTCACGCCGATCCGCGAAGTCGATGGCCGCAACATCGGCATCGGCCGCCGTGGCCCGGTCACCGAGCGCATCCAGAAGGCGTACTTCGATCTGGTGTCCGGCAAGACCGATGCGCATGCCGAATGGCGGACATTGGTCAAGTAAGCCGCAAGCTGGAAGCCAGCAGCTGGAAGTGAAGATCACTCCCGCGCTCGCTTCCAGCTTCAAGCTTATGGCTTCCAGTTTATGAATATTCTGATCGTAGGTCCCAGCTGGGTCGGCGACATGGTGATGGCGCAGACGCTGTTCATCTGCCTGAAACAGCGCCATCCGGATTGCCAGATCGACGTACTGGCGCCGGAGTGGAGTCGTCCGATTCTCGAGCGCATGCCTGAGGTCCGCCAGGCCCTGAGCTTCCCGCTCGGCCACGGTGTGCTCGATATGACGACCCGGCGCAAGGTTGCGCAGAGCCTGCGCGGCCAGTATGAGCAGGCGATCCTGCTGCCCAATTCGCTGAAATCGGCACTGGTGCCGTTTTTTGCAGGCATTCCCAAACGCACCGGCTGGCGTGGCGAGATGCGCTTCGGTCTGCTCAACGATATCCGCAAGCTCGACAAGCAGCGCTATCCGTTGATGATCGAGCGTTTCATGGCGCTGGCCTTCGAGCCGGGCGCCGAGCTGCCCAAGCCCTATCCGAACCCGTCGCTACGCATCGATGCCCAAAGCCGTGATGCGGCGCTGGTCCGCTTTGGTCTGGGCCTGGATCGACCGGTGCTGGCGCTGTGTCCAGGCGCCGAGTTCGGCGAATCCAAGCGCTGGCCGGTCGAGCATTTCGCCAAGGTGGCCGAAGCGAAGATCCGCGAAGGCTGGCAGGTCTGGCTGTTCGGCTCGAAGAACGATCACGCGGTGGGTGAAGATATCCGTCAGCGACTGATTCCCGGATTACGCGAAGAAGCGTTGAACCTCGCGGGTGAAACCAGCTTGGCCGAGGCGATCGATCTGCTGTCCTGTGCCGAAGCCGTGGTTTCCAATGATTCTGGCCTGATGCATGTGGCCGCCGCGCTCGGCCGCCCGCTGGTGTCGGTCTATGGCTCCACCTCGCCCGCCTTCACGCCGCCATTGTCCGAGCAGGTCGAAGTCGTCCGTCTGGGCCTGGATTGCAGTCCCTGTTTCGAGCGCACCTGCCGCTTCGGCCACAACAACTGCATGCGCGAGCTCGAGCCGAATAGGGTGAACGAGGCGCTGGATCGCCTGATCCCCCAGCCGATCGAGGTGCGCTGAGTGAGGGTGTTGCTGATCAAGACCTCGTCGCTGGGCGACGTGGTGCATACGCTCCCAGCGGTGACCGATGCACAGCGCGCGGTTCCCGGCATCCAGTTCGATTGGGTGGTGGAAGAGGGCTTCGCCGAAATCCCCGCCTGGCATCCGGCGGTGGCGCAGGTCATCCCAGTGGCGATTCGCCGTTGGCGCAAGCAGCCTCTGCAGACCCTTCGTTCCGGTGAGTGGCAGCGGTTCAAGGCGCGCCTGCGCGAGACCCGCTACGATCTGGTCATCGATGCCCAAGGTTTGCTTAAAAGCGCCTGGCTGACACGTTACGTCAAGGCGCCGATTGCCGGCCTGGATCGTGACTCTGCACGCGAACCGCTGGCCTCGCGCTTTTATGATCGCCGCTACGCTGTGCCGCGTGACCAGCACGCTCTGGAGCGGGTGCGGCAGTTGTTCGCTCAATCGCTCGGTTATTCCGTGCCCGAGACGATCGCCGACTACGGCCTGGATCGTAACCAGCTGGCGACGCCGGGCGAGGCGCCCTATCTGTTGTTCCTGCACGGCACAACCTGGCCGAGCAAGCATTGGCCGGAGCAGTACTGGCGTGAACTGGCCGAGCGGATGAGCGAATTCGGTTGGGCGATTCGATTGCCGTGGGGCAATGCAGACGAAAAAGCGCGTGCCGAACGCATCGCCGATGGCTTGGCTGGCGTGTCGGTGCTGCCCCGGCTGAATCTCGGCGGAATTGCCAAGGTCGTTGCTGGTGCGCGGGCCTGTGTTGCGGTCGATACAGGCCTCGGTCACCTCGCGGCGGCGCTGGACGTGCCGAGCATCTCGCTTTACGGCCCAACGCTCCCTGGCCGTGTCGGTGCGTACGGGCGCTCGCAAGTACATCTGTGCGCCAGCGGCCCGAATGCCGGCAAAGGCGATCGTCATAAACCCTGCTTCGACGACCTCTCGCCCGAGCGCGTCGCAAGCGAACTCAAGGCCCTGTTGCGGTCATCGGGGATGCACTGATGCGGTTGGCCTTCATTCTTTACAAGTATTTTCCTTTCGGCGGACTGCAGCGGGACTTCATGCGCATCGCGCTGGAGTGCCAGCGGCGCGGCCATAACATCCGGGTCTATACGATGATCTGGGAAGGCGAGGTGCCGGACGGCTTCGAAGTGCTGATCGCGCCGGTCAAGGCCATCTTCAATCACACACGCAATGAGCGCTTCACGGCCTGGGTCGAGAAGGATATGGCGAAGCGCCCGGTGAACCGGGTGATCGGTTTCAACAAGATGCCCGGTTTGGACGTCTACTACGCGGCCGACCCCTGTTTCGAAGACAAGGCGCAAACGCTGCGCAACCCGATTTATCGCCGCTGGGGGCGCTACAAGCATTTCGCCGAATATGAACGTGCGGTATTTGCGCCGCAGTCGAAGACCGAGATCCTGATGATCTCCGAAGTGCAGCAGCCGTTATTCGTCAAACACTACGCGACGCCGACCGAGCGCTTTCATCTGTTGCCGCCAGGCATTGCCCTGGATCGACGCGCGCCGGCTAATGCCGCCGAAATCCGCGCCGAGTTTCGCGAGGAGTTCGAGTTGCAGTACGACGAATTGTTGCTGGTGCAGATCGGCTCCGGCTTCAAGACCAAGGGCCTCGACCGCAGCCTTAAGGCCGTGGCTTCACTCCCTCGCGAACTGAAAAAGCGCACTCGTCTGTTCGTGATCGGCCAGGACGACCCCAAGGCCTTCCAGCTGCAGGCCAAGACGTTGGGCATTTCTGCGCAGGTCGAGTTTCTCAAGGGTCGCAGCGATATCCCGCGTTTTCTTCTGGGCGCCGACCTGCTGATCCACCCCGCCTACAACGAGAACACCGGCACCGTACTGCTGGAGGCGCTGGTCGCCGGTTTACCCGTATTGGTGACCGATGTCTGCGGTTACGCGCATTACATCGCAGACGCCGACTGCGGGCGCGTTGTGCCGAGCCCGTTCAAGCAGGACGATCTAGATCGTTTGCTGGCCGACATGCTGGCTGATGATGAGCAGCGCAGGCGCTGGGCAAAAAATGCGTTGGCTTATGCCGAGACCGCGGACCTCTACTCGATGCCGCAGAAGGCAGCCGACATAATCCTGGCTGAACGTCCATGAAACTGATTCTTGCCGAGCCCTTCAAAACGCTCTGGGCGGGGCGTGACCCGTTCGAGGCCGTCGAACAATTGCAGGGTCAGGTCTACCGCGAACTGGAAGGCCGCCGCACCTTGCGTACCGAGGTCGATGGGCGTGGGTATTTCGTCAAGATCCACCGCGGGATCGGCTGGGGCGAGATTTTCAAGAACCTGAGCACTGCCAAGGCGCCAGTGCTGGGCGCTGGGCAAGAGTGGCGGGCCATCCAGCGCCTGCATCAAGCGGGCGTGCCGACCATGACCGCGGTGGCTTATGGCGAGCGTGGTGGAAATCCTGCGGCGCAGCACTCCTTCATCATCACCGAGGAGCTGGCGCCGACGATCAGCCTCGAGGATTACAGCGCCGACTGGCTGCAGAATCCGCCTGAGCCGGCGCTCAAACGCGCGCTGATCGCAGAAGTCGCGCACATGGCCGGCACCATGCACCGTGCCGGGGTCAATCATCGGGACTTCTATATCTGTCACTTCCTGCTGCACACCGACAAGCCAGTATTGGCCCAGGATTTCCGTCTGTCGCTGATCGACCTGCACCGCGCCCAGACACGCAGCGAAACGCCACGGCGCTGGCGCAACAAGGACCTGGCCGGGCTGTATTTTTCGGCATTGGGCATTGGCCTGACCCGTCGCGACAAACTGCGTTTTCTGCAGACCTATTTCCAGCGTCCGCTGCGCGAGGCTCTGCGTGACGAGGCCCCGTTGCTGCGTTGGCTGGAAAGCAAGGCGGACAGGCTTCAAAGCCGTTATGAGCGCAAGTACGCGCCGGGTGCTCAATGAGTGGCTGGCGGGTCGTCGGTGACATTACGGCCGGCGCGGCGCACGCGTTTGCCAATCTGGATATGGTTTTTGCGCTTGAAGGCGAGCCGATCGCCCGCGACCCGCTGTCCGAGGTGATCCGCGTCGAGTACGAAGGCCTGCGTTATTACGTCAAACGTTACTGGGCGGCGGGCAAGAATCTACGCCGCTACCTGGGCCGCCCGCGGGTCAAGGCTGAATGGCAAAACCTCAAACATTTCGAGCGCTGGGGCATACCCGTGGCGCCGCTGGTGGCCTGGGGTATGGAGCGTCGCGCTGGCGCATTCGCGCGCGGCGCGCTGATCACCCTGGAAGTACCGGATACCTTGGACATGGCGGCACTGGCCAAGGGCAACGACCCACGCCTGGGCGACCGGAGCTGGGTCGAGCGCATTAGCCGGCAGGTGGCATCTGCGACCCGTACCCTGCACGATCATCGCTTCGCTCACAACGACCTGAAGTGGCGCAATTTGCTGGTCAACGGTGCCGGCGAGCTGTTCTTGATCGATTGTCCGTCCGGCGACTTCTGGTGGGGCCCGTTCCTGCGCCGACGCATCGTCAAGGATCTGGCCTGCCTGGACAAAGTTGCCAAGTATCACCTGAGCCGCACACAGCGGCTGCGCTTCTACCTGCAGTACCAGCAACGCCCGCGTCTGGTACCGGCTGATCGCGAGCTGATCGACCAAGTGCTCAAATACTTCGAGGGGCGTGAATGAGAACCGAGCTGAACCCCGCCGAGGCCTATCTCAAGAAGGATTCCAGTGCTCCGGTCATCAATTCCTTGTTGGAGCGTATTGCCAGTCGTCGGCAAAGCAAGGGCGTGCGCGCATGAATCTGACGGAACTTGCACGAGCCGGGCGCTCGCCGGCTTTGCCCTTGAGCGTGATGCTACCCGCTGGCGAGCTGACCTTGCAGCGGTGGCTGCGCGTATTGCCAGGGCAGCGCTATGTCGCCAAGGCGCAATGGCAGGGCCGCGACGTGCTGGCCAAATTGCTGGTCGGTGGCAAGGCCGAGCGCCACTTCGAGCGTGAGCGGCATGGCGCACGGTTACTGGCCGAGCAGGGGATGACCACACCCGCTTTGCTCGTCGAGGGGGTCGCGGCAGGGCAGGGCGGTTGGCTGTTGTTCGACTACTTGGCGGGCGCGCAAAGCCTGGAGCAGGCGTGGCGCGAGGTGGAGCGGCAACCCATGTTGTCCGATGCGCAACAGGACGTGCTGGGTGAGGCGCTCGGCGCCATCGCGCAGTTGCACGCCAGAGGCTTGTGGCAGAGCGATCTGCACCTGGACAACCTATTGCGCCATGAGGGGCAGCTGTATGTCATCGATGGCGGCGGCGTGCAGGCGCAGACACCCGGACAACCGCTCGATCGTGTCAAAGTGCTGGCGAACCTTGGCGTCTTCTTTGCCCAGCTGCCTGCCAGCCTCGAACCGCATATCGAGGAGTTGTTCGTGCATTACCTCCTGATCAATGGCGAACATGCGCTGCCGCTGGAAGCCTTGCTGCGAGAAATCGTCAGCGTCCGGCGTTGGCGGCTGCGCGATTATCTCGGCAAGCTCGGGCGTGATTGTTCCTTGTTTAGCGTAAACCGCAGTGCCAGTCAGCTGCGTGTCGTGCGCCGTGAGGATGAGCCGGCGCTGCGTGAGCTGCTGGCTGCGCCGGATGTGGCTGTTGAAGCGGGACGGGCGCTGAAGCTGGGCGGTAGTTCGACCGTGGCCCTGGCCGAGCAGTCTGGGCGGCAACTGGTCATCAAGCGCTACAACATCAAGAACCTTCTTCACTGGCTCAAGCGCTGCTGGCGCCCGAGCCGCGCTTGGCACAGCTGGATAGAAGGCAATCGCCTGGCATTTCTCGGCATCGCCACGCCCCGGCCGCTGGCGATGCTGGAGTTGCGTTGGCTAGGCCTGCGCCGCCGCAGTTACCTGGTTACCGAATACAGCGCGGGCGAGGATATAATCGCCCGCTTTCAGCCGTATCTCTCCAGTTCACCGCCCGAGTCCGAACTGGTGGCGCTGGATCAGCTGTTCGAAGCCATGCTGCGCGAGCGCATCAGCCATGGCGATATGAAAGGCACTAATCTGTTTTGGGAGCAGGGCCGCTGGGCGCTGATCGACTTGGACGCGGCGCAACAACATAGTAGTGATACCAGCTTCGCTCGCGCCTATGCCAAGGACCGTGCGCGGTTTCTGCGCAACTGGCCGGCCGACTCGGCGTTATGTCGGTTACTGGATGCACGTTTACCGAAGGACAGCTTGAAGCCAGAAGCTTGAAGCTGGAAGAAAAGCCCTGCGGGGTTGAACTAGACATATTCGCTGTTGCTTCGAGCTTCCGGCTTCAAGCTTCGAGCTGCTTTTAAGAGGCTTTACAACCGTGGCATTGACGATTCTCGGCCTTTCCGGCGCCCTCAGTCATGACCCTTCCGCCGCTCTGTATATCGACGGCAAACTGATCGCTGCCGTTGAAGAAGAGCGCTTCGTGCGCGACAAGCATGCCAAGAACCGCAT
This sequence comes from Stutzerimonas stutzeri, assembly GCF_024448955.1. GTDB lineage: Bacteria > Pseudomonadota > Gammaproteobacteria > Pseudomonadales > Pseudomonadaceae > Stutzerimonas > Stutzerimonas stutzeri_AQ. The sequence continues at coordinate 261,611 of NZ_JAMOIH010000002.1, forward strand.
GCCCTACGAGTCGGCCAAATTCTGCCTGGAGCAGGCCGGTATCAAACCGTCCGACGTCGATGTAGTGGCGATTCCCTTCGCGCCTATCAGCATCTTCGAGAAGGCGCGTTGGCACTACGCCAAGCGCTACTGGTACGCCCCGGATCGCGCGCTGGATGCCATCCTCATGGGCAACCGCCGCTACCACCGCTACAAGAAGCGTATCCAGTGGTGCCTGCAGCAGCTCGGCTTCGACCTGAAGAAGGTCAAGCTGCAGCCGGTCGAGCACCACCTGGCCCATGCTTCCAGCGCCTACCACTGCTCCGGTTTCACCGAGAAGACCGCCATCCTTGGTATCGACGGCAAGGGCGAGTACGCCACCACCTTCTTTGGTTGGGGCGAGAACGGCAAGATCCACAAGATCAAGGAATTCTACGACCCGGATTCGCTGGGCGGCCTGTACGGCGCGATCACCGAATACCTTGGCTTCGAGATGCTCGATGGCGAGTTCAAGGTCATGGGCATGGCGCCTTACGGCGATGCGGCCAAGTACGATTTCTCCCGCCTGGCGAAGTTCGAGAACGGCGAGCTGACCATCAACACCGACTACGCCAACGTCATCGGTTTCCGTCGCTACAAGGAAAACGGCAAGGGCTACTACTTCTCGCCCAAGCTGATCGACTGGCTCGGGCCCAAGCGCGAAGGCGACATCGCTGACGACCCCTATATTCATTACGCCGCCAGCATGCAGGCGCTGTTCGAGAAGCTGGCGCTGGAAATGATGGACTATTACCTGGGCGATATCATCCGCCAGACCGGCAAGATCGCCTTCGCCGGCGGTTGCGCGCTGAACGTCAAACTCAACCAAAAAATCATCGCCCGCGATGAAGTAAAGGAGCTGTTCGTTCAGCCAGCGTCAGGTGATGCCGGCACTGCCGTGGGCGCCGCCGCCTACGTCTCGCACCAGCGCGGCGTGCCGGTGGAGAAGATGGAACACGTTTATCTCGGCCCGTCCTACTCTAACGAAGACGTTATCGCCGCCTGCACGCGCTATCCGAGCAAGCCGGTCTGGCAGAAAATCGATGACGTGCCTGAGCGCATCGCCAAGATCATGGTCGACGGCAACCCGGTTGCTTGGTTCCAGGGCCGCATGGAATTCGGCCCGCGCGCCCTCGGTGGCCGTTCCATCATCGGCTGCCCGAGCATTCCGGGCGTGGCCGACCGCATCAACGAACAGATCAAGTTTCGTGAGCGCTGGAGGCCCTTCTGCCCGTCGATGCTTGATACCGTGGCCGAGCAGATGCTCAAGGTCGACCATCCCAGCCCCTTCATGACCTTCACCTTCGAGGTCAACGAGGGTTGGAAAGAGCGCGTCGGCGAAGTCGTCCACGAAGACGGCACCTCCCGCGCCCAGGTCCTTGAGCGCCGCCACAATCCGCGCTGGTACGACCTGATGCTGGAGCTGGAAAAGCTCACCGGCAACGGCGTCTCGCTCAATACTTCACTCAACCGCCGCGGTGAGCCGATGATCTGCTCGCCGACCGATGCGTTGAATATGTTCTACGGGTCGGATCTGCAGTACCTGATCATGGAAGATATATTGGTTGTGAAGGGCGACAAGCTGGCATGACAGCGTCCGATCCATGGGTTTTGCAGTTCTGCCATGGCTATGACGGCCCGTTTCTCGATTGCGCACGTCAGTACGCCGCGCTTTTCACAGGCACGCCATATAAGATCTGTACCGTCTACCTGACCGGGTCGCCGAGCGACGAGGTCATTCGCGGTTCGGCTTCGGATGAGGTGATCTTTCTCGGCTACGACAGCAAGGATGTTCGTGGGCTCAAGCTCGGCGCCATGCGCCGGCTGCGCAGCATCGTGGCCAAGCGAGATTATCGGTTCTGCATCGCCCATCGGTTCAAGCCAATCTACACCGCATTGCTGGCGACCGGGCTGCCGGTAATTGGCGTGCATCATGCCTTTGGCGTTTATAGCCGGCCCATGCGCCGCTGGTTCGTCAATCGTTTTCGTGCCCGCTTGCTGCTGCTCGGCGTTTCCAATGCGGTGCGTGACGAGATGCGTGCTGATCTCCCCGGCTGGGAAAGCGCGTGTATCGAAACCCTTTACAATCGCATCGACGTCGCCGCCATGCAGGCCGAGCAGGTCTCCCGCCTCGACGCCCGTACGGCGCTGCGGCTGCCTCCGGATGCCTGGGTAGTTGGCAACGCCGGCCGCCTGCACCCCGACAAGGATCAGGCCACCCTGATCCGAGGTTTCGCCCAGGCATTGCCACGACTGCCCGCCGACAGCCTGCTTGCAATCATGGGCAGCGGCCGATTGGAAGCGCCGCTTCGCCAACTGGCCAAGGACCTGGGCATCGCCGATCAGGTGCGATTTCTCGGGCAGGTGCAGCACGGCAGACGCTACTTCAAAGCGTTCGATCTCTTTGCCTTGACCTCAGACCACGAGCCATTCGGCATGGTGCTGCTTGAAGCCATGGCGGCAGGGGTGCCGGTGGTCTGCACCGATTGTGGCGGTGGGCGTGAAGTGGTGGAGGGCGTCGGAAAGGTATTTCATTTGGGGGACAGCGATGCGTTAGCCGCTGAGTTGGTGGCAGCGGCACAACCGGATGCTGGTTCGGCTCGACCGGCAGCCACGACTCTCGAGCGTCTCACCGAGCGTTTTTCCGATGCACGTGCGCAGCGTGATTTCAATGCGATTCTGTCGAAAAGGTTCTTTCACGGATGATCGACAATTGCACGCCTGTTAACCGGGGATTCAAGCAATCGAACGTTACTCGAAGGCAACGCCATGCTTCTTTGACATCGCCAGCGTATAGCCAGATTTTCGACCGTGCCCACAACGTGCCGTCGGATATGGATCTAGCGCTGCGCAGCATGCGCATTTACGCGTGAATAATGCATGAAAATAGCAGTCGCATTTTTCGGAATTCCTCGCAACAGTTCCATCTGCTTCCCATCTATTGAGCAGAACATCTATCAGCACCTGCCAAGAAATGCGCAGGTGCGGTCTTATTACCACCTATACGAGCCCCAGCTGGTCAATAACCCGAGGTCTGGGGAGAACGGTTTCATTGGCGAGTCCAATTATCTGCCTTTCGCTCGTATGGATGGTCGTCTCGAGGAAGCTGGCGCCTGCCTGAAGCGCTGGGATTTCGACGAGATCAAGAAACACGGAGATGTATGGCGGGACGATTTCAAGTCTTTGTCCAATCTGATCCATCAATTGAACTCTCTGCATGCGGTAACCGCGCTGGTCGATGGGCTCGATCCCGATGTCGTGCTTTTCGTACGTCCCGACCTGCTCTATCACGATGCTCTGCCCAGGTTCGCGCTCAACGCCTGTACATCAGACCGCCGCGCGGTCTACATCCCCCATTGGCAGTGGTGGAACGGTCTGAACGATCGTTTTGCTGTTTGCGGTCGTGACGTCTATGACGCTTACGGTCGTCGTGCAGAGCTTATGATTCCTTTCTGTCTGCAGGAGCAGCGTGGTCTGCATGCCGAGCGATTGCTGCGTTTCTCCTTGGGCAAGGCTGGCGCTTTGGTGCGCACACTTGATATGCGGGCATCCCGGGTTCGACTGAATGGGGAGTTGGTCGAGGAAACGTTCTCATCCAAGCATTCCATGGGTCGTCGAGAGAGTCGTTTCGTGCTGCCGATGGCGCGTTTGCGCTCGCAGTTCGACAAACTACGGTATCGGCAGGGCGGTACGCTTGGCTGATTTATGGAAGACCGTCCAATGCTGAAAGTTCTGCTACTTGTGCAAAAAGAACAGCGCGTCATGCTTGACCGCTTGTATGAAAGTATTGCGCACAATTGTGAATGCGACACTCGGTGGCTGAGCCGTGAAGAGCAGGCCAATTTGAAGCGCTACTTCGCCGAGAGCGTAAACCCGCAGGGGTATGACCGCATTGTGTTCTTCGTGCGCTTCAAGCAGGAGATTCGGCAAGTTGGGTTCATTCGCAGTGTGCCGAATCTGGTGATACTGGAGCACGACGCTTATCAGAACTACATCGCCTGCAAATACACCGGGAAGTTCAGCGCACACTATCGCCGCTTGCCGTGGGTGCGTGTGATCAGCTCCGGTTTCATGGTCAGCGAGCGGCTTCGCCAGGAAGGTTTCGATGCAGTCTTCGTCCCTAAGGGTTACGACCAGACATTGCTGTGCGACCTGGGGCAGGCGCGAGATATTGAGCTGGCCTTCGTGGGCAGCACCAAAAGCGGCGCCTATAGCGAACGCAAGGCGTTACTCGATGAGCTGGCAAAAGTCGAGGATCTGGTCGTTACACGCACCAATTCCGGTGAAGATTATTGCAATACCCTCAACCGCATTCGCTTCTTCGTCAGTGCCGACGTCGGTATGGGCGAATACATGATCAAGAACTTCGAGGCTATGGCCTGCGGTTGTGTATTGCTGGCGTGGGATCAGGGCGAAGCGGAAAACAAGGCGCTGGGTTTCGTCGATATGGAGAACCTGGTCCTTTACCGCAGTGTCGATGAGCTGCGAAGCAAGCTGGCGATGTTGCGTTCGGATCCCGACCTGGCGGCGCGCATCGCTTCTGCGGGTCGGGCCTTGGCGGAGCGGGAGTACAGCTTCTCGCGTGTCGGGCAGCGTATCGTCCTGGCGTTGGATAAGCCGTTACGGGACCGCCCGCCGATGGGCCTGTGGGATCGACTGCGTCTGTACTGGAGGCTGAAGTGAATCAATCACGTATTCGCTTGCTGATTCCCTATTTCGGCCGATGGCCGTTCTGGATGCCGTTTTTCCTGCAGACCTGCAAGCGGAACGCCGATATAGACTGGCTCTTTTTCAGCGATTGCGGAACGCCAGACGACCTTCCGGATAACGTACGGATCGTACCGATTTCGTTTGCTGGCTACTGTCAATTGGTCAGCGAGCGTCTGGGCATATGCTTCAAGCCGACCAATCCTTACAAGCTCTGCGATATCAAGCCTGCGCTAGGGCATATCCACGCCGAGTATCTGGATGGCTTCGACTTCTGGGGGTTCAGCGATATCGATCTCGTCTACGGTCAGTTGCGCGGCTATTTTTCCGAGGAGCGACTCGCCCGATACGATCTGCTGTCTACCCACGCACGTCGCGTTTCGGGCCATTTGTGTTTGCTGCGCAATAACGAGCGTATGCGCCAGGCGTTCATGCGCGTCCCCGGCTGGCAGGCTTGTTTCGAAGATCCCGAGCACCGCGCGTTCGACGAAGCGGCGTTCAGCCGATTGTTCATTCGGCGAAAAAACTGGCCCGAGGCGCTTCGGCGGATGGCTGATCGCTTCAATCCGTGGCGTCGATGCAGTGAATTTAACGAGGCGTTCAGTACGCCGCATGCGCGGGTTCCATGGCTCAGCGGTGGCTTCGATTTCCCCGACTGCTGGATATGGAACGATGGGCGGCTGACCAACAACCGGGATGGTGCGCGAGATTTTCCCTATTTCCATTTCATAACCTGGAAGAACGCCAAGTGGTCCGGCCGTTCCCCTGATCTGCTGATGCAACCTCAGGATCTCGCCGCTCGGCCATCGTGGTGCGTTACCGAGCAGGGGTTTCGCACGCCCGACGGCGCGTTTGCCGCTACCGAACGGAGAGCGGGTAGCGATGACTCACATTGATCCCGGAGCCATCATGCTGGAGTACGCGGCTTGAGCATCGTCAGTATCGTGTGGTCTTCCGGCAAGGCGCATGCCTCGATCCATCAGGTGCATGAGCAGATTCTTTCCCTGGTCGCTGGCAAGAGTGAGGTGCACACCTGGATGCTGATGGGCCGAGAGGCCGGGAGGGGGCCAGGCTGCGGGCAAACGCTGCATTGGCGGTTGAGCGCGAGGGCGCTCAAAGGCCGGGGCGTCTGGAAGCTTTCGCAGTGGTGGCTGCAGCGGCGCCTCGCCCACGAGATCGAACGGGTCAATCCGAAAGCGTTGTTGCTCGATGGCATTGGCGTGGCACGGCTGATCATTCCGGTGGTGGCGAGGCTGAACCCCGACATTCAGGTCGTCGTAGTCTTCCATGGGCAGAGCCGCATACGCCGCAGCGACCCGAGGTTGTTCAGCGCGATCGCTGCGCATCGCCTGAAGCTGGTCGCGGTGTCCGAGGCGCTCGCCGAGTCCCTGGGCGCGAAGCTGGGGAGAACGGTATCCGCTACGCGAACAGCGATGAATCCGCATTCATTCAAGCAGGCCCTGATTTCCCGCGCCGAAGCCAGGATGAGGTTGGGCGTTGATAGCGCGTGCATTGTCCTGGGCGCGGTCGGGCGGCTGGTCGAGGAAAAGGGCTTTCTGCCGATGCTCGATGTGCTGAGTGAGTTGTCGCGCACGCGGGCGGACATCCATCTGGTGCTCGTGGGTGACGGGGAGCAGCGGCCGGAACTGGAGTCACGTATCCGGTGCCTGGGCCTGGAGCGAATGGTGACGCTGGCGGGGCACCGCCAGGACGCTGCGCAGTTGTACCAGGCGTTCGACGTGATGTTGATCCCGTCCCGCGGCGAGGGGTTGGGTTTGGTTTTGCAGGAAGCGGTAATGGCGCATGTGCCGGTTGTGGCCAGTGACCTGCCAGTCTTCGTCGAGCAGTTGGGGCTCAGAGGCATTTACGTCTCGCCGAACGATGTGTCCGGCTGGGTCGCGGCCATCGAGCACGTACTCGATTCGGATCGGCAATCGCTCGCCGGTGAGCAGGATCGTCAGCTCGCACCGGAGGACGCCTGGGAGCAGTTCTGCAACAGTTACGCGGAACTGCTGACCGATGACTCGGACCCGGTCAGGGCATCGTAGAATTGCAAAAACGGAAAGGCGTTCTGAAACCTTTCGCGTTCAAGATATCGGCTGAAGTGCGCCAGGTTGCGTCGGATCATGTGGTTAGGTAGAGGTCGGCCCAGGAAACGCATGTCGGCGATATCGATCAGCCCCAGCGAACCGTGCGGGGTGAGGACGATATTGCCCAGGTGCAGCGAGCGGAAGTAGATGCCCTTGCGGTGCAACTCGCGTACGAAGCGGATCAGTTCAGGCAAGATCGGCGTCCAGCTGAATTCAGGCTGCTTGGCGAGCTGAGTTAGCGAATTGCCTGGCAGCGGGGCGTAGAGCACCGCGCTGGCCGACTTGTCGGGAAGCTCGTATAGCGCCTGGACGTTCAGCGTGGCGATACCAAGGGTCTGGAGGCGTTCGGCGTTGTTGACGAAACGGCGCGAGTAAGGACGTAGAAGTGCTGAGGAAAGCCAGCGCTTGCGACGAAATATTTTTAGAAACTGACCGTTCTCAAGCTGCAGAACTTTAGGGCCCAGGCCATCCGCTTCGAGAACGGCCGCATTATGGGTGAGCTGTTGCAAGTCTCGCTGGCATAATTGGCTTACGTGCATCGTGGAGAGGGCCTTAAGCAGTGTACGAACGTCGAGCAGGGCGTGCATTCTAACATCGCTAATACTGGCGCATTTTGCTGTTTTCCGAAGGGGTAATATGGATAGCCGTCGCATAGGGCTGGCCTGGCTGACGCTGGGTCTGCTCTGGTTTTTGCTTGGTATAACGTGGATTTCGACGGCTAAGCTTTACCAACAAGGCTTGATTGTTCTGTTCTGGATTCCAGCTATCTGGTCATCCTGGTCCCATCGCACACTGTTACTCGACCTCTGGCGGCAGGAAAAGCCGCTTGTGGCGGCATTGCTTGCACTGGTCGCGTGGGCTGCAATCAGCGTGTTCTGGAGCGCTGCCGAGGAGCCTGCGCGCGAAGCCAAACGACTGATTTATGTGCTGTTTTTCCTACTGGGTTTGGTTTGCCTGGGGCAGACACCATCGCGTGTCGTCTCTGTGCTGCGGTGGGCTGGTCTCGGTCTGGCACTTGCTGCGCTGGCCGCGCTGATACAACGCTATGGGCTTGAGGCGAAGCCTTGGGCATGGCGGGCGCAGGGGTTCGGCCTGCTAGATCATCCGATTATTGGCGGCTATGTATTCGGCATGGCGCTGATCTGGTGGTTCTGTTTGCCACCCAGGCGGACTGCGCTGCGGCTGGTCTGGGCGGCCGGTTTGTTGGCGCTTTTTACGTTCATCGTGATGACACAGAGCCGCGGTGTATGGGTTGCTCTGCTGGCCAGTGTGCTGTTGATGCCTGTTTGGCGGGCTGGACGGGCCGGTTTGATTGCGGCCGTTTTGCTACTTTTGGTGGCTGCCGTCGGTTACTGGTTATTTGGCAACTATGTGGTCGCTAGAGGCACCTCTTATCGCCCCGAAATCTTCGCTGCGAGCCTAGGAGTGATCGCGGATCGGCCCTGGCTGGGCTTAGGGTTAGGGAGCGAGTATCAAGTCGAAGCTCTGAAACGCATGTTCGACCATACTCATAACCTGTTTACCCATGTGGCGTTGGAGCTAGGGCTACCTGGCTTCATCCTCTGGTTGGCAATCTGGGGCCGCAGTTTCGTCATTGCGGTGCGCGAGCGGGCCACGACACTTGGTAGCGCATTGCTGGGTATGCTTTTGTTCAGCACTATGGCGCTATTGTTCGATGGCGCAAGTCTTTGGGATTCACCTCGACCCGAGTGGTTCTTGACTTGGCTGCCAGTGGGGCTAGCGCTGGGGCTGAGGGCGGGGTCGGATAATTCGCTGTGTTACCATTCCCGCCCTTCGACATATGAGTTGCATTCTTCTATGAGTGGCTCACCCCTGAAGGCCGACACGGCTTCAAGTCTAAGCATCTACCTGAGGTTGCTGCGTTACGTGCTCCCCTATTGGGGACTGTTCGCAATCAGCCTTCTCGGCTTCCTCATTTTCGCCTCCACCCAGCCGATGCTGGGCTACATCCTCAAGTTCTTCGTCGATGGATTGAATAACCCGGATGCCAGCTTTTTCGCCCAGGTGCCTCACCTGAAAGAGCTGGAATGGCTGGCCGAGCTGAAGCTGCTGCAGGCCGTGCCGTTGTTGATCGTGCTCATTGCGTTGATGCAGGGTGTCGGCTCGTTTCTCGGTAACTATTTTCTGGCCAAGGTCTCGCTGGGCCTGGTTCACGATCTGCGCGTCGCGCTGTTCAACAACCTGCTGACGTTGCCCAATCGCTACTTCGACAGCCACAACTCTGGGCATCTGATCTCGCGCATTACCTACAACGTGACGATGGTCACTGGCGCGGCGACCGATGCGATCAAGGTCGTGGTGCGCGAGGGCATGACCGTCATTTTCCTGTTCGGCACGCTGCTTTGGATGAACTGGAAGCTGACATTGGTGATGGTGGCTATCCTGCCGGTGATAGGCGTGATGGTATCCAGTGCCAGCAAGAAATTTCGCAAGCAGAGCAAGAAAATCCAGGTGGCGATGGGCGATGTGACCCATGTGGCCTCCGAGACCATCCAGGGTTACCGCGTTGTACGCAGCTTCGGTGGTGAGGCCTACGAGCAGACTCGTTTTCTGGCTTCCAGCACCGATAACACGGCCAAGCAGCTGCGTATGGTCAAGACCAATGCGGTCTATACGCCCAGCCTGCAACTAGTGATTTATACCGCGATGGCGCTGCTGATGTTTCTTGTGCTGCTGCTGCGCGGCGATGCGTCTGCCGGCGATCTGGTGGCCTATATCACTCTGGCGGGTCTGCTGCCAAAGCCGATCCGCCAGCTTTCGGAAGTCAGCTCGACGATCCAGAAGGGCGTAGCGGGTGCAGAGAGCATCTTCGAGCAACTGGACGAAGTGCCTGAAGTGGATACCGGCACAGTGGCGCGTGACAAAGTCAGCGGTCAGCTGGAGGTGCGTGATCTTGGCTTCGTCTATCCAGGCACTGGCAAACAGGTGTTGCACGATATCAGCTTCACGGTCGAGCCAGGGCAGATGGTGGCGCTGGTTGGCCGTTCGGGCAGCGGCAAGTCGACGCTGGCGAACCTAATTCCTAGGTTTTACCAGCATGATCAAGGGAAGATCTTGCTGGATGGCGTGGAGATCGCGGATTACAGACTACGCAACCTGCGTCGGCACATCGCCCTGGTCACACAGCAGGTCACGCTGTTCAACGACACGGTTGCCAATAACATCGCCTATGGCGATCTGGCCGGCGCACCGCTGGAAGATATCCAGCGTGCGGCCCGCGACGCCTACGCCGATGAATTCATTGAGCAGATGCCTGAGGGTTACCAGACCCAAGTCGGAGAAAATGGCGTGCTGCTTTCCGGCGGTCAACGTCAGCGTCTGGCCATCGCCCGTGCGCTGTTGAAGAACGCGCCGGTACTGATTCTGGACGAGGCGACCTCGGCGCTGGATACCGAATCCGAGCGTCACATCCAAGGCGCCCTGGATCATGCTATGACGGGGCGCACCACGCTGGTGATCGCGCACCGCCTGAGCACCATCGAAAAGGCCGATCTGATTTTGGTGATGGAGCAGGGGCGTATCGTCGAGCGTGGTACGCACGCCGACTTGCTCGTGGCCAATGGTGCCTATGCCAGGTTGCACGCAACACAGTTCAAGGATGAGGGCGAGACTGGACCTGCAGAATGATGCACGCAAGGCCTGTCAGTTTCGGCCGGTTTCACAGCGCCGCAGGTCCGTAACGTTCTGCAGTCGCCATGCTCTCCCTGTGTTTACGGCAAGAATTCGCCAGTCCCATGCTGCTATGCTTTGCAGCGTTTTTTCTTTCGCCCCGGAGCCCTCATGAAGCTGTCCATGCCCCGTTTCGACCAAGCCCCCGTTCTGGTAGTGGGCGATGTCATGCTCGATCGCTACTGGCATGGCGGCACGTCACGGATTTCGCCGGAGGCACCGGTGCCGGTGGTCAAGGTCGAGCAGATCGAGGATCGTCCCGGTGGTGCGGCCAACGTCGCGCTGAACATCGCGGCGCTGGGCGCTCCGGCTGCGCTGGTGGGGGTGACCGGTGAAGATGAAGCGTGCCAAAGCCTGGCCGACAGTCTGGCCGCAGCCGGTGTGCAGGCGCATTTCCAGCGCATCGAGCATCAGCCGACCATCGTCAAGCTGCGGGTGATGAGCCGCCACCAGCAACTGCTGCGCATGGACTTCGAGGAAGCCTTCGAAACCGATGCTGGAGCATTGCTCGAGGATGTCGAAGGGTTGCTGGCTGGCGTCAAAGTGCTGGTGCTGTCCGATTACGGCAAGGGCGCGCTGAAGAATCATCAGGCGCTGATCGAGGCTGCTCGCCGCCGTGGCATTCCGGTGCTGGCCGATCCCAAGGGCAAGGATTTTGAAATCTATCGTGGCGCCTCGCTGATTACGCCGAATCTCGGCGAGTTCGAGGCCATCGTCGGGCGATGCGCTGATGAAGCCGAACTGGTGGTCAAGGGCGCTGAGCTCATGCAACAGCTGGAGCTTGATGCTTTGCTCGTCACCCGCGGCGAGCACGGCATGACGCTGCTGCGTCCGGAGCACTCTCCGCTGCATTTACCGGCGCGCGCCCGTGAGGTGTTCGATGTCACCGGCGCTGGCGATACCGTCATTTCGACCCTGGCGGCCGCCATTGCGGCGGGGGAAGAGCTGCCACAGGCCGTGGCGTTGGCCAATCTGGCCGCTGGCATCGTGGTTGGCAAGCTGGGCACCGCCTGCATCAGTGCGCCTGAGCTGCGCCGTGCCGTGCAGCGCGAGGAGGGTTCAGAGCGCGGGGTGATGACGCTCGAGCAACTGCTCACCGCGATTGAGGACGCCCGCGCCGAAGGCGAGAAGATCGTGTTTACCAACGGCTGCTTCGACATTCTGCACGCCGGTCATGTGACCTATCTGGAGCAGGCCCGCGCGCAGGGCGATCGACTGGTCGTCGCGGTCAACGATGACGGCTCGGTGAGTCGCCTGAAGGGGCCGGGCCGGCCGATCAATTCGGTCGACCGGCGCATGGCTGTGCTGGCAGGCCTCGGTGCTGTCGACTGGGTCGTTTGCTTCGCCGAAGACACGCCGGAAAATCTGCTCGCTGAGGTCAGGCCGGACGTGTTGGTAAAGGGCGGCGACTACGGCGTCGATCAGGTGGTCGGGGCGGATCTGGTCAAGGCTTATGGCGGTGTGGTGAAGGTGCTGGGGCTGGTCGAGAACAGTTCGACCACGGCTATCGTCGAGAAAATTCGTACTCGTTGATAGCCACGGATCGGGTCAGCCTGTTACTAGCACGCCGTGGCTGTGTAGTAGGCGACGCTCCTTGCGGCCGATCTTCTCATGCTTGCTGATGACATAGGTGTGCCTGAAGCGAGCCGGATCAATACAGAGCTTGGGCATGACCTCGTCGACCAGGCGGTCATAGGTGGGCTCGTCGATATACTGGTTGATTTCCCGCTGAAAAAAATGGCCGTACATGAAGCCCAGCACTTCAGGTTCGTGTTCAGTGGCGCCATGTAGGCAATTTTCGAAGTCGATGACTCGAAGTGTTTCTTGGCGGGAATTGATCATGACGTTGCCCGCCCACAAATCGAGATGATAAATCCGCTTCTCATGCAGTTCGCGGAACAGTGTGAAGCAGTTTCTCAGAAAGGGCACCGGATCCTGCTGTCCCAGCCATTGATGGCTAGGAAGATAGTGTTCCAAAAACTCGAATATCAGCGAGACATTACTTACCAAGCCAAGCTGCTTGCGGTAGGCAAAACCCAGAAGCTGGGCAGTCGGAGCTTGTAACTCTTCCGCTCTGATGGTGTTAAGCAGTTCGGCAACTTCCCAATCCAATCCGCCCTTTCGTCGTTCAATACCAAGCGTCGTACGCAGACGTGACTGAAAGCCGGTAAGGCGCGAGCTTTTGATGAACAGGCGGCTTTCGGGATGCTGGACCTCAAGGGTTGACCGCGAACGAGTGCCAGAAGCCAATTCACGAAAAGCACGCTGCAGGGCGGTTTTTAGCTCGATGGAAGGTGCCTGCGCAGTGAAGAGCCTGATCGCACCCAGATTGACTTGAATGGGAAACTTGCCAGCGAGCCGGGCGGCTTTTCGCATGTTCTATCCTTGGAAGCGTTAGCGCGTATGTGTAGTGATGGCGAAATGGAAGTATACGTAACGAAATAAACAAATCGCACCTTTGGCACGACGGGCGGTGAAATACAATCAACAAGGCTTCTGTTTACTGAGTTTTCAATTGATTCAGCCTGCTATTCCACCGGGAATTATTGAGTTACACCAATCCTTCCATCGGATGCGCTCATCGCGCGACACCCAGCCATCCTGCGGTGCAAAGCTTTCTGATAAACATAATCCCCGTGTGCTCACCTCGCTGAACTGGCCGTTGCGCAGCTGCAACAGCTGCTTCAGTGGCTGACCCTCATGCAGCGGGATCAGATAGAGGTCGGGCCGGCTACGGTCCAGTTGGGCGACCAGCTCTTCGCCCTCGAGCCGCTCGTCGACATGAAACAGGCTGAGTTCGCGGGTTTCCTTCGGCAGATCGAGGCGCATGTCGTAGATCAGTTGCAGGGAAGCGGTTGGCAGATGGACGTAGGCCCGCGGGCGTTCCATCAAGGTCATCTGGCCGCATTGCACCGGCTTGGCCGATCCGGACAACGAAGCTAGATTGAAATGCACTGCCTCGCGATAACGCAGGCTGCCCTGGTAGGGCGCCGGCAGCCAGGTATCGCCAAAGCGCCCGGCGAGCCAGCCTTCGGGCGTTTCCAGTAGACATTCCTCGGCGACTTCATGGATCGCAGTCAGCAGCGGCAGGCTGAGCTCATGAGCTGGCACGTAACCGGAAATCAACTTGAGCACGACGTCGCCGCGGTCCTGGCGTTGCTGGCGCACCAACACCCAGTACTCCCGCCCCTGCCAGCAGAGCGTCAGCCGTACCGACACACCGAGGTTGGCCAGTTCGATGTCGAAGTGGGTCGGATCGTCGACAAGCACTGGGCGGCGGCGCTCAAGCATCTCGCTGAAATTAAGCGGCCGCCCCAGGCTCTGGTAGCGCAGGCCTTCGGGGCTGGCTTCGACGAGCAATGGAAGGGTTTTGAACGTGCCCGGGTTCTTGCGGATCAACACGCGCGGCATTCGGCTCCTCCTGACGTAGGCGGCCGTTGGGCCGTGATTATCGTTGTTGGGACAAAACCGCTGCAGCGGTACGCACGTTATCTGACAGGTGATTCGGGTTTATGGTGCCGATGATGGCGGCGCCGACGCCTGGATGCGCGAACAGCAGTTCGAAGCTCGCACGCACCGGATCTTCGCCTGCTTTCAGGCAGACGTGACCGCTGGCCAGCGCTTTTTTTACTAAGACGCCCTTGGCGTGTGACTGAGCGTAGTCCAGTACAGGCCGCTCGTTCTGCTCGTTGAGGTTGTAGGTCACCATCGCGCAGTCGCCCTGTTCGAGCGCGAACAGACCGCCTTCGACGGTTTTGCCGGAAAGGCCGTAGCCGAGGATCTTGCCCTCGCGCTTGAGGTCGGCGAGGGTCTCGTAGACGCCGCTGTGCTGGAGAATTTCCAGGTCGCGCCCGTCCGAATGCACCAGGACCAGATCGATGCGGTCGGTCCGCAGCCGCTGAAGGCTGCGCTCGACTGAATGTCGGGTATGGCCCGGCGAGAAATCGAAGAGCGATTGGCCATCGACGAACTCCTCGCCGACTTTGCTGACCACAACCCAATGGTCTCGTTGGCCCTGCAATAAAGGCCCCAGACGCTGTTCGCTGAGCCCGTAGGCGGGCGCGGTGTCGATCAAGTTGATGCCCAGATCGCGAGCCAGCGCGATCAGTTGGCGCGCCTGTTCATCATCCGGAATGCGAAAGCCGTTGGGGTATTTGACGCCCTGGTCGCGACCCAGCTTGACCGTGCCCAGGCCCAGCGGCGACACGCTGAGTCCAGTGCTGCCAAGAGGACGATGCAGCTCGTGCAATGTTGTCGCCATCAGAGCAATCCCTCCCAGAAGGGCGCAGTAACTGCGGGGCGTGGCAGTTCGGGTAGCGGCGGATGCGATTGAGGATGGATGCCGTCGCGGGTCAAGGCAGCTTCGACGCGGTCAGCGAAATCGGGAGATAGCGCCAATTTCGTCGGCCAGCCAACCAGCAGCCGGCCCTGTTCGGCGAGGAAGGCGTTGTCCGGTCTGGCCAGCGCTGATTGAGCCGGCTCGGCCCGGTCGATACGCAGCGTCGTCCACTTGGCCCCGGACAGGTCGATCCAGGGCACTAATTCCGCCAGCTCCTTTTTTGCCGCAGCAATTTGCGCCGCCTCGTCACGCGCGACGCCATTGGCCTCGGCCAGATCGCCGCCCAGATACCAGATCCATTCGCCGTCGGCAGCCGGATGGCTGGTCACGGTGATGCGCGGTTTGGAGCCGCCTCCCAGGCAATGCGCATAGAGCGGCTTGAGCGTCGCCGCCTTGACGATGACCATATGCAACGGGCGCTTTTGCATCGCCGGTTGCGCAAGACCCAACGCCTCCAGCAGCTCGGCGTTGCCCGCGCCGGCAGTCAGGACGATGCGCTGCGCGGTGATGGCGCGACCATCGGCGATCAGGCCGGTCAGTTCACCGTTCTCCCGTAGCGGCTCGATCCGGCCGGCCTTCAACAGGTCGGGGCCGGCGAGCTCCGCCAGACGCTG
Source organism: Stutzerimonas stutzeri (assembly GCF_024448955.1). Taxonomy (GTDB): domain Bacteria; phylum Pseudomonadota; class Gammaproteobacteria; order Pseudomonadales; family Pseudomonadaceae; genus Stutzerimonas; species Stutzerimonas stutzeri_AQ. The sequence continues at coordinate 277,069 of NZ_JAMOIH010000002.1, forward strand.
GATCAGGCTCGGCACGTCCAGCACCAGTTCGCTGAGTCGATAGACCTTGCCCTTGAAGCCTGGGTCCTGCAGCGCTGGCGGCAACTCGCCGCCCTTGACCTGTCCGACCCGCGAGCGCACCGCCTTGCTGGCGAAGAAACTGGTGAGGTTGCCGGTCAGGGTACCCGGGGACCAGAGATAGTGCGCATCGGAGAGCAGGCGCACGCTGGAAAGATCCAGCTCGCCGCCGCCTTGGAGTGCTTCACGCCAGCGCCGGGGCATGTCGGCGATGGCTTCCGACGCACCGGTCAGCGCGCCACTCAGCGCATACTTGGTGCCACCGTGGATGATCCCCTGGGATTTGACGCTCTGCCCGCCGCCAAGCACGCCTTTGTCCACCAGCAGCGTCGAATAGCCTTGTTGGCGCAGGCGCGCGTTCAGCCAAAGACCGGCAACGCCACCGCCTACGATCAGGACATCGGTGCTCAAGGAGTCGGGCATCTGTAAACCTCGCCTGTAAAGCTGCAATTACGGGCCGGCAGTATAACCGTCGACGTAGTCGTAGCAGCCATGGTTGGAAAGCTGGGAGCGGGGCAAGACGCTGTGGGCTGGCTGCTGGTGGGCTGAAGCCCACCCTACTAACTGACGCGGAACGCTGCCCGACGCACGTCTACCAACGAATCTTGAATTCAACTAGTAGGGTGGGCCGGGTCGCTCCGCTTCAGCCCACCAGCTTCAGCTTGCAGCTTTCGAGTAAACTTCGCGGCCATGAACCGAACCCTCTATACCCTGCTGTTCCATCTTGCCTTGCCGTTGGTGGTGGTTCGCCTGTTTTGGCGTGCCCGCAAAGCGCCGGCCTACTCGAAACGTATCGGCGAACGCTTTGCTATTGGGCTACCCGAATTCCAGCCGCATGGCATCTGGGTGCACGCTGTCTCGGTCGGCGAAAGCATTGCCGCCGCACCGATGATCCGAGCATTGAAAGATCGTTATCCGTACTTGCCGATCACCGTCACCTGCATGACCCCGACCGGCTCCGAGCGGATCAAGGCGCTATTTGGCGATACGGTGCAGCATTGCTACTTGCCTTACGATCTGCCTTGGGCGGCTTCACGGTTCTTGCAACGACTGCAGCCGAAACTGGCTGTGGTGATGGAAACCGAGCTGTGGCCCAACCATATTCACCAGTGCGCGCGTCGCGGTATTCCCGTGGCGCTGGCCAATGCGCGGTTGTCTGAACGCTCGGCGCGCGGCTATGCACGATTCGCCCGGTTGACCGCGCCTATGCTGGCGGAACTGAGCCTCGTCGCCGTGCAGACCGAAGCCGAGGCGACGCGTTTCCGTCAGCTCGGCGCACGTGATGCCTGCGTGGAGGTAACCGGCTCGATCAAGTTCGACCTCAGCGTCGACCCGGCGCTGCCCGAGCAGGCCGCGCAGCTCCGCCAGCAATGGGGTGCCACGATGCGGCCGATCTGGATCGGCGCCAGCACTCACACAGGCGAAGACGAAATTCTGCTGGCTGCGCATCGGCAGTTGTTGAACACCTATCCTGACGCGCTGTTGATTCTGGTGCCGCGCCATCCCGAACGCTTTGGCTCGGTATACGAGCTATGCCGGAAGCAGGACTTCGCCACCGTCCGACGTTCCCTCGGCGAGCCGCCCCAGGCCCAGACGCAAGTGCTGCTTGGCGACACCATGGGCGAGTTGCTGTTTCTCTTTGCGCTGGCCGATGTGGCCTTCGTTGGCGGCAGTCTGGTGCCGACCGGCGGGCACAATTTGCTTGAGCCCGCAGCGTTGGGAAAACCCGTACTGACCGGCCCGCATCTGTTTAATTTCCTCGATATCGCCGCGCAGCTGCGTGATGCCGACGCGTTGAAGGAAGTGGACAGCGCCCCCGCGCTGGCGGCGGCAATCGAGACGTTATGGACGAATCCGGCAAGTGTCGAACAGGCTCGGGCCGCTGGCAGCCGTGTGCTGAGAAATAATCAGGGCGCGCTGGAGCGGCTGCTGGCAGGGCTAGGACGGCTGCTTTAGCCAATAGGGCGGCTGAACCGCCTATAGATGTGGTGGTGCTTGTCAGTCCACGCGTACCGGCTGGCCAAAATTCTCCGACAGATCCGGCGGCAGGAAGTCGCTGTCCGGATCGTAGTCCGCCTTCAGATAGCGTTGCAGATCCTCCAGATCACCCGGGTTGAGTGTGCCGGCGGCCTGTTTCAGGCGCAGGCTGTCGAGGATGTAGTCATAGCGGGCGTTGTTGTAATCGCGCACGGCAGCGAACAGGCGGCGCTGAGCGTCGAGCACGTCGACGATATTGCGTGTACCTACCTGATAGCCGATGTCGGTAGCTTCCAAAGCACTCTGGCTGGAAATGATTGACTGCCGGCGCGCCTGCACCTGCTCTACATCGGTATTCACTGCGCGATGCAGATTACGGGTGGACTCGACCACCTGACGGCGCAGGCTTTCGCGCTGCTGCTCGGTTTGGGTCAATTGATGAAAGGCCTCGCGCCGCTGGGAGCTGGTCAGCCCGCCGCTGTATAGCGGAATGTTCAGCTGCAAGCCGATGCTGCGCTGTTCGACGTCGCCGGTGTAACGCGGCAGGCTGTAGCCCGGAATATCCATGGAGCCGGTATTGGAGAAGCCCAGGCTGTCGTTGTCGCCCCTGCTGTAGCGCGCCACCGCATCGACCGTCGGTGCATGGCCGGCTCGGCGCTGGCGCAGGGTTTCTTCGGCCGCGTTTACCGCCTGGTTGATCGCCAGCAGATCCAGGTTCTGCTGAGTGGCGGTGTTGACCCAGGCGCTGGCGTCGTTCGGGGTGGGCGGCAGCACTGGCAGGCTGTGCTCGACGCCTTCCAGCGCGAGGTATTCGCGATTGGTCAGCGTGAACAGTGCCTGAAAGGCATCGTCGACCTGGCGCTGGGCGATGAGTCGATTGGCCCGCGCGGTATCGAAACCTGCCTGGGCTTCGAGCACGTCGGTGCGATCGGAAAGGCCCACTTCGAAGCGTTCGTCGGCCTGGTCGAGCTGCCGCTTGAAGGCCGATTCCTCGGCTTTGGCGGCGGCGAGATTGTCTTGCGCGCGTAGGACTGCGAAGTACGCCTGAGCGGTCAGGCGGATCAGGTCCTGCTCGGCAATGGAGTATTCCAGCGCCGCCTGCTCGCTGATCGCTTCGGCCGCCTGCAACTGGAACCAGCGCTCGGCGCGGAAGATCGGTTGGCTCAGGGTGGCCTGATAGACGGTGCCACTACGCGACAGGGAGCGTGAGCCGATGTCGGTGTCGAGGTCGGTGCGGGTGTCGCTCATCTCCGCGCCCGCGCTGAGATTCGGCAGCAAGCCGGCACGTGCCTGCGGTACGACCTCCTGAGTCGCCTTGAACTGCGCGCGCGCCGCCGCGAGGTCGGCATTGTTCTCCACGGCTTGGCGATAAACGCTCACCAGATCGGTGCGATTGGAGAGCGGAGGCGCGGTCTCGGCCCAAACCAGCCCCGACGAGGCGGCCACGGCCAGTGCCAGCGTGAGTCTACGCAGCATGTGCGTCTTTCCCTGAAGCGGAGTGATGGGCAAGGCTATGCGCCGCCATGCAGCCGGTCAAGCGGGGTGGCGGCGCTTTCAGGTGCCTGTGGTGAGGCTTGGCGAGGCGTTGCAAATATGACCCGGCGGTCGCGACATTCGCGGATCGGCGTGGCTTTCCTCCGGACTCTTGATTAGACTCGGTCGCGTTCTTGTCGGGGTGCCTTGAAGCGAAGGCTGAGATCGGAAAGTTCCGGATCCCGTTGAACCTGATCAGGTTAAGGCCTGCGTAGGGAACAAGATGTGCTCGCCAGTTCTCCAGCGAGTCTCTCGGCGCCAATCCCGGCGCGCCCCGATGCCCTTTTCCCGCCGTGTTTTTCAGGTTCGCTCCGACAACTATCGAGGAGCCAGTCTGATGCGTGCAGAACAACAACATCTCAGTGAGTCCGCCCAGGTCGACCAGCAGTCGATCCAGCCTTTCCCGCGTTCGCAGAAAATCTACGTACAGGGCTCACGCCCGGACATTCGCGTGCCGATGCGCGAGATCAGTCTCGACGTGACGCCCACCGCCTTCGGTGGCGAGATCAATGCGCCGGTCACCGTCTACGATACGTCCGGTCCTTACACCGATCCTGATGTCACCATCGACGTACGCAAGGGCCTGGCCGATGTGCGCAGCGCCTGGATCGAGGATCGCGGCGATACCGAGAAACTGCCGGGGCTGAGCTCCGAATTCGGCCAGCGCCGCCTGGACGATGCCGAGCTGACTGCCATGCGCTTCGCCCACGTGCGCAACCCGCGCCGCGCCAAACCGGGCAGGAACGTCAGCCAGATGCACTATGCGCGTCAGGGCATCATCACGCCCGAGATGGAATTCATCGCCATCCGCGAGAACATGAAGCTGCAAGAACACCGCGCCGCCGGCCTGCTGGATCAGCAGCACGCGGGCCAGAGCTTCGGCGCCAGCATCCCCAAGGAAATCACGCCGGAATTCGTGCGTGACGAAGTGGCTCGCGGTCGCGCCATTATCCCCGCCAACATCAACCACACCGAGCTGGAGCCGATGATCATCGGCCGCAACTTCCTGGTGAAGATCAACGGCAACATCGGCAACTCGGCGCTGGGTTCATCGATTGAAGAAGAAGTCGCCAAGCTGACCTGGGGCATCCGCTGGGGCTCGGACACCGTGATGGACCTGTCTACCGGCAAGCACATCCACGAGACCCGCGAGTGGATCATCCGCAACTCGCCGGTCCCCATCGGTACTGTGCCGATCTACCAGGCGCTGGAGAAGGTCAATGGCGTCGCCGAGGACCTGACCTGGGAGCTGTTCCGCGACACCCTGATCGAACAGGCGGAGCAGGGCGTGGATTACTTCACCATCCACGCTGGCGTGCTGCTGCGTTACGTGCCGCTGACCGCCAAGCGCGTCACGGGCATCGTTTCGCGCGGCGGCTCGATCATGGCCAAGTGGTGCCTGGCGCATCACCAGGAAAACTTCCTCTACACCCACTTCGAAGACATCTGCGAAATCATGAAGGCCTACGACGTCAGCTTCTCGCTGGGCGACGGCCTGCGTCCGGGCTCCATCGCCGACGCCAACGATGCCGCCCAGTTCGGCGAGCTGGAAACCCTCGGCGAACTGACCAAGATCGCCTGGAAGCACGACGTGCAGTGCATGATTGAAGGCCCCGGCCACGTGCCCATGCACCTGATCAAGGAGAACATGGACAAGCAGCTCGAATGCTGTGACGAGGCGCCGTTCTATACCCTCGGCCCGCTGACCACTGACATCGCGCCAGGCTACGATCACATCACCAGCGGCATCGGCGCCGCCATGATCGGCTGGTTCGGCTGCGCCATGCTCTGCTACGTCACGCCCAAGGAGCACCTGGGCCTGCCGAACAAGGATGACGTCAAGACCGGCATCATCACCTACAAGATCGCCGCGCATGCCGCCGACCTCGCCAAGGGCCATCCTGGCGCGCAGATCCGCGACAATGCCCTGTCCAAGGCACGTTTCGAATTCCGCTGGGAAGATCAGTTCAACCTGGGCCTGGACCCGGACACTGCGCGTGCTTTCCATGACGAAACCCTGCCTAAGGATTCGGCCAAGGTCGCGCACTTCTGTTCCATGTGCGGGCCGAAGTTCTGCTCGATGAAGATTACCCAGGAAGTCCGCGAGTACGCCGCGGAGAATGGCCTGACCGACGAGCAGAAAGCCATCGAGGCCGGTTTTGCCGAACAGGCCGAGCGCTTCAAGGATGAGGGTTCGGTGATCTACAGGCAGGTTTAAAAGACGTAGAAAAGCGCTGAAGGCTGGAGGCCGGACGAAAGCGCAGTCGCGAGCTCGCTCGCGAACAGCATGAAAGCTCCGCGCAGTAAGGCTTCGCGAGCAAGCTCGCTCCTGCACGGCAACGATTTTTTTGCTTGCCTGGCTGGGTGAATTTACCCGCCAGGTCATCAACGATCCTTTGAGAATTCTATCCGTGAACACGCCTGGCCGTTATTCCCCTCATCAAAGCGTTGCCCCTGAACACCGTGTGTTCGGCGGTCGTGACATGTTTTCCTTGTGGTTTTCCCTGGGCGTCGGCCTGATGGTGCTGCAGCTGGGTGCCTTGCTAGCGCCGGGGCTGGGCATGAGCGGCGCGCTGCTGGCGATCGCATGCGGAAGCGCGGCCGGCGTGTTGCTGCTAGGCGCGGTCGCGGTGATTGGCACCGATACCGGCCTGTCATCAATGGCTGCGCTGAAGCTCACGTTGGGCAGCCGCGGTGCGGTGCTGCCGGCGTTGCTAAACCTCGTTCAGTTGGTCGGCTGGGGTGCGTTCGAAATTATCATCATGCGCGATGCGGCCAGCGTGCTGGCGACCCGCGCCTTTGGTGAAGGCAGCCTGCTGAACAGTCCCGCATTGTGGACCTTGTTCTTCGGCGGCCTTGCTACGCTGCTGGCCGTCACCGGTCCGCTGACCTTCGTACGCCGGATATTGCGCAAATGGGGCATCTGGTTGCTGCTCGGGGCCTGTGTCTGGCTGACCTGGAATCTGTTCGACAAGGCGGACCTGTCGGCACTCTGGGCTCGTCGGGGCGATGGTTCGATGCCGTTCGCGCTGGGCTTCGATATCGCCATCGCCATGCCGCTGTCCTGGTTGCCGCTGATTGCCGATTATTCCCGCTTCGGTCGCGCGGCCGTGCGTGTTTTCGGCGGTACCGCGTTGGGGTTCTTCGCCGGCAACTTCTGGTTGATGAGTCTCGGTGTCGCTTACACGCTGGTGTTCGCCGACGGTAGTGAAGTCAACGCATTGTTACTGGCGTTGGCCGGTGCGGGGCTGGGCATTCCGCTGTTGCTGATACTACTCGACGAGTCTGAAAACGCCTTCGCCGACATCCACTCGGCCGCGGTTTCGGTCGGCATCCTGCTCCCGCTCAAGGTCGAACACCTGGCGCTGACGATCGGCGCAATCTGCACGCTTATCGCCTGGCTCGCGCCGCTTGCCGAGTACCAGAATTTCCTGCTGTTGATCGGCTCGGTGTTCGCGCCGCTGTTCGGCGTCGTGCTGGTCGATCATTACATTCTTCGGCGCCGAGGTCGCTTGGCCGCTCCGGCTGCCGGCTTGCGCTGGGAAACCTTGTTGGCCTGGGGCTGTGGAGCGGCTACTTATCACGTGCTCGCCAGCGCCTGGCCGGAAATCGGTGCCAGCCTGCCGGCGCTGTTCCTCTCCGGCGGGCTGTTGCTGGTGCTGAGCCGTTTCGGTCGCGTTACGGCAGATATTGCGGTTTCAGAATCGCGCTGAGTTCGCTGTAAGGAATTTCCAGCTCAGGGTGGCCGCTCGAATAGGGCGCGATGCTGTAGACGTCGTATTTGAGCAGCACCTTGTCGCGCAGCAGAGCGACATTGGCGGTTCTCTGGAATGGCCACTGGCGAGAAAACTCGGCATCGTGCTCGTTCGCCAACAGCCACTGCTGATGCGCTTTTGCGGCGGCGCGCCAGAATGCACCTTCTTTGCCGGGAAGCAGAACGTCCGCCAGTTCCAGCGCGCGGTCCTGCTCCGGGTCATAGTTGATGAATCCGCGACCCGGCATGCCGTGAGCGCCTCCGGTGTACAGGTAGCTCGACAGCTCGACCACAAGCAGCGAGCCATGTTGTTCTCGCAGTTTGGCCTGCAAATAACTGCTCCAGCCGTGCTCCGCGTTACGCAGGAAATCATCCTGGTAGCGCTCCAGGGATGCCGGCATCTGTGCGTCCGGGCTATTGATCGTCATCCGCCGCAGCCGTTGGTCGATCAGGGCATTCAATGCCGGCTCATCGGCGAACAACTGGGTATCGATGTTGACCAGTGGGCAGCGATCGTCCTGCTCTGGACAACCGGCGGGGCGTTGTTCGCTGACGACCTGCCGCACCTCGACAGGCGGCTCGCCGCGAAAGTGCTGGCAGGCGCTGAGTAGCAGGCTGAGGACGAACAACGCGAAGACGTGGCGAAAAGGCTTCAATGGGCTCATGGCTCTTGTGTTGGCTGCAGTGCGGTTTCGAGTACCGGCGGGTTGTGAAGTTCGTAACTGGGCGTTTGGTAATTTTTCCGCGTGCGAGCGGTCTGCAAAGGGCTGCGCCTGAATAAACGGCGCGCTAGGATGACAACAGAGAGACCGCTCACGCCGTGACGGTTGCAGTCTTCCGGCGCCAGGCTGGCGCCGGACAATCCGATATGTGAGTGATTCATGACTGATATTTTCAAATCCGGTCCGGATGATGTCGAGATCGTCGAGCGAGAGCAATGCTTCAGCGGTTTCTATCGTCTGGACCGCCTCCAGTTGCGTCATCGCCTATTCAATGGCGACATGGGGCGGCAACTGGAGCGTGAGCTGTTCGTCCGTCACGATGCGGTCTGTGTGCTGCCGTACGATCCCCGTCGCGACGAGGTCGTGCTGATCGAGCAGTTCCGGGTCGGAGCGGTGGGCAAGGTCGATAATCCCTGGTTGATCGAGCTGGTCGCGGGTCTGATCGACAAGGACGAGCAGCCTGAAGAGGTGGCGCGTCGCGAAGCCATCGAAGAGGCAGGGTTGGAAGTGGCCGATTTGTGGCCGGTGACGACCTACTTCCCATCGCCTGGCGGCAGCACCGAGCGAGTGCACCTTTATTTGGGGCGTTGTGACAGTTCCAATGCCGGCGGGGTGTTCGGCCTGGACGAAGAAGGTGAGGATATCCGTGTGCATGTCTGGTCGTTGCAGCGTGCATTGCAGGCCGTGCGCGACGGTGGTATCGACAACGCCGCGAGCATCATTGCATTGCAGTGGCTGGCCCTGAATCGCGATGAAATCAGGGAGGCTTGGGCATGAGGCGAACACCTGAACGGTACCGCGTCGACCTGCTGGAATTGCAGGCGGCCTGCGAGGCGAATTACCTGCGGCTGATGCGGCTGCTGCCCGATATGCGCATCCAGCCCGATGTTCGTCGTATCGCCATGAGTCAGGGCGACCGGCTATTAGGCGTGCTGGCATTGAAAGTAGTGGAAAGCTGTCCCTACACCACGACCGTGCAGATCAGCCAGCAGGATTGCCTGCCGTGGCTGCCGGTGCCACAGATGGAGGTGCGGGTCTATCACGATGCGCGCATGGCTGAAGTCATCCGCGCCGAGAATGCTCGGCGGTTCCGGGGTATCTACAGCTATCCCAATGCGCAGATGCACCAGCCCGACGAGAAAAATCAGCTCAACCTGTTCCTCGGCGAATGGCTTAGGCACTGCCTGGCTTGCGGTCATGAGCTGGAGCCGGTGCTCTGATAACCGCTGCAAGCCGCAAGCTCCAAGGAAGGACAGCTTGATAACGCCTGGGCGCCAGCCCCGGCACTGATTCGCTGGCAGCTTCCAGCTTCTGTGATGCATGCCCGCATCGCGCGGTTTACCCCCGCAACCGCCAGCCACCATAATTCTGCTGCGATTTCGCCAAAGGAGACGGGTCTTGGCTGCGCCCCTCATTGAAAAAGACTCGGTGCTGCTGGTGCAGTTGACCGACAGTCATCTGTTCGCCGAGGCGGGCGGCAAACTGCTGGGCATGGATACGGGCGAAAGTCTGCAGCGCGTGGTCGATCGGGTGCTGGCCGAGCAGCCCCGCGTCGACCTGATTCTGGCGACCGGCGATCTGTCTCAGGATGGTTCGCTTGCGTCCTATCAGCGTTTCCGCCAGCTGTCCGAGCGTATCGATGCGCCGGCACGCTGGTGTCCGGGCAATCATGACGAGCTGCCAGCCATGCAGGAGGCCACTCGTGGCAGTGAGATGATGGCGCCCGTGCTGGATATCGGTGCGTGGCGGGTCATCATGCTCGATACGCTGGTGCCGGGTTCGGTATTCGGCATGCTTCGCGATGATCAACTGGAATTGCTCGAACGGACCCTGCAGGACGCACCGCAGCGTCATCATCTCGTCTGTTTGCATCATCATCCGGTCACCATCGGCAGCCGTTGGATGGACAGCATCGGGCTGCGTAACCGCGACGCACTATTTGCAGTGCTCGACCGCTTCCCTTGTGTTCAGGCTGTGCTCTGGGGGCACATTCACCAGGAGTTCGACGACCAGCGCGGCGATATCAGGCTCCTGGCAACGCCGTCGACGGGCGTGCAGTTCGCCCCGGGCAGTGAGGAATTCCAGGTCGATACGCTTGCACCGGGTTATCGCTGGTTGCGTCTCCATGATGATGGACGTCTGGAAACAGGCGTCTCCCGAGTGGTCGGCATGACCTTCAAGGTAGATCACAGCATTAAAGGCTATTGAGTCAGCTACGAACCACGAGCTTCAAGCAAGAGCCAACCCAAAAGGCTTGAGCGGCGCGCGGGCGTAAGCCCCGATACTGATTCGCTAGCGGCTTGCAGCCAGCGCGTCTCGCCTAGTAGCCTTTCCGTCTTTTGCCAGCCCAGCGAACCAGCATGACCCGCACGCAACCCGCCATCCTCTATATGCACGGCCTCAACAGCTCCCCGCTGTCGCAAAAGGCCAGCCAATTAACCGCGGCGCTGGAGCGCATTGGCATGAGTGCATGGCTGCGAGTGCCGGCATTGCATCATCATCCGCGCCAGGCCATCGCCCAGCTGGAGGCGGCAATCGCCGAGCTGGGACGCCCCGTGCTGGTCGGCAGCTCCCTCGGCGGATACTATGCAACGCACCTCGCCGAGCGCCACGGGCTTAAGGCGCTGCTGATCAATCCGGCCGTGACGCCGCACCGTCGCTTCGATGGTTACCTCGGGCCGCAGACCAATCTCTACACGGGCGAAGTCTGGGATCTGACCGAAGACCATGTCGTTGCCTTGGCCGGGCTGGAAGTACCGCCGCCACAGGATGCCGAGCGCTATCAGGTCTGGCTGCAGACGGGCGATGAGACGCTGGATTACCGCCACGCGGCGGATTTCTACAAGGGCTGCGCGCTACGCATCCAGGCCGGCGGCGATCACGGTTTCCAGGGGTTCGCTAAGCGAATTCCCGCGTTGCTGGCCTTCGCCGGCTTCGATCCGGGCATCTTTGCAGAGCTCGATTTCTCCGAATCATAAGGACATCAAGAGACGCACATGTCTTATACCGCCGAAGCCATTGAAGTCCTCTCCGGCCTGGATCCGGTGCGCAAGCGTCCGGGCATGTACACCGACACCTCGCGGCCCAACCATCTGGCCCAGGAAGTCATCGACAACAGCGTCGACGAGGCGCTGGCGGGCCATGCCAGCTCCGTGCAGGTGATTCTGCATCAGGACAATTCCCTTCAGGTGATCGACGACGGTCGTGGAATGCCGGTGGATATACATCCCGAAGAAGGTGTCTCGGGCGTCGAGCTGATCCTCACCAAGTTGCATGCCGGCGGCAAATTTTCGAATAAGAATTACCAGTTCTCCGGCGGCCTGCATGGGGTCGGTATCTCCGTGGTCAACGCGTTGTCGACGCGGGTGGAAGTGACGGTCAAGCGCGACGGCAACGAATATCGCATGGCCTTTGTCGACGGTTTCAAAGCCAGCGAACTGGATGTCATCGGTACGGTTGGTAAGCGCAACACCGGCACTAGCGTGCATTTCTGGGCGGACCCGAAGTATTTCGACTCGGCGAAATTTTCGATCAGCCGGCTCAAGCACGTACTCAAGGCGAAAGCCGTGCTCTGTCCTGGGCTGAACGTCAGTTTCGAGGACAAGAACACCGGCGAGAAAGTCGTATGGCATTACGAGGATGGGCTGCGTTCGTACCTGACCGATGCCGTCAGCGAGTTCGCCCGTCTGCCTGATGAGCCGTTTTGCGGCAGCCTGGCCGGTAACAAGGAGGCGGTCGACTGGGCACTGTTGTGGCTGCCGGAGGGTGGCGATAATGTCCAGGAAAGTTACGTCAATCTGATCCCGACGGCGCAGGGCGGCACTCACGTCAATGGCCTGCGCCAGGGGTTGCTGGACGCCATGCGCGAGTTCTGCGAGTTTCGCAGTCTGCTGCCGCGTGGCGTCAAGCTGGCGCCGGAGGACGTGTGGGAGCGGATTGCCTTCGTGCTCTCGACGAAAATGCAGGAACCGCAGTTTTCCGGCCAGACCAAGGAGCGCCTGTCATCCCGCGAGGCGGCGGCATTCGTTTCCGGCGTGGTCAAGGATGCCTTCAGCCTGTGGCTCAACGCTCACCCTGAACTGGGCCTGCAGCTGGCCGAGCTGGCCATCAGCAATGCCGGGCGCCGACTCAAGGCCAGCAAAAAAGTCGAACGCAAGCGCATTACCCAAGGGCCGGCACTGCCTGGCAAATTGGCCGACTGCGCCGGACAGGACCCGGCGCGCTCCGAGCTGTTTCTGGTCGAGGGAGATTCGGCCGGCGGCTCCGCCAAGCAGGCGCGGGACAAGGAATTCCAGGCGATCCTGCCGTTGCGCGGCAAGATCCTCAATACCTGGGAAGTGGACGGCGGCGAGGTGCTCGCCAGTCAGGAAGTGCACCACATTGCCGTCGCCATCGGGCTAGACCCGGGCTCGTCCGATTTGTCGCAACTGCGTTACGGCAAGATCTGCATTCTGGCCGATGCCGACTCGGATGGCCTGCACATCGCCACGTTGCTCTGCGCGCTGTTCGTCCAGCATTTCCGTCCGTTGGTAGAGGCCGGGCATGTCTATGTCGCCATGCCGCCGCTTTACCGCATCGATCTGGGCAAGGATATTTTCTATGCCCTGGACGAGGCCGAGCGCGATGGCATCCTCGACCGTCTGACGGCAGAGAAGCGCCGCGGCAAGCCGCAGGTCACCCGCTTCAAGGGCCTCGGCGAAATGAATCCACCGCAGCTGCGCGAAACCACCATGGATCCGAACACGCGCCGGCTGGTGCAGCTGACGCTCGATGATTTCAACGGTACACGTGAAATGATGGACATGCTGCTGGCCAAGAAGCGCGCGGGCGATCGCAAGAGCTGGCTCGAATCCAAGGGCAACCTTGCCGAGGTGCTGATTTGAACAAGCGCTGGATGGCTCTGTTGTTTGCGCTGACGACACCAGCCTGGGCCGTCGCCGCCGCTCCCGAACTGTCGCTGATCAGCGAGCACCCTGTCGAAGGGATCGCTCAAGGCAACTTGTCCGGGCTGGCCTGGTGCGGCGATGGGCTGTGGGCAGTATCGGATCGTGAGGACAACGTCCTGTATCGCCTTGATGCCAGTGATACCGTCTGGCGTGCGGAAGCCGAGCGCTTTGAGTTGCCGCCCGTGCCGAATACCGGTTTGTCATGGGGGGTGCGCATGCGTGCCGCCGTTACCGGCCTGTTGCGCGGTGGCGAAATGGATTTCGAGGGCCTGAGTTGCGACCGTCTGGGTAACCGCTATCTGGTTAGCGAAGCGCACGCCGCTGTGCTGCGTGTCAGTCCGGCAGGCACCGCCGAGTGGCTTAACCTGCCCGCCGGTGTCGTTCGTCAGGCGCGCGCGAGTGGAATGCTGCTCCAATTCAACGCCATGTTCGAGGGTGTCGCTGTCGATCCGGACGCCAATCGCCTGTGGCTGGCGGCCGAGCACAGTCGCCGTGGCCTGCTGGTGATGCATCGCAAGCAGAGCGTCTGGGAGTGTACCGGCGGCTGCGTATTGCTGGCCGAAGGAGGGCGCGAGTCACCGCCGCCAGCGATGAACGAAACCGATCAGCCGCGAAGGTTCTCCGGCCTCGCTTTCCACGCGGACAAGTTGTTCACCCTGGAACCTGTCCCCCACCAGATCTGTCGGCGCAAGCCTGCGACTGGCGATAGCGAGGCGTGCTGGTCCTATGCCGCTACGGCATTGGCAGACTCCCGTCGCTATGACACACCGTTCGGCAATGCCGAGGCCCTATCGATAGATGCCGAAGGCGCCTGGATCGGCGTCGACAATAATCAGCTTACGCGCGCCGATGGCGAAAAGCGTCCCATCGTTTGGCGCTTCGCCGCGCCCAAAGGCGGCTGGGGTGCCAAGCAGTGACACAGCCTGCCGGTCGTCGCGCCGGCCGCGTCATGCTGGTCCTGGCGTGGGGTGCGGCTCTGTTGCTGGCCACTCGTTTTTTTGCCGACTGGGAACAAAGTCGCTTCAACCCCAACCGCGAGCCTGTTTCCGTCGTGCAGGGCGACCAGATCGAGGTTCACTTGGAGAGCAATATCCAGGGCCACTTCGTCGCTGATGGGCTGATCAATGGCCAGCCGGTGACCTTCCTGCTGGATACCGGCGCCACCGACGTTGCCATACCGGCAGAACTGGCCGAAGCGCTGGATCTCGCGCGCGGCGCGCCGGTGCGGTTGCAGACAGCCAACGGTCAAACCACTGGCTATCGCACGGTGCTCGACAGCCTTGCACTTGGCGATATCGTTCTGCAGGACGTGCGTGCGCTCATCGCGCCAGGCTTCGGCGGCGAGCAGGTGCTGCTCGGCATGAGCGCCTTGAAACAACTCGAATTCACCCAGCGCGCCGGCACTCTGGTGCTGCGCCAACACGCCACGGATCGACCATGAGCCCACTCATGCAGGCGACAGTACCGGTACTGGCCTCGCTGGACCTAGATGAAAGCCGGGCCTTCTACAGCTCCTTCCTCGGCTTTCGCACGCTGCTGCAAGCCGCTGATTACCTGATTCTGGAACGCGACGGGTCCGAACTGCACTTCTGGCTCTGCGCCGAGCGGCACCTGGCGGAAAATACCTCCTGCTACGTGCGTACCGGCGATTGCCAGGCGTTGTATGAAGAGTTCAGCCAGCGCGGCCTGGCCTTGAAGGCCCCGGTGCTGCGGCCCTGGGGCATGAAAGAACTGTACGTTATCGACATCCACGGCAACCTGCTCAAGTTCGGCGAGACAGCCGTGAGTCATCCAACTTTTTCTGAAGAAAACTGCTGATGAGCGAAACTATCGACCTGAGCCTGGATGGCGTGGAGCGGCGCTCCCTCGCCGATTTTACCGAGCAGGCCTACCTCAGCTACTCCATGTACGTGATCATGGATCGCGCGCTGCCGCATATCGGCGATGGCTTGAAGCCGGTGCAGCGGCGCATCGTCTATGCCATGAGCGAGCTGGGACTGAACGCCGATTCGAAACACAAGAAGTCGGCGCGTACCGTCGGCGACGTACTCGGCAAGTTCCACCCCCATGGGGATTCGGCCTGCTACGAAGCCATGGTGCTGATGGCGCAGCCGTTCAGCTATCGCTACACGCTGGTCGATGGCCAGGGCAACTGGGGTGCGCCCGACGATCCGAAGTCGTTCGCCGCCATGCGCTACACCGAGGCACGCTTGTCGCGCTATTCCGAGGTGCTGTTGTCCGAGCTTGGGCAGGGCACCGTCGACTGGGTGCCGAACTTCGACGGCACACTCGACGAGCCGGCGACCCTGCCGGCGCGCCTGCCCAACCTGCTGCTCAATGGCACGACGGGCATCGCAGTGGGCATGGCCACCGACGTGCCGCCGCACAATCTGCGCGAAGTCGCCGCGGCCTGTGTGCGCCTGCTCGACGAGCCCGGCGCCACGGTCGAACAGCTCTGCGAACACGTTCAGGGACCGGATTATCCGACCGAGGCGGAAATCGTCACGCCGCGTGCGGACCTGTTGAAGATCTACGAAACCGGGCGCGGTTCGGTGCGCATGCGCGCCGTGTACCGGGTCGAGGATGGCGACATCGTCGTCACCTCGTTGCCGCATCAGGTATCCGGCGCCAAGGTGCTGGAGCAGATCGCCACACAGATGCAGGCCAAGAAGCTGCCCATGGTCGCCGATCTGCGTGACGAATCGGATCACGAGAACCCGTGCCGAATCGTCATCATCCCGCGCTCCAACCGGGTCGATGCCGATGAACTGATGCAGCACCTGTTCGCCACCACCGAGCTGGAGTCCAGCTATCGGGTCAACACCAACGTCATCGGTCTCGATGGCCGGCCGCAGGTCAAAAACCTCAAGACGCTGCTGTCCGAGTGGCTGACCTACCGCATCGGCACCGTTCGCCGCCGTTTGCAGTTCCGGTTGGACAAAGTCGAGAAACGCCTGCATCTGTTGGAAGGCTTGCTGGTTGCCTTCCTCAACCTCGACGAGGTGATTCACATCATCCGCACCGAGGACCAGCCCAAGCCGGTGCTGATGGCGCGCTTCGAGCTGTCCGAACTGCAGGCTGACTACATTCTCGACACCCGGCTGCGCCAATTGGCACGGTTGGAAGAAATGAAGATTCGCGGCGAGCAGGATGAACTGGCCAAGGAACGCGACAAGCTGCTGGCGCTGCTCGGCAGTGAGACCAAGCTGAAGAAGCTGGTGCGCAAGGAACTGCTGGAAGACGCCGAAACCTACGGCGACGACCGCCGTTCGCCCATCGTGGCGCGGGCCGAGGCCAGGGCGCTGTCGGAAAACGAACTGCTGCCGTCCGAGCCGATCACCGTGGTGATTTCCGAGAAGGGCTGGGCGCGTTGCGCCAAGGGCCACGATATCGACGCGACCGGGCTGTCGTACAAGGCCGGCGATGGCTTCCGGGCCGCCTCCGCCGGTCGCTCCAATCAATATGCTGTATTCATCGACTCCACTGGCCGTAGCTATTCGCTGGCAGCGCACTCGCTGCCGTCGGCGCGGGGTCAGGGCGAGCCGCTCACTGGCCGCCTGACGCCACCGCCAGGTGCCAGTTTCGAATGCGTGCTGTTGCCGGATGACGAGGCGTTGTACGTGATCGCCTCGGATGCCGGTTACGGCTTCGTGGTCAAAGGCGAGGATCTGCAGGCCAAGAACAAGGCGGGTAAGGCGCTGCTATCCTTGCCGGCCGGCGCGCGTGTCGTCGCGCCGCGTCCGCTGAAGAGCCGAGATCAGGATTGGCTGGCGGCCGTCACCACCGAGGGGCGGTTGTTGGTGTTCCCGGTCCGCGATCTGCCGCAGCTGGGCAAGGGCAAAGGCAACAAGATCGTCAGCATTCCTGGCGATCGCGTCGCCAGTCGCGATGAATACCTGACCGATCTTGCCGTGCTGCCCGAGGGAGCGACGCTGATACTGCAGGCCGGCAAGCGTACCTTGTCGCTCAAGGCCGATGACCTCGAGCACTACAAGGGCGAGCGCGGACGGCGCGGAAACAAGCTGCCGCGTGGCTTCCAGCGTGTGGACTCGTTGCAGGTCGAGGCGTGAACCGAGGCCTGCAGTCGCGAGAGGCTGGCGTCCAATGGCTGTTTCACGGAAGATAGCGGCCTCCCAAATTCATCCTTCTCGATGCGTTGCAATCGACGCTCGCATCGAGAGCCGAAGATAATCGGCACTGGGCCAACCAATGACGGCAGAGCGTAATGTCTGCAGGCGGTCAGGCCGGTGCAAGGAAAGACGAACGTGCGGCGTTTCACAACTGTATTGCTGCTGGCCTGCGCCAGCCTCACCGGCTGCGTCATTCAACCTGTACCCATGTATCGCCTCGACAACGGCGTCGTCGAATTGCCGACAAAGGACGACGGTGCTGCAGTGATGCTTGGGCCGGTGGTGTTGGCCGATTATCTGCAGCGCGATGTGCTGTTGCAGCGTCTGCCCGACGGCAGCCTGGCGAACGAAGGGCAGCGGGCGCGCTGGGCCGGTAGCCTGAAGGGCGATGTCGATCAACTGCTGTTGCGCCAACTGGCCTCGCAACTGAAGACCCAGCGCCTGGAGCTGAGCCCGGGAAGCAAGGGCTTCACGCCCGACGTACAGGTCGAAGTGAGCATTACGCGGCTGGACTCCGGCCCGCAGCATCCCGCCGTGCTGGAAGCTCAGTGGCGCCTGCTGGACAAACAGGGCAAGCGGCAATCCAGCCGTCTGGTGCGGTTGCAGGAAGAGCATCAGGGCAGCACGACCGATCAGGTGCGCGCGCAGAGCCTGCTGTTGCAGCGGCTGAGCGAAATGATGGCGAACGCTATCGAGCCGGCTGTCGTTGCCCAAACGCGTGTAAAGCGCGAAATCAAAACGCCGCGCAAGGCGGAGCCTTCTCCACCGGCAATCCCTGCGGCCGAGCCGATCAGGACCGATCTGGAAGTGTTTCGCTTCTGAGGTCCGAGGGCGCGACGTTCGGGCTTCCATCGATGGATTACGCCTTCGGCTAATCCATCCTGCGTCCGGTCAGCTGTTCGTCGGGCCGTTGGTGGGTCGGTGGCCGAATGAATTCGGCCCTACGGGTTCATGTCGTTGAGTGAATCCTGTGTCTGTAGGGCGCGCTTGGCGGATTTCACCCGCCCTACAAATCTTGATTTCGCGTCAGCTACCGCGATTGCGCAACTCGTGCATGCGCGCGAGCTGACGCTCGAGCAGGGAGGGATAGGGTTCGAGCAGGCGCTCGACGCAGCAGGCGCCCTCCGGGCTGGCGATCGGGCGGATGCGTGCGCGTTGCCGGATCAGGTTATCTTCACCGATACCGCGCTCGACCAGCAGCAGGTTACGGCTGTGCTGCGACATGGCCAGCGCTGCTTGTGCCGGCTCGCTGAGCAGCAAGTCGCCCTGGCTGAGGTCGTAGAGACCTTCGCCCTGGGTCAGGCCCAGCTGCAATTGCAGGGTGATGCCGCTGTCGGCGACTTCGATCTGCAGCGCATGTCCGAGCGCACGCATCAGCTCACCGCAGCACAGCGCGTGGGTCAGGTAGTTCTGCTCGTCGTCCTGGCTATGGAACAACATCAGGCTGCTGCCATCGTTGAGCGTATGCAGCTCGGCCTGATAGAGGGTCGCTGCCTGCTGCAGGCAGTCCCGGTAGCGCTGCAGCAATTCGGTAAGCCGCGCGCGCGGCAGGCGGCGAAGTTGCTCCTGAGCGCCGAGCTGAATCGCCAGTACGCCGCTTTTTGTCGCCGCGACTGGCGCTGCGGGTAAGGCTATTACAGGTGCGCGAGTCGGGGTAGATACCGGTTCTGGCTTGGTTTCTTCCAGCGGCGGGTCGTCATGGAAGGGATCGAAGTCATCGGCTTCGATGGGCGCGTCTGGCCGGTAGTCGTCAGCGCGCGGGTAGTCATCCTCATCTTCGAGACGATCGTCCTCGAGATGCTCGTGGTCTGCATCAGTGGTCACCACCGGCAGGTCGATATGCGCCGAGTAGATATCCTGCATGCTGTCGCCCAGCTCGATCTCCGGCTCGGGCTCTTCTGGCACCAGGCGGGCCTGCAGTTGCCGCGCGAGATCACCGATCTCATCCTGCCGACCCGCACCGGGGGCAGGATCGTCCGGGTCGCGCAGCCATAGGCGCAGCTGCATCAGAGGCAGCGAGAGTTGCCGGCCCAGGCGCATGCTGAGCATCAGGGTCAGCGCCAGAAGGATCAGGCTGAGCAGGCCCATGCTCTGCAGGCTGATGGTCATCGGCTGCTGAAGCTGGCGCATGTCGAGGCTGATGCGCAGATGCCCGGCAATCACTTCCTGGAAGCTGATGGGAGTGGAATAAAGACCTTCCTCGTCGCCCAGCAGGTTTCTCGGCGGGCGTGTTCCCGATTCCGCCAAGATTCGGTTGTCGACGCTGTAAACCGCTGCGTGCGCCACCAGCGGGTTCTTCACCAGGTTACTCAACAGCACGTTGAGGCTGAGGATGTCATTGGCCACCAGCAGATCGGTCGCTGAGGCGGCTGTCTGGGTGATCAGGCTCTGACCCAGCGCATCGGTATGCTGCTCCATGGCGTGCTTGAACTGCATGCCCATGACCCAGGCATACATGATCAGCGCCAGGGCGACCAGCAGCAGCGTGTGACTGGCTATCCGCAGCACCAGCGGGACGCGCCGCTGGCGTAATGCACGATAGATCAGCAAAAAGAAATTGTCGGGTTTGACGGATGCGGGCCGGTTCACAGAGCGCGGCTCTACTCTTAAGGAAAGTGCCGCGCAGTATACGGAAAGCGCACTGGCGGCTGAAGGTCCCTCGGTCAAAGCAGACGAATTGCAGAGTGCCGCCGTCGACTCGTGGCAGGTGGCCGTCCAGCGTGGTGCGCCGCGGTGGGCCGGCTGTTGTAGAATGCCCGCCTTCTTTGCCATAGGAGTTGCGCCTTGCGCGAAATCGTCCTGATCAACATCACCGGGGAAGATCGCCCCGGGCTGACCGCGGCCATTACCGGCGTGCTCGCCCAGGGGGGCGTGAATATCCTCGATATCGGTCAGGCCGTGATTCACGACACCCTGTCGTTCGGCATCCTGGTCGAGATCCCGGATACCGAAGGCGCTTCTTCGGTGCTCAAGGACGTGCTGTTCATGGGCTACAAGCATGATCAGCAGGTGCGCTTCACCCCGGTTGCTGAGGAGGACTACCAGCAGTGGGTCGCTGGCCAAGGAAAGCCTCGGCACATCGTCACGCTATTGACTCGCAAGGTCACCGCAGAACAGTTGCAGCGAGTCAGCTCGATCACTGCCAAGTATGGCCTCAACATCGATCACATCGACCGTCTCTCCGGTCGCCAGCCATTAGATATGCCAGAGGAGCTCGGTAAGGGTTGCATCGAGTTCTCGGTGCGCGGCGAGCCCGCTGATACGGCGGCGCTGCGTGCGGAGTTTCTTAGCGTGGCGCAGGAGCTGAACGTCGATATCGCCTTTCAGCGCGACTCGGTGTTCCGACGCAATCGCCGGCTGGCGGTGTTCGACATGGACTCGACGCTGATCGAGGCGGAAGTGATCGACGAGCTGGCCAAGGTGGCCGGCGTCGGCGATCAAGTGGCGGAGATTACCGAGCGTGCGATGCGCGGCGAACTGGACTTCCGCGCCAGTTTCAAGGAGCGCCTGGCGCTGCTCGAAGGCCTGGAAGAGTGCGCGCTAGCTGAGGTCGGTGCCAGCTTGCGGCTTACCGAGGGCGCCGAACTGCTGTTTGCCGAGCTGAAGCGGCTGGGCTACAAGACCGCGATCCTGTCCGGTGGCTTCACCTATTTCGCGCGCCAGCTGCAAACTAGGCTCGGCATCGACTACGTGTACGCCAACGAACTCGAGATCGTCGACGGCAAACTCACTGGCATCGCCCAGGAGCCCATCGTCGACGCTCAGCGCAAGGCCGATTTACTACGCGAGCTCGCCGAGCGGGAAGGCTTGCGCCTGGAACAAACCATCGCCGTCGGCGACGGCGCCAACGATCTGCCCATGCTCGGATTAGCCGGGCTGGGTGTGGCGTTCCGGGCAAAACCCTTGGTCAAGCAGTCGGCCAAGCAGGCGATTTCAACCCTGGGGCTGGACGGGATTCTTTACCTGCTGGGGTTCAGGGACCGGGAAGGGACGGAGTAAAGGCAGCTGGAAGCCTGAAGCTAGAATAGGTAGTTGGGCGGCTTGACTGATTACTGACAGGCCGCAAACTGACCAGCTTCCAGCTATTCGTCGTCCGAAGAGAAATCGTAGTCCATCGACTGGCTCGGGCCTTGCAGATACTGCCCCTGAATGTAGCCGACACCGGCTTGCCACAGCGTGGCCAGCACGGTGGCGCTGTCGACGAAGGGGACAATGGTCTGTTTGTTCTGTTCGTGAAGGTCGGCCAGCAGCTGCTTGAGTGCTTCCTGGTTTTCCTGGCGGCTCAGGTCTTGGGTGTAGGAGCCGTCGATCTTCACGAACTCGGCATCGAGGTGCTTGAGCGTGTTGAACGGGTTCAGCACGCAGCCGAACTGATTCAGGGCGATGCGACAGCCCAGTCCGGTTAGTCCTTGGTTGAGCGCCTTTGCCTGCTTTAGATAGGCGACGGCGTCGTTTTCATCGAGCTGGAACACCAGCGAATCAGGTGGTAGACGCGACGCCTTGAGCGCAACCCCGAGCCAGCTGAGCAATGACGGATCCTGCAAGCTGGCGCTCGACAGGTGGGCGAACAGTCGTGTGCTGTGGCCTTTGCTGCGGTGCTCGGCGAGCAGCTTGATCGAGTTGAGCAGTACCCAGCGGTCGATCCGAGTAGCCAAGCCTGCTTCTTTCGCGGCGCCGAGGAATTCCGCCGGCGGTACTTCCACACCTTGCGGGTCGAGCAGGCGCAGCAGGACTTCGTAATGCTCGTGGCTGTCACCACGCAGGCTGATGATCGGTTGAAATAGCAGACGGAAGCTGTTCTTTTCCAGCGCCTGCTGCAGCATCGCCAAGACGTTGCCGCGGCTAGCGGCAGCGGCCAGCTCGTCGGCCGGATTGTAGATGCTCAGCGCATTGCCATCGGTGAGCTCTTCGGCACAGCGGTGGGCACGGTCGATCACGTCGCGAGCCTTGGCTGTCTGTTCATCGAGCGCGGCGGCACCGATGCTGAGGCTGGTCTGCACGGTGCGACCGCCGATTTCGAAGAGATGGCCCTCGACCTTGCGCAGCAATTTAGTCAGCGGTTGCTCGAGTTGCTGCGGCGTAGTCTCGGGTGCCAGCACCGCAAACGCGTCGTCACCGAAGCGAGCCAGCTCGGCCGTCTCTTTGAATTGCTCGCGCAGCAGCTGGGCCAACTCGGCCAGCAGACGGTCCGAGTCGCCCAGGCCGATTTCGGCTTGCAGACTGGCGAAGCGGTCGACGCGGATGTAGGCGAGGCTAGAACGCTGGGCGGCATTTACCGCGCGCTCGATGGCGGCATCCAGCGATCCGAGGAAATGGTTGCGGTTGTACAGTCCCGTCACCAGATCCTGGCTGCTGATCTCGCGCAGTTTTTCCAGCTCGGCATTGTCGCTTTCCGCACGGATGACCACCTGTATGCACGGTTCGCCGTCATAGCTGGCCGGTGAAAAATGCATGCGCGCCTTGAAGTTGCCGCCATCGGCGCGAATGCCGCCACACACCAGTTCGGCGCTGCCTTGCAGGCTTTGATAGTTCTTCAGAAAGCCTTTGAATTCTCCCTGATCACAGGAAGCGATCAGGTCGATCATCGGCATGCCTTCGAGTTCGTCCACGTCCTCGTAGCCGAACAGGTCGAGGTAGGCTCGGTTGGCGTAGATATGCATGCCGTCGTGGACGTAAGCGATGGCGTCCACCGAGCTGTCGAGCAACAGCTGGCAGCGCTTCTCGGCTTCACGCAGTGCCAGCTCCGCGGAGCGGCGTGCGCGGCGCTCCTCGAGGTTTGCCAGTTCACGTTTGGCAATCAGGATCAGCCACTCGTCTTCACCCTGAGGCAGCGCGCCTTGCGCACCCAGCGCGAGGGCTTCGGTGATCGCGTCGGCATCGTTACCGTCGATCAGCTGGATGATCGGGATGTCCTTGGCATGCTTGCGGATGGCGCCTATGGCTTCCGCGGGGTCGAGATTGACGCTGGTGGGCGCGTTGATCAGTAGATCCCAGGTCTGCTGCAGCGCATCGGCAAGATCCTCACTCGATGTGAGACGGTGCACGCGTGTCGCCTGGCCCGCGTTACGAAACAGGCTGACCAGTCGCTCGGCTTCATTCTGCGAGTCCTCGAGGATCAGCAGGCGGATGGTTTTCTTTTGCGGGGCCATGGCAGCAGCTTTGGAACGCGCCGTAGACGGGGCGTGGGGGGCTAAATAACGATGAGCCGCAATCTACAGCGTGTTCCAGAGTGAGTCAAAATCTTCACCCCGTGGCGCTGCCTGGGTTGTCTTGGCTGTGATCGGCTTCTCCTGGGGAGTGGTCCCCAGGCCTACTCGCTGGAATTCGAACTGGTTATAACTGCTGGTCCCCGTCTGGCGGCGGCAGAGGAGCGCGCGCTCCTCGTCGCCATTCTGGTTGATCTGCACCTTCTGCCCTTCCTGAAACGGCAGGCGCGGCACGATGAGGGCTGCCGGTCGGGAGATCACGCTGATTTCCGGTAGCAGCAAGGCGCGCAGATACTCGCTGCCCTGCTCGGTCTTGCGCAGCAGACGCAGGCCGCAAGGTTGGGCATGCGGCGCGATGAGCTCAACGCCCATCTGTGGTCCGTGCCCGCGGACTTGGCGGATCCAACGCACTACTGCGACGCTCCAGGCCTGGCTGGTCGAATCCTGCAGGCCGAGCAGTTCGCCTGCCTGGAGTTGCGCCGGAACCTCGCCCGGCCAGGATAGACAGTAGCCGCCGGGGCTGTGGTCGACCAGCTGCACCTCGAAAGTCGGGTACGACGCGTCTGCCGGCGGCTTTTCAGGTTTGTCCTCGGCGGTCGTAGGCGCAGCGGTGTTTGCCAGGACGGGCCGGACGAACTCGATGTGGTCGCTCGGCAGAATGCCGTCCTCGTTGATCGCCTGCGCGTCGAAAGCGACGGCCCAGACATCGGGCGCCGCATTGTTCAGTTTGTACTTGGCGGACTGAGCGGCTTCCGGCCGTTTCAGCAGATCGGCGAACGACCGTTGCCCCGCCAGGTGGTAATGCAGTGCACTCATACCGATGCACAGTTTCATCCGGCCTTGCGCTGGGGTGCGCTGGAAGCTGCGCTCGGAAATATCTCCCCAGGCGGCGCATAGATGTTGCAGGAGATCGGGGCTCAAGCCTTCAGGCATTGCAAGCGCGCTGTTCTCGGGCGGCTGCGATGGGGATTGCAGGTGTAGCTGGATGGCATTGACCAGGCCATGCGGATCGATGCCGAGCAGGTGGAGTCGCTCTTCGGCGGCAAACAGCGATCGATAGCGCGGCGGGTGATCGACGCGTGACGACAGGCAGAACAGGCTCGACGGACTTTGCCCGGACTGCAGGCGAATCAGTGCGCTCCAGGGCTCTAGCACCTCAGCCAACTGCGCGATGTTCTGCTGGCGCATCTGGTTGCAGCGGGCGCTGCCGACCATGAGGGCGACGATGTAGCTCTGTTCGATGCTCATGCCTTTGACGCGATAGCCGAGGTCGTCGCGCACGAGGGTGCGGTGCACGCCACGCTCGCTAGCGATGGCGTACAGCTGGTGAAGTTCGAGCCATAGCCCATCGGGTGTCGGGCTGTACAGCTGCGTCGAGCGAACCAGCATCGCGCAGAGGCTGCGGACCGCGCGCTGCAGGGCAATGATGAGCAGTTGCTGGGATTCGCGTCCGGTCTGCGACGACAGCTCGACGGAGATCAGCTTGTAACCGGTGGCAAGGTGGTTCTGCAGCGCCTGGCACAGGCTGGCGACCTTACGCGGCTGTTCGCTGAGGACGATCGGCTGATTGACGAAGTAACGTTCCAGGGCCTTGCAGACCATATGGATTTCCGGTCGCAACAGTTCGAGCAGTTGCAGCCGGCCCTGGGCGGTGGTGCGGAGTCGGTTGAGTTCCTGGATGGCCTGGTACAACTGTCGCGCGGTTTCGCCCAGGTTTGCCTTGGGCAGGCCGGAAAGCCAGCGCCGGACGCCGCGTATGCTGGGTTCGCAGAAAGACAGCCCCTGGCAATCCGGCGTCGGTACGCGCAACAGCGATGGCTGACTCTGGTTATCCAAACGGTGAACTCCGTGGCAAATCCGACGCACTGCCTGGGCTCGGCAATGATGACAGGATCTGCTACCTGTGATGTCAAAACGCAATCTTCGGCTGACATCATAACGAACACAGAGACGTTGGCTAGCCGCAACCGACCATTGGTTTGGCTTTAAGGCTGTGTGAAATCGTCCACTGGAGTGACGACCGAGGGTATCGGCTTGGCCTGTCCCAGGCCTTCGCCCATGCATACCGGCGTCAGTGCCGTAAGCTGTTCGGCCCAGCTGACCTGATCCGGACCGAACAGCAGAATCACCGTGGAGCCCAGTTTGAAGCGGCCCATCTCCGCGCCTTTTTCCAGATGAATCGGCGCGCGTGCCGTTTCGTCGTAACGGGTGGTCTTGAGGGTGCGTTTGGGCGGCGTGACCAGCCCGGCCCATACGGTCTCGATACTGGCGACGATCATTGCGCCGACCAGCACCATAGCCATCGGCCCGCGGTCGGTATCGAACAGGCAAACCACGCGCTCGTTGCGCGCGAACAGCTCCGGTACGCCTTCGGCGGTCACGGTGTTCACCGAGAAGATGCGGCCCGGTACGTAGACCATTTCGCGCAGGGTGCCGGACAGCGGCATATGCACGCGATGGTAATCCTTGGGCGACAGGTACACGGTGGCGAAGTCGCCGCCCATGAAGGGCGCCGCGCGCTCATGGTCGCCGCCGAGCAGCTCCATCACGCTGTAGCTGTGGCCCTTGGCCTGGAAGATCCGGCCCTGCTCGATCCGGCCCAACTGGCTGATGGCACCATCGCAGGGGTTGAGAATCGCGCCGGGCGTCGGATCCAGCGGGCGGGCGCCGTCTTTCAAGGCGCGGGTGAAAAACGCGTTGAAGTGCTCGTAGGCCATCGGGTCTTCGATCTGTGCCTCGCGCATGTCCACCTGAAAATGCCGCACGAACCATTTGATGAAGGTGTTCTTCACCCATGGCAGGCGGCATTCGGCAAGACAGCCGGCGAGGCGCGAGATCAGGTGGTGCGGGAGCAGGTACTGACTGAATACGAACAAGCGATCTTTCATGGATGACCTTTTCATTGCTGAATCGGGGTGTCGGGCAGGTTGCCCCATTCGCCCCAGGAGCCGGGGTATCCCTTCACCTTTGGATAGCCCAGGGCTTTGGCCAGAAGGTAGGTGAAACCGGAGCGGTGATGCGTCTGGCAGTGGGTGACGATTTCCTTGTCCGCGGTGATGCCGAGCGCGACCAGCTGCTCGGCGATGTCTTCGCGAATGCGCATGGCGCGGGACGGGTCCATCGCCGCGGTCCATTCGAAATTGATCGCACCGGGGATATGGCCGCCGCGTGCCGCCAGCACCTTCTCGCCGCGGTACTCTTCGGGCGAGCGCGCGTCCCAGACGACCAGTTCCGAAGCGCCCAGCCGGCTTTCGATGTATTCCCGAGTCGCGCTCGGGCTTTCATCGAGCTGGAGTGCGACTGAGTCGCCCACGGCGTCAGGAACCTCTTGCGACAGTGGGCGTTGTTCGGCCAGCCAGGCGTGCAGGCCGCCGTTCAGGTAGTGGTAGTGACGATGACCGATGACGTCCAGCAGCCAGATGAAACGCCCGGCCCAACCGCCACCTTCATCGTCATAGACGACATAAACCGCATCGGCGCGATGCCCCAGCGCGCCGAACATCGATTCCAGCTGGTCCTTGCCGGGCAACTTTCCCGGTGCTGGCGGCAGGCCGAGCTGGGTCCGCTTGGGGTCGACGAATCGCGCGCCGGGGATGTGGCCTTCGGCGTAGCGGCTCGCACTGGTCAGGTCGACCAGGATCAGCTCGGGGGCATCCAAACGTTCGGCCAGATCGACCGGTTCGATTACCAGAGGCAGGTTTGAAAAGGCGGACACGGTAAGTCTCGGGCTGTCAGAAAGGAGCCAGTCTAGCAGGCTGTTGAAAACGTAGGCGAGGCAGGCAATACAAGGCGCAACGACCAGCGGGAGTAACAGCCGCAGGCTGGCCCGAAGGGTGAGCACAGCGAATCAAAACAGCCGAAGAAGCGGGCCGGGCTCGCGTACGAGTTTAGGTGTTCTAAATGAGCATTTTGACTGGGCTCGCAACCGAGGCTGTTTTTAACGCCGTATTGCCAACGCAGGTAGTTTACAACGGTCTGCTGGCGAAAAATCAGCGGCCGCGCTTGCTAAACGTTGCCAGGGCGCGCTCGATGCACTGGACGGTCTTGGTGAACGCCTGCACGCCCGTTTCGCTGAACGCGGTGTTGCCCTGATCGGCCACCACCAGCATGACCACCCGACCCTCCTGACCCACGGAGCGCAACAGGACATGCTCGCTGGGAAACAACGCTTTCAGCGCGCCCGGTAGCAAGGCGGAGAATTGCGCCACGTTGTCGGGCGTGAGTCGCAGCAGGGCGGGCTTTTCCAGCAGCCTGCGCAATACCTGGCTCTGATCCGGCTCGAGAATAAGTCGGGAGGCCTCGCGCGGCAGGCCACTGGCTTGCTGGCTGACCAGGCGCTGCTGCCTGCGGTCGACGATCATTAGCAGCACCCGCTGCATGCCGGCACAGGTCAGTGCTTTGCACGCAGTGGCGGTGAGCTGGATGACATTGTCGTATGGGCAGGGCTCGCTGAGCAGTTCACGGCAATGCGTACGCCATTGCGTCAGCGCTTCGGTATTAGGCAGCCTGGCGACCTTTTCGACCTGAAACACCGTTTGCCACGGCCACAGCAGAGCCTGGGCCGGGTGCCAAAGGTCGGTCTTCCCTATCGTCTGCGCACTGGCTGCGGCCTGCTGGTGCACCATTTGCTGCAGTTCGGTCAGCGGGACCTGCAAGTACAGCCCGGCGAGCCGCTGCCAGCGCAGGCTGTGAATGCCGCTCCAGCTGTGGTGTGCCGAAAGCGCCAGGCCGTTGGCCAGCACGATGGTATTGCTCGGCAGCGTGAGCCAGCGACGCAGCTCCGGATCGGCATCTAGCATCTGTTGCTGATGCAGCGGATGTTCGTTATCGCGGGCGACGTGCAGCGCCTTGATCAGCATTCGTCGATTTTGGCTGAGCAACCGATAACCTTGGGCGATCCATCCGGGCAGCCCCCAATGCTCGGCGACCGCCACGCAAAGTTCCAATAACGGGATGCCCAGCAAGGCCTGTTCGACCTGAGGCGCCGGCTCGCGTCTGACTAGCACACGTTGTTCCCAGGCTTCGAGCAGTTCTGGATGCGCCGCGACCAGCGTCCATACGGGGGCGAGAAACAGCAGGCTGCTCCAGTGTATTTCCTGCCAGAGCCGCGCGAGGCGGGCTGCGAACAGTCCATTGGCCTGTTGGCTGGCGTGTCGGCTGATCAGCACCATCTGCCGCAACGGCGCAGGGATTTCGCTGGGCCGGGCTGCCGGAATCCCCGCGATCAGTGCTTCGGCTCGTTTCAAACCGATGCGGCTGAGCGCGACTTCGAGGCTTTCTGCAGGCTTGCCGGCCGATGCCGCGCTGCGGTTAGCTTCGCGAATCACGTTGAGCGCCAGGATCGGACTTTCCTGAATCAGCTCGGCGATCTGTCGCATGGACTTGCTGCTGTCGCGCATTGCCCGCTGAACTCTTGCATGCGGGTCGGCGAATGCAGGCAGCACAACGGCGTCTAGCGCCTTGATCCAGGCGGGGAGCGTGCGTGGGAGAGGGGGTGTGGTCATGGCGCCACCGAACTGGCATTTCATCGGGTTGGCCTTTAGTCTGGCGCAAAAGCTCCGATAACCAGAACAATTCTTTCATACGCCCCGCCTGTGACCCCGGAGCGCGCGATGTCGCGTGGCTTGTTTCAGGTGCCTTGTGATCAGGTTTTAGACGTACCTCATATGGCAAAGATTATTGGCATCCTCGTAGTAATCGGCAGCGTGCTCGGCGGTTTCATGCTGTCCGGCGGCAAGCTCGGCGCGCTTATCCACCCGTTCGAGGTCATGATCATTGGGGGAGCGGCGCTCGGTGGCTTCTTGCAGGCCAACCCCGGCAGCACCACCAAAGTGGTGTTCAAGAAATCGCTGCAGATGTTCAGCACGCGATTTACCCACAAGTACTATTTGGAAGTGCTGGGGATGCTCTACGAGATCCTCAACAAGAGCCGCCGCGAAGGAATGATGGCGATCGAGGCGGACCTCGAAGACCCCAAGGCCAGCCCAATCTTCAGTAAATATCCGGCGATCCTCAAGGACGAACGCATGACGGCGTTCGTCTGCGATTACTTGCGCATCATGTCGTCCGGCAATATGGCTCCGCACGAGCTGGAAGGGCTGTTCGACATGGAGTTGAATAGCCTCAAGGAAGAACTCGAACATCCCTCGCACGCCGTAGCCAAGGTCGCCGACGGCTTGCCCGCGATGGGGATCGTGGCCGCGGTTCTGGGGATCGTGATCACCATGTCGATTCTGGCGTCCGCCTCGAACGCCGAGATCGGGGAAAAGGTCGCGACGGCACTGGTGGGCACCTTCCTCGGTATTCTCGCCTCCTATGGCTTCTTCGGTCCGCTGGCCGGTGCGCTCGAGCACGACGCTAAAGAAGAGCTCAATCTCTACGAAAGCATCAAGGCCACTCTGGTGGCGTCGGCGTCGGGCATGCCGCCAACGCTCGCCGTGGAGTTTGGCCGCAAGGTACTTCTTCCGGCGCATCGCCCGAGCTTCTCTGAGCTCGAACAAGCCATGCGTGGTAGCTAAGCGCGATCATGGACAATACCCAACCGATTATCGTCAAACGGGTCAAGAAATCCGCGGCCGGGCACCATGGCGGTGCCTGGAAGATCGCCTTCGCCGACTTCGCCACGGCCATGATGGCGTTCTTTCTGGTGATGTGGCTGATGTCCTCGGCAACGCCGGAACAGAAACGCGCCATCTCCGGTTATTTCCAGGACCCGATCGGCTTTACCGAAAGTGCCAGCCCCCATGTGATCGATCTGGGTGGTACGCCGACGCCAGCGCCGGACCGTACGCTCAACGATGTGGTCGACCCGGCCGTGCAACAGGCCGAAGCGTCGCTCAACGCCGATCAGGCGCAAACCTTCGCCGAGCAGTTGGAGCGCGAGCGGCTGGAGTTATTGTTGCAGGAGCTGCAGAACAAGATCGACGAAAATCCCGACCTGACCCGTTTCAAGGATCAGATCCTGTTCGAGATCACCCAGGACGGGCTGCGCATTCAGATCATGGATGCCGAGAATCGCCCGATGTTCGCCTTGGGCAGCGCGCAGCTGCAGCCCTACTTCGAGGACATTCTGCTGGCGATGGCCGACACCATTCGCGCCGTGCCGAACAAGATCAGCATCAGCGGGCACACCGATGCCAAGCCTTACTCGGGACGAAGTGATTTCGGTAACTGGGAGCTATCGGCAGGACGCGCCAACGCGGCTCGGCGCACGCTTGTCGCCGGAGGCTATCCGGAGGATCAGCTTGCCCGCGTGGTGGGTTATGCCTCATCGGCCCTGTTCGATCGGGATGATCCGCTGAACCCGGTCAATCGTCGCATCGACATTCTGGTGCTGACGAAGAAGGCCCAGCGCAACATCGAAGGGGAACAGTCGGACGCGGATGCGGTTGACGCTTCCGTTGAATCGCAATTGTCGGGGGCCGCGACGGCCAATCCCGATGGAGCTTCAGTCATCGAAGTACCCGATCCGCTGCCACCGACGCAGCTGCGCGAGCGGTTGAATATCTTCGAGGAAGGGGTGCTGCAGTTCGACGAGCCAATAAGCCAATAAGCCGATCAAGCGCTTGAGGCTGGAAGCTGGAAGGGAAAGCTGGAAAGAAACAGCTTAAATACTAGCGGCGAGCCGAATGCTCTCCAGCCCAGGCTAATAATCCGCCTCCGACAGGGTGCTGATGATGTAGCGATAACTGGCCATGCGTTGTGGCTGGATCTGTCCTTGTTCCAGCGCCTTCAGCAGAGCGCAGCCTGGCTCGCGGTCGTGCTTGCAGTCGCGAAACCGGCAATGCCCGAGCAGATCCTGAAACTCGACGAACCCGGCTTCCACGTCGGCTCTGCTGACGTGTCCCAGGCCGAATTCACGGATGCCGGGTGAGTCGATCAATTCACCGCCGCCGGGGAAATGGAATAGCCGTGCGGTGGTCGTAGTGTGGGTGCCCTTGCCGGTCATTTCCGACAGTGCGCCTACGCGGGTGTCGACGCCCGGCAACAGACTGTTCACCAACGACGATTTACCCACTCCTGACTGGCCGACGAACACGCTGACATGGCCGTCGAGCCGCGCTTTCAGTGTATCCATGCCCGCGCCGTCGTGGGCGGAGACTTCCATCAGCGGGTAGCCGAGTTCGCGGTAGACCGAGAGCAGCGCGTTGAGTGCGCCTTCGTTTTGCGCATTGATCAGATCCGCCTTGTTCAATAGCAGCAGCGGCGTGATACCGGCGTGCTCGGCGGCAATCAGATAGCGATCGATAAGATTGGCGTGCGGTTCGGGCAACGGGGCGAAGACGATCACGATCAGATCGACGTTAGCCGCGACCGGCTTGAGTTGGCCACGCGTATCGGGACGGCAGAGTTCGGATTGGCGCGGCAGCTGCGCAACGATGATGCCGATGCCCTGATTGCCCGGTCGCCAGACCACATTGTCGCCCGTGACAAGGGCTGGCAGGTTGGCGCGTAGATGACAGCGAAATACCTGGCCGCGGTGCTCGCCTTCTTGCGCCTCGACTTCGACCTGCACGCCGAAGTGCGCGATGACCAGGCCCGTCTGCTCCGGCCCCAGGTCGCCGCCTTCCAGTTCTTCCACTGCGCGTGATTCCCGTCGCGCCGCACGCGAGGCGCGCTCTTCCTGGATCTTCTCGATGCGCCAGCTTTGCCGGCGGTTGAGTTGGCGTTTGGCCATTTGCGTAGGGTGCCCAGGCTTGGAAAGTAGGCGAGTCTAGCATGCCGGCAGTTGCGTGCCGTGGGCCTGTATGGCGCGGTTCGGGACGGTTAGACTCGACCCAACACCTCGCTCGTGACATGTCCTCATGCCTGCCTTTTCATTTACGCGATTTCCCGCCTTGTTGGCGTTGCTCAGCCAGCTGTCGTCGCTGCTCATCAGCTGGCTGCTGTTGCTGGCACTGGCTCGGTTCGCGGGCTGGCATGTCAGTCTGCTGACGGCCGCCTGGCTGCAGGGATCGCTTGCCGCGCTGCTCGGGCATTTGCTCGGGCTGTCGCGCTGGTGGTTGCCGATCAATCTCGCCTTCGTGCCGGGTTTGGTGCTGTTGCAGGACCATTCTCTGCCGCCCTGGTCGTTGCTGGTCGGCTTCCTGGTGTTGCTCTTACTTAACGGCAATGCGCTGATCGAGCGAGTGCCGCTGTACCTGACCGGCACTGCGGCCGAGCGCCGCCTGGACGAGCGACTGGCGGGACTACCGGACGGCTTTCGCTTCATCGATCTGGGCAGCGGGCTCGGCGGTACGCTGGTACGGCTGGCGCGGGCTTACCCGTCGGCGCACTTCGTTGGCGTCGAGACCGCGCCGCTGACGTTCGCGCTGTGCTGGCTGCGCTGTCTGTTCCAGCGCAACTGCCGGGTGCGGTTTCGCAGTTTCTGGCGCGAGCCGCTGGACCACTACGATGTGGTCTATTGCTTCCTGTCGCCCGCGCCCATGCCGGCGCTGTGGCGCAAGGCGTGTGCGGAGATGCGGCCGGACGCGCTACTGATCAGCAACAGTTTCGAAGTGCCGGGGATCGAGGCGCAGGAGAGCCTCCCGGTTGATGACTGGCGCCACTCGCGCTTGCTGATCTGGCAGCCCGGCGCCGTTGCGCAGCCTGACGGGCGCCCCGTCAGCGGCTAAACTGCGCGCCACAGCCAAGGAGCTCATCATGCAGAATCCGCAGAATCTCATCTGGATCGACCTGGAAATGACCGGTCTGGATCCTGATAACGACGTCATCATCGAAATGGCCACTATCGTCACCGATAGCCAGCTAAATGTACTGGCCGAAGGGCCGGTCATCGCCGTTCACCAGAGCGACGAGATTCTTGCCGGGATGGATGAATGGAATACGTGCCAGCACGGCGGTTCCGGGCTGACTCAGCGAGTACGCGACAGCAGAATCTCTACCGAGGAAGCCGAGGCGCAGACGCTGGCGTTTTTGGAGCAGTGGGTGCCGAAGGGCAAGTCACCGATCTGCGGTAACAGCATCTGCCAGGACCGGCGCTTTCTGTACCGCCGCATGCCTCGCCTGGAAGCCTATTTCCACTACCGCAACCTGGACGTCTCCACCCTCAAGGAGTTGGCCGCGCGCTGGGCGCCGGACGTGCTGGCCAGCTTCAAGAAGGGAAACACGCATCTGGCGCTGGACGACATTCGCGAATCGATCGCCGAGCTGCGTCACTATCGAGCGCATTTCATTAAGGGCTGAAAGACGACAAAAGCGCTGGAGACTGGAATGCTGGACGATTAAAAGCAGCCTGAAGGCGTTTGATGGACGTCTGGCCAAAGCCCTCACGCTGTCCAGCCTCCAGCCTCCAGCCTCCAGCCTCCAGCCTCCAGCCTCCAGCCTCTTTTATCGTCCCAAACGCCTCAGTTCGTCCGACTCGACCACCCGAGTCCCTTCTCCGTCTTCCAATGCCAGGCGCCAGAGTGCGCGGGCGAGGATGCAGGCCGAGATGCCGCGATACTTGCCGGGCAACAGATAGGAAAGTGGGGCGGTCAACCGCTCCATGGGACGCACCTCCATGCGCGGGCCCAGCAATTGGGCTGGGCGGGCTATGGTCAGTTGCGGCCAGTCCTGAGCGCGCAGCGCTTCTTCCATCTCGCCTTTGACTCGGCAATAGAAGATTGAGCTGTCCGGGTTGGCGCCTAGTGCGCTAATCACCAGCAGGTGCCGTGCGCCTAGTTCGCGGGCGCGTTTAGCGAATTCCACCACCAAGTCGTGATCGATGGCGCGGAAGGCGTCCTGACTTCCCGCTTCCTTGATGGTACTGCCCAGGCAACAGAACGCGGTGTCGATCTCTCCTGACAGCTGCGGCAGCACTGTCTGCAGAGGGCCGACCGGGTTTTCCAGCCGAGGGTGCTCGGCCAGCGGCTTGCGGCTGGGAGCCAGAACGCACTCCACCGTGGGTTCGTTGAGCAGGCGGTCGAGCAGATGCTCGCCGGTCAGCCCGGTGGCGCCGGCAAGCAAAATACGCTGTGGCGTCAAATACATGGTTTGGCTTCCTGTAACGATCAGTCGGTCGACGTGGACGGTTGTTGGGTCAGTGCACGCCAGTGTTCGACAACCTGCTCCGGCGCCCAGATTTGTGGTTCCGAAGCCTGATAGTGGTCGGCTTGCTCCCGTTCGGCAACCTTCGCCTGCGCCAGTGTGAAGGCTTGCAGAATATCGCTGGTTTCCTGCAGCGCTTCGGCGAACAGGGCCCGGCCGAAATAGGTGAAGTCGCTTTCCTCGGAGCAGCCGAAGGACACCCGGTCGGCGCGCGCGGCGGTAATCACCAGGGTGTTCTGGTTTTTCAAGGGCTCGATGAAACCGCCGGAATAGCAGGCGGAGATCACCACCAGCTTGTTGCGATCGGCGAGCGGGGCCAGCAATCGTGCCAGCTCGGCTGCCGGCAGGTCTTCCAGCGCCAGCCGCGGCTGCGCTACCGCAAGCTCGTGATCAGCCGAGCCGTGGCTGGTGAGGTAGATGAAGATCAGATCCTCCGTGCCGCTGCGCTCGGCGAGCGTCTGGATGGCCCGTGAAAGATTCTCGCGCGTGGCCAGCGGGCGATCGGCGATATGGTCGCGGTGGTTGGCCAGGCTGATTTGGCCTCGGGCGGCGAAACGCTCGGTTAGCAGCTTGTCAATGTAATCGACTTCGCGAAGGAACACGCTTTGCCTGCCATCACCGGCGAAGGTCAGACTGTAGAGCTCGACGGCCGGCGTCGAGGGAGGAACCGCGTCGAGCGCCTCGGCGAGTAAACGCCCCTGATTCAACAGTCCCAGCTCCAGCGGGTCGCTCAGGTGCTTGCCGCTGCTGTCCTCGATGAGGCGACCGGCACGCCATGTGCCGGATTGGCTCGTGCCGTCGGTGCGGGTAAGGGTGCCGGTGCCTTCGAAGCGGCCCGCACGGAAATCGCCCTGGTAGAGGCTGCCGTCCGGCTGCTCTAGACGGCCCTTGCCGTGATACTGCCACTGTCTGAACTCACCGCTGTAGCGCGTACCGTCGATGCTGGTGTACTCACCTTTGCCGCTCAGTTCGCCCTGCTTGAAGGTGCCTTTCCAGACGTCGCCGTTGGCGTCCTCATAGCGGCCTTGCCCATGAAACAAGTCGTTCTCGAAACCGCCCAGGTAGTGCTCGCCGTTGCTGCCGCGATAGGCGCCTTCACCGTTCAGGCTGCCATTGACGAAGGTGCCGATAAACACCCCGCTCGCGTCACTGCGGGTGCCTTCGCCATAGGGCTGGCCGGCGGCGAATTCGCCTTCGTACGTGACGCCGGCGGCGCTCGCCAGTTTGCCGGTGCCCTCGTAGAGATCGTTTTTGAATTCTCCCTCGTAGCTCAGGCCCGGCTCGCTATAGCGCCCCGCGCCGTTGAGGCTGCCGTGCTCGAAACGGCCTTCATACACGCCGCCTGTTGCATAGCTGAAGCGCCCTTGGCCATCGAACAGCCCCTGTTTGAATTCACCGTGATAGCGGTCACCGTTGGCGCCTTGCCAGCTGCCGTGGCCGTGCCATTGGCCGTCCTTGAATGTGCCGGTGTAGTAGCTGCCGTTGGGGTAGTCGATGCGCCCTTGGCCCTGCAAAAGACCATCGATGACCTCGCCCCGATAGCGTCCTCCATCTGGCAGCACGGCATCGGCGGGCAGCAGCGGCTCGCCGTCACCGCACGCGGCGAGAAAACTGGCAAATAGGAGCGGGATGAGGTGGCGCATGCGGTCATCCAGTGGACGGGATGCCCGCAGTATGCCGCAAACGGGACGGGGTGCGGGGCCGGCGCCCCCTTCTGTTCAGAGGATGCAGAGCGCCAGGGTTTCGGCGATGTAGGCGGGTTTTTCCACGCCTTCGATCTCCATCACGGCGCGGCATTTGAGCAGCCATTGCCCCGGATTCTTCTCGTGTGCGTCCAGCAGCGTCGCCGCCACGCGAACCCGCGACCCGACCCTGACCGGCTGGATGAAGCGCAGGCTGTCGAGGCCATAATTCACGCCCATTTTGACGCCTTCGGGCCGAACCATCAGGTCCTCCATCAGCATCGGCAGTAACGACAGCGATAGAAAGCCATGCGCGATGGTCCCGCCGAAAGGTGTCTGTGCGGCCTTCTCGGGGTCGATATGGATGAATTGATGGTCGCCGGTGCATTCGGCGAACTGGTCGACTCGCTGCTGGTCGACAGTGAACCATTCGGAGCGGCCAAGCTCCTTGCCAATGTAGTCCTTGAGTTCTGCTACGGGTACCTGCGGCATATGCCCTCCGGGCTTTTGTTTTAGTCAAGCTAGATCAGCACGCGCCTGGCGGCGAATCAACCAAGCATGGTTGCCGCGAATGGTGGGTCATAGGCCGAGTTGGTACCTGCGGCAGCGCTCGTTGTGGGGCGCGCGTATGATCGCGCGTCTTTCGCTTCGGAGGCGTTCATGCTGCTACGCGGACTAACCTGGCTGGTGCTGTTCCAGCTGCTCGGCACCGCACTCAACGTGCTGGTGCTGCCCATATTGCCGGGGCCGATCATTGGCCTCCTGCTGTTGTTCGTGGCGCTGATGATGCGCGGCGAGGCCGGCGAGTCGCTGCAATTGGCGGCCAGGAGTCTGCTGCGTTATCTGCCGCTGCTGCTGGTCCCGCCAGCTGTGGGCGTGATGGCGTATACCGAGGCGATTCTCAATGATTTCTGGGCCATCGTCGGCGTGTTGGTGGTTTCTCTGGTGGTGTCGCTGGTATTCACCGGCTGGTTGATGCAGGCACTGATTCGTCGCCAGCAGCGCAAGGCGGAGCGGGCATGATCGCGGTGCAATGGCAGGCGGCCTGGGAGGCGGTGATTCACCATCCGCTATTCGGCGTGGCGATTACCCTGGCGGCTTTCCAGTTGGCGTTCGCCGCCTACGAAAAGACCCGCTGGGTGTTTTTGCAGCCGGTGCTGGTGTCGATGGTGGTGGTCGTCAGCATACTGCTGGCCTGTGGCCTCAGCTATGACGAATACCGTGACAGTGCACAGATGCTCACCGTGCTGCTCGGCCCCGCGACGGTGGCGCTGGCCGTGCCGCTGTATCTCAATCTGCGGCGGATTCGCGAGCTGTTCGGGCCGATCATGCTTACCCTGCTACTGGCCGGCACTGGCGCTACGGCGCTGGGTATGACGCTGGCCTGGGCCTTTGGCGCCGATCAGATGATCCTGATGACGCTGGCACCCAAGTCCGTGACCTCGCCCATCGCCATGCTGGTGGCCGAGCAGATCGGCGGCGTGGTGGCGCTGGCGGCGGTGTTCGTGATGATCACCGGCATCATCGGCGCGATCATTGGTCCGGAACTGTTGCGCCGATTCGGCGTTCAGCATCCAGCAGCCCGAGGCATGGCACTGGGCCTGACCGCCCACGCGGTAGGTACCGCGCAGGCGCTGCAGGAAGGCGACGAGTGCGGTGCTTTCGCGGCGCTGGCCATGAGTCTGATGGGTGTCATGACGGCGGTGCTGCTGCCACTGGCCGTGTTGCTGTTGTCATAGGGTCTGTTGACGTTTCTTCGCGAGCCGCGTTGCTGTGACAAATGTCGCCAGGCCGGGCGGCGTTCCGCAAGGCGCGGGACGCAGGTAATGGCCTGGCCGGCCGCGTCGTTCCCTTGCCAAGTCCCGCAACGCCGCCTGGCGTCATTTGCCGCGCAACCCGAAGGGGCGGGCCGGTTTTAGCGCGATACTGCGTTTCTCGTCGCTTATTTGGAGCGACCAAACTGCGCGACTCGCGCCTTGTCTCGCGCTAAAACCGGTTCCGCCGCGGCCGTGACGAAACGCCAACTGACCCTAAGGAGTCCGAATGAAGCTGCCGTTGTTTCCGCTCGATACCGTGTTGTTCCCCGGTTGCACCCTGGATTTGCAGATATTCGAGGCGCGCTATCTGGACATGGTCAGCAGTTGCCTGAAAGCGGGGCACGGCTTTGGTGTGGTACGCATCATCGAGGGCAGCGAGGTGGGCCTGGCGGCGAGCGAATACGCGCTGACCGGTTGTGAGGCGCTGATCCGCGACTGGCAGCAGCGACCCAATGGCTTGCTCGGCATCCGCGTCGAGGGTGGTCGTCGTTTCGATGTGCATTCGGCCGAGGTGCAGCGCGACCAGCTGACGGTCGCCGACATCAGCTGGCGTGACGAAATCGATGAGCGCCCTTTGGGCGCCGAGCATGCCGATCTGGTGACGTTGCTCGAAGCCCTGGGTCAGCATCCCGTGGTCGAGACGCTGGGCATGGGCGGAGCGGTGCAGGGGCAGTGTTCGCTGGCGCATCAACTTGCCTATCTGCTGCCTTTTCAGCCGGAGCAGAAAATCGAACTGCTGCAGCTGGACGATCCTCGGTTGCAGCTACAGCACATTCAACGCTGGCTCGAACAATTGCAGGGTGATGCCGGCGAATAACGACGGTGCGTTATTGATAGCGATACAGCAGCATGGCGCCTGGCAGTGCCCAGATGGTAAATGCGCCGATCAGTCCTAGGGTCGCCGGCAGAATCAGCCACCAGACTTTGGGTGCGAGCGCCGCCATGGGCGTACGCCATTGCACGATGGCCAGGCTCGCCGCGCAGAAGGCTGAGGCGAGTAGGGCGCCGGCGATCACATCGGTAGGCCAGTGCACGCCCAGGTAAACCCGTGACAGCGCGATGGCGGTTGCCGGCAGTCCGCCCAGCAGGACCCAGGCAAGACGCAGGCGCGGCGGCTGTCCGCGCCCGGCGAGTACTCCAAGGGTAAGGAAGAACGCGAACGCCGCCGAGCTGTGGCCGCTGGGAAAGCTGTAAGTGCTCAGGGGCTCGACCAGAATGTCCGGTCGGATCCGCCCGAACGTCGCCTTCAGCGCGCCGTTCGCCAGCGCGGTGCCCAGCAGCGTAAGAATGGCGAAAACTGCCGCGCGAGTCTGTCTAAGGGCGAGCAGCAGCACGCTCAACAGCACGGCCGCCCACAATTGTGTGTGGTAATCACCAGCACGGGTTACCACCACCATGAAACGGTCGAATATCGGGCTGCGCTCACCCTGCACGACCGCCATCAGACCCTCGTCGAACTCGACCAGGTAAGGCCAGCCGATGAACAGGCCGGTCAGAATGGCGGTGCTCAGGGCGGCAGCCAGCGGCGTGACCCAGCGCACCTGATGCAGGCTGCAATGCACCACCCCGCCGATGAGCAGGAGCAGCGCGCCAATGACGATCCCTGCCTCGCCCCAGAAACCATCCGGTAGTGGCAATCGTACGGCGGCGCCGGCCGTCCAGCCTGGCAGCAGATAGGCCATCGACCAGCCTGCCGCGGCGAACAGGCTGACCAGCAGAAAACGCCCGAACGGCATGTCCAGCATGCCAGCGGTAAGCGGCAACATGGGCCGCAGGGGGCCGATGAAACGCCCTACGAGAAGGCTGGCAATGCCGTAACGGCCAAAATACAGCTCGGCTCGGGTAAGCCATTCAGGATGGTTGCGCAGGCCGCGCATGCTGCGGATGTTCTGGTGATAGCGGCGTCCCAGCCCGTAGGACAGCAGATCGCCCAGCAGGCCGCCGGCGTAGCCCAGTAGCAATGTCTCGCCGAGACTCAGAACGCCACTGCCGGCGAGCACCGCGATGGCGAATACCAGCACGGTGCCGGGCATCAGCAGGCCGACCACGGCCAGACATTCCAGGCAGGCCACCAGAAACAGACTCAGCCCCAGCCATTGCGGATGTTCGGAAAGCCAGCTGGTGAGCGCGGTGAGCCATTCGGGCATCGAAGGTTTTCCTTTTCGTCGAGACGGTTTCGACCCGGCCGTGGGTGTTCCGGTTTCAATGCGTTGCATGATAACGCCGGAGGCGTGAGTGCTCGGTTCCGGCCAGCGACGGCTTGATCTCGGGGCTGCTGGCCAATGAGCGGTGGTGGATTGTGCAAGCACTGATGCGCTTGCCTGCCATTCGCCCGGCGCCGCTGTGCGTGGGGCGCGTGGGTGGCTATAATCAGCCGCTTTCCCTCCAGTCAGGCCAGCCAGACCATGACCGAGTCCGTAATCGACTACATGACCCGCCTCGGTCGCGCCGCGCGCGAGGCGTCGCGTGTGCTCGCCCGTGCCACTACCGCACAGAAGAATCGCGCACTGCATGCCGCCGCCGCTGCGCTCGACGCTGCACGCAGCGAGCTGGTCGAAGCCAATCAGCGCGACCTGGCGGCAGGGCGCGCCAATGGTCTGGACGAGGCGATGATCGATCGCCTGGCGCTGACCCCGGCGCGTATCGACGACATGATCGAGGGCCTGCGCCAGGTCGCGACCCTGCCGGACCCCATCGGCGAAATTCGCGACATGCGTTACCTGCCGTCCGGCATTCAGGTCGGCAAGATGCGCGTGCCGCTCGGCGTGGTCGGCATCATCTACGAATCGCGGCCGAACGTGACCATCGACGCCGCCAGCCTCTGCTTGAAATCCGGTAACGCCACCATCCTGCGTGGCGGCTCGGAGGCGATCCATTCGAATCAGGCGATTGCTCGCTGCATCCAGCTGGGTCTGGCCGAAGCCGAATTGCCGGCCGCTGCGGTGCAGGTCGTTGAAACCACCGATCGTGCCGCTGTCGGTGCGCTGATCACCATGCCGGAATTTGTTGATGTGATCGTTCCGCGTGGCGGCAAGGGCCTGATC
Organism: Stutzerimonas stutzeri; assembly: GCF_024448955.1. Lineage (GTDB taxonomy): Bacteria > Pseudomonadota > Gammaproteobacteria > Pseudomonadales > Pseudomonadaceae > Stutzerimonas > Stutzerimonas stutzeri_AQ. The sequence continues at coordinate 317,965 of NZ_JAMOIH010000002.1, forward strand.
GAACGCATCAGTCGCGACGCCAAGGTCCCGGTGATCAAGCATCTGGACGGCATCTGCCATGTGTTCATCGACCAGGCCGCCGATGTCGACAAGGCCATTCGCGTCGCCGACAACGCCAAAACCCAGCGCTACGCACCCTGCAACACCATGGAAACGTTGCTGGTGCACGTTGCTATGGCCGGCCGCGTGCTGCCGCCGTTGGCCGCTATCTACCGCGACAAGGGCGTCGAATTGCGCGGTTGCCCGCGTACCTGCGAACTGCTCGGTGGTGATGTGCTGGCCGCGAGTGAGGAAGATTGGTCCACCGAATACAACGCGCCGATCCTTTCGATCCGGCTGGTCGATTCCCTGAGTGAGGCCATCGAACACATCAACCGTTACGGCTCGCAGCATACCGATGCGATCGTCACGGAAAATTTCACCGATGCCCGCCGTTTCATCACCGAAGTCGACTCGGCGTCAGTGATGGTCAACGCCTCCACGCGTTTCGCGGACGGCTTCGAATACGGCCTGGGTGCAGAAATCGGCATTTCTACCGATAAGCTGCACGCACGCGGACCGGTTGGTCTGGAAGGTCTGACCAGCGAGAAGTATGTGGTCTTCGGCGACGGCCACGTGCGTACTTGATGAGCATTGCCCGCACGCCACGGCGCATCGGTGTTCTCGGTGGCACCTTCGACCCGGTGCACATCGGGCACTTGCGCGGGGCTGTGGAAGTGGCCGAAACGCTCGGGCTCGACGAGGTGCGCCTGGTTCCGAATTTCCGCCCGCCGCACCGTGAAGCGCCGAACAGCTCCGCGCAGGACCGTCTGGCCATGGTCCGGCTGGCGGCGCGGGAATTGCCGCTGCTCACTGTCGACTCGCGCGAGCTGGAACGCGACAAGCCGTCGTACACGCTCGACACGCTGGAGTCGCTGCGTGAGGAGCTTGAGGCTGACGATCAGCTCTTCCTCATCATGGGTTGGGACGCGTTCTGCGGCTTGCCCAGCTGGCATCGCTGGGATGAGCTGCTCGATCACTGCCACATCCTTGTCATGCAACGGCCGGATGCCGACAGCGAAGCCCCCGAAGCCCTGCGTGATCTGCTGGCGGCACGCAATGTAAACGATCCGCTGGCACTGGCCGGTAGCAGCGGGCAAATCGCCTTCGTCTGGCAGGCACCTCTCGGGGTTTCTGCGACGCGAATTCGTCAATTTCTGGCCAGTGGTCGATCGGTCCGTTTTCTGGTTCCCGACGCCGTACTGGCCTATATCAACGCGCACGGACTCTACCGGGCGTCGAACTGAGGTTGTTTCAAGTTATGCAAAATGATTCTTTGGTCCAGCTGGTCGTGAGCGCCCTGGAAGATCTGAAAGGCGCCGACATCACTACCATCGATGTCCGCGGCAAGACCAGTGTCACCGACTTCATGGTGATTGCCAGCGGTACCTCCAGCCGCCACGTGAAGTCGATGGCCGATAACGTGCTCGAAAAGGTCAAGGAGCAGGGGGTGCGCCCGCTGGGCAGTGAAGGCCTGGACGGCGGTGAGTGGGCGCTGCTCGACCTGGGCGATGTCGTCGTTCATGTCATGCAGGTACCGACTCGTCAGTTCTATGACCTTGAACGCCTCTGGCAGGGCGCCGAACAGAGCCGCGCCCAGCATGCGGGTGAGCAGGAATAAGGTAGATCCGTGCGAATCAAGCTGATCGCGGTAGGTTCGAAAATGCCGCGCTGGGTCGAGGATGGCTGGCATGAATACGCCAAGCGTCTGCCCTCGGAGCTGCCTCTGGAGCTGCATGAAATATCGCTCAACACACGCGGCAAGAATGCCGACGTAGCGCGGTTGATTCGCCAGGAAGGCGAAGCCATGCTGGCGAAGGTGCAGCCCGGCGAGCGCATCGTCACCCTGGAAGTGACGGGCCGACCGTGGAGCACCGAGCAGCTGGCGGCCGAGTTGGAACGTTGGCGGCTCGATGCGCGCAACGTCAACCTGATGGTTGGCGGGCCGGAGGGCCTGGCCCCTGAGGTCTGCGCACGTAGCGAACAGCGCTGGTCGCTGTCGCCGCTGACATTGCCGCACCCGCTTGTACGCATTCTGATCGGCGAGCAGATCTATCGCGCCTGGACATTGCTGTCGGGCCACCCTTACCACAAGTAGTACGGCCAAACCCAAGATGTCCCAGCCGATACCCCTCAAGGACCACGAAAAGGACGCCCGTCTGGTGCGCCAGCGTGTGCTTGTGGGTGCGGCATTCGTGTTGCTGCTCACCGGCGTGCTGATCGCGCGTCTGTATTACCTGCAGGTCGTGCAGTATCAGCACCATTCCACGCTCTCGGAAAACAACCGCGTCCATGTCCAGCCCATTCCTCCGAACAGAGGGCTGATCTTCGATCGGACCGGCAAGATCATTGCCGACAACCGTCCGAGTTTCAGCCTGACAGTGACGCGCGAGCGCGCCGAGGATTGGCGCAAGACGCTGGATACCGTGGTCGAGGTGCTCGAGTTGTCGAGCGAGGAGCGCGAGCTGTTCGAGAAGCGCGTCCTGCAAGGACGTCGACCTTTCGAACCGGTGCCGATCATGTACGAACTGTCGGAGGAGCAGATCGCGCGCATCGCCGTCGACCAGTTCCGACTGCCAGGCGTCGAAGTCGCGGCGCAACTGGTCCGGCATTACCCGCAGCGCGAGCACTTCGCGCATTCGGTCGGCTATGTCGGGCGCATCAACGAGGCGGAGCTCAAGCGGCTTGACCCGGTCAATTATGCGGGCACCCACCACATCGGCAAGACCGGTATCGAGCGGTTCTACGAAGACTCGCTGCATGGTCAGGTGGGCTACGAAGAGGTGGAAACCAATGCGCGCGGGCGCGTGCTGCGGGTGCTCAAACGCACCGATCCGATACCGGGCAAGGACATCACCCTGACCCTCGATCTGGATCTGCAAGAGGCAGCCGAGGCCGCGCTGGCGGGGCGCCGTGGAGCTGTGGTGGCATTGCAGCCGGCGACCGGTGAGGTGCTGGCGATGGTCAGTCAGCCGAGCTTCGATCCCAATCTGTTCGTTACCGGCATCAGCTTCAAGGCCTACGGCGAACTGCGCGATTCCATCGACCAGCCGCTGTTCAACCGCGTGTTGCGCGGCCTGTATCCTCCAGGGTCGACCATCAAGCCGATGATGGCGGTGGCTGGTCTTGATTCCGGCGTGGTAACCGAAAGCAGCAAGGTGTTCGATCCCGGTTTTTTCCAATTGCCGAACGTGAAGCACAAGTATCGCAACTGGAACCGGGGCGGCGATGGCTGGGTGGATCTGGAGACGGCGATTTATCGCTCCAACGACACCTACTTCTACGACATGGCCCACAAAATGGGCATCGATCGGATGCACGAATACATGACCCGCTTCGGCATCGGTCAGCGTGTGTCGCTGGATATGTTCGAGGAAACCGCAGGCCTGATGCCGTCCCGGGAATGGAAGCGGGCCCGTTACCGCCAGCCCTGGTATCCGGGCGAAACCGTCATTCTCGGCATCGGACAGGGCTATATGCAGACCACGCCATTGCAGTTGGCTCAGGCGACCTCCTTGATGGCCACTCACGGCAAGTGGATTCGGCCGCATCTGGCGAAAAGCATCGAGGGCGTGCTCCCGGTCGATCCGGAGCCGATGCCGGATATCGAGTTGCGTGACCCAGACTACTGGGATGCCGCCATCGACGGCATGGTGGCGGTTCTGCACGGCGCTCGCGGGACTGCGAAAAAGGTGGGCGATACGGCTAGCTATCGTATTGCCGGCAAGAGCGGTACCGCACAGGTTGTCGCCATCAAGCAAGGCGAGCGATACGACAGCGAGAAGCTTGCCGAACGGCATCGTGACCATGCGCTATTCGTCGCGTTCGCGCCAGTGCACGACCCGCAGATTGCGGTGGCGGTGATGGTCGAGAACGGTGAGTCCGGCTCTGGCGTCGCCGCCCCGGTTGCCAAGCAGGTCATGGATGCCTGGTTGTTGAACGAGGCGGGCGAACTGAAAGCCGAGTATGCGCCGCCACTGACGGCCGAGGTGGAAGAACCATGAGCGGGACGTTCGATCGCACGCTGTCCACCACCGATGTAATGCGCCGCCGCGCGACCTTGTTGCAGCGCATGCACATCGATGGCGTGCTGCTGTTGCTTCTGCTGTCACTCGCGGCGGGCAGTCTGTTCATTCTTTATTCGGCCGGCGGCAAGAACTGGGATCTGCTGATCAAGCAGGCCTCCTCGTTCGGCATAGGCCTGACGGCCATGCTGGTCATCGCTCAGCTGGAACCGCGCTTCATGGCGCGCTGGGTGCCGCTCGGCTATCTCGGTGTCGTCGCGTTGCTCTTGGCGGTGGAGTTCGTGGGCTATACGGCAATGGGCGCGACCCGCTGGATCAACATTCCTGGCGTGATTCGCTTTCAGCCATCGGAGTTCATGAAAATCATCATGCCGATGACCATTGCCTGGTACCTGTCCACCCGCGCGCTGCCGCCCGGTATCAAGCACACCGTCATCACTCTGTGCATGATCCTGGTGCCCTTCGTGCTGATTCTCAAACAGCCGGACCTGGGCACCTCGCTGCTGGTGCTGGTTTCCGGTGCCTTCGTGCTGTTCATCGCCGGGCTGCGCTGGCGCTGGGTCCTGGGCGCGATTGCGGCGCTCGTGCCCATCGCTGTCGGCATGTGGTATTTCGTCCTGCACAACTACCAGAAGCAGCGCGTGCATACCTTCCTCGACCCGGAAAGCGATCCGCTGGGGACCGGCTGGAACATCATCCAGTCGAAGGCGGCGATCGGCTCGGGCGGGGTATTTGGCAAAGGCTGGCTGCTCGGTACCCAGTCGCACCTGGATTTTTTGCCCGAAAGCCATACGGACTTTATCATTGCGGTCCTGGCCGAGGAGTTCGGCCTGGTTGGCGTCTGTCTACTGCTGCTGCTGTATCTTCTGCTGATTGCGCGGGGGTTGGTCATCACGGTTCAGGCGCAGACGTTGTTTGGCAAGTTGCTTGCCGGCGCGCTGACGATGACGTTCTTCGTATACGTCTTCATCAATATCGGGATGGTCAGCGGATTGCTGCCGGTCGTAGGGGTGCCGTTGCCCTTTATCAGTTTTGGTGGCACTTCATTGGTGACCCTGCTATCAGGGTTCGGGGTTTTGATGTCGATCCACACCCATCGCAAGTGGATCGCGCAGGTTTGATTAGAGTGAATTTCTTGAATCCATTACGACGTGGCTGGTTGGCACGAGTGCTTTGCGGAGCGGGTCTGTTCGGTGTGGTTGGCGGAGTTCCGACGGCGTTCGCGGCAGACTATCAGGGCGACAAGGTTGCCGAATTCGTGCGTGAAATGACTCAGGACTACGGCTTCGCCAGCGAGCAGTTGGTTGAAATACTGGCCGAGGCGGAGCGCAAACAGGCGATTCTCGACGCCATTTCCCGTCCGGCGGAGCGCGTCAAACCCTGGAAGGAATACCGGCCAATCTTCATCACCGATTCGCGGGTGGCCCAGGGCGTCGATTTCTGGCGTGAAAACGAGGCCGCGCTATCGCGGGCCGAGCAGGAGTACGGCGTGCCGGCCGAAGTGATCGTTTCGATCATCGGCGTTGAGACCTTCTATGGCCGCAACACCGGCAGCTATCGGGTCATCGACGCGCTGACGACCTTGGGCTTCGATTATCCGCCGCGCCAGCCATTCTTCCGTCAGCAGCTCAAGGAATTTCTGCTGCTGGCTCGCGAAGAACAGGTCGACCCGCTGGCCTTGACTGGCTCCTATGCCGGTGCGATGGGGCTACCGCAATTCATGCCGAGCAGCTTCCGCGCCTATGCCGTGGACTTCGATGCCGATGGCCGTATCGACATCTGGAAGAATCCGGTCGATGCCATCGGCAGTGCCGCCAATTACTTCAAGCAGCACGGCTGGGTAGCCGATGCACCTGTGGTCGCCAAGGCTACGGTCAACGGCGAGCGGCACGGTGAAGGCCTGACCGAAGGACTCGAACCGGTCAAAAATGCTGCAGAGCTACGCCAGCTCGGCTGGCAGTGGCAGACCGAGGCGGAACTTGCAGACGACACGGCCGTAACCGCCTTCCGACTGGACGGCGCCGAGGGTGATGAATACTGGGTAGGCTTGCCCAATTTCTACGTCATCACGCGTTACAACCGCAGCGTGATGTACGCCATGGCAGTGCACCAGCTTGCCGAGCAACTGGCCCAGGCACGAGGCGCGCAATGATCGCTCGTCTGCTGGCGGTATCTACCGTTCTCGTGCTCGTGGCGGGCTGCGCCTCTTCACCGACACCGCCACAGCCTTCGACGCCTGCGCCGAGCTCGGGCATCAGCGGCCCTGATAACTATTCACGGCCACACAAGGACGGCGCGCCCTGGTGGGACGTCGACGTCTCGGCCATTCCGGACGCGACGCCCGTGCCCCATAACGGCCCGTTCAAAGCCAATCCCTACACCGTATTGGGCAAGACCTATTATCCGATCGGTGATGGACGCAACTATCAGGCAACCGGTACGGCATCCTGGTACGGCACCAAGTTTCACGGTCAGCCCACCGCCAATGGCGAGAAGTACGACCTATACGGCATGAGCGCAGCGCACAAGACATTGCCGCTGCCCAGCTACGTCCGGGTGACCAACGTCGACAATGGCAAGACTGTGGTGCTGCGGGTCAACGACCGCGGCCCTTTCTACTCGGACCGGATCATCGATCTGTCCTTCGCGGCGGCGAAAAAACTGGGCTATGCCGAGACCGGAACCGCCCGGGTCAAAGTCGAAGGTATCGACCCCGAGCAGTGGTGGGCCGAGCGCGGCCAGTCTGCGCCGATGGTCCTGGCGCAGCCGCAGAAGGTCGCCGGTCAGCCCGCTGGTCGCTCGCTGTCACAGCCTGTCGAACAGTACACTCCTCCGCCAGCGCAGCATGCCGGCGCTACCTTGCCGGTGCAGATCGATCGCGGCAACACGATTGCTGCAGGCCAGTCCGGAGTGTTTCTGCAGGTCGGTGCGTTTGCCAATCCGGATGCCGCCCAGCTGCTACGCGACAAGCTCAGCGGCATGACTACGGCACCGGTATTCGTCAGTTCGGTGGTTCATCAGGAGCAGGTTTTGCACCGGGTGCGCCTCGGGCCGATCGACTCGCCGGATGAGGCCGCGCAGCTGGAGCAGAGCGTCCGCCTTGCCAATCTGGGAAATCCGCGGCGTGTGAGTGGCGAATGAGGCCATTCCATGTCTTGGCCAAGCGCCGTTTGTTTTTGTCTACACCACTTCTGAGAGCGCAATGACTATAACCACCTTCGTGCACCGCCTGTTCCTCCTCGCCGTGTTGGCCGTCGCGCCCGCCGCTTGGGCCGCGCCGATCATCCCGTCACCGCCGCAACTGGCTGCAAAGTCCTACGTTCTGATGGACGCGGCCAGCGGCAAGGTGCTGGTCGAAAATGCAGGTGACGAGCGTTTGCCACCGGCGAGCCTGACCAAGCTGATGACGGCGTACATCGCGACGCTGGAAATCAATAAGGGTCAGATATCCGAAAGCGATATGGTCACCGTCAGCGAGAAGGCCTGGCGTACCGGCGGCTCCCGGATGTTCATCCAGGTCAACACACAGGTTTCGGTCGATGACCTGCTGCACGGCATCATCATTCAGTCCGGTAACGACGCCAGTGTGGCGATAGCCGAGCATATCGCCGGCAGCGAAGAAGCCTTCGCCGATCTCATGAACAGTGCGGCCCAGCGGTTGGGCATGACCAATACCCACTTCGTGAACGCCACCGGCCTGCCTCATCCGGATCACTATTCATCGGCGGCCGACATGGCCAAGCTGGCCCGCGCGATCATCTATGAAGATCCGGCGCATTACGGCATCTATGCGCAGAAGGAATTCTTCTGGAACAACATCAAGCAACCCAACCGCAACCTGCTGCTGTGGCGGGACAAGACCGTCGATGGCCTTAAAACCGGACATACCGAAGAGGCGGGCTACTGCCTGGTGGCGTCGGCAGTACGCGACGACATGCGTTTGATCAGCGTCGTGTTCGGCACCAACAGCGAGCAGGCCCGCGCCGCCGAGACGCAGAAGCTACTGACCTACGGCTTCCGCTTCTTCGAGACCCGTACCTTCTACAAAAAGGGCGTCGAGCTGGCGACTTCCCGGGTCTGGAAAGGCCAGCAGGACCAGGTCAGCGCTGGGCTGGCGAATGACCTGACCCTGACCCTGCCGCGGGGCCAGATGGACAAACTGCAGGCCGGTCTGACGTTCAATCCCGAGCTGATGGCGCCGATCCAGCAGGGCGACGTAATCGGTAAGGTCGAAGTCAGTCTCGATGGACAGGTACTACAGAGCACCGACCTGATTGCCCTGCAGCCCGTGGAAGAAGGCGGGCTGTTCAGCCGTTTCTGGGATAGCATTCGTCTGTTCTTCTTCAATCTCTTCAACTGATACCACCTGAGCGCGCTCGGCTATCCGCCGGGCGTGCTTGCGGATCACGAGTCCGTCGTCATGACCGAAAGCAAAAGCGAAACACAGCCACCCAAAATCGAATTTCCCTGCGAGCGCTATCCGATCAAGGTGATCGGTGACGCGGGCGAGGGCTTCAGCGAGGCGGTGATAGAAGTGATCCGGCGTCATGCGCCGAACTTTGACGAAACCACCTTGGTGACGCGCGACAGCCGCAACGGGCGCTTTCTGTCCGTTCAGGTGCTGATCACCGCGACCAGCGTCGAGCAGTTGCAGGCGATTCACGTCGATCTGCGCGCTACCGGGCGCGTGCATATGGTGCTGTGATGGAAAGCGCTCCATCGGCACGCAACGTTACCGACAAGACGGTGTTCAATTTCTCTGAATTTGGTGTTCGCTGATGGCTTCCGCAATGCTCGGTGTTCGTGACCTCGGACTGGTCGAGTACGAGCCCGCCTGGCAAGCCATGCAGCGCTTCACCAATGAACGCACCCCGACCACCGAAGATGAAATCTGGCTGCTGCAACATCCGCCAGTGTTCACCCAAGGGCAGGCAGGCAAGGCCGAACATCTGTTGCTACCCGGCGATATTCCGGTGGTTCAGGTCGATCGTGGTGGTCAAGTGACTTATCACGGTCCCGGGCAACTGGTGTGTTATCTGCTGCTGGATGTCAGACGATTGGGTATCGGTGTGCGCGAGCTGGTCAGCCGCATCGAGCAAAGCCTGATCGACCTGCTTGCCAGCTACGATGTACAAGCGGTGGCTAAGCCCGACGCACCGGGTGTGTACGTTGACGGCGCAAAGATCGCATCGCTCGGCTTGCGCATCCGTAACGGCCGCTCGTTCCATGGCCTGGCGCTGAACGTGAATATGGATCTGGAGCCCTTCGGGCGGATCAACCCCTGCGGATACGCCGGCATGACCATGACCCAGTTGGCCGATCTGGTCGCTGGGCCAATAGCGTTTTCCGAGGTCAGTGCCCGCCTGCGTGATCAGCTGGTCAAGCACCTCGGCTACTCGCAGCAGCAGACGCTGACGGGCGCAATAGATGGTTAAGCCGGGCGCTTGCTCATCCAATGTGTGCGGGGCATGGCGGATATGAAACGCCTGTCCCCAGGCGAAGCCTAGGGTCAGGCGCTGTTCGGCCCGATCAGTTCAGATTGAGGGTCGGAATCAGGCTGCTATCAAATGGCTGGCCCGGCACTGGCACCGGGGCGGCCAGGCCCAGGTTATTCTTCTCGAACACCCGGTCGGCTCGGTAGCTGGAGCGCACCAGCGGGCCGGCGGCGACTTCCATAAAACCTTTTCCTAGACCGATATCGCGGAAACGGTTGAATTCTTCCGGACTGACCCAGCGCTTGACCGATAGGTGGTTGCGGGTCGGCTGCAGGTACTGGCCGAGGGTGAGGATGTCCACGCCGATGGCACGCAGGTCATCCATGGCCTGCAGTATTTCCTCGTCGCTTTCGCCCAGGCCCAGCATCAGGCTGGTCTTGGTCAGCACATCCGGGCGGTGGCGCTTGGCATGTTCCAGTGCGCGCAGGGTCTTCTCGTAGCCGGCGCGGGGGTCGCGCACTTCATGGGTCAGGCGTCTGACCGTCTCGACGTTCTGCGCGAAGACTTCCAGGCCGGAATCCACTACGCGTTCGATGGCTTGCAGGTCGCCGTCGAAGTCCGGGGTCAGGGCCTCTACCACTACCTGCGGGGTGCGCTCCTTGATGGCGCGCACACAAGCGGCGTAGTGTGCGGCACCGCCGTCGTCCAGGTCATCGCGGTCCACCGAGGTCAGCACGATATAGCGCAGCGCCATCAGCTCCACCGACTTGGCGGTGTTCTGTGGCTCCTCCTGATCCAGCCAGCCGTTGGGATTGCCAGTATCCACCGCGCAGAAACGGCACGCGCGGGTGCACACCGAGCCCATCAGCATGATGGTGGCGGTGCCGTTGGACCAGCATTCGCCCATGTTCGGGCAGTGGGATTCTTGGCATACGGTGCTCAGACGGTGTTCGCCGACATTGCGCTTGACCGCTTCGAAGCGGCTGCCGCTGGGTGCCTTGACCCGCAGCCACTTGGGCTTGGGTTCGAACACTTGGGGTTCGCTTGAGGCGCGGCGCTTCTGCCCGTCCTTGATCGCGGTGATGCCCTGAGTGGTGCGGAATTTTTCGCCGCTGGCAACGGTTTTGGGCTGGGAGGTATCGGACATCGGCTTTCTGGGCTCCGCTAGAGGCTCCGGGGACGAGGCGGTTTGTGGCCGCGGCGCAGTTTATCACAGGCACTGACCGTTCAGTCCGTCTAGCGTCGTGCAGTCCAGGCCGGCAGCCAGCCGCCGAACACGCGGGTTTCAATCTTGCAACTGGCTGGCGAACTGCTCAGGTCAGCACTACGGTGAGCGCGGCGCACCGGCCACTTGGCAGCGGAGCTGGTCGGTGTGTATGCCGCGCTCATCCCCGCAGCTGACCTACCGGCCAGCGCTCCACGTGCATTATTAAGAGGCTGTACTGCCGGCCAGGAATGGGCTACCGAAGCTGCGTGATCTGCCTGGAGAGATGGGTGGCTCGGGGCAGAGCATGGCCGAGTAGTTCGGCCATGCTCGCTACGGCTCCGCCCGCAACCGACCTAGCAGCTCCTGAGTCGGATGGCCGTCAGCGGGCCAGCCGAGTTGCTGCTGAAATCCGCGAATGGCGCTGCGGGTGTTGGCGCCGATGATGCCATCCGCTGTGCCGGGATCGAAGCCTTGCTTGAGCAGGCGCTCCTGCAGCTCCACTCGTTCCGACCGGCTCAGTGGCTGTTCGCCCAGCGGCCAGCTGCCCCGCACTTTGCCGGCACCATCGAAACGCTCCGAAAGCAGTCCGATTGCCAGCGCATAGGAGGAGGAATTGTTGTAACGCAGGATCGAGCGGAAATTATCCAGAATCAAGAAGGCTGGGCCGCGATGGCCCGCCGGAAGCAACAGGCTAGCCGTAGCGTCATCATTGCCCGTCGGCACATCGCGCAAGCCGAGGGCGCGCCAAGCAGCCAGCGACTTGCGCAGGCTGCTATCGGCGAGTGCATAGTCGAATCCTTCCGGCAGCTGGACTTCGAATCCCCACGGCTGCCCGGCTTGCCAGCCCGACGCCTGAAGGTAATGAGCGGCTGAAGCCAGCGCGTCGGCCGAGCTGTTCCAGATGTCCCGGCGACCGTCCCCGTCGAAATCCACCGCATGGGTGTTATAGGTCGTCGGAATGAATTGCGTCTGGCCCATGGCGCCAGCCCAGGAGCCGCGTAGCTGAGAGGGCTCGACGTCACCATGCGCGAGGATGTCCAGCGCCGCCAGCAGCTGGCTCTTGGCGAACCCTGGCCGGCGACCTTCGTGTGCGAGGGTCGCCAGCGAACGGATCACCGGCTTGTCGCCCATGATCTGCCCAAAGCTGCTCTCCAGCCCCCAGATAGCAACGAGAGTGTTGCGGTCGACGCTGTAGCGCGCTTCGATCTCATCCAGGGTCTTGGTGTGCTGTTGAAGCAGGCGCTGACCACCTTGCACGCGCTGGGCCGACAGTGCGCCTTCCAGGTATTGCCATACTGGACGGGAGAACTCCGGCTGGCTGCGGTCGGCAGCAATGATGCTGGGATCGGGGGTGACGCCTTCAAATGCGCGATCAAACAGATCGGCGGACACGCCGGCTTGCAGCGCCTCGTTGCGGAATTCATCTCGCCATTCGGCGAAGGTCTGCTGCTTCGCGGGCGCGATCTGCGACTGTGGGGCTGTGGTGGCATCAGTGGCGGGCTGCGCGACTTGCTGGTCGGAGCGCTCTGCCGGGGCCTGATCGACAGGCTCGGCGGCACAGGCGACCATGATGCTCAGCGCGGATCCGGCAATCAGGGTACGCAGCAGCAGTACGGGAACGAAGGCGTAAAACATGTACCACTCTCGGCAGGTCATCGGCAGGTGACCTTATCACGCTTTGAATTGCTTGGCTTTTCAGGCCGCCAGAAGGACCGAAGCCTCCCAGTGGGAGGCTTCGCGACGGTAACTACCTTTGCCTTTTTTCGGTTGTTCCTGGCGGCTGCGGAACAGGGGTTGCGCCACCAGTGACTTGGCCTTGTTCGGCCGCTTGCGGTTCTTTGTCATGGGCTTTTTCTCTGCTATTTGGGACACGGCCGCATCATAGGCGTTGTGCAAGAAATGTCCAGGTGCAACAGCGGCCGAACACGTTCGGCCTACGGGTCAGATGCGTGGATGCGGTTGGTGGGTGTACGTGGACGACCGCAAGGTTGTAGGCCGGAGGGGTTAGCACTACAAGCGCCGATCGTAGGGCCGAACGTGTTCGGCCTCGTCTGCGCGGTCAAAGATACCGTCGGTAGCGAACAGGCTAAACCCCGATTCGCCGTCCGCTCAGTCGCAGGCAAAGATTCGTCAGGCCGATCCAGGGATCGCCTTCGGCCTGCCCTTTGATCTGTTCGTCGATCTGCTGTGCGTTCATCAGCAGGCGCTGCCAGCCGGCCGCGTCATGCCGCTGCAGCGCCTTGCTGACCAGCGGCTTGCGTTTGTCCCACACCGGGGGGCGGGCCTGACTGAAGGCACGGTCCAGCGGCACGCCCTGACTGTATTGCTGGGCAATGTTGGCGAGTTGGCGAACCTCGCGAGCCACAGCCCAGAGAATGACCGGCGCCTCGACGCCTTCGCCGCGCAGGCCCGTCAGTATCTGCAGGATGTGCTCCGGCTGCCCCAGCAATGCGGCATCGATGAGGCCGAATACGTCGTAGCGGGCACTGTCGGCGACGGCGGCCTGGACGGTTTCAACGGTGACCCGATCCGCCTCGGCGACCAGTTTGAGCTTTTCAATTTCCTGGGCGGCGGCGAGCAGGTTGCCTTCGATGCGTGCTGCGATCAGCTCAACCGCGTCCTGATCGGCGGCAAGCCCGGCGCTCGACAGGCGCTGGCGTATCCACTGCGGCAGTTGCTGGGCGTCGACGGGCCAGATCTGCAGAAACTGCACCTGCTTGCCATCGATCAGCGCCTTGGCCCATTTGGTCTTCTGCGTATTGCCGTCGAGCTTGGGCAGGGTGATCAGCAGTACGGTGTCCTCGGCGGGCCGCGCGAGGTAATCGAGCAATGCTGCGGTGCCCTTGTCGCCAGGCTTGCCGTTGGGGATGCGCAGTTCCAGCAGGCGCTTCTCGGCAAACAGCGAGAGGCTTGCACCCGCTTCGATGAGCAGGCCCCAATCGAAGCCGGTCTCGACGTTGAACACCTGACGCTCGCTGAAGCCCTGCTGGCGACAGGCGTTGCGAATGGCATCGCAGGCTTCCTGGCAGAGCAGGTGCTCGTCGCCGCTGACCACGTAGACCGGCGCTAGAGGGCCTTGCAGATGTTTGGCGAGCTGGGCGGGAGGTAATTTCATCGTGAGGGCGAGAGCCAGTGCTGGCTGGCTCCCGATCGGTCACTGGATAGGCAGTTCGACGGGTGATTGCTGCGGTTGCGAGGCCTGCTCGCGCATCTGTGCTTCGATGGCTTCGGCCTCGGCGCGTTTCTTCGCCTCGGCGGTCTGCTGTAGCTGATCGAGCTGCGCGGGGGTGACGCCACGGATGCGCATGCTCAGCTGTTGCAGAAGTTCACGACGCATTTCCTGGCGCAGCTGGTTCGCTTCCTGATCCGAACTGATCAGGTTGTTGCTGTCATGGACATAGACCTTCTGCACTTCGACGCTGTCCTGCAGCAGAACGGTGCTCTGCGGGCCGCGGAATTCATACGCGAGCACGCTGGTCAGCTCGTACTCGGCACTGCGCGCCGAGCTGGTATAGCTGGCGGTGCGCTGCTGGTTCTGCTCGCGCACCAGATCAAGCGTGTAGGGCGCACCAGGATGAACCCTGACGCCATTGTCCTTGAGCAGTTCTTCGAGTTGCTTGGCGGTCTCGCCATGACTGTTGCGCGCCTGCAGATTGATTTCCTCAAGGGCAAAGCTGGTTTCGCCAGTGCCACGCAGGTGGAAACCGCAGGCGCTCAACAGCAGGGTCAGGCCGACCACCACCAGATTGCGTTTGATCATCTTGTTATCCCCTTGCCAGCCCTGGCGCCCTGCGCCAAGGCGAATCAGTTAGCGACGATGTTGACCAGCTTGCCTGGCACCACGATGACCTTGCGAATCGTCAGGCCTTCGGTGAAGCGCACCACGTTCTCGTTGGCGCGTGCACTGGCTTCGACTTCTTCGCGCGAGGCGCTGGCCGGCACTTCGATCTGGCCGCGCAGCTTGCCGTTGACCTGTACCACCAGCGTCAGGTTGTCCTGCACCAGGGCGGACTCGTCGACCGTTGGCCATTGTGCGTCGATGACGGCGCCGGATTTGCCCAGCTGTTGCCAGAGTTCATGGCAAATGTGCGGTGTGATAGGTGCCAGCAGCAGGGCGACAGTTTCCAGCCCTTCCTGCATGAGTGCGCGATCTTGCTCGTTGCTGGCGGAGGCCTTCTCCAGGACATTCATCAGCGTCATCACCTGGGCGATGGCGGTGTTGAATTTGTGGTGCTGGCCGACATCGGTGCTGGCTTGCTTGATCGCCAGATGAATGGCACGGCGCACGGCTTTCTGCTCGTCGCTCAGGCTGGCGATGTCCAGCGTACCCGGCAGGCCGGCGCTGACATGGCTATGAGCCAGGCGCCAGACACGGCGCAGGAAACGGCTCGCACCTTCGACGCCGGAGTCGGACCATTCCAGGCTCATATCCGGCGGCGAGGCGAACATCATGAACAGGCGGCAGGTGTCGGCGCCGTAGGCATCGATCATCGCCTGTGGGTCGACGCCGTTGTTCTTCGATTTGGACATCTTCTCGGTGCCGCCAATTTCAACCGGCAGGCCGTCGCTGGCGAGCTTAGCGCCGATAACCTTGGCCTTGGCGTCACGCTCGACAATGACATCGGCCGGATTGAACCAGTCCTTGCCGCCGTTGGGCAGCGTGCGGTAGTAGGTGTCGGCGATGACCATGCCCTGGGTCAGCAGGTTTTTGAACGGCTCGTTGGAGCTGACCAGCCCCTCGTCACGCATCAGCTTATGGAAGAAACGCGCATACAGCAGGTGCAGGATGGCGTGTTCAATGCCGCCGATGTATTGGTCCACCGGCAGCCAGTGGTTGGCGGCTTTCGGGTCGACCATGCCCTGGTCGTAGTTCGGGCTGGCGTAGCGGGCGAAGTACCAGGACGACTCGACGAAGGTGTCCATGGTGTCGGTTTCGCGCCGGGCCGGCTTGCCGCAGCTGGGGCAGCTGCAGTCGTAGAATTCGGGCATTTTCGCCAGCGGCGAACCGGCGCCGTCAGGCACTACATCCTCCGGCAGCACCACTGGCAGCTGGTCTTCCGGCACCGGCACATCGCCACAGCTTTCGCAATGAATGATCGGGATCGGGCAGCCCCAGTAGCGCTGACGGCTGATGCCCCAGTCGCGCAGGCGGAACTGGGTGCGCGCCTGGCCGAGGCCTTTCTTCTGCAGGGCGACTTCCATGGCATCGAAGGCGCCGTCGAAATCCAGCCCGTCGAATTCGCCGGAATTGATCAGCTCGCCGTGCTCGCCATAGGCGTCGTTCCAAGGCGTAGGCGTCTCGTCGCCTGCGCTGGTGCGCACCACCGGCTTGATCGGCAGGTCGTATTTGGTGGCGAAGGCGAAGTCGCGCTCGTCATGGGCGGGCACCGCCATCACCGCGCCTTCGCCGTAGTTCATCAGTACGTAGTTGGCGACCCATACCGGCAGCAGCTCGCCGGTCAGCGGGTGCTGAACGTGCAACGACGTGGCCAGGCCTTTCTTTTCCTGGGTGGCGATGTCGGCTTCGGCGACGCCGCCGCGCTTGCATTCGTCGATGAAGGCTTGCAGTTCAGGATCTTTCTGAGCGGCGAGGGTTGCCAGCGGATGTTCGGCGGCCACGGCGACGTAGGTGGCGCCCATCAGAGTATCGGGGCGCGTGGTGAAGACTTTCATCACGCCTTCGCTGCCGATGCTCGCCACGTCGTAGGGGAAACTGATTTCCATGCCGCGCGACTTGCCGATCCAGTTGCGCTGCATGGTCTTGACCTGTTCCGGCCAGCCATCCAGCTCGTCCAGGCTCTCCAGCAGCTCATCTGCGTAGGCGGTGATCTTGAAGTAGTACATGGGGATTTCGCGCTTCTCGATCAGCGCGCCCGAACGCCAGCCACGGCCATCGATGACCTGCTCGTTGGCCAGTACGGTCTGGTCCACCGGGTCCCAGTTCACCGTGCCGTTCTTACGGTAGATCACGCCCTTCTTGTACAGGCGGGTAAACAGCCATTGCTCCCAGCGGTAGTAGTCCGGCTTGCAGGTAGTGACTTCGCGCGTCCAGTCCACCGCCAGGCCCAGCGATTTGAGCTGGGTCTTCATGTACTGGATGTTCTCGTAGGTCCACTTGGCCGGCGCCACCTGGTTCTTCATCGCGGCGTTTTCCGCCGGCATGCCGAAGGCATCCCAGCCCATCGGCTGCAGTACGTTCTTGCCCTGCATGCGTTGGTAGCGCGCGATCACGTCGCCGATGGTGTAGTTGCGCACGTGGCCCATGTGCAGCTTGCCGCTGGGGTAGGGGAACATCGACAGGCAATAGAAGGTGTCCTTGCCTGGCTGTTCGCTCACTTCAAAGGATTTCTGTGAATCCCAGTGGGACTGCGCGGCGGCTTCGATTTCGCGGGGCTGATACTGTTCGTGCATGGCTACTGGCGTTGAATAGGGGCTGGCTTTTCGCGAAGCGGCGGCTGGCTGCGGTAACGTCAGATCGAGACCTGGCGAACGGCGGCGCAACGGGCTGGATGCGAAAGCATGGAAGCGCCGTAGCATACATGACCCCCAGCGACCGAGGGAAACCCATTTGCCGGGAGCCACGCGGGCCCCGTTTGTCGCTCGCGGTGGTGTCGTTCGAGTCTGAGCTACGCTTGTACAGGGGGCGGGACGAACGGAGGTGAATCATGGGTGGAGAGCGCGAAGCGGATGAGGGCAATCTATATGGGCGTGTGCTGCAGCGGCTGACCCTGGCGCTGGAAGAGGCGGAACGAGCCGCGGGCGGTAATGCCGGCGCCGCGACCGAACTGGAGGTCGGCGGGTTGACGCCTGCCGAGTTCGATCTGATTCGCGCTTATCTGCAGCAGGACTCACAGTGGCTGTCGGGCTGGCATGCCGCGGCCGAAGAGCAGGCGCAGCTGGAGCGTCAGGCCGCGCGCCCGGCCCTGCGTAACGTGCTGCGCCACCATCCGGCCAAGCGAAGTAAACAGGCGCCCGTGTCGCTGCAGCAGACCATGAGTTGCGCACTATGCGGCGCCTGTGTGACCTGGCCCGACGGGGCGGGCCCGGTTGCCTGCTCGGCCTGTGGTTCGCAATTGCTAAGAGCCCGGCAGCGGTTGCATACCTACCCAAAGCATTGATGGCGTCCGCCTTACCGGGCGGACGCCTCGGCAGGTAAAGTTGCAGCAACCAGAGTGCTGGAGCTGCGTATGCCGATTCGTTATTTCTTCAAACACCTATTGCTGCCACCGGGCGGCCTGCTTCTGCTGTTGCTCCTGGCCTGGTGGCTTCGGCGGCGTGCGCCGCGGCTGGCCGCGTTCTGTTTCGTGATCGGCTTCGGCGGGCTTTGGTTGATGAGTTTGCCGGTGACCGTCGAATGGGCAGCACGGGCATTGGAGCGTGAGCAAGCGCTGGAATGGACCGATTGGGCTGATCTTGGACAGCAGGCGCAAGCCATCGTGGTGCTCGGCGCCGGTCGCGAGCAGGCCGATCCAGGCTGGGGCTCCGACCAGCCCAGCCATATCGCGCTCGAGCGACTGCGTTACGCCTCGCGATTGGCCAAGGCCTCGGGACTGCCGATCCTGGCCAGCGGCGGCCTGCACTATGGGCAACCGCCGAGCGAAGCCTTGCTGGCAGCCGAAGCGCTGCAACGCGACTTCGCCACGCCGACACGCTGGCTGGAAGAGCGTAGCCGCACCACCTGGGAAAACGCGGTGTACAGCGCGCAGATGCTCAAGAGCGCAGGAATCGAGAGCATCGTGCTGGTGACCTCGGCGTCGCATATGCCGCGGGCGCGCTGGTGTTTCGAGCAGGTCGGTCTGCAGGTGATCACCGCACCGGTGGGCTTCCTTAGCGTGCCCCACGGTCGGCCGTTCGGTGGCTGGCTGCCGGAAGCCAAAGCCGTCTGGCAGAACGGCATGCTGCTCAACGAAGCCGTCGGGATGCTGGTTTATCCATTGATTTATACGGCCCAGGAGGGCTAGGACGACAAGAGCGCTGGAGGCTGGACGAACAGCGGCCCGTCAGGTTACGCCTTCGGAGACCCCGGATTACGCCTCCGGCTAATCCAGGCTACGGTCTGTAGGAGGAAAAGCTTGACGGTATTGATGCAACAGCCCCGACATTGA
>NZ_JAMOIH010000003.1 GCF_024448955.1 Stutzerimonas stutzeri
AAGAAACGTGACCAGTCGCCGAGCCGGACAGCACTTTTCTCTAGACAAAAAAAGCCCCGCCGAAGCGGGGCTTTTTTAATCAGGCGTCTTAAGCGACTTGAACCTGATCGGCCTGCATCCCTTTCTGACCTTTGGTGGCCATGAAAGAGACCGATTGGCCTTCGCTTAGGCTTTTGAAGCCAGCGCTTTCGATTGAGCGGTAGTGAACGAAAAGATCTTCGCTGCCATCAGTTGGGGTGATGAAGCCGAAGCCTTTTTCATCGTTGAACCATTTAACAGTGCCGTTTTGACGAGTAGACATGATGTATCTCCAAGGTGGTTTTAAGGCTGCGATGCTGATTTTTCAGCGTCGAGACTGAGAAGCGAGAAGCAAAACGAACCAGGGAGACGAAACAAAGAAACATCAAGCTGGGTGTCGAAGTGTTAATTGCGAAGCAGTGGGGGCGAATATACGCAGTTAATTAGGCAAGTACAGGATTTATAATTTTAATTTCTAAAAGTTCTACTTTCTGAAGTCATGAATCAGCTCTAAACGGCTGTTAATCATGAGTATTAATTGGCGGGACCGTACGTCGGTTGGTGCATGCACAAGCAGCGGCTCTGTATTCCTAGATAGCCGCCAAGCTGTCGATCAATGTCCTCTTGAATCAGATAGCGATGAGATGTGAGCGCGGCATTGCCGAGCGGCTGTCCTGCTTTGACAGGCTGGATCGATGGCATGACTTGGCATATATACGGCCCGGTTCGCCAGCAAAAATCTGACGTTCGTCTCGCATCTAAGCAAGAGCGAAAATCCAATCCGGCTATCAGTGCTTCGCTACCGCCACGATTTGTTCGATCAACCACTGCAGCGCGGCATCGCGTTCCCGCTGGGCGACGCTGGCGATATCCAGTTGGAAGGTACCGAGATCGAAGGGCAAGTCGAACAATTGCAGCGGCAACAGCGTGGCGAAATAGCGGGCCAGCTGGGTTGGCAGTACAGCCGCCAGGTCGCTGCTGGCGACGATATGCGCGGCCTGCAGGTAATTCGGTGTTGTGTAGACCAGTGCGCGGCTCAAGCCCCGTTCTTCCAGCCACTGATCGACCATGCCGCGCGTCTGCCCGCCATGCACCCAGAGATGGCGCAGACGCAGGAAACTATCCAGATCCAGCCCTTCACCCATTAGCGGATGATCCTTGCGCAGCGCAACCTGTAACGTCTCGCTGGCCCAGCGGCGGCGGTGAAAACGCGTCGGCACTTCGATAAAACGGCCCAGCGCCAGATCCAGCTCACCGTTATCCAGCGCCTCGGCCGGCAGCGTCGGGGTCAGGTGCTCAATCGCCAGCTGAATCCCCGGCGCCACCTTGGCCAGATGGGCCATCAGCGGCGGCATACAGATCAATTCAACGTAGTCGGTGACGGCGATGGCGAAGCGCTGTCGGCTGGTCGCAGGGTCGAAAAAGTCACCGGCTTTGAGCGTGTGTTCGATCTGTTGCAGCGCATCGCGAATTGGCGCTTCAAGACTCAGTGCGCGCGGCGTCGGTTGCATGGCACGGCCGACGCGCACCAGCAGCGGGTCGTCGAGCAGTTCGCGCAGACGATTGAGGGCATTGCTGACCGCCGGCTGGCTGAGGGAAAGACGTTGGGCGGCACGGGAGACGTTGCGTTCGCGCAGCAGGGCGTCTAGCACGCGGAGCAGGTTGAGATCGAAGTTATAGATATTCATCGGATGAATCTGATACATCACAAGACTAAATTTCAAAAATAGTACCGTCTTCATCTAAGGTAGGTCTTCTGATTTTTTGCCTTGCGACGAGGATTGCTGCAATGAGCCAAACCCGCTTCGATATCCAAACCGCCGCGGTAATCGGTGCCGGCACCATGGGCCGTGGCATCGTCATGAGTCTGGCCAACGCTGGCGTGCAGGTGCTGTGGTTGGACAACAACCCAGAAATGCTCGAACAGGCGCTGGGTGTGGTGGCCGACACCTATGCCCATAATGTGCGCCAGGGGCGTATCGACGAGGCACAGGCCGAAGCGCGCCGCGCCTGTATCAGCAAGGCGGCGGACTATCAGGCGCTGGCCGATGTCGATCTAGTGATCGAGGCGGTTTACGAGAACCTTGAGCTCAAGCAGAACATCTTTCGCGAGCTGGACGGAATCGTGAAGCCGGCCGGCGTCCTCGCCAGCAACACCTCGGCGCTGGATATCGACGCCATTGCCGCTGTCACCAAGCGCCCAGAACAGGTGGTGGGACTGCACTTCTTCAGCCCGGCGCACATCATGAAGCTGCTGGAAATCGTCGGCGGCGCGAAAACCTCGAATGCGGTACTTGAGGCCTTAACCGCGCTCGGCAAGCGCATGGGTAAAGTCAGCGTGATCGCCGGCAATTGCCCGGGCTTCATCGGCAATCGCATGCTCAAGACCTATGTGCGCGAAGCGCGGGCGATGCTGCTTGAAGGCGCGTATCCACATCAGGTGGACGCGGCGCTGCAGGGCTTCGGTTTCGCCATGGGGCCGTTCCGCATGTATGACGTAGTCGGCATCGACCTGGAATGGCGCGCCCGAGAACTGGCTGGCGAAGGCCAGGACGAGCCCGAGGTACAGATCGACAACCGCCTCTGCGAACTGGGCCGCTTCGGCCAGAAGTCGCGCATGGGTTATTACCGTTACGCCGAGGGCAGCCGCCAGGCCGAGCACGATCCAGAAGTGGATGCGCTGGTACAGCGCGAATCCGAGCGCCTGGGTTATCAGCGTCGGGAGATCGGCGAGGAAGAAATCCGTGAGCGCTGCCTGCTGGCGCTGGTCAACGAGGGCGCGAAGATT
Organism: Stutzerimonas stutzeri; assembly: GCF_024448955.1. Lineage (GTDB taxonomy): Bacteria > Pseudomonadota > Gammaproteobacteria > Pseudomonadales > Pseudomonadaceae > Stutzerimonas > Stutzerimonas stutzeri_AQ. Next base: position 2,807 of record NZ_JAMOIH010000003.1, read on the forward strand.
CTTCAGGAAGGCATGGCCGAATCCAGCACTGATATCGACACCGTCTACCTCAACGGCTACGGTTTCCCGACCGAAATCGGTGGACCGATGACCTGGGCCGATCGTCAGGGCCTGCCGCAGATTCGCGAGCGCTTGAATGCCTTGGCCGAACGCAATGGCGCGCACTGGCGGCCGGCCGAGCTGATCGACAGCCTGGCCACCCTGGGTGGTCGCTTCGTCGACTACAAGAAGGAGGCCTGAGCATGGAATACAAAGCTCCCCTGCGTGACATGCGCTTTGTGCTGCACGAGCTGTTCGACGCCACCGCTCATTGCGAGCTGCTCGGCAACGGCCTCGACCGCGAGCTGATCGACGGCGTGCTGGAAGAAGCGGCGCGCTACACCGGCGGCGAGATCGCACCGCTCAATCGCAATAGCGATGAAGAAGGCGTGACCCTGGAAAACGGCGAGGTGAAGACGCCGCAGGGCTTCGTCGAGGCCTACCAGCAGTACGTCGACAACGGCTGGGCGAGCATGACCGGGCCGACCGAGTACGGCGGCCAGGGCTTCCCGCAGCTGGTCGCCTGTAACTTCCATGAGATGTTGATGGGCGCGTCGCTGTCCTTCCGTATTTACTCCGGCCTGACCGAGGGCGCGGTGCTGGCGCTGTACAAGCATGGCAGCGACGAGCTGAAGAACGCCTATCTGGAGAAACTGGTCAGCGGCAGCTGGAGCGGCACCATGTGCCTCACCGAGCCCCAGGCCGGCACGGATTTGGCGCTGCTACGCACCAAGGCCGAACCCCAGGCGGACGGCAGTTACAAGGTCAGCGGCAGCAAGATCTTCATTTCCGGCGGCGAGCACGATATGAGCGAGAACATCGTGCATCTGGTGCTGGCGCGCCTGCCGGATGCGCCGGCCGGTGTGAAAGGGATCAGCCTGCTGCTGGTGCCCAAGTTCCTCGCCAACGCCGACGGCACGCCGGGCGAACGCAATGCGCTGAGCTGCGGCGCCATCGAGCACAAGATGGGCATCAAGGGAGCGGCCACTTGCGTGATGAACTTCGACGGTGCCACCGGCTGGGTCGTCGGTGAGCCGAATCAGGGCCTGGCCTGCATGTTCACCATGATGAACGACGCGCGTTTCCAGGTCGGGCTGCAGGGCCTGGGCATTGCTGAGCAGGCGTATCAGGGTTCGCTGGCCTACGCCCGCGAGCGTTTGCAGTCGCGTGGGCTGACTGGCGCGCAGTATCCAGGCAAACCGGCCGATCCGATCATCGTGCACCCGGACGTGCGGCGCATGTTGCTGACGCAGAAGACCCTGGTCGAGGGCAGCCGCATGCTGGCGGCCTACTGTGCGCGGCAGCTGGATATGGAGCACGGCCATCCCGAGCCGAGCTACCGCAAGGCCGCAAGCAAGCGAGCTGCATTGCTGATCCCCATCGTCAAAGCCTTCTTCACCGACATGGGTCAGGAAGTCGCCAGCCTCGGCGTGCAGGTCTATGGCGGGCACGGGTATATCCGCGAGTGGGGCATGGAACAGCTGATGCGCGACAGCCGCATCACCCAGCTCTACGAGGGCACCAACGGCATCCAGGCGCTGGACTATATCCGCCGTAAGCTGCTCGGTGATGGCGGTGCAGAGCTGTCGGCGCTGCAGGCGGAGTTCAGCGAGGTTTGCGATCGCCAGATCGATCGGCCGGCGCTGCATGAGATGGCCAGCAAGGTACAGGCACGAATCGGCGAATGGCGCGAGCTGACCGCCGAGGTGATCGCCGCGACCCAGCGTGACCCCCAGGAGATCGGCGCGGTGTCGGTGGACTTTCTCCAGTACTCGGCTTATGTGTTGCTAGCTGGGCTCTGGCTGCAGGCCGCGGCACGGGCGCGGGATGCGCTGGACGAGGGCGCCAGCGAAGAAGCCTTTTACCAAGCCAAGCTGGCCAGCGCGGATTTCTACCTGCGCCGAGTATTGCCGCGTGCCAGCGCGCATCGTGAGGCGATTCTCGGCGGGGCGGGTTGTTTGATGGCGTTGCCGGAGGCGGATTTCGCGTTTTGAGTGGCCATGATGACGCTCAGTTGCTGCCGATGCCCCTCACCCCAACCCTCTCCCCGGAGGGGAGAGGGAGCTGGACCGAGTGAGGTTCGCGCGCAGTGCTCGACGCTGCACGGAATTACCCCCTCTCCCTCCGGGAGAGGGCTGGGGTGAGGGTGCTTTTAAAGTCCCGCAGAACCACAAAAACCAGGAGGCACCGATGCATCCATTCAGCTTCTCCACAACCGCCCAATTGATCTGCGAACCCGGCTCGTCACGCCGCCTGGCCAGCATCTGCAAGGAGCGCGGGGCGCTCTCGGTGCTGGTGGTGACCGATCCGGGCATCACCCGTTTCGGCCTGCTCGACGAGGTATTACCGGGGTTCGACAACGAAGGCCTGTCGGTTGCCGTCTACGACCAGGTGGTGGCCGATCCACCGGAAAACATCGTCCTGGCTGCGGTGGCGCAGGCCAAAGAAATCAAGGCCGATATGGTCATCGGCTTCGGCGGCGGCAGCTCGATGGATGTCGCCAAGCTGGTTGCGTTGCTGGCACATCCGCAGTGTGCGCAGTCGTTGCAGGATATCTACGGTGTGGGCAACGCACGGGGCCAGCGCCTGCCATTGATCCAGGTGCCGACCACCGCTGGCACCGGCTCGGAAGTCACCCAGATCGCCATCATCACCACCGGCGAAACCACCAAGATGGGCGTGGTTTCGCCGCTGCTGCTGCCGGATCTTGCGCTGCTCGACGCCGACCTCACCCTCGGCCTACCGCCAGCGGTGACCGCCGCCACTGGCATCGACGCCATGGTGCATGCCACCGAGGCCTACACCAGCGCGCTGAAGAAGAATCCGCTGTCCGACCTGCTGGCCCGCGAAGCGCTGCGCCTGCTGTCGGCCAACCTGCACGAGGCGGTGCACAACGGCGGCAATCGCGAGGCGCGCCAGGCGATGCTGCTCGGCGCCTGCCTCGCCGGCCAGGCCTTCGCCAACGCGCCGGTGGCGGCGGTGCATGCGCTGGCCTATCCGCTGGGTGGCAATTTCCATATTCCCCACGGCCTGTCCAACGCGCTGGTGCTACCGCACGTGCTGCGCTTCAACGTCAGCGCGGCGACCACTCATTATGGCGAGCTGGCGCCGATCATCCTCGGTGACCGGTTGCGCAAGGACGATCCCTCGACCTACGCCGAGCAGCTGATAGAAGAGTTCGAGCAGATGAGCGCCCGCGTCGGCCTGCCGACCCGGCTGCGGGATGCCGGTGTGCCGGAGGACATGCTGCCGCAACTGGCCAAGGAGGCGATGCTGCAGCAGCGCTTGCTGGTCAACAATCCGCGTGAAGTCACCGAGGCCGATGCACTGGCGATCTACCGCGCCGCCTACTGATCTTAATGGCGCACCGCGCTTACCGCGCCGCGTCGACTTGCCTTCAAGGATTTGCCGAATGGCCGAACAACCGCAGCACCTGCGCGACGATTACCGCCACTTCCAGCCGATCACCACGCGCTGGCACGACAACGATATCTATGGCCACGTAAACAACGTCGTTTACTACAGCTATTTTGACAGCGCGGTGAACACCTATTTGATCGAGCGGGGCGGGCTGGACATCCATGAAGGCGAGGTAGTGGGCTTCGTCGTCAGCTCATCCTGCGATTACTTTGCGTCGATTGCCTTTCCCGATGCCCTGGAAGTTGGCTTGCGGGTCGGTAAGCTTGGCAACAGTTCGGTGCAGTATGAGTTGGCGATCTTCAAGGCAGGTGAGTCGCAGGCCTGCGCGGCGGGGCGCTTCGTCCACGTATTCGTGGACCGCGCCAGCAATCGGCCGACGCCGATCCCGAATGGCTTGCGCCGGGCGCTGGAAGTACTGTTGGTGGTGGCCGAATAAATTCGGCCCTACGGCAATCTTGCTGTAGGGCCGAACGTGTTCGGCCTCGGGCCGCGGTGGTCACGACACGGGGCGACTCACGAGATCCCGACTGGAGCCGGCTCAGTCGTGATGCCGGTGCTTATGCTTGTGCTTGTAGTGGCCCTTGGCTTTACCCGGATGGTACCGACGGTCGTCGCGGTAACGGCGGTCGCTTCGATCGTCATCATCGCCGTAGGCATTGCCAATCGCCCCGCCGGCGCCACCGCCGACAGCCGCGCCGATCAAACCGCCGGTGCTGCCACCGACACGCTGGCCGATCACGTTACCGCCCGCAGCACCCAGGCCGCCGCCGATAGCCGCTTCGGTGCGGCTGCGCTTGTCGGCGCCGACCATGCCGCCGGCCGCGCCGCCTACGCCGGCGCCAATGGCAGCACCCGTCGAGCCGCCAAGATGTTCACCGACCACCGAGCCCAGGGCACCGCCCAACGCGCCGCCGACAGCAGCTTCGGTGTTGCTTCCAGCAAAGGCGGCGCTGCTGAGCAGGCTCGCGGACAACAGCAGAATCGAGGAATACTTCATGGCGAACCTCTTGAATGGATGGCGCCGCGATGCTCACGTGGCGAGCGAGGCTTGCGCAAGTGTTCACCGATGAAAGGCATGACGGGGTTCTCGTTCCGTAACTTTTTGATTTAACAAAGGAACTTGTAACAAGCGAGGCGGTCTCCAACTGTTTGGCCATGACCGCAAAGGGTAGGAAATCAGCGAATCGACGCATCCGGTAGCAGATGCTTTTCCGCTTGGACTTATGCCCCACCCTCGTTCGAGGCGCTCGCAGGGCTGAAAACCCGCGGCGGGCTGCGGTGCGGGATGTGGATCAGGTTGAGGTTATGACGCTGCGCCCAACGTGCCGCCAGGCCGGTGGGCGAGGAGAAGCTGACGAGCGTTGGAATACCGGCGCGCTGCACCTTGTGAATCAGCTCCAGACTGCAGCGGCTGGTGACCACGGCGACACCGCCGGCGACGTCCTGATGGGTGCGCCTGAGCGCGCCGATCAGCTTGTCTAGCGCGTTGTGCCGGCCGATGTCTTCGCGACCCAGGCGGATTTCGCCCTGCGCGTCGATGAACAGAGCGGCGTGCACCGCGCCGCAGGTTTGAGCCAATGGCTGAAATTCGGCGATGCGCTGACGCAGGTCATGCAGCCAGTGGGCCGGCGGCAGGGGCGCGACCGGCATTGCCGGCAGCTGTGGCAGCGCCTGCTCCAGTGCTTCGACACCGCATAACCCGCAGCTGGCATTTCCCGGCAATTGTCGGCGCTGCTCCTTGAGCTTCCAGAAGGCGCGGCTGGAAATCTCGACGTCGGCCTGGCGTCCGCTGCCGGCGCCGCTGATATGAATGTCGTAGATCTCGCCGACATCCTCGACGATACCGCTGCCGAGGCTGAATCCCACCACGTAATCCTCAAGGTCAGCCGGCGACACCATCATCACCGCCTGGTTGATGCCGTTGTAGGCGATCGCCAGTGCACATTCCTCGGCCAGCTCCACGGCCTCGCGCTGCGTCTCTCCGAGCGCCTGGAAGTGATAGCGGTGACTGGCCTCGGTCGGCGCATGCTTATCCGGGGCGGTGCTTGGGGGGCATGGAGTATTCATGGCAGGCTCGATATTGACCGCAGATGATGTACCGCCTGGTCGACTGTGAAGAGCTCCGGGCGGATTTTCAATGGTCGCAGCCAGTTTGTTGGCGATCTCGAACAGCGAGCTCCGCCGCGGGCCGGCTCGCTCCAGATGGTGCATCTCGGTGTGCCGCGCACGATTTCGTAGGGCCGAATCGTAGCGGGGTTTGTGCTAACCACCACGTGCCAGCATGCCGCGTACCCGCGCCGCCAGATGATCGATCTGGAACGGTTTGCTGATCATGTCCATGCCCGCGTCGAGAAAGCCGCTGCTGGCCGCCTGCTCGGCGTAACCGGTCATGAACAGCACGCTCAGGCCGGAACGATGCTGGCGGGCAATGTCCGCCAATTGCCGGCCATTCATTCCCGGCAGGCCGACGTCCGAGACCAGCAGATCGATGCGTTCGCTGCTCTCCAGAATTTTGATGGCGGCGTTCGCCTCGGCCGCCTCCAGGGCGCGGTAGCCGAGCATGCCCAGCACATCCAGAACCAGTTGACGCACGGCCGGATCGTCTTCGACCACCAGCACGGTTTCGCCTTGCAGCGCCTGCGGCGGCTGCTCCGTCGGGCTGCTGATCGCCGCCGGCATCGGCAGCGCGTGGTGCGCGGGAAGGTACAGCGTGACCTCGGTGCCATTACCGGGCTCGCTGCGGATCTGCACGTGACCGCCGGCCTGACGGGCGAAACCGTAGATCATCGAAAGCCCGAGGCCGGTGCCCTGCCCAATTGGTTTGGTCGTGAAAAATGGTTCGAACGCGGCGGCCAGCACCTTGGGCGCCATGCCGCAGCCGCTGTCGATCACGCTGAGGGTGACGTAGCGGCCCGGAGCCAGTTCACCCACTTGCGATTGGCTCGACAACTGCACGTTGGTGGTGGCGATATACAGGCTGCCTCCGTCGGGCATCGCATCGCGGGCGTTGATGACCAGGTTGAGCAGGGCGCTTTCCAGTTGGTTTTCGTCGCTGTTGGCGGCCCATAGGTCTGGCTGCAATTGGGCATCGACCAGAATATGACCGCCCAGGGTGCGCACTATCAGGTCGCGCATCGATTCGACCATTGCATTCAGGTCGACCCGCTTGAGGTTCAGCGGTTGACGCCGGGCAAACGCGAGTAGGCGATGGGTGAGGGCCGCGGCGCGGTTGGCCGAGGTGGCTGCGGCATCGATGAAGCGCTGGGTTTCGGCGTGACGGCCAGTCTGGTTGTAACGCTGGATCAGGTCCAACCCGCCGATGATGCCGGTGAGCATGTTGTTGAAGTCGTGGGCGATGCCGCCGGTAAGTTGGCCGACCGCTTCCATTTTCTGCGCCTGACGCAGGGCTTCCTGCGCCTGTTCGCGGCTGGCCATTTCCTTGAGCAGCCGCTCATAAACTTCAGCCAGTGCGGTGGTGCGTTCCTGCACGCGGCTTTCCAGGGTTTCGTTGAGCTCGCGTAACGCCTGTTCCGCCTGCCAGCGCTCGGTCACGTCCTGGCAGAGAACGAAGAATCCCTGCACCTGCCCTTCAGCATCGCGGCGTGGCAAGTAGTGCATCAGCGCATGGCGTGGCCTGCCGTCCTGGTGCGGCATGTAGGCCTCGAAGACCATCGGTTCGCCTGCCAGCGCGGCCTTTATCTGCTCGCGACGTTCGTTGTAAGCGCGTTCGCCGACGACCTCTATCAGGCGCTTGCCGTACAACCACTCGGGTGATTGGCCGAACCAGCTCTGGTAGTGGCGGTTGTTGAAGCGATAGCGCTCGTCTTGGTCCACGTAGCCGATGAGCACCGGCAACGCGTCGGTGATCGTCATGATTTCCGCTTCGCTGCGGCGCAGCGCTTCCTCCTCGCTGTGGCGCAGGCAAAGCAGACGGCCTGCGATCTGCTGATCATCCCTGATGGGGCTGAGGGCCAGATCGAACCAGACGCCGGTCTGCGCGTCTCCGTCCGGCAACCGGTAGTTGCGCAGCAGGCATGCCTGGCTGCGGTCGCCGCCGCTGCACGTATCGGTCAGTGCTGGCCAGATTTCAGCCCAGGTTGAAGCGACCGGAGCGCCGAGTGCGGCGGGATGGCAACGGCCAATCAGCGCCGCATGAGCGTCGTTGTATAGCTGCACATCGTTGTCACCCCAGAGCACGCACATGGGCAATGGCGCTTCGAGCAAGGTGTCGAGCAGAACGCGCAGCGAGACCGGCCAGCTGTCGATCGCGCCTAGCGGCGTTGCGCTCCAGTCGTGGTTGCGGATGCGCCCGCTCATTTCGCTACGACCGGCCGGCCAGGCTCCCGGATCTATTGGCATAGGTCTCCCATCGGATGTACAGCGGGCCATTCGGCATCTTTCATTACGGTTAGGCGTCGTGGTCTGGCATCCACAGCATAGTTACCGAAGGCACTGCCGTCCTCGGCATCCCCCTGACACGCGCCGTGGGAGAAAAGGCCGGCGGAGCGCCCACGATCAGTCCGCATGACCCTGCAGGCTGCGAATCAGCTCCAGATAGTCATCGACGGCGGTGAATTCTTCGGTATTTTTCTGCCCTCGCCGGCTGTCCGGCTCACGGATGGCCAGCAGATGAGCGACGCCGTAGTCGCGGGCGCTGCGCAATACCGGCAGGCTGTCGTCGATGAACAGCGAAGTGGCCGGATCGAAATCCAGATCCGCTTTCAGCGCATCCCAGAACTGGGCCTGCTCCTTGGGAAAGCCATAGTCGTGGGAGCTGATCAGCCGGTCGAACCAGGGCGCCAGCTCGATGCGTTCGAGCTTTAGCGACAGGGAGTCGCGGTGCGCATTGGTGATCAGGACCACCCGCTTGCCGGCATCGCGCAGTGCCGCGAGAAATTCGTCCGCGGCCGGACGCAGGGCGATCAGGTCGGCGATTTCGCGCTTCATTTCGCGAATCGGCAGGTTCAGCTCGCGAGTCCAGAAATCCAGGCAGTACCAGGTCAGCTTGCCCTCGTGCTCGTTGAACAGCGGCGCCAGTTCCAGTTCGGCCATGGCTTGGCTGATGCCGTGCAGCTGGGCGTAGCGTTGGGGCAGGAATTCGAGCCAGAAGTGGTTATCGAAGTGCAGATCCAGCAAGGTACCGTCCATGTCCAGCAGGACGGTGTCGATTTCAGACCAGGGCAGCGAAGCGATCATGGCGGGCTCTTTTCGGCAATTGGCGCAATGGTGCGACAGCGGTCGGTTCGATGCCAAGTGGTCGGCACGAAAAGCCGGGTTATGATTGCGGTTCGCGTTTCAAAGGATCCCCCCCATGCGCCAGAAACCTACAGTGCTTGCCCGTGAGATCGTCGCTACCAGCCGTCTGTTCCGTGTCGAGGAGCTGCAGTTGCGGTTTTCCAATGGTGTCGAGCGCACCTACGAACGGCTGGTCGGCAAGGGCGCCGGTTATGGGGCGGTGATGATCGTCGCGCTGGAAGACGACGGCAAGGCGCTGTTGGTCGAAGAGTATTGCGGTGGCACCGACACCTATGAGCTGTCTCTGCCCAAGGGGCTGATCGAGCCGGGTGAAGATGTGCTGGACGCCGCCAACCGCGAACTCAAGGAAGAAGCCGGCTTTGGCGCGCGCAAGCTCGAATGGCTGACCGAGCTCTCGCTCTCGCCTGGTTACATGAGCCAGAAGATCCAGGTGGTGCTGGCCCGCGATCTCTATCCCGAACAGCTGCCCGGCGACGAACCCGAGCCCATGCGCGTCGAACGGGTCGACCTGCGCGAACTGTCGAGCCTGATCGAGAACCCGCAATTCAGTGAAGGCCGCGCATTGGCGGCCTTGTATCTGGCGCGTGATCTGTTGAGCCAGCGCGGGGAGTTCAGCCAATGAGTCATCCATATCTGGCACCGGTCATCGATCTGGTGCGCGCCGCGGGCCAGGCCATCCTGCCGCATTGGCGCAGTGGTGTGCAGGTCCATGAGAAGGCGGATGCTTCGCCGGTAACCGCGGCCGACATGGCTGCTCATCATCTGCTGGCCAACGGCCTGCGCGCGCTGGCGCCCGACATTCCGGTGCTATCGGAAGAAGATTGCGACCTGAGCCTGGCCGAACGTGCGGGCTGGACGCGCTGGTGGTTGGTCGATCCGTTGGACGGAACCAAGGAATTCATCGCCGGCAGCGAGGAGTTCACCGTCAACGTGGCGCTGATCGAACAGGGGAAGGTGCTGTTCGGCGTGGTGGGCATTCCGGCCAATGGCCGCTGTTATTACGGCGGTGCCGAGTACGGCGCCTGGCGCGCTGAAGCCGATGGCGCGGCGCAGCCGTTGCAGGTGCGCCACGAACCGGCCGAGGGTTTCACCGTGGTCGCCAGCCGCCGCCATTCGAGCCCGGCGCAGGAGCATTTGCTAGACGGGTTGCGCCAGCGCTTCGGGGAGCTGGTGCTGGCCAGCGTCGGCAGCTCGCTGAAGCTTTGCCTGTTGGCCGAAGGCGCCGCTGATTGCTATCCGCGCCTGGCACCGACCTCGCAATGGGATACCGCCGCTGCGCAGGGCGTGCTCGAAGGCGCACGTGGCGAGGTGCTGGATGTCACAGGCGCGACGCTGACCTACGAAGCGCGAGAGAGCTATCTCAATCCATCCTTCCTGGCGTTGCCGCGCGGCGTGGAGTGGCGCACCGCGCTCATCGAGCTGGCGAATCGCTGAATCGAACCCATCTGTGCAAGCCGTGCCGGGGCCGTTAGTGCTAAACCTCTACTTGAAGGCGGCCACCATGACCGGCCAGGCGTTTGAAGGGATCGTTGGAGCCGTGTCGTGTCACTGAAAACACCCATCGGGATACGCCAATGGATCTGGCGCGCCTTTGTCCAGAGCGCGTTGATCCCGCTGGTGCTGGTCGAAGTGGTGCTGATCGCCGCCTATTTGCTGACCAACAATGCGATCCGGGATGCGCAGATCGAGCATTTGCGCGAAACGGCGCTCGCCGAACTGCAAACCGCGGTTGGCCGCGAGGCGCGAATCATCAGCCAGCAGTTGCAGCAGGTGGCGAGCGCCACCACCCTGTTTCGCAACTTCACCGCGCGTGCGCTGGAAGACGAAAGCACCGAACCGCTGCCGCAGCTGCAGCTCGACCCTCGCGGGGTGCGCTACAGCCCGCACGACGATGGCGGTGCGGCAAGTTTCTATTCCGCGGCTACCGCGCCCGAACAGCAGGATCTTGAGAAAGTGGCGCGCTTGCGCCGTCTCGATCCGCTGATGAAAGAGCTGCACGCCGGCAATCCACTGATCGCCAGCCTCTACTTCAACAGCTGGGACAGCTACAACCATATATATCCTTGGTTCAACACGGCGGAGCAATATCCGTCGGATATGGACATCCCCAGCTACAACTTCTATTACCTGGCCGGCTCCTGGCACAACCCGGCGCGTCGGGTCGTTTGGACGGATGTGTATCTGGACCCGGCCGGGCACGGCTGGATGATGTCGGCCATCGCGCCGGTGTACCTCGACGACTTTCTGGAAGGCGTCAGCGGCATCGACATTACCGTCAACGGCATCCTGCAGCAGATCGCCGACTTGCGGGTGCCTTGGGGCGGTTATGCGATGTTGATCAGCCGCGACCTCAACATCATGGCGCTGCCCGAAGCCGGCGAGCGCCAGTTTGGCCTCGATGAGCTGACCGAACACTCCTACGAGGAAGCGATTCGCCGGGAAATATTCAAGCCTGAAGATTTCAACCTCGGGCGCCGCCCCGAAACCCGAGGGTTGGCACATGCCATCGCCGCACAGCCCGAGGGCGTGCAGCGTGTGAGCCTCGATGGCCGGCAACAGCTGGTGGCCTGGGGAACGGTGGAGCAGACCGACTGGCACCTGCTGACGGTGGTGGACGAGGCCGAGGTGTTCCGCCAGACCAATACGCTCGCCAGCCACTATCGGCAGATCGGCTACCTGCTGATCGCCGGCCTGCTGCTGTTCTACCTACTGTTTTTCGCCTACATGTGGCTGCGTGCGCGGCAACTCAGCCAGTCGCTACTAGCGCCTATCGCCAGCATTTCGCAGATGATGGGACAGATCGGGCAACGTCAGTGGCGATCGCAGCCGATCGCTTCCGACATCCGTGAACTCGACGATCTGGCGCAGCATACCCATGCCATTGGTGGTCAGCTGGAGCTCAGCGAGGCGCAGCGCTCGCAGGCGCAGGAACGCCTCGAACTGGTGCTCGAAAGTGCAACCGAAAGCCTTTGGGAAAGCGACACGCGCAACGGCACGCTGCACGTTCGCGGACGCCTGCCGGCCCGCTTCGGGCTCCCTTCGTCGCAGCTCAGCCAAGCGCAGTTCCTACAACGCATCCATCCCCGCGACGTGCCCCGTGTGCGTGCCGAGATGGCGCGCATGCTGATGGGGCACGCGCTGCACTACGAATGTGAGTTCCGCCTTGCCGACGCGCTCGGCGAGTATCACTGGTTGTTGAGTCGCGGCAGGGTGCTCGAGCGCGACCCGCAGACCGGCGAAGTCACGCTGCTGGCCGGCACACATGTCGATATCGATGCGCTCAAGCGAGTCGAGGAAGACTTGCGCCATGCCACGCAGCAGGCCCAGGCGGCCAACGAGGCCAAGACCCATTTGATTTCCAGCATCAGCCACGAACTGCGTACGCCGCTGAACGCCATCCTCGGTTTCGCGCAGCTGATGCGCATGGATTGCTCGCCCGAGTCCAATCCGGAAGCGGCCGACTACCTCGATGAAATTCTGCTGGCCAGCCGCCATTTGAACCAGCTGCTCAGCGACATTCTCGACTGGTCGAGCCTGCAGGCCGAGCGCCCGCGATTGAAGCTCGAGTCGGTCGAAATCATAGCGCTGATGCGTGAATGCGCCGAGCTGGTGGCGCTCGAGGTCAAGCGTCACGGCCTGCAGTTGTCATTCGATCTGCCGGCGAAACCCATCGAGGTACTGGCCGAGCCGCGGCGGCTGCGTCAGGTACTGCTCAACCTGCTGTCCAATGCGATCAAGTACAACAGACCGTCCGGGCAGATTCTGCTCAGCATCGAAACGGTGGCCGGCCAGGTGCGCCTGTTGGTCGAAGATACGGGCCTCGGAATAGACGAGGCGCAGCAAGCGCGGATGTTCGAGCCCTTTCAGCGTCTGGGTCGCGAGAGTTCGAACATTCAGGGTGCCGGCATCGGACTGTCCTTGTGTCTGGAATACGCCAAGCTGATGGGTGGCAGCATCGGTGTGAAGAGCGAGTTGGGCACCGGTAGCCTGTTCTGGATTGCACTGCCGGTCATCGAAGCGCGGCCGCTACGGCCGATTCATGAGCGGCCGCGCATCGTCTATGCCGAAGACGATCCGGCCAGTCAGTTGCTGGTGCGCAAGGCGTTGGAGGATCTCGGTGAGGTCAGCGTGATCGGCAATGGCCGGACGGCGCTGGAGCAGCTGCTGAGCGATCCGCCGGACCTGCTGTTGCTGGACCTGAACCTTCCCGAACTGACGGGAGAAGAACTGCTGAGGCTGCTGCGCAAGGCCCCAGCCACACGGGAATTGCCGGTTATCGTGCTCAGTGCAGCCATTGAAGAGGCGGGTGGTATCGATTGCCAGGGATGGCTGGGCAAGCCGCTGGACCTCGACGAGCTGCGCCGTCTGGTGCGCGCCTGTTTGCAGGCGCTTGAGCTGAAACCGAGCTAGTCGGCGCGTTCGCCGCAGAGGTCGAGGGCGAACCAGCGTTCGACTTCCGCCTGCGACAACCCGGCCCCGAGCAGCGCGAACAGCTTGCCCAGCGCCGCCTCGCGGGTCATTCCGCCGCCCGAGACCAAGCCGCTGGCGGCCAGCTTGCTGCCGGCGGCGTAGATGTCGAACTCGACGTGACCCTGCGGGCACTGGCTGATCGCCGCGAGCACCACGCCACGCGCATGCGCTTCCTTTAATGTGGCCAGCAGCTCGTCATCGTCCGCCGGCCCCGTGCCGCTGCCGTAGCATTCGAGCACCAGCCCCTGCAAGTCACCGACGAGTACCGCGCGAACCTGAGCGGCCTGGATACCGGGGTATAGCGGCAGCACGGCAAGGCCGACCGGCTGGCGCGGCTGACGGTAATTCAACGCCTGCTCGACAGCCGATGCGTGCTGGCCCACGCGCGGGCGCGGCAGTACGGCGAACGCGTCGAATTCGGTGGCGTTCAGCTTGGTGAGCCGCGCGCCGTGCATCAGCTTGCCGTGAAAATAGACCTGCACACCGGGCCGGATGCCGTTGCGCAGTGCCTGCATGGCGCCGAACAGGTTCGCCCAGGCGTCGCTGTTCGGCGTACCGGCCGGCAGCATCGAGCCAGTCAGCACCACCGGGACGGGCAAGTCGAGCAGCAGGAAGCTCAAGGCCGCGGCGCTGTAGGCGAGAGTGTCGGTGCCATGCAACAGCAGTACGCCATCGCAGTGGCCGGAGTCGACCTCTTTGCCGATAACGGTCGCCATCTCCAGCCAGTTGCGCTGGGTCATGGATGCGCTGTCGATGGGCGGCAGCAGCTCGCGAAAGTACCAGTCCGGCAAAGCCGGGTCGTCGAGCGCTTGCTGGGCGCGTAAACGTGCTTCGAAACCGGTAGCGGGCGTCAGTCCCTGGTCGCTCATCTGCATGCCGATGGTCCCGCCGGTATAGAGCACCAACAGGCGTTTCATGGGTCTAGTCACAGTAATTCCCCTGTCGGTTGGCTCATCTGGCGTGCTCGCTTGGCGTGGGTAGCGTTTTTGTGCCTGAAGCTGCCGGAGCCTGTTCGGCTTGCAATGTCTATTTGTCTTACGGTCTGGCTGGCCTGGGCCAGCGCTCTCTCAATCTGCTGCGGTGATTCATGCAAAGCCTGCTCGAAGAAATTCTCGATGAAGTGCGTCCCCTGCTGGGCCGGGGCGCGGTGGCCAACTACATTCCGGCGCTGGCGGAGGTCGAACCGGCGAAACTGGGCATCGCCGTTTACGGTGTCAGCGGCAAGACCTGGCAGGCCGGTGACGCGCAGACGCCTTTCTCGATTCAGAGCATCTCCAAGGTATTCAGTCTGGTCCAGGCGATCCAGCATTCCGGTGAGAGTATCTGGTCGCGCCTGGGTTACGAGCCCTCCGGGCAACCGTTCAATTCGTTGGTGCAGCTGGAGTTCGAAAGTGGTCGGCCGCGCAATCCCTTCATCAATGCCGGGGCATTGGTGATCTGCGATATCAATCAGTCGCGTTTCGCTGCGCCGACGCTTTCGCTGCGTGATTTCGCCCGCCGCCTTTGTGGCAATCCGCTGATCGTCTCCGATGCCAAGGTAGCCGCTTCCGAATACCAGCATCGCGCCCGCAATGCCGCCATGGCGTACCTGATGCAGGCATTCGGCAATTTCCACAACGATGTCGAGACGGTGCTGCACAGCTATTTCCATCATTGCGCATTGCGCATGAGCTGCGTGGACCTGGCGCGCGCCTTCGCTTTCCTGGCGCGTGAAGGTCATTGTCTGCACAGCGATGAACAGGTGCTGAGCGCGCGACAGGCCAAGCAAGTCAATTCGATCATGGCAACCAGCGGCCTCTACGACGAAGCGGGCAATTTCGCCTATCGGGTCGGCCTGCCGGGCAAGAGTGGCGTGGGCGGCGGCATCGTTGCGGTGGTGCCGGGACGCTTCAGCGTCTGTGTCTGGTCACCTGAACTGAACGCCGCCGGCAATTCGCTGGCCGGCATTGCGGCGCTGGAAAAGCTCACCGAGCGGATCGGCTGGTCGATCTTCTGACCAGCCATCGCTGTGCTAGCGGCTCAACGTTGCAGCACGGTTCCGGCTGCGGGTGTTTCGCTGGTTGGTGCGGGCGTGGCCGGCCAGGCGCTGTGGTCGATGTCCAGGTCGGCGTAATCCTTCGCATTGAGCACCGGCTGCTCGATGCCGGCGCGTACCTGCGCATCGTAGTCGCGCATCAGGCGCAGGCCAGTCTTGAACAGCAGTGCCACGGCGATCAGGTTGACGATCGCCAGCAGGCCCATGGTCAGGTCGGCGAAGGCGAACACGGTGCCCAGATCCTGCAGCGAACCCCAGAACACCAGCGCGATCACCGCTGTCCGGTAGCCCTGGATCAGCGAGCGCCTGCTGCTGAAGAAGCCCAGTGCGTTCTCGCCCAGGTAGTAGTTGTAGATCAGTGTGGTGAACACGAAGAGCATCAGCGCGATGCTGATGAATACGCGGCCCCATTCGCCGACGACCGCGGCCAGCGCACTTTGCGTCAGCACCACACCTGCAACTTCCGCGACTTCGGGGTTGTAGACGCCTGAGAGGAGAATGATCAACGCGGTGCTGGTGCACACCAGCAGGGTGTCGATAAACACGCTGAGCGACTGCACGATGCCCTGGGCTGAAGGATGCTTCACTTCGGCCACCGCCGCGACGTTCGGGGCGCTACCCAGGCCCGCCTCGTTGGAGAACAGGCCGCGCTTGACGCCCATGATGATCGCGGCGCCAATACCACCGGCGAACGCCGACTCGAGGCCAAAAGCGCTGCGGACGATGAGCATCAGGGTTTCCGGCACTCGCTCGATGTTCATGCCGATGACGATCAACGCCATGCCGATGTAGGCGAATGCCATGATGGGTACCATGACGTCGGCGATGCTGGCGATACGGCGAATGCCACCGAAGATGATGGCTGCCATGACGACCGCCAGCACCACACCGCTGATGTAGGTCGGTACGCCGAAAGTGTCATGCAGCGAGCTGGCCACGGTAAAGGACTGCAGCGCGTTGAAGCCGAAGCCGAAGGTCGCCAGCAATAGCACCGAGAACAGCACCGCCATCCAGCGTTGGCCAAGCCCATGCAGAATGTAGAACGCTGGTCCACCGCGGTAACTGCCGTCGGTTTCGCGGCGTTTGTAGAGTTGCGCCAACGAGCATTCGAAATAGCTAGTGGCCATCCCGACCAGCGCCACTACCCACATCCAGAAAATCGCACCCGGCCCGCCGAGCATGATGGCGACCGCGACACCGGCGATGTTGCCCGCGCCGACACGACCGGCGACGCTGAGCATCAGCGCTTGGAACGAACTGAGCTGGCCGGGCTTGCGTTTGAAGGCCTCGCCGAAGATACGGAACATGCTGCCGAAGTAGCGGAACTGGACGAAGCCGGAGCGGATTGTGAAATACAGACCCAGGCCGACCAGCATGACGATCAGCAGCTTGCTCCAGATGAGGTCGTTGAGAATATCGAGCATGGCGTGGTGGTCTCTTGTTGTTTTGAAGGTAAGGAACGCAGGGGCGAAATGGTTGGCCAGACGCATCGGTCACACAATTACGCAGGTCGCGGCGAGTTGGCGCGAGTTGATGCTAGTATTGCGCCGCTCGCATCACCGGAACAGACCATGCACGACCATCTCGGCGCCAACCTAAAACTGCTCTGCAGTCACTACCGCTCGATCGCCGAGGTGTGCCGGAAGCTGTCGATCAACCGCGCCCAGTTCAACAAATACCTGAGCGGCCAGAGCCGGCCGACTGCGCATAATCTCAAGCGTATCTGTGATTTTTTCGGCGTCGAAGGCTATGAACTGGCGCTGCCCAGCGACCAGTTCGCCCCGCTGATCGGCATGCGCAGCCATGATCAGGAACGCATCGCCGCCAGCGACCCGCTGCTCGAGCTGTTTCAGCCGCTACGCGACAACGCTAGCAGCCTTTCGCGCTATTGCGGGTATTACTTCGAGTACGCCAACTGCATGTCGGTGCCGGGGCATATCCTACTGTCGCTGGTGCATTTGCGTGAGGATCGCGGCAGCTTCGTCTTCGAACGGCAGGAGCGACAAGAGCAGTCGCGCGCCGACAACACCAGCGGGACCGAGGAAGGCGTGGTGCGCTGTCGCTATCTGGGCGCGGCCTTTTATCTGCAGGATCGTCTGTTCCTCATCGACTACGAGTCGCTGACGAGCAACGAGATGAGTCAGACCATTCTGATCCCCAGCTTCAAGAGCCGCATCAATCGCCTCAACGGGCTCAAGACCGGCGTTTCCAGCGGTGACCGGCGCACTCCGGCATGCACGCGTGTGGTGTGGGAATACCTGGGTAGCGAGATCAACCGGGTCAATGCCTATCGCCAGGTCATGCTCTACGAGCTAGACGACCCGCGAATCGACCCGGAGATTCGTGAGCGGCTGGCATCGGTATCCATTCGCGACGGCTTGTTCGAAATCGAATAGCGCTTCAGCCGCTCGGCGCTTATCCGAGCAGTTTTCGGTACTGGATGAAACCGGGACGGTCGGCGATGCGGTCGTAGAGCATGCGGCCCTGGTAGTTGGTCTCCTGGGTCAGCCAGTGCACGCGCGCAGCGCCGGCGGCGCTAGCCTCGGCGTAGACATGCTCGATCAGCGAGCGACCGATGCCGCCGCCGCGAATCCCTTCGGCCACATAGAGATCCTGCAGGTAACAATAGTCGCCGGTGGTCCAGCAGCTGCGGTGGTAAATCCAGTGCACCAGGCCTACGGCCTCTCCGTCGCGCCAGGCCAGCGCCGCATGCATCGGCTCGGCGGGATCGAGGAAGCGTTCCCAGCTAAGGGCGCTGGTCGTCTCCGGGATCTGGGTGTTGTAGAAGCGCTGGTAGCCCTGCCAGAGCGGCAGCCAGGCGGCGTGGTCGTCAGCGGTCAGCGGGCGGATATCGGCCATAGGAGTCATCCTTCTTGAGTCATGTGTGCGGCCAGGGCCTGCTCGCGCGGATGGGGCGAGGCGGCCAAGCCATCGCGCACGCCGGCCTGGTCGGCGGCCGAGCGGTTCTGGCTCAGCTTCCACTTGCCTTCAAGACGGCGGATCGGCAGGGCGAAGCCAACGATGGCGCGCAGCATGCCGTCCAGGTAGTCGCGCGGCGCATCGCTTACTGCCCAGGGCTGCGGACGGGCTGCCTCGTGACGGTCGCTGAGGCGGCTGACGATCTGCAGCAGGCGCTCGGGCTCCTCGATCAGCTCGACCGGGCCGCGTGCGTGCACGGCGATGTAATTCCAAGTCGGCACCACCTTGCCGTGCTCGGCCTTGGATGGATACCAGTTCGGGCTGACGTAGGCGTCCGGCCCGGAAAAGACGGCCAGCGCTTCGGCAACGTGCAGCTCGCGCCAGTGCGGATTGGCCCGGGCGAAGTGGCCGTAGAGGGTACCGAACTCACCTTCTTCCGGCTCTAGTAGCAACGGTAGATGGCTGGCCTGCATGCCGCCGCTCCCGGTGCTGGCGAGCAGGGCGAAGGGATTGGCCTGGATCTGCGCGCGCAGCTCGGTGAGGTCGTCCTGGCGGAAGGCGGCGGGCAGGTACATGGCGGGTTCTCCGAGCGGAAAATAGCTTCAGGTTGGGCAGGATATTGATCCGTTCCAGGTGCCATTTCTAGCAGGGCGTAAGACCCGGCGCGCAGTGACCGATGGGGAGAACGAAAACGGGATGGCCTAAGCCATCCCGGGAAGATAAAGCGTGGGTACTCGCCGAACAGGCCGGAATCAACCCTTCAGCGGCACCAGTCGCGGCGCAATCATGTTTTCCGGGCGCAAGATGTCGTCGAGGGTGGCGTCGTCCAGCAATTGTTCCTCGCGCACCAGCTGCAGCACACCGCGACCGCTGAGCAGTGCCTGGCCGGCGATGCGGGTGGCATTCTCGTAGCCGATGTAGGGGTTGAGCGCGGTGATCAGGCCGATGGAGTTTTCCATCAGCTCGCGGCAGCGATCCTCGTTCGCGGTGATGCCGACGATGCAATGCTCGCGCAGCATGTCCATGGCGCGTTGCAGCAGGCGGATCGAATCGAACAGCTTGAAGGCGATCAGCGGCTCCATGACGTTGAGCTGCAGCTGGCCGGCTTCGGCAGCGATGGTCAGCGACAGGTCGTTGCCGATCACCTCGAAGGCGACTTGGTTGACCGCCTCCGGAATCACCGGATTGACCTTGCCCGGCATGATCGAGCTGCCCGGCTGGCGCGGCGGCAGGTTGATCTCGTTGATGCCGGTGCGCGGCCCGCTGGAAAGCAGGCGCAGGTCGTTGCAGATCTTCGACAGCTTCACCGCCAGGCGCTTGAGCATGCTGGAGAAGGTGACGAAGGCGCCCATGTCGGACGTGGCTTCGATCAGGTCGGCGGCGGGTTTCAGTGGATGCCCGCTGATGGTCGCTAGGCGCTGCACGGCCAGCGCTTGGTAGTTCGGGTCGGCGTTGATGCCGGTGCCGATGGCGGTGCCGCCGAGGTTCACTTCCACCAACAACTGCGGCGCGATCAGGCGCAGGTGTTCCAGATCCTCGCCGAGGGTGGTGGCGAAGGCGCGGAATTCCTGCCCGAGGGTCATCGGCACCGCGTCCTGCAGCTGGGTGCGGCCCATCTTGAGCACGTGGGCGAATTCCGCACCCTTGTCGGCGAAGGCTCCGACCAGACTGTCGAGACTGGCCAGCAGGGTGTCGTGGCCGAGCAGCAGGCCGAGGCGGATCGCCGTCGGGTAGGCGTCGTTGGTCGACTGCGCCATGTTCACGTCGTTGTTCGGGTGCAGGTGGCGGTACTCGCCCTTGGCATGCCCCATGTATTCCAGCGCCAGGTTGGCAATCACCTCGTTGGCGTTCATGTTGGTCGAGGTGCCCGCCCCGCCCTGAATCATGTCGACGACGAACTGGTCGTGAAAATCGCCGCGGATCAGCTGCGCGCAGGCCTGGCTGATCGCCAGGTGTTTGGCATCGCTCAAATGGCCCAGCTCGCGGTTGGCATCGGCCGCCGCCTGCTTGACCATCGCCAGCGCGACCACCAGTTTCGGGTAATGCGCCAGCGGCACACCGGAGAGGCGGAAGTTATGCACGGCGCGCAGGGTTTGGATGCCGTAGTAGGCGTCAGCGGGTACTTCGAGGGTGCCGAGCAGGTCTTTTTCGAGGCGGAACGATGCAGCGGAGGACATGAGGATTCTCATCCGAGAGAAAGCGGCAGTTGCCGCGAAGGCCGCTACCATAGGGCTTGAGGCCTGTTTCCGGCCAATGCCGTTAATCGCTGGGTCATGCATGATCGGCATAACGGTAATGTGACGCCGTTTCGACATGGAGCGTTATTGCTGCGCATGATCAGACCATCCCAAGCCCGCCAGGAGCCGGCATGAATATCGAAACCAAATGGTTGGAGGACTTCGTCACCCTGGCGGCAACGCGAAGTTTTTCCCAGGCGGCAGAGCGTCGCTTCGTCACCCAGCCGGCGTTCAGTCGTCGCATTCGCAGCCTGGAAAACAGTCTCGGGATTACGCTGGTGAACCGCACGCGCACGCCGATCGAGTTGACCGAGGCCGGCCAGCTATTTCTGATCACCGCACGTAGCCTGGTCGAACAGCTCGGCGAGGTGCTGCGTCATCTGCATCATCTGGAAGGCCAGCAGGGCGAGGTGCTGCAGGTTTCGGCGGCACACTCGCTGGCGCTGGGGTTTTTTCCGCAATGGATTGCCGGCCTGCGTGATCTGGGTCTGAACCCCAGTACCCGGCTGATGGCGACCAACGTGGGTGAAGCGGTGCACGCCCTGCGCGAAGGCGCCTGTGACCTAATGCTGGCTTATCACGACCCCGACGCCGCGCTGCAGCTGGATGCGGACATCTTTCCCTCCCAGCACTTGGCCAACAGCGAGATGTTACCGGTCTGCGCCGTCGATAAGCAGGGCAGCCCGCTATTCGACCTGAACAGCGGCCAGAGCGTGCCGCTACTGGCCTACAGTGCCGGCGCTTTTCTCGGTCGCTCGGTCAACGGCCTGCTGCGCCAGCGCCGGCTGCGCTACACCACGGTGTACGAAACCGCCATGGCCGACAGCCTGAAAAGCATGGCCCTGCAAGGCCTTGGCGTCGCCTGGGTACCGCGCCTGAGCATCACCGCCGAACTGCAGCGCGGCGAATTGGTGGAGTGCGCCGACGAAACCTGGCGCCTGCCGCTGGAAATCCGTCTGTATCGCTGCGCGCTGGTGCGCAAGGCGGCGGTGCGACTCTTGTGGCGCCGGCTGGAGGGTGGCGGATAGCGACAAGATTTGCGTCGCAGTTCGGTCCGCGAGCCACGCACACTGACGCGCCTTCCGCCAATGAGCGGTCTTCATGCGGCATTGGCGAGCGCCTGAAGCGTGCGGTCAGGCCCGCCGCCACAGGCGTCGTTTTGGTGGCTCGGGCCAGTTCACCGACTTGTTCACACAGCGTACGATGCCCCCTGCACCCAGGCGCAGTGTCCAGCGCTGCGCCACGGTGGCTTCCTGTCCCGGCTGGCGATGCACCAGCAGCAGGTTGTAGTCGTGCTGCTTTTCGATGGTGTGCGCCTGGATGGCCACCGGCTGGTCCTCTGCTTCCTTCCACTCGAACAGTTGCTGATGGCTGGCCTGGATCATCGCGCACAGCGGCTCGCAATCGAGGATCAGGCGTTCCTGGAGCTCGTCCTGTACCAGCGCCGCCTTTTCCAGGTGCAGCCATGAGCGGTAGCAGACGATCTGCCGCTCCTCGTTGGTGGCCCACTTGCCGGAATGCTCGCGCACGGCCTTGCTCAGCTCGGAGAGCTTGCGGTAGTCGAGCCAGACCAGCTGTTGGGCCATGGATGCCTGGGTATAAGGCATCAGCAGGCGGATCTTCCAGCGCGGCTTGCCCTTGCGCAGCCAGCGTGTGACGGTGTCGATCAGGTCGTCGCGCAGCAGGTCGCGCACCGCGTACACCAGCGCGATACCCACCAGCAGCGCCAGGGACATTTTCTGGCTGGCGTCGCGCACGTTGAACAGAAAGTAAGTGAACAGCGACATGATCAGCATGGTGGAGGCCGCCTTCACCAGCTTGCGGGTGCCGGCGCCCAGTGCGGTGAGCTTCTGGCGCAGCACCACCGGGTATTCCAGCAGCCGCAGATAAAGGCTCATACGGTTCCAGACGCGGGTCGGCGCCCCCTGGAAGTCGCTGAGATAGTCGCGTTCGGCGCGGTAGCGGCGTTCCTGGTGAAGGAATTCGTGCACCGCCTGTTGCAGCTCTTCGTCGAGGTCCGCGAAGCCTTCCAAGGTCATGCTTTCCAGCAGGAACTGCTCCGCAAGCCAGGAAAAATAGATATCCAACTGGCGAAAGTAGCGCGATTGCTTGCTCTGCTTCGGCTCGGCCTTGCGCAGGCGCTGGGCGTAGTTCTGGCTGAGCCGCAGGGCACGCGCCAGCGGCTCGGCTGTCGCCTTGCCCTGCAGCTGCTGGCGCAGGCGATCCAGGGACGCCTGGAACTGGAAAAACGAGGCCCCATGCATGATTTCGTAGTGCGGCGACAGCAGCGAATAGGAGGTATCCAGCTTGCTGGCCCGGTCTTTGGCCGGCAGGCCCAGCAGCCGAAAGCGGTGGGTCAGGGCGCTGTGAAAGAATTGCTCTTCGGTCAGGGCACGGGTGGAAAAGGTAGTCTCATGGGGCGTGAACAGGTACAGCTCGACCTGATGACGCCCCGGCCTGGTCAGCGTACGGCTCAATTGCAGGCGAAAATCGCCCTGGCGCTTCAATGAGAACACGGCACCTCCAATACGGTGTACGCGAGGAGCATACCAAGCCTGGCCGGAAGCAGCGCCGGCCATCATGAGGGCTGGCTTGCCTGCCAGCGTTCGGGGTGGGGCTCGCCATTGGCCTGGCAGGCGTGCGGTGTTCCGCTTAGGGCATTCGCTACGGCATCGAAGATGAGCGGCCTTCATGCAGCCGTCCGGCTGTCAAGCCGCAGGCGCGACATGCGCGGCTTTCCGGTATAATGCCGCGCCTTCGAACCAGCGCCTTCGCTGGTTTGCCCTGCATGCAAGCCACGCTCCCGGTGCGTGGCTTGTCGTTTTTGTAGCGCTGCGCAGCGCACGACGAGAGGCACGACGATGACCGCACTGGTAGGCGTGATCATGGGCTCCAAGTCCGATTGGTCCACCCTCAGCCACACCGCCGAGATGCTGGAAAAACTCGGCATTCCGCACGAAGTCACCGTGGTGTCCGCACACCGCACGCCCGATCTGCTGTTCCAGTACGCCGAGCAGGCCGAGGAACGCGGGCTGCGCGTGATCATCGCCGGGGCCGGCGGTGCGGCGCATCTGCCGGGCATGTGTGCTGCCAAGACGCATCTGCCGGTGCTCGGGGTGCCGGTGCAGTCGTCCATGCTCTCGGGTGTCGATTCGCTGCTGTCCATCGTGCAGATGCCCGCTGGCGTGCCGGTCGCGACCCTGGCCATCGGCAAGGCGGGCGCGGTCAACGCGGCATTGTTGTCGGCCAGCATCCTCGGGCATGAATTCCCTGAATATCACGTTGCGCTGAAGAAATTCCGCGACGAACAGACCCAGACCGTGCTCGACAATCCGGATCCGAGGAACGCATAAATGAAGATCGGCGTGATCGGTGGCGGCCAGCTCGGCCGCATGTTGGCCCTGGCGGGAACGCCGCTGGGCATGAACTTCGCCTTTCTCGATCCGGCGCCAGACGCCTGCGCCGCGGCGCTCGGCGAGCACCTGCGTGCCGACTATGGCGATCAGGATCACCTGCGCCAGCTGGCCGATGAAGTGGATCTGGTGACCTTCGAGTTCGAGAGCGTGCCCGCCGAGACGGTCGCCTTTCTCTCCCAGTTCGTGCCGGTCTATCCGAGCGCCGATGCGCTGCGTATCGCCCGTGATCGCTGGTTCGAGAAGTCGATGTTCAAGGACCTTGGCATCCCTACACCGGCTTTCGCCGATATCCAGTCCCAGGCTGACCTCGATGCTGCCGCGGCCAGTATCGGCCTGCCTGCCGTGCTCAAGACCCGCACCCTGGGTTATGACGGCAAGGGTCAGAAGGTGCTGCGCAAACAGTCCGACGTCAGCAGCGCTTTTGCCGAGCTGGGCAGCGTTCCGTGCATCCTGGAAGGTTTCGTGCCGTTCAGCGGTGAGGTGTCGTTGATCGCCGTGCGCGCTCGCGACGGCGAGACCTGTTTCTATCCGCTGGTTCACAACACTCACGAAGACGGCATCCTGCGGTTGTCGGTGGCCAGCAGCAATCATCCGCTGCAGTCGCTGGCCGAGGATTATGCCGGCCGGGTGCTGACAGAACTGGAATATGTCGGCGTGCTGGCCTTCGAGTTCTTCGAGGTGGACGGCGGCCTCAAGGCCAACGAGATCGCGCCGCGCGTGCACAACTCCGGTCACTGGACCATCGAAGGCGCTGAGTGCAGCCAATTCGAGAATCACCTACGCGCGGTGACCGGCTTGCCGCTGGGCTCGACGGCGAAACTGGGCGAAAGCGCCATGCTCAACTTCATCGGCGAAGTGCCGCCCGTGGCGAAGGTCATCGCGGTCGAGGACTGCCACTTGCATCACTATGGCAAGGCGTTCAAGGTCGGACGCAAAGTCGGTCACGCAACGTTGCGCTGTCCGGACCGCGCCACGCTGGATCGGCAGATCACTGCGGTCGAGTCGCTGATCGACCGCGACTGATCACCGGCCGTCTGGCCTGGGGCATTCAGTGGCGAACTGCCTAGCCCCTCTCCGGTCCGAAGATACGTAACGCGTATTTTTCGGACCTGAGGGAGACTGCCAATGGGCATCATCGGAACCATCATCATCGGCCTGATCGTGGGCCTCATCGCACGCTTCCTGAAGCCCGGCAACGACAGCATGGGCTGGATCATGACCATCCTGCTGGGTATCGGCGGCTCGCTGCTCGCTACCTATGGCGGCCAGGCGCTCGGCCTGTACGAGGCGGGCGAAGGTGCCGGCTTTATCGGCGCGGTGGTCGGTGCGATCATCCTGCTGGTGATTTATGGCATGGTGACCAGCCGTAAACACTGACCCGTCCGGGGCCGCGCTTCGGGCGGCCCCGATCTCACTACCCCTCGGTTCTCATGCGCTCGATCATCCTGCCTCTTTTGCTGTGCGTCTCAACCCTCATTCAAGCGGCTCCGGACGAACTCGACTGGCTCGAATTGATGCCCGCCGAAGACCGCAAGGCGCTAGAGGAAATGCCAGAGATCGAGCACGACTCTCCTGAGGCCGATGGTTTCAGCGATGAGGGTGGGCTCAAGCAAGGGCGGGGCTTACCCGAGGTAATGTATTCGGCCAAGACAGTGACATCGCTGAACGGCCAGCAGATCCGCCTCGGCGGTTATCCAGTGCCGCTGGAAACTGACAGCAGGGGCCGCAGCACCGAGTTCTTCCTAGTGCCATATCCGGGCGCCTGCATCCACGTTCCGCCGCCACCGCCCAATCAGATCGTGTTGGTTCGCTACCCGGCCGGCATCATGCTGGAAGACATTTATGCGCCCTTGTGGGTGGACGGCACGCTGCGGATCGAGCCGGTCAGCAATGATCTGGCCGACGCGGCATACGCACTAACCGCCGCAAACGTGGCGCTGGTGGACGAGAGCGACTTTTGAACGAGGCCAATGCCAGTGACTGTGAATCAGGGGCAACGCCAAGCTTTTCGCGAACTCGCCGCAGATACCGAGGGTATCGATGTCGAGGTGTACCAGCGCTTCGGTAAAGACCCGCTTGAACCCATCATCGGCCTGGGCGACGCCGATGCGCCGATCGCCTTCTTCGGTCGCGATCCGGGGCGCGAGGAGGTTCGCTATGGCGAGCCGTTCATCGGCAGCGGCGGGCAGCTGGTGCGCAAGGTGCTCTACCGGCACCTGCATGGCGAGGAGATGCCGGACTTCGAAGCCGGGCGTGCGCTCAGTGAAAGGTTCTTCTGGATCAACACCGTGCCGTACAAGCCAATCGGCAACAAAGCCTGGTCGATGAAGGTCAAGCGCCGCTTTCTTCCGCAGATGCGCCAGTTGCTCATCGAAAGCTGGCACGGCGAGTCGATCATCACGCTAGGCCGCGAAGCTTTCCTCTGGTTCGGTATCGATCAGCCCGCCGAGGTACGCCAGCGTCTTGAGCAGTTCTGGCAGAGCGAGGACCGTTTCAGCGCCTCTATCGAGATTGAGCTGCAGGCCGAGGACGGTGCGAAGCGCGCCTTTAAGCTTTATCCATTGCCGCATCCGTCACCGCTGAACCAGGCCTGGTTCAAGCGGTTTCCTGCACTGCTCGAAGCGCGGCTGGTACTGCTGGATTCCGAATCGCGGTAAACGTAGGGTGCGCTCTGCGCACCGAGATATCGAGATCAGAACGCGTTAGCTGAGCGGGGTTACCACTGAGCTCAGCATCGGTGCGCGGAGCGCACCCTACGAAGAGCGCCGGCAGTGGGCTCCATCCAGTGCCAAAGAAACGGGGTAGACCCTAGAGTGATTCGCTGCCGATGGAGACCGCAAGCGTATGGCTGGCGCCTGCGTTGAGAACGATCCGGTCGTCCATCGCATTGGCGGTTTCGATGCAGGCCATGCGCTGCCAGGCATCGTCGGCGAACTGCGACAGGCGCTGCGCCTTGGCGATCCAGGGATTCCACAGCACGGCCGAGCGCGAACCTTCGGTTTCCAGCGTGATTCGGCGATTCAGCTGCGGGTCGCGCAGGCTCAGCACCGGCGGCAGATCGAGATAGATGCGGTCGGTCTCGCCCTCGTAACGGAGGTCACCCTGTTGCTGACGTTGCTGCCAGTTTTCCAGGGTATCGATATAGCGACAGCCATCCAGGCCCTCCACCGACACCTGATGGATATCGCCGATGGCGAAGTAGGTGTGCAGCGCCTGGCTGAGGGCGACGGGT
The DNA here is from genome assembly GCF_024448955.1 of Stutzerimonas stutzeri. Classification (GTDB taxonomy): domain Bacteria; phylum Pseudomonadota; class Gammaproteobacteria; order Pseudomonadales; family Pseudomonadaceae; genus Stutzerimonas; species Stutzerimonas stutzeri_AQ. The sequence continues at coordinate 29,831 of NZ_JAMOIH010000003.1, forward strand.
CGATCGCTCAGATTGCGGCTGATCAGCGCGATGTGCAGGCGCTCGTCGAGACGGACCTGCAGCTTCAGCTCTACCCTATGGGGCCAGCCGGGCAGCGCTCCCTGAGCCTGAGGACAAATGAATTCGAGGATAGCGGTGTCGCCTTCAGAGCCCTGTCGCTCCAGCTGCCAATCCAGGCTGCGAACCAGCCCATGGAAGGGTGCTTCGGCTTCGCCCTGATACATCGCTTGCACATCTTCGGGGTTGCGCCCTAGATCGCCAAACCAGGGCCAGCATATCGGCACGCCGCCGCGTACCGCTTGGCCTTGCTGGAAGGCAGCTTCCTCGCTAAGCCAGATGATCGGCGGCGCATCGCCCCGGCGGTAGCTGAGTATCTGCGCGCCCTGCTCGGCGATCAGCAGTTCGTCGTCGCCACGGCGGATTAGCCAGCAGGCGAGTTGATCCTTTTCGATGCGTTGAATATCGACTGACATGGGCGATCTCGTGGTTGGTTCAGGTGTCCGTCTGACCGCACGGATAGGGCGGGATTCAGCTGCAAATGCCTCATCGCTCCGTGGCGAAGAGGCATGTATCGCGATCATCGCCCCTGGCAGGCATCCACTCGCAGCCAGCGCTCCAGCAGCTTGAAGCCTTGCATCAGCACGAAGGCAATGAGCAGGTAGATCAGGCCGGCGGTGAGGAACATTTCCTCGTGCATATAGGTGCGTGCGGCGATCTTGCGGGCCATACCGGTCAGTTCCAACAAGGTGATGGTGCTGGCCAGGGCGCTGGCCTTGAGCATCAGAATCACCTCGTTGCTGTAGGCCGGCAGGCCGATGCGTGCAGCGCGCGGCAGGATGATGTGCCACAGCGCCTGACGGCGGGACATGCCCAGTGCCCGTGCAGCTTCGACCTCGCCTGCAGGCACATTCTGGATCGCGCCACGCAGGATTTCGGCGATATAGGCGGCGGTATGCAGCGTCATGGTGATGATCGCGCACCAGTAGGGATCACGCAGATACGGCCAGAGCACGCTCTGGCGCACGGCCTCGAACTGCGCCATGCCGTAGTAGACGAGAAACAGCTGCACCAGCAACGGCGTGCCACGGAAAAAGAAGATGTACCCGTAAGGCAGCGCACGCACCGCCAGCATGCGTGAGGAGCGAGCGATGCCCAGTGGTAACGCAAGAATTAGCCCGGCGACGACCGAAACGCCAACCAGCTGCAGCGTGAGCCAGGCGCCTTCGAGAAAGTCTGGCAGCCACTTGATGAATAATTCCCAGCTCATGCGGCGCTCCTGACGAAGCCGCGTCCGGCGCGTTTTTCCAGAAAGTACATGCCGGTCATGGCGATGACGGTCAGGCCGAGGTAGATAAAGGCGGCGACCACGAAGAAGGTAAAGGGCTCCTTGCTGGCGGTCACGGCGATCTGGGAGCTACGCATGATCTCTTCCAGGCCGATCACCGATACCAGCGCGGTGTCTTTCATCAGGATCATGAACAGGTTGCCCAGGCCGGGCAGGGCCAGGCGCCACATCTGCGGCAGGATCAAGCGCATGAAAATCCGCCGTTTGCCCAGGCCCAGCGCCAGTCCCGCTTCGCGATGACCTTTGGGAATAGCCAGCAATGCGCCGCGGAAGACCTCGGTGGCGTAGGCGCCGAAACACAGGCCGAGGGCGATGGTGCCGGCGACGAACGGGCTGAGGGCCAGATTGGCAATGCCGAAGATTTCGCCGATGCCGCGCACCAGCCCAATGGTGCCGAAATAGATCAGCAGCACCCAGAGCAACTCGGGGATGCCGCGCACGATGGTCGAGTAGGTGCCGCCGATCCAGCGCAGCGTAGCGAATGGAGAAGTCTTGGCGAGTGCACCAAGCAGCCCTAGCACAAGGCCGAGGGCCAGGGCCGCGAGGGCCAGCTGAATGGTCATCCAGGTGCCGGCGATCAGCGCCGGACCGAATCCATGAAGGTCGGGAATCATATGGGCTCAAACACCGAAGCCCGACCTACCAGTTTTGGCGGTCGGGCTTCGGTTCAGACGGATCAGTAAATGTTGAACGGGAAGTACTTGGCGTTGAGCTTCTCGTAAGTGCCGTCAGCGATGATTTCCGCCAGCGCCTTGTTCAGCTTCTCACGCAGTTCATCGTTGCCCTTGCGCACGGCCATGGCGATCTTGTCGTCGTCGAACACCGGCTCGCCCTTGAATTCGAAGTCCTTGCCGGCATCGCTCTTGAGCCATTCCCACTGCACGAAGGAGTCGGCGAGGATGCCGTCGACGCGGCCGGAGGCCAGGTCGAGATAGGCGTTTTCCTGGGTGTCGTAGAGCTTGATGTCGACCACGCCGTCCATGTTGTCTTCCAGCCAGGTGCCTGCGATGGTCGCGCGTTGGGCGCCGATTACTTTGCCGTCCAGGTAGTCCTTGTCAGTCTTGAAGTCCACCGACTTGGGCGCCACGAACTGCAGCTTGTTGGTGTAGTAGTGGTCGGTGAAATCGACAGCGTTCTTGCGTTCCTCGGTAACCGACATGGAGGCGGCGAGGAAGTCGAATTTGCCAGCGTTCAGGGCGGGAATGATTCCGTCCCAGTCGGAGGTGACCACTTCGCACTCGACTTCCATCTTGGCGCAGAGCGCATGGGCGACGTCCAGATCGAAGCCGACCACCTGGCCGCTGGCGTCGATCAGGTTGAAGGGCGGGTAGGCGCCTTCGGTGCCGATGCGTAGCTTGTCGGCGGCAAGGGCGTTGGCGCCGAGCATCAGCGTGGCGGCGGCAGTCAGCAGAATCTTCTTATAGCTTTTCATGCGGTGTTGCTCCATTAGCGATGACTGGACATGAACTGTTTACAGCGTGCCGAGTTGGGGTTGTCGAACACCTGCTCCGGCGTTCCTTGCTCTTCGACCAGGCCCTGGTGGAGGAAGACCACCTCACTGGATACCTGTTTGGCGAAGTTCATTTCATGGGTGACCAGCAGCATGGTGCGGCCCTCGTCGGCCAGCGACCGGATCACCGTAAGCACTTCTTGTACCATTTCCGGATCGAGTGCCGAGGTTGGCTCGTCGAACAGGATCACCTGCGGCTGCATCGCCAAGGTGCGCGCAATCGCCGCCCGTTGCTGTTGGCCGCCGGAAAGCTGGTTCGGATAGACGTGGCGTTTGTCGGCGATGCCGACCTTGGCCAGCAGCGCTTCGGCGACTTCGGTGGCTTCGGCTTTGCTCTGGCCGAGCACTCGGCGCGGTGCCTCGATGATGTTGTCGAGCACACTCATGTGCGGCCAGAGATTGAAGTTCTGGAACACGAAGCCAAGCTTGCTGCGCATCTGGTTGATTTGCTTGGCGTCAGCCGCGACCAGGTCGCCGTCTTTGGCGCGCTTGAGGCGTAGCTGCTCCCCGGCGACGAGAATTTCGCCTTCGTTTGGGTTTTCCAGCAGATTGATGCAGCGCAGAAACGTCGACTTTCCGGAGCCGGATGAGCCGAGGATAGAGATCACATCGCCGTCGCGCGCAGTCAATGAGATGCCCTTGAGTACTTCCAGATCGCCGTAACGCTTGTGCAGGTTGCGAATTTCCAGCGCGGGTATGGCCTCAGCCATTGAGCTTCCTCTCTCGGACCAGCGCTTTGCCTGGTCTTTTCTATGTAAATTGCGCTCCGGCCAACTGCTCGCCCTCCTGGCGAGGCGCAAACCTAGCATGGGCAGGGTCATGCGCCAAGCGTGGCGCCGCCACCGGAACGGTGACCGTTTGGTCACCGTTCGATCGACGGACTCTTGGTGGCGCGGCGAATCGTCCTGTATCTATATAGATGAACTTCCCCTGTTTTGCCGCCTCACGGCGTGGGTTTCGGTGCGTCGGGTTCGTTGCTGAGCATCTCGTCGTGTTCGCCCATCTTCCAGGGCAGGCTGCCTGGCGAGATATGTAGGAAATTCAGGTACTTCTCGAACTGGTCGAGTATGTCGCTGATGATGTCCTGCTGGTCGTAGCCGTAGACGTCGTAGGACTGACCGCCGCGACGCAGGAAGACCTCGGCGCGGTAGTACTGCTCGTCGGTGTCCGGATCCTCGGTGAGCACGAAGGACGGCATGGCATAGCCCACCAGGCGAATCTCATAGATGAAATCGACCTGATCCTCCTTGATCACTTCCAGATAGACCCGCGAATTGTGCTCGTCGGTATGCACTTCGGCCGGCCAGTCCTGTTCGGCCAGAGCGCGTTGCACCCGGCGCATGCCCTTGAGCACGCTGGTGGCGATGAAGTTTTCCGCTTCCTCGCGGCTGGGGAAGTTGACCAGGCCGGCCAGACGCTTTTTCCACAAGCCCGGCCCGGCATTGCTGGCCAGCCGGCTGCCGTGCATGTGGTTTTGCAGGCTGACTTCGTGGTGGCCTTCGATCACCAGCGCACGCCACATGCCCAGCGCCGCGATGATCATGATGATGGCGAAGGGCAGCGCACTGGTGATCGCCATGGTTTGCAGGGCGCTCAGGCCGCCGGCAACCAAAAGGGCGATGGCGACGAAGCCGGCCGTGGTTGCCCAGAACACCCGCTGCCAGACCGGCGTTTGCCCCACGCCGCCAGCGGCCAGCGAGTCGATCACCAGCGCGCCGGAGTCGGCCGAGGTGACGAAAAAGGTTGCGATCAGCACCACAGCGATGAACGAGGTGATGGCGCTTAGCGGCAGGCGTTCGAAGAGCTGGAACAAGGCGATGGAGTGGTCGCTCTGCACCTGGCCGATCAGCTCGGTGTAGCCCTCGACCATGATCAGATGCAAAGCGGTGTCGCCGAAGATCGAGAACCAGAGAAAGGTGAAGATCGTCGGTACGAACATCACGCCGAAGACGAATTGGCGAATGGTCCGGCCGCGGCTGATCTTGGCGATGAACAGGCCGACGAAAGGCGACCAGGCGATGGTCCAGCCGAAGATGAATAGCGTCCAGTTGCCGATCCAGTCGCTACGGCTGTAGGCCTGTAGGTTGAAGGTGCGCTCGATGATGTTGTTCAGGTAGCTGCCGGTGTTCTGCAGGAAGGTTTCCAGAATGAAGATGGTCGGCCCCACGGCGAACACGAACAGCATCAGCGTGATCGCCAGGATCATGTTCAGCAGCGAGAGGTTCTTGATGCCCTTGTCCATCCCGGCCACCACCGAGCAGGTGGCCAGCGCCGTGATCACCACGATGGCAATGATCTGCACCGTGGTGCTGACGGGGATTTGCGGCCACAGGTAGTTCAAGCCAGCGTTGATCTGGGTGACCGACAGACCGAGGGTGGTGGCGATGCCGAACAACGTACCGAGAATTGCGAATACATCCACAACGTGCCCGATGGGGCCATGAATGCGTTCGCCGATGATCGGATACAGCGCCGAGCGCATCGACAGCGGCAGGCCGTGGCGGAACGAGAAATAGGCCAGCACCAGGCCGGTCAGACCGTAGATCGCCCAGATGTGAAAGCCCCAGTGGAAAAAGGCGATCTGCATCGCTTGCTTGGCCGCATCGACGGTTTCCGGTGCGCCGGCCGGCGGCGTAGAGAAATGCAGCACTGGCTCGGCGACGCCGAAGAACAGCAGCGCGATGCCGTAGCCGGCGGAGAACAGCATGGCGAACCAGGCCGGGAAGCTGTACTGCGGCTCGGCATGGTCTGGCCCGAGCTTGATGTTGCCCCATTTCGTCAGCGCGATGCCGACGACGAAGACCAGAAAAAAGGCCACCGCCAACATGTAGAACCAGCCGAACGAGCGGGTGATGAACGCCAGCGTCGAGCTGAATACCTCACTCGCCAGTTCGGGGTTGCTGATCGTGCCGATCACCAGCAGCAGCGTTACGACAACGGCTGGGATGAACACCGGGAAAAGGATGACGGCTTTGGGAAGTTTCTTCTCTGCTTCCATATGTCCTTCTGTTCTTGGCTGATCGAGGGGAACGGAAACGCGCCGTGGCTCCGAAATGAAACTGCTGACTGAAGGGTAGACGGTGTTCGACAGAGGATTACTCACGCAAAAAACGAGATCGAGCCGGGCTTGTCTCGGATGTATCAGGCCCCGCGTCCACTCAGGCATCGTCAGGAGGCGGTTGCCGCCCGGGTTGTTTGAGCGCGTCGGACGGCTCAGTAAGCCGGTTCCAGTTGATGGTGGCGCAGGATTTCCGACACGGTGCCGTCGGCAATGAGCTCATCCAAGGCTCGCTCGAAGCTCTGAAACTGCGCCTCGCTGATCCGCTTGCGCGACAGGCCGATCCCGTAGGAGACCGACGTCAGCTCGCCGGCTTCACGGAGCTCATCGAGCTGCTCCTCTTCTATCAGATACCAGGCTACATCCTGATTGAGAACAGCCAGGCCGCCTTCACCGAAGCGGCCGGACTTCAGCATGCGCAACAGCCGACGGTTACTGGCAGTCAGATGCACCTGCGCTCCGGCAACCGGTTCGAGGTGTTGGGAGAGGGCGTAAGACGTGCCGGATGGGCCGTAGACGCCGATCAGCCGACCGGCCAGATCACCCGGCTGGCTATACACGAAGCCACTGTCCTTGCGAGCGAATACGGCATAGCGCGAAGTGACCAGCATGCGGGTGATATGAAACGCGCGCTCGCGCTGCGGCGAACGAACCACGGTGAAAATACCTTCGACTTCCCCGTCTTCGGCCAAGTGCAGGGCGCGCTGCCATGGATGGAGCACGATCGGACAATTCAGGTCCAGGCGCGCGCAAACCGCCTGCACGATTTCCACCAGCGGGCCGCCCGCTTGTTGTATTCCGTCATTGGTCTGGGCCGGGGCTCCCGCAGCGCGGCTGAACGGCGGGAAATCCTCGGTGACGAACCGCCACTCTTCGGCGCTCGTCTGGGTGGCGAGTGTGCACAACCCTATCAGTAGAATCGAAGGAAACATCCGCACTGCTTATGCTCCTGCCTGGTCGGCCATCCATAGCGTTTCAACCGCGTAGTCTAGAGTATCCGCAGTTCCAATGGTTCGCCAGTTCACCCAGCTCATGACGCAACGGCGGCCGCAAGGGCTCGTTGCCCGGTTTGGTTTTTTTTTTGCGGTGCATGTGAAAGACAGGAACCGGCTGCGCCGATGGTCTTGGATCGAGTCACGCTGCTTGCTCTTATATGTGGTAATCCATATATTCGCGCATCCGTATGTTCAGGTGTTTGCCGTGACGCCCCCTGCATTGTTCAAATGTTTGTCTGATGAAACCCGCGTGCGAGCCGCTTTGCTTGTTATTCAGGAGGGTGAGCTTTGTGTTTGCGAGCTGGTCTGCGCGCTGGATGACAGCCAGCCCAAGGTATCCCGCCATCTTGCGCAGCTTCGAGCCTACGGCCTGCTGGTGGATCGGCGTCAGGGGCAGTGGGTGTACTACAGCCTCAATCCGGACCTGCCGTCCTGGGTCCGGGACGTTCTCCAGGCGACGCTGCAAGCCAATGCAGAGTGGTTGAAGCAGGATCGAGCCCGGCTCGAGCAAATGGGCGACCGCCCAGTCCGCGCCGCCTCTTGCTGCTGAGCCAGGAGCGCCAGTCGTATGCTTATCGCAGTCGCCATTTTCATCGCTACCATCGTCTTGGTCATCTGGCAGCCCCGAGGGCTCGGGGTCGGCTGGAGCGCATCCCTGGGTGCGGTCGCCGCGCTGTTGGCAGGAGTCGTCACGCTCGCTGACATCCCCACCGTGTGGGGCATCGTCTGGAACGCGACGGCGACCTTCATCGCAATCATCGTTATCTGTTTGCTCCTCGACGAGGCTGGGCTGTTCGAGTGGACCGCCCTGCATGTCGCGCGTTGGGCCAGGGGGCGGGGGAGCCGTCTGTTCGCTTTCACGATCCTTCTGGGCGCGGCCGTCTCGGCCGTATTCGCAAACGATGGTGCGGCGCTCATCCTGACGCCCATCGTGGTGTCGATGCTGGTCGCCTTGCGCTTCTCGGCAGCGTCCACGCTGGCCTTCGTCATGGCAGCCGGCTTCATCGCCGATACCGCCAGCCTGCCATTGGTCGTTTCGAATCTGGTGAACATCGTCACGGCTGATTATTTCGATGTGGGCTTCAGCGAGTACGCCGCCGTCATGGTCCCGGTCAACGCGGTCAGCGTGGCGGCGACGCTGGCCGTCCTCTGGTTGTTCTTTCGGCGTGACGTTCCGTCGACTTATGACTTGGCTTTGCTCAAGGCCCCGGCCATGGCGATTCGCGACCGAGCTGCTTTCCGAGTCGGTTGGATCGTCCTCGTCGCGCTCCTGGCTGGTCTGTTTGCGCTCGAGCCTTTGGGCATTCCCATAAGCGCCGTTGCGGCCGTCTGTGCGGTTGTGCTGTTTGCCGTCGCTGCCCGTGGGCACGTCATTTCGACCCGAAGGGTGCTGCGCGAGGCGCCCTGGCAGGTGGTTGTCTTCTCGCTGGGTATGTACCTGGTCGTCTACGGCCTGAAGAACCAAGGGCTCACCGATTACCTGACGACCGCCCTGAATCATCTGGCCGGCTACGGCGTTTGGGGCGCTGCGCTGGGAACGGGGTTTCTGACAGCGGGCCTGTCTTCGGTCATGAACAACATGCCCACCGTGCTGGTCGGCGCCCTGTCGATTCAGGCGACGGATACGAGCGGCTTAGTGCGTGACGCGATGATTTACGCCAACGTCATCGGCTGCGACCTGGGGCCGAAAATCACCCCCATCGGTAGCTTGGCCACTCTTCTCTGGCTCCATGTCCTGAGCCGTAAAGGCATCCGCGTGACCTGGGGGTATTACTTCAAGGTTGGTGTCGTTCTGACGCTGCCGGTCCTGTTCGTCACCCTGTCCGCCTTGGCCATCAGGCTGAGTATCTGAAACCGCCGTCAGCGCGGAGGAGAAGCCGTGAAAGTTCTGTTTATGTGTACGGCCAATAGCTGCCGAAGCATTTTGTCCGAAGCCATGTTCAACCACCTCGCCCCGAGCGGGTTCGAGGCCGTGAGCGCCGGGAGTGTCCCCCGGGGCCAGGTTCTGCCGCGCACGCTGGTAACACTCCACGAGGCCGGGCTTTCGACCGAGGGGCTGAGCAGCAAGGGCAACGACGCGTTCGAAGACAGCCCTCCCGACATTGTCATCACCGTGTGCGACAAGGCCGCAGGCGAGCCTTGCCCGGTCTACTTCGGTCCCGCCCTGAAAGCCCACTGGGGCCTGGAAGACCCTTCCGACGTGAAGGGGGACGATGTGCAAGTCAGCGCAGCCTTTCATGCCACATTGGCGCGCATCAAGGGCCGTTGCCGCGCGTTTCTGGCGCTGCCCTTCGAGCGGTTGGGCCGGGACGAGCTGAAGCGCGAACTCGACCGCATCGGCAATCTGCAGCCTGGAGAAGCGCCATGACGCATGACCTTCCTAATCTCGATGAAGCGCTGATCCGCAATGACGACACAGGAACACACAAGCCGCGCATCCTTCTCCTTTACGGATCGACCCGTCCTCGTTCTTTCAGTCGTTTACTGGTCGAGGAAGCCGCCCGCCTGCTGGAACGCTTCGGCGCCGAGACGCGCATCTTCAATCCGTCCGGGCTGCCGCTACCCGACGACGCGCCGGTAGACCATCCGAAGGTTCAGGGGCTGCTGCAGCTCATGCAATGGTCGGAAGGGCAGGTCTGGTGCTCGCCGGAGCGACATGGCTCGATGTCGGCGGTCTTCAAGGCGCAAATTGATTGGGTTCCGCTGGCGATGGGAGCGGTCCGCCCGACCCAGGGCAAGACCTTGGCGATCATGCAGGTCTGCGGCGGCTCGCAATCTTTCAACGTGGTCAACCAGCTCCGCGTTCTGGGGCGGTGGATGCGGATGTTTGCTATCCCCAACCAGTCGTCCGTGCCCAAGGCTTATCTGGAATTCGACGAACAGGACCGGATGAAGGCCTCGCCTTACTACGATCGGGTTGTGGATGTAATGGAGGAGCTGATGAAGTTCACCATCCTCCTGCGGGATCGGTCAGACCTTGTGGATCGCTATTCCGAGCGAAAGGAGTCGGCCGAGGCGCTCTCTAGGCGGGTCAATCAGCGATCCATATGACTATGGGTTGCCCGCCGGTAGCGAGCTCGTCCACTTCAGGTCGGAGCGTCTTGCGTCCTTGGGGGAGGTGGCGGATGAGTAGCTGTCGCTTCGTTTGCCTTGGATTGGTTGGGCCATAAACGCCATTCTGTACCCGTCACGTGTATCCAGTCGGGGCGGGCACACTACCCCAAAACGACGAAACCCCTGAGACCTCACGGAATCAGGGGTTTACAAGTCATGGTGCCCAGGGACGGAATCGAACCGCCGACACGGGGATTTTCAATCCCCTGCTCTACCGACTGAGCTACCTGGGCAACGGGGCGCTATTAGACGGATTTGGCTTTTGCCTGTCAAGCGCGACCGAGAAAATATTTAGTCAGAACGGGCGTTTAGCGTTGTGATGGAGCTTGAAAGCGGTTTCCGATCGTCCTGTTGGCTGCCGACAAGCAGCCAACAGGACGCGTACCCACTAGGGATGAATCATTGACTCGGTGGTACGTAGCCTTCGGCCTGGGCGTAGTCTTCGCCGGAAAAGAACTTGTCCATTTCGGCCTGCAGGAATTTGCGGTCCTCGGCGTTCATCATATTCAGCCGGCGCTCATTGATCAGCATGGTCTGGTGCTTCTGCCAGTCGTCCCAGGCCTTCTTCGACACGTTGTTGTAGATGTCCTCGCCCTTGGCGCCTGGATACGGCGGGCGGTCGAGGCCGGGAAGCTCTTCTTTGTACTTGCGGCAGTTCACGGTGCGAGTCATGACATCTCTCCTGCGTTCAATTCGGCGGCGGCGCGCTTGAGTAGCGTCTTCACCGGGGCGGCAAGCCCCAGTCGCGGCGGGGTGGCGAGGTTATACCAGAGCCAGTCCGCCTCGGCCACGGCGCTAGCCTCGGACTTAACCCTGATCAGCCAAGGTTCGATGGCGAGCTGAAAATGGCTGAAGGTGTGGGTCAGGCCGGGCAGTTCTCGGCGCTGTTGCAACTGCAGGGCGTGACGCTCGGCGAGCGGGCCGAGTGCGGTCAGGTCGTCCAGTTCCGGCAGGCTCCAAAGCCCACCCCAGAGGCCGGTCGAGGGGCGGCGATAGAGCAGGATCGCGCCCTCATGATTGGCGAGTAACGGCATCAGCGTGCGCTTTTGCGGCAGCGCCTTGCGCGGCTTGGGCACCGGAAAATTTGTTTCGCGGCCAAGCAGGTGGGCGCGGCAGCCAGACTTCAGCGGGCAAAGCAGGCAACTGGGTTTGCTGCGCGTGCAGAGCGTCGCGCCCAGGTCCATCATCGCCTGGGTGTAGTGATTGACGCGCGTGTGCGGCGTCAGGCGCTCGGCCACGTCCCAGAGCTTTCTGGCGACTTTCGGCTCGCCCGGATAGCCATCCTGGGCGACGTAGCGGGCCAGCACGCGCTTGACGTTGCCGTCGAGTATCGGCGCTCGCAGTCCCATGCTCAGGCTGGCGATGGCGCCGGCGGTCGATCGACCGATACCGGGAAGTTCGGCGAGCTGATCGACCGACTTTGGAAACTCGCTGCCATGCTCGGCGACGATCAGCTTGGCAGTCTTGTGCAGGTTGCGTGCGCGGCTGTAGTAACCGAGCCCGGTCCACAGGTGCAGCACTTCGTCTTCGTCTGCTCTGGCCAGGGCCTGCACCGTCGGCAATGCAGCCATGAAGCGATCGAAATAGCCGAGCACGGTGCTGACCTGGGTCTGTTGCAGCATGATCTCCGATACCCAGACCCGGTAGGGCGTGATGCCTTGTTGCCAAGGCAGATCCTTTCGGCCGTGGCGGTCGTACCAGTCGAGAACAGATGCACCGAACTGCTCGTCGTTCAACGCTTGCGGGTTCATCGATTGAACAGGCCTTTCAGTGCGTCTTTCAATTCAGGGCTGACCTTGTCACCGAGCTTCTCTTCGATGGTCTCGTTGAGCTTTTCTCCAGCGAGGCGGGCGGCGATCTTGCCGAGACCGTCTTTGTCGAAGCGGCAGGCCTTGGCGCCAAGTTCCAGCGGGCCACGGCAACGCAGTGGCCATTCGATGCCGACGTAACGCTCGTTGACCGCGCAGGCTGGGTCGGGCATGGCGCCCTTGTCACCCTCGATGACGATGCCGACGCGATAGTCCATGCCCAGAACGCGCAGGTCGACATCGCCGTTGCCGTTTACCGTCAGGCCGGGAATGCTGGCTTTCAGGTCCGGGTTGCTGGCCACGCCGTTGCGAAGGGTCAGGTTGCCCTTGAGTTGGCGGAACGGCGTGTCCTTGCTGCGCGGGTCGCTGGTCAGAGGCTTGCGATTCAACGTGGAGATGGCGCGACAGAGTTGCTGTTCGAGATTGGCGTCGACCAGAATGCCGTTGTCGATGATGAAGCCGATCTTGCCGTTTAGGTTGTCGACCCAGGCCTTCTGGCTGTTGCCCTGACTGCGAATGTCGCTGTCCAGATTGAGCAGGCCCTTGACCACCACTTTTTCGCCCTGGCTTTCGAGCAGGCGCTCGACCGGGACGCGAGCGAAGCGGGTCTGAGCTGCAATCAACGGTATTTGCGGGCGTACATCGAGGCTGGCCGAGGCTTCCACGCGACCGTTGTAATAGCCGCCGCGCATTTCCTCCAGGGTCAGCAGGCCGCCTGCACTGCGTGCCCGGAGCGCGAAGCTGTCGAGTGGCAGTTTCATTGCGGTGAGGCTGCCGATATCCAGATTGATTCGGGTATCCAGACGGCGCAGCGTGGCGATCGGCAGGACCGAGGCTTCGCTCCAGGCTTGCTGAGTGGGCTTGTCTGGCAGTGGGGTGGTGCCGCTGCCGATCACGGCGGCCTCGGTGGCCTCTACTTCGCTCTTGCGGGCAGCGCCGGATGCATCTTCCTGGCTTGGCGGTGGCAGATAGCGGTCCAGATTCAGCTGGTCGCCCTTGAGATCTACGCGCAGTGCCTGTTTGGCGAAATCGCTGATGCCGATCTGTCCGGTAAAGGTGCTGCCGTCCAGTTTCAGGTCGAGTTCTTCGAGCATCAGACTGGTCGAGGTTCCGGTCAGGCGGGTGACCAGTTCGGCCTTGCCCAAAGCCGTGTTGTCGGCCATGGGCGGGAGTTGCTGGCCGACGCCATCGAGAAATTCGCGCAGATTGAACTCGGCGATGGACAGCGTACCGGCGAGCTTCGGCTGCTCCTGCAGATCGCGCACCTTCAACTCGCCAAGGCCTCGCAATTGGTTGGCGGTGAACTTGAGGCTGGTCCACTCAGCGATATCCGCCGCCCGGTCGACCAGCAATTGACCCTGCGCGCTGAAAGACAGTGTCTTGCCTTCCAGAGGTTCGCCGGAGGCTTCGCCGCTCAGGCGCAGGTTCTCGAACTGATAACGCTGCAGTTTGTTATCGAAGCGCAGGTCGCCTTGCAACGCGGTACGCGCCCGCATCACGGGCTGGTTGCTGCCGAAGAAGGCGTTGAGCTTGACCGGGATCGAAGTGGCTTCGCGGATGGCGCCGGTGCTGAGCTCGATGCCTTCGGCGCTGAATTGCTGGCCGCTTTGCGCGTCGTGGTAGCTCACCCGGGCATCGCTGATGGTCAGGCTATCGATATCCAGCTGCAGCGGACGCCTTGGTTTTCCGGCTCGCGGCTCTTCATTCGCTGTCTCGGCCTGTTCCGCTGGGGCGGGTTCGCCGGGTTGCGCTTCGCCGCCGGCTGGCTGGCCTACGCCTTCCCAGTTGCTGCTGCCGTTTTCGTCGCGAGCCAGGGTCAGGTTGAGGCCATTGAGGGTGATGTCACTCATCTCCACTTCGCGGCTGAACAGCGGCAGCACCCGGACCGAGAGGCCGAGCATGCGCAGATCGGCGAACGGCTGCTCTGGCGTGCGCACGCTGGCCAGGGTGGTGTCGTGCAGTTCCAGGCCGAGCCATGGGAACAGGCTCCAGCCGATATCGCCGGCAATGTTCAGTTCCAGGCCGGCCTTGTCGCGGGCAAGCGCGCGGATTTCATCCTTGTAATCGTTGGGGTCGAACAGGTGAGTCAGGGCGAAGCCCAGTGCGACGAGGAGCAGCAGCAACCCGAGGATTACCAGGCCCAGGATCTTGCCGAGCGCTTTCATGACAGGTCCTTTGTTTTTGGCGTTTCAAAAGCAGCGAGTATAGCGCCACGAACGTCGGCTTTCGCCGCAGATGGCGTTGGAGTGGCTGTCTGCGCCTGGGTTCCTGTGATGGGGCGGAGCTAAATGGAATCCAGCGGCAGATGCGTCCTGGCGGCCAGCGCCTGGGCTTCCAGATGCTCTCTCGGCGCGGCCAGGCGCAGGTCCGTTCCGGCTTCCCGGGCCAGGCGCAGACTTTCCTCGAGGATCCGTTTGCCAACGCCGCGGCGGCGAGTAATCTTGCGCACACAGAGATGCGACAAGCGCCAATGCGACGTACCGCGCTGCAGCAGGGCGGCTCCGAGCAGGCGATCGTTGAAACGACCGGCGATCAGGCTGTGATCGGCCAGTCCTGCCTCGATCAGAGCCGTGGCATCCGCGTAGGGCGCCAACAGCCAGTCCGGGGCGTCGGCAAAGATCTTCGCAAGATCGATGCGATCCTGCTGGCTGGGCTCGGTGAGGGTTTCGACGAATACGGGCATGCTGACCTGACGCGCTGAATGGATGCCGGCAAGCATAACCGTGCCGGCTTTTCAGCGCACGACGGCTCGCGGCTCTGGCGATGGGCTGCTTCGTTGAGCGGTTGCGGGCGGTTTGCCGGGCGCGCGTGACAGATTGCCGTGGCTGGCGCTTCGGTCGCTCCGCTGAACGCAAGACAGAGGCGCAGACCCGTTGACGGCCGCCGAGCCGCCGCTCGCGTATCCCCGTAGGCTGGTTTGAGCCTATAATGCGGACCTTTTTAGCCCCACGATCAGCGGAGCTGTCGATGTCCGAACGTACGGCATGCGTAGAGCGCAACACCCTGGAAACTCAGGTCAAGGCCACCATTAACCTGGACGGCACCGGCAAGAGCCGCTTCGCCATCGGCGTGCCGTTCTTGGAGCACATGCTCGATCAGATCGCCCGCCATGGCCTGATCGACCTGGACATCGAGTGCCAGGGCGATCTGCATATCGACGACCACCACACCGTAGAAGATGTCGGCATCACCCTCGGCCAGGCATTTGCCAAGGCAGTCGGCGACAAGAAGGGCATGACCCGTTACGGGCATTCCTACGTGCCGCTGGATGAAGCGCTGTCGCGCGTGGTGATCGATTTCTCCGGGCGCCCGGGACTGACCATGAACGTGCCCTATACCCGGGCCACCGTCGGCGGTTTCGACGTCGATCTGTTCCAGGAATTCTTCCAGGGCTTCGTCAATCACGCGCTGGTCACTCTGCACATCGACAACCTGCGCGGGCACAACACCCATCACCAGATCGAAACCGTGTTCAAGGCCTTCGGCCGCGCGCTGCGCATGGCACTGATGCTGGACGAGCGGATGGCTGGACAGATGCCTTCGACCAAGGGTTGCCTGTAATGCAGACCGTTGCAGTCATCGATTACGGCATGGGCAACCTGCACTCGGTTGCCAAGGCGCTCGAGCACGTCGGCGCCGGACGGGTATTGGTTACCAGCGATGCGCAAGTCATCCGTGATGCCGACCGCGTGGTTTTCCCCGGCGTCGGCGCGATCCGTGATTGCATGGCCGAGATCCGACGTCTGGGTTTCGACGAGCTGGTGCGCGAAGTCAGCGTCGACCGTCCCTTTCTTGGCATCTGCGTCGGCATGCAGGCGCTGATGGAGCGCAGCGAGGAGAACGGTGGGGTCGATTGCATCGGGCTGTTCCCGGGCCAGGTGCGCTTCTTCGGCAAGGATCTGCAGGAAGACGGCGAGCGCCTCAAAGTGCCGCACATGGGCTGGAACGAGGTCAAGCAGGCGGTCGATCATCCGCTCTGGCACAACATTCCGGACCAAGGCCGCTTCTACTTCGTGCACAGCTACTACATCGAGGCCGGTAATCCGCGCCACGTTGTCGGTCGCGGTCACTACGGCAAGGACTTTGCCGCTGCGCTGGCCGATGGCTCGCGCTTCGCCGTGCAGTTTCATCCCGAGAAGAGCCACACCCACGGCCTGCAGCTGCTGCAGAATTTCGCCGCCTGGGATGGCCGCTGGTAATGAGCCGGGCCAAGACGAAAGCACCTGTGCTGACGCTGGACCCCGCTCAGGAGCAGGCTGCGCAGCAGACCATCAAGCGTTTTCTCGAAGATCGTTTCGAACTGGAGCTTGGCTCCTTCGAGGCGCAGGAAGTGCTCGATCTGTTTGCGCGTGAGATTGCTCCGCTCTACTACAACAAGGCGATTTTCGATGTGCAGACACACCTGAAAGACAGGTTCGAAAGCATCGAAAGCGACTTGTGGGCGCTCGAAAAGAGCTGACCTTTAACCGATTCCCGATTTGAACAGGTTCGCCATGCTGATTATCCCCGCAATCGATCTGAAAGACGGCGCCTGCGTGCGTCTGCGTCAGGGCTTGATGGACGACGCCACGGTGTTTTCCGATGACCCGGTGGCGATGGCTGCCAAGTGGGTCGAGGCCGGTTGCCGCCGTCTGCATCTGGTCGATCTCAACGGTGCTTTCGAAGGCCAGCCGGTCAACGGCGAAGTTGTCACGGCGATCGCCAAGCGCTATCCGAACCTGCCGATCCAGATCGGCGGTGGCATCCGCTCGCTGGAAACCATCGAGCATTACGTGCGCGCCGGCGTCAGCTACGTGATCATCGGTACCAAGGCGGTCAAGCAGCCGGAGTTCGTCGGCGAGGCCTGCCGCGCCTTTCCGGGCAAGGTCATCGTCGGCCTGGACGCCAAGGACGGCTTCGTTGCCACCGATGGCTGGGCCGAGGTTTCTAGTGTGCAGGCCGTAGACCTGGCCCGCCGCTTCGAGGCGGATGGCGTCTCGGCGATCGTCTACACCGACATAGCCAAGGACGGCATGATGCAGGGCTGCAACGTCGAAGCCACCGTGGCCTTGGCCAATGCCAGCAAGATCCCGGTGATCGCCTCCGGCGGTATCCACAACATCGGTGATATCCAGAAGCTGCTCGATACCAATACCCCCGGCATCATCGGTGCCATCACCGGTCGCGCGATCTACGAGGGCACCCTCGATGTCGCCGAGGCGCAGGCGCTCTGCGATCTCAAGTTCAAGGACGAATAAACGTAGGGTGGGCGTAGCCCACCGTAATCGACGCACATTGGTGGGTTGCACCCACCCTACGGGTAATCCGCTATGGCTTTGGCAAAACGCATCATCCCCTGCCTCGACGTGGACAACGGTCGCGTGGTCAAGGGCGTCCAGTTCGAGAACATCCGCGACGCCGGCGATCCGGTGGAGATTGCTCGTCGCTACGACGAGCAGGGCGCTGACGAGATCACCTTTCTCGACATCACCGCCAGCGTCGACAACCGCGACACCACGCTGCATACCGTCGAGCGCATGGCCAGCCAGGTATTCATCCCGCTGACCGTCGGCGGTGGCGTGCGCACCGTGCAAGACATCCGCAACCTGCTCAACGCTGGGGCGGACAAGGTCTCGATCAATACCGCCGCCGTCTTCACGCCCGAGTTCGTTGGCGAGGCCGCCGATCGCTTCGGCTCGCAGTGCATCGTCGTCGCCATCGATGCGAAGAAAGTGTCCAAGGCTGGCGAAACGCCACGCTGGGAAATCTTCACCCATGGCGGACGCAAGCCCACGGGGCTGGACGCGGTGCTCTGGGCACAGAAGATGGAGGCGCTGGGTGCCGGTGAAATCCTGCTGACCAGCATGGATCAGGATGGCGTCAAGAGCGGCTACGACCTCGGTGTCACCCGCGCCATCAGCGAGGCGTTGAGTATCCCGGTGATCGCCTCCGGTGGTGTAGGCAATCTGCAGCATCTGGCCGATGGCATCATCGAGGGCAAGGCCGACGCGGTATTGGCGGCCAGCATTTTTCACTTTGGCGAATACACCGTGCCGGAAGCAAAAGCCTATATGGCCAGTTGCGGCATTGTGATGCGTTGAGTCTGCTGCCGATTCGATCGAGCAAACAACACTTAAAGGAACGCAACGGGCCATCCGTGCGGGAATAAAGGAATTAATGCCATGTTCAAATCCACGCTTCTTGCTTTAGCGACCAGTTTGATCTTGGGCACCACCGCCCAGGCCGCGCCGGAGCAGATCGATCTGCTCACCGAAAATTTTCCGCCTTACAACATGGCTGCCGATGGCAAGAATTTCGCCCGTGACCAGAACATCAGGGGCATCGCTGCCGACATCATCCGCGAGATGTTCCAGCGCGCCGGTATCGATTACACCCTGACCTTGCGCTTCCCTTGGGAACGGATCTACAAGATGGCTCTGGAAACGCCTGGCTATGGGGTGTTCGTAACGGCTCGGTTGCCTGAGCGCGAGGAGCTGTTCAAATGGGTAGGTCCTATCGGGCCGGATGACTGGGTGCTGCTGGCGCGGGGTGACAGCACCATTGAAGTCGACAGCCTCGAGCAGGCCCGGCAATACCGGATCGGCGCTTACAAGGGCGATGCCATTGCCGAGCATCTCGTTGCGCAGGGGCTGCAGCCGACGTTGGCGTTACGTGACCAGATCAACGTCGAGAAACTGCAAAGCGGCGCGATCGATCTATGGGCGACGGGCGACCCAGCGGGGCGCTTCCTGGCGAAGCAGCAGGGCGTGTCCGGTCTCAAGCGGGTACTGCGTTTCGACAGTGCTGAGCTTTTCCTGGCGCTAAACCGGCAGGTGTCCGATGAGACGGTCGAGAAGCTACAGGCCGCTCTGGATCAAATGCGCGCCGACGGCACGATCAATACCATCACTGGCCGATATTTCTGATCGGGGCCTCGCTAGCTGCGTGCATGCATCGAAGACCGGTGGGGGCGCTCCAGAGGTGAGCGCCACGCCGTTTCCCCGCGACTGAACATCTCCTTTCCCTCCTTATTAAGCAAACCTCGTGCAGGTTGGCGCTGCGGATGCGAGTGATGGCCAAATGATGTCTCAACTTGTGCTGTTCATCCCAGTTCGGTGACGGTCTCCGTGCGTCTGGTTCTTTCGTTGCTACACATAAAAGGTGGCACGCATGACATCTGTTAGGTGTCGGTGCGCCGCCTGGTATTAGCAGACGTAGGGGGAGGATCGATGAAACGAATTCTAGCGGTCGGCCTGCTGTTGCTCGCGGCCGCCTCGGCCAAGGCCGCATTGCCAGACGACTACAGAGTGGTGGTGCTGACGGAGAATTTCCCGCCGTTCAATATGGCGGCCGACGGCAAGAACTACGCAGCGGATCGCAACGTCAGCGGGATCAACGCCGACATCGTGCGCGAAATGTTCAAGCGTGCCGGTATCGATTACAGCCTGACACTGCGCTTCCCCTGGGAGCGCATCTATAACCAGGTGCTGGAAAAGCCGGACCAAGGGTTGTTCTCCACCACCTATACGCCGGAGCGCGAGCCGCTATTCAAGTGGGTCGGCCCGCTCGCTAGCACCGGCTGGGTGCTTCTCGCTCCGCCCGGCAGTCCGTTACGCCTGAGTTCGCTCGAGCAGGCGCGGCAATACCGGGTCGGCGCCTATAAGGATGACGCGGTCAGTCAGCATCTTGAAAGCAAGGGTTTCGAGCCGATCAACTCGCTGCGTGACCAGGCAAACATCGGCAAGCTGCTCAAAGGACAGATCGATCTATGGGCGACGACCGATCCGGTCGGTCCTTATCTGGCCAAGCAGGAAGGGGTAAGCGGGCTGGTGACGGCGTTGAGGTTCAACGATGCGCAGCTGTTTCTCGCGCTGAACAAGCAGACGCCGGACGATGTCGTGGCGCGGCTGCAAAAAGCGTTGGACGAGATGCGGGACGATGGCGCCATCGACGCCATCATGCGTCGTTATCTCTGATCCTGAGCTGAGCGATAGACGCCACGTGCGCCGTGGGCAACCATCGCGCGGTTGCCACGGGTAGCGATCATCTGGCCGATATCCACCCAATCGATCCCCTGAGCCTGCAGACGTGGCAGTTCCCGTTCCAGAAGCGCCAGCGTGCTCGGGTGCGGGTGGCCGATGATCACCACTGAACCCTGCTTGCGCGCAAGCTCCAGGGCTGCGCGGAACTGCGCCGCAACGGCGTGAGGGCTGGGGTCGTCGTCGAGAAAAATATCCCGCGACAGGCTGGCCAATCCGATCCGTTGAGCGGCGGCGGCTGCAACCGTTCCGGCATGGGTGCGGCTGTCGAGAAAGAACAGATGGCGCTGCTGCAGCTCGTTCATCAAGGACGCCATCGGCTGCGCTCGAGCGGTCATCAGGCTGCCCATGTGGTTGTTTACACCGCTGGCATGGGGAACCTTTGCCAGTGCGCTGTCCAATCGGTTTGACAGCTCCGTCGGCCCCAGTTGCGGCTGCCAGGCATAGGGGCCATCGGCCGGAGCCATGGGTAGATGCAGCATGACCGTCTTGCCTGCCGCGTTGGCCCGTTCGGCCAGCGGTGTGGCGTGGCGGCTGTCCGGCAGGATCGCCATGGCCACCGGGCCGGGCAGTGCCAGAACACGACCGTCACGAGCAGCGTTCTGACCGAGGTCATCCATTACCAAGGCTAACTTCGGCATTCGCGAAAGGGTTGTCAGGCGCTCTGAGTCGCCTGTTGCATCCGCGCCCGGAGCGCCGATTACCAGCAGCGGTGTCAAGAGTCCCAGCAGCAGGATGGCAAGTCGGGACATCCTACTGGCCGCGGGTGAGGTTCAACCCCTTGAGCAGATTCAGTGCCTGGCCGAGCTGGAAGTCTTCGTCCTGCGGGCGTGGTGAGTCGCTGACGACCTGGGTGCTGGTGGGGCGTTCCGGGCCGCCGTTACCGTTGCCCAGATGTCCGGCCAGATCCGCCTCGCGTACGCCTTCGACCGCCTGCTCGCGGGTGAACTTGGCGCGGGCCACTTGGATATCCGGCTCGATGCCCTGCGCCTGGATGGAGCGGCCGTTAGGGGTGTAGTAAAGCGCCGTGGTGAGCTTCAGCGCGCGGTCGTTGTTCAGCGGCAGGACGGTCTGCACCGATCCTTTGCCAAAGCTATCGGTACCCATTACGACGCCACGCTTCTGGTCCTGCAGGGCGCCGGCGACGATTTCCGAGGCCGAGGCGCTGCCGCCGTTGATCAGCACCACCAGCGAAACACCTTCGCTGGCATCGGCCGGGTCGGCGTTGAAACGCAGCTCGGAATTGGCGATGCGGCCTTTGGTGTAGACGATCAGGCCATCGGTGAGGAAGTGATCGGATACTTCCACCGCGGCCTGCAGCACGCCGCCCGGGTTGTTGCGCAGGTCGAGCACCAAGCCGTTGAGCTTCTTGCCGTTTTCCTTGCGCAGGCGCGCCAGAGCCTTGCCGACTTCCTCGCCGGTATTGATCTGGAACTGGGTGACGCGCAGATAACCGTAGCCGGGCTCGAGCATTTGGCTTTTCACGCTGGTGACCTTGATCACTGCGCGGGTGAGTTTGACAGTGAAGGGTTGCCCGCCCTCGCGCACCAGCGACAGCGAAATATCGCTGCCCGGCTTGCCGCGCATCATGCCAACGGCGTCCATCATCGACATGCCCTTGGTTGGCTTGTTATCGATCTTTACGATCAGATCGCCCGCCTCGATGCCGGCCTTGGATGCGGGGGTGTCATCGATTGGCGATACCACCTTGATGAAACCGTCCTCCATGCCGACCTCGATCCCGAGACCACCGAACTCGCCGCTGGTGCTTTCCTGCAGCTCGGCGAAGGCTTCGGGTTCCAGATAGGCAGAATGCGGATCGAGGTTGCTGAGCATGCCTTTGATGGCGTTTTCCAGCAGGGTCTTGTCGTCGACAGGCTCGACATAGGCGGCCTTGATCCGGTCCAGCACCTCGGCGAAGGTTCGCAACTCGTCCAGCGGCAGCGGCGCCTTGCTGGTCGAGCTTCCCAGCGATATGGGTTCCGCCAGCTCTGCGGGCGGTTGCTGGGCCCAGGCGCCTCCGTAAGTCGCCAGCAGGAGGGCCAGGGACAGGGCGGATGGTTGGGCGAAACGGCGCAGGTGCAGCATGTCTGACTCCAGTGTGAGGGCGCGCTAGCCGGCTTATCCTTGCGCGCGGCACCATTGTGCCGGATCGCTTGGGCGACCCTGTTGACGAATGGCGAAATACAGTGCGGCAGATTCCTGCCCGCCACTGGTACCTACGGTGGCGATCGGATCGCCGGCCTTGACGATTTCTCCGGCGTCGCGCAACAGGCTCTGATTATGGCCGTACAGGGTCAGATAGCCATTGCCGTGGTCCAGAATCACCAGCAGGCCCGCGCCGCGCAGCCAATCGGCAAATACCACTCGGCCGCCATGCACGGCGCGCACTTGGCTGCCCAGACCTGCGCCGATCAGCACGCCGTCCCACTTGGTTCGAGCGTCGCCGCCGCGTGGAGTGCCGTAGCGAGCGACCAATCTTCCGTCCACCGGCCAAGGCAACTTGCCCTTGGCGCTGGCGAAGGGCCCGCCAAAATTGCCGCCGGCACTCGAAACGGTGGGGCCGGTTGCTGCCGGAGCAGCGCTACCGGCCTGCTGACGTCGTGATTGTTCCTCGCGAGCCAGTGCAAGGGCACGCTGACGTGCCTGCTCGGCTTCACGTGCCTGGCGCGCCAGGGTTTCCTCGATGGTCTTGAGTACACGCTCGAGCTGCGCCTGCTCCTGTTTACGGGCCTTGAGCTTTTGATCACGGCTGGAATAGTCGCGGTCGAGTTTGGCCAGCGCCAGCTGACGCTCCTTGCTCACTTCAGCGAGTTGGGCGCGTCGTTCCTTTAGTCCATCCTGCTGCTCGGCCAGGGTTGCCTGCTGCGCCTCGATGCCGGCTTCGACGTTGGCCAGCTGGCTGAGCGTTTCGTTGAAATTGGCGACCTGCTCGAAACGAGCTTTGCTGAGGTAGTCGTAATACGTCAGGGTGCGGCTGAATTTTTCCGGGTTCTGTTGGTTGAGCAGGAGCTTCAGGTATTCCTGACGACCGCTCTGATACGCCGCGCGTGCCTGAATGCCAATCAGGCGCTGCTGCTCGATACGAGCGCCTTCAAGGGTGGTCTTCTCTTCGTTGAGCCGTTCCAGCTCCGCTTCGCTGCGGTCGATTTCCTGTTGCAGTGAATCGACCTGCTTTTCCAGCTGGCCCATCTCGCTTTCAGTTGTTTGCAGCTGCTTCTGGACAGTAGATTTCTCCTGCTCGATCTGCTTGAGCAGCTTTTGCAGTTCGGCTACGTCTTGGCGGGCCGCTTCGATCTGTTTGCGAGCGTCGGCGCGCTCGTCCGCCATGGCAGAGCCGAGCAGGCAAAAAAGCGCGAATGCGAGAAAAATACGAGGCATGAGAGGGTGTAACCGAGCGATCGACGACCGCCGTAGTATGCCTAAAAAAACAGCCGGAAGCTTGAAGCCTAAGCTGGAAGCAAGAGCTTGGCTTCCAGCTTCCAGTCCTTCAGTCTTTCAGTTCGACGATCGAGCGCCCGGTCATCTCCGTCGGCACTGGCAGGCCCAGCAGCGTCAGCATGGTCGGGGCCACATCGGCGAGCACGCCGCCTTCGCGGATCGTCAGGTTCCGCTTGCCGTAATAAATGAACGGCACCGGTTCGCAGGTATGGGCGGTGTGAGCCTGGCCGGTCATGGCGTCTTCCATCTGCTCGACGTTGCCGTGATCGGCGGTGATCAGCGCCTCGCCGCCCACCTTGTCCAGCGCTTCGACGATGCGTCCGATGCACTTGTCCAGACATTCGACGGCCTTCACCGCGGCATCGAACACGCCGGTATGGCCGACCATGTCGCCGTTGGCGTAGTTGACGATGATCACGTCGTGACGCTGGTTCTCGATGGCATCGACGATGCGATCGGTCACCTCAGGTGCGCTCATTTCCGGCTGCAGGTCATAGGTGGCGACCTGTGGCGAGGGAATGAGAATGCGCTCTTCGCCGGCAAAGGGCTCTTCGCGGCCGCCAGAGAAGAAGAACGTGACGTGCGCGTATTTCTCGGTCTCGGCGATGCGCAGCTGGGTCTTGCCGTTGTTCGCCAGGTATTCACCCAGCACATTGGTCAGCGCTTCCGGTGCGAAGGCAGCCGGCGCGGGAATGCTTGCGGCGTACTGGGTGAGCATGACGAAACCGGCTAGTTGCGGGGCTCGGGCACGCTGGAACTCGTTGAAGCCGGGCTCGACGAAGCAGCGGGTCAGTTCGCGCGCACGGTCGGCGCGGAAGTTCATGAACACCACGGCATCGCCATCTTCCACGCGAACCGGCTCGCCAATACCCGTGGCTTTGACAAACTCGTCGCTTTCGCCGCGCTCGTAGGCGGCGATCAGGCCATCCACTGCGAAGTCAGAGCGATAAGCCGCGGCGCCATCGACGATCAGGTTGTAGGCCTGCTCGACGCGATCCCAGCGGTTGTCCCGATCCATGGCGAAATAGCGGCCGATCAGGCTGGCGATGCGGCCCCTGCCCAGGCGAGTGAAAGTGGCTTGCAACAGCTCGATCGAGTGCTGCGCGCTTTTTGGCGGGGTGTCGCGACCGTCGAGGAAGGCATGTAGGTAGATCTTCTCGGCGCCGCGCTTGGCCGCCAGCTCGGCCATGGCGACCAGATGATCCTGATGGCTATGGACGCCGCCGTCGGAGAGCAGGCCGAGGATATGCACCGCTTTGCCAGCTGCCACAGCCTTGTCCACAGCGGCGCAGATGTTCGGGTTCTCGAAGAAATCGCCGTCGCGGATGGATTTGGTCACGCGTGTGAAGTCCTGGTACACCACGCGGCCCGCGCCCAGATTCATATGGCCGACCTCGGAATTTCCCATCTGGCCGTCCGGAAGACCGACGTCCATGCCGCTGCCGGAGATCAATCCGTGCGGCTGGGTCGCGCGCAAGCGGTCATAGACGGGCTTGTTGGCGGCATGAATAGCGTTGAATTCCGGGCTGTCGCTATGTCCGAAGCCATCGAGAATCATCAATACGAGAGGTTTGGGCGCGGCGGGCATCTACTTGGCTCCTTGTACGAGGGCGCAAAAATGGTGGCCAGTCTACTGATTGGCCGGCTTATGGTCACGATTGGCAGGCCGTTAAAGGATCACTGCGCTCGGCTATGCAGCGTTGAGCGAGCTCTAAAAGCTCATTGCGACGCTGCGCGTTTTGACTCTTTGCTCGCTAAAGCCCGCCCTACGGGCCAGCCGGGAGCTGTCATTCAATGGTCGTTTCGCCCGGTCTAGCCACCGATTGCGACATTTTCCAGCGGTTTGCAGCAGGGTTCAGCCTGGGAGAGGGGCTGTGTATACTGGCCCGCATTTTATCCTCCGGGTACCCTTTTGATGGTCGCTAACCTGATTGAATTTGTCTCTAACCACTATGTTCTGGTCAGTATCTTTCTGGTGCTGCTGGTTCTCTTAGCCGTCACCGAAGCGCGTAAAGGCGGCAAAAGTCTGAGCAATCGCGAGCTGACCGCTCTGGTCAACCGCGACGAAGGCGTGGTGTTGGACGTGCGCGCTAAGAAGGAGTTCGACGCCGGTCACATCGTCGATTCATTGAACATTCCCTACGAGAAGCTGGTCAGCCGAGTAGGCGAGCTGGAAAAGCACAAGGCCAAGACGATCGTCGTCGTCGATGCCATGGGTCAGCACGCCGGAACGGCCTGCCGCGAGCTGCAGAAGGCAGGCTTCACTGCCGCCAAGCTGTCCGGAGGGATTTCCGGCTGGCGCGGCGAGAATCTGCCAGTGGTCAAGTAACTATGCCTAAAGTCGTCATCTATACCACCGCCTGGTGCCCGTTCTGCATTCGAGCCAAGGGTCTGCTCGATCGCAAGGGTGTCAGTTACGAGGAAATTGCCGTCGACGGCAAACCCGCATTGCGCTCGGAAATGGCAAGCAAGGCCGGACGTACCTCTGTACCGCAAATATGGATAGGCGATGCGCACGTCGGCGGCTGCGATGAGCTGCACGCACTGGAGCGGGCAGGGCGGCTGGATGCGATGCTGCAGGCATGACTCCATTCCAGACCTGCCGGACGGCCGACAAGCACTAATGCTGGCAGGACGATCACCAACACATGGACAACAAGAAGGTTTCACATGACTGAACAAGCGAACAACGGCGCGGCTGCTGGTCAGGAAGAGCAGGGGGCGCAGTTTTCCCTGCAGCGGATCTATGTCCGTGACCTCTCCTTCGAGGCGCCCAAAAGCCCGGAAATCTTCCGTCAGGAGTGGAATCCGAGCGTTGCGCTGGATCTGAACACCAAGCAGAAATCGCTCGAAAACGACTTCCATGAAGTTGTGCTGACGCTGTCAGTGACCGTCAAGACTGGTGAGGAAGTGGCCTTCATCGCCGAGGTACAGCAGGCCGGCATCTTCCTGATCAAGGGCCTCGAAGCCCAAGCGATGAGCCATACCCTCGGCGCGTTCTGCCCGAACATCCTGTTCCCTTATGCCCGTGAAGCGCTGGACAGCCTGGTTACGCGTGGCTCGTTCCCGGCTCTGATGTTGGCACCGGTGAACTTCGACGCGCTCTACGCTCAGGAAATGGCTCGCATGCAACAGGGCGGCGACGCTCCGGTTACCGCTCATTAAATAGCGGCAGGTTGCGAGAAGCTGGAAGCGAAGCTTGATGGCCGTCCGGCCCAGCACACGCTTCCAGCTTCCAGCTTCCAGCTTCCAGCTTCCAGCTTCGCTTAGCGCACCTTCACGACCAGTTTGCCCACAGCTCGGCGCTGGGCCAGCGTATTAATCGCTTCGGCAGTCTGTTCGAGCGCAAAAGTCTGCGAGACCAGGGGTTTGAGCTTGCCTTCGGCGTGCCAGGCAAACAGCTGACGGAAATTGGCGGCGTTGTCATGCGGCTGGCGCTGCGCAAAGCTGCCCCAGAAGACTCCGATCAGCGAAGCGCCCTTGAGCAGCGGCAAGTTCGCAGGTAACGACGGAATATCCCCAGCAGCGAAGCCAACCACCAACATGCGACCATTCCAGCCGATGCTGCGGAAAGCCTCTTCGAACAGCTTGCCGCCTACCGGATCGTAGATAACGTCCACACCTTGACCGCCGGTGAGCTCTTTCAGACGATCCTTGAGGCTGGTCTCGGTGTAATTGATCAGCTCGTCAGCGCCTGCATTCTTTGCGATCTCGAGTTTCTCGGCAGTGGAAGCGGCGGCGATAACCTTCGCGCCCATGGCCTTGCCTATCTCCACAGCCGCCAATCCGACGCCGCCCGATGCGCCCAGTACCAGAAGCGTCTCGCCGGGTTGCAGGTTGGCCCGCTGAGTCAACGCATGCATCGAGGTGCCGTAGGTCATGCTGAACGCTGCCGCCGTCTCGAAATCCATCGCTGGAGGAATCGGCAATACGTTGTTGCCAGGCACAGCAACCTGCTCGGCGAAACTGCCCCAGCCCGTCAGGCCCATGACGCGGTCACCGACTTTCAGGTGGGTGACCTTCTCGCCGACGGCGGCGACAACACCTGCGGCCTCGCCACCTGGGGAGAACGGAAACGGCGGCTTGAACTGATATTTGCCTTCGATCATCAGCGTGTCCGGAAAGTTGACGCCGGCGGCATGCACGTCGAGCAGCACCTCGCCCTTCTTGATCTGCGGGCTAGCGGCTTCTTCGATGACGAGGTTTTCGGCCGGGCCGAATTCTTTGCACAGGACAGCTTTCATCGGGTTTCCTTTTATCGTTTGGGATGAGCGTGGCCGTTTCTGGATAGGAGCAGTCTAGAAGTCTGCACGTGCCGTGCAATGAGCATGGTCCGCCCTGATGGCAATACATAAGGCCAGGCTTGGGTCTGTGCCGGGCAATGGTTATGCTGACGGCGTATCCCTTGGAGTTGTCCTCGTGACGCGCATTCTTTCTATATTTCTCACTCTTTGCATGGCGCTGCCGGCGCTTGCAGAAACATCCGAAGCCGACGCCGATTCAGCAGCGGTGAAAACCATTTACTACGCACTGGTGCCCGCACTGGTGGGCAACTACGGTTCCGATGGCCGGTTGAAGTATTACAAGGCTGATATTGCCTTGCGCGTCAGTGGCGCCGAGGCGGAAGCCAAGGTCAAGCATCACGAGCCGCTGATCCGCAACCAGTTGGTGACGCTGTTTTCACAGCAGACCGATGCCAGCCTTTCGACGGTCGAGTCCAAGGAGGCCCTACGGCAGGAAGCGCTCAAGCAGGTGCAGGCGGTCCTCACGCAGGAAGAGGGCAAGCCGCTAGTGGACGACCTGCTGTTCAATAACCTGATCGTCCAATAGCGCGGAGCAAGGAGCGCCGTCTGGCTCAGCGCATCGCCAGGATGGCGTGCCACTCGCTCTCGCTGACGGGCATCACCGAGAGCCGACTACCCTTCTGCACCAGCGGCATTTGCGCAAGCGCCAGTACAGTCTTCAGTCGAGGCAGTGTAAGCGTGGCTGCGAAACATTCGACGAAGCCGACATCGACTGCGCTCCAGGGGTTCTTCGCCTCATTGGCTTTGGCGTCGAAGTAAGGGCTTTGCGCGTCGAGCGCGGTCGGGTCTGGGTAGGCCGCGCGCGTGATGCTGCCGATACCAGCGATGCCTGGCGTTGCGCAGCTCGAGTGATAGAAGAAGAAGCAGTCACCTTCGACCATCTGACGCAGAAAGTTCCGGGCCTGGTAATTGCGGACACCATCCCAGCGCCCCGTACCTAGTTGCTGCAGATCTTGAATTGAAAACTCATCGGGTTCGGACTTCATCAGCCAGTACGGCATGGTCTTTGCTCACGTCAATTTCGTTCGGAAGGGTTCTTGACGCCATTCCCCGACAACCGGTCGCAGGGCTGTTTGCGCTGCGCCGGGGCTTGACGGAGAATGCCGCGCTTGAGATGGGCATTGTCGAGTCTGGAAAACGAAAACGATACTGACTCGACGGCAACTGTTCGCCTGGCAGGGGGAGGCGAAATACTATGAAACGCAAACCAGATATTCTTTGGGTCCTGGTGCTGATTTTCGGTCTCGGCGTCGTAACTACGGGCTATACCCAGGGATTATGGGAACGACCGGATGATAGTTCTTCGATGGTGCCGATCAGTCACTCGCAGCAGCTCCAGCGCTGATTCGGTGAGCCGCATGGACGCGGCCGTTACCTCAGTTTGAATGCCTTCCGTTTCACTTCGCGTACCAGCCCTGGTCTGTCACCGTCGCTTGCAGCGGCACATCCCAGCTAGCAAGGGGAAGTCGATCGACTTTCTGGCATTCATGGGCGAGACCCAATAGCGTCGGTTTGTGACCATTTTTGCGCCTGCTGCGATATGCCAGGCTGCGATCGTAAAAACCGCCCCCCATCCCCAGGCGACCGCCGTGCTCGTCGAACCCCACCAATGGCATCAGAACCAGATCGAGCGTCCAGATCAGCCGCTGCCGTGCGGGCCGAAAAGCCGGCTCGGCGATACCGAAACGGTTCGGCTTCAGATGCTCGTTCGGCATGATGCGTTGAAAGGCCATGCGGGTGCGGGGCCAGGCGTTCAATACAGGCAAATAAGTCGCTTTGCCGCGGCGTTGCGCTTCCAGCAAAAGTGCACGCGGGTCGATTTCGCCGTCGTTGGGCAGATAAAGCGCGACGTGGCGGGCGCGACGAAACAGCGGATGCTGGGCCAGTTGCCTATAGAGATTTTTGGCAGCTTGGCGTTGTTGAATGGGGGAGAGCTGACGGCGTGCTTGCCGCAGTTGGCGTCGCAGCGTCGGACGCGAAAGGCCGGTGGCTACGATCATGAAATAAGGCTCCCCAGCATGCCGCTGCCCGCGTAGGCCCTTGAACCCGAGAGTTCAAGGTGGCGACTACAGAGTACCTTAAGGCTTTCCGTCAGGCGGACATGCACACCGGCACTACGTGTAGCCTCCATGGTGTTGCTTATCGGGAGAGGGTCATCGCCGACTGGCGAACATGCCAGGGAGTTGCCGGGATTATAACTCAATCTGCCTGCCGTTCATCGGTTACCGGAAGGGTTTGGATCGGCGGCCAATGCGCTGTCGACCCGCTCCAGCAAAACACGCACATGCTCACGCGCACTATTGGCTTCCGCATCAAGGCGATCGTGTTTGTGTAGCAGCTCATGTGTGATGTTGAGCGCAGCCATCACGGCGACGCGGTCCGCGCCGATGACTTTGCCGCTGCTACGGATTTCGCGCATCTTGCGGTCCAGGTAATGGGCGGCGCCTTCGAGATTGCTGCGTTCTTCGGGTGGGCAGGAAATGCAATATTCCTTGTCCATGATGTGCACGGTAACGGTGTTCGGCTGGGTCATGAGTCCTGCTCCAGGGCTTTCAGGCGCGAAATCATCGCTTCGACCTTCACCCGCGCCATTTCGTTCTTCTCGATCAGATGAGCGCGCTCTTCGCGCCATGTCTGCTCGCTGTGAAGCAGCAAGCGATTCTGCGCCTTGAGTTGCTCGATGTGCTGAATCAGCTGTTCCAACTTGGCGGTCAGCAATTTCAGGTCGGCGTCTTCCATGGGATTCCCGGGGTAAATGGCGCGAGCGGTGGGCAGTCCGGCTTCGATGGTCTTGGCTCGCGTGCCGATGCTAGGATACGAGGCCTTCATTCTAGACATTAGCGCCGCCGCGCGCCTAGCCGCCATGCCCATTCAGAACTCGCCGTACGCTGCTTTCGCCACTTTGCTGGCCAGCAGTGCTCAATCTGTCACACCTGCCGAACTACACGGCTTTCTGCTCGGGCGCAGCTGCGCCGGGGCTGGTTTCGATTCCGAATCCTGGCTTGCCGATGCCGCCGAGCTACTCGGCTCCGCTCCCGAAGAGTCGGTGCATCAGGCGCTCATCGGCCTGCAGGAAATGGTCAAGGGCGAGCTCGCCGGTGATGACATCGCCATCGTTTTGCTGTTGCCGTCGGACGATGCACCGCTCGCCGAGCGCGCGCTTGCCCTGGGCCAGTGGTGCCAGAGCTTCCTGGCCGGCTTCGGCCTGGTTGCCGGTGATCGCGCACTGAGCGGTGAGGCCATGGAAGTCCTGCAGGATCTGGCTGCCATCGCACAAATCCAGGATTCGCTGGACGAGTCCGAAGATGGTGAGAGCGATTACATGGAAGTCATGGAATATCTGCGCGTCGCGCCGTTGCTGTTGTTCACCGAGTGCGCCAAGCCAGTGCCGCCGGCACCCAAGCCTTCCCTGCATTGAGGACCGTCCGCCCATGACCCGCATCCCGAAATCGGAATACGCCCGCCGGCGCAAGGTGCTGATGGCGGAGATGGAACCCAACAGCATCGCCATCCTTCCGGCCGCGCCAATGTACATCCGCAACCGCGATGTCGAGCACATTTACCGTCAGGACAGCGACTTTCAGTACCTTTCCGGCTTTCCCGAGCCGGAAGCGGTGATTGCGCTGATTCCCGGACGCGAACATGGCGAATATGTGCTGTTTTGCCGTGAGCGCGACCCGGCTCGCGAGTTGTGGGACGGTTTGCGGGCCGGCCAGGATGGCGCCATTGCTGAATACGGCGCGGACGATGCCTTCCCCATCGGCGATATCGACGAAATTCTGCCGGGCCTGATCGAAGGCCGTTCACGCGTTTATTACGCCATCGGCAGCAACCAGGAATTCGATCACCGCTTGATGGAGTGGATCAATACCATCCGTTCCAAGGCCCGTCAGGGCGCGCAGCCGCCGAACGAGTTCGTCGCCCTCGATCATCTGCTACACGACTTGCGTCTGTACAAGTCAGCCAACGAAGTGAAGGTGATGAAGCACGCGGCGGAGATTTCCGCGCGCGCCCATATCCGCGCCATGCAGGCCTGTCGTGCTGGCCTCTACGAATACCATCTCGAAGCGGAGCTGGATTACGAATTCCGCAAGAGCGGGGCGAAAATGCCGGCGTACGGCTCGATCGTCGCGGCGGGGAAGAACGCCTGCATCCTGCATTACCGCGAAAATGATGCCGCGCTCAAGGATGGTGATCTGGTGCTGATCGACGCCGGCTGCGAAATCGATTGCTACGCCAGCGACATCACCCGGACCTTTCCGGTCAATGGCCGCTTCTCGCCCGAACAGAAGGTGATTTATGAACTGGTGCTGGCCGCCAACGAAGAAGCGTTCAAGCATATCGCGCCCGGCAAACACTGGAACGAAGCGCACGAGGCAACCGTTCAGGTCATCACTACCGGACTGGTCGAGTTGGGGCTGCTCGAAGGCGATATCGAGGAGCTGATCGCCGCAGAAGCCTATAAACCGTTTTACATGCATCGCGCCGGCCATTGGCTGGGCATGGACGTACACGATGTCGGCGATTACAAGGTCGGTGGCGAGTGGCGCGTGCTCGAGCCCGGCATGGCGATGACCGTCGAGCCTGGCATCTATATCGCCGCCGACAATCAGGACGTGGCGAAGAAATGGCGCGGCATTGGTGTGCGCATCGAAGATGATGTGGTGGTGACTCGCACTGGCTGTGAAATCCTCACCGGTGGCGTGCCTAAATCCGTCGCCGAGATCGAGCAATTGATGGCGGCTGCCGCCGAGGTCGCTTAGCCATGAGCGCGCTGGCGATCATTGGTGGCGGACTTGTCGGCGCCAGCCTGGCGTTGGCGCTGCAAAAAGGAGCGAAGACGCGCGGCTGGTCGATTGAACTGATCGAGCCGTTCGAGCCGGGCAGCGAATATCAGCCAAGCTACGATGCCCGCTCTACGGCGCTGTCCTACGGTACCCGGCTGATTTATCAGCGCCTTGGCGTCTGGGAGCAGATCGCCCAGCGTGCCGAACCCATTACCCAGATTCAGGTGTCCGACCGCGGCCGTGCAGGCGCTACCCGGCTGGACGCCAAGAAGGAGCAGGTGCCGGCGCTGGGCTATGTGGTGGAGAACGCCTGGATCGGACATTGCCTGTGGCAGGCGCTGGACGACGCGGTCGTGGTTCGCCGCTGTCCGGCCGAGGTCGATCGCATGCAGCCGGTGGAAGATGGTTTTCGCCTCAGTCTGACCGATGGCAAGCAGCTCGACTGCGATCTGGCGGTGCTGGCCGATGGCGGTCGTTCGGCGTTGCGCGAACAGCTCGGCATTGCGATCAAGCGGACCCCTTATGGCCAGACCGCGCTGATCGCCAACGTGACGCCGGGCAAACCTCACGGCGGACAGGCGTTTGAGCGCTTCACTGATGAAGGCCCGATGGCACTGTTGCCGCTGCAGGACAATCGCTGCGCGCTGGTCTGGACGCGTCCGGAACAGGATGCGGCGCGCCTGGTCGCGCTCCCTGAAGCGGAATTCCTTGGCGAACTGCAACAGGCGTTCGGCTATCGCCTGGGCGGCTTTCAGCAGGTTGGAGCGCGGCATCTCTACCCACTGGAATTGATCGAGGCCGAAGAGCAGGTTCGCTCCAGTTTGGTCGTATTAGGTAACGCCGCTCACAGCTTGCACCCGATCGCCGGGCAGGGTTACAACCTGTCGCTGCGAGACACCGAGGCGTTGGCCGCCGCGTTGTTAGGCGGTTCGGGGCGGCCCGGCGAACTGGCCGTGCTGCAGGCATACCATCGAAGGCAGCGTTCGGATCAATGGCTTACCGTGGGTTTTTCCGATCGGGTGACCCAGCTGTTCGCCGATTCGGGAAGCCTATCCGTTGTAGGGCGAAATCTTGGTCTGCTGGGGCTGGATTTTTTGCCGCCCGCCAAGACCTGGTTCGCGCGACAGGCCATGGGATTGGGCGTCCGCGAGCGCTGAGCATTGGCGAAAGCCGTCAGCGCCGGCAGGGCAAACCCTTCTGAATAAGCCGCAGCGATGCGCGTGAGAACCGGCAAGCAGACCCACTAGACATGCCGCAAGCCTCAGGCCCGGCGCGCAGGAGAGCAGTAATGCAAGCGGACATCATCATCGTTGGTGCCGGGATGGTCGGCAGCACCCTGGCGCTGGCGCTGCAAGACGCCGGTCTCACCATCAAGCTGGTCGATGCCGGTCCGCTGGACGTTCAGCCGTTCACTCCAACCGATCCCTTCGAGCCGCGTGTCAGTGCGCTGTCCGCCGCGAGCCAGCGGATTCTCGAGCGCGTTGGTGCCTGGCCGGGAATTGTCGAGCGCCGCGTCAGCCCCTACCGCGACATGCATGTCTGGGATGGCTCCGGTACTGGTCAGATCCACTTTTCCGCGGCGTCGGTGCATGCCGAGGTGCTCGGCCACATCGTCGAGAATCGCGTGGTCCAGGATGCGCTGCTGGATGCGCTTAGCGGCTGTGATTCGGTCGAACTGGTTTGCGCGCGTCTGGAGCAACTGCGTCAGACCGAAAGCGGCTGGGCCCTGACCCTCGACGACGGGCAGCAACTCAGCGCCGGCCTTGTGATTGCGGCCGATGGCGCCAATTCCGCAGTTCGCCGCCTGGCTGGCTGTGAAACCCGGGAATGGGATTACCTGCATCATGCCATCGTGACCAGCGTGCGCTGTGCCGAGCCGAACCAGCAGACCGCCTGGCAGCGCTTCACCGACGATGGCCCGCTGGCATTCCTGCCACTGCAGCGTGAAGGCGACGAGCATTGGTGCTCGATCGTCTGGTCGGTCACCGACGGCGAGGCGCAGCGCCTGATGGCGCTGGATGACGAAGGGTTCCGCCAGGCGCTCGGTCGGGCTTTCGAATACCGCCTGGGCGAAGTGTTGGAAGTCGATCCACGGTTGTGCATTCCGCTGCGTCAGCGGCACGCCAAGCGCTATGCACAGCCTGGTCTGGCATTGATCGGCGATGCCGCTCACACCATCCATCCGCTGGCGGGGCAGGGCGTGAATCTCGGCTTGCTCGATGCAGCGGTGCTGGCGGAGGTCCTGCTCGCGGCCATCGAACGCGGAGCGCCGCTGGGCGACCCGCGCGTGCTGGCCCGTTTCGAGCGGCGTCGGATGCCGCACAACTTGAGCATGATGGCGGCGATGGAGGGCTTCGAGCGACTTTTTCAGGCCGACAATCTGCCGCTGCGTTGGTTACGCAACGCCGGGTTGAAAGGCATTCAGGCGCTTCCTGAAGCCAAGGCCATATTCGTGCGTCAGGCCCTGGGCCTGAGCGGTGACCTGCCGGACCTGGCGCGATTGTGATCGACGACTCGCCTTGATCCAGGTGACTGCGCGAATTGTCGCGTTGAGAAAGTAAATGACATTCACTACTATTTGGCCTCTTTCACGGATACAAGAGGCATGACCCATGCAGGCAAGCAAAGGTTTACTCGCCGCTCTGACGCTCACCGCGCTGTCAGGCGCTGTGCAAGCTGCCGATGAAGTAGTGGTTTACTCCTCGCGGATCGACGAGCTGATCAAGCCGGTTTTCGATGCGTACACGGCGAAAACAGGCGTCAACGTCAAATTCATCACCGACAAGGAAGCTCCGCTGATGGCCCGCATCAAGGCCGAAGGCGAGAACACTCCGGCAGATCTGCTGCTGACGGTGGACGGCGGCAACCTGTGGCAGGCCGAAGAAATGGGCATCCTGCAGCCGCTCAATTCGCAGGTGATAAAAGACAATATTCCCGCCCAGTACCGTTCCTCCACTGATGCTTGGACCGGCCTGTCGTTGCGCGCGCGGACCATCGTCTATTCACCGGAGCGGGTCGAAGAGGGCGAGCTGACCACCTACGAAGCGCTGGCGGACGAGCGCTGGGAAGGTCGTCTGTGCCTGCGCACGAGCAAGAAGGTCTACAACCAGTCGTTGACGGCCACCATGATCGAGACCCATGGTGCCGCGAAGACCGAAGAGATCATCAAGGATTGGGTGAACAATCTCGCAACCGACGTCTTCGCCGATGACAACGCCGTGATTCAGGCGGTCGATGCGGGGCAGTGCGATGTTGGCATCGTCAATAGCTACTATTACGGCCGTCTGCATGCACAAAATCCGGACCTGAAAGCCAAGCTGTTCTGGCCGAATCAGGAAGATCGCGGGGTTCACGTCAATCTTTCCGGCATCGGCCTGACCAAGCACGCGCCTAACCCAGAGGCCGCGCAAAAGCTGGTGGAGTGGATGACGACGCCTGAGGCGCAGAGCATCTTTGCCGGCACCAACATGGAATTCCCGGCCAACCCGAATGTAGAGCCGTCGGCGGAAGTGGCCGCGTGGGGCGATTTCAAGGCGGACACCATTCCGGTCGAAGTCGCCGGAAAGCGTCAGGCTGAAGCCATCATGCTGATGGATCGTGCGGGTTGGAGGTAAGCAGCCATAAGCCACAGGCTGCAAGTAGAAGAGCCTCTGGCTTTCGGCACCAGCCGCTAGCCTGATTAGCTTCCAGCTTCCAGCTTCCAGCTTCCAGTACCGATATACTCGACGCCCCCGCTTGCCGGGGGCGTTGTTTTTCTGCTTCCGAGGTCTGCGTGTCCCACCCCGTCGAGCACCGTTGGTATCCCATCTCCTTTGCAGTCGCGGCACTGGTGCTGTTGCCGCTGAGTGTGCTGCTATTCAGTTGGGGCGATATCGACACCAGTATCTGGTCGCATCTCTGGGAGACCCAGATACCGCGGCTGTTGGGCAACACGCTGACGCTGGTGCTTGGCGTCGGAATTGGGGTGACGGTGCTCGGGGTCAGTCTGGCCTGGTTGACCTCGCTGTGCGAATTTCCGGGGCGGCGCTGGCTGGATTGGGCGTTGATGCTGCCCTTTGCAATTCCTGCCTACGTGCTGGCATTCGTCTTCATCGGCTTGCTGGATTTCTCCGGTCCGGTGCAAACGCTGGCCCGCGAATGGTTCGGCACTGGGGTGCGGTTTCCCCGGGTTCGTTCCACGGGCGGTGTGATCATCGTGCTGGTGCTGGTGTTCTACCCTTACGTATATCTGCTCGCCCGGTCGGCATTCCTTGCCCAGGGCAAAGGATTGATGGAGGCGGCGCGGGTGCTCGGGCAGTCGCCCTGGAAAGCGTTCTGGAGTGTCGCGTTGCCCATGGCGCGACCGGCGATCGGCGCCGGGCTGGCGCTGGCGCTGATGGAGACGCTGGCCGACTTCGGTGCTGTCGCAGTGTTCAATTTCGACACCTTCACCACCGCCATCTACAAGACCTGGTATGGCTTTTTCAGCCTCACCAGCGCGACTCAGCTGGCCAGCCTTTTGCTGCTGGCGGTGATGCTGGTGCTCTATGGCGAACGCCGCGCGCGCGGCGCCGCCAGGCCTGCCAACGACCGAGCCCGGTCTGCCCTGCTGTATCGCCTTCGCGGTTTCAAGGCCTTTGCAGCCTGCGCCTGGTGTGGCCTGGTGTTCCTCTGCGCGTTCGTCATTCCGGTGCTGCAATTGCTGGTCTGGCTCTGGCAGCGCGGGCGTTTCGACTTCGATGAGCGTTATACCGCGCTGATTCTGCACACGCTCTACCTGGGTGGGTTTGCCGCGTTCATCACTGTCGCGGTGGCGCTGCTGCTGGCTTTCGCTCGGCGCCAGGCGCCGGTGCGCTCGGTTAAAGCGGCGGTCGGCCTGGCGAATCTCGGCTATGCACTGCCGGGGTCGGTGCTGGCCGTTTCGATCATGCTTGCGTTCAGCTATCTCGACCGTGAGCTGGTCATCCCGCTATCCGGATGGCTTGGCGGTGCTGGAAAACCGATTCTGCTCGGCAGTCTCGGCGCCTTGCTGCTGGCCTATCTGGTCCGCTTCATGGCGGTGGCGTTCGGGCCGCTGGAAAGCGCGTTGGCACGGATTCGACCTTCGCTGCCGCAGGCATCGCGCAGTCTCGGCGTGGCTGGGGCGGGGCTGTTTTTCCGGGTTTACCTGCCGTTGTTGCTGCCCGGCACGCTGAGTGCCGCGTTGCTGGTGTTCGTCGACGTGTTGAAAGAAATGCCGGCTACGCTGTTGATGCGGCCATTCGGCTGGGACACGCTGTCGGTAAGGATCTTCGAGATGACCAGCGAGGGTGAATGGGCGCGTGCCGCGCTGCCGGCATTGACGCTGGTGTTGGTCGGGCTGCTGCCGGTCATCCTGCTGATTCGCCGTTCGGCCCGCCGGATCGGCTGAGTTCGCTCCATCGCCTCACCGTGACCTGTCCCAACCTTGAAGCTACAATGCGCCATCCAAAAAATCGTCGGGCTTGTCTGCTCGGCTCTAATGAGCTTCACCCACGCCGCTTCGGCGACCTGCCCGGAAGGAGAAACCCATGGGTCAGCGTACTCCCCTCTACGATCAGCACCTCGCACTTGGCGCCAAAATGGTTGATTTCGGCGGCTGGGACATGCCGCTGCATTACGGCTCCCAAGTGGAAGAACATCATCAGGTGCGGCGTGATTGTGGAGTGTTCGACGTCTCCCACATGACGGTCGTCGATGTCGCTGGTACTGAAGCCAAGGCTTATCTCCAGCACCTGCTGGCCAACGATGTGAGCCGCCTGGGGCAGGTGGGCAAAGCGCTGTATACGGCGATGCTCAATGAGCGCGGCGGGGTGATCGACGATCTGATCGTCTACCTAACCGATTGGGGCTATCGCCTGGTCGTCAACGCCAGCACTCGCGACAAGGATCTGGCCTGGATGCAGGCGCAGACCGAAGGTTACTCGGTGGAAGTAAGTGAACGTCCTGAGCTGGCGATGCTGGCTATTCAGGGGCCGAATGCGCGGGCCAAGACAGCCGAGCTGGTCAGCCAACCTCGCGCTGCGCTGATTAACGAACTCAAGCCTTTCCACGGCCGGGCCGTTGGTGACTGGTTCATCGGTCGCACCGGCTATACCGGTGAGGACGGTCTGGAAATCATCCTGCCGGCCGAACAGGCTCCGGATTTCCTGAGTGAACTGGTCGGAGCCGGCATTTCACCGATTGGACTGGGCGCACGTGACACGCTGCGTCTGGAGGCCGGACTGAATCTCTACGGCCAGGACATGAACGAGGATGTCTCGCCGCTGCAGGCCAACATGGGCTGGACCGTAGCCTGGGAGCCAGCCGAGCGCGATTTCATCGGGCGCGCAGCTCTGGAGGTGCAGAAGACCCAGAGCGACCTGCAGAAGCTGGTGGGACTGGTGCTCGAAGAGCGCGGCGTGCTGCGTGCGCACCAGACCGTGCGGGTCAATGGTTCTGGCGAAGGCGAGATTACCAGCGGCAGTTTTTCGCCTACGCTTGGCAAAGCCATCGCGCTGGCGCGAGTCCCTGCCGCGGCCGGCGACCGCGCCGAG
The DNA here is from genome assembly GCF_024448955.1 of Stutzerimonas stutzeri. GTDB lineage: Bacteria > Pseudomonadota > Gammaproteobacteria > Pseudomonadales > Pseudomonadaceae > Stutzerimonas > Stutzerimonas stutzeri_AQ. The sequence continues at coordinate 68,744 of NZ_JAMOIH010000003.1, forward strand.
GTGGAAATCCGCGGTAAATGGTATCCCGTGCGTGTGGTGCAACCGACTTTCGTGCGTCACGGCAAAGTACTGGTGTAAATTCGGCCGACTGCTTCATCGCAGCGGGCCGTTAGAGCCTGCTTCGTGCTCGCAAACCGACAGTTTCTCGAGGACATAAGAAAATGAGCGACATCCCCAGCGATCTGCGTTACGCCGCCAGCCACGAATGGGCCCGCCATGAAGCCGACGGCAGTGTGACTGTCGGAATCTCCGATCACGCCCAGGAAGCGCTGGGCGACGTCGTGTTTGTGGAACTGCCGGAAGTCGGCCAGCAGCTCGCAGCCGGCCAGCAGGCGGGCGTGGTGGAATCGGTGAAAGCCGCTTCCGATATCTACGCTCCGGTTTCCGGGGAAGTGGTGGCCGTCAACGACCAGCTCACCGACTCGCCTGAAATGGTCAACAGCGAACCCTACGGTAGCTGGTTCTTCAGGCTTAAGCCGAACGACGCTGCGGAGCTGGACAAGTTGCTCGATGCAGAGGGCTACAAGGCCTCCTGCGACGCCGACGCCTAAGCGTTCCCTATCAAGAAGCCCCGCTCTGTCGGGGCTTTCCTTTTTTCGAGAGTAGCTGTCATGTCGCAAATGCCGCGCCTTTCCCAACTTCAGCAACCTGACGCCTTTCTGCGTCGCCATCTCGGTCCCGATGCAGCTGAACAGCAGGCCATGCTCGACCTGCTCGGGCTGTCCAGTCGTGAGCAGCTGATCGAGCAGACGGTGCCGCCGGCGATTCGCCTGGAGGGCGAGTTGGCGCTGCCGCCGGCATTGGACGAGCAGGGGGCGCTGGCACGGCTGCGTAGCTATGCCGAACAGAACGAGCTCTGGACCAGCCTGATCGGTATGGGCTACCACGGCACCATCACGCCGCCAGTCATTCTGCGTAACGTGCTGGAGAATCCAGGCTGGTACACCGCCTACACGCCCTATCAGCCGGAAATCGCCCAGGGCCGCCTGGAAGCGCTGCTGAACTTCCAGCAGCTGACCATCGACCTCGCCGGGCTGGATCTGGCCAACGCGTCGCTGCTCGACGAAGCGACTGCAGCGGCCGAAGCGATGACCTTGGCGCGGCGCATGGCCAAGAGCAAGAGCAACCGCTTCTTCGTCGACGAGAATTGCCATCCGCAAACGCTATCGGTCATGCAGACCCGTGCAGAGGCGTTCGGCTTCGAGCTGGTAATCGGTGCGATCGAGGAGATCGACGGGCAGGATCTGTTCGGCGGGCTGCTGCAGTATCCGGATACCCACGGCGAGATTCGCGACCTGCGACCGGCCATCGAACAGCTACACGCCAAGCAGGCGCTGGCCTGCGTCGCCGCCGATCTGCTCAGCCTGTTGCTGTTGACCCCGCCGGGTGAACTGGGCGCCGATGTGGTGCTCGGTTCGACTCAGCGCTTCGGTGTGCCGATGGGCTATGGCGGCCCGCATGCGGCCTACTTCGCTACGCGTGATGCGTTCAAGCGAGCAATGCCGGGACGGATTATCGGTGTGTCCAAGGATGCCCGCGGCAACACGGCGCTGCGCATGGCGCTGCAGACGCGCGAGCAACACATCCGGCGCGAGAAGGCCAACTCCAACATCTGCACCGCGCAGGTGCTGCTGGCCAATATCGCCAGCTGCTACGCCGTGTATCACGGCCCCGAGGGACTCAAGCGCATCGCCCAGCGTACCCATCGGCTGACCTCGATTCTGGCCAGTGCGCTGGAGCGAAAAGGCATCAAGCGCGTCAATCAGCATTTCTTCGACACCCTGACCCTGGAAGTCGGCGGCGCGCAGACGGCGATTCTCGAAAGCGCGCGAGCGGCACGGATCAACCTGCGCATTCTCGGGCGCGGCAAGCTCGGCGTCAGTCTTGACGAGGTCTGCAGCGAGGCGACAGTTCAGCAGTTGCTCGATGTCTTTCTGGGTGCCGATCACGGACTGGAAATCGCCAAGCTGGATGAGGGTGACATCCCCAGCGGCATCCCGTCCGAGCTGCAGCGCAGCAGCGCCTACCTGGCGCACCCGGTGTTCAATACCCATCACAGCGAAACCGAGATGCTGCGCTATCTCAAGCAGCTGGAAAATAAGGATCTGGCGCTGAACCAGGCGATGATCCCGCTCGGTTCCTGCACCATGAAACTCAACGCTACCAGCGAGATGATCCCCATCACCTGGCCGGAGTTCGCCAACCTGCATCCGTTCGCGCCACGCGAGCAGGCGCAGGGCTACAAGTTGATGATCGAGGAGCTGGAAGCCTGGCTTTGCGCGATAACCGGCTTCGATGCAATCTCGATGCAACCGAACTCCGGTGCCCAAGGTGAATACGCCGGGCTGGTGGCGATCCGCAAATATCACGAGAGTCGCGGTGAAGGTCAGCGCGATATCTGTCTGATCCCGTCCTCCGCTCACGGCACCAACCCGGCGTCGGCACAGATGGTCAGCATGCGCGTCGTCATCGTCGAGTGCGACAAGGCGGGCAACGTCGACCTGGAAGATCTCAAGCGCAAGGCTGCCGAGGCGGGTGACAAGCTCTCTTGCCTGATGATCACTTATCCGTCGACCCACGGCGTTTACGAGGAGGGCGTTCGCGAGATCTGCGAGGCGATCCATGCCCAGGGCGGCCAGGTCTACATGGACGGCGCCAACCTCAACGCCCAGGTCGGGCTGGCGCGGCCAGCGGACATTGGTGCCGACGTTTCGCACATGAACCTGCACAAAACCTTCTGCATTCCTCATGGTGGCGGTGGCCCGGGCATGGGCCCGATCGGCATCAAGGCGCATCTGCTGCCTTTCGTTTCCAACCATCCGGTGATCGAACTGCAAGGGCCGAATCCGGAGAATGGCGCGGTCAGTGCCGCGCCATGGGGTAGCGCGAGCATTTTGCCGATCAGCTGGATGTACATCGCGATGATGGGCCCGCAGCTGCGTGACGCCACGGAAATCGCGATCCTCAGCGCGAACTACCTAGCGGTGCGTCTCGATGAGGCATTCCCTGTGCTTTACAGCGGACGTAACGGTCGCGTGGCACATGAGTGCATCATCGATTTGCGGCCATTGAAAGCGCAAACCGGCATTACCGAAGAAGATGTCGCCAAGCGCCTCATCGACTATGGCTTCCACGCACCGACCATGTCCTTTCCCGTACCTGGCACATTGATGATCGAGCCTACGGAGAGCGAATCGAAGGTGGAGCTGGATCGCTTCGTCGAAGCGATGCTGAGCATTCGTGCCGAAATCGCCAAGGTCGAGAGCGGTGACTGGCCGGCCGAGGACAATCCGCTGGTACATGCGCCGCACACCCTGGCAGATGTGACCGGCGTTTGGGATCGTCCCTACAGCATCGCCGAGGGCGTGACGCCGAGTGCGCATTCTCAGGCGCATAAGTATTGGCCGGCGGTGAATAGGGTCGACAACGTCTTCGGCGATCGCAACCTGTTCTGCGCATGCGTGCCGGTGGATGACTATCGCGAGTAGCGGTGAGTGGCTGCCCGCTCTGGATCGATTCCAGGCGGGCGGCATTGCATCGGATAAAGGGGTCAGTCTTGTGACGATTGTTCGTCGTGAGTCTCGTCACTGTCCTCGCCAATCATCCCCAGCAGCTGCGCCAGCACCAGCTGCGCCTCTTCCACGCCCTGACGTTTCGGCGCCGAGAAAAGCTGCACGCTGACGCCGTCTCCCCAGCCCTTGCGAATGTCTCGCTGGATTGCCAATAGGGCGTTCTTCGCCGCACCGAAGGCCAGCTTGTCTGACTTGGTCAGCAGGATATGCAGTGGCATGTCGCTGGCGGTGGACCAGTCGAGCATCATTCGGTCGAACTCGGTCAGCGGATGGCGGATATCCATCATCAGGAACACGCCAGCGAGACTCTCGCGGCTGCTCAGATAGGCTTCCAGGTGGCGCTGCCAGTGCTGCTTCAATGGAATCGGCACCTTGGCGTAGCCATAGCCGGGAAGATCGACCAGTCGGCGATCGTCATCGAGGCGAAAGAAATTGAGCAGCTGGGTGCGGCCCGGCGTCTTCGACGTACGGGCGAGGCTGGCGTGAGTCAGGGTGTTCAGCGCACTGGACTTACCCGCATTCGACCGGCCGGCGAAAGCGACTTCAAGGCCCTCGTCAGCCGGGCATTGATCGACCTTGGCGGCGCTGGTCATGAACGTGGCTTGCTGGCAGAGGCCGAGAATCGGGTTTTTTGGGAGCATGGGCTTTCCGGTGAGCGCGCGGGGTGCGGCAATGGTTCATTTCCGTTTCAGGACCGCCAGTATATAATGCCGCAGATTTTGTGTGCGCTTTGGTCTCGAAAGAGCCTATACAACGGCTCGCCGGCTGTGGCGGGAGTTATCGCTAACGCGCTCGGTGCGAGACCGGATGCCACCTTCAAACGAGCATGCCATGGCTCAATAGCTGGCTGCCGAATAAGATTCCTTTTTAACCCTTAGCCGTAGTTGGATGAGCTGATGAACAAAGTACTCGTGAGTCTGCTGTTGACCCTTGGCATCACCGGTATCGCCCACGCGGCTGGAAATGCCGAAGCCGGTCAGGAAAAGATTGCCGTCTGTGGCGCCTGCCACGGCGCCGATGGCAACAGTCCCGCACCGAACTTCCCCAAACTGGCAGGCCAGGGCGAGAGTTATCTGCTCAAGCAGCTACAAGACATCAAGGCCGGCAGCACTCCGGGCGCCCCGGAAGGCGTTGGGCGCAAGGTGCTGGAAATGACCGGTATGCTCGACCCCTACAACGATCAGGATCTGGCCGACATCGCCGCCTATTTCGCCAGCCAGAAGATGACCGTTGGCATGGCCGATCCGGCGCTGGTCGAGCAAGGTGAACAACTGTTCCGCGGTGGCAAACTGGACCTGGGCATGCCGGCCTGCACCGGCTGTCACGCGCCGAACGGAGTCGGTAACGACCTGGCGGGCTTCCCGCAGCTGGGCGGTCAGCACGCTGCCTACACGGCCAAGCAGCTCACTGATTTCCGCGAAGGCAACCGCACCAATGACGGTGACACCATGATTATGCGGACCATCGCCGCCAAGCTGAGCAACAAGGACATCGAAGCGCTGTCCAGCTACATCCAGGGTCTGCACTGATAGCATCGGCGCAGCCGATATGGAGGGCGTTCAGGTGAGAGCCTGAGCGCCCTTTTTGCTTTGCGCCGCTACAATGATTGTCAAGATATTGAAAAGCGGCGAAAAGCGCTGGCGAGCACGAATGATTTGCTGCAGCCTGTGGCGCTATCGGTCAGCCGTTCAAGCCAAGGGAGTCACCATGCGTAAACTCGTTCTCAGTGCCGTTCTCGTAACCGCCAGCCTGTTCGGCTTGCCGGCCCACGCGGCGGAATTCCAGGCGGGCAAGGAATATGTCGAACTCAAGACTCCGGTACCGGTAGCCGAACCGGACAAGATCGAGGTCGTCGAGCTGTTCTGGTACGGCTGCCCACATTGCTACCAGTTCGAGCCGATCATCAACCCATGGGTCGCAGAGCTGCCGGATGACGTGGATTTCAAGCGCATCCCGGCCATGTTCGGTGGCGTCTGGAACGTCCATGGTCAGATGTTCCTGGCGCTGGAATCCATGAACGTCGAGCAGAAGGTTCACGACGCGGTATTCAATGCCTATCACCGCGACGGCAAGAAGCTGGACACGCCGGAAAAAATGGCTGAATTCCTTGCCGGGGAAGGCGTCGATCAGGAGGCGTTCCTCAAGGCCTATAACTCCTTCGGTGTGAAAAGCCGCGCCGAGCAGGCAAAAAAGCAGGCCATGGCGTATCAGATCACTGGCGTACCGGTCATGATCGTCAACGGCAAGTACCGTTTCGATATCGGCTCCGCAGGCGGCCCAGAGCGTGCGCTGGAAGTCGCCGACTTCCTGATCGAAAAAGAACGGGCAGCCCGGTAAGCGCCAAATGTTGCGCCGTTGGAGTTCACCACGCCTGGCCGGACCCGGTCAGGCACGGGTCAACCCACTCTGCCTGGACTCCAGCGGACTTCCGTGTAACGGGCGGTTGCGCCTGCTCAGCTTCAACATTCAAGTAGGTATCAGTACCGAGCGTTACCATCACTACCTGACACGCAGCTGGCAGCATCTACTGCCGCATCCGGGGCGAACCGGAAATCTGCAGCGCATTGGCGACCTTCTCGGCAATTACGATCTGGTAGCGCTACAGGAAGCCGACGGCGGCAGCATGCGCTCCGGCTACATCAATCAGGTGGAACACCTCGCGCAGCTCGGGTCCTTTCCTTACTGGTATCAGCAGCTGAACCGCAATCTGGGTCGTTTTGCCCAGCACAGTAACGGCGTACTCAGCCGTCTGGAGCCGCAGGGGCTGGAAGATCACCCGTTACCCGGCCCGTCCGGACGCGGCGCTATCCTGCTGCGGTTTGGTGAGGGCGAGGATGCGCTGGCAGTGGTCATCATGCATCTGGCGCTCGGCGGTGGCACCAGAACGCGCCAGCTTGCCTATATACGTGACCTGATTGGGGGCTACCGTCATCAGGTATTGATGGGCGACATGAATACCCATGCCAGCGATTTGCTCGAAAACTCGCCGTTGCGTGACCTTGGGCTGCAGGCCCCGCAGATCGAGGCGACCTTTCCCAGCTGGCGTCCGCAGCGCTGCCTCGACCACATATTGCTGAGTCCGAGCCTGACACTGGAGCGCGTCGACGTACTGGCGAAAAGCAGTTCGGATCACCTGCCCGTAGCCGTGGAGATTCGCCTGCCCGACTCATTGCATGGAGATGCCCTGCCGATGCCGGTAAGCACGCAGACATGAGCGACGACACGCAGCGCTGGAAGGAAAAGTACCTGCAATTGGTGGAGCAGCAGGAACAGCTCGAAGAGCGTTGGCGCTCGCATCTCGATTTGCTACGGCGCAGCCTGGTGCGCAGCAGCTATGCCGTGGATGGCACCGACCCGGTCGTCGAGCAGTGCATGCAAGAGCTTCGCGAAGTCCTGCGTGACGATGTGCCTGAAGATCGTCTGGCGGCGCTGGTGCCGCGTCTCGAACGCGCCGTGCTGGACACCGAGCGACGCAAGAAGGAGCGTTTGGAGCACCTGAGCCGGTCCTTGCACCGTCTGGTCGCGCAGTTGCTGGCATTACCATTGCCCCGCGAGGTTCGCCAGCCGTTGAAGCGTTTTGCGCGGCAGCTCGATGAACGGGCCGCGCAGCCGTTCGAGTTGCCGGCTTTGCTCGGTGAGCTGGGTGAGTTCCAAGATCGAGCGTTGACCCTGCAGCTAGCCGAGACAGGCGGCTCGGTGGGTCTACTCGGCAGGCTGTTCGGCCAGCGGACACGGACTACGGAACGACTTCCGGGTCCTAGCGCTGTGGATTCGTCGGACACGATCGAAACCGCTCGAACAGATCTGCCGGAACTCGACGAAACAGCGTCAACTCCGCGAATGGAGCCGTTGACCGCTGGCGGCCGCCAACAGCCGGTCGAGGCTGATCGTGGTGACGTGAACGAGGCGCTCTGTCTGGAGGCGGCCATCGCGCCAGTGGCTTCTGCTGCTCCGGTGGCCGAGGTCCACGTCCTTCCTGCCTCGCCCGAGCAAGCCTACAGCGCCATCGCCGAGCGGGTGGAGTCTGCGTTGTATAACCTGCTCGATGGCCTGCAATTGCCAGAACACCAGCAGCCGCAGTCGATGGCACTTCGAGAGCGAATCGAGCAAGGGCTGAACTGGTATGAACTGGTGCCGCTTCTAGATGATCTGGCGCAGCTGATAATTGCGGCGGCTGATCAGGGGCAGCGCGAGTTCGAGAGCTACTTGAAGCAGCTCAATGAGCGCCTGGCGACCATGCAGGACAACCTTCGCGCTGCCCATAAGGGGCATGCGCAGAGCAGGGAAACCGCGCAAGCGCTGGATGAGCAGCTGCGTTACCAGGTGGATGGCTTACAGAGCAGTATGCTCAACGCCAAGGATCTGCCAACACTGAAGCACGCCGTTCAGACCCGAATCGATCGTTTGCTCGAGACGGTCGATACCTATGAGCAACAGCGCGGCGAGCATGAGCAGACTGTTGGTGAAAGGCTTAACGTTCTAGTTGAGCGGGTTGCGAGTCTTGAATTGGCTGCTAGCACGATGCGAGATCGTCTCGAAGAACAGCGGCAAATCGCCTTGCGTGACCCGCTGACCGAACTTCCCAACCGCGCTGCATGGGATGAACGCCTGGAGTTGGAAGTGGCGCGTCAGCAACGCTACGGCGGCCAGCTGCTGCTGGCCGTGCTGGACGTCGACCATTTCAAACGTATCAATGACAGTTTCGGCCATCTCGCCGGCGATCGCGTGCTCAAGATCGTTGCAGGTGAGCTGCGCAAACGGCTGCGCAAGACCGATTTCATTGCCCGTTTCGGTGGAGAAGAGTTTGCGCTACTGCTGCCTGAAACACCGGCAGAGGCGGGCCTGAATTTGCTCGAAAGCCTGCGTACGGGCATACAGAACTGCCCGTTTCACTTCAAGGGAGAGCGCATCCAGGTAACGCTATCGGGAGGGTTCGCAAGTTTCGCCCAGGCCGATCAGCCCGAGCAGGTGTTCGAGCGCGCCGACCGCGCGCTCTATCGGGCCAAGGATGCCGGGCGCAATCGTATCGAAGCGGGCTGACCAGCCGCTCTGGGAGCGGGTTGGGCGCCTCGGTATAATCCCTTCCCCTTATCCCCCTTATTCCAGCACCAACTCTCGCGGTGCTGCGCCGCTGGCCGCTGCGTACTGTCCGTCCAGCTGCCGATGTCTGTGTCATTTCGCTGTCGACAGGGGTACCGATGAAAGCCTTGATTCTTGCCGCGTTTGCCTTGCTGCTCGCAGGCTGCGCCAGTGGCCCGCGTATCGATACCAGCCATACGTCCATTGGCCAGGACAGCAGGGTGCAGTTCATCGTCCTGCATTACACATCAACCGATCTTCAGCACTCGCTCGATATCCTCAAGGGTGACGGCGTCAGCAGTCATTACCTGATCGCAGAGGCGCCAGCGACCATTTACCAGTTGGTCGACGAGGATCGCCGCGCCTGGCATGCCGGCGATAGCCAATGGAATGGCCGCACCTGGCTCAACTCCAGTTCCATCGGCATCGAGTTGGTCAACCGCGGTTATATCGAAGGCGAGAGCGGGCGGCTCTGGTATCCCTATTCCGAGCAACAGATCGACGCGCTGATCGTGCTGCTCAAGGACATGATGCAGCGCCATGGCCTGAAGCCGGGCGCCATCGTCGGCCACAGCGATATTGCCCCGCAGCGAAAGGTCGATCCCGGCCCGCTGTTTCCCTGGAAGCGCCTGGCCGACGCCGGACTGGTGCCTTGGCCGGACGCCGCCGAAGTCGCACGTCAGCGCAGCCTGTTCGCCATGCAATTGCCGGATGTGGCCTGGTTCCAGGAGCAGCTCGTCAGGCAGGGTTATCAAGTGCCGAAGCACGGCCATCTCGATCTTGAAACGCGCAACGTGATCGCGGCCTTTCAGATGAAGTATCGCCCGACACGCTTTGACGGCGAACCGGATGCCGAAACCGCCGCGATTCTCGCCGCGCTAGACTCTCAGCGTTGAGCTGCACTCAGGCGCTTGGAATGCAGCCGATCAGCCGCGAGTCGGCCAGCGCAGCGGTGCGATGGATGGCTGCCGCCTGGTATTCCTCATCCGCCAGCATCGCCAGGAAGGCTTCCGGCGAGGGATATCGCACCAGCAGCATTTGATCCCAGCGCTCCTGGTCCGGGGCTATCAACGCGAACTGAGCTCTGGCGGCTACCTGTACCTCACCCCCGGCCGCCCGCACCTTGCGTAGCGCGGTGCGGCTGTAGCGAGCATAGGCCTCCGTGCCGCTGCATGGTGCTTGTTCGCTGTCGACGGGATAGGCCGCCTCGTGATTGAAACGCAGCAGATTGAGCATGAGGATCGGTTCGCCGGCCGGCATCTGCTCGGCGAAGTGCTTCAGCTGTTCGACGCTGGGATTGAGGCTGGGCATGCGCGGCTCCTGATTGTTCTTCTAGGCCCTGCCTGCTCAGATCGGCAGGGCGATGTAGAAGATGGTGCCGTGACCGATTCGCGAATGCACGCCGATACGACCACCATGCAGTTGGGCAATTTCCTTGCATAAGGCCAACCCCAGTCCGGCACCACCGCGGCGGCGACCGATCTGCACGAACGGCTCGAAGATTCTCGCCTGCTGGCTGTAGGGAATTCCTTCGCCATTGTCTTCAACGCTGAGGATCACCCGCTCGCCGTGGTGCCGCGCCAGCAGGCGGATCTCGCCACCCTCGGGGGTGTGCCGCAACGCATTGCTGAGAAGATTGTCGAGCACTCGCTCCATCTGTTGCCGGTCCAGTAGCAGGTTAGGCAGCGGCTCCTGCAGTTCCAGTTCGATATCAATATCGCTCTGCGCGGCGACGGCCTGGAAGCGCTGGCGCGCTTGCTCGAGCAGCTCGCTCGGGTCGCATGGCTCGCGCTCTAGTTTTTGTTGGCCGCTCTGGTAACGCGAGAAATTCAGCAGATCGTTGATCAGCGTGACCAGACGCTGCATCTCCTCATGCACGGTGCTGAACAGGTCGGCCTCGCGGCTACTGTCCGGATAGTGCGTCCGCTCGCGCAGCAGGCTGAATGCCATCTGCATGCCGGTAACCGGAGTACGCAGCTCGTGCGAAGCGCGCAGGACGAACTCGTTGCGTACGCGCTCGAAGGTGCGCTGGTCGGTGACATCGTGGAGGACCATTACCGCGCCGCTGATGCGTCCGTCGTGATGATTCACTGGACTCAAGCGCCACGACAACAGCCTGCGCTCGCCGTCCGCTTCGATCACCAGATCCTCCGGCGGGCCGGATAATGGCTTGTCATCCAGCACCTGTTGCGCGGCCTCGTCCAGTTCCGGATAACCGAGGGCCTGACCGAGTGTCGAACCCAGGTGCTCGTTTTCCCACGCCAACTGCCGTTGTGCGACCGGATTGGCATGCTCCAGCCGGCCCTGGCGGTCGACGATCAGCAGGCCGTCATCGATGCTGTCCAGTAACGCCTGCAGGCGCTGTTGGCCATTGACCAGCGCCTCGACATTGGTTTGCTTGAATTGGTGCAGGGCCTGCGCCATCAGACCGAAGCGGCGGATCAGCGAGGACAGTTCGGCAATGGGCGAGGAGGGCAGGTCGATGCTGAAATCGCCGCGACCGATCTGGTCGGCCACACCGGACAGCTGTTCGATCGGATCGCCAAAGCGGCGGGCGAAGCTGTGCGCAGTGATGAAGCCGATCAGCAGTACCGCAATCCCGGTCAGACCGAGCAGTCCGGCCAGCAGCTGCGCCCGTTCACGGCTGCGAATCTCGGTGTCGCGAATCTGGGCGTATGCACTGTGCTGCATCTCGACCATCAGCTCACGTACGCGATTGAAGGACTGGCTCAGGGCATTGTCTTCCAGCAGCGTCCAGTTCAGGCTCGCGGGCGTCTCCAGTTCGTTGATGAAGCTGGCGTATGCCTCTCCGATCGCCCGGTACGCCTGTTGGTCGGTCGCCTCCGTTGCCTGGGACAACCCGCGTGACAATGCCGTCTGGAACACCTCGCTCGATTCTGCGAACGCGGCGCCGTCACGCTCCTCGCGTACCAATAGCAGCAGATGATTGCTCAGGGCCTGGCGTAACTGCTGGTTGACCTCGATCACGCCGAAGTTGTCGCGGATGAGCTTTTCCTGGCTCTGGGCCATCTGCACCACGCTGACCAGTGCTAGCACCAGCCCTAGTAGTGCCACGGTCATCAATGCCGAGAAACCCAGGAAGAGACGGGTTCTCAGCTTCATCTGGATTTTCATAAGCCGTATTGCTTGCGCTTTCGGTAGAGCGTCGAGGCGTCGATGCCGAGAATCCGGGCGGCCTGTTCAAGGGTGTCGCTGGTGCTCAACACGCCGGAGATATGCGCTTTCTCCAGATCCTCGAGGCTGAGCGGCTCACCGATGCGTGGTGCGTTGTTGACGCTCTGGTCGGCCAGCCCGAGATGGCTGACTTCGATCATCTCCTGCGGGCAGATGATGCTGGCGCGCTCGACCACGTTGCGCAATTCGCGCACGTTGCCAGGCCAGCGATAGGTTCGCAGTGCCGCGATGGCATTGTCGCTGAAGCCGCGTGCTGGTCGACCATAGTTCTTGACGAAGAACGCGAGGAAGCGCTCGGCCAGCGCAACAACGTCTTCCGGACGCTCGCGCATCGGCGGCAGGTTTAAGGTAATGACGTTCAGGCGATAGAGCAGATCCTCGCGGAAGCGCCCTTCACGCACCATTTCCTCAAGATTCAAGTTAGTCGCGGCGAGGATGCGCACATCGGCACGCCGCGTGACCGGATCACCGACGCGTTCGTATTCCTTGTCCTGAATGAATCTGAGCAGCTTGGGTTGCAGGGCCAGAGGAAAGTCGCCGATTTCGTCGAGGAACAGCGTGCCGCCGTCAGCCTGGTTGACGCGCCCGAGAGTGCTTTCAGTCGCGCCGGTGAAGGCGCCGCGGTTGTGCCCGAACAGCTCGCTTTCCATCAGGTCCGCCGACAGCGATGGACAGTTGATGGTGATGAAGGCTTTCTTCGCGCGACGGCTCCAATTGTGGATCGCCCGCGCCAGTTCGCCCTTGCCGGTACCGGATTCGCCGAGAATCAGGATGTTCGCATCGGTGTCGGCCACCTGTCGGCCGGTCTCCAGGACGCTCATCATCGCCGGGCTATAAGATCCCAGCGCGTCACTGCGCTTCTGCACCTCTCCTTCCAGCGCTTCCAGCCGCGCCGCCATCTGGCGGACCTCCAGCTGCTTGGCGGCTGACAGGCGCAATTGCTCCGGGCTGCACGGCTTGACCAGATAGTCCGCAGCGCCGGCCTGCATGGCGTCCACCGCGGTATCCACGGCCGAATGAGCGGTGACGATCACGACGCGCATCCAGGGCGCGAGTACACGCATCTGTTGAAGGACGTCGAGGCCGTTGTCTTCGCCAAGGCGTAAATCGAGGAAGCACAGGTCGAACACCTGACGCTGCAGAATCGCTTCGGCCTGCGAGGCGCTAGCGGCCGTGACTACCGTGTAGCCCCGATCCTCGAGGCAGTAGCGGAAAGTACGCAGGATCGCGGCTTCGTCATCTACCAGGAGAATGCGCCCACCGCTGTCGGTCGTTTGGTCCATGGATGCTCCAGTCAGGCAAAGGCGGCTTTGCTGGCCAATCGGGAAATAGTCGGGTCTTGTCGAGTGCTCGGATCGCCGAGCCTATGTTGGCGCCTGCTTTAGTCTACGAAAAGGCTTGCAAGTTGCACGGTGTCATTGAGCCTTTCCTGCACCCTGCAATCAATCATCAAGCGCAACGCCTGCGCAAGTGTTTGATTATGAAGGCAGCGGGTTTTGCGTTCGTCTGGCACGCAGCTTGCGGCCAAACCTTCGGAACGCGCTCGACCGGTTCGGTTCGCGCATCGTAGCAGTCATCCCGGAGGCCATATGAATCAGAACATGAGTCAGCTCAACGAGCTTATCGAGATCACCCGTGACGGCCAGCATTTCTACCAACACGCGCTTGACGTCGTAAAGGACGTCGAGTTGCAACATCTGTTTCGCGACCTCGCTCAGGCCAAGACCCACATTATTCAAGCGCTGTCGGTGAAAGTCGCTGCCAACCAGGAGCAACCGGCCCAGGGCGGCACCACTGCCGGCAAATTACGCGAGATGTATGCCGACACCAAAGCACGCCTCGGTGATGCCGATGCTGTGTACATCGATCAGCTGGATCAGACGGAAGAACGCATCCTCAATGCATTCGAAGATGCCTTGAAAACTGCCGAACCGGATGTGAGGGCGTTACTGGCCATTGAGCTGCCGAAAATACGCGCCTGCCACGAGAAGATTCACAGGCTCAACCACGGCTCGGCCCTTTGAGCATGAAGCCGGGATTAGTCCGTCGTGCAAATCGCCCGGTGATCGAAGCAGGCATCGTGCAATATAAGTTGACGATCGGCCTAATAGGCACGGTAAGTTATTGAAAATAAAGCATAAAATAGATTTTATAAGGCTGGCATGACGTCTGCACTGTAATAAGCAAGACAGAGGGTAAGACCGACATGCCCCGCATGCTTAGAAGGAGTTTGAGGATGAATCGTCAGGCGCGTTTCTCACTGGTTGGCAAAGGTTTTCTAACCGCAGCTGTAGTAACTCTCATCGTTGGTGCCGAGCGTCCGATGTCGCAACCGCTCAGCCAGGCACAGCATGAGTCAGCGGAACGAATCCGGATGTATGACGCTCAACCAGTAGGGATCGTGCAAACCGGCCCTGCACCGAAGACGATTGATTACATGCAGGTGCGGTCGGAGCAACGCTGGGTTTTTTAGTGGTAATCCGCGAGCTGATCAATTGCTGATATCGGTCCCGCAAAAGTTGTCTTGAACCGAAGAGAGGTAACACCATGCTGAGCTGGGCTATTACATTTCTGATCATCGCCATCATCGCCGCGGTACTGGGCTTCGGTGGTATCGCTGGCACCGCAACGGGTATTGCCAAGATCCTGTTCGTGGTTTTCCTGGTGCTGTTCGTCGCTTCGCTGATCTTCGGCCGAGGCCGCGGTCCGCGTGTCTGATGCAGTGATGCCGCCCGCAAGGGCGGCTGCAACACCAACGGATGTAGTAAAGGCGGGATGCCAGAATTCAGTGCCTTCGCATGATGCTTGCGCGGGCCTACAAGACTGAGGTGACTCGCCCAGCGAGCACCACTCAGCCCGCGTAGCGGGGAGGCCAAGGGGTCGGGACGCTCTGTTCGACGGAGTGACCTAAGGGTACATGGAGTGCCCTCTTCAGGGACCAGGCTCAGCAAAAGGCAACCGAAGGTGGAGTCACCACCTTCGGCTTGCGATTTCCTCATCTTCACTTCTTCAGCGCGTGCAACCGGTCCTTCGGACGCTGCGCAGCGATGCTCCTGGCCTCCTGGCCACACCTCCCGTCCTCATTCCGCCGAACGTCTCGGACGCGCGCATGGCCGATCATCAGCCGCACCGCTATCATCGCGTGCAGTCAAAATCGGGAGACTCACATGCTCAACGGCCTCTGGCTGGGCTTTTTTCTGATCGCCACCGTTGCTGCATTGGGGCGTTGGCTGGTGGGCGGAGATCCGGCGGTGTTTGCCGCCTTGGTCGAGAGCCTGTTTGCGATGGCCAAGCTGAGCGTGGAGGTGATGATCCTGCTGTTCGGCACGCTGACGCTGTGGCTGGGCTTTCTGCGTATCGCTGAAAAGGCTGGACTGGTCGAGCTGCTGGGTCGCGCCCTCGGCCCCTTGTTCGCCCGGCTGATGCCCGAAGTGCCGCGTGGGCACCCGGCGTTGGGGTTGATCACGCTGAACTTCGCCGCCAACGGCCTGGGCCTGGACAACGCCGCCACGCCCATCGGTCTGAAGGCCATGCGTTCATTGCAGGAACTCAACCCATCAAGTACCACGGCGAGCAATGCACAAATTCTGTTCCTGGTGCTCAATGCCTCGTCGCTGACGCTGTTGCCGGTGTCGATCTTCATGTACCGCGTGCAGCAGGGCGCTGAGGACCCGACCCTGGTGTTTCTGCCGATCCTGCTTGCCACCAGCGCCTCGACTCTGGCCGGACTGCTGTCGGTGGCGCTGATGCAGCGCCTGCGCCTATGGGACCCGGTGGTGCTGGCCTATCTGATTCCCGGTGCGCTACTGCTGGGTGCCTTCATGGCCCTGCTGGCCAGCCTGTCGTCGGTGGCGTTGGCCGAGCTGTCGTCGCTGCTGGGCAACCTGACGCTGTTCGGCCTGATCATCCTCTTTCTGGTGGTCGGTGCGTTGCGCAAGGTGCCGGTGTACGAAAGCTTCGTTGAAGGCGCCCAGGAAGGCTTCGAAGTGGCCAAGAGCTTGCTGCCCTATCTGGTTGCCATGCTGGTGGCGGTTGGCGCCTTGCGCGCCTCGGGCGCCCTGGAGTTCGGGCTCGATGGCATCCGCTGGCTGATCGAGGTGCTGGGTTGGGATACCCGCTTCGTAGACGCGCTGCCCACGGCGCTGGTCAAGCCCTTCTCCGGCAGTGCGGCGCGGGCGATGCTGATCGAAACCATGCAGAACCACGGCGTCGACAGCTTCCCGGCACTGGTTGCGGCCACCATGCAGGGCAGTACCGAGACGACCTTTTATGTGCTTGCCGTGTATTTTGGCGCGGTCGGCATCCAGCGCGCACGCCACGCAGTGGGCTGTGCGCTGCTGGCGGATTTTGCCGGTGTGGTGGCGGCGATTGTGGTTTGTTACTGGTTCTTTGGGTGATACGTCGATTTGATTACAAGGGTGACGTGGGGTGGTGACTCGCCGTGTAGCTTGACGGCTAAGCGGGGCGGTGGGGTTCATACCGGGCTGGCAAGTTTGCTGTTGATGGGGCTGAAACGTCGGCGTTAAAAACCGCTTGCCGGGTGTGCTGACACTTTAGGTTTCGCCCACTCCGGTGCCGCTCCGGGGGCACGGCTTACAAGGGCCATCCCTGGCCCTTTAAGCCTTTCGCGGCATCCATGCCGCTCATCCCCCTGCGCAACGCCTGCGTTCGGCCTCCTGAAGGGGGATTCAAGACCGAGTCGTCTGGAAGTTCTCAAGCAGCGATAGAGCAAAGCGCTTTGCTTGTTCACATGCACGGCCTAACAGACGACGCGAAACGCCCCATCAGGAGGATGAGCGGAATTGTCGTGGAAGGGGTTGAGCGGCATGGATGCTGCGAGAGGCGCGATGGGCCATGGATGGCCCTTCGTGCGGGGGCGCCTAGCCCGTGCCCCTGGAACGGCTATTGCGCGAACGAACCCCGGCGTAGCCGGGGCCGGATGCAGGGGCAAGCGTTTTTGGTTACTTTGAGGGGCCGGCCATCCGGGCGTCTGGAAAAAGTGACTCGCCCAGCAGGGCGAAACCGCACCATCAAACGACTCGATAATCGGTTTGAGACAAGCTTTCAGCCAACAGCAACACCCAAAATTGCCAGTCCAGACAACCGTCTTATACAAGGATGTCCA
This sequence comes from Stutzerimonas stutzeri, assembly GCF_024448955.1. Lineage (GTDB taxonomy): Bacteria > Pseudomonadota > Gammaproteobacteria > Pseudomonadales > Pseudomonadaceae > Stutzerimonas > Stutzerimonas stutzeri_AQ. The sequence continues at coordinate 85,715 of NZ_JAMOIH010000003.1, forward strand.
AAAGACCCGCCTTGCAGCCGATCAGGGCGCGACCCGCTGCCAGAGCCGAAACAGCGGCTCGGCAAGAAACATCACCAGAAACAACCTCAGCACCTGCAGCGCGGTGACCAGCGCCACTGACAGCTGCAGCGCCTCGGCCGTCAGGCATAGTTCGGTGATGCCGCCCGGCATCATCCCCAGCATCAATGACGTCTGGTTCAGCGTCGCCGCCCAACCCAGCGCCTCGGCCAGGCCCGCCGCAGCGAGCATCGCCAGCAACGTGAATAGCAGAATGCGCAGCATGAATCGCGGGGCGCTGCGAAAGAACGGTCGGTCGAAGTGACAACCCAATGAGCAACCGATCAGCCATTGGCCGAACTGACCGATGCCTTCCGGCAAGCCCAGATGCAGATCGAAGACAACGCTGGCCGCAGCGCAAACGGTCAGCGGTCCCAGCATCCAGGGGTTGGGTTGGCCGAACTTCTTCCATAACAGTGCCAGCAGTGCGCCGGCCGGTAGCAACACCGCCAGCCATGGCCAGCTTACTGGGGCCGGTGGTGGGGCATCGACCGGCGGCAGGCTCCAGGTGAACAGTGCCGGAACGATCAGTACCACCAGCAGCAATCGCAGGCTGTGGGCAGCTGCGACCATTGCGGGCTGCGCGGCGTGGCGACCGGCCAGGTTGACCATTTCGCTGGCGCCGCCCGGCATGCTAGAGAAGAACGCGGTGGCGCGGTCGGTGCCGCTGCGCAGGAGAATGACGAGGCCGATCAGGCTCAGCAGCAGGGTACCCAGCGCGCCGGCGAGGATCACGCCGAAGTGCTCGATGACCTGCTGCATGACCTCGCTGGTGAAATGCAGGCCGATGGCGCTGGCGATCAACCATTGCCCGGTCTGCCGGCCATAGGGGACTTCCTTTACCAGCCAGCCGCTGCAGCGCACCGCGATGACTGCCAACAGCGAACCGACCATCCAGGGCAACGGCCAGTTCGCCAGGCTTGCCAGCAAGCCGCCGAGGGCGCCGACCAGAGGCGTCGCCCACCAGGCTGGAAGCCTGCGTTGAGGCATGTCAGGCGTGCGCCTCGTTCAACTTGGCGCGGCTGCGCTGACGCCACCAGCGCAGGCCGGGCATGGCCAGCATCAGCACGGCCATCGCCCATAGCACGAGGGTGATCGGGCTGCCCCAGAGGATGCCCAGGTCGCCTGCCGAAATCGACAGTGCGCGGCGCAGGTTGTCTTCCATCATCTCGCCGAGCACGAAGCCGAGAATCAGCGCCGACAGCGGGAACTCCAACTTACGCAGCAGGTAGCCGAACACCCCGAGGCCGACCATCAGTACCAGGTCGAACGTCGTGCTGTGCACCGAATAGACGCCGACCATGCTGATGGCGGTGATTGCCGGCACCAGCACCCAGTTGGGCACGCTGAGCATCCTGGAGAACAGCCCGACCAGCGGAATGTTCATGACCAGCAGGATCACGTTGCCGATGAACAGCGAGGCGATCAGTCCCCAGACCACGTCGGGCTGCTGTTCGAACAGCAGCGGGCCGGGCGTGATGTTGTACAGCGTCAACGCGCCGATCATCACCGCCGTGGTGCCCGAACCAGGCACGCCCAGGGTCAGCATCGGAATCAGCGATCCGCAGGCGGAGGCGTTGTTGGCGGCTTCCGGGGCGGCCAGGCCGCGCAAGTCGCCATCACCGAATCGGCCTTTTTCGCCGGCCATGCGCTTTTCGCTCATGTAGGTCATGGCACTGGCGATGGTGGCGCCGGCGCCAGGCAGGGTGCCGATGACGAACCCGGCCAGGGCGCTGCGCACCATGGTCCAGAACGTCAGGCAGAACTCCTTGAAGTTGAACAGCAGGCGTCCGCTGGCCTTGACCGCCTTTTGCCCGCTGTGGGTCTTTTCCAGCATCAGCAGCACTTCGCTGACGCTGAAGAAACCGATCACCACGATGACGAATTGAATGCCATCCGACAGGCTGACGCTGCCGAAGGTGAAGCGATAAACGCCAGTGGTCGAGTCCACGCCAACCGTGGCCAGGCCCAGGCCGATCAGCGCCGCCATCAGGGTTTTCACCGGTTTGTCGCCGACCATACCGCCAAGGCAGGCAATGGCGAAGATCATCAGCACGAAATATTCCGCCGGTCCGAAGGCCACCGCCCATTTCGCCAGCAGCGGCGCGAACAGCACCACGCCGCAGGTGGCGATGGTGCTGCCGATGAACGAGCTGACCGCGGACAGCGACAGCGCGATACCGGCCTTGCCCTGACGTGCCAGCGGATAGCCGTCGAGCGTGGTCATCACCGCGGCGGCATCGCCGGGGACGTTGAGCAGGATCGCCGAAATACGTCCGCCGTATTCGCACCCCAGATACACCGCGGCTAGCAGAATCAGCGCGGTTTCCGGCGGCAGGCCCAGGGCAAAGGCCAGGGGCAGCAGCAAGGCCACGCCGTTGATCGGACCCAGCCCCGGCAGCAGACCGACGACGGTGCCGACGAAGGCGCCGAACAGCGCCACCAGCAGGTTGGTCGGTCGCGTGGCGACATCGAAGCCCTGCATCAAGAAGTTCAAGGTTTCCATTTTCAGCTCTCCAGCAAGCGCAGCACGCCCAGCGGCAGCGGCACATCAAGCAACAGGTCGAACAGGCCATAGAGCAGCACGCCCATCAGCACGCCACTGATCAGGCAGGGCCACAGGCGTCCGTTGAACAGCAGGCCCAGGGCGAAGGTGGCCAGTGCCGTGGTGATGACGAAGCCGAGCGCCTCGAACAGCAACGCGTATCCCAGCAGGGCCAGCACGCAAAACAGGGCTCGCCGGGCCATCGTCCAGTCGAACGGCGGCGCCGGTTCCCCGTGCGGTTTGCAGAGCAGCCAGAGCGCGCCGCAGCCCATCAGAGACAGCAGCAGTAGCGGGTAGGCGCGCGGGCCGACCGGGTCGTAGGCGAAAGGCGCCTCGAAACTCCAGGCGAGCAGCGCAAGACCGGCGCAGGCGAGTAGCCACGCCGCGGCGAAGACACGAACGTACATGAGTGGGTTACCTCGAGAGAGCCGGCAGCGGCTTCCATCCGGAAGCCAATGCCAGCGGGTGTTACTTGACCAGGCCGAACTCGGCGGCGAGTGCCTTGTAATCAGTGACCTGCTTGTTGACCAGGGCGGTGAGCTCATCCCCGGTCATCGACAGCGGGAACAGGTCACGTTGCTCGCGCAGCTTGGCGAACCCTTCGGTGGCGAGCAGGCTGTCGAACTGTGTCTTCCACCAGTTGAAGTCCTCGTCGCTGACTTCCGGGCCCATGTAGAAGCCGCGGATCACCGGCCAGCTGATGTCGTAGCCCTGTTCCTTGGCGGTCGGAATGTCCGACATCTTGCCTGGCAGACGATCGTCGGATAGCACCGCGAGGATGCGGATCTTGCCGGCTTCGAGCTGTGGCGCGACCTCGGCCAAACCGCTGCTGGTGATCTGGACATGACCACCGAGCATGGCGGTGAGGGTTTCGCCGCCGCCTTCGAACGCGACATAGCGCAGTTGCTTCGGATCGACGCCAGCGGCGCGGGCGATCAGCGCGGTCTGCATCCAGTCCTGCCCGCCGATGGTGGCGCCAGCACCGAAGACCACACTGCTGGGGTCTTTCTTGACCGCGGCGATCAGGTCGTCGAGGTTCTGGTAAGGCGCGTCCGCCCGTACCGAAATGGCGCCGTAGTCGGTGCCGATGCCGGCCAGCCAGCGCACGTTGGTTTCGTCATAGCGACCGAACTTGCCTTGCGCCAGGTTCAGCAACGAGCCGCTGGAGAACGCCGTGATGGTCGCCGGATCGTCGGCGCGCTGGGCGATCACCGCGTTGTAGGCCACTGCGCCGACACCGCCGGGCATGTAGGTGACGCGCATCGGTGCTTCGAGCAGGCCTTCGTCCTTCAGGCCGCTCTGGGCCAGTTTGCAGGTCAGGTCGAAGGCGCCGCCGGGTTTGGCCGGGGCGATGCATTCGGGGCGCTTGGGCTCGGCGAACAACTGGCTGGACAGGACCAGGCAGGACGAAAGCAGGGCGATACGGCGGATAGCAGTTTTCATGGTGTCTCCTTTTGATTCTTATTGTGGGCGGCTTTACCAGATCGGCAGGCTGTAGCTGACGATCAGGCGGTTCTCATCGGCATCGCGGGCGAAATCGGAGCGGAACATGGCGTTACGCATGCGCACCGCGACATTCTTCAGCGGCCCGCTCTGCACCACGTACTTGAGCTCGATGTCGCGCTCCCACTCGCTGCCGTTGCTGCCGCCGGTGTATTCGGCGTTGTCGCCGGAAATGTAGCGGGTCAGGAAGGTCAGGCCGGGTATGCCGATGGACGCGAAGTTGTAGTCGTAACGGGCTTGCCAGGAGCGCTCTTCGGCGTTGGCGAAGTCGTTGATCTGGACGAAGTTGACCAGGTACGGATCGCTGCCGTCGAGGTAGGCGTAACCGGTGTCGCCGTTCATCTGCTGGTAGGCGAGGCTGATCTTGTGACCACCGAGGCTGTAGCCGACCATCCCGTTCCAGGCCTGGTTGTCGATCTTGCCGGCATTGGCCGCGCCGGTGTCGTCGCTGATCATCAGCCGCAGGTCGGCGGTCAGCGCGGAGGCCTCGCCCAGCGGCCGAACCATTTGCAGATTGAAGAAGTGCTGACGGTAGATGTCGTCCAGCTCCGCCGCGTAATAGGTGCCGGTGAACTGATCGCTGAAGGCGTACTTGGCGCCGACGAAGGTCAGATGATCGGCTTCGGCGGAGCTGTCGAAACGACCATTCTTGTTGTTCAGCTGCAGATCCTGGGAGTTGGTCGAGGCGCGGTCGATGACCTTGTCCAGACGGCCGCCGCTCAGGGTCAGGCCGGTCACGTCCTGAGACACCAGCATCGTGCCTTCGAACACCTGGGGCAGGGTGCGGCTGTCGCTGGCCATCACCACTGGCGTTTCGGGGATATGGCTGCCGTAGCGCAGCTCCGTCTCGGAGACCTTCGCCTTGGCCGTCAGCCCGAGGCGGCTGAACTCATCCGGCGTGCTGCCATCGTCGCGCACCGGGAGCAGGTCGGTGCCGGCGCGGCCGCCGCCGGAGTCCAGCTTGATGCCGAGCATGCCCATGGCATCGAGGCCGAAGCCCACGGTGCCTTCGGTGAAACCGGATTCGATATTGAGCAGAAAGCCCTGCGACCATTCCTCGCGTTTGGACTGGCCATCCCCTTCGCGAAAATCACGATTGAGGTAGATATTGTGAGTCTGTAGCGTGGCGCTGCTATCTTCGATGAAATCGGCCTGCGCCAGGGGCGACAGCGAGGCGGCCGCGACGGCGAGGGTAAGGCGAGCGTATGCGGGTTTAGTTCTGACGGCAGTCAGCATCCTGTATCTCCATTCTTGTTTTTGTTGTGACGGCGATGTGCCGTAGCAGGTGGTTCGAGCCACCTGCATGCGATCCTAGGCGGCGAAACTTTCGCCAGGCTTTCAGGCGTGAAAGCAGCGTGCAGCGTGCCTTGTCGCTACACTTGCGCTCCTTTCCGTGTGTGGCAGAGGACAGGCAATGCGGATTCTTCTGGTCGAGGACCATCCCCAACTGGCTGAAAGCGTCGCCCAGGCGTTGCGCGCCGGCGGATGGACGGTGGACCTGCTCAACGATGGCGTGGCGGCCGATCTGGCCCTGGCGACCGAGGATTACGCGCTGGCGATTCTCGACGTCGGGCTGCCTCGGCTCGACGGCTTTGAGGTCCTGGCGAGGCTGCGTGAACGCGGCAAGACGCTACCGGTCCTCATGCTCACCGCGCGTGGCGAGGTCACTGATCGCGTACACGGGCTCAATCTCGGTGCCGACGATTATCTGGCCAAGCCGTTCGAGCTGTCCGAACTCGAAGCGCGGGTCAAAGCGCTGTTGCGGCGCAGCGTCGGTGGCGGCGAACGCCAGCAGCGTTGCGGCGTGCTGGCTCATGATCTGGATGCCCGGCGCTTCACCCTGGCTGGCGAGCCGCTGGCGCTGACCTCGCGCGAGCAGGGCGTACTCGAGGCGTTGATCGCCCGTCCTGGACGGGTGATGAGCAAGGATCAGCTTGCCGCGCAGGTCTTCGGCCTGGATGAGGACGCCAGCGCCGACGCCATCGAGATCTACATCCACCGTCTGCGCAAGAAGCTCGAGGGTCAGCCGGTGCGCATCGTCACCTTCCGGGGCCTCGGCTATCTGCTCGAGGCCACCGATGGCTGAGGTCGGCAGCCTGCGCGGTAGGCTGCTGCGCCGGCTGGCGGTGCTGCTGGCGCTGTTGCTGCTGTTCAGCGGCTGGAGCGCCTACTGGAATGGCCGCGCCGCCGCCGATACCGCCTATGACCGCACGCTGCTGGCTTCGGCCCGCGCCATTGCCGACGGGCTGGTCGCCAATGACGGCAAGCTGCGCGCCAATGTGCCTTATGTGGCGCTGGATACCTTTGCCTATGACAGCGCCGGGCGCATCTACTACCAAGTGCTCGATATCCGCGGCCGCCTGGTCAGCGGCTACGAAGACCTTCCAGCACCAGGCCCCGAAATCCGGCGCACCGACGACTATCCTGCGTTGGCGCGGTTCTATGACGGCGAGTTCAAGGGCGAGGGTGTGCGTCTGGTCAGTCTGTTGCAGCCGGTCAGCGAGCCGGAGCTCAACGGCATCGCCGAAATTCGCGTGGCCGAAACGCTCGGTGCCCGTGAACGCATGGCGCGCAGTCTGCTCACCGACACCCTGTGGCGGGTCGGCTTGCTGGCGATCACGGCGCTGCTGCTGGTGTGGCTGGCGGTGAGCGCCGCGCTGCGTCCGCTGGGCAAGCTCAGCGAGGCGGTCGAACTGCGTCAGCCGGACGATTTGCGTCCGTTGCCGCTGGTCACGGTACAGCGCGAACTCAAGCCGCTGGTGGCTGCGCTCAATCATTTCACCGAACGCCTGCGCGGCCAGTTCGAGCGCCAGGCGCAGTTCATCGCCGATGCCTCGCACGAGTTACGCACGCCGCTGGCGGCGCTTAAGGCACGCATCGAGCTGGGCCTGCGCGAACAGCAACCGCAGCGCTGGCTGGAAACCCTCGAAGAAGCTGAGGCGCATACCGACCGGGTCATTCATCTGGCCAACCAGCTGCTGTCCCTGGCGCGCATCGAAAGCGGCGCGCAGTCGATTGCCGAGGGTGGCGCGCAACGCCTCGACTTGAGCCAGCTGGCCCGCGAGCTGGGTTTGGCGATGGCCGCGTTGGCGCACAAGCGTGGCGTCGCCATCGCCCTCGAAGCGGACCACCCGGTATGGATTCATGGCGAGCCGACGCTGCTCAGCGAGCTGCTGAGCAACCTGCTGGACAATGCTTTGGGACATACGCCCGTTGGCGGCAACGTGGTGCTGCGGGTGAAGGAAGATGGCGTGCTGGAAGTCGAAGACGATGGTCCTGGAATCCCGCCCGAGGAGCGCGAGAAGGTCTTCGCGCGGTTCTACCGTGTGCAGCAAAAGGGGCAGGGTGCCGGGCTCGGGCTGGCCATCGTCGGCGAGATCAGCCGCGCCCATCGCGCCACCATCGAGTTGGGTCAGGGCGCGTTGGGCGGTTTGCTGGTCAGGCTGCGCTTTGCGTCGACGCTCGACTGAGTCAGCTCGGCTCTTGCGGGTCGGCGACCGCTACTTGGTTGCGGCCATTGCGTTTGGCTCGGTAGAGCGCGGCATCGGCTTCGGCCATTAGCTGGACCGTCGAGCAAGGCGCCTGTGGGTTCAGCGTTGCCACACCGATGCTGATTGTCAGATCGATGCGGGTATCGCCGTAGGTCGGGTGCAGCTCCGCCACCGCCGCGCGGATACGCTCGGCCTGTTCGCGGGCCTGATGGCTGTCGACACCCGGTAGCGCAATGATGAACTCCTCGCCACCGTAGCGCGCCACCACATCCCCGGCGCGCTGTCCGTGCTGTTTGAGGATGGCGGCGACCAGGCGCAGGCATTCGTCGCCGAATGGGTGGCCATAGGTGTCATTGATCCGTTTGAAGTGGTCGATGTCCAGCAGTAGCACGGACAGTGGCGCGTCGATGCGCTGCGCGCGCCGAATCTCCTGTTCGAACATCAGATCGAAGTGGCCGCGGTTGGACAGCTGCGTCAGCGCGTCGGTAACGCTCATGCGGGTCAGTTGCGCGTTGACCTGCTCCAGCCCACGCTTGGCCTCTTCCAGCGCTTGGGTCCGTTCGAGTACGCGGGCTTCCAGTGCCTCGTTGGCGCGCATCTGCAGCTCCAGCGTCTGTTGCTGCGCGCGCAAACGGGACTCGCGTTCCTGAGCCAGGGCCTCGGAGGAACGCAGCGCGCTCTTCTGCGCCTCGATTCGATGTTCGCGCTCGTGATTGATGCGCTCGGCCAGCGCCATCGAGAGCAATACGAACTCGGTGAACATGCCGATCAGCTGCCCGTTGAGGGTCAATGCGTTCAGCGGCAGTACGCCTTCCAGGGCGAGCAGATGGGCGACGGTGAAAAACAACAGGGTCGACCAAGCGATGGTGAACTGACGGGCCGAGGCATTCCCGCGGATCCACAGGGTGATGGTCACCGCCATGCTCAGCGCACAGTGGACCAGCGCCATCGTTCCGATCGCCAGATAGTGGGTCAGCGCCGGGGCAAAGACTATGGCCAGCAGTACGGCGGCCCAATAGCCGATGAGGAATAGCGTCACGTGCCAGACCCAGCCGCCGTAGCGCCTGATGTCGAGAAAGCGAGTGGCGAAAAGCAGCGGCGTGAAGAAACTCAACGCCGCTGAAAGGCCATAGAACCGGTTAGAAAACGTCGGCATGTTCGGCCACAGGAAGAGCTGGCCGAAGCCCGTGATGCTCAGCACGTAGAACAGCGCGCTGAGCAGATAGGTAACGTAGAGCAGGTAGCTGATGTCCCGAGTGAACACGAACAAGCTGCAGTTGTAGAGCAGGATCACTAACATGCCGCCGAAGAACAGACTGGTCATCGCAACGTCAGTGATCTTCGCGGCAATGAAGCCTGTCTCATCAGCTATCGCCAACGGCAGGACGATCAGTTCGCCTGCTTGCACATGCAGATAAACCACGGCCGCTTCCTCGGCGCGCAGCTCGAATGGGTAGACGAAGTTGTGGTCGGCCTGGGGCCGCTCGCGCATCGGCACGGTGTCGCCGGCCCGCATCGGCGGGCCCCACTGGTTACGGGTCGGATAGAACAGGCGCACGCGCACCTCGTCCAGAACCGGCCATTTCAGGCTGAGATACCAGGTACCGGGCGGTGCGGTCGTATTGTGCAGCATGAAGCGCAGCCATACGCCCTGCGGCTGCTTTTTCAGGTTGGGTCGTTGCAGCGGCTGCCAGTCCCAGGCCGCAACATGGGCGGTTTCGAAGCCCGCCTCGCTGTGGCCGACGACATACTCGACGGCACCTACCTGCAATTCATGAACGTTCTGGGCGATTTGCGTTGGCGTGACATCAGCCGCAGCCAAGCCACAGCAGCCTGCCAGCAGAACGAAAAGGGCAAACGCCCGCAATGAATCACAACGCATTCGCTAAAGCCCTGTGAGTTGGCAAGTAGCGCGCAATGTGAGCCACGCTCCTGAGGAACACCATACGGCCGGTGCCGTCCCGGCGCCAGCGCCAGCGCCAGCACGCGCTTGGAGCAAGAGCGTTCAACCTTAGCTGTCGTGGCGTATCAGTTCCGATTTGCTACGGCCTGCTTAGCGTCGTGCGGCATCGCCTGGCCGTGCAGCTGTTCGACGCGCAGCTCGGGCTGCGAACGGTTGCGTATCGCTACCCACTCCTCTAGCGCGGCCACTGAACGTGGCGGCGATATCAGATAGCCCTGGAACAAATCGCAGCCGGCCTGGAGCAGTGCGGACTGCTTTTCCATGGTGTCCACGCCCTCGGCATTGACCCGCTTGCCCTGCGCTTGGCAGAAGGCGGTGAGCGCAGTGAGGCTTTCCCGTAGTTCCGGTTGCGTCAGGCGCTGCACGATGGCCATGTCCAGTTTGATGGTGTCGGCCGGGTACTCGAGCAACTGCTGGATCGAGGTGTAGCCGACGCCGAAATCGTCGATGGCTACGCGGAAGCCCGCCGCGCGGATGGCCCGCACCACTTCCATGGTGTTGCTGCTCAGTTCGGCGGCGTAGGTTTCGGTCAGCTCGATCTCAATGTTGCCGGGCGCGACGCCATGGTGCGCGGCGCGTTCGATCAAGTAGCGGCAGATGTGATCGTCGGTCAGCTGCGCCGACGAGACGTTGATCGCCAGAATCATGCCTTCGCCGAACAGCCTCACCAGTTCCGGATAGCCGGCCAGGGCCCTGTCGATCACCCAGCTGTCGATCTTCGGGAATAGCCCGGCGCGCTCGGCGATGGGAATGAATTCGCCCGGTGAAACCGTGCCGAGCAAGGGCGAATGCCAGCGCAGCAGGACTTCGCAGCTGACTACAAGACCCTCGCGATCCACCGCTGGCATGTAAACCAGGCGCAATTGCTCGTCGCCATCGAGCAGGCGCAACTGTTCCTCGACCAGCCGGATACGTTGGTTGCGTTGCTCCAGCTGAGCCGAAAAGGCCACCGCGACGTTCTTGCCTTCGGCCTTGGCCTGATACATCGCGGTGTCGGCGCGGGTCAGCAGTTGAGTGATGGAATCGGCGTCGGCCGGATAGCGTGCCGTGCCGATGCTGACACCGACCGGGTAGAGACGGTCCTCGAAACGGAAGCCGCTGCGACACAGATCCAGCAAGGCATCGGTAAGCGCCGGCAAGCTGTCGTACTCGGTACCGGTCAGCAGCAGGATGGCGAACTCGTCGCCGGAGAGCCGGGCGAGCGCGGTCTCGTCCTCAGGGTGGGCCTTGCGGTGGTGCTCGAGCACGCCTTGCATGCGTTTGGCGAGGATTCGCAGTAGGGTGTCGCCGGCATCGTGGCCGTGCTGGTCGTTCACCTGTTTGAAGTTGTCCAGATCAAGAAACAGCAGCGCCAGTTGCCGTCCGCCGCGTGCGCACTGGTCATACATGGCGGTGGCCAGCAGGCCGAAATGGGCGCGGTTGCTGATATGGGTCAGGCTGTCGGTCCAGGAGATTTCCTGAATACGCTGCAGCGCGGCCGTGTTGCGCTCGTGCAGGGTTTTCATATTCAGCGTCAGGCGGCCAATCTCGCCGCCATCGCTGGGTTCGTCCATCGCGTGGCGTTTGCCCTGCAGCAGCTCGGTGAGCTGCTGGTCGAGCCAGCTGATCGGACCGGTGACATAGTGATGGATCAACACCAGCAACAGGCCGACGGAGATCAGGCAGATCAGCACGACGCCAAACAGAAATGCCAGCCCCAGCGTCTGCAGGCGCGCGGCAATGTAGTCGGGTGACGGCGTCAGGCGTGCGGACAGCGAGCGTGACAGCTCGATATCGGCCGACAACCCCCGTGGCGCCGGTTTGAGCTTGGGTGCAATCTCCACCGCCGCACCGTATTCGGCCTCCAGGCTGCGCTTGAGGCTGATGAAGCTTTCAGGGCGCACCGCCAGTTGCAGGGCGAAGGCTTCCGCTCGCTGGCTGGGCAAAGGGCGGCTGATCGAGGCAGGCAGGATGAAATCGGTATCCAACAACAGGCCGCCCTCGGCTGTTTCCACATAGGTCATTTCGCCGGTATGTGGCGTCTGCTTGGCCTCTCGGACAACCTGTTGCTGCGTGGCGCTCATGGTTGCGAAAGGTGACAGGCTGCTCTCGTGATAGTAGGCCACCTCACCGCCAGGCTGGACGATGGCGAAGGACACGAACGACATGCGGGTCGTCGATAGCGAGCGAATGCTCTGCTGGATGCGCAACCCCAGCGTTTCGTTACGGTAGGCAGTGTTCGACTCACGCAGGAACAACAGCAACGCTTCGCTGTTGGCGATCGAGTAGAGCACGCTACGGTTGAACGCCTCGTAGTCCAGATAAGCGGATTTGAGCGCCAACAGTTGTTGCCCCAGACGCGCCTGTTCGAGGCCCAGCAGTGAAGCGCGCTGGGTCAGGTAAGCGGTCGTTGCAGCCAGCAGCTGGATGATCAGAATGACCGGGAAGATCACCAGCAGCGTGCGTTTACCGAGCGTCATGGGCGTTGATCAGTGCGTTGATGATGCGCCGCCGGGTCTGCGTCGCGTCCAGCGGACGTGGCTCATAGACCTGGCTGTTCTGCAGTATCGCCTCGGGAGGATAGATGCTTCGATCCTGGCGGATCTCATCCGGCAACAGCGCGATGGCCGCCGTGTTGGCCGTGGCGACGCCCAGCTCGGCGGCATTCAGGGCCGCTATTTCGGGCGTATTGATAAAACTCAGGAAGCGGTAGGCCAACGCCTTCTTCTGGCTGTTGACCGGCACCGACAGGCAATCGACCCAAAGCAGCGTGCCTTCCTCGGGCACCACGTAGCGCCAGGGCTCGCCTTCGACGCCTTCGATCGCATTGAGCACCTGCTGATCGCCGCTGTAGGTCAGCGCCATGTCGGCCTTGTCGAGGTAGCGCTGGCTGCGTAGCGACGTGATCACATATTCATAGGTCAGCACGGCGTGGGACTGCGCCATCAGCAGCTCGTAGGCGGCTTTCAATTCGTCGACGCTTGAGGTGTTGATCGAGCGCTGCTGGTAAAGCAGCGGGCCGGCGAGGATGTCTTCGTGGTCCTCCATCATGATGATGTGCGGCGCGTCGCGTTCGGCCGGTTGCAGCAAGTCGGCCCAGGAGCGGGGCGCGACGGGCAGGCGGTCGGAACGATAGGCGATGCCGAGCGTGCCCCAGAGATAGGGAATCGCGTGGGGCCCGCAGTGGTCGCGCCAGCGTTGCGGCGTGTGCCTCAGATTGGGCAGCGTCTTCTCATCGATCGGCTCCAGCAGCCCGCGTTCGCCGAAGCGGTCGGCGCTGATCAGCTCGGTCAGCGCGATGTCGATCCGGTGATCCGGCTCGGAGAGCACCTCGTCGCGCTTGTCGCCGCTGTCGAAGTAGACCTGTTGAATCTGCACGCCGGTCTCGGCCTGCCAGCGCTCGATCACCGCTTCGCTGAGAAAATCCTCCCAGTTCAGCAGATTCAGCGTTTGCGCGGCTTGCAGGGCGGTAGACGGAAACAGAAGGCTCGTCGCAACCAGAGTCGCGCCGCAGAGCCGCCGCAGATGTGACGCCGACACCAGAGTCTTGTTATTCATTCTTCGCTCATCCGCTATGCAGGCCGGGACTGCACGCTGCAGCGTTCGGCTAGGGTTTGGCAGGCTTCGCAGCTAGGGTCCTATCCGCGTTCCGGCGTTCTCGATCGCAGCGAACATGTGTTCGCCGGGCATAGCGAGTTAGCGGCGTGCCTGGGTGGCACTTTAATGGCGCCAGACAAACGGCAGCAATATTTTTATAACAATCTTCAGGTCATGCCGATCAGCGGATAGGGACTGGCTGTTTTGCAGGGCGCACCACGGGGCGGGTCGAAGCGCGCAGCCAGGGTGCAAGCAAGCGCGTGGACAGAGGAATGAAGAGATAGGTCATCAGTGGCGTCAGCGCCAGCGTGCTGAGCAATATCCGCATGACCAGGCTGAGTTCGCTGAGCATCCCGCCGAACAGCATGTTGAACAGCAGTGAGACGGGAAAGAACGCCAGCCAGATCGCCACGCTTTGCTTCCAGCGCGGTGGTAGGGCGCTGTCATTGCTACCGAACCAGGCGTCGATGCCCCGAGCGCGGCGCTCATGGGGCTGAGCGAAGAGTTCGCCGCCACGTTGCAGCCAGGCTCGGCGCGAGGCCGAATGTTCCCAGGAGTCGAGGGTCTGCTCGTTGGCGAAACGGAAGACGATCTGGAATTCATCATCGTCAGGCGGGGGCGCCAGTACGCCGGAGCCGAGGTAACCGGGAAAGTCCGCGGCCAGCAGTTCCCCTTCATGCAGCCAGGCGAGGAGGTCGTGGTAGCGGCCATCGCGGACGCGGCGGGCCACCATCAGCGTAACGGGTTCGGTAGACATCGTGTATCTCCAGCACAAGCCGGCCACCCGGATAGGGCATTCGGCAAACGCAGCGCCGGGGTGGTGGGCTGCGCCTTGGGGATGCGAATTCTATTCCGTTTCCGGAGAAGCTCCAGCTTTAGTTTGCTGCTCGGTTGCGCCGGCGGGTAACGCGTCGCCCCCGTTAGGCTAGAGCCTGCACGAAGCTGCTGTGGAAAGGACTCCTCGGGGCGCTTCAGACCGCGTTCAGCCGCTCGCCAAACGCCTCGAGCGCGGCTTCGCCGACCACGTCTTCGGCCAGCAGGGGCAGTTGCTGCAGCGGAAGGCTCGGTAGGGCCTGTTGCAGCGTGTCCAAATGACGCTGTTCTTGCGCGTGTCGCTCGGCGAGAAAGGTGCCGGCGTCGGCGGGTGAGCGTTTATTCACCACCAGTCCGGCGACATCGATGCCGCTGCGCTGCAGCTGGGCCTGCAATTCGATGGTTTCCAGTACCGGCAGCCGCTCGGCAGCGAGGACGATGACGAACGCGCAACGCTGGCGGTCCTGTATCACGTCACGCAGTTGGCTGAAGCGTTCGCGGCGTCGGTAGAGCAGCTGTCGCACGCGTTGCTGGCGGTCGTTGCCGTCGCTGGTTTCGCGGCCGAGGATGCTTTCGCCTAAACCGCCGTCGTCCTTGCCAAGATTTCGCAACACATCGCCGAATCGCTTGCTGCGTTCCTGACGTTGCAGCAACCCTTCGGTCCAGGCCGTCATCATTTCCGGCAGCGCCATGAGTCGTGAGGTATGACCGGATGGCGCGGTGTCGAAGACCAGCAGGTCGTAGTCGTCCATGCCCTGGATAATGGTGTCTGCAATACGTTCGAGCAGCGCTGCTTCGTGCATGCCGGGCGCATCGCGAGAGAGCGACATGTGCTTGTCGACTTCACCCGCCAGGTGCGGTGGCATCAACCGGCGCAAGGCGCTGCCCACTTCGTCGAGGTGTTGGCGTACGGTCTCGTCGGGATCGAGCTCTAGGCCGTCGAGCCCGGCCGCCAGACGTACGATATTCGGGCCAATGGAGCGGTTCCACAGATGGCCGAGGTTATGCGCGGGATCGGTGGAGACCAGCAGCACTCGGCGCCCGGCTCGTGCCTGATGCAGCGCGGTGGCTGCAGCGACGGTGGTCTTGCCGACGCCGCCCTTACCACCGATGAACAGCACCCGGCTTCGTGCGGCCAGTGCTAGCAGCATCCGATGTGATCCAGTGGTGAATGCTCCATGCCCATGCGGCGATGCCAGTCATGGAAGCGTTCATAGAGTTCCGGCATCAGCTCCAGGGTGTACCAGGCGGCAGGGTTGGGTACGCCCAGCGCCTCGGAAAACACCAGCAGCATGAACAGGTCGTCCTCGTCGCGCCGGGCGCGGGCGAAGGTACGCCGGTAGGGCGCGACGTAGAACTCCTGTAGCCCGTCCGACAACCGCTGGAAGAACGGCCGCTGCGTCACGGCAGCGGCTCGTCGGTGGTCATCTCGGCAGCCGGATCGCGGCCCTTGCGCATGGCGATGATCGCTTCAAGGGTGACCCACAGCGCTGCGATCAGAATCACCACGTCCATGCCCAGCAGCAGCCAGTTCTCGGCGCGGTAGAACTGGCCCATCTGCACTAGCAGCGCATAGATCGACATCGCCAGCAGGAACACCAGCGGCACCAGGGTGTACATCGCCGGACGACCCTGCTTGATCAGCAGCACGGTGATGATCGACAGCGTCAGGCCCGCCAGCAGCTGATTGGTGGTGCCGAACAGCGGCCAGATCGCCATGCCGCCGCTGCCCTCGGAGCCAGCGCCAAAGGCCAGGGCCATGCACACGCCGACTGCGATCAGCGTGCCGACCAGAGTGTTCACCTTCATGCCCGCCAGCTCGCCGGCTTCCTGAATCACGAAGCGTTGCAGGCGCAGGCCGGTGTCCATGGTGGTGCCGGCGAAGAGAATCGCCATTACCGCAAGAATAGTGGCGCCGAGGTCCGCTGGCAGACCCAGGCCGTTGGCAAGCAGCGTGCCGCCGCCCTGGACGAAGGCATTCACGCCGCCCTGGCCGAAGGCGGTGTAGACCTGTTGCCAGTCGAGCAACGTAGCGAAACCGGCAGTGCAGCAGATGATCGCCGCCAGCGAGAGCATGCCTTCACCCACCGCGCCGAAATAGCCGACGAAGCGGGCGTCGGTCTCCTTGTCCAGCTGCTTGGACGTGGTGCCGGACGCCACCAGCCCGTGGAAGCCAGAGATCGCCCCGCAGGCGATGGTCACGAACAGCAGCGGCACGATGCTCGGACTATCGGCAGGTAATTCGGTGTTGTACGCCGGCGCAACCAAATCCGGCGCACCAAACAGCACCGCCAGATAGAGCAGGCCGAGACCGACGAACAACTGCAGGCCGTTGATGTAGTCACGCGGCTGCAGCAGCACCCACACCGGCAGCAGCGACGCGATGGCGGCATAAGCGAACAGCAGCAGAATCCAGAACGACTTGGCGCTCAGGCCCAGCACGGTATCCGGCAGGGTGATCGGGTAGGCGTTGCCCAGCAGGATCAGCAGGTAGAGCACGATCACGCCGCCCAGGGAGGGCCACAGCAATTTGACGTTGTAGCGATAGATGAGCTGGCCGATTATCAGCGCGACGAGGATGGCGCCCCATACTGGAATTACCGAAGTCGGCGTCGACACCAGCAGGTTGGAGATCACCGCGGCAAAGGCGCCGTTGACCATCAGCAATACAAGGAAGATCACGACCAGAAACAGACTGCGGCCGCGCGAACCGATCAGCCGGCCGCTGAGCATGCCCACCGATTGGCCCCGGTTGCGAGCGCTGGCCCAGAGCGCGCCGAAGTCATGAATGCCGGCGAAGAAGATGGTGCCCAGCACCACCCAGAGAAACGCCGGCACCCAGCCCCAGATCACCGCAATGGCTGGGCCGACGATAGGTGCGGCGCCTGCCACTGAGGTGAAGTGGTGGCCCCAGAGTACGAACCGGTTGGTCGGCACATAATCCACACCGTCGCGCATGGTATGGGCCGGGGTGCGGTAGTTCGGATCGAGGCGGTAGATCTTCTCAGCGATGAACTTCGAGTAGAACAGATACCCCAGCGACATCGCCGCCAGCCCCACAATCATCAACGCAATCGCACTCATTCGAAGGCTCCTCGCACGCGTGCCGATACAGGCATCACGCAGGCTTGGGCTGTTGCCCGACAGTAACTTGAACACCCTGACGGGTGCGGTGTTCGGTATCGCCAGCAAGCCCCGGCATGGATGCCTTGGCGCTGCGCCAGTGTTGGCGATTGAGGTTCGAGCGGCCGCGGCGCCAATGGGTTCCCGCCGATTGCCTCGCATCGGTAGGAGCCGCCTGCGCGTTGAAGTGCGAAAAGAAGCGGGGCGGGCGCTTCCCGCGATTGGTCAGAGCTGACCGATAAGGTAGCGAAACGCGAACCCTGGCCAGCCGTTCAGGTCCGTTAAAGGACGAGCTTGAACCACCGGAGCATGTTCATGGAGCGCCTAACGCTGTTGTCCTTGGGCAGCATCAATGCCGATTTTCAGGTGCGGGTCGACGAACCGCCCGGCGGTCGCGAGACCCTGCTGGCCCATGATCTGTGTCGCCTGTCCGGCGGCAAGGCCAGCAATACCGCCTACCTCGCTGCACGCTTCGGCCATCGCAGCATCCTGCTGGGTCGGGTGGGTGACGACGATCTGGCCGAGCAGGCGCTCGGCCCATTGCGCGAGGCTGGGATAGAGATCGACGGCGTCGGTCGCGCGGCGGGCCAGGCCACTGGCGTTTCGATGATCATGGTGCCGCCGGATGCAAAGAAGCACATCGTGCTGGCGACCAATGCCAACGATTGCTGGGACGAGGCGGCCGCCGATGCCATCTGTTCATGCATCGAGAGCTGCGAGACCCCGGCCCGTCTGGCGCTCGACTACGAAATCCCCGCCTGGGTGGTGCGGCGCGCCGTCGAGACCGCGGCGCGCCGAGACATCCCGGTGGTGCTCGATCCGTCGTTTCCGGATCGGCTGGAGCGCGACCTGCTGCCGATGTTGCACGCGATCACGCCGAACGCCGACGAGGCCGAAGCGCTGGTCGGGTATCCGGTCGACAACATCGAGGCCGCTGCCGATACCGCGCGTGAGTTGCAGCGGGCCGGCACGGAGATCGTTTGCATCAAGCTGAGTGATGGCGGTTGCGTCCTGGCCTGTGGCGAGGAGGTTTCGCATATTCCGCCGGGGCAGGTGGAGCCGGTCGATACCACGGGCGCCGGCGATGCCTTTACCGGCGTCTTCGCCATCGCGTTGCTGGAGGGGCGCGCGCCACGCGAAGCCGCTGCTTGGGGCGTGGCCGCAGCCAATCTAGCCGTCACCGCCTATGGCTCGCAGCCGGCGTATCCCGATCGTGAACAGGTCGCCTCGATGGCGCAGCAGCTGTTGGGTGCTGTGAGGGTGCTGCATGACTGAGTCGAACGCTCCGAGCCAAGTGGTTTTCGATAGCTACGACCCGGATGACGAACGCCGGCGCGAGGCGCTGCTGGCACTGGGCAATGGCCTGTTGGGCTGCCGCGCCTGCGCGCCGGAGGCAGCCGCCCTGCATTCGGCTGATGGGGGTGACCATTACGCCGGCCTGTACCGTGCCGGCTGGTACGACGATGCTCCGCGCGAGGTCAATGGCAGTGCGGTGCGGATGGCCGCGCTGGTCAACCTGCCCGACCCGTTCGGCCTGAGCTTCGCGCTGGACGACGGCGACTGGTACAGCCTCGACGGTGTCGAACTGCGCGGGTACCGCCAGTGCCTGACGCTGGAAAACGGCCTGCTGGAGCGCGAGCTGGATTTCGTCTTGGCGGGCCATGCGGTGCGGCTGCACGAGACGCGCTTCGTCAGCATGGCCTCGCCACAGCTGGCGGTGCTGCGTTGGGAGCTCAAGGTACCGCGAGACGTCGCTCGCATCCGTCTTCGCGCGATCCTCGATGGCGGCGTGACCAATGCGGCGATCCCCCGCAATGACGCGTACGAAGGGCGACGTCTCGGCGCGTTAACCATCCAGCACGACGAGCAGGGGCGTGCTGCGCTGAGTGCCAGCGTCGACGACAACCATCGCCGCCTGGCGATGGCCGTGGGCCTCCGCACGCCGGGGCAGGAATCGCACTGGCATGGCCAGCAGGTCGAGCAGCGGCTCATCCAACAGGCTGAATGCACGGTGCCGGCGGACGGGCGGCTGGTCATCGAAAAGCGGGTGTTGGTGCAGGTCGATGACGAGCGGCCAGCCGACGATGATCACGCGCGCGAGCAGGTGCTCCAGCAACTGCCGCAGGCTGATTTCGACGACCTGCAACGCGCGCACACCGATGCCTGGGCGCAGCTGTGGCGGCGCATGCCGATCGAATCGGATGATGCCCAGCTGCAGCTGGCGCTGCGCTTTCATGCCTTTCATCTCTTGCAAACGGTGTCAGGGAACAGCGTCGGCAAGGATCTCGGCTTTCCCCCGCGCGGCTGGATGGAGGGGTACTACGGCCAAGTGTTCTGGGATGAGCTGTTCGCCTTCCCGTTTCTCGTCACCCATTTTCCCGAGCTGGCGCGCAACCTGGTCGACTATCGCCATCGACGTCTGGATACGGCCCGTGAACGGGCGCGTCGAGCCGGTTTGCGCGGCGCCATGTTTCCCTGGCGCAGTGCCGACAGTGGCGAGGAGGAAACCCCGCCATGGCAGTTCAACCCGATGTCGGGGCGCTGGATGCCCGATCACACCCACCTGCAGCGCCATATCGGCTCGGCGGTGGCGTTCGATGCGTGGCAGCTTTATCTCGCCACCGGTGACGAGGCGCTGCTAGCCGGGTCGGTGGGGGAGCTGATCATCGAAGTGGCGCGCTTCTGGACCAGCCTGGCGCGCTTCGACGAGTCTCGGCAGCGCTATCTGATCTGTGGCGTGATCGGCCCAGACGAGTATCACAACGGCTATCCCGGCGCGGCGGAGCCCGGATTGGATGACAACGCCTATACCAATCTCATGGCCGTCTGGACGCTATGTCGTGCGCGACAGGTACTCGAGTTGCTCCCCGATGACAAGGCCGGTGCGCTGCGCAACAGGCTGCAACTCGAAGCGGAAGAGGTGGAAGGCTGGGAGCGGATCAGCCGGCGCATCTATCTCCCCTTCGTCGAGGACGAGGTGCTTAGCCAGTTCGAGGGTTTCGACAAGCTCGAACCGCCTCCGCAAGAGTGGCTGCACGGCGACCATCCGCGGCTGGACTGGATGCTCGAAGCGCAGCACGACAGTTGCGACCGCTATCAGTTGACCAAGCAGGCGGATGTGCTGATGGCGCACCACTTGCTGCCGCAGCATCAGTATCAGGCGCTTTTTCAGTGGCTCGGCTATCGGCACGACGAGGACGCCCTGCATCGCACGCTGGCCTACCATCTGGCGCGCCTGACTCACGAGTCGAGCCTGTCGAACGTCAGCTGCGCCGGCGCTCTGGCCGAAGTCGATAGCGAGGCGTCATGGACTTATTTTCAGCAAACCCTGGATGTCGATCTGTGTACGCCGGGCGATGAAGGCACGCAGGAAGGCGTGCATC
The DNA here is from genome assembly GCF_024448955.1 of Stutzerimonas stutzeri. Taxonomy (GTDB): domain Bacteria; phylum Pseudomonadota; class Gammaproteobacteria; order Pseudomonadales; family Pseudomonadaceae; genus Stutzerimonas; species Stutzerimonas stutzeri_AQ. The sequence goes on from NZ_JAMOIH010000003.1 coordinate 106,169, forward strand.
TGGGCGCCATGTCCGGGTCGCTGGATGTACTGCAGCGCCGCTACCTCGGCGTGCGGCCAGAACTCGATGGCCTGCATGTTTTCCCCATGCCTCCGGCTGAGCTGCGGCACGTGGCGCTGTCGTTGTTCTACCGTCAGGCGTGCCTGCATCTGCAGCTGGACGATGGCTGGCTGACGGTGACGGCTGACAGCGCCAACGACCGGTCGGTAACCGTGCATCACGCGGCGGGTCGCGAGCAGCTCGAACCGGGCCAGTCACTGCGGATGCCGTGTCGGGCAGCGGAGTGAGCGCCCGGCGCTCGGGCGCTCATTCACTGTGCAATGCCACGAAACAAGCCCATCGCCAGCGCGACGGAACGCCATGGAGGATTTCGGATCGACACTTCGATCAGCCGAAAGGAGACCTTGTGAGCAGAGAAACTGGATCGCGCCGCCGTTGGATCGATGGGCTGGGTTGGACGCTGCTCTATACCGTGATCTGGGCGCTGTTCGTCGACGGCAGCGGCTGGGCCATCGGCGTGCCGAGCGTGCTGCTCGCCGTTGGGCTGTCGCTCTGGCTGGGTCTGCGGTCCTGGCAACCCTCGCTGGTAAGCCTGCCGGGCTTCGTCTGGTTCGTCCTCAAACACATGACGCTGGGTGCCTGGGACGTGGCGCTGCGCGCGCTGCATCCAGGGCGGTCGCTGCAGCCGGCGTGGGTTGATTACCGACTGCGCTGCGAATCGCCGCGGACGCGGCTAATGCTATCGGCGCTGGTCGGGTTGCTGCCGGGCACGCTGGCTTCGCGGATCGATGCCGGCTGCATGCGTATGCATGTGTTAGACGAGCGGCAGCCGTGGGAAGCGACGCTGATCGAGCTGGAACAGCGGCTGACCCGACTGCTTCCCGCACGGGATGAGCCCTGATGGCGCTGTATTCGGCACTCTTGCTGCTGACCATCGGCGTCGGTCTGGTGCGCGTCGTGCTGGGCCCGAAGCGGGTGGACCGGCTCCTTGCGATCCAGCTGTTCGGCACCGCCGGCACGGCGCTGCTGCTGGTCATGGCGCAATGGCAGGAACAGCCCGCGCTGCGTGACGTGGCGCTGCTGCTGGGCTTGCTGGCGGCGGTCGCCAGTGCCGCGCTGGTGCAACTGTTGCGGCAAAGCCACCATGATTGATCTTTTGCTCGACGCATTGAGCTGGGCGCTATTGCTCGGCGGTCTGCTGTTCTTTGCCGCCGGCAGCATCGGCCTGCTGCGCTTTCCCGACGCGGTCAGCCGGCTGCACGCCCTCACCAAGGCCGATACCCTCGGCCTCGGGCTGGTGGTCGCCGGCTTGTCGATCCGCGCCGAGAGTCTGCTCGAAGTGGGGCAGATGCTGCTGATCTGGCTGCTGTTGATGGCCTCCAGCGCCACCGCCTGCCAGCTGCTGGCGCGCCAGGCGAGCGAGGACCCGGACGATGACTGACTGGCTGTTCGACGGCACGCTGGGTCTGCTGTTGCTTGCGCTCGCCCTGGGCGCGCTACACGGGCGCAATCTCTATGCGAGCGTGCTGCTGTTCGTTGCCTTCGGCATGGTGATGGCGGTGATCTGGGCACGCTTGGGCGCGGCGGATCTTGCGCTGGCCGAGGCTGCCATCGGCGCCGGGCTGACCGGCGTGTTGCTGTTTGCCGCGCTGGCGCGTCAGCCGGGTCGCCAGGAATTGCCGGACATTACCCCGACCCGTCAGCGGCTGGCGGCAGCGTTGGTGGTGTTGCCTTTGCTGTTCATGCTGCTGCAAGGCCTCGCTCCGCTGGCCGACGGCACGCCAACGCTGCCCGATGAGCTTGACCGAGTGATGCCGCGCACCGGTGTCAGCCATCCGGTGACGGCGGTGCTGCTGAACGTGCGGGCCTGGGACACGCTGCTCGAACTGGCCGTGCTGCTGCTGGCGTTGCTCGGTGCACGACAGCTCGGCCCGCGCCGCCTCGATCTGGCCGAACCCTGGCCACTGTTGCGTGCCTGGGCACGGGTGCTGGCACCGTTGCTGGTGCTGGCGGCGGGCTACATCCTCTGGCGTGGCGCCAGCTCGCCGGGCGGTGCCTTCCAGGCAGGTTCGCTGCTCGCTGCGGGCGTGGTGCTGCTGCGCCTGTCGGCCCTGCTGCCGAGGTTGCGCTGGTCGTTCGCTCCGCTGCGGCTGCTGGTGCTGGGCGGACTGTTGCTGTTCATCGGCGTGGCCATCGTCACCGCCTGGCTGGGCGAGGGTTGGCTGAACTACCCGGACGATTCGGCCAAGCTCATCATTCTGCTGATCGAAGCCGTGGCCACCCTGTCGATCGCCGCCAGTCTGAGCCTGTTGGTCATCGGCGAAGGCGAGGAATCGTCATGAGCAGCGCACTGTTCTGGATGGGTGTAGGCGCCGCGCTCTGGTTACTCGGGCTGTACGGGCTGCTGACCCTGCGCCAGGCATTGAGGCGGATCATCGCGTTCAATCTGATGGGCAGCGGGGTGTTTCTGGTAATGATCGCCCTGGCGACGCGCAGTCAGCCGAGCGACCCGGTGCTGGTGGCGCTGGTGGTCACCGGCCTGGTGGTGGCGGTCAGCGCCACGGCTCTTGCCTTGCGGTTGGCGGGCGCGGTGCAGGACGACCGGGAGCAGCGCCGATGACGCCGGCACTGACGCTTGCACTGGCGAGCCTGACGCTGCCGCTGCTGGGTGGTCTGCTTCTGCTGGGGATACAGCTGCGGCGTAAGGGTCCGTGGGTGATTGCAATCACCTTCGCCAGCCTGCTCGCCGCGGCTGCAGCCCTACACCACGTCATGCAGCTGGGACCGCAGCTGCTGAACATTGGCGGCTGGGACACCCCGCTGGCGATCCGCTTCCAGCTCACGCCGCTGACCGCCTTGCTGATGGTCTTCACCGCTGGGCTGCACCTGCTGGTAGCGCTTTACGCCGCGCGCAGCCCGCACGCCACCGGCAATGAGGATTACTGGCCCTTGTCCTGCCTGCTGCACGCCGCGCTGGTCGCCTTGTGGCTGTCGGCGGATCTGTTCAACCTCTACGTCACCCTCGAACTGCTCAGCCTCACGGCGGTTGCGCTGGTGGCGCTGGCCGGGCGCAAGGCTTACCGCCCGGCGTTCAACTACCTGATGCTGTCGCTGGCCGGATCGCTTGCCTACCTGTTCGGCGTCGCGCTGTTGTATGGCCGCTACGGTGTGCTCGACATTCTGCTGCTGGCGGAACTGGCCGAAGCGGATGCCAGCACCCGGCTGGCGCTGCTGTTGATGAGTGTCGGATTGATGTTGAAAGCGGCGCTGTGGCCGCTGCACCTGTGGTTGCCGCCCGCGCATTCCGGCGCGCCGACGGCAGTCAGCGCGTTGCTCTCGGCGTTAGTGGTCAAGGGACCGATCTACATTCTCTGGTTGGTCTGGACCCAGATCGCGCCGCCCGAACTGGGCCGCCAGGCCGGCGTGCTGTTTGCCGCGGCGGGCATCCTGGCGTTGCTGTCCGGCGGATGGTCGGCTCTGCGCGCGCCGCGCTTGAAGATGCTGGTGGCCTATTCGACGGTCGCGCAACTGGGTTACGCCTTGCTGGCGCTGGGTCTGCTGCTGCACTGGCAGGAACCGCGCATGACCGCCGCGCTGTGGCTGTTCGTCATCGCCCATGGCCTGGCTAAGGTGTCGATGTTTCTCGCCGCTGGCGAATTGCAGCGGGTTCTTGGCACGCGGCGGGTGCGCGCATTGAAAGGCGCGAGCCAGAACATGCCGGTGGCGATGGCGGCCTTCGCGGTAGCCGGCGCCAGCCTGATCGGTTTGCCGCCCAGTGGCGGCTTTCTCGCCAAATGGCTGTTGCTGCAACCGCTGTTCGAGCAGCCACAGCATTGGCCCTGGGCATTCGGCGTGCTGCTCGGCACGCTGATGTCCGCCGCCTACGTATTTCGCGTGGTGGCGCTGGGCTTCGACCGCGCCCGACCGAATCCGCCCAGCGTCGTACCGGACCGCCTCGCGCAGTGGCTGGCAATGCTGCCGGCGCTGCTGGCCTTGAGCCTGGCGTTGATCAGCGAACCGCTGCTGCTCTGGCTTGGCGGGGTGGAGCGATGACCTGGACCAGTTGGCTGCCGTTAGCCATCGTGCTCAGCTCGATGCTGCCGGGGCTGCTCATCTTCATCTTGCGCGAGGAACAGCAGCGCACCCGTGTGGTGCTTAACCTGCTGGGCGTGGGCGTCAAGCTGCTGTTGGTGGGGGCAATGATCTACGGCGTCAGCCGCGGCCTGGAGTTCCGCTTCAGCCTGCCGTTCCTGCCCGGCGCGCCCTTGGTGCTGCAGGCCGATGCGCTGTCACTGCTGTTCGTCGCGCTGTCCTCGGTGCTATGGATGGCGACGACCGTCTATGCCATCGGCTATCTGGAAAACTCGCCGCTGCGCTCACGCTTCTTCGGCTACTTCAGCCTCTGCGTCAGTGCCACCGTGGGGCTGGCGCTGGCGGGCAATCTGGTCAGCTTCCTGCTGTTCTACGAGATGCTCACCCTGGCGACCTTTCCGTTGGTGGTGCATCGTGGCACGCCTGAAGCGCTGCGGGCCGGACGCGTCTATCTGGCCTATACCGTAGGCGGCGGAGCGCTGGTGTTGATGGGGGTGGCGCTGCTGCACGGCCTGGCGGGCGGGCCGGATTTCCAGCCTGGCGGCTATCTGCTGGAACAGGTCGGCGAGCAGGATTTGGCACTGCGTGTGGCGTTCGTCTTGCTCATCGCTGGCCTTGGGGTCAAGGCGGCGCTGATTCCGCTACACGGTTGGTTGCCCAAGGCGATGGTGGCGCCGGCGCCGGTCAGTGCGTTGTTGCATGCAGTGGCGGTGGTCAAGGCGGGCGCGTTCGGCATCATCCGGGTGGTCTATGACGTGTTCGGCGCCGAGGCGCTGTCCCGACTGGATATGGCCGGGCCGCTGCTGTGGTTGGCGGCGGCGACCATCCTCTACGGCTCGCTGCGTGCGCTGCAGCAACAGGAGCTGAAGAAGCGTCTGGCCTACTCGACCATCAGTCAGGTGTCTTACGTGACCCTTGGCGTGGCGCTGCTCGGGCCGATCGCGGCGGTCGGTGGGCTGGCGCATCTGGTGCACCAAGGCCTGATGAAAGTCACGCTGTTCTATTGCGCCGGCAATTTCGCCGAGACCCTGGGCATTCATCGCATCCGCGAGATGAACGGCGTTGGTCGACGCATGCCCTTGACCATGACCGCATTCAGCATCGGAGCGCTGGGGATGATAGGCATCCCACCGATTGCCGGTTTCGTCAGCAAATGGGCGCTGGGCATGGGCGCGCTGGAAGCAGGCCAGGACTGGGTATTGCTGGTGCTGATGGGGTCGGCGCTGCTCAACGCCGGTTATTTCCTACCGCTGCTCTGGCGTGGCTGGTTCGCCGAACCGGCCGATTGGCATGAAGACAACTGGCGCGAGGAGCGTTGGGAGACGCACTGGATGTTGCTGCTACCGGCGCTTTTTACCGCGCTGCTGGCGTTGCTGGTCGGTTTGCTGGCCGGCACCGCGCTGAGTCCGCTGGGCTGGGCGCAGCTGATCGTCGATAGGGAATTCGAGATATGAGCGGGCTTTGGCTGCTCGTTCCGCTGGCGCCTTTGCTGGTCGGCGCGCTGCTGCTGTTTCGCGAGCGTGCAGCCGGCTGGCTTTGGCTCGGTTGTATGCCAGCGTTGGCGATGGTCATCTGGCCGATGCCGGCACTGGATCTGCCGATGCTCTGGGAGGGCGTGCGCTGGGGTGCGGATGATGAATTGACCCGCGCCTGGCTGGGCTTCACCGCATTGCTTTGGGGTTGCGCCGGGGTGTTCGCCAGCAGCAGTCAGCGAGACGACCCCAAACGCAGGCACTTCTGGACGTTCTGGTCGCTGGCGCTGTCCGGCAATCTGTTGCTGATCATCGCCACCGATGCGTTGAGTTTCTACCTTGGCTTCAGTGTCATGAGCCTCGCCGCCTACGGGCTGATCGTGCATCAGCGCGGCCCAGGCCCGCGCCGCGCTGGGCGCCTGTATCTGCAACTGGCGATCTGTGGCGAGATGGCCCTGCTCGCTGCACTGATGCTGCGCAGCCATGCCGCCGACGGCGGTTTCGCCTTTGCCGCCTGGCGAACGCTGCCCATCGACGGCCTGACGCTGCTGCTATTGCTGATCGGCCTCGGCCTGAAAGCCGGGTTCTGGCCGCTGCACGTGTGGCTGCCGCTGGCACACCCAGCGGCACCTGCACCCGCCAGTGCGGTGCTTTCCGGGGCGATGCTCAAGGCGGGTTTTCTCGGCCTGTGGCGCTGCCTGCCGGAGGGTGATCCGCTGCTGTCGAACTGGGCGGATGTGCTGCTTGCCATCGGCATCTTCGGCGCTCTCTATCCAGCGCTGCTGGGACTGACCAGCGACAAGGCCAAGGCGGTGTTGGCTTATTCTTCGGTCAGTCAGATGGGTTATCTGCTGATGATCCTGGCACTGGCCTGGCGGCATCCTCAGCAAGCGCAGGCGCTGACGGTCGTACTGATGCTCTACGGCGTGCATCACGGCCTGGCCAAGGGGGCGCTGTTTCTTTCTGCAGGCTTGATCCACGCCGGACGCTTGCCGCGTATCGGCTGGCTGCTGCTGACAATACCGGCGCTGGCGATCATCGGTTTGCCCTTGACCAGCGGTGGTGCGGTCAAGACGGCGCTGAAGGAGGTCTGGCATGGCGGTGAGTTCGAGTCCTGGCTGGTCTGGCTGAGCCTTGGCAGCCTGACCACCGCTCTGTTGCTGATCCGTGCGCTGTGGCTGCTGCGCCGTGATGCGCGTGATGCGCCAGCCTCACGGCCGCCTTTGCGGCAACTGCTGCCTTGGGCCTTGCTTAGCAGCCTGGCACTGCTGCTGCCCTGGCTCTGGCCTGCTTTGCGCGAACCCATGCTGCACGGCTTGTATTCGAGTGGCATCTGGGCTGCATCGTGGCCATTGCTGCTGGCAATGGCCTTGGCCGGGGTGGCGCTGAAATTCGGTTGGAAGGTGCCGGCCCGGCTGACCGCGCTGCCGAATCCGGCGCTGGTGATTTCGCTTTGGCTCAAGCGACTGCTGCAACGGCCACCGCTGAGGGTGCCAAATGTCGACCCTGACCAATCCCGTTGGCGGCATCGGGAAAGGCACTGGAATCGCTTGTGTAATACCGGCACGCTCGCCGTAAGCACCTGGTTGCTGGTGGCTTTGCTGTGGTTGGGTTGGTTGTGGTGAGTCACTCTAAATCCAGAAGCGCTTGCCAACCACTTACGGTAAGAATTGCAACTTCCGTTTAAGGCTGCTCGTTTCGGCGGTTCTTCAGGGCAAGGCTTTCTCGGCATAGGTGCGAGTGGGCAGACCCAGCTGAGAGCGAAAGCTCTCCATGTCGAACATAGTGCAGATACTGCGAATCTGCCCGCTAGGGGTCAGGGTCCAGAACGCCATGGCCGAGATGCTCAGGACCTTGTCGCTCGGCGGATAGCCGAGCGCCGGATTCTCGATGGTGCCGATCAGCGTGCTCCAGGTGACGACCTTGTCGCCCTCTGCGACGCATTCCTCGATCACCACTTCGAGATCGGGCATGGCTGCGCGAATCTGAGTGACCATATTCGCGAACTCGGCGCTGGCCATGGGGTGGCCAACGAAGGAGCTTTTGTAGAGAAAATCCTTGCTGTGCAGCTGCTCGGCCAGGGCCATGTGGCCGCGGTTCCAGGTCAGGTCTATGTGCTTGCGAACCAGTTTCTTGCTGCCGTCCGGTGACATCTGAAGCGTCCGTAGGTGGCGGAAAGCCGAACTTTAGCAGCAGCCACGGCAAGCGGGCAGAGCGGGATGTCCTTCATCGGCTTATTCGAGCGGCAATCGCAGCCGGAACGCAGCGCCGCCAAGGCTGGAATCATCGAGCCTGAGCTCACCGCCGTAGCTGTCGAGAATGTCCTTGACCACCGCCAGACCGATGCCCTGGCCGGGATGCTGGGCGTCCAGCCGCTCGCCGCGACGCAGGATGCGAGCACGCTGGTCGACCGGAACGCCGGGGCCGTCGTCTTCAATACTCAGCAACAGGTACTCGGCGTCTTCCTGCAGGCTGATGCGTACCTGATGCAGACAGAGCCGGTAGGCGTTTTCCAGCAGATTGCCCAGCAGCTCCATGAGGGCGCCTTGCTCCAGCGGCAGGGTGGCGCTCGGTGGAATGTCTAGGTCGACCCGCACGTGCTTGTCCTGATAGACCTTGTCCAGTGTGCTGCACAGGCGCACCAGCAGCGGCTGCAACTCAACTCGGTGCCGCACCAGGCCACTCTGGCCCAGGCTCGCACGTTGGAGTTGATAGCCGATCTGCTGGCTCATGCGTTCGATCTGCGCGTGCATGACGCGCGCCTGCTCGCGGTTGTCCGGTTGCGCACTGATCACCTCGCCCACGCTTTGCAGCACGGTCAATGGTGTTTTCAGGCTGTGGGCCAGATCGCCCAAGGAATTGCGGTACTGCTCACGCTGACGGCGTTCGCCATCGAGCAGCCGGTTCAGCGAGCGGGTCAGGCGTAGCAGTTCCATTGGATGCTGATCGCTGAGTCGATCCAGCCGTCCATTCTCGACCTGGTCCAATTCATGGCTCAGGCGCTTCAACGAGCGAAAGCCCCAGGTCAGGCCCAGCCAAAGCAGCGTCAGCAACACCAGCAAGCCCCCGCCAAGCCAGAGATAGAGCTGTTGACGGAATTCCTCGAAAAGGCTGCGGTATTCGCTGGTCGGTTGCATGGTGACGAAGCTGAAGGCCTGGCGATCGTCGTTGGTCAAGCGCAGCTCGACGTCGTAGACGAAGTATTCAACGCCCTCGATGTCACGCACTCGCTGGAATTCTGTGACGTCACCGTGCAGGCGCGGCCGGTAGTCGATGCTTTCATCTTCGGCCGAACGCGACTGCCACAGCCGGTTGCCCTGCGGGTCGTAGATATAGCCGAGCAGCTTGGCATCCGGCAGATCGAACTCCTCGTCCGGCAGCCGATCCGGCATTACCAGCTGCCCTTCTTCGATGCGCGAAGCGGTAATCAGCGTGTTGGCATCAGCGGCCAACCGCTCTTCTATGACGCGCTCGAAGGCGAGGCTGAACGCAGCCTGCAGCACCGGCAGCAGGGCGAGCATGAACAGGACGGCCAGGCAGGTCGCGCCCAGCATGAGGCGCAGGCGCAGCGAAAGACTGCCGTTGCGTGAGGCTCGCAGCTCAACCAGCCAGCGGCGCCAGCGCAGGCTCATCGGCAGCGCTCGGTGAAGAGATAGCCCAGGCCGCGAACGGTATCGATGGGTTTCAGCCCGCCCTGTGCTTCGAGCTTGCGCCGCAAACGCCCAACCAGCACCTCGATGACATTGGCATCGCGCTCGTTGTCGTCGGGGTACAGCTGTTCCATCAGGCGTTCCTTCGCTACCACCTGCTGTTGGTGGCGCATCAGGTATTCGAGGATGCGATATTCAAGGCGGTCAATGCCAGGGGTTCGTCATTGACCAGGGCCTGCTTGCGGTTGAGGTCGAGTTTCAGCGCCCCGGCCTCGATGCTGGCTTGGGTGAAGCCGGACGAACGACGCAATAGTGCATTGAGCCGCGCCTCTAACTCCTCGAACTGGAACGGCTTGACGACATAGTCGTCAGCGCCGGCTGCGAGCCCCTCGACCTTATCCTGCCAGTTGCCGCGCGCAGTCAGGATGAGGATGGGAAAGCGTTCGCCATTGCTGCGCAGCTGACGGATCAGGTCCAGGCCGCTGATACCCGGCAGGCCGAGATCGACCACCGCCAGGTCATGATTGAATTCGCGCGTCTGGTAGAGCGCCTCCTCGGCATTGGCCACCGCATCGACCACATGACCGCTTTCGCTCAGGCGAGTCAACAGGTGGTGGCGCAACAGCGCCTCGTCTTCCACCACCAGCACTTTCATTTGCGGCTCCTATCATGCAAACGGCCGGGACGATCCCGGCCGTGGTCCTGTTAAGGCAAGCCGTGTGGCTTAGAAGTGATAGTTCACGCCCAGGTAGGCCTGCTTGCTGCTGTGTACGTCGATCGAACCAACCTTGCCGACGCCGCGCTCGGACACCTCGGTACCGGCGTTGCTGCGCAGGTAACGGTAGCCGGCTTCGATCGACGCGTTGTTGCCGAGCTCCTGCAGAACGCCGGCCTGCAAGCCAACCAGGTAGCCGATGTCGCTGTCACGGCTGTAGCCGCTGGACTCGTTCTCCAGCTTGGTCAGACCGGCGCTGGCGCCGCCGAACAGACGGGTGGTATCACCGACCGGCAGGAACATGTCGTAGCTGCCGATCAGGTTCTGCTGACGCAGCTTGAGTGCGCTGCCGTAGTCGTCGGAGACGTTTTCGTAGGTGGCATAGTAGCGCGCCTCATCGGTCATCTGACCGGCACGGATACCCCAGGTGCCGCTGTTCTTGATGATGTCATCGAAGCGGTCTTGGCCCATGTTCTGCTTCAGGGTGCTGGAGCGGTCGATATTGACCGTGCTCTTGCCCCAGGTGAGACCGGCGAAGTTCTCGGCGGCATGGGCGCCCAGGGTGAAGAGGCTCAAGCCGGTGGCGATGGCGAGGGTGTGCAGCTTGTTCATGTGTTGCTCCTTTGCAGGCGTGGAAAAGTCACGTCTGCATCCTGCCTGCGACCCGCTGAACGACGCCTGAACCCTGGCTGAACCTGAGCTGAACGACTGGCCAAGACAGCGCAGCGAGGGCTGCGCCGTTGACCCGCTAACGCCCGCGGCGTCCCAGCAAGGCGACCAACGCCGCTGCGCCCACCGCCACGGCCACCGTTGTGGCGACGGGATGTTGCGTGGCGCGGGTGTAGAGGCTGCGCGTCAGCACCATTCCTGGATAATCGCCGCTGGCCTTGCCGTCGCCGGCGCTGCCGACATCACTGGCGTGGAGTGCGCCGCGAGGGTGCCGGTCCGGGCGTCCGCTCTGGATGGCATCGTAGACAAAGGTGCGGTTGATCCAGTCGGCCAGGCGCGGGGCATTCTGCGCCAGCTTTGACAGCAACTTGGCGTTGCCGATATAGACGTCGCGCTGCGGATGCTCAGCCGCATGGAGAATCGCCTGTGCGACGACTTCCGGCGCGTAGACCGGCGGAGGAAACACCGGTGCGCTGGGTAGCTGATTTTTCGAATGATCCATGAACTGGGTGTCAGTCGAGGACGGGCGTACTAGCGTCACCGATACCGGCGTTCGGGACTTCTGCAGCTCGACGCGAAGCACGTCGGTCATGGCCTTGATAGCATGCTTGCTGGCGCTGTAGCTGGCATGAAACGGCAAGGCATTGGCGGACTCCACGCTGCCGATGTTGATCAACGCTCCGCCTTTTTCGCGCAGATGTTTCACGGCGATGGACGACCCGTAGTGCGTGCCCCAGAAATTGGTTTGCATGACTTGGTAGTGGTCTTCATCGCTGACCTCGTCGAAGCGCCCCCAGACCGAACTGCCGGCATTATTGATCCAGGTATCGAAGCCGCCGAAATGTTCGATGGTCTGCCGGGCGACGTGTTCGAGCTGCTCGCGTTCACCGACATCAGCCATCACATGCAGGACCCGATCGCCCGCGTTCAGGTCGCGCTGGATATCCGCCAGGGCGAGTTCGTTGCGTGCCACCAGCACAACCCGGGCGCCTCTTTCTACGGCGAGGCGGGCTGTCGCCAGGCCGATCCCGCTTGAGGCGCCGGTAATGACGATGACTTGTTCATGCAAGGGTTTCAGGGAAATGCGCATGGGATCTCCTCGGTAGCAGCAACGATGGGTTGGCTCGGTAGAAGCCATAGGCCCGTTGCAGGTTCCGAGCAGACGATGGATGGCGATGCTCGTCAGAGAGCGCCGGTCATTGCAGACGGATCCGTGTCGTCCCGGCAGGCAGATGCTTGATCAGCAGGCGATTGCCCTCGAGCAGTTCAGCGGTCGGCGTCGGGCCGCTGACGCTCAGGCCTGCCGGCAATCGCATGCTGATATTGTCGATTGGCTCGGCGCTGGTCAGGCTGATGACCGTGGCGGACTTCTCCCGGGCGACGTCGATGCCCAGCTGATCACGCGCGGCCCACCAACCACCCAGCTGCGCCAGGGTGCCGAACCAGGCGAAGGGCTGCAGGCGCGGGACGACGTTTTCCAGGAAGCGATATTTGTGCTCGGTCTCGTTGGGGTGCACAAGGATGACGAAGCTGCCGCCATAGGCGGCAAGCTGGTGCGCCAGCGCAACGGCCTCGTCGGTGCGCTGGTCCATCACTGGCGGGAGTTCATCTTCCACCGCGATCGGAAATTCGTAGACCGACGTCTCACGCCCATACAGTCGGTCGTGGTTGCTGCGGTAGGGCAGGTGCGTCGTCACGTTGCCGGCCGTCGCGGACGAACCGAAGCGATACCCCGACGCTTCCATCGCCTGCGGCAGGCTCGGCGGCGTGGCCAGGTAACCGGGGCGAAACGAGACCACCTCGGAATCGCTCAATTGTTCGAGCAGAAATTTGCTGACGCGCAGTTCGCCCAGCACGCTGGCGTTTCGGGTGTCGCCCTCGGCCTTCACCCTCGGCTGGTAGTCCGGATAGGTTTCGCGTCCATCGCCGAGGGAAACCGCGGCGTACATGTCGGAGTGGCTGACCGAATGGCTGGCGATCTCCATACCGGCGCGCTGCAGCTCAGCGATCGCCTCAAGCGTTCTGTCGTTGAAAAAACCTTCATCCTGAAAGTCGCGGTAGTACTTGGTCTGGATGAAGAAGGTCGCGGGTACCTGCAGGCGCTTGAGCAGGTCTCGATAGACCAACAGATGCTCCATCGATTGAACGAAGTCGACGTCGAACGTCACCACGGCTGCGAGCGGCTTGCCTTCGGGCACCGTGTCCAGAGTGACGGCCAGCGGCTCGTGCTGGTGGTACAGCTCACGGAGCCAGCGCAGCCAGACGTCTACGGAGGGTTCGTAGTGATTGGCATAGCTGCGATAGCCCTGGTCGTTGCGGTCGCCGTGCGCGCGCATGATGAAGAAACCAAGGTCGAAGCCCAGCGCATAGGCCGAGCCACCGCGCGCATCCTGACGCCGAATCAGCGCTGGCGAGCCGTCGTCAAAGCGCGCCAGGACTGTCTCGGCGTCTTGGTAAACCTGAGTACCGATCCAGCTGTCGGGGTTATCCGGGTTGCCAAGCAGCACCGACCGCTCGTGCGGATGGTTCAGCCAGCCCAGTGATGGCTCCGTGGCCGATGCGGCGGCGTCGAAATCGATACGGTGGTGGCTGCGTGATTCGCTTACCGCGTCGAAACCGAACACATCCTGCATGCCACCACCGAGGACCTGAGTGGCGATCAGCGTGCCGCCGCGTGTTACGTGCTGGCGCAGCGCGACCAGTGCCTGTTCGTCGAGCATGCGTCCCGAGATGGTCGGGTAGGCGAGCACCACTTTGTGTCGGGTGGCCGCCGCCGCGTCCCGAGTGATGGTGAACGGCACGCCAATGCTCCTCAAACCATGCGCGAGCCCGAGCCAGGCGGAGTCTTCGTCGGTCAGCAAGATCGCCAGCCGCGAGGTCTCACCGTTCTTGTATATGCGCCAGTCGGTTCTCGTATCGGCTGCTATCTGGCTGTGGCTCTGCGGACCCTTCAGGCTGTCGAAACGGGCAAAGGTGTTGCGTTCGAGATACGCCGCCAGCCCGAGCGCGAGCAGGGCGGCGATGCCTAAAGCGACAGCTGCGCGAAGGAGGTTCGAGGGATGGCACCAACGTGGCAAGAAAACCTCGGCGTCCGGATTCGACAGGAAGCCTAGACCGTACGGACAAACCCGAGGCTCGTCCACCCCGTGCCGACCGCCAATGAGCTGCGCTGTTTGCAAAGCAACGGAACGCTTCGTACGGCTTGGTTCCCGCATACGGCGGATGTGAGTTCGGCACCGACGTGCTCAAGCGCGATCATCAGCCGCATCTTTCGTCTGTATCCGCTGCACCGGCGATACTGCTGGTTTTCATTGGCTGGAAGTTCGACAAGCTTGTCGAGTTGAAGGGGATCGAAATAAGTCGCCGGATTACGCGCAACGAGCCGCTAAGGCTGTCACGTGTCTGAAGAGTCGTCGGCCGGTCAGGACGGTGGCTGTGAGCGGAGGCCATCAATCGTTCGGTTGCTTGCGCAGGCTCGCCGGGCGGCGTTGATTGCGGTTGCGGGCTGGCAGGTGCCGTCGTCGGGTAGCTGCGCTGTATCGGCGCTTGCGGCTGGCCATCGATCGACCAGTTCAACACCGCCTCCAGTCGACCATCTTCGGAAAGGCTGACTCGATTGCTCAGCGGGCACTGACGGTTGCTGCCGCTGACCAATTCGCCTGCCTGTCGCGAACGGTTGGTCCCGGCGGAACCGGTGGACGTCACTTCCAATTGATAGCGCAGCTGGTGGGGCTGCTGGCTGGTGAAGCACAGCCGCAAGCTGACGCGACCGCTGCCATCGGGGGTCAGCTCAAGTTGGGCGTCGACCGGGGAGGGTGCGGCTGCCAATATCCATGTCGCCAGTGCGGCGCTCAACATAACGATGCCCTATCTGTTTTTGCCGCCCCGGTGACTACTGCTGGTTGATCGTCGCCATGTTACCGCTGCCGGTCTGCTGGATGATCGCGCTCACGCCTTCGGCGCTCTGCATGATGAAGGCCTGGTTCGACGCGCCCAGCTGCGAAATCGCCGCCTGGCTGTAGGCAGTGATCTGGTTGATCGACGCGAGGTTGTCCGTGCCGTTCTGCAGTACCGCGGCTTCGTTGCCTTCGTAGGCCTGAGCGATATCGATGCGGTTGCCGGTGCCTGCGGATGAGCCTTGGATGCTCTGCCCGCGACCGCTCTGCTCGACGGTGAGCAGGTTGTCATCACCGCTCTGGCTGAAGTCGAGTTCATTGAAATAGCCCAGCTGCTGGACCTGCGCAACGTTGAACGTGCCGGTCTGTATCAGCTGCAGGCCATTGCCATCGTCCTGCTGGATATTGGCGAGGTTCTCATCACCGACCTGATAGACGGCCAGCGACGAGCCGTGGAACGAGCCGTTCTGAACGAAGCTGAGCGAGTTGCCATTACCGATCTGGCTGGCGTGCGCATTGGCAAAGCCGGTCTGGGTGGCGGAGACGTAGTTGTCGTTGCCGATGCTGCTGATCTGTAGCTCGTTGACTCGCCAGGTCTGCTCGACTTCGGCGCGGTTGCCGTTGCCCTGCTGATAGACGCTTGCGGTGGAGAAATGACTGTCGAGTGCCTGGTAGATCGAGGCGCTGTTGCCGTTGCCGAGCTGTTCGATGCCCGCCTGGTTCGACTCGGCAATGTCACCTTGATAGATGCTGGCGTCATTGTCGTTGCCGTGCTGGCTGATGACGGCCTGGTTGAGCAGCCCGGTCTGATCGACAGTGGCGCTGTTGGTATCGCCGATCTGTTCGAGCTCGATACTGTTGTCCGCGTAGAGATCGCTGGCGGCCGCAAGCAGCACGGCAAGCGCAATGGGGTGCAAGTAGCGCATGTTGCTTCCTTTCAATTGTTATTAGTGTTGGACGATCTGAACGCGCTGCCCGCTTCCGTATTGAATGACGCTACTGCTCAGGCCGCTACCGAGCTGTTCGATGCTGGCATTGTTGTCGGAGCCCACCTGGGCGATCGCGGCCTGGTTGTCGCTGCCGATCTGGCTGATGTCAGCCATGTTGCCTTGGCCGATCTGAAGGATGGTGGCGAGCTGGTTTTCGCCCTGCTGGAGAATGAAGGCCTGCTGGTCGCTGCCTTGCTGAACGATGCTGGACAGCTGGTTCTCGCCGAGCTGGTTGAGATCGGCCAAGTTGTCGCTACCTTGCTGCAGCACGTGCGCGGTCTGGCCATCGACCAGCTGCGGGCCAAGCGCCGCCGGGTTGCTCAGGCTCAACGAACCGACGGCCAAATCGGCGTTGTCCATCAGATCGGCGGCATGAACGGGGATATTGGCAGACAGCAGGAGGGCGGCAAACAAGCCGCGACGAAAAAGCGCTAGACGTTCCATGCAGGCACCTCGAAATAGTGCTCGGATTCTTGATTGGCGGAGCGGGGCTGAACATCCATCGAACGGTGCAAAAAGAATCCACGGTGACGTGCGGTGCGGATTAATCCTTCAAAGCTCGTCCCGATCCATGTCGAAGGTGTCCTGCAGCAGGTTTTGCAGCTTGCTACGGCTGATGTCCTCGAGGATCACCCGCGCGGCGTCCTCTGCGATCGCCTCGATTTCGGTCATGTTCGGCTGTAGAAATCGGCGATAGACGGTGCGCGGCCCATATTCCACCCAGACCAGGCTGCCCCAGCGCGCCGAGGGGCGCTCGCGAACGACCAGGTCATTTTCCAGCTCTTCGGCGTCCTGCAGCTGGAAACTCAGATACCGGTGAAAGTCATGGCCGAAGCGGGAGATGGTGTTGTCGATGATCAACCCGCTCAGTTCCGCCTCGCTCCTGGCTTGAGCCGATTGCTGCTCCTCTGCCTGCAACGGGCCGAGCAGGCAGAGGAGCAGCAGGCCGAGTGTCAGGCGTGACATGACTCGGACCAGTCCAGCCGGCCACGTAGCAGGAATGCCGCCTCGGCACGGTTGGAGGCGCCAATCTTGCGCAACAGATTGTGAATATGGCTCTTGATGGTATGCGGGCTCAGGCACAGCTGTTCGGCGATCTCGGCATTGGACAGGCCTTTGCCCGCCAGGCTGAGAATCTCGCGCTCGCGCAGGGTCAGTGACGGTTTGCTACCGGCCATCTGGCGCATGCGTCGCCACTGGCTGAGCAGGCGCTCGGTCAGGACCCGCGGTAGCCAGTCGCCGCCATCGAGCAATACCTGGATGCCATCGAGCAGATGCTCACGCGTGGCGTGGCTGTAGAACACGCCACGAATGCCTGGGTGCTTGTCGACGAGCTGTTCGGCCTGTTCCGCAGCGATGTTCACCAGCGCAACGGGGGTCTGCTCGTCGAGCTGGTCGATGAGTGACGAAAGTTGTTCGGTCTGGCTGTTGCCCGCGTCGACCAGATAGAGATCGCTGGCGCCTCTGGAAGTCTCTTCGAGCCGGTTGAGCGATACGTCCAGCTGGGCCTGCTCACCGAGAAAATGCTTGAAAAACAATCCCAGAAGCTCATTGCCGGTAAGCAGGGTGACGGTAGGCTGATGGGCTTCCAGGTGGGTGAGGTCCGCGTCGTCCATGTTCGATCCTTGGTATGGGCCGTTATGCTGCCGATGAAAAGTTACTAAACGACCGGCCGAAAAAGCCGAAGTTCAGCGTTCAGGTGGGGATTAGGCTGGCATCTGCGTCCGGATGACGACAACCCGACGGACGGTTGGCGAAACGGCCAATGGGTTGAATTGACTAAGGTGAGTCAATCACCCATAGGATGGAGTCGGCATGAGCGGACCCACACGTGAACTCACGCTCCGCGCATTGCTCACCGGCTTGCTGCTGGGCGCCGTGCTGACGCCTTCGAATATCTATTCCGGATTGAAGATCGGCTGGTCGTTCAACATGTCGATCATCGCGTTGCTGGTTGGCTTCGCCTTCTGGCAGAGCATGTCGAAGATGCTGGGTCGGCCCGCCTGGACATTGCACGAGAGCAATATCAACCAGACCACCGCATCGTCCGCAGCCTCGATCATCTCCAGTGGCCTGGTGGCGCCGATACCGGCTTACACCCTGATCACCGGTCAGCAATTCGAAACCTTGCCACTGATGGCCTGGGTGTTCTCGGTCAGTTTTCTCGGTATCTGGGTCGCCTGGTATCTGCGGCCGTCACTGATCGTCGAGGCACAGCTGCGCTTTCCCGAAGGCATGGCGACGCTGGCGACCATGCAGCAGATCTACAGCCATGGAGCTGAGGCGACTCGGCGTCTGCTGGTGCTGGGTTCGGCGGCAGCGCTGGCGGCCGCGGTCAAGCTGATCGACAGCCTGTTGTGGACCTTGCCGCGCTGGGCGCCGAGTGCGCAGTTGGAGCGCCTGACCTTCAGTCTGGAACCGTCGCTGCTGCTGGTGGGGTTCGGCGGAATCATAGGGTTGCGCGTCGGCCTGTCGTTGCTGCTCGGCGCGGTGATCGCTTGGGGAATGCTCGCGCCGTGGTTGGTGGCGCAAGGCCTGGTGGCGATGCCTGCGGATGCCAGCGGGCCGCAGTTCGCGTTGCTGATCGAGTGGCTGTTGTGGCCTGGAGTCAGTCTGATGGTCTGCGCCACGCTGACCTCGCTCGGGCTGCGCCTGCTGCGCTCGCGCCGGGATTCGGAAAGCCGTTTGCAGCTGCGCCGGCCGGCTGCGCTGCCGCTGCTCGGGCTGGTAGTGGCGGCGGGGTTGGTCGTGGTCCTGCAGATATCGCTGTTCGGTATCCATGTGCTGATGGCCGTATTGTCGATTCCCCTGGCGTTGTTGCTGGCAATGGTGGCGGCGCGGGTAGTCGGCGCCACCGGCATCCCGCCGATCGGCGCCATCGGGCAGCTGTCGCAGCTGAGCTTCGCTGTGATTGCGCCCGGCCAGGTGGCGATCAATCTAATGAGCGCCAACACCGCCGGCGGCGCGGCGGGGCAATGCACGGACCTGCTCAACGACTTCAAGGTGGGTCACGCCATCGGTGCGGCGCCGTCGCGGCAGGCGATCGCGCAATGCCTGGGAATATTGGTGGGCAGCCTGGTGGGGGTATTGGTCTATCAGGTGCTGATCCCCGACCCGCAGACGATGCTGATCACCGCGGAATGGCCCGCACCGGCCGTCGCTACCTGGAAGGCGGTAGCCGAGGCGCTGACGGCGGGGTTGGGTTCGATCGGCAGCGACATTCGCTGGGCGATTTTATGCGGTGCGCTTGCCGGCGTGCTGCTGGGCACGCTCGAAGGACTGCTGCCGCCCTCGCGTCTGCGCTGGTTGCCGAGTTCCGCGGCGCTGGGTCTGGCGTTCATCATCCCGGCCTCGATTTCGCTGATGATGATGCTTGGCGCGCTGCTGGCCTGGCTGTTCGCGGCGCGCTGGGGGAGTCTTGCCGAGCGTTTCGTCATCGTCGCAGCCGCGGGACTGGTGGCGGGCGAGAGCATGGCCGGGATCGGCATCTCCTTGGCGCAGTTGCTGAGCTGAAGCGGCGTCTGACCTGAGCACCGACCAACGGTAGTGCCATGGGTGACTGGACGAACGGTTGTCGGTAGCGAATGCGCTAGCTCGGTCCTTTGCGCCGTCGGAAAGAATTTGTAATGCGCTCGATGCAACCCCCGCGCCCAGCGGATGCCCGAACAGAGGTAACGCCTCAAAAAAGGAGAGTGACATGCAAACGAAAAAATTAGCGGCCTTGACTCTGGCCGGTTTGATGTCCACGGCTGTTTTCGCGGCAGGTACTGCTGATCACGACAGCACCATGAGCGGCGACACCATGAACGAGTCGATGGATGGAACAATGACTGATGACACCCGTCCTGGAATGACCACCGGTACGGGTACCGGTACCGGCATGGGCACCGATGGAGGATCCGGTGCAGGCGCTGGTACTGGTGATACCACAGGTACCGGGACCGGCGGAGGTGTCGGGACTGGAACTGGAACTGGAACCGGAACCGGCACAGGCGGTGCTGGCGGCGCAGGTAATTAATGTGGCTGCAGCCAGATGAAAAGTCCCGGCCTTTGGCTGGGGCTTTTTATGTTGAACAGTGCGACGCCTGCGTTTAGTTGAACCCACCGTGCGAGGCGCCGGGCTGCCACTTTCAGGAGTGAGCCATGGACCTGCGTATTCCGTTGTTTCTAGCAACCTTGGCATTGGCGTCCACCGCCGTGGCGACCGGCACCGGTCCAACGCTGCCGGAGAAAAGCCGCGAACATCCGCTGGACAATCGCGAGCCTCGGCAGGATGTCATCGAGCGGCAGGACGAAAGCGAATCCCTGCCGCGACCGCCGACGCTCGAAGCTCCGCCGCAAATACCGCCGGTCGAGCCGATCGAACAGCGGCCCCAATCGGATCCCGAGCGCCGCGGCGCCGACACCGGTTCCGCACCGACGAGCTAAACGCTGCCTATGAAAAAGGGAGGCCGAAGCCTCCCTGATTACTCACCCGCTGACGTTCGCTTAGAACAGTACGCGGCTGCGGATGGTGCCGTTGACGTGCTGGAGTTTCTCCAGGGCCAGGTCGGAATATTCCTTGTCCACGTCGATCACCACGTAGCCGACCTTCTCGTTGGTCTGCAGGAACTGGCCGCAGATGTTGATGCCGTTGTCGGCGAAGACCTTGTTGATCTCGCTCATTACGCCCGGGATGTTCCGGTGGATGTGCAGCAGGCGATGCTTGCCCGGGTGCGACGGCAGCGCCACCTCAGGGAAGTTGACCGAAGACACGGATGTACCGTTGTCGCTGTACTTGACCAGCTTCTCCGCCACTTCCAGCCCGATATTCGCCTGGGCTTCGGCAGTGGAACCACCGATGTGCGGCGTGAGGATGACGCGGTCCAGGCCACGCAGCGGGCTTTCGAACTCTTCGTCGTTGGACTTTGGTTCGACCGGGAACACGTCGATGGCGGCGCCGATCAGATGCTCGTCCTTGATCGCAGCGGCCAGGTGATCCAGTTCGACCACGGTGCCACGCGCGGCGTTGATCAGGATGCCGCCCTTCTTCATGGCGCGGATTTCCTTCTCGCCGATCATCCACTGGGTGGAGGGCAGCTCCGGCACGTGCAGCGAGACGATGTCGCACATGCCCAACAGCTCGTACAGCGAGCCGATCTGGGTCGCGTTGCCCAGCGGCAGCTTGGTGACCACGTCGTAGAAGAACACCTGCATGCCCAGGCTTTCGGCGAGCACCGACAGCTGCGTGCCGATGGATCCGTAGCCGATGATGCCCAGCTTCTTGCCGCGGATTTCGAAGGAATTGGCCGCCGACTTGATCCAGCCGCCGCGATGGCAGGAGGCGTTCTTCTCCGGGATGCCGCGCAGCAGCAGGATGGCCTGGGCCAGTACCAGCTCGGCCACCGAGCGGGTGTTGGAATAAGGTGCGTTGAACACCGCGATACCGCGCTCGCGGGCGGCATTGAGGTCGACCTGGTTGGTGCCGATGCAGAAGCAGCCAACGGCGATCAGCTTCTTGGCGCAGTCGAAGACCTCTTCGGTGAGCTGGGTGCGCGAGCGGATGCCAATGAAGTGGGCGTCCGCGATCTTTTCCTTCAGCTCGCTCTCGGACAGCGCGGTCTTGAGGTACTCGATATTGGAGTAGCCTGCGGCCTTGAGAGTGTCGACAGCGTTCTGGTGCACGCCTTCGAGGAGAAGGAACTTGATCTTGCTCTTGTCGAGAGAGGTCTGGCTCATCTGCGTTAAAACCTTAAGGCCGAGGGATAACTGAAGTGTCCAGCGAGGGCTGGCCGACCCGGTGATGGCGGTGTCGGAAGTCTGCCGAGGCACGTCTTAAAGGGGCTCGTATGCTAGCATACGGCCCCCTCGAAACACCCATATCCTGAGCTGAAGCGTACTCAGGGTGACCATGAATCGAATGAGAGTTCACATGATGACCGATGCTGCCCTGATCGATGAGCTGAAGACCCTGGTCGAGCCCGGCAAGGTATTGATCGATGCCGATTCGCTTGCCACCTATGGCAAGGACTGGACCAAGCATTTCGCCCCGGCGCCCTCGGCCATCGTTTTTCCGAAGACTGTCGAGCAGGTGCAAGCCATCGTGCGCTGGGCCAACGAGCGCAAGGTCGCGCTGGTGCCCTCGGGCGGGCGCACCGGGCTGTCCGCAGCCGCGGTGGCGGCCAACGGCGAGGTGGTGGTCTCCTTCGATTACATGAATCAGATTCTGTCGTTCGACGCGATGGACCGCACCGTGGTCTGCCAGCCGGGGGTGATCACTGGGCAGTTGCAGCAGTTCGCCGAAGACAAGGGCCTGTACTACCCGGTGGATTTCGCTTCGGCCGGTTCCAGCCAGATCGGCGGCAACATCGGCACCAACGCCGGCGGCATCAAGGTGATCCGCTACGGTATGACCCGCAATTGGGTGGCCGGGCTCAAGGTCGTCACTGGCAAGGGCGACCTGCTGGAGCTGAACAAAGACCTGATCAAGAACGCCACCGGCTATGACCTGCGCCAGCTGTTCATCGGCGCCGAGGGTACGCTGGGCTTCGTCGTCGAGGCGACCATGCGTCTGGAGCGTCAGCCCACCAACCTCACCGCCATGGTGCTGGGCACACCGGACTTCGAGTCGATCATGCCGGTGCTGCACGCGTTCCAGGACAAGCTGGACCTGACCGCCTTCGAGTTCTTCTCCGACAAGTGCCTGGACAAGATCCTTGGCCGCGGCGATATCCCGGCCCCCTTCGAGACCCGCTCGCCCTTCTATGCGCTGCTGGAGTTCGAGGCCACCACCGACGAGCGTGCCGAGCAGGCGCTGGCGACTTTCGAGCATTGCGTCAATGAGGGCTGGGTGCTCGACGGCGTGATGAGCCAGAGCGAGCAGCAGCTGCAGAACCTATGGAAGCTGCGCGAGTACATCTCCGAGACCATCAGCCATTGGACGCCGTACAAGAACGACATCTCGGTGACCGTCAGCAAGGTGCCAGCCTTCCTTGCCGACATCGATGCCATCGTCACCAGCAATTACCCTGACTTCGAAGTGCTCTGGTACGGCCACATCGGCGACGGCAATCTGCACCTGAACATCCTCAAGCCCGAAGCGTTGTCCAAGGACGAGTTCTTCGACAAGTGCGCGTCGGTGAACAAGTGGGTGTTCGAAACCGTCGAGAAGTACAACGGTTCGATTTCCGCAGAGCACGGCGTCGGCATGACCAAGCGCGATTATCTGGAGTACAGCCGTTCGCCGGCCGAGATCGGCTATATGAAAGCGATCAAGGCAGCGTTCGACCCCAATGGCATCATGAATCCCGGCAAGATATTCGCGGTTTGAAGTAGGGCGGGGCAACCCGCCAAGGGCATCGGCGGATTGCTCCGCCTTATGATCAAAAAAGGATCTCCCTCATGAACTACAAGCACCAGTACACCGATGGCACGCCGATTCATTACCCGTTGGGCAAGGCTGTCTGCATCGGCCGCAATTATGCCGAGCATGCCAAGGAACTGAACAATCCGGTGCCGACCGAGCCCTTGCTGTTCATTAAGACCGGAAGTTGTGCAGTGCCCCTGGCGGGCGGTTTTTCGATTCCGACCGATCGGGGTGACGTGCATTTCGAAGCTGAAATCGCCGTGCTCATCGGCAAGCCGCTGTCGCGTAAGCCCAGCGAAGAAGAAGTGCGAGACGCCATCTCTGGTTTCGCCCCGGCGCTCGACCTGACCCTGCGCGACGTGCAGGCCAAACTGAAGGAGAAGGGTCAGCCCTGGGAGCTCGCCAAGAGTTTCGACGGTGCCCTGGTGCTCGCACCCTTCGTGCCGGGCGATGCGGTGCAAGATCTGACCGAGATCGGTATTCGTCTGAGCATCAACGACGAAGTGCGCCAGGACGGCAACAGCAGCCAGATGCTCAATGCGATTTTGCCGTTATTGCAGCACATCGCTGGGCATTTCAGCCTGCAGCCGGGCGACGTGGTGCTGACCGGCACGCCGGCCGGCGTCGGGCCGCTGAGACAGGGCGATCAGCTGGTGCTCGAACTCGTCGGGCTGTCGCGCTTCGAGAGCCACGTCCTCTGACAAAATCCGGCCGGGTGCGTGTACACCATCCGGCCGCGTTTTCCGTTTCGCCATCTTCCTGGCTCGTGCTGTAATCCGGCGCTCGTTCCTGAGTCGGTCCGTTGCATGCCAGCCAAATCCTCTCGCCGTTCCCGCCTGCGCTTGTTCCTTTATCTTCTGCTTGGTCTCACTGTCACCGCGGTAGCCATCGCCGGTGCCCTATTGCATTGGGACGATCAGCTGCAGCTCTACTGGCAGGAGCAATTCGTCGATGCCGAGCAACGGGCGGCGAGTGTCTGGCTGCCGGACTACGAACTGGTGCTGGAAACCAGCTTGACCGGCCTGGAAGAAGACGAAACCTCGGGCCTGACCTGGAACCCTGCAACCGGCACGCTATTCACCGTCACCGGGCAGAACCCGCAGCTGGTCGAATTCACCGCGGGCGGTGTGGTGCTCCGGCGAGTACGGCTGACCGGCTTCTCCGATCCCGAAGCAGTCGAGGCGCTGGGTGACGGGCGGTTAGCCATCGTCGACGAGCGTCGCCGGCTGGTTGCGGTGTTCCAGCTGCCGCCAGGAGTGGAGGAGCTAGACCTCGACGATCTGGCGCACTACGACTTGGGTTTTGATGATGCAGGCAACAAGGGATTCGAGGGCTTGGCCTGGAATCCGCATACCCAACGCATGCTGCTTGCGAAGGAGCGCGATCCGCAGGGCCTGTTCGAATTACCATTCCCCGGTGAAGACGGCGCTGCCGGCGCATTGGAGGCACTGCCCAGCCAGCCACTGTTGGTACGCGACATTTCCTCGGTGGCCATTGACCCGCGTACAGGCCATACCCTGATGCTGTCAGACGAATCGCGCCTGCTCGTTGAGCTCGATTTGCGTGGTCGACCGCGCAGCTTCATCAGTTTGCTCGGTGGTCTCAACGGCGTGGTAGAAGGCATTGATCAGGCCGAAGGCGTGGCCATGGATGAGCGCGGCAATATCTACGTGGTCGGCGAGCCCAACCGCTTTTATGTCTTCAGCCGCAAGCGGTGACGGGCGGCGCCACTCGCTGTCATAGCGGCAGTCGCCGTTTCGTCTGTTAAGGTTCGGATAAGCCTGATGGCGCACACTTGCGGCCCTTTCATTTTGCAGAGCGGCAATATGCGTCGAGCTTTCAAGTTACTTCTAGCCGGGTTTTTCGGCGTGGCCCTGCTGCTGATGATCGCGGCAGGCCTGCATTACCAACTATTTGAACGCGCCTGGTTTCATCTCTCGCAGTGGCAGCAGGCGGGTGAGCGCCCGGCCGCTTCGCTATGGCTGCCGGACTATCGTGCCGTGATACAAGCCAAGCCCGTGCACGGCATTGATGATGACCTTTCCGCGCTGACCTACGACCCTGACCGCCAGAGCCTGATTGCCGTGACCAACGGAAACCCGCAGCTGATTGAGCTCAGCCTGGAAGGCACGCTGTTGCGGTCGATTCCGTTGCACGGTTTCGGCGATCCGGAGGCAATCGAATACATATCGCCTGGCGTGTACGTGATCGGCGATGAGCGCTTGCAGCGGTTGCTGAGGGTCGAGGTTGACGAACGCACTCAGTCGATCAACGCAGCAGACATGCAACAGCTCTCGGTGGGCATCGAGCAGAACGGCAATAAGGGCTTCGAAGGGTTGGCCTATGACCAGGCGGGCAAGCGACTGTTCGTAGCCAAGGAGCGTGACCCGGTGCGAATCTATGAAATTACAGGATTCCCTTTCGGCGACGACGAGCAGCCAATCGTGGTGCACATCAGTGAAGACCGGGAGCGTGACGCCGACCTGTTCGTGCGGGACTTGTCCAGCCTGCATTACGACGAGCGGAGTGGCCACCTGCTGGCGCTCTCGGATGAGTCGCGTCTGGTGGTTGAGCTGGATGTTCAAGGCAAGCCCATCAGCAGCCTGTCGCTAAGTGCGGGTACTGATGGGCTGGCAGCGAATGCCCCACAGGCAGAAGGCCTCGCCATGGGGCCCGACGGCACGCTGTATGTGGTCAGTGAGCCAAACCTGTTCTACCTGTTTCGCAAGGACTAGCCGGCAACTGGCCGGCAGATCGCAGGGCTCAACGCTTGAGTGTCTGCACGCCGTCCTTCGTACCGAGCAACAGAATATCGGCGGGACGTGCGGCGAACAGGCCGTTGGTGACCACACCCACTATGTTGTTGATCTGCGCTTCGACATCCGGCGCGAAGCCGATCATCAAGTTGTGCACGTCGAGAATGACGTTACCGTTGTCGGTTACTACGCCGTCGCGGTAGACGGGGTCGCCGCCTAGCTTGACCAGCTCGCGAGCCACGTGGCTGCGTGCCATGGGGATGACCTCGACCGGCAGCGGGAACTCGCCGAGGCGCTCGACCAACTTGCTGCCATCGGCGATGCAGATGAAGGTTTTGGCCACCGCTGCGACGATTTTCTCGCGGGTCAGGGCTGCACCGCCGCCTTTGATCAGCTCGAGATGGCTGTTGGTTTCATCGGCGCCGTCGATGTAAAACTCGAGTTCGGACACGGAGTTCAGGTCGTAGACCGGGATTCCATGTCCCTTCAGACGCTCGGCCGTCGCATCGGAACTGGCCACGGCACCATCAAAGAAGCCTTTGTGCTTGGCCAGCAGATCGATGAAAAAATTGGCGGTGGAGCCGGTGCCGACGCCGACGATGCTGCGGTCGGTGAGCGTTGGGACGATATGGTCGACGGCAGCCTGAGCGACGGCCTGCTTGAGTTGATCCTGGGTCATGGCGTGAGGGTCCGGGCGAAAGAAGAATCGAGGGTGCGAAATTATAGCGGGGCCTTGACGACGGGTCTTGCCCGACGAGGCTGTTCGGGTATGTAGCGCGCCGATTGTCGGTGGTCGGCGTGTTTTACGCAGGGTAGACTCATTGGCCCCGCAATGCCCGCCAAGAAAAGCCCACGATGCTCGAACAATACGTCAAGAAGATCCTCACCTCGCGCGTCTACGACGTTGCCGTGGAAACCCCGTTGCAACCTGCCCGCCAGCTTTCGGAGCGGCTCGGCAATCAGATTCTGCTCAAGCGTGAAGATTTGCAGCCGGTGTTCTCCTTCAAGATTCGCGGCGCCTATAACAAGCTGGCGCAGCTGTCGCCCGAAGAGCTGGCGCGCGGCGTGGTCACAGCCTCGGCTGGCAACCATGCCCAAGGGCTGGCGTTGGCTGCGCGTGAGCTGGGCATCAAGGCGACTATCGTCATGCCACGTACCACGCCGGAACTCAAGGTACAGGGCGTGCGCGCCCGTGGCGGCAAAGTGGTGCTGCATGGCGATGCGTTTCCCGAGGCGTTGGCCCATTCGCTGAAGCTGGTCGAAGAGAAGGGCTACGTCTATATCCATCCTTATGACGATCCGCATGTGATCGCAGGGCAGGGCACCGTGGCGATGGAAATCCTCCGCCAGCATCAGGGCCCGCTCGATGCGGTGTTCGTGCCGGTCGGCGGTGGCGGCCTGATCGCCGGCGTTGCGGCCTACATCAAATATCTTCATCCGGAAACCAAGGTCATCGGTGTCGAACCGGACGATTCCAACTGCCTGCAACAGGCGATGGCGGCGGGCGAGCGCGTGGTGCTTTCGCAGGTGGGGCTGTTCGCCGATGGTGTCGCGGTGGCCCAGATCGGCGAGCACTGCTTCGATGTCTGCAAGCACTATGTCGACGAGGTGATCACCGTCAGCACCGATGAAATCTGCGCGGCGATCAAGGACATCTACGACGACACCCGCTCGATCACCGAGCCGGCGGGCGCCCTCGCGGTGGCGGGGATCAAGAAGTACGTCGAGCGCGACGGCGTGACCAAGCAGGTGCTGGTGGGTGTCGATTCGGGTGCCAATGTCAACTTCGATCGCTTGCGGCACGTCGCCGAACGCGCCGAGCTGGGCGAGAAGCGCGAGGCTATCATCGCCGTGACCATCCCCGAGCAGCCGGGCAGTTTCAAGGCTTTCTGCGAGGCCCTGGGTAAGCGTCAGATCACCGAATTCAATTACCGCTATCACCAGGATCGCGAGGCGCACATTTTCGTTGGCGTGCAGACGCATCCGGAACACGATCCCCGCGCGGCGCTGGTCGAAGGGCTGCGAGCCAAAGGCTTTCCGGTGCTGGATCTCACCGACAATGAACTGGCCAAGTTGCACACACGTCACATGGTGGGTGGGCATGCGTCCGGCGTCAGCGACGAGGTGGTGTTCCGCTTCGAATTCCCGGAGCGGCCGGGTGCGCTGTTCAACTTCCTCAACAACCTGGGCGGTCGTTGGAATATTTCAATGTTCCATTACCGCAACCACGGCGCAGCTGATGGTCGAGTGGTCGCTGGCCTGCAGGTGCCAGCCGAAGAGCGCCACCTGCTACCGGCCGCGCTGGACAAGATCGGCTACCGCTATTGGGACGAAACAGATAACCCTGCCTATCAACTATTTCTTGGCTAACCAGCCGTACCGCGAGGATTGATGGAACACTATCAACTGCTGAACATCGTCCACGCCGCTCTGGCGATCATCCTGACGCTCGGTCTGGTTGCCCACATCGCGGTGCTGTGGAAGGCCTGGCGGCGTGCCGACTCGGCCGTGCTGCAGCAGAAGCTGCGAAGAACGCGCCTGATGTCGCTGCCGCTGCTTGCGGTAATGGCATTGTCGTTGCCGGTGACCGGCTGGTGGCTGGCGCATCTGGCGGGCTTTCCGCTTGGTCAGCTGTGGTTGCTCGCCAGCTCGGTGCTGTTTCTGCTGCTGGTGCCGCTCGGGTTGTTGCTCGGCGGCCGTCTGCGGGCCTGGCAGGGGCTGGGTGATACGCCGGCGCCTGCGTCCCTTCCACGTTTTGCGCTGGTGTATGCCGGCCTGATCCTGCTGATTCTGATCGTCATCATGGGCCTGATGGGGGCCAAGCCGGTCTGATGCGCATCCTGCTGGTGGGTGCCGGCGGCTTCATTGGCCGGCATTTGCTGCGGGCGTTGCATGCCGAAGGCCATCAGCTGTTCGCGGCTTCGCGATCGGGGCACGGCGCCGAACTCCCCGGCGTGCGCTGGCTGCCGCTGGAACTCGTCAAACTGTCCAACCAGCCTGAGCATTTCAACTGGCCGGACGGCATCGATCTACTCATCAATGCCAGCGGCGTGCTCAGCGCTGACGCGCATCACCTTAGCGAAGTGCAGGATCGTGGCGTACGTGCGCTGTTCGATCTTGCGGCGCGTAACGGCGCGCGCATTCTTCAGCTGTCCGCGCTGGGTGCGGGAGAGCAGCCGGATGTGCCCTTTCTAGCCAGCAAGGCCGCTGCCGACGACTACCTTCTCTCATTGCAAGCGCCCGCCGTGGTGCTACAGCCTTCGCTGGTGCTTGGCGAGGGCGGGGCGAGCAGCGGCTGGCTGAGTCGTCTTTCGCCCTTGCCGCTGATTCCGTTGCTCGATACCCAGGCGCGGGCGCAGCCGCTGCATGTGGATGATCTTGTCGCGGCGGTGCTTGGATTGCTGCGCCAGTGGCCTGAGCGGCCATGCATCGTGCCGCTGGTGGGTCCTGAAACGATGACCCTGCCGCAGTTGATCGATCGGCTGCGTGCCGCCCAGGGCTGGCATCCAGCGCGCTATGTCCAGGTGCCAGCAGTGGTTAGCGGCTTGGGCGCACGGCTCGGTGATCGGCTGGGTTGGCGTGCGCTCAATTGCCAGACGCTGACACTGGCCCAACGCGACAATCTCGCTTCGCCGGACGCAATGAAAACTATCTGTGGCTGCGCTGCGGCGCCTCTGGCGAGCCGGCTGATCGGCTGGCCGCGGCGCGAACAGAGCGTGGCCTTGACGTTGCGTCCGTTGCTGCTCGCGATGTTGGTGCTGATCTGGCTGGGCACCGCGCTGGTTTGCCTCGGCCCGGGCTACGACTGGGGGCTGCGTATCATGGCTGAGATCGGCGTGCGGGGCTGGCAGGCCGCCGCCGCGGTGATCGCCGGTGCTCTGGCCGATGCCGCGCTCGGGGTTGGCCTGCTGCTGCGGCGCTGGCGCCGTCACGCCCTGCGTGCGCAGCTGGCATTGATGCTCGGCTACATGCTGATAATCAGCCTATGGCTGCCACATTACTGGTTCGATCCTTTCGGCGCGGTGGCCAAGAATATCGTGCTGCTGGTCGCTACCTTGTGGCTGCTGTGGACCGAGCCAGTACCGGAGAAACGACGATGAGCCTGTATCTGTTGCTGAAGACGCTGCACATCCTGTCCTCGACGGTGCTGTTCGGCACCGGGCTGGGATCGGCGTACTACAGCTGGCGCGCCTGGCGTAGCGGCAAGGTCGAAGTGATCGCCGTGACCTTTCGCCACTTGGTGTTCGCCGACTGGGCGTTCACCGCGACCACGGCAGTCATCCAGCCGCTCAGCGGTCTGGCGCTGGTGCACCTGGCCGGTTTCGACCTGACCCAGCCCTGGTTGATGTGGAGCATCGCGCTCTACGTACTGGCCGGGGCTTGCTGGTTGCCGGTGGTGTGGCTGCAGATTCGCGTGCACAAGCTGGCCGAGCAGGCGCTGCGCGACGGCACCCCGCTGCCTGCCGAGGCGTTCCGTTACATGCGCTGGTGGTTCGCCCTCGGCTGGCCTGCGTTCATCTCGTTCGTGGTGATTTTCTATTTGATGGTCAGCAAAGGCGCCCCTTGAAGTCCGTAGGGCCGAATTTACTCGTCCGCGGAGTCGTGCCAGGCCGAACAAGTTCGGCCCTACAAGCTACTCCAAGGACAGTTCCTTCGAGGGCGCAGCGAGCTAAAAGATCTAGCGCAGGCTGATGATGTCCCAGCCGCGCTGCTGCGCGATCTCACGCAGGATCGGATCGGGATCGACCGCAACCGGATGGCTGACCCGCTCGAGCAGCGGCAGGTCGTTGCGCGAATCGCTATAGAAGTAGGCATCATCCAGGCTCTGGTCGTTTTCCTCCAGCCAGCGTTCGATCCGCGTGACCTTGCCCTCCTGGAAGCAGGGCACATCGGTGAGGCGCCCGGTATAGCGACCGTCGGCCATCTCGCATTCGGTGGCCAGTAACGTATCGACACCCAGCCGCTTGGCGATCGGCCCGGTGATGAAGCGGTTGGTGGCGGTAATGATCACCACCCGATCGCCAGCCTCGTGATGCTGGCGCACCAGGGCCTCGCCCTTGGCCAGCACGATGGGTTCGATATGGTCGCGCATGAATTCGTCATGCCACTGCGCCAACTGCGCCATCTCGCTGCGCCCCAGCAGTTCCTGGCAGAAGTTCTGATACGCCAGCACGTCCAGCTCGCCGGCCAGGTAGTCCTGATAGAAAGCGTCGTTGCGGGCCCGGTAATCGGTAGCGTCGACCAGGTTGCGCTGGCAAAGGAATTCGCCCCAGGCGTGGTCGCTGTCACCGGCCAGCAGGGTGTTGTCGAGATCGAATAGGGCCAGGCGCACGCTGCGTTCCTCGGAGCCATGAAGGGACGCGAAGCATAGCGGGATTGCCCGGCGCATGGCACCCGCAACGCGTCGAACGGGCCCCGGAGGCGGTTGATGATCGGCATGCTCAGCGCGCTTTCTGCTTATCGTCTTTTTGTGGAACAATGCCGCGACATGCGTTTGCGAGGTTGTATGCCGTGATCGACTCCGATGGTTTTCGCCCCAATGTCGGCATCATCCTGACCAATGATGACGGGCAGGTATTGTGGGCCCGACGGATTAATCAGGACGCCTGGCAATTCCCGCAGGGCGGTATCAATCCGCGCGAGACGCCGGAAGAGGCGCTCTACCGTGAACTCAACGAAGAAGTCGGGCTGGAACAGCAGGATGTGAAGATCCTCGCCTGCACGCGGGGCTGGCTGCGTTATCGTCTGCCGCAACGCCTGGTGCGTACTCATAGCCAGCCGCTGTGCATAGGACAGAAGCAGAAGTGGTTTCTGCTGCGTCTGACCGGTGCTGAGGACCGGGTGCGCATGGACCTGACCGGCAAACCCGAATTCGATGGCTGGCGCTGGGTCAGCTACTGGTATCCACTGGGCCAGGTAGTTACCTTCAAGCGCGAGGTTTATCGTCGCGCCTTAAAAGAACTCGCCCCGCGCCTACTGGCGCGGGATTGACGGGAGAAAGCCTCTGAGCATGCTCGGCACGCTGCGCAAGATCGTCCAGGAAGTGAATGCCGCCAAGGACCTCAAGGCGGCATTGGGCATTATCGTGCTGAGAGTTCGTGAGGCCATGGGCAGCCAGGTCTGCTCGGTCTATCTGCTCGACCCCGAATCGGGCCGTTTCGTCCTGATGGCCACCGAGGGTCTGAACAAGAAAGCCATCGGCAAGGTCAGTATGGCCCCGAACGAGGGTCTGGTCGGTCTGGTCGGTACCCGTGAGGAACCGCTCAATCTCGAGCACGCCTCCGAACATCCCCGCTACCGCTATTTCGCCGAAACCGGAGAAGAGCGCTACGCCTCGTTCCTCGGTGCACCGATCATCCACCATCGGCGGGTGATGGGCGTGCTGGTCATCCAGCAGAAAGAGCGGCGCCTGTTCGATGAGGGTGAGGAAGCCTTCCTCGTCACCATGAGTGCGCAGCTCGCCGGCGTCATTGCACACGCCGAGGCGACCGGTTCGATCCGCGGCCTCGGTCGGCAGGGCAAGGGCATTCAGGAAACCCGCTTCATCGGCATCCCAGGTGCGCCGGGCGCGGCCGTGGGGACCGCGGTGGTGGTCCTGCCACCGGCCGATCTGGACGTGGTGCCGGACAAGACGATCAATAACATTCCGGCGGAACTCGAGCTGTTCGAAACCGCGCTCGAAGCGGTGCGGACCGATATGCGCGCGCTGTCTGAGAAGCTCGCCACACAGATGCGCAAGGAAGAGCGCGCGCTGTTCGACGTTTACTTGATGATGCTCGACGATTCCGCCCTGGGCGGCGAGGTGACCAAAGTCATTCGCACCGGCCAATGGGCCCAGGGGGCCTTGCGCCAGGTGGTCGGCGATCACGTCGCACGTTTCGAGATGATGGACGACGCCTATTTGCGCGAGCGTGCATCGGATGTCAAAGATATCGGCCGGCGTCTGCTCAGCTACCTGCAGCAGGCACGCCAGCAGACCCTGATCTATCCGGACAAGACGATTCTGGTCAGCGAGGAGCTGTCTCCGGCCATGCTAGGCGAAGTGCCGGAAGGCAAGCTGGCGGGCATGGTTTCGGTACTGGGCTCAAGTAACTCCCATGTCGCCATCCTGGCGCGTGCCATGGGCATTCCCACGGTGATGGGGGCGGTGGACCTGCCGTATTCGAAGGTCGATGGCATCGAGCTGATCATCGACGGTACGCGCGGCGAAATCATCACCAACCCGGCCAAGGTGCTGCGCGAGCAATACCTCGTCCTCGCCGAGCAGGAGCGCCAGCTCTCCGAAGGCCTGGACATCCTGCGCGAGCTGCCTTGCGAAACCACCGACGGCTTACGCATTCCGCTGTGGGTCAATACCGGTCTGCTGGCCGACGTGGTGCGGGCGCAGGAGCGCGGCGCCGAAGGCGTTGGCCTGTATCGCACCGAAGTGCCCTTCATGATCAAGGAGCGCTTCCCCAGCGAAAAGGAGCAGATGGCGATCTATCGCGAGCAGCTGGAGGCCTTCCATCCACTGCCGGTGACCATGCGAACCCTGGATATCGGCGGCGACAAAAGCCTGCCGTATTTCCCGATCAAAGAAGAGAACCCCTTCCTCGGCTGGCGCGGCATCCGCGTCACGCTGGATCACCCCGAGATCTTCCTGCTGCAGACCCGGGCGATGCTCAAGGCCAGCGCCGGGCTGAACAACCTTCGCATCCTGCTGCCGATGATCTCCGGCACTCACGAGCTGGAAGAGGCCATGCACCTGATTCACCGTGCCTGGGGCGAGGTGCGCGATGAAGGTACGGACGTCGAGATGCCGCCGATCGGCGTGATGATCGAAGTGCCGGCAGCGGTCTATCTGACCCGCGAGCTGGCGCGTCAGGTGGATTTCCTTTCGGTGGGCTCGAACGACCTGACGCAGTATTTGCTGGCAGTCGACCGCAACAATCCGCGCGTCGCCGATCTCTACGATTATCTGCATCCGGCGGTTTTGGAGGCTTTGCAGCGCATCGTTCGCGAGGCCCACGACGAGGGCAAGCCGGTAAGCATCTGCGGCGAGATGGCCGGCGACCCCGGTGCGGCCATGCTGCTGCTGGCGATGGGTTTCGACAGCCTTTCGATGAACGCCACCAACCTGCCGAAAGTGAAGTGGATGCTGCGCCAGATCAGCTCATCCATGGCCCGCGAGCTGCTGGCCAAGGTGATGGTGATGGACAGTCCGCAGGTGATTCGTGCGACGGTGCAGCTGACCCTGCGTAACCTCGGCCTCGATCGTTTGGTCAACCCGTCGGCGGCGATCTAGAGTCTTGAGCGCTTGCCCGCCAGTTCTTGATGAGCGCCAGCCCTAGCCCCGCAACGGCGGCAGGCTGACTCGGCTCTCGCCCAACGCACCGGCTGGGCCGAAGCGGCGCTCGATGATGTCCGCCGAGCCATCGGCGCGGCGAAGCAGTGCGGTGCTGGCGCGGGTTCCGTAATCGGCGCTGGCGATGAACACGGCGGACAGCCTCTTTTCCCATTCGTATGGTACGCCGGTGCTGGGCAGATCAGTGTCAGCGGCAAGCTGCGCGTCGCTCAATAGCTGGAGCAGATCATCCGCTTTCGGTGCCCTTAGGCATTCATGCAGTGCCGAGCGGGCTCGCACCAGTTTCGGCCAGGGCGTGTTCAGCGCCGCGTTGGATAATCCGTAGACGCCAGCGGACAGCTGTTCCGGTATCCCGGTGTGCGAATTGAGATACCAGAGTTCATGTGCGTCGCCTACGAGCAGATTGAATCCGGAATAGTGCTGCAGGTTGCCGGCCAGCTCGACCAGGTAAGCCTCCGGCGATAGCTGACCGCGTAGAAAGCGCTCCGGCAACTCGCCCCGTGAGCGCGTTCCGAGAGGTGAACCAGGCGCCCGAATATTCGTCAGCGCGGCGAAACGACCAGCAGGCCCTACGCCCATCCAGGTACCGCCGGCCTGCAGATCGCGCCCCGCGACGATGTGCGGCGCGTCGTCCCAATAGCCCAGCGGCTGGCTTGGGCGCGCATGAAACTCGTCACGGTTGGCCGCGACGATCAGCGGTAGCGCATGGGTCGGGCGCCAGGCGAATACGATCAGGCACATAGGTTTGCTCAGCTGAAAGCTTGAAGCCATAAGCTTGAAGCCAAGCAGCCCGGATCGGCAACCTGTTCCAGCTTTTCAGCTACCATGCCGCTTTGTTTTTTGGGACGGTCCGATGGAGTTCGTGCTTTATCTGCTGCTTGGCGGATTCGCTGGTGTGCTGGCCGGGCTGTTCGGTGTTGGTGGCGGGATGATCATCGTCCCGGTGCTGGTGTTCAGCTTTACCCTGCAAGGTTTCGATCAGCAGGTACTGACCCATCTGGCCGTCGGCACATCGCTGGCGACGATCATCTTCACTTCGCTGAATTCGATCCTGGCCCACCACCGCAAGGGCGCGGTGCAATGGCCGGTGGTGCTGTGGATGACCCTCGGCATCCTGCTCGGCGCTGCGTTGGGCAGCGTTACTGCCGCCGCGATTCAAGGGCCGATGCTGCAAAAAATCATCGGCGTGTTCGCCATCGCCATGGCGATCCAGATGGCCTTCTCGTTGCAGCCCAAGGCCAGCGCTGGCGTGCCTGGCAAGCCTGGGTTGACGCTGGCGGGCGTGGTGGTTGGCTGGGCTTCGGCGATCTTCGGGATTGGCGGGGGCTCACTGACAGTGCCCTTCCTCAGCTGGCGCAGCGTACCGATGCAGCAGGCGGTCGCGACGTCCGCGGCCTGCGGTTTGCCCATCGCCCTCGTCGGTGCGTTGAGTTTTGTAGTGGTCGGCTGGCAGGATGCGTATCTGCCGGAATGGAGCTTCGGTTTCGTCTATCTGCCGGCAATGGTGGGTATCGCGATAACCAGCATGTTTTTCGCCCGCATCGGTGCGCAGCTGGCGCATCGGCTGTCGGCGCCGATGCTCAGGCGCCTGTTTGCGCTGTTGCTGCTTTGCGTTGGTATCAACTTCTTGATCTGAGGAAACCCGGATGTTGCCTTATCCGCAGATAGACCCAGTAGCTGTCTCGCTCGGACCGCTGCAGATTCACTGGTACGGCCTGATGTACCTAATCGGCATTGGCGGCGCCTGGCTGCTCGCGTCGCGCCGGCTGCATCGTTTCGACCCCAGCTGGAACAAGGACAAACTCTCCGATCTCGTCTTCTGGGTCGCCATGGGCGTGATCGTCGGCGGGCGGCTGGGCTACGTGCTGTTCTACGATCTGGCTGCCTACCTCAACGACCCGAGCCTGATCCTTCAGGTCTGGAAGGGCGGCATGTCGTTCCATGGCGGCCTGATCGGCGTGTTGCTGTGCACCTGGATCTTCGCGCGGCGTAACGGAAAAAGTTTTTTCCAGCTGATGGATTTCATCGCACCCTTCGTACCCATCGGCCTGGGCGCCGGACGCATCGGCAACTTCATCAATGCCGAGTTGTGGGGCAAGGCGACGGATGTTCCTTGGGCGATGGTGTTCCCCACCGATCCGCAGCAACTCGCGCGGCACCCCTCACAGCTCTACCAATTCGCACTGGAAGGCGTGGCGCTGTTCGTCATTCTGTGGATTTACTCGAGCAAGCCGCGCCCGACCATGGCGGTGTCCGGGCTGTTCGCGGTGTGCTATGGCATCTTCCGCTTCATCGTCGAATTCGTGCGAGTGCCCGATGCCCAACTCGGCTACCTGGCCTTCGGCTGGTTGACCATGGGGCAGGTGCTGTGTGTGCCGATGGTGCTGATCGGCCTTGGCATGATCGCATGGGGCTACCGCAGCGCCCCGGCCAAGGCATCGGCCTGAGCCATACGCCCGGCTTGTCGCCAAGCGCAAGACAAGCCGGGCGCCGGCTCTTACTATTCACAGGTTTCCTTTCACCGCGCCTCGGCGCCCGCTTCGAGCCCATCGATGAAACAGTATCTCGACCTGATGCGCCATGTGCGCGAGAACGGCACTTTCAAGAGCGATCGCACCGGCACCGGCACCTACAGCGTGTTCGGCTACCAGATGCGCTTCGACCTGGCCGACGGTTTCCCGCTGGTGACCACCAAGAAATGCCACCTCAAATCCATCATTCATGAGCTGCTGTGGTTCCTGCAGGGCGATACCAACGTGCGCTATCTGCAGGAAAACGGCGTGCGCATCTGGGACGAATGGGCCGACGAGAATGGCGAACTCGGACCGGTCTACGGCTATCAGTGGCGTAACTGGCCGGCGCCCAATGGGGAGTCGGTCGACCAGATCGCCAAGCTGATCGAGATGATCAAGAGCAATCCAGACTCCCGCCGCCTGATCGTTTCCGCCTGGAACCCGGCGCTGGTCGACCAGATGGCGCTGCCGCCGTGCCATGCGCTGTTCCAGTTCTACGTCGCCGACGGCAAGCTCAGCTGCCAGTTGTATCAGCGCTCGGCGGACATCTTCCTCGGCGTGCCCTTCAACATCGCCAGCTATGCGCTGCTGACGCTGATGGTGGCGCAGGTCTGCGACTTGCAGCCGGGCGAGTTCATCTGGAGTGGTGGCGACTGCCATCTGTACGCCAATCATCTGGAACAGGCCGATTTGCAGCTGACCCGTGAGCCGCTGTCGCTGCCGACGATGAAGCTCAATCCCGAGGTCAAGGACCTGTTCGCCTTCCGTTTCGAGGATTTCGAGCTGGTCGGCTATGAAGCGCATCCGCACATCAAGGCGCCCGTGGCGGTTTGATATCGGACTTTGGTCGGGTTCTTCCTGGGCGATAGCCTGACTGTCACATTTGCGCTATAGACTCGACCGATTGTGTTTCGGGAGGTCGGGCATGCGCAGGGTAGTGTTCAATCAGAAAGGCGGTGTTGGTAAGTCCAGCATTGCCTGCAATCTCGCGGCGGTGAGCGCGGCCGAGGGCTACCGCACCTTGCTGGTGGACCTCGATGCCCAAGCCAACTCCAGCCATTACCTCAGCGGATTGGCCGGGGGCGATCTGCCCACCGGCATCGCCGACTACTTCAAGCAGATACTGGCTGGCGGCGCGGCGGGCAAAAAGGCGCGGCCGCCGATCAGCGAGACCCGCTTCGATAATCTGCATCTGGTCGGCGCCACCGCCGAGCTGGCGGATCTGCAACCGAAGCTCGAAGCCAAGCACAAGATCAACAAGCTACGAAAGCTGCTGGAAAGCCTCTCAGAAGAATACGAGCGGATCTATATCGATACGCCGCCGGCCCTCAATTTTTTTACGGTATCGGCATTGATCGCGGCGGACCGTTGCCTGATTCCGTTCGACTGCGACAGCTTTTCTCGCCAGGCGCTGTACAGCCTGCTCGAGGAAATCGAGGATCTACAGGAAGACCACAACGAAGGGCTTGAAGTCGAGGGCATCGTGGTCAATCAGTTTCAGCCGCGGGCGGCGTTGCCGCAGCAGATGATCGACGAGCTGCTGGCCGACGGTTTGCCGGTGCTGCCGGTGCATCTGATGAGTTCGGTGCGGATGCGTGAGTCGCATCAGGTCTGCGTGCCGCTGATTCATTTCGATCCGCGGCACAAGCTGACCCAGCAGTTCGTCGCGCTGCACGCGCATCTGGAAGGTCACTGATTCACTCGTCGCGCGAACCTTCGATCTTGCGTCCCAGCCGGGAAGCGTAGAGCTCGCCAACGATGCCGCGGCGGAAGATCAGCACGCAGACCATGAAGATGATCCCGGTTACCAGCGTGACCGGAAGCTCCGAGGTCGCGAAATAGTTGCCCAGCGTAGTCACCAGCGCGGCGCCGAACACCGGACCGACCAGCGTGCCAATGCCGCCAAGCAGCGTCATCAGCACCACTTCGCCGGACATCTGCCAACTGACATCGGTGAGTGTGGCGAACTGGAACACCAGCGCCTTCAGCCCGCCGGCCAGCCCGGCCAGCGCCGCCGACATGACGAAGGCGCCGAGCTTGTAGCGGGACACCGAATAGCCGAGGGAAATGGCGCGGTTTTCGTTTTCACGAATCGATTTGAGAATCATGCCGTAGGGCGAGTTGATGATTCGCCAGATCGCCAACAACCCGAGCAGAAACACCGTCAGCACGAAAAAGTACATGCTCAGCGGCTCTTTCAGGTCGATCAGCCCGAACAGGTGGCCGCGCGGAACGCCCTGGATGCCATCTTCGCCGTGGGTGAAGGGCGCCTGCAGACAAAAGAAGAAGAACATCTGCGACAGCGCCAGCGTAATCATGGTCGAGTAGATGCCCTGCCTGCGGATCGCCAGAAAACCGATCACCAAGCCCAGAAACGCGGCGCCGACCACGCCGACCAGAATGCCCAGTTCAGGCGTCAGGCCCCATTCCTTGACCGCATGAGCGGTGAAATAGGCGGCACCGCCGAAGAACGCGGCATGGCCGAACGAGAGAATGCCGGTGTAGCCGAGCAGCAGATTGAACGCGCAGGCGAACAGCGCGAAGCACATCACCTTCATCAGGAACACGGGGTAGAAATACAGGGGCGCCAGTACCAGCGCGACGATGCCTAGGAGAATCAGGATCCTCTCGGCATTCCAATGCTTTCGCTTTGCTGCGGACGTTGCGGTCGCTTGCATATCAGCCATCCCTTCCCATCAGGCCCGCAGGGCGCACGAGCAACACGATCGCCATGACCACGAAGATCACGATGTTGGACGCCTCGGGATAGAACACCTTCGTCAGCCCCTCGAGGATGCCGAGCATGTAGCCGGTGATGATCGCGCCGAGGATCGAGCCCATGCCGCCGACCACCACCACGGCGAACACTACGATGATGAGGTTCGAGCCCATCAACGGGCTGACCTGGTAGATCGGCGCCGCGAGAATCCCGGCGAGCCCGGCCAGACCGGCGCCCAGTCCGTAGGTGAAGGTCAGCAGCAAGGGAACGTTGATGCCGAAGGTGCGCACCAGTGTCGGGTTCTCGGTCGCCGCACGCAGATAGGCGCCGAGTTTGGTCTTTTCGATCAGCAGCCAGGTACCCAGGCAGATCAGCAGCGACGCCAGCACGACCCAGGCGCGGTACTTGGGCAGGAACATGAAGCCGAGGTTGTAGCCGCCCGACAGCAGGCTCGGCACCGCGTAGGGCTGGCCGGATGAGCCGTAGTAGTAGCGGAACGCGCCCTCCAGCGCGAGCGCCAGGCCAAAGGTGAACAGCAGACCGTAGAGGTGATCGAGGTTGTACAGGCGCGATAGCGCCAGCCGCTCGACCGCCGCGCCGATCAGGCCGACGATCAGTGGCGCCAGAATCAGCGCCGGCCAATAACCGATGCCCAGTACCGCCAGCAGCAGATAACCGGCGAAGGCGCCCATCATGTACTGCGCGCCGTGGGCGAAGTTGATCACCTTGATCAGGCCGAAGATGATCGCCAGGCCAAGGCTGAGCATGGCGTAGAACGATCCGTTGATCAGGCCGATCAGCAATTGCCCGAGAAAGGCCTGAATGGGTACGCCGAAGATCTCGGTCATCAGACCCCCAGGGTTTCGTTGAGTATCGTCATGCGATCGGGTAGCTCGCTGACATGGAAGTTGTCGACGATCTTTCCATGATCGACGAGATAGAAGCGGTCGGCGACCTTGCTGGCGAAACGGAAGTTCTGTTCCACCAGCAGGATGGTCATGCCGCGCTGCTTGAGGGTCAGCAGGACGTCGCCGATGCGCTGGACGATCACCGGTGCCAAGCCTTCGGTGGGTTCGTCGAGCAGCAGCAGTTTGGTTCCGGTACGCAGGATTCGCGCGATGGCCAGCATCTGCTGTTCACCACCCGAAAGCTTGGTCCCGGCGCTATGGCGGCGTTCCTTGAGATTGGGGAACAGCTCGTAGATTTCGCCGACGCTCATGCCGCCCTGGGCGATGATTGGCGGCAGGGTGAGATTTTCCTCGACCGTCAGGGTGGCAAAGATGCCGCGTTCTTCCGGCACGAAGCCCATCCCGGTATGAGCGGTTCGGTGCAGCGGCACGCGCATCATGTCTCGGCCATCGAACTGAATCGTTCCGGTCCGTTTGCGGATGATGCCCATAATCGAACGCAGCGCCGTAGTCTTGCCGACACCGTTGCGGCCAAGCAGCGTCACGGTCTCGCCCTGATGCACGTCCAGGTCGATGCCGTGCAGGGCATGGCTTTCGCCATACCAGGCGTTCAGTTCGCGAACGCTCAGCAGTGGGGTCGCCTCACTCATCTTCCGTCCCCATATAGGCTTCGCGGACGCGCGGGTCTTGGCTCACGCTGCGGTAATCGCCCGAGGTGAGGATTTCCCCGCGCTGCAAGACGGTGACCTGATCGCAGAGGTCGGCGACGACTTTCAAGTTGTGTTCGACCATTAGCACGGCGCGGTCGCGGGCGACCTCACGGATCAGGTCGGACACTGTATGCACGTCTTCGTGGCCCATGCCGGCCATGGGTTCGTCGAGCAGCAGCACCTTTGGCTCCAGCGCCAGGGTCGTGGCGATTTCCAGCACGCGCTTGCGCCCGTAGGAAAGATCCGCGGCGGGTCTGTTGCATGCATCCTGCAGGCCGACAGACTCGATCAGCGCCATGGCGCGCTCGTTCAGCCGGTTCAACGAGCGCAGCGGCAACCAGAACTGAGTGGCCAGTCCGCCGGGCCGTTGCAGCGCCACGCGGACGTTCTCCAGTACGCTCAGATGTGGAAACACCGCGGATATCTGAAAAGATCGCACCAGTCCCATACGGGCCACCTTGGCCGGGTCGGTGCGAGTGATGTCCTGGTCGAGCAACCTGATGCTGCCGCTCGATGGTTGCAGAAACTTGGTCAACAGATTGAATACCGTCGTCTTGCCCGCGCCGTTGGGGCCGATCAACGCATGGACCCGGGCGTGATGGACGTCCAGATCGACGTTGTTCACCGCCACGAACCCACCGAAATCGCGGCGCAATCCACGCGCCGACAGCACGACGCGCGGTTGGCCGTCAGTGCGCGGGGAAGCCACGGCTTCCCCGGGTGCGTTGCCCATGCTGGCCGCCATGCTTATTGCTTGACCAGGTCGCAGCCACTCTCGGCTGGTTTGATGTATGCCTCGTCGCCCGGCACCGTGGCGAGGACCTTGTAGTAATCCCAGGGCTCCTTGCTTTCGTCCGGCTTCTTCACCTCCATCAAATAGACGTCGCTGATCAGACGTCCGTTGGCACCGACCTTGGCATCGCGGGCGAAGAGGTCGTTAACCGGCATCTCGTGCATGGCCTTGGCGACCGCTTCGGTCTCATCGGTGCCGACCTTGTCGATCGCCTTGAGGTACTGCAGCACGCCCGAGTAAGTGCCGGCGTGGACCATGTTCGGCATGCGGCCGGTGCGTTCGAAGAAGCGTTTGCCGAATTCGCGGGACTGGTCGTCACGATCCCAGTAGAAGCTCTCGGTAAGTGTCAGGCCTTGCGCCGCTGCAAGACCGAGCCCGTGCACTTCGGAGAGGGTGAAGAGCAGCGCCGCCAGACGCTGGCCGCTGGCAACGATGCCGAATTCCGCTGCCTGTTTGATCGCGTTGGCGGTATCCATGCCCGCGTTGGCCAGGCCGATGACTTCGGCGCCGGATGACTGCGCTTGCAGCAGGAACGACGAGTAATCGTTGGTCGCCAGTGGATGGCGCACCGCGCCCTTGATCTCGCCGCCCTTGGCTTTGACGAATGCGCTGGTCTGCTCTTCCAGCGAGTAGCCGAAGGCATAGTCGGCGGTGAGGAAGTACCAGCTATCGCCGCCCTGGGATACCAGCGCGCCACCGGTGCCGACCGCCAGCGCGTGGGTATCGTAGGCCCAGTGGAAGCCGTAGGGCGAGCACTGCTTGCCGGTCAGTTCGGCGGTGGCGGCGCCCGTCACCAGGTTGATCTTCTTCTTTTCCTTGGAAATGCCTTGCACTGCGAGTGCGACGGAGGAGGTGGTCAGCTCCATGATGGAATCGACCTGTTCGCGGTCGTACCACTGGCGGGAAATGTTCGAGGCGATGTCGGGTTTGTTCTGATGATCGGCGGTGACGATCTCGATGGGGGCGCCTTGCACCGTTCCGCCGAAATCCTCGGCCGCCATCTTCGCCGCCTCGTAGGACCATTTGCCGCCGAAGTCGGCATAGACGCCGGATTGGTCGTTGAGGATGCCGATTTTAACCTTGCCATCGGATATCTCCGCTGCCGACGCGGGAATCACCGCCGCTGCGCTCAGTGCTGCCGTTGCAATTGCCAGAAGCTTCATCGCCTATCTCCTTGCAGGGTTGACCGCTTACCGGCGGCCCGTGTGGGCTGCCAAGACTGGACGGTTCGGTAAGTCAGGTGGTGACAGTCGGGACTGCCGATCAACACGACGATCGGACGCCGATGGGCGCCGCAGTGACGGGCGCGATCCATGGGGCGTGTCGATGACAAAATTGTTGGGGTTGCGGCGGGAATAGCGCCGGAAGTAGTGACCTGCCACCGTGCCTGGCTGGCACGGCGAGGTCGATGGGGTAGGGTCACTCGGTCCGACATATGACTCTTCTTGTTTTTATTGTTTAGAACTAAACGTAGCAGGGGAACGACCAGACGCAACTGGCCGCGGCGAATGAATGGGCTGGGTAAGGCCACCTCATTCAACGCAACACGCGAGGTTGACGCTTGCGTTAGGGTCTGTTCCCGTTTCGTCGCGGCCGCGACGGAGCCCGTTTTTGCGCGAGACAAGGCACGAGTTGCGCAGTTTGGTTGCTCCAAATAAGCGACGAGAAACGCCGTATCGCGCAAAAACGGGCCCGTCCCTTCGGGTTGCGCGGCAAATGACGCTATGCGGCGTTGCGGGACTTGCCAAGGGAGCGACCATTACCTGCGTCCCGCGCCTTGCCTGGCGTCATTTGGCGCAGCAACGCGGCTCGCAGCGAAATGGGAACAGACCCTAAGGTTCGGTGAATTAAAATAAACAGGCGCAACGCTGACGTTATGCCGTCAGCTCATCCGTTTCGCGACACTTCGCCTCGCTTCAGAGCCGATTCGAACCGCGCCGAGCACGGCCGAAGCTCGACGCTGGTCGGCTGTGCTTTTTTCAAAAGCCGGCTGCCGCTATGCTGGCCACCATTCAAGCAGGAGCGATTGATGAGCAAGGTCAGTGTGCTGGTAGTGGACGACGCGCCCTTCATCCGGGATTTGGTGAAGAAAGGCCTGCGCAGCCAGTTTCCGGGTATCCGCATCGAGGAAGCGGTGAATGGTCGCAAGGCCCAGCAGATGCTCGATCGCGACCGCTTCGATTTGATTCTCTGCGACTGGGAAATGCCCGAGATGTCCGGGCTCGAATTGCTCACCTG
The DNA here is from genome assembly GCF_024448955.1 of Stutzerimonas stutzeri. GTDB lineage: Bacteria > Pseudomonadota > Gammaproteobacteria > Pseudomonadales > Pseudomonadaceae > Stutzerimonas > Stutzerimonas stutzeri_AQ. The sequence goes on from NZ_JAMOIH010000003.1 coordinate 149,978, forward strand.
GTGTCGCGCCCACGAGAAGCTGAGCACCACGCCATTCATCATGGTCACCAGCCGTGGCGACAAGGAGAACGTCGTCCAGGCGATCCAGTCCGGCGTATCCGATTTCATCGGCAAGCCCTTTTCCAACGAACAGTTGACCACCAAGGTCCGCAAGGCGCTGGGCCGCGCAGGCAAGCTCGATGCGCTGGCTGCCAGCACGCCGGTCAGGCCCACCGCCACCGGTATGGCCAACGACTCGCTGGCCGCGCTTACCGGCGGCAAGGCCGAGGTGATCAAGCCTGCATCCGCGGCAGTCAGTTCGCCGGCATTCGCCGCGCCGTTGATCCAGCCGAGCGCGGCCAAACCTTCGGCGTCGAACAGTGGGCGCGGTCAAGGCCAGTTGCGTCTGGCATCCGGGACGCTCGCCTGCGTCATCAAGGCATTGAGCCTCAAGGAGGGTTTGCTGGTCATCAAGCGTAGCGAGAATCTGCCGCAGGTGCTGGAAAGCGCTGTGCTCGACCTGGAACAGGGGGAGGGCGGCGAGGTGGCGCGATTGAATGGCTATCTGCACGCCGTTGCGGCGCTGGAGCCGAAACCCGACACCGAGTGGCTACAGTTGACCTTCCGTTTCGTCGATCGCGACCCACAGAAGCTCGATTACCTGTCGCGGCTGATTGCCCGCGGTACCGCGCAGCGACATTTCGTACCGGGCGCCTGAGCCGGCGCAGCGGCGGCTCTTTGGAAACCGCTCGTCCGGAAACAATCGCGTTCATTGGAACGATTTCACAGCCCGACGGTCGGTGGCTCGCGCATGCCCCGTTGCGCTGCTAGTCTGCAGCGCTCTGAATACATAACCCTATGAAGTTTGCCGTTATGTTGGGGCGCATCCTTTTCTGTCTCGTGTCGTGCTGGCTGGCATCGCCCGCATCGGCGCTGACCATCTACAAATACACAGACGCCAACGGCGTGGTCACCTACAGCGACCAGGCCGCTCCCGGCGCGCGCGTGTTCACCTTCAACGACCGCATGGTCGAGACGCTCGATAATCAGGTGAAGCTGGAAACGCGCAAGCATGCCGCCGGGGAAACCTTGCTGGTGCGCAATGATCTCTTCGCGCCGGTGGATATCGAGCTCCAGCTTACCGGTGTGCAGAACGCCGTCGGCGTGCCGGATGAACCGATTCGCTGGGTGCTGCCGCCACGCAGCCAGATCCGTCTGGCGACCCTGGCGCCGCTCGACCCTTCAAAACCGCTGAAATACACCCCCAAACTGCGCCATGCGCTGGGCGATCCGCGCCTGCTACCCAAACCCTATCGTTATCCGCTGCCCTGGCGCGGCGGTCCGTTCCGCCTGACTCAGGGCGCCAATGGTAAATACAGCCACTTCACGCCCAAGGGGCGCTACGCCGCAGACATCGCCATGCCCGAAGGCACGCCGATCATTGCGGCGCGTGGCGGCATGGTGGTGAAGATCGAGAACAGCCAGAGCGGGCGCGGTAACAATCCCGCGGGCAACTTCGTGCGGATCATGCATGACGACGGCACCATGGGCGTCTACCTGCATCTGATGAAGGGTTCGGTGAGCGTCCGGGAAGGCCAGCGGATCGATACCGGAACGCTCATCGCTCGCTCCGGCAATACCGGCAATAGCACTGGCCCGCATCTGCACTTCGTGGTGCAGCGCAATGTTGGCCTGGCGGTCGAATCGATTCCCTTCGACTTCTCCCAGCCGGTCAACAGCCTGCCGAATTTTGCGGTGGGAGGGGAATAAAAGCAGCTGGACGCTTCGAGCCAAACGCTTCAAGTAACGGCCGAAACTCCGGCCGGCGTTTCGGCACTGCCCCCTAACTCACTTGCAGTTTGCAGCCGCTTATTCCTGCTTCAACACCTTAGCCAACACGATCTTCGGACCGCGCATCTTCTTGATGACGATCTGCAGGTCCTCGATGAGCAGCACTTCGTTCTCTTCCGGAACGCGTTTCAGGGTTTCGTAGATCAGGCCAGCAAGGGTATCCGCCTCGATGTGGTCGAGGTCGACGTTCAGCAGCCTTTCGACCTTGAACAGCGGCGTGTCGCCACGCACCAGCAGTTTGCCGGGCTGATAAGCGAGGATGCCGCGCTCGGTCTTGCGATGTTCGTCCTGGATGTCGCCTACCAACACTTCGAGCACGTCTTCCATGGTTAGGAAGCCCACCACCTTGTGGTCGCCTTCCTCCACCAACACGAAATGCGCGCCGCCTTGACGGAACTGATCCAGCAATGCGTTCAAGGGCAGGTGCCGGGGCACCCGCTCCAGCGGTCGCAGCAGAGCGGTGAGGTCGAAATGCTGCGCCAGTTGCTCGTCGCTGGCCAGCGCCAGCAGCAGATCCTTGATATGCAGCAGACCGATGTAATCCCCTTGCTCGGCATCGAATACCGGGTAACGGCTGTACTTATGACGACGAATCAGGTCGAGGATTTCCGACAGCGATGAGCTGTGCTCCAGCTGCAACAGGTCCTCGCGCGAGTTGGCCCAGTCGGCGACTTCCAGCTCGCTCATCTCCACGGCCGAGGCGAGCACTTTGATGTCCTGGTTGGCCGGGTCGAGCGCGCGGTTGGAATGCAGGATCAGCTTCAGCTCGTCGCGGCTGTAGTGGTGTTCGTGATGGCTTCCGGGCTCGCCTTGCCCTGCGACGCGCAAGATGGCGTTGGCGCTGGCGTTGAGCAGGTAGATAGCCGGGTACATCGCCCAATAGAACAGGTACAGCGGTACGGCCGTCCACAGGGACAGCAGCTCGGGTTTGCGGATCGCCCAGGACTTGGGCGCCAGCTCGCCGACGACGATGTGCAGGTAGGAAATGATGAAAAATGCAGTGAAAAAGGCGATCCCGTGGATCACTGCTTCGTTGTCGATGCCGATGAATGCCAGCAGCGGCTCGAGCAAATGAGCGAAAGCCGGTTCACCGACCCAGCCGAGGCCGAGTGAGGCCAGGGTGATACCCAGCTGGCAGGCCGACAGATAGGCATCCAGCTGATTGTGAACCTTGCGCAGGATGTGCCCGCGCCAGCCATGTTGCTTGGCGATGGCTTCGACCTTGGTGGCGCGCAGCTTGACCATGGCGAACTCTGCCGCAACGAAGAAGCCGTTGAGCAGGACCAGAAACAGGGCAAAGAGGATCAGGCCGAAATCGGCGAAATAGGAGGGTGCAACGTAACTGGGAGAAGGGTCCATGAGGGGTTCAGGTAGTCGGCGACGGCACAAGAATGGGGCCGGTTACCCGTTATTTCAAGGAGCGTATCCGAACCCTCCCTCGGCAGGTGACGGTTGGCGTTTAGCGAACCGTTACCTGGGATAGCGGGAAGTGACAGGTGAAGACACTGCCTTTGCCCGGCGTGCTGTCCACGTCCAGACGGCCTTGGTGTCGCAGCAGCACGTGCTTGACGATGGCCAGCCCCAAACCGGTGCCGCCGGTATTGCTGGCACGGCTCGAGTCGACCCGATAGAACCGTTCGGTCAGGCGCGGCAGGTGCTTGGACTCGATGCCGATTCCCGAATCCTGAACGGCGAGGTGCGCGCCGTACTCGTTGCACCACCAGCGGATGCGGATTTCACCCTCGCTTGGGGTGTACTTCACCGCATTGAATATCAAATTGGAGAACGCGCTGCGCAGTTCGGACTCGCTGCCCTTGAGTAGCAGGATGGGATCGGCTTCGAGGTGGATGTCATGGTTCTGATCGGCTGATAAAGCTTGTGCATCGCTTTTGATCGACTGCAGCAGGATGGCGATATTGACCGGCTGGCTGTTGTTTGGGGGATTGGTGGCTTCCAGCTTGGCAAGCAGCAGCAGGTCGTTGAGCAGGTGCTGCATGCGACCGGCCTGCTGATTCATTTGGTTCAGCGCCCGCGGCCAGCGCGATGGCATCTCGTCGGTATGCTCAAGCATGGTTTCCAGATAACCGGCAATCACCGTCAACGGCGTGCGCAGTTCATGCGAAACGTTGGCGACGAAGTCCTTGCGCATCTGTTCCAGCAGGTGAAGGCGGGTAATGTCGCGCACCACCATCAGATGCTCGCTGTTGCCGTAGCGGGTGATGGTGATCTGCAGCCAGAGGCGATCGTTGACGGGGGAGGCCAACTCCAGCGGCTCATCGTGACGGCCGCTGTCGAAATATTCCTTGAAGCTCGGGTGGCGCACCAGGTTGCTGACCGGGTGGCCGGCATCCTGTGGCCGCTTCAAACCCAGCAGGCGCTCGGCAGCGGGGTTCCACCATTCCAGATTGCCTTCACTGTCGAGCATGATCACCGCGTCCTTGAGCGCCGTGGTGGAGCCCTGCACGCGATCGATCACCGATTGCAGCTGGCTGCGCAGCCGCTGGTCCCTGCGCTGCATCTGATAGAGATTGTCGAAGATATCCCCCCACGGGCCATGGCCGTCCGGTGGTGGATCGTCAGGCTGGCTGCGTTTGAGCCATTGCTGCAGGCGGCGCATCTGGTGCAGCGTCCAACCGAGATACCCGGCCAGGCCTATGACCAGCACCCAGGCATACTCGCCGGTGATCAGGCCGATCAGCAGGCATACGACCAACAGCACAAGCAGCTGGCGCACCAGTGCACCTTGCCAATCTTGGTTCACGCTAATGCTCCTTGAAGCCGCCTGGGGTCGGTCGGAAATCTTGCCACGCCGAACGTTCGGCGGCTCGGGTCGAATGAAGGCTGCGCACTGGCGCAGCCTTCACACCCGCTCGGAATACGGTTTCGTTCAGCTCTTGGTGGAGAAGCGGTAACCCGTGCCGCGTACCGTCTGCACCAGATTTTCGTAGGTTTCGCCCAATGCCTTGCGCAGGCGTCGGATATGCACGTCCACGGTGCGCTCCTCGACATAGACATTGCCGCCCCAGACCTGATCGAGCAACTGCCCGCGCGTGTAGGCGCGCTCCTGGTGGGTCATGAAGAACTGCAGCAGACGGTACTCGGTTGGTCCCATGTCCGCTGGGGTGCCATCGATCGTGACGCGGTGGCTGATGGGATCGAGCAGCAGGCCGCCGATCTCGATCGGCGTCTCGTTATCGCTCGGCGCGGCGCGGCGCAGCACTGCTTTCAGGCGTGCCACCAGCTCGCGCGGGGAGAAGGGCTTGGTGATGTAGTCGTCGGCGCCCACTTCCAGACCCTGGATCTTGTTGTCCTCGGCATCCTTTGCGGTGAGCATGATGATGGGGGTGTTGGCGGTCATTTCGTCGCGCTTGAGACGCCGCGCCAGCTCGATTCCTGAGGTGCCGGGCAGCATCCAGTCGAGCAGGATCAGGTCCGGCTGCCGATCGATGATCAGCGCGTGAGCCTGCTGCGTATTCTCCGCCTCGAGGCATTCGTAGCCGGCCATTTCCAGCGCCACCACGATCATCTCGCGAATCGGCGCTTCGTCGTCAACGATCAGTATGCATTTACCGTTCATGTCCGCTCTCGGTCCGTTTCTTGTCGCTCGGCATTAGATAACGGAAATGTTGCAGCGATATGACAAGTTTATCCGCTTAAGCATATTCCCATATTGTGGGAGTGTAACTCGCATATTGAGATTACCTGTCGTTGGTACTAAGGTGCGTTTCGTAGGAGACGCTCATGACTCAAGACAACAACAAAGAAGCTCCCCTCGGCGCGCAGGCGCTGTTTCGGGGATTGGCGGTAATCGATGCGGTGTCGCAGGGTGCGGATTCGCTTGCCGCGATCGGCACCGCCATCGGCTGTACGCGCAGCACGACACACCGTCTGGTCGCGGCGCTGGTGCAGGCCGACTATCTGCGCAGCGAGGCGCAGGGTTATCGTCTCGGCCCGAGGCTGATCGAATTGGGTTACAAGGCTCGCGCGGAGATGCCTTTGATCAAACTGGCGCGCCCTCATCTGCAGCGCCTGGCCGATCTGACGCAGGACACCATTCACCTCGGCGTCCGTGAAAGCGGTGACGTTCTCTATATCGACAAGTTGTCGAGCACCCGTGGGCTGGAGATGCGCTCGCGTATTGGTTTGCGCATGCCCCTTGCACTGACCGGGATCGGCAAATCACTGATGCTCGACTTGCCCGCAGCCGACTGGCAGACGCTCTACGAAGAAGGGCTTCAGCGGCGGGCGGGCCAGAGCGGGTTGCGCGAGGAGTTCACGCCCTGGCAGGACTATCACGCACAGATGGCGGAATACGCGGCGGGTGGTTTCAGCTTCGATCTGGAGGAAAACGAACTCGGTGTGCGCTGCGTAGCGGCCCCTGTTCGCGACACGGGTGGGGAAATCATTGCAGCGCTGAGCGTCGCCAGTGCCATCCCTTACATGCCGGAAAGTCGCCTGGAAGAACTGCGGCCTGTGGTCATACGGTGCGCGGCGGACGTATCCGCCGAGCTGGGATGGAGAGGTCGATGAGCGAGCCCTGCCTGATCGGTATCGACTGGGGAACCTCATCCCTGCGCGCCTATTTGCTTGGCCCAGGCGCCTTGCTGCTCGATAGCAGGTCGCAACCTTGGGGAATTCAGCACACACCCGATCGCGATTTTGCCCGCGCTTATAGGCTCCTGCTGGAAGACTGGCTTGCCCGATGGCCCGGTCTGCCGGCCATCGCGTCCGGGATGATCGGTAGCCGCCAGGGTTGGCGTGAAGTGCCTTATGTCAACTGCCCGGCCAACGCGTCGGCCCTCGCTGCCGGATTGGTCAGGATCGAAACCGGTGTCGGCGCGCTACACCTGATTCCGGGGGTCCGACAGGTCGGTGAACACCCCAACGTCTTACGCGGCGAGGAGACCCAGGTGGTGGGAGCGCTGGCCCTCGAACCCGCACTGGAGAAACAGGCGCTGTTGCTGCTGCCGGGCACCCACAGCAAGTGGGTCCAGGTGCGCGACGGCGCGCTGCAAGCGTTCTCCACCTATATGACTGGCGAGCTATTCGCAGTGCTGCGGGAGCATTCGATTCTCGGCCGGCCGGCGCTGGAAGCGGGTCCGGTCGCCAGCACCGAGGCCTACCGTCGCGGGATTCAGACGGCGCGCGAAAGCGGCTCTGGTGGCATTGCCGATCGACTGTTCAGCGTCCGCAGCCTGGTGCTTTGCGGTGAGCTGCCGGCGGCCCATAGCCTCGATTATCTATCCGGCCTGCTGATCGGCGGGGAACTGCGCAGCGCGCTGTGTGGCTTCGTATCGTCACCTGTGCCGACTCCGGTGCTACTCGGCGAACCGGCGCTGTGCGCCCGTTATCGCGAGGCGCTGGCGCTGTTCGGATTCGATCGCGTGCGGAGCCTGGACAATCCCGGCGTCGCCGGTCTCTGGCAAGTCGCACAGGCAGCCGGGCTGATCGCCAAAGAGGAGGTGCAACGTGCTTGACCCATTCATGGCCCAGCTACCGCTGGTGGCGATTCTGCGCGGCATCACGCCGGAGTCGATTCTCCCAGTGGGCCGGGCGCTCTTTGATTGCGGCTTCCGCCTGATCGAAATCCCACTGAATTCACCGCAGGCACTGGTGAGTATCGAAATGCTCGCCGCGGAGTTGGGTGCGGACTGTCTGGTCGGTGCCGGCACGGTGCTCGATGTGGCCCAAGTGAAAGCGGTCGCTGCGGCCGGCGGCCGCCTTATCGTCTCCCCGAACATGAATCCGGACGTCATCCGTGCCACGCGTGCTGCCGGACTGATCAGCGCACCGGGAGTGGCAACGCCGACTGAAGGCTTCTCTGCGCTGGAAGCGGGCGCTCAAGTGCTCAAGCTGTTTCCCGCCGAACAGTGTGGTCCCGCCGTGGTGAAAGCCTGGCGGGCGGTATTCCCCAACGACTGCCCGCTACTTCCGGTCGGCGGCATCACGCCTGAAAACATGGCCGCTTTCGTCGATGCAGGCGCGGCTGGTTTCGGCCTGGGTTCCGCCCTCTACAGGCCGGGCCAGAACGCCTCGGATGTGGCGCGTAGCGCCGCTGCTTTCGTTGCCGCCTGGGAGCGATTGAAAACCGAATGAGGTAACCCCAACGCCCGTTTACGGGCTGCAGCTGTACTCAAAAACAATAAAAGGAGAGCTGGTATGTCCATGACTTCAACCCCTCGCTGGGTCCGCAAAGGCTGCCACGCGCTGGCCCTGCTATTTGGGCTGAGTGCTTTGCCAGCAATGGCCGCCGAGTGGCCGACCCGGCCGGTCACGATCGTCGTCCCGGCAGGCGCCGGCGGTGGTTCCGACGGCACCGCACGTATTCTTGCCAAGTACCTCAAGGAAGAGTTCGGCCAGCAGTTCAACGTCCTCAACCTCGGCCAGGGCGGCGGTGTGGTCGGCATCAACCGTATCGTCAATGCCAAGCCGGACGGCTATACGCTCGGCGTGCTGTTCAACTATGCGCACTACAAGGAAATGGGGCAGGCCGATTTCGAGCTGAACGACTTCACGCCCATCGCGCAGTACAACTTCGACCCGGCAGGCTTCCAGGTTCGCACCGACTCGCCGTTCAAGACCGTCAACCAGGCATTGGACGCGATCAAGGCTGAGCCGGCGAAATACACCATTGCTTGCGCCGGCGGCTGCGGCGGCTCCTGGCCGGTCGCGGTGGCAACCCTGCTTGATCGCTGGGGTGTCGAAATGAGCAAGGTGCGCATGATTCCGGGTCAGGGCGCGGCTGCTGCCATGCAGGATCTGGCCGCCGGTGGCGTTGACTTCGTGCCGAGCTCGCTACCCGAGGCCGACGCCATGCTCAAGACCGGCACGGTGCGCAGCCTGGCGGTGTTCGGCCCCGAGCGGCAGGAAAATTTCCCGGAAGTGCCCTCGCTGAAAGAGGCTACCGGCCTCGAGTTGGAGCTCGGCTCGTTCCGCGGTCTGGTCGCGCCCGCGGGGTTACCAACGGACGTCCGCGCCAAGCTCGAAGCCGCGATGAAGGAGATCTACGCCAATCCCGAGTGGCAGGCAGAGATGAAATCGCGCGGCTTCAACCCGCAGTGGCGCGACTCGGAGGCCTTTGCCCGTTACCTCGAGCAGCACACCGGTGACGTCAAGGCGCTGTTCGCCAAGATGGACATGTGATCGCAGCCGGCACGGAGTTACAGCCATGAAACTGTCCGACCTGACCTGGGGAATCCTCAGCTTGGCGCTTGGTCTCGGCGTGCTCGTCGTGGCCAGCGGCATGGAAGCGTCGCCGTACTTCCAGTATGGCGCCGGTTTCTACCCGTCGATCATTGGGACGATGCTGATGCTGGTGGGCCTCGTGCTTAGCAGTAAGGGCGTTGCGGCCGCGCGGGCCGGGCGCGCACCGATGTGGCTGGGCCTGTGTGACTGGTGCCGCATGCCGGGTCACTGGCTCAGCCTCGGGCTGGTGACTGGTGGGCTGATTGCGTTCCTGCTGCTGGTCGAGCCGCTCGGCTTCCTGCCCACTGGCTGGCTGCTCGTCGCCGGGCTCGGTGCCCGTTTCACTGGGCGGCCGCTGCGCGCGATGCTCTGCGCGGTTGGCGTGGTCGGCTTTCTTTACGTCTTTTTTCAGCAGGTGATGGGCGTGCCCTTGCCCCAGGGCCTGCTGGCCAGCCTTGGAGGGCTGTAAATGGAAGCCATCCTCGATGCGTTCGGCCAGGTGTTCACCTTCAAGGTGCTCGGCATCATGGCGGTGAGCGCGCTCTACGGGCTCATGGTCGGCGCCATTCCTGGCCTCACCGCCACGTTAGCGGTGGCGCTGATGGTGCCGATCACCTTTTTCATGGATCCGGTACCTGCCATCGCTGCAATCGTGACGATGGCTGCGATGGCGATCTTCGCTGGTGATCTGCCTGCGGTACTGCTGCGCATGCCCGGCACGCCGGCTTCGGCGGCCTATACCGATCAGGCCTACCGCTTCACCCAGGCCGGGCGGGGCGAGTACATCCTCGGCATCAGCGCCTGTACCTCGGCCATCGGCGGTAGCATCGGCGTGCTCGCGCTGATGTTCGGCGCGCCGCTGTTGGCGCGCTTCGCGCTCAATTTCAGTTCGTTCGAATACTTCTGGCTGGCGACGCTCGGGCTCACCGCCGCGATCATGGTCGGTGGTACGCAGGTGAGCCGCAGCGCGGTGTCCCTGTTGCTCGGCTTTCTGGTAGCCAGTGTCGGCATCGACCCGGTGTCCGGTGAAACCCGTTTTACCTTCGGTAGCGACGCGCTGCTTGGCGGCTTCGGTTTCATCCCGGTGATCATCGGGTTATTCGCGGTGGCCGAGATTCTGCGCTTTTGCACCCGCAGCGCCAGTGAGCGGGAATTGCCGCAAGTGCCGCAGCAGCCGCTTTACCTGCAAGCCCTGCGCGATGCGCTGCGGCACAAACTCGGCATTCTCCGCGGCTCGGTGACCGGCACGCTGATCGGCGCTTTACCTGGCGCCGGAGCCGACATCGCCGCCTATATCGCCTATGCGATGGGGCGCCGCCAGCGCGGTGCCGCTGACCATCCCGACGAAGGTGCGGTGGCGCAGATCGCACCGGCCACCGCGGCGAACAACGCGGCGGTCGGTGGCAGCTTCATCCCGGCCACGGTGTTCGGTATTCCGGGCGACTCGCTGACCGCCATCGTCATCGGTGTGTTGCTGATGAAAGGACTCAATCCGGGGCCGACGATCTTCACCGACAACGCCAGCATGATCAACGCGGTGTTCCTCGCCTTTCTTCTGGCCAACCTGATGCTGATTCCATTCGGCTTCCTCTCGGTACGACTGTTCAAACAGGTGCTACGGATTCCGCAGGGCATCCTGATGCCGTCGATCCTGCTGTTCGCCATGGTCGGCGCCTACGCGGTGGAGAACAGCCTGTTCGCAGTGGTGACCATCCTGGTGTTCGGCGTGCTCGGCTTTCTGCTCGAGGAAAACGATTTCCCGTTGGCCCCGATGATTCTCGGCATCGTCCTCGGGCCGCTGCTGGAAGAAACCTTCGTCACTTCGATGATGCGTTCGAACGGCAGCTTCCTGGCCTTTTTCGAGCGCCCCGTATCCCTTGCCTTGGCCCTGATTACGCTCGCGGTCTGGCTACTGCCGCCGCTTTTACGCCTTTGGCGTGAGCACCGTACATCCCGTCCCGCCTTCACTGACTAAGGAGCAACCATGTATTTCAACGACCTCAAGGGCAAGCGCGTCCTCATCACCGGCGCCACCATGGGTATCGGTCTGGCCACCGCCAAGGCATTTGCCCAACTCGGCGCCAAGGTCGGTATCACTGCACGCAATCGGCCGGCAAATCTCGATGCCCTTTTGACTGAGCTCAGCGCCCAAGGCGGGGAGGCGGCATTCTTCGTCGGTGATCTGAGTCGCAGTCAGGACTGCATCGATACCGTCGCGGCTTTCGTCGAGCGTTTCGGCGGGCTTGATGTGCTGGTTAATAATGCCGGTGCGCTGTTGGAAAGGCGCGGGCTTGAGAAAATCGATGATGCTTTTTTCGATGCCATGGTGGACGTGAATCTACGCTCGGCATTGTTGATCACTCGCGAAGCCATCCCGCACCTGCGTAAATCGGCCAAGTCCAGCGGACAGAGCACATCGGTGATCACCACCGGCTCGATCGCCGCCTATAACGGCGGCGGCCCAGGCGCGAGCCTCTACGCTGCCTCCAAGGCCTGGCTGCACAATGTGCAGCGCAACTGGGTGCGCGAGTTCGCCAGTGACAACATCCGCTTCAACGTGGTTGCGCCGGGCACGGTGGATACCGCTTTCCATGCCGACAAGGATGACTCCGCACGCGCCCAGGTAAATACCACCATCCCGCTCGGACGATTCGGTACGTCCGAGGAAATGGCGCCGGCTTACCTGTTCCTTGCCTCGCATGCCTGCAGCGGATATATCACGGGCCAGACGCTGGACGTGAACGGCGGCCAGGCGATGCCATGAGGAGCGAGCGATGAATACTCAGGTTGCTGCACCTCCGCTGGCCTACGGGCCGCCCATCAGTCTGGAGACGGCCAGCCGCGTCGTCGAAGCCGCACGTGCACATGCGCAGGCCAACGGCTGGGCGATGGTCATCGCCGTGACCGACGCCGGTGGTCATCTGGTTCTGCTGCAGCGGATGGATCACGCCACGCACGGCAGCGTCGAGGTGGCCCAACGCAAGGCGGCCACCGCGGCGGCCTTCAAGCGCGCCACCAAGGGTTTCGAGGAAACGCTCGCCAGCGGCGGGGCGACGTTGCGGCTACTGTCGATGCATAACGCCATCCTCATGGATGGCGGCATCCCGTTGATCGAAGACGGCCGGGTGGTTGGTGCCATCGGGGTTTCTGGCATGCACCCGAGCCAGGACGGTCAGGTCGCCGAAGCAGGCGCCCATGTGCTGAACGGCTGAGTCCTGCGTGGTGAAAGGCCCGTCCCGGCAGCGCCGCGACGGGCTTTCTTATATGCGGGTCGCGTAGTCGAGGATGATGCCGAGGAGGATCGCCAGCCCGGCCCAATGGTTATGCAGGAACGCCTTGAAGCAAACCTGCGGCTTGCGCGAGCGGGTTTTCCAGAATTCCCAGGCGAAGCAGGCGGCGGCGATGGTCAGGCCCAGGTGGAACCACTGGCCGAGTTCGAAGCGCACACCAGCGAGAATCAGACAGAGCAGCGCCAGCCCTTGCAGCGTGAGGATGATGATCCGGTCGGCCTCGCCGAAGAGGATGGCGGTGGATTTGATGCCGATCTTCAGGTCATCCTCGCGGTCGGCCATGGCGTAATAGGTGTCATAGCCCACGGTCCAGACCACGTTGGCGATGAACAGCAACCAGGCTTCCGGCGGCAGGCTACCGGTTTCGGCGGTGAAGGCCATCAGCATGCCCCAGGAAAACGCAGCGCCCAGCACGACCTGCGGGTAGTAGGTGTAGCGCTTCATGAAGGGATAGAGCGCGGCGACGCCGAGGGCGCCGAAAGACAGCCAGACGGTTGCCGCATTGGTCAGCAACACCAGGACGAAGCTAAGGGCCACGAGCACTGCGAACAGAATCCAGGCTTCTTTCGACGTGACCTTGCCGGTCGCCAGGGGGCGGCCCTTGGTGCGGCTGACATGGCCGTCGAAATTGCGATCGGCGAAGTCGTTGATCACGCAGCCGGCAGCACGCATCAGGATTACGCCGAGCACGAAGATCACCACATTCTTCACGCTGGGCGAGCCTTCGCCGGCGATCCACAACGCCCAGAGCGTCGGCCAGAGCAGCAGGTAGGTGCCGATAGGGCGTTCCAGGCGCATCAGCTGGATGAAATCCCAGGCGCGCGGGTGCAGGCGATTGCTCGATTGCAGAAGCTTCTGATACATCGGCGGTCTCCTAACGAAATGGTGGTTTTGACTGCCGCTGTTCAGCGATCTTGCTGCGCCGTCAGCCACAGGGCAGGCAGGAATATCTCGGCGACAAGAACGCCCAGTTGCCCTCGGCTGAAACGCGAACGCCGCGCCCAAAGCTGCGGCTGGCGACAGTCTCCGGGCAGCCAGGCTTCGGGATAGCGCGTGGTTTCCAGCGGACCTCGGGCGAAGGCTTGATCGCTGAACAGCAGTTCGCCCAATGAGCGGCTGCCCAGTTGCTGCAGGTCGAAGCCTGAGTCTTCCAACGCGCTGCGCGCCGCCACGCTGCGGGCGAACACCCAAGGCTCGCCGTGCCCGCGCAGGTAAACCTCGCGCACCCAGCCCTGGCTACCCGACGTCACGCCCAGCGCCGCGCATTCGTCGTCGCGCAGGGTCTGCCAGCCTTCGTCCAGCGGCGTCACGCTGAAGGCGCCTTCGGCCAGTAGCGTGAGGCGACGGGTCAGCGAACCCTTGTCGACATAGAGCCAGTCATGATGCAGCGGATCGAGCGGTGCGGGCAGTTGGTCGGCGGTCAGCCAGTCGTGAGATTCGGACACAGGCGATAGTAGGCGCGGTTCAAGAAAGGCGGGGAGTCTAGCATGGGGGGTGAGGAGCAGCTTCAAGCCACGAGCCTCAAGCTGCAAGCCAAAGCAAGCAGGGGCTCTCTTGTGGCTTGCCGCTGCTTTTAGGTCCACCCCTCCAGCCGCATCGTCGCGCGCACCAGTCGCTGCTCTTCCTGTTCGATTTCCTTGAGGTTGTCGCGAATGCTATGGATGTGGTCGCGGGCGGCGCGTTGGGCTTGGTCCGGCAGGCGTTCGGTGATGGCATGAAATAACCGCGAATGCTGCCGGTCGATCTGCCGCTTCTGCATGGGGCGATGGTAGAGGTTGTTCACCGAGGCGAAGACGGTGGAGAGCATCAGGTCGGTCAACGACTGCAGCGTGTGCACCAGCACCGGATTGTGCGAGGCCTCGCTGACCGCCAAGTGGAAGGCGTGATCGAGGCGCGCATGCTCGCGTGGGTCGCCGCCTTCCTCGGTATGCGCGGCGAGCATTTCCTCGTAGCGCCGGCGCAGCAGAATGAAATCGGCGTCAGTGCCGCGCAGCGCCGCCAATCGTGCCGACTCGCCTTCCAGCAGGGCACGGACTTCGAGCAGGTCGAACAACGTGCGCGGCTGTGAGTTGAACAGGTGCATCAGCGGGCTGGCATCCTGTTCGCCGGACAGTTTGGCGACGTGCGAACCGCGGCCCTGCGCGGTCTCGATGATGCCGCGCCCGCGCAGCACGCGCAGTCCTTCGCGCAGAGCCGAGCGCGAGATGCCGAGCTTTTCGCACAGCCGGCGCTCCGATGGCAGCGTCTGACCGACCTTGAGCACGCCATCGACGATCAAGCGTTCGATCCGCTCGGCGACCACGTCGGCCAGCTGGCGGCGTTCCTGGGTATTTTCGATCAGCATGGGGGCTCCTCATCTGGTAGGACCAGTTTGGCCAAAGTCTAACGCTGATCTTAGGAAAAAAGCGCAAACCGCCGATATCCGGGCGTTCTGGCTAGATACATCGAGATCCCCTCGGAAGAAACTGGTAGGACCAGTGGTTTTGTCGATGGACGAAGGGGTGGGGCGGGCCGATGATGCGGCAAACCACCGCAGCTGGCCGTGCTGGCGGTGCACAACGAGAGCATCCGACTGCCATGAATATTCTCTACGACGAACGCGTCGATGGTGAACTGCCCAAAGTTGACAAGGCGGCACTGCTCGCCGAGTTGCAGGCGCAACTGCCCGACATGGACATTCTCCATCGCGGCGAAGACCTGAAGCCTTATGAGTGCGATGGCCTGTCCGCCTACCGCACCACGCCGATGCTGGTGGTATTGCCCGAGCGCATCGAGGAGGTCGAAACCCTGCTGAAAATCGCTCACAAGCGTGGCGTGCCGGTGGTCGCTCGTGGCGCCGGGACCGGTCTGTCCGGCGGTGCGCTGCCGCTGGAGCAGGGCATCCTGCTGGTCATGGCGCGTTTCAACAAGATTCTTGAAGTCGACCCGGCCGGTCGCTTCGCCCGTGTTCAGCCCGGCGTGCGCAACCTGGCGATTTCCCAGGCCGCGGCGCCCTTCGACCTTTACTACGCGCCCGATCCGTCTTCGCAGATCGCCTGCTCCATCGGCGGCAACGTCGCCGAGAACGCCGGCGGCGTGCACTGCCTGAAATACGGCCTGACCGTGCACAACCTGCTCAAGGTGGACATCCTCACTGTCGAAGGCGAGCGCATGACGCTGGGCTCCGACGCGCTGGATTCTCCTGGCTTCGACCTGCTGGCGCTGTTCACCGGTTCCGAAGGCATGCTCGGTATCGTCACCGAGGTGACGGTCAAGCTGCTGCCCAAACCGCAGGTGGCCAAGGTGCTGCTGGCGGCGTTCGACTCGGTGGAGAAGGCCGGCCGCGCGGTGGGCGACATCATCGCTGCGGGCATCATTCCCGGCGGGCTGGAGATGATGGACAACCTGTCGATCCGTGCCGCCGAAGATTTTATCCACGCCGGCTATCCGGTAGATGCCGAGGCGATTCTGCTCTGTGAACTGGATGGCGTCGAAGCTGATGTGGTCGATGACTGCGCGCGCGTCAGCGAGGTCTTGAAGCTGGCC
This sequence comes from Stutzerimonas stutzeri, assembly GCF_024448955.1. Taxonomy (GTDB): domain Bacteria; phylum Pseudomonadota; class Gammaproteobacteria; order Pseudomonadales; family Pseudomonadaceae; genus Stutzerimonas; species Stutzerimonas stutzeri_AQ. The sequence continues at coordinate 165,808 of NZ_JAMOIH010000003.1, forward strand.
GGCGCCACCGAAGTGCGCCAGGCGCGCGACGAGGCGGAGCGGGCCAAATTCTGGGCCGGACGCAAGAATGCCTTCCCGGCCGTCGGGCGGATTTCGCCAGACTACTACTGCATGGACGGCACCATTCCGCGCCGCGAATTGCCGGGCGTGCTCAAAGGTATTTCGGACCTGTCCGACGAATATGGCCTGCGCGTGGCCAACGTATTCCACGCCGGCGACGGCAATATGCACCCGCTGATCCTCTTCGATGCCAACACCGAAGGCGAGCTAGAACGCGCCGAAGCGCTCGGCGGCAAGATTCTTGAACTCTGCGTGAAGGTCGGCGGCTCGATCACCGGCGAGCATGGCGTCGGCCGCGAGAAGATCAACCAGATGTGCGCCCAGTTCAATGCGGACGAGCTGACCCTGTTTCACGCCGTGAAAGCGGCGTTCGATCCCAGCGGGCTGCTCAATCCCGGCAAGAACATTCCGACGCTGCATCGCTGCGCCGAATTCGGCGGCATGCACATCCACAACGGCGAGCTGCCTTTCCCCGAACTGGAGCGCTTCTGATGACGGTTTCATTCGACGCCAGCGAGCAGCTGCTGGAGCAGGTCAACCAGGCGTTGGCCGCAAACACCCCGCTGCGTATACAGGGCGGCGGCAGCAAGGCGCATATCGGTCGTCCGGTCGAGGGCGCGCTGCTGGATACCCGCGCCCATCGCGGCATCGTTACCTACGATCCGACCGAACTGGTGATCACGGTGCGTGCTGGCACGCCGCTGGCTGAACTGGAAGCGGCCCTCGACGAAGCCGGGCAGATGCTGCCCTGCGAGCCGCCGCATTTCGCCGAAGGCGCCACCGTCGGCGGAATGATCGCCGCTGGATTGTCCGGTCCGCGCCGCCCATGGAGCGGCTCGGTACGCGATTTCGTATTGGGTACGCGGGTGATCACCGGTCACGGCAAGCACCTGCGCTTCGGCGGCGAGGTGATGAAGAACGTCGCCGGCTACGACCTGTCGCGCCTGATGGCTGGCAGCTTCGGCTGCCTCGGCGTGCTCACCGAAGTCTCGCTGAAAGTCCTGCCAAAACCGCGTCTGTGCCGCAGCCTGCTGGTCGAGATGCCGGTTGATCGCGCCTTGCTCAAACTCGCCGAATGGGGTCAGCAACCGGTGCCGATCACCGCGGCGAGCCATGACGGCCAAGCGCTGCATCTACGCCTGGAAGGTGGCGAAGGTTCAGTCAATGCCGCTTGCGACCGCATTGGCGGTGAAGCCCTGGATACCGGCTATTGGAATGATTTGCGCGAACAGCGCCTGAGCTTCTTCGGCGATGCGCGGCCGCTGTGGCGCCTGTCGCTGCCAACCAACACGCCTGTACTGGCGCTGCCTGGTGAACAACTGATCGACTGGGCGGGCGCGCAACGCTGGCTGAAATCCGATGCCGATGCGCAGACCATCCGCGCCATCGCAGGCGAAGCTGGCGGTCACGCCATCGGCTTCACCGCCGGTGCCACCGCTAGCCCGTTCCAGCCATTGAGCGAACCGCTGCTGCGTTACCACCGCCAGTTGAAGACGCAACTCGACCCGCAGGGGATCTTCAACCCCGGCCGTATGTATTCCGAGGTCTGATATGCAAACCAATCTCAGCGAAGCCGCGAAGAAGCTGCCGCGTGCCGAGGAAGCCGAGAGCATTCTGCGTTCTTGCGTGCACTGTGGTTTCTGTAACGCCACTTGCCCGACCTATCAGCTGCTCGGCGACGAGCTGGACGGTCCGCGCGGGCGCATCTATCTGATGAAGCAGATGTTCGAAGGCGGCGAAGTCACCGAAAGCACGCAGACGCACCTGGATCGTTGCCTGACCTGCCGCAACTGCGAGACCACCTGCCCGTCCGGCGTCCAGTACCACAACCTGCTGGATATCGGTCGTGACTTCATGGAACAGCAAGTTCAGCGCTCAGCGGGTGAACGCTTGCTACGCACCGGTCTGCGCAACGTGATACCGCGTCCGGGCCTGTTCAAGGCGCTGCTTGGCGCCGGCAATGCACTGCGACCGCTGATGCCGGCCACGCTGCGCTCGCACATGCCGCGCCAGGTTACCCCGGCCAAGCCGCGCCCGCAGGTCATGCATGCACGTCGCGTGCTGATGCTCGAAGGCTGCGTACAGCCGAGCTTGTCGCCGAACACCAATGCCGCTACCGCACGGGTGCTCGATCGGCTCGGTATCAGCGTCAGCGCGGCACGTGAAGCCGGGTGCTGCGGCGCCGTGGATTACCACCTGAACGCCCAGCAGGCCGGGCTAGACCGTGCCCGACGCAACATCGACGCCTGGTGGCCCGCCATTGAAGGCGGCGCCGAAGCCATCGTGCAGACGGCGAGTGGTTGCGGTGCCTTCATCAAGGATTATGGCCATCTGCTGCGGGATGACCCGGCTTACGCGGTCAAGGCTGCCCGAGTCAGTGCGTTGGCCAAGGACCTGGTGGAGGTCATGCGCAGCGCCGAACTCGAGCGGCTGAACGTCAAGGCCGACAAGCGTATGGCGTTCCATTGCCCCTGCACCTTGCAACATGCACAAAAGCTGAATGGCGCGGTCGAAGACGTGCTCAGCCGACTGGGCTTCCAGCTCACCGCCGTACCGGACGCACATCTGTGCTGCGGTTCGGCGGGCAGCTACTCGATCACCCAGCCTGAACTTTCCAAGCAGTTGCGCGACAACAAGCTGACCGCGCTGGAAAGCGGCAAGCCGGAAGTCATCGTCACCGCCAACATCGGCTGCCAGACTCACCTCGATGGTGCCGGCCGTACACCGGTGCGGCACTGGATCGAGATCGTCGAGGAGGCGATGCAGTAACCCGAAACCCGTAGGAGCGAGGGGGACGCCGAGTCCTTGCTCGCGAATAACCGCAGCTCGGAGTCCCGTCGGTTTGCGAGCAAGCTCGCTCCTACACAACAGTTGCGCCGTGACGCAGACCCATTCGACAGGAGAACACATGAAAACCAAAGCCATGCTGACCCAGACCGAAGTAACCGCCATCCTCGCCGCCGCCCGCGCAGAAGCGCAGAACAACGGCTGGGCCGTGACCATCGTCGTCGCGGACGACGGCGGCCATCCGCTGGGCCTGGAGCGTCTCGACGGCTGTGCGCCGGTCGCCAGCTACATCGCCACCGAGAAGGCGCGCAGCGCCGCCATCGGTCGTCGCGAAACCAAAGGATATGAGGACATGGTCAATGGCGGCCGCAACGCCTTCCTGTCCGCGCCGGTGGTCTGCTCGCTGGAAGGCGGCGTGCCGGTGATCGTCGATGGCCAGGTAATCGGCTCGGTGGGTGTTTCCGGCGTGACCGCCACCCAGGACGCCCAGGTAGCCAAGGCCGGCGTCGCGGCCGTCAGCAACTGAACAAGGACTAGCCAGCGTAAGCGCTGACGGCCGGGAGCTGCGGGCGAGTGAGTCGCTCGCCGAACCGGCTGTCAGCGGCTACCCGGCAAGGGTCGGTAACGAACAGAGAGGTTTGTCATGAGCGAACGTGTAACCCTGGGCCGCCTGCAAGTCGCGGCCAACCTGCAGCGTTTCATCGAAGACGAAGTGCTGCCCGGCACCGGCGTCGACGCTGCGGCCTTCTGGAGCGGCTTCGATCAGCTGGTCCATGACCTGGCGCCGAAGAACCGCGCGCTGCTCGCCGAGCGTGATCGCCTGCAGGTCGAGCTGGACAACTGGCACAAGGCCAATCCGGGCCCGATCGCCGACATGCCGGCCTACCGCGCCTTCCTCGAATCCATCGGCTACCTGCTGCCCGAGCCGGGCGAGGTGAAGATCAGCACCAGCAACGTCGACAGCGAGATCGCCACCCAGGCCGGCCCGCAGCTGGTGGTGCCGATCGGCAACGCCCGCTATGCGCTGAACGCCGCTAACGCCCGCTGGGGTTCGCTGTATGACGCGCTCTACGGCACCGACGCCATCAGCGAAGAGAACGGCGCTCAGAAAGGCCCGGGCTACAACGAAGTGCGCGGCGCCAAGGTCATTGCCTTCGCACGCAACTTCCTCGATCAGGCCGCGCCGCTGGCAGAAGGCAGTCACGCTGATTCGGTCAGCTACCGTGTGCAAGATGGCCAGCTCAAGGTCACCCTGGAAAACGGCAGTGTCACCGGCCTTAAGCAACCGGAAAAATTTATCGGCCATCAGGGTGAAGCGGTCGAGCCGACGGCGATTCTGTTGAAGAACAACGGTCTGCACGTCGAGATCCAGATCGACCCCAACAGCCCGATTGGCCAGACCGATGCGGCGGGCGTGAAGGATCTGCTGGTAGAAGCAGCCGTCACTACCATCATGGACTGCGAAGATTCCACCGCAGCGGTCGATGCCGATGACAAGGTGCTGGTCTATCGCAACTGGCTGGGCCTGATGAAGGGCGATCTGGTCGAAGACCTGGAGAAGGGCGGCAAGCGCATCACTCGCCGCCTCAATGCTGATCGCGAGTACACCGCCGCCGACGGCTCCAACCTGAAGCTGCACGGTCGCTCGCTGCTGTTCATCCGCAACGTCGGTCACCTGATGACCAACCCGGCGATCATCGATGGCGAAGGCCATGAAATCCCTGAAGGCATCATGGATGGCGTAGTCACCAGCTTGATCGCCAAACACGACCAGCAGCGCAAGGGCAACTCGCGCACCGGCAGCATGTATATCGTCAAACCGAAGATGCACGGACCGGCCGAAGTCGCCTTTGCCGACGAACTGTTCGGCCGCGTCGAGGACCTGATCGGTCTGCCGCGCCACACGCTCAAGGTCGGCATCATGGACGAGGAACGCCGCACTAGCGTCAACCTCAAGGCCTGCATTGGCGCCGCGAAGAACCGTGTGGCCTTCATCAACACCGGCTTCCTCGACCGCACCGGTGACGAGATGCATACCATCATGGAAGCTGGCGCCGTGCTGCGTAAGGGCGACATGAAGGGCACCGCCTGGATCCAGGCCTACGAGCGCAACAACGTACTGGTCGGCTTGAATTGTGGCCTGCGCGGCAAGGCGCAGATCGGCAAGGGCATGTGGGCCATGCCCGATCTGATGGCGGCGATGCTTGAGCAAAAGATCGCCCACCCGAAAGCCGGCGCCAACACCGCTTGGGTACCGTCGCCGACCGGCGCCACGCTACACGCGCTGCACTACCACCAGGTCGACGTGCAGGCCGTTCAGGCCGAGCTGGAGAAAATCGATCTGGCCAGCGAGCGCGAGCAGCTGACCAACGATCTGCTGACCATTCCGGTCGCGCCGGAGCGCAACTGGTCGGCCGAAGCTATCCAGCAGGAACTGGACAACAACTGTCAGGGCATCCTCGGCTACGTGGTGCGTTGGGTCGAGCAGGGCGTCGGTTGCTCCAAGGTGCCGGACATCCACGATGTCGGCCTGATGGAAGACCGCGCCACGCTGCGTATCTCCAGCCAGCATTTGGCCAACTGGCTGCGCCACGGTGTAGTCGGTGAAGCTCAGGTTCGCGAAACCCTGGAGCGCATGGCCAAGGTGGTCGACCAGCAGAACGCAGGCGATCCGCTCTACCGTCCGATGGCCGCCGACTATGCTCAATCTGCGGCTTTCCAGGCCGCCTGTGACCTGGTCTTCAAGGGTCGCGAGCAGCCCAGCGGCTATACCGAACCGCTGTTGCATGCCTGGCGCCAGCGCTTCAAGCAGCAGAGCTGAGTTTGAGGGTATTCAGAAGATTGCTGATGGCTGGCTTAAGCCGGCCATTGGCTTAATTTGTAGGCCCCGGACGCTGAAAGGTGTCCGGGGCTTTCGAGCATGGGGGGCGGGTCGACTTACCGGTCGACCAGCACCTTTGGATGACATGAGGCTATGACATCCATGCGGGGCGCCGGGGCTTCCCGGAGAAAGAAGTGGTTCACAACAAAAAACAAGGAACCCAACAATGAGTCAGACACTGCTGTCCATACTGGCCTTCGTGCCACTGGTGTTGGCGGGCGTACTGTTGATCGGCTTTCGCTGGCCGGCCAAGTACGCGATGCCGCTGGTATTCGTGCTTACCGCGCTGATCGGCCTGCTGGCCTGGGACATGACCTTCAACCGGGTCTTGGCTTCCACGCTGCAAGGCCTGATTCTCACTGCCGCGATCCTCTGGATCATCTTCGGCGCCATCCTTCTCCTCAACACCCTTAAGCATTCCGGTGGCATCGCCGCGATTCGCCGGGGCTTTTCCAACATCAGCCCTGACCGGCGCGTACAGGCGCTGATCGTGGCCTGGCTGTTCGGTTGCTTCATCGAGGGCGCCTCGGGCTTCGGTACGCCAGCTGCGGTGGCTGCGCCGCTGATGGTTGCGCTGGGCTTCCCGGCACTGGCCGCCGTGGTCATGGGGATGATGGTTCAATCCACCCCGGTATCCTTCGGCGCTGTCGGTACACCGATCATTGTCGGGGTCGGTGGCGGGCTCGATCAGACTGGTATCGGCGCGCAGCTGGCGGCGGTGGGCAGTAACTGGGAGGTCTTCTTCCATCTGATCTTCTCGCGCGTCGCGATCATCCACGCGCTGTGCGGCATCCTCATGCCGCTGATCATGCTGTGCATCCTGACCCGCTATTTCGGGCGCAAAAAATCCTGGTCCGAAGGGCTGGCGATGGCGCCTTTCGCGATCTTCACTGGCTTGGCGTTCGTCATTCCCTATGCCGCCGCCGGCGTCTTCCTCGGCCCGGAATTCCCCTCGATGATCGGCGCCCTGGTGGGCCTGGCCATTGTTGTCCCGGCTGCCAAGGCTGGCTTCCTGTTGCCGAAGGAAACCTGGGACTTCGCCCCGGCCAGCGAGTGGCCTGCCGATTGGATGGGCAAGATCGAGATGAAGATCGAGGATGTGGCCGGCAAGACGCCCATCTCCGTGCCTATGGCCTGGGCCCCGTACCTGCTGCTCGCCGCCTTCCTGGTGATCTCGCGGGTTTTCCCAGACGTCAAGGCGGCACTGATGTCGGTCAGCTTCGGCTGGCGGGATATCCTCGGTGAAACCGGCGTGTCCGGCACCCTGGAACCGCTGTTTCTGCCGGGAGGGATTCTCTGCATGGTAGTGCTGGTTACCTTCTTCCTGCACCGGATGAAGGCCCGTGAGCTGGGCGCGGCGCTTTCCGAGTCGAGCAAGACTCTGTTGGGTGCCGGCTTCGTGCTGATCTTCACCATTCCTATGGTGCGGATCTTGATCAACTCCGGCGTCAATGGCTCGGATCTGGTCTCCATGCCTGTGGCCATGGCGCAGCTGGTAGCCAACAGCGTGGGCGACGTCTATCCGTTCTTTGCCCCTGCGGTCGGTGCGCTGGGTGCCTTCATCGCCGGCTCCAACACCGTGTCCAACCTGATGCTGTCGCAATTCCAATTCAACACCGCGGGCCTGCTGGGACTGTCCGGTGCGCTGATGGTGGCGTTGCAATCGGTCGGTGCGGCGGCGGGCAACATGATCGCCATTCACAACGTGGTGGCGGCTTCGGCAACCGTGGGCCTGCTGGGGCGCGAAGGCGTGACCCTGCGCAAGACCATGCTGCCGACCCTGTATTACCTCATCCTGGCTGGCAGCATCGGCCTGATCGGGTTCTACGTCATGGGTATCACCGATCCACTGGCGGGAATCGCTAGCGCCAGCTAAGGCGTACGTGGACCCGGACGGGCGGCTTAGGCCGCCCGTTTTGTTTTGCTCTAAAAAATTTCGCTGGTCCATTGTCTGGGCGCCGGAGTTGGTGGATTGCGGCGTTCTGGTATAGCGTCAGCGCATCAATAGCGACCGAGGCAGTTCCAATGAAGAAATGGCAATGCGTGGTATGCGGATTCATCTATGACGAAGCCGAAGGCTGGCCGGACGAAGGCATCGCCCCAGGTACCGCCTGGGAAGATGTGCCCGAAGACTGGCTGTGCCCCGACTGCGGCGTCGGCAAAATGGACTTCGAAATGATCGCGATCGGTTGATATGAACGAATCGAACAATACGGCTGCGTCGACCGCCCCTCTGGTCATCATCGGCACTGGCCTGGCGGGCTACAACCTGGCGCGGGAGTTCCGCAAGCACGATAGCGAGACGCCGCTGCTGCTGATCACCGCCGATGACGGTCGTTCCTATTCCAAACCGATGCTGTCCACCGGTTTTGCCATGAGCAAGGATGCCGATGCCCTCGGCATGATGAGCGCCGGGCAGATGGCCAGTCAGCTCAACGCCGAAGTCCGCACCCATACTCGGGTGACGCGCCTCGACCCTGACAATCGCCGCGTGTGGATCGGCAACGAGCCGGTGCCCTATCGCGATCTGGTGATCGCCTGGGGCGCGCAGACGATTCAGGTGCCGATCGCAGGCGATGCGCAGGACGCTATTTTCCCGATCAACGACCTGCTCGACTACGGCCGCTTCCGCGAAGCTGCAAGAGGCAAGCGACGTGTACTGATCGTTGGCGCCGGGCTGATCGGCTGTGAATTTGCCAATGACTTACTGCATGGTGGGTACGAGGTGGAATTGGTCGCACCCTGCGAACAGATCATGCCGTCGTTGCTTCCGGTGGACGTTGCGGCGGCCGTGCAGCGAGGGCTGGAGTTGCTGGGTGCGCGCTTTCACCTTGGCCCGGTGCTGGAGCGCCTGGACCGGAGTGGCGACGCCCTCGAAGCACAGCTGTCGGACGGCCAGCGGTTGAGCTGCGATCTGGTGGTGAGCGCCGTTGGCCTGCGCCCGCGCACCGAACTCGCGGCGGCGGCAGGGATCGAGGTCAATCGCGGTGTTACCGTTGACCGACTGCTACAGACCTCTGCCGAGCACGTCTACGCGTTGGGGGATTGCGCTGAGGTCGGTGGGCTCAATCTGCTGTACGTGATGCCCTTGATGAGCGGCGTGCGCGCGCTTGCACAAACGCTTGCCGGCAAGCCGACCTCGGTGACTTACGGACCGATGCCGATCACGGTGAAAACCCCGGTTTGTCCTCTGGTGGTATCGCCACCGGCGGCTGGCAGCGATGGGCATTGGAGTGTGGAAGGCGAGGGCAGCGACCTCAAGGCTCTATTCCGCGGCATCGATGGCAATCTGTTGGGTTACGCGCTGACCGGGGCGGCTGTACGGGAGCGGCTGGACTTGAATAAGCAGCTACCGCCGGTCTTGGCGGAAGTGCCTCAGCTTCTGTCGTTAAAGTCTTCTGAATGACCCGGTAAAGCGCTGGCGGGGGCTGGCGCGAGTGCTAGCAGCGTGCCATGCTCCTTCGTGCGCTGCCGCAGTATAGAGCTGTCGCAGTGCGTCGGAACGCTGTTTGGAGACAGCGAATACAAAAACAAAAAGTCTTAGAGGCTAACCATGCGCAAACCGGAACTCGCTGCTGCTATCGCCGACAAGGCCGATCTCACCAAGGATCAGGCCAACCGTGTACTCAACGCCGTACTTGATGAAATCACCAACGCGCTCAACCGCAAGGACAGCGTCACCCTGGTTGGTTTCGGTACCTTTGTGCAACGCCACCGTGGCGCCCGCACGGGCAAGAACCCGCAGACGGGCGAACCCGTCACTATCAGGGCCAGCAATACCGTGGCGTTCAAGCCGGGAAAGATGCTGAAAGACGCGATCAATTGATACGCGCTGCCCGGAGCCCCCGCGGCTCCGGGTCAGCCTGACCCGCCGGTCCGCTCCGGACCCAGCTGTTCCCGCACTTCCGCTGCTCCGATCAGTCGCTACAATGCGACACCTTTCGCTAACGGTCGGCAAGTTCATGAAATTTCGTTTCCTTCTCTGGATGCTGGGCCGCCTGATGGCCAAGGCCAGCCGCACCAATCCCGACTTCCAGCAGCAGCTGGGCGACAAGGATCTGACCTTCCAATTGCATACCCTGGACGGTAAGGTAGCGCGGCATTACGTCGTCAAGGATCAGCGCGTCACCAGCTATGGCGGTCCCGCTGCCGAGCCGGCTTTCGCCATCGGCTTCAAGGACAGTGCCTATGGCTTCGCTACCATGAATGCCAAAAACAAGCAGCTGGCTTTCATGCAGGGTATCCAGAACAAGGACATCCAGATTCAGGGCAACCCGGCGCTGGTGATGTGGTTTCAGGGGCTGACCAAGTATTTGAAGCCGAAGAAGAAGAAATAGGCTTCGCCTAAAGCCGCGTTTTCCAGGTTATGGATTGCACTGTTCCGTACCTCGTCCGAGCCGTCCTGGAGACCGAATTTATTCAGCTAGGATTTGCGTGAGGCCGAACAAGTTCGGCCCTACGTCGTGCTCCCTCGCGATCTGCTGCGTTCGGCCTTCTGCAGGAGAAGTCCAAGTCGTCTGGATCCCACAGGACCGTAGGGTCGAATTTATTCGGTCGCGGATTTGTGAAAGACGAACGTCCGGCCCGCGGGTCCCTTTCTTCACCGGAAGGTATGCACTCACGGCGGGTTCCCGCCCCGGCTCAGGACACTAGAGCGAAGCACCGTCGGACTGCGCCCGCCACGCTTGAGCTTCTGCCTTCAGCCAATCCCTGAACGCAATCAGCCCCGCCGACTCCGCCTTGCGCTCCGGAATCATCAAGTAGTACGCCCGCGCCTCGCTGCGATACGCATGTTGATGCGCCACCACCAACCGCCCTTCGGCCAGCTCCTGCTGAATGAGAAACGGCGGAATCAGCGCCACCCCCATCCCATGCTCCGCCGCCTGGGCGAGCATGGAAAACAGCTCCAGTCGCGGCCCGGTCATGTCGCGGGCGACCTTCACCCCCAGCGAATCGAACCACTGCCGCCAGGCATAGGGCCGGGTGCTCTGCTGCAGCAGCGGCATCCTGGCCAGTGCCTCGACGGACAGCGGCCCGCCATCCGGCAGCAGCGCCGGGCTGCACACCGGCTGCAGATCTTCGGGCATCAGGAAATGCGCCTCGGTACCTGACCATTCGGCATCGCCGAAATAGATGGCGGCATCGAACTCAGTGTCAGCGAAGAGGAAGGGGCGGGTTCGGTTGGTCAGGTTGAGGGCGATCTGCGGGTGCCTCGCCTGGAAATCCCTCAGCCGAGGCACCAGCCACTGCGTGCCGAAGGTGGGCACCACGGCCAATTCGAGGCTCATCGCGCCCTGTTGGCCCATAACGGATAGAGTGTCGCGCTCCACAGCGTCCAGCTGCGCCGCGATGCGCCGGGCGTAAGACTGGCCGGCTTCGGTCAATTGCACGCCGCGTCGTGAGCGACGAAACAGCGCCAGGCCGAGAAACTCTTCCAGTCCGCCGATCTGCCGGCAGATGGCGCTCTGGGTCAGGGCCAGCTCCTCGGCGGCGCGAGTGAAGCTCTGGTGCCGCGCCGCCGTCTCGAAGGCGATCAGGGCGGCGGTGCTCGGAATCTTGCGGCGCATGCGTACATCTCATGGTTGAAGATGGTTTTCTGCCCCAAAGCTTAATCCGAAGTGAGCAATACGCACAGGTGGATGCGAAATCGTCGTTTGCCGACCGTGGTGTTCGGGCCTAGGATTTCTCCATTCTTTCCTGCGCTGCACAATAATCAGAGGATTCGCCCATGGCCGGCAAGGCAAGCTTCAACTGGATTGACCCGCTGCTGCTCGATCAGCAACTGACCGAAGAGGAGCGCATGGTGCGCGACAGTGCCGCGCAGTTCGCCGCCGACAAGCTGGCGCCGCGTGTGCTGGAAGCCTTCCGCCATGAAAGGACCGACCCGGCGATCTTCCGCGAGATGGGCGATACCGGTCTGCTCGGCGCGACCATTCCCGAAACCTACGGCGGCAGCGGCTTGAACTACGTGTGCTACGGCCTGATCGCCCGCGAGGTGGAGCGCATCGATTCCGGCTACCGCTCGATGATGAGCGTGCAGTCGTCGCTGGTGATGGTGCCGATCAATGAATTCGGCAACGAGGAAACCAAGCAGAAGTATCTGCCCAAGTTGGCCAGCGGTGAATTCATTGGCTGCTTCGGCCTGACCGAGCCGAACCACGGTTCCGATCCGGGCTCGATGGTCACTCGCGCGAAGAAGGTCGATGGCGGCTACCGCCTGTCCGGCGCGAAGATGTGGATCACCAACAGCCCCATCGCCGACGTCTTCGTGGTATGGGCCAAGGACGACGAGGGCGCCATCCGCGGCTTCGTGCTGGAAAAGGGCTGGGAAGGTCTGAGCGCTCCGGCAATTCACGGCAAGGTCGGCCTGCGCGCCTCGATCACCGGCGAGATCGTCATGGACAATGTGTTCTGCCCGGAAGAGAACGCCTTCCCCGATGTGCGCGGCCTGCGCGGACCCTTCACCTGCCTGGATTCAGCCCGCTACGGCATCAGCTGGGGCGCGTTGGGCGCCGCCGAGTTTTGCTGGCACACCGCCCGCCAATACACCCTGGACCGCCAGCAATTCGGCCGCCCGCTGGCTTCCAACCAGCTGATCCAGAAGAAGCTCGCCGACATGCAGACCGAGATCACCCTGGGGCTGCAGGGCTGTCTGCGTCTGGGCCGGATGAAGGACGAGGGCACCGCTGCCGTGGAAATTACCTCGATCATGAAGCGCAACAGTTGCGGCAAGGCCCTGGACGTGGCGCGCCTGGCCCGCGACATGCTGGGCGGCAACGGCATCAGCGACGAATTCGGCGTGGCGCGTCATCTGGTCAACCTGGAAGTGGTCAACACCTACGAAGGTACCCACGACGTGCACGCGCTGATTCTCGGCCGCGCGCAGACGGGGATTCAGGCGTTTTTCTAAGCGGTGACCTGTGGGAGCGAGCTTGCTCGCGAAGAGCGCACACCGCCATTCGCGAGCAAGCTCGCTCCTACGCAAACGCCGACCCGCTCTATCTTATTGCTACCCAAGAGATCTCTATGTCCGGCGCCCTATCCCACATCCGCGTCCTCGATCTGTCCCGCGTGCTCGCCGGTCCTTGGTGCGGCCAGATCCTGGGTGATCTCGGCGCTGAAGTGATCAAGATCGAGCGGCCCGGTACGGGCGACGATACCCGTCATTGGGGGCCGCCGTATTTGAAGGACCAGCAGGGCGAGAGCACCTCCGAGGCGGCCTATTATCTGTCGGCGAACCGCAACAAGGAGTCGCTGACCCTGGATTTCACCCAGCCGGAAGGCCAGCGCATCATTCGCGAATTGGTGATGCAGTGCGATGTGCTGCTGGAGAACTTCAAGGTCGGCGGGCTGGCGGCTTACGGGCTGGACTACGAAAGCCTCAAGGCGATCAATCCGGGACTGATCTACTGCTCGATCACCGGCTTCGGTAGCGACGGCCCCTATGCCCAGCGTGCCGGTTACGACTTCATGATCCAGGGCCTCGGCGGGCTGATGAGCCTGACTGGGCGCAGCGATGCCGAGGAGGGTGCCGGGCCGGTCAAGGTCGGTGTGGCGCTGACCGATATCCTCACCGGCCTTTATGCAACCGTTGGCGTACTGGCTGCGCTCAACCGTCGTGAGCAGAGCGGCGTCGGCCAGCACGTCGAGTTGGCGCTGCTGGACGTGCAGGTCGCCTGCCTGGCCAATCAGGCGATGAATTACCTGACCACCGGCGTCGCGCCCAAGCGCATGGGCAATGCCCATCCGAACATCGTGCCGTATCAGGACTTTCCCACCGCCGATGGCGACATCATTCTCACCATCGGCAACGACGGGCAGTTCCGCAAGTTCGCCGATGTGGCCGGATGTCCCGAGTGGGCTGACGATCCACGCTTCGCCAGCAACAAGGCGCGGGTTGCGAACCGTGCGGAGCTGATTCCGATGATCCGCCAAGTCACGGTGTTCCGCACCACTGCCGAGTGGGTGGCGGTATTGGAGCGCGCTGGCGTGCCCTGCGGGCCGATCAACGACGTTGCGCAGGTATTCGCCGACCCGCACGTTCAGGCGCGCGGTCTGCGCGTGGAAATGCCGCATCCGCTGGCGGGCAGCGTGCCGCAGGTGGCGAGCCCGATTCGCCTTTCCGAGTCGCCCGTGGACTATCGCAAGGCACCGCCGCTGTTGGGCGAACACAGCGAGGCGCTGCTGCAGCGGTTGCTGGGTCTGGCTCCAGCGCAGGTCGCGTCCCTGCGGCAGGCCGGGGTGATCTAACTTTCGCTGAACTCTCCCGCCGTCTGACCATCCCTATTTAGGTACTCAAATCTTGAGCGGACGAGCGAATCATGCAGATGCAGCGCTATCGAATCACCGGACAACTGTTGGTTGTCATGTTCATGTCCTGGCTGCTGGCCGGCTGTGGCATCAACAACATTCCCCAGTATGACGAGCAGGTGAAATCAGCCTGGTCGCAGGTTGAAAACCAGTACCAGCGCCGTGCTGACCTGATTCCGAACCTGGTCGAGACGGTCAAGGGCTTCGCCCGTCAGGAGCAGGAAACCCTGACCGCTGTGGTCGAGGCGCGAGCCAAGGCGACGTCTATACAGGTCGACGCCAACACGCTGAACAACCCCGAACAGTTGCAGCAGTTTCAGCAGGCGCAGAACCAGCTGACCGGCGCCCTGAGCCGGCTGATGATGGTGTCCGAGCGCTACCCGGAACTGAAGTCGAACCAGAACTTCCTCGCCCTGCAGTCGCAGCTTGAAGGCACGGAAAACCGCATCGCCGTGGCGCGACGCGACTTCATCACGGCTGTGGAGCGCTACAACACCGAGATTCGCACCTTCCCAGGCCGCATCTGGCACACCCTGATGTACAGCGACATGCCGATTCGCGAGAACTTCGAGGCCACCGCCGAGAATGCCGATCAGGCGCCGCAAGTGCAGTTTCAATGACATTCAGGCTATTGCTGATTTCGGTTCTGCTGTTCTGCAGCGGTAGCGTCTTCGCCCAAGACGCCGAACTGCCGACACTGACCGGCAGGGTGGTGGACCAGGCGGAGCTGCTCGACACCCAGACCGAGGCCCGTCTGACTAGCATGCTCGCCGCCCATGAGCAAGCCACCAGCGAGCAGGTGGTAGTGGTCACGGTGCCGGAGTTGCAAGGCCGCAGCATCGAGGAATTCGGCGTGCAGCTCGGCCGTGCATGGGGCATCGGGCAGCAGGGCGAGGACAACGGCGCGCTGCTGATCGTCGCGCGTGACGATCGCCGGATTCGCATCGAAGTCGGCTATGGCCTCGAAGGGCGCCTGACCGACGCGCAATCCTCGATGATCATCAACGGCATCATCGCGCCGGCCTTCCAGCAGGGCGATTTCGCCCGTGGCATCAGCGAAGGCGCGGCGGCCATGGTGCAGGTGCTCGGTGGCGACCCGCTGCAGAGCGCGGCCATGCGCCCGGCAATGCCGATGGGCGCGCAGGAACCAAGCGGGCTGGGCATCCTCGGCTTCTTTCTGATGCTGGTGGCGATCTTTGTCATTGGTGGTGGCCGGGGTGGCCGTAACGGTGGTCGCAAAGCCTTGCTACTCGGCGCCTTGCTCGGCGGCATGGGGCGCGGCGGTGGCTTCGGCGGTGGCGGTTTTGGTGGGGGCGGCTTCGGCGGAGGAGGCGGCGGCTTCGGTGGCGGCGGCGCTTCGGGTGGCTGGTGACTGACGCCCGGCCCGCCACTCGCTCAACAACATAACGAGAAACTACCTCAACGATGAACGAGCAATGACCCTACTGACCGAAAACGAACTGCAGCAGGTAACCGCGGCGATCGACCGCGTCGAGCGTGACACCGATGCCGAACTGGTGACGGTGCTGGCGGCGCAGGCTGACGACTATCGCTACATCCCGTTGCTGTGGGCCAGCCTGATTGCGCTGCTGTTACCCGGCGCGTTGTTGTTCTTCACCGGCTGGTTGTCCGCCTGGCAATTGCTGTTGGTGCAGTGGCTGACGTTCATCGTGTTGGCGGTGATATTCCGCATTCCCAGCCTGACCACTCGGCTGATTCCGCGCTCGGTCCGGCATTGGCGTGCCTGCAACCTGGCGCGTCGGCAATTTATGGAGCTGAATCTGCACCACACCGAGGGCGGCACCGGCATGCTGATCTTTGTCTGCGAAGCCGAGCGCTACGTCGAGATCCTTGTGGATCGGGGCATATCCAGCCGGATCGACGACAGCGCCTGGCAATCGATCGTCGCGCATTTCACGGACGATGTGCGCAGCGGGCAGGTGCTTCAGGGCTTTCTGAGCTGCATCGAGGCGTGCGGCTCGTTGCTCAAGCAGCACGTTCCAGCCACCCATGAGCGCAACGAATTGCCGAACCGTCTGGTGGTGATTGATTAAAGAAAGCCCAGTCGGCTTCGATCTGTAGGGCCGAACTTATTCGGCCATGCGGTGTGTAACGAAGACCGAGGCCGAACAAGTTCGGCCCTACGCGCGATGCTTCAAAGCCAGCTTTAGCCTTTGTTAAACCATTCCCGGACCGTCGTCCTCGGGCTGTTCCACCGGCGCCAATTCGAGGAATTGGGCGTCCGCCATGGCACTGGCCGCGACGCGGTCGATGCTGCTCATGGCGTGGCCGATGATAGAACTGACGCTGGCCTCGTGGTGATGCTCGGGCAGGCGCTCGATAGCCGCCAGCACCTCTTCGCCGGGTACCGTTTCCTCGGCCAGCAGCTGCTCGGCGATCTCGTCCAGCGCTGGCTTGAGCCGCTGCAGCAACGCCATGCATTCACGGTCGAGTTGCTTGAGCAAGTTGTCCGCGGCGCGAATCGACTCGCCGGAATCGAATTCGATATGCGCGTCGCGCACGGCCTGCAGGCTCAGCAGCGAACCGTTCGGGCCCATGCCCAGTGCGCCGACCATCGACAGGGCGATCTTCGAGGCTTCCTGCAGATCCTGACCGGCGCCGGACGACACTTCATGGAAATACAGCTGTTCGGCGCCACGACCGGCCAGCAGCATCTGGATGCGATTGCGCAGCTCGGATTCCATGTGCAGGCGCTTGTCCTCCACTGGCGTCACCAGTGTCACGCCTAGTGCCTGGCCGCGCGGCAGAATGGTGACCTTTTCCACCCGACCCACTTTCAGCGCGGCGGCTACCAATGCGTGGCCGGCTTCATGCACGGCAATGCGCTTGCGATCGGCCGGCGACATGGGCGTGACGCCCGACGGCTGTTCGCCGATGCGGCAGGTTTCCACGGCGTCGACGAAGTGGCTCATGTCGACGGTCGTCGCGCTGGCGCGCGCCGCGAGCAGCGCCGCATGGTTGGCGATATAGGCGATGGCGGCTGGTGTCAGGCCGACGGTATTACGAGCCAGCTGGGCGAAATCGAGGTCCTGCGCGGCGCGAATCTTCCCCGCGTACAGGCGGAACAGCGCTTCCCGATCGGCGAGTCCCGGCAGGCCGACGGCAATTGAGCGGTCGAAGCGGCCTTCGCGCACCAGCGCCGGATCGAGCGAGTTGGGAAAGTTGGTCGCGCCCAGCACCAGCACGCCGCTGGCGCCGTCGAAGCCGTCCATCTCGGCGAGGAACTGGTTGATGATGCGGTTGCTCTCGGCATCGCTGGAGCGCTGCTGTTCGGCGCGCTTGCCGATGCCGTCGATCTCATCGATGAAGATGATGCACGGCGCCTGCTTGCGCGCGGTACGAAACAGCGCCTTGACCTTCTGAATGCCGACGCCGAAATACATCGAGGAAAAGTCGCTGCCGGTGACCTGGATGAAGCTGGCATTGGACTCGGTCGCCAGCGCCTTGGCCAGCTGGGTCTTGCCGGTGCCGGGCTCGCCGGTCAGCAGCACGCCCTTGGGCGGGCGGGCGCCCAGCGCGGCGTAGGCGGCAGGGTCGCGCAAGTAGGCGGTGACGTCGGTGAGTGCCTGCTTGGCCTCGCTGGCACCGATCACGTCGGCAAAACCGATACCGCTGCCCTTGCGCTGCACACGGAAGGCCTGGCTCTTGATTGCCAGATAACTGAGCGCACCGACCAGCAGAAGAATGAAGGGGGCATAGGGCACCAGCGCCTTGTACCAGGGCGCTTCACCGTCCGTTTCGAACAGCGTCAGCGGGAACAGCTGGCCTTCGCTGCTGGCGTAATGATCGAGCAGCAACTGTGCCACGCGGCCCGACTGATCGGGGATCCAGTAGCGCAAGCCGTCGTTCAGGCTGATGTAGACCGCGTCCTTACCGAGCGCCGCGCTGGCGATGGTGGCGCTACGCAGATCGTTCATCAGGACCGAAAGATCCTGGCGGTTGGCTTCCCAGGGCTCGGTGGATTCCCGCAGAGCTTCGAGCATGCTGGCCGCAGTGCCTGTGGAAGGCGCGGCCGGCATACCCGGCTTGAATTGCCAATAGGCCAGGCCGGCGATGAGTGCCAGCACCAGCAGAACGGAGAGCACAGGGCCGCGGCGGCCTTGTAGCAGACGTGGTGTTTTCATTTCACATCCAATCGGGAAGCCCGACGTTTGACAAACAACCGCTTTCGAGGCGGACCACAGTTGTACGCGGGGAAACCCCGCAAGCGCCAATTGCGTGGCGCTGAGCAGTACGGGCTCGTCGGATGCGATTTATATGCCGAACTGCAGGGTCGGGCGCTTCGGCTCCGATAGCCGGCGAGAATACGGCAAGTGCCATCATGCGCGAGCCTGGGCGACGAATGGCGGGCAGGTTTACGACGAATGACCGTTCGGTCGTGGAACGAAGTAATCGGACATGATTCATGCAGCTTGCATCAGCCGTTTCATGTGCGGCCTATGGCCGTTCCGATGAGCGGCCTGCTAGGCGTCGGACGCCGAGCGAAATTATTCGCGATCCGTAGTACATAGCCTGCCTTTCGCATCCAGAGCAGTTCCCGCACCATGTCCACCCTTACCGAATTGGCCCAGCAGATTGCGGCGCTTTATCCACTGCAAGACAAAGCGGCCGGCAAGCGTTACCGCATCGTCAGCCAGCTCGCCGGCATGACCGAGCTGGAAGAGATCAACGGCGCGCCGCGCTATGTCGATACCCATCAGCTCGCCGATCGGAATCTGTGGGATGGCGGGTCTGCGCGTTCGATCGAACGTTTCGCCTCGGCCTAGTCAACTAGCGGCCTGAGCGAGAGGCTCTGTCGTGCCGTTGCGCTTGTATTTGCCGACCCCCATCCGGCATCCTCCGATGCTGGCCTGACGCTTACGCCGATGTGGATCGTGGGCGCGCGGGTAAAGGCCTGAATCGGCGATCCGTTGGGGAGACTGAAATGATGACGTGCGATAGCAGCCGCGCCATGACAAGCCGTATTCGGCTTTTACTGATCGTGGGCCTGCTGGCGCTAGCACCGCTGGCGCAGGCGCAGACGCTAGTCGAGCCGGTCGGCTACATCATGAAGGTACAGGGCGAGGCGACCGTCACCAGCCGTGATCAGACCATCGACGCGGCCATTGGCCAGGCAGTGATCCTCGGCGCGGTGCTGCGCACCGGTGCCGACGGCGCGATGGGGGTGACGCTCAGTGATAACACGGTCATGTCCTTTGGCCCGAACAGCGAATTCACCCTGGACGAGTACGCGTTCGAACCCACCCGCGAAGAGCTGCGCCTGAGCGGCCATATCAGCCGCGGGACCTTGAATTTCATTTCAGGCGTCATCGCCAAGCTCAAGCCTGAAGCGGTCGAGCTGAAAACCCCAACGGGCACCATTGGCGTGCGCGGTACGCATTTTCTGGTGAAGGTCGTTCAGTGATCAGGATGCTGCTGCGGTATTCGGTTGCGCTGCTGTGTCTCGTGCTGCTGTCGGGCTGCGTGACGGGCAACTATGTGGTGCTGCTGGAAAGTCCTGACGGCACCACTGGCGCTGTGGTGATCGATGATGCCAAAGGCCAGACACGGCTGGATCAGGCGCATCAGGGGGTCATCATCGGCGGCGCCTCGGCCGCCAGACCGTTCAACGTCGGTCAGCTGCGGATCGCACACGATTTCTCGGCGGCGTTGGCGGCTCAACCCGCACTGCCGCAGCGCTTCCAGCTTTATTTCAAGATCGGCAGCGCAGAGCTGACCGAGGAATCGGAGCGAGCTGTCGAGCAGGTTTTCGAGGCGATCCGCCTGCGTGGTCCGTCAGCCGTCTCGGTCATTGGCCACACCGACACCCTCAGCGGCCCGTACTGGAACGAGCAGCTGGGCTTGATTCGGGCCCAGGCGGTTGCGGACATGCTGCGCAACCGAGCCATCGAGGTAATCGATCTACGTGTGTCCTCACATGGTGAGCGCAACCTGTTGATCGACACGCCCGATGGTGTGTCCGAGCCGCGCAATCGCCGGGTCGAAATCAGCGTTCGCTGACGCCCTCACTTTTCTGTCAACGTAATGCACTCGCCGCGCTGGCCGGCCCGCAGTCGCTGCAGCTGATAGCGCACCAGCAGGTCGTCCGGCCGCGTGGCGGACAGCTGGTCGAAGGCGTCGGCGGCCTGATCGTGCTCGCTTGCCAGTAGCCGATATGCCGCATCGTAGTCGCTGTCGATGGCAGTTTCGCAGGGCTCGTAAAGGCGGATCGGCTGCGTCTTGCCCTTGAGCAGCACGTCGCCGATGGCGCGCATCGGCACGTCCGGATTGGCGACACGGATGGCCTCCGAAACGCAGAGATCGGTGCCCAGATAACGATTGAGGCTTTCCAGACGAGCCGCGACGTTGACCGCATCGCCCAACGCCCGGTAGTCGAACAGGGTGGCGCCACCGAAATTGCCGACGACGACCTCGCCGCTGTGTGCACTGATGCGCGTGCGGCCGAGCGGGATGCCAGCGGCATGTTGAACGGCTGCGTGGGCGCGGGTGAAGCTGCGGATCTCCAGCGCGCAGGCCAGCGCGCGAACCTGGTGATCAGCCTGAGTCAGGGGCGCCGAGAACAGAATCGCCATGCCGTCGCCGACGATGCGTTCGAGGGTGCCCTGGTGGCGGAAGGCAATCTGGATGAGTCCTTCGAGGTATTCGTTGAGCATGCCGACCACGCGCTCCGGCGAGTGGCTCTCCATCAGGGTGGTGAAATCGGTGATGTCGGTGAAGACGAAGCTGCAATAACGGCGCTCGCCGCCGAGCTGTAGCTGTTCGGGATGGCGCACCAGATGCCTGACGAGATTCGGCGAGATGTAGCGCGAGAAGGCATCACGTATCCAACGCTGCTGATATTCGCTGGCGCGGTGCCGCGCAAGGCTGGCGCCGAGATAGACCAGCAGCAGACCGATCGATGGCGTCAGGGCGTCAAGCAGTAGCCCATGGCGCGAATAAGCCCACCAGGCCGCGATGTTCAGTGCCGCAATCGCTATCGCTGCGATCCAGGCGGCGGTGAGCGCGCCGCTGGTGAGGATCAGAACACAGAGCAGCGATCCGGCGAGCAACAGGACCAGCGCTTCCAGTGGACTGGCCCAGGACGGGCGTTGGAGTGGCGAGCCGGTTAACGCCTGTTCGATCGCCTGGGCGTGCACCTGGACGCCCGGAAGCATCCCGCCAAGTGGGCTGAAGCGCAGATCCTGCAGGCCTTGGGCGGAGCTGCCGATCAGCACGATGCTACCGTCGAGTTGCCCGGCGGCCATGCCTTCCAGTACGTGCCAGGCGGGCAGGGTCTGTGCGGTCATGTCGCGGCGATAATGCAGCCAGAGCTCGCCTCGGCGGTTGGTCGGGAGCGTCAGCGGGCCTATCGAAACCTGTTCGACCGCTCCATTGCTCGCGGTCTCGATGCGGTACAGCTGTTGATCGAGATAGAGCCGCAGTGCTTCGGCGGACAGCGAGGGGTAGAGCTGCTCGCCGACGCGAATCATCACCGGTACGCGGCGCACGACGCCGTCCGCGTCAGGGTGAAAGGTCATGGCGCCGCCGCCTGCCGCAGCCCTTTCAAGCAAGGGCAATGCGCTGACGGTGCCGGGGTAGGTTGTGAAACGCGGTAGGGTGGCATCCGCACGCTGTCGCACACCGAAACGGCTGAGCGGACGGGGCTGCGACGGTGAGTGCGCGGTGGCAAAGCCAAGGACGCTGGGCTGTCGTTCGAGCGCCTCGGCGAATAGGTGATCGTGGTCGGGCAGGGCCTCCAGCGTGTCGGCCAAAGCGGGCGGGAGGTCCAGCTGGTTCAGCAGATAGCGTGGCGAGCTGCGGTCGGCCTCGGCGAAGAGCACGTCGAAGACCACCACGGCGGCGCCTGCCTGCTGCAGGCGCTCCAGCAACTGCGCCAGTAGATCGCGCGGCCAGGGCCATTGGCCGTGGCGCGCGAGGCTGGCTTCATCGATGTCGACCACCCGAACCGGTGTTTGCGCCGGCGCTGGCCGCGGATGCCAGCGCTGGTACTGATCGAACAAGCCGTTGCGCAGGCTCTGCAGCATCAGTGGTTCAGCCAGGTACAGAACGCAGGCGGCGAGCAATCCGGCCAACGCGAGCAGCAAGCGAGGCGTAAGTCCGGGTACTGCCATCAGTCGCGCTCCCTGCGTCCGTTCGGGTCAGGGGTCAGTCGAGTACCAGAATGGCGTCCATTTCAACCTGCGCGGCTTTTGGCAGCGCGGCGATGCCGATGGCGGCGCGGGCGGGGTAGGGTTGCTGGAAGTAGCGGCTCATGACCTCGTTGACCGTAGCGAAATTGCCCAGATCGGTCAGGAAGATATTCAGCTTGACGATGTCTTTCAGCGAACCGCCAGCCGCTTCGGCTACTGCCTTAAGGTTTTCGAACACCTGCACGGTCTGCGCTTCGAAGCCTTCCACCAACTCCATGGTTTTTGGGTCCAGCGGAATCTGGCCGGACAGATACACGGTGTTGCCGGCCTTGATCGCCTGGGAGTAGGTGCCGATGGCGGCGGGGGCTTTGTCGGTGTTGATGACGGTCTTGCTCATTTCTGCACTCCTCGGGAATCGACTTGGGGCACGAAGGATAAAACAGCCGGTGGGGGAAAGCCGATAAAAGAGGTTGGAGGCGGAACGAAAGAGCGCTTATCAGCCGCATGCCCGTCCAGCCTTCAGCACTCGTCTCGGCTGTTGCTTAAGCCTTGACTCGCGTAATCCGCATCACGCCTTTAATGGTACGCAGCTTCCTGATTACACGGGCCAGATGAACCCGGTCGTGCACGCTGACTACCAGCTGGACCACGCTGATGCGGCCATCACGTTCGTCCATGCCGATCTTCTCGATATTGCCATCGGCGGCGTTGACGCTACCGGCCAGCAGGGCGATCAGGCCGCGCTGGTGCTCCAGTTCGACGCGCAATTCCACATTGAACTCGCCGGTGACGTCCTTGGACCAGGACAGCTGGATGCACTTGTCCGGGTTGTGGCGAACTTCGGCGATATTTCGACAGGTGTCCAGGTGCACCACCATGCCCTTGCCCGCGGACAGGTGACCCACGATGGGGTCGCCGGGGATCGGTGTGCAGCATTTGGCATAGTTGAGCACCAGGCCTTCGGTGCCGCGAATGGCCAGCGGCCCTTCGGCGCTCGGTGCCTGCTCGCCGTCACTGGACAGCAGCCGGCGGGCGATGACGTAGGCCATGCGGTTGCCCAGCCCTATATCTTCGAGCAGGTCTTCGATGACCTCCATTTGATATTCGTTGAGCACGGCCCTGATGCGCTCAGGTGAAATGCTGTCCAGACTGGTTTCGAAGCCGGTGAGCACCTTGTTCAACAGGCGCTCGCCCAGATTGATCGACTCCGAGCGGCGTTGCAGCTTGAGTGCGTGGCGGATATGCGTGCGCGCCTTGCCGGTGACGACGAAATTAAGCCACGCCGGGTTGGGGCGTGCGCCCGGGGCGGTGACGATCTCGACCGTGCTGCCACTCTCCAGCGCCTGAGAAAGAGGCGCCAGGCGCCGGTTGACCCGGCAGGCGATGCAAGTGTTGCCGACGTCGGTATGCACCGCGTAGGCGAAGTCGACGGCGGTCGAGCCCTTAGGCAACTCCATGATGCTGCCCTTGGGCGTGAAGACGTAGACCTCGTCGGGGAACAGGTCGATCTTGACGCTCTCGATGAACTCCAGCGAATTGCCGGCGCGTTCCTGCAACTCCAGCACGCCCTTGACCCACTGCCGTGCGCGGGCATGGGTGCCTTTCGGAGTCTCGTCCTCGTTGGACTTGTACAGCCAGTGCGCGGCGATGCCGTTGTTGGCCATCTCTTCCATTTCCCGGGTGCGGATCTGGATCTCGATGGGCACGCCATGCATGCCGAACAGGGTGGTGTGCAGCGACTGATAGCCGTTGGCCTTGGGGATCGCGATGTAGTCCTTGAAACGGCCGGGCAGCGGCTTGTACAGGCTGTGCACGGCGCCGAGTACGCGATAGCAGGTGTCGACCTTGTCGACCACGATGCGGAAGGCATAGACGTCCATGATTTCATTGAACGCTTTGCGCTTGCCGCGCATCTTCTTGTAGATGCTGAACAGATGTTTCTCGCGGCCTACCACCTCGCCTTCCAGGCCTTCGCGCGCGAGGCAGTGGATCAGCGATTGCTCGATCTTCTCGACGATCTCGTTGCGGTTGCCGCGCGCTCTGCGGACGGCGGCGCGAATACGCTCGGAGCGCATCGGGTGCATGGCCTTGAAGCCGAGGTCCTCGAATTCCACGCGCATCGAATGCATGCCCAGGCGGTTGGCGATGGGCGCGTAGATTTCCAGCGTTTCCTTGGCGATGCGGCGGCGTTTCTCGCTGGCCAGCACTTCCAGGGTGCGCATGTTGTGCAGGCGGTCGGCGAGCTTGACCAGGATCACGCGGATGTCGCGGGCCATGGCCATGGCCATCTTCTGGAAGTTCTCGGCCTGGGCCTCGGCCTTGGTCTCGAAGTTCATCTGGGTCAGCTTGCTGACCCCATCGACCAGTTCGGCAACGGTCTCGCCGAACTGCGCGGTGAGCGCTTCCTTGGCGATGCCGGTGTCCTCGATGACGTCGTGCAGCATCGCGGCCATCAGGCTCTGATGGTCCATGTGCATGTCGGCGAGGATGTTGGCTACCGCGAGAGGATGGGTGACGTAGGCTTCACCGCTGCGCCGGCGCTGGCCGTCGTGGGCCTGCTCGGCGTAGAAGTAAGCACGGCGGACCAGATTGACCTGGTCTGCGCCGAGGTAGGTCGACAGGCGATCGGCAAGAGCGTCTATGGCTAGCAAGGGATTGCTCCTCGCCGGCAGGGCGGCTCCGTATTGGCGGCTCGACTTCGACCTGGCATTTAATCAGATGGCCTCGTTGGGCTCTTCCTCGTACTGCATGAACAACGGCTCGTCGTCGACGATGTCGTCTTGGGCGATGACGTCGTAATCCACCAGGCCGGAGGCGATTTCACGCAGCGCAACCACGGTCGGCTTGTCATTTTCCCAGGCCACTTTAGGCTCCTTGCCGCCTGTAGCCAGCTGGCGCGAGCGCTTGGTAGCGAGCATGACCAGCTCGAAGCGGTTATCTACGTTGTCCAGGCAGTCTTCAACGGTAACGCGGGCCATGGTGTTCCTCATCAAATTCGTAAAGCGTGCCCGAGTGGGCGAGCGGACGGGATAGTCTAAAAAATCACCAGCTGTTAGGGAAGCGGTAAAAGTGAAAAGCAGCTTTCAGCCCTAAGCCAGTAGCTGCTTGAGCAAGCCCTCGAAGCGCTTTTGTTGCGCGCTTTGCAGCAACTGATTAGCGCGGAAGATCGCCTGTAAATCGATCAATGCATGAGCGAAGTCATCATTGATCACGAGGTAATCGTATTCAACGTAGTGAGCCATCTCGCTGACGGCCTCGCGCATGCGCTTGTCGATCACCTCGTCGCTATCCTGGCCGCGGTTGGTCAGGCGCTGGCGGAGCGCTTCCTGAGTAGGGGGCAGGATGAAGATAGATTTGGCCTGTGGCATCAGCCGGCGGACCTGCTGGGCACCTTGCCAGTCGATTTCCAGAATCAGGTCGTAACCTTCGTCGAGGGTCTGTTCGACCCAGCGCTGAGAGGTGCCGTAGAGGTTGCCGAAGACTTCCGCGTGTTCGAGGAATTCATCGTGCTGCAGCCGTTCGAGAAACTTTTCTCGGCTGACGAAGTGGTAGTTGACACCATCCACCTCGCCCGGACGCATGGGGCGAGTGGTGTGCGAAACCGAGACTCGAACCTGTGGTTGCGCGTCGAGCAGCGCTTTGACCAGGCTGGTCTTGCCGGCCCCGGAAGGCGCGGAAACGATGTAGAGCGTACCGGTTGAGGCTGACATGAATTTCTCTGGGACGGTTGTCTGATGAAGCCCGGCGGAACGGATATGCGACGGTCGCATCCTGCGCCAGGCGTGGTTGCTATTCGATGTTCTGAACCTGCTCGCGCATCTGTTCGATGAGCACCTTGAGGTTTATCGCTGCCTGGGTGCTGCGCGTGTCGAACGCCTTGGAGCCGAGCGTATTGGCTTCGCGGTTGAGTTCCTGCATCAGGAAGTCCAGACGCCGACCAGCGGCACCGCCGGCTTTCAGCACTCGCCGCACTTCGCTGACATGGGTGCCGAGACGATCCAGCTCCTCGGCCACATCGCTCTTTTGTGCAAGCAGCACCATTTCCTGCTCGATGCGTTGAGGGTCCAGTTCGACGCGCATTTCGGCGCAGCGGTCGAGGATTTTTTGCCGCTGCGCGGCAAGCATCTGCGGGACTTGGGAGCGCAGCGTGGCGGTTTCCTCGGTGATGGCGTCGAGGCGCTCGTTGATCAGGCGGGCCAGCTCTTCGCCCTCGCGCTGGCGCCCATTCTTCAGCTCCGTCAGGGTGGCGTTAAAGAGTTTCAGGGCAGCGTTGTTCAGCACCTGAGGATCGGCTGAATCACCCACCAGCACGCCCGGCCAGGACAGCACTTCCAATGGGTTGATCGGCGCCGGCTGCTTGATCAGTGCTGCAACGCTTTCCGCTGCGGCGATCAGCTGGCTGGCGCGATGGCTGTCCACCTGCATCGAGCGGTTCGTGGCGTCCTCGGCAAAGCGCAGCGTGCACTCGACCTTGCCGCGTGAGAGTCCCTTGCGCAGTGCCTCACGAACAGCGCCTTCCAAATCACGGAAGGTGTCGGGCAGGCGCAGGTGCGGCTCCAGGTAACGATGGTTTACCGAACGGATCTCCCAGATGAGGGTGCCGTGAGCGCCGGCCTGCTCGGCACGTGCGAAGGCAGTCATGCTGTGAATCATTGCGGTAGCCCTCGGTACGATGCGAAAGGCGGAGGATTGTAAATCAAAACGGCGCGAAGGCGCATGAGGCGCGATATGGGCGAGCGTGACGACCCCGCTTGGCGCTGGTTGTTGGTCATTCAACTCCAGCGCTTTGCTCGATCAGCCGACAGGCCGCGTAACTGCGCATCAAAGGCGCCTATAATGCCGGGCACCCGAATCCATGAAGTAGGAATTGTCCCATGAAGCGTCCCAGTGGCCGCGCCGCCGACCAGCTGCGTTCGATCCGCATCACCCGCAACTACACCAAGCATGCCGAGGGATCGGTATTGGTGGAGTTCGGTGATACCAAGGTGATCTGCACCGCCAGCATCGAGAACGGCGTACCGCGGTTCCTCAAGGGCCAAGGGCAAGGCTGGTTGACCGCCGAATACGGCATGTTGCCGCGTGCCACTGGCGAGCGTAATCAGCGTGAGGCGAGCCGAGGCAAGCAGGGCGGGCGTACCCTCGAGATCCAGCGGCTCATTGGGCGCTCCCTGCGGGCATCCTTGGACATGAGCAAGCTGGGCGAGAACACCATCTACATCGATTGTGATGTGATTCAGGCTGATGGCGGTACCCGTACAGCCTCGATCACCGGTGCGATGGTTGCACTGGTCGATGCTCTGAAACTGCTGAAAAAGCGCGGCGGGTTGAAGGGCGGTGATCCGCTCAAGCAGATGGTCGCTGCGGTTTCGGTCGGCATCTACCAGGGTGAGCCGGTGCTCGACCTGGATTATCTGGAGGACTCCGCTGCGGAAACCGACCTGAACGTCGTGATGACCAGTGCCGGTGGCTTCATCGAGGTACAGGGCACGGCCGAAGGCGCGCCGTTCCAGCCTGCCGAGCTCAACGCCATGCTCGCGCTGGCGCAGGATGGTATGAAAGAGCTGTTTGCATTGCAGTCCGCGGCGCTCGCCGACTGAGTCGAAGGAGAGCGCCATGTCTGATCAAGAGCTGATTCCACAGCCCTCGCCGAAAGCACGGCAGTGGGCAATGTTCTGTCATTACTCGGCGTTCTTCTGGTTTCTGGTGCCGATGATCGGCAACGTGCTGGGCCCGCTGATCGTCTGGCAACTGAAGAAGGATATGGATCCCTTCGTTGACGAGCAGGGCAAGGAGGCGCTGAATTTCCAGATCACCTTCAGCATTCTGTTGATGATCTGCGGCGTGCTCGCCTGGATTCTGATCGGCTTCCCGCTCATGGCGCTGATCAGCGCGGTGGCGCTGGTACTGGTGGTGATCGCCGGCATTCGCGCCAACGAGGGCAAGCCTTATCGCTACCCGTTTTGCTGGCGCTTCGTCAGGTAGCGGCAGGCCTAAGCACGAGCACGAGTAGATGCGGGAAGTTGAGAGGCGCCTCGGTGTCAGCTTCCATGCTGACTCGCTTGCAGCTCAGAGGCTCAGCGTCCAGTCGTAATCCACTACCAGCGGGGCGTGCTGGGAGAAGCGTGGCTGACGGGGCAGGCGGGCGTTGCGCACGAAGCGGCGCATGCCCGAGGTCAGTATCTGGTAATCGAAGCGCCAGCCCAGGTTGAGCATCTGCGCTTGCTCGGTATCCGGCCACCAGCTGTACAGGTCGCCTTCTCGGCTGGCTTCACGCAGCGCATCGACATAGCCCATGTTGCCGAATATCTCGTCGAGCCAGGCACGTTCCGGCGCAAGGAAGCCGGTGGCCTGCTGGCAATCGCGCCAGTTTTTTACGTCCAGCTTCTGATGGGCGACGTACAACGAGCCGCAGTAGATGTATTCGCGACGCTTGCGACGTTGTTTGTCCAGATAATGGGCAAAGTCGTCCATGAACTTGAATTTCTGGTTCAGGTCTTCGTCGCCGCCGCGGCCGGTTGGTAGCAATAGACTGGCAATGCTGACCTTATCGAAGTCGGCCTGTAGATAACGGCCATAGCGGTCAGCGGTTTCGAAGCCGAGTCCCATGATCACGGCCTTCGGCTGCAGTCGGGAATACAGCGCGACGCCGCCCTGTTCTGGAATTTCCGCGTCGACGGTATAGAGAAAGTAACCGTCGAGCTGGTAGGCCGGATCGTCAAGTTCTACTACGGAGGCGCGGGTATCCTGCAGGCAGATGACATCGGCATTCTGCGCTTGCAGCCAGCTGAGAAGTCCCCGCTGTGCCGCCGCTTGAATGCCATTCACGTTGACGCTGATAATCCGCATAAATGGCCCCTAAAAACACGTGCGTGTATGATAACCCAAGCTCTTTGCAATTAGCTAAATCAGTGTCTTCCGGGAATATCCTTCATGCAGGCGTACCAGCGCGACTTCATTCGCTTCGCCATCGAGCGCGGGGTTCTGCGCTTCGGTGAATTTACCCTCAAATCCGGGCGCACCAGTCCTTATTTCTTCAACGCCGGCTTGTTCAATACCGGATCGGCACTGGCTCAATTGGGTCGTTTCTACGCGGCTGCGGTCGTCGAAAGCGGCATTGATTTCGACGTCATCTTCGGCCCGGCCTACAAGGGCATCCCGCTGGCGGCAGCGACGGCTATTTCGCTGGCCGAGCATCACCAACGCGACCTGCCCTGGTGCTTCAACCGCAAGGAAGCCAAGGATCACGGCGAAGGCGGCACCCTGGTGGGATCACCGCTCAACGGTCGGGTGCTGATCGTCGATGACGTGATTACTGCCGGAACGGCAATTCGTGAGGTCATGCAAATCATCCGTGCGCAAGGCGCGCAGGCGGCTGGCGTGCTGATCGCGCTCAACCGGCAGGAGCGTGGGCAGGGTGAGTTATCGGCCATTCAGGAAGTGGAGCGTGATTACGATATGCCGGTGGTGAGCATCGTTTCCCTGGTGCAGGTACTGGACTTCCTGGCTCAGGATGAACAACTCAAGCGGCATTTGCCGGCCGTAGAGGCTTACCGGGACCAGTACGGGATCTGAGTGCGGCTTGTTCGACCAATCAACCAGTTGAATCGTCGCGTAGTCCGTTGTTAGGACGTTAGGCCTGAGCCCGATGTTCTGTTTTGTGTCAGCAACTGACGAATAACGATTGTTCTGTGTCGCGCTTCAAAAGAAATTTCGCTTAGCGCCGTTGATGGTGCTGTTTCTGTACACCGAGGTTTTTGTTGGTGTGCTTATTGCTGCTCGGTCTGGCCGGCTTGTATAAGCTGGCGTTGTCCAAAGCAGATAGGCGTTTCGAGTGGCTGCGCCGAGCGCATCAATAGAAAGAGGCGGAAGTATGCAGATAGGGTGCAGGTTGCTGGTGCTGTTGGGCTTGCTAGGGGCTGCCGCTGCTCAGGCCGATCTGTATCGCTATGTCGATGACAAAGGTGTGGTGGTGCTCGATCGCCACGGTGTCCCGCCTCAGCATATCGGCAAGGGATATGAGGTCCTCAACGATCAGGGGCGTGTGACTCGGGTGGTGCCCCCTGCGCCGACCCCCGAAGAGCGCCAGCGCCTGCTCGAGGCCCAGGCTCGTGCCAGCTCGGATGCTCAACTGCTGCGCCTGTACGCGAGTGTCAGGGATGTCGAGCGAGCACAGGCGCGAAAATTTTCGGAGCTCGACAGCGTCATCGGCATCACGCGTGGCAATCTGCAGTCGCTTCGCACCCAGCAGGCCAACCTGCAAAGTCAGGCGGCAGGACATGAGCGTGCCGGTCGTGAGGTGCCTAAGCCGCTGCTGAAGCAGATCGACAACCTCAGCAGGGAACAGGCCAGCTTGCGTCGTGATATCGAGCGTTACCAGCGGGCCCGCAAGCACGCGGAAACCCGCTTCGCTCAGGAGCGCCAACGAGTCGCCGAGTTGCTCGGTCAATCCGAATAGCGATGCATAAAAAACCCAGCATTTTCATGAAACGCTGGTTTTTTGTTGGCGGTCCGGTGTTACTTGCGATTGGTGATTAGAGTGCCGACACCGATGTCGGTGAAGATTTCCAGCAGCACCGCATTGGGTACGCGACCGTCGATAATGTGGGCGCTCTGGACACCATCCTGGACGGCGTCCAGGGCACAACGGATTTTCGGCAGCATGCCGCCATAAATGGTGCCGTCGGCGATCAGCTCGTCGACTTGCGCGGTGGTCAGTCCGGTGAGGACCTTGCCCTGCTTGTCCATCAGGCCAGCGATATTGGTCAGTAGCATCAACTTCTCGGCTTTGAGCGCTTCGGCGACCTTGCCCGCGACCAGATCGGCGTTGATGTTGTACGACTCACCGTCGGGACCGACGCCGATCGGCGCGATGACCGGAATGAAGTCGCCTCGCACCAGCATATCCAGTACCCCGACATTGACCCCGGTGACTTCGCCGACCTGGCCGATGTCGATGATTTCCGGCTGGCTCATACCGGGAGTCTGCCGGGTCGCCTTGAGCTTCTTCGCGCTGATCAGGCGTGCATCCTTACCGGTCAGGCCGATGGCGCTGCCGCCATGCTGGTTGATCAGCGTAACGATGCTTTTGTTGACCAGGCCGCCAAGCACCATCTCCACCACATCCATGGTCTGGCTGTCGGTGACCCGCATGCCGTCGATGAACTGGCTTTCGATATTCAGACGCTTGAGCAGATCGCCAATCTGTGGCCCGCCGCCATGCACGACCACCGGGTTGATGCCCACGGCCTTCATCAACACGATGTCGCGGGCAAAGCCGGTCTTCAGCTCCTCGCTTTCCATCGCGTTGCCGCCGTACTTGATCACCAGCGTCTTGCCGACGAAGCGGCGGATGTAAGGCAGCGCTTCGGACAGAACCTGGGCGAATTGGGTGGCGGCTTCACGGCTGAGGGTCATGCAAGGCTCCGCAAGTCAGAACGGCAGGGTGAGATCAGGCGCGACAGTATAAAGCTGTGCACGGAAGACTTCCTGTATGCGCTTGAGTTCGTCCTCGCTTTCGGCCTCGAAACGCAGCACCAGCACCGGCGTGGTGTTGGACGCGCGCACCAGGCCCCAGCCTTTCGGGTAGTCGACACGCACGCCATCG
This sequence comes from Stutzerimonas stutzeri, assembly GCF_024448955.1. GTDB lineage: Bacteria > Pseudomonadota > Gammaproteobacteria > Pseudomonadales > Pseudomonadaceae > Stutzerimonas > Stutzerimonas stutzeri_AQ. Next base: position 197,600 of record NZ_JAMOIH010000003.1, read on the forward strand.
AGCGTGGTGATGTTCGCTTCGCCCCAATGGGCGTCGCGATGCAGCGCTTCGATGATGGTGAACTTGCTTTCCTCGGTGACCTTGATGTTGATCTCCGGGGTGGAAATGTCATTGGGGAAGGCGGCGAATACCTGCTCGGCGGTGCGCTTGTCCTGACTGAGAATCTCCAGCAGGCGCACGGCGCTGTAGATGCCGTCGTCGAAGCCGTACCAGCGCTCCTTGAAGAACACATGGCCGCTCATCTCGCCGGCCAGCAACGCGCCGGTTTCCTTCATCTTCTTCTTGATCAGCGAGTGGCCGGTCTTCCACATCACCGGGCGACCGCCGTAGCCGCTGATCAATGGCGTCAGGCGACGCGTGCATTTGACGTCGAAGATGATGTCGGCGCCGGGATTGCGCGAAACCACATCCTTGGCGAAGAGCATCAGCAGACGGTCCGGGTACACCACGGTGCCTGCGTTGGTCACCACGCCGACGCGGTCGCCGTCGCCATCGAAAGCCAGGCCCAGGTCGGCGTTTTCGGACTTGACCTTAGCGATCAGGTCTTCGAGGTTTTCCAGCTTGCCCGGGTCCGGATGGTGGTTGGGGAAGTTGCCATCCACATCACAGAACAGCGGGATCACCTTGCAACCGAGTGCTTCGATCAGCTGCGGCGCGATCACGCCGGCGACGCCGTTGCCGCAGTCGACCACTACCTTGAGTGGTTTGGCCAGCGCGATGTCGTCACGCACGCGCTTGAAATAGCTTTCCAGCACGTCGACTTGCTCAACCTGGCCGGTGCCTTCTGCGAGATTGCCGGTCTCGATGCGCTGGCGCAGCGCCTGGATCTGTTCGTTGGCCAGGGTGTCGCCGGCGATGACGATCTTGAAGCCGTTGTAATCCGGCGGGTTGTGACTGCCGGTCAGCATCACGCCGGATTTGCCGGCCAGCACGTTGGCTGCGTAGTAGAGCACCGGAGTCGGCACCATGCCGACGTCGCTGACGCTGCAACCGCTGTCCGCCAGGCCTTGGATGAGGTGCTGGACCAGTTCCGGGCCGGACAGGCGGCCATCGCGGCCGACCGACACGTTGGGTTCGCCCTGAGCCAGGCTTTCGGAGCCGACTGCGCGGCCTACCCAATAGGCGGTTTCGTTAGTCAGGGTGTCGCCGACTACGCCACGGATGTCGTAGGCGCGGAAGATACTCGCGGGCAGTTGCGGGGCTTTCGGGGCGCTCATTGCGGTTTCTCGCTCCTTGGTGTCGAGGCCAAGCCAGTCCTGGTCCTCGTCGAGAATGTCTATATCGAGAATGTCGGTGTCTTGGAACAACGGATCGACGTACTCGTTGGATGGGGCTTGTCGGGCCGCCGGCTGCGGTGCAGTCGAGGCTTTCGGCGGCTCGGTGCCGGTAGTTCGTAGCGGCAGACGGGCCAGACTCTTGGCCAGCGTGTCGAGCGCCGGCAGGCTCAAAGTCGGTGTTTTGATGGCCTTGCCCGTAGAGAGTTCCTGGACCAGCCGTGCCAACTGTGTGACATCTTCGCGAAGCCGCCGCTGCTGGGCGCTCAGCACCAATTGCAAGCCCAGCAGGAAGCCGCACAGTGCCGCCAGTGCAGCGGCGAGCAACAAAAGAGGAGAAAGCGACGCGGTGCTGGACTCGGCGCCAGGCAGGAAGCTGAGCTTCCAGTTGGGGTTGGCGGAAGGCAGGGCGATCGCTTCGCTTTCCACGCCGTTGCCGCCTCGTTGCGCGAGAAGCTGAGCTGGCGCACTGCTGAATTGCTGGACCAGACGGAACTGGCCAGCCTCGCTGGGCAGTTTTGGCAAGGTGGAAAGCAGGCGCTCCAACGTCGTCACCAGCAGTAACGTGCCCTGCACAGGCCCTTGAGGGTCCGGGCGCAAAGCTACGGCGCTATATAGCAGCCAGCGGTTGTCTACCTTGAACGCCTCGGGCATCGGCGGCTGGCCATTCTCGGCGCGCTGTAACAAGTCCAAAGCAGCGAAATTCAGCGGGCCGGGACGCTCCGCGTTCTGGCGGGCTTGGCCGCGAAGGCTCAAATGCGCATCGACCACCCCGTCGCGATAGCTCAACTCGCGCTCGGTGGTGCGTAGCTGGTCGGGCTGTTCGCTACGCAGCGCGTCGAGCAGTTGGGGATCGCTGGCGGTTGAGCGAACGTCATCGGCCAATTGGCGCAGGGCTTGTTCCACTGCCGAGGCCTGGCTCTGACCCCAGGCCTGGGCCAGTTCGGATGCGTGTTCTCGCTGACTGGTCTGATAGGCGACCCAGAGCAGCGCACTGGCTGCCGCAAGCCCCAGCAAACCCGGTAGCAGACCGGGCATGAGCATCTTCAGCCCAGCGTTACGGCGCGGCTGAGCGGGGGCTGTGTCGGCGGGGTTGAGTACGCCGGTGTCCTTGGCTGTGCGCTTGAAGCGTTTCATGGAGCTCCTCTGATCGTCCCGAAAGCGGCTGGCTCAATGGCTGCCAGAGTGTCCGAAGCCACCGGTGCCGCGGTCACTGTCACAGAATTCGTTCACCAGTTCGAACTGCGCCTGGATGACCGGCACCAGCATCAATTGCGCGATGCGTTCGCCAACGGCGATGCTGAAAGATGTCTGCCCGCGGTTCCAGCAAGACACCATCAATTCGCCCTGGTAGTCGGAATCGATCAGCCCGACCAGGTTGCCGAGTACGATGCCGTGCTTGTGACCCAGCCCCGAGCGCGGCAACACCAGCGCCGCGAGATTCGGATCGGCGATATGGATCGACAAGCCGGTAGGAATCAGCAGGGTCTGACCTGGTTCGAGTGTGGTGTCCACTTGCAGCATGGCGCGCAGATCAAGCCCGGCGGAGCCGCTGGTGGCGTATTCAGGGAGGGGGAAGTCCCGGCCAAGGCGTGGATCGAGAACTTTCGCTTGGAGTTTGTGCATGTCGGTCAGGCCTTATGGAAACGGTCGGCGATGAAGGCGATCAGCTGGCGGGCGATGTGCCCTTTGCTGGCCTGGCTGAAACGGGTTTCGTGCTGCTGGCGATCGATGACCGTGACGGCGTTTTCTTCACTGTTGAAGCCGATGCTGGGGTTGGCCACATCATTGGCTACGATCAGGTCGAGATTCTTGTCGCGCAGCTTGCGCGTGGCGTATTCCAGCAGATTCTCCGTTTCGGCGGCGAAGCCGACGCTGAAGGGACGGTCTTCGCGGCTGGCCAGCGTGGCGAGGATATCCGGGTTGCGGACCATCTGCAGAAGCAGGCCGTCACCTTTGGTGGGGTCCTTCTTCAATTTGTGCGGCGCGACTACTTCTGGACGATAGTCCGCAACGGCCGCGGCTGCGATGAACAGGTCGCAAGGCATTGCAGCCTCGCATGCCGCGAGCATGTCGCGGGCACTGACCACATCGATGCGCTGCACGCGGTCGGGAGTCGGCAGGAAGACGGGACCGGCGACCAGCGTCACGCGCGCCCCCGCTTCAGCGGCAGCCTCAGCCAGGGCGAAGCCCATCTTGCCGGAGCTGTGATTGGTGATGTAACGCACTGGGTCGATGTTTTCCTGAGTCGGCCCGGCAGTGATCAACAGATGAAGACCGGTCAGCAGGCTGCGCTCGAAGCAGTCGGCGGCGGCATGGGCCAGATCATCGGGCTCCATCATCCGCCCCATTCCGACGTCGCCACAGGCCTGGCTGCCCGCCGCGGGGCCGAACATGCGAATGCCTCGTTGCTGCAGCAGAACGTGATTCGCCTGGGTTGCGGGATCGGCCCACATCGCCTGGTTCATCGCCGGGGCCAGCGCGACCGGTGCGTGGGTGGCCAGCACCAGGGTGGTCAGTAGGTCATTGGCGACGCCTTGAGCCAGACGTGCCATGAGGTCCGCCGTGGCGGGGGCGATCAAGACCAGATCGGCCCAGCGCGCCAGCTCGATATGTCCCATGGCGGCTTCGGCGGCCGGATCGAGCAGGTCCAGATGAACCGGATGCCCGGAAAGGGCCTGAAGGGTCAGCGGCGTGATGAATTCTCGACCGCCGCTGGTCATCACAACACGTACTTCGGCGCCCTGGTCGCGAAGCCGGCGAACCAGCTCGGCACTCTTGTAGGCGGCGATGCCGCCGCCGACGCCCAGGACGATGCGTTTACGATAAAGCCGCTGCATAGGCCTGCCTTGTTACGGGTGAGAACTGGTTCCGGCTGGGAGCCGGTTGCCGTGGATAAAAGGCCGCTAAGATAGCACAGCGCCCCAAAGGGTCTGTTCCCGTTTCGCTGCGAGCCGCGAACGGCAACAGACCCTAGTGCGGCGCGAGCTCAACATGGAGGTGACATGAGCATTCGGGACTGGCCTGCGGCGGAACGCCCGCGGGAAAAACTGCTGGAACACGGCGCGGCGGCTCTTTCCGACGCGGAGCTTCTGGCGATCTTTTTGCGCACCGGCGTGGCCGGCAAGAGCGCCGTGGATCTGGCCCGGCATCTGCTCAGTGAGTTCGGCAGCCTGCGCGCGCTGCTGGAAAGCGAGCTTGAGTCGTTCAGCGATCATCTGGGATTGGGGCCGGCGAAGTTCGCCCAGCTACAGGCCGTACTGGAAATGTCGCGCCGGCATCTGGCCGAGCGCATGCGTCGCGATTCGGCGCTGGAAAGCCCGCAGGCGGTACGCGATTACCTCAAGGCGCGGTTGCGGCATGAACCGCATGAGCTGTTCGCCTGCCTGTTTCTCGACGCCAAGCATCGCGTGCTGGCATTCGAGGTGCTGTTTCACGGCACCATCGACGGCGCCAGCGTTTATCCGCGGCAGGTCGTCAAACGCGCGCTGGCGCAGAACGCCGCAGCGGTCATTCTGACCCACAATCATCCGTCAGGCGTCGCTGAGCCGAGTCAGGCTGATCGGCAACTGACCCGCAAGCTCAGCGATGCGTTGGCGCTGATCGATGTGCGGGTGCTTGATCATTTCATCGTTGGGGATGGCGAGCCATTGTCGATGGCTGAGTACGGCTGGATGTGAGCGGCAGTGGCTCATGCCAGCAGCGGTACCAGCAGCAGCGGGATGAGCACGCTGAGCACGAAGCGTCCGTTCCAGCCCACGGCGATGCGCCAGGGCGATAGCTGGGCGTGGCGCGCCAGTAACAATGCCGAGGGCCCGTAAGGCGACAGCAGCATCGCCAGGGAGAAACCGAACAGCAGCGCTACTGCTGGCTGCAGCACCGCAAGGCCCTGGCTTGCCAGCTGCGCCAGCAGCGACGCGCACAGGTTCAGCGAGATGAGCGGGGCGACGCCAAGCAGCGCCAGCGCCATGATCGCTAGAGTGCCGATCGCACCCAATCCGAACAGCGCGAGCGGGATATCGCCGAGGTGATCGGCCAGGTGATGCACCGGCAAGATCGCCGCCACCAGCCCGGCGAGCAGTGCAGAGCTGGCGAAAATGAACGTCTCGTTGCGCATGCCGAGCAGGGTATCGCTGACCTCTCGGAACACCTGGCGCGGCGCTGTTCCTTGCCAGAGCAGGATGACGATCACCGCGAGCGGCACCAGCAGCATCGCGGCCTGGGTCGCGGAAAGCCAGGTCAACGCGGCCAGCACGGCGATCAAGACGATGCCGATCAGACTACCGATGAACAGGCCGCGCAAGCTGCCGCCGGGTTGCGTCGATTGCATCGAGGAATCGACGACAGGTTGGTCGGCCAGCTGTCGCAAACGACGGTTCTCGGTCGGCCAGCCGAACAGCAACAGGAGCAGGCCGCCGATGAGCCCGAACGGCAGCAGTGCGCTCCAGCTCAGGCCAGGCAACTCGCGGGTAAGGATGGCAACGGCGACGCTGGTCGGCGCTAATAAAGGAACCAGCGCGAAGCCGCGCAGCGCGGTGACCATTACTCCGCGCCGGCCCTCGTGGCGCTGGGCGTCGCTGTAGGGACGACGTTCGAGGTGGCTCTCCAGCGAGCCGCAAATCAGATTGAGCATGCCGAAGCTGAGCACCGAGCTGATCGCGAAGGTGCTCATCAGGTAACCGGGATAGAGCCACGCGCGTGGTCCCGCCAGCAACAGGCGATGCAGGTCGCTGAGCTGATGAAGCCGCTTGACCAGACAATGCATCAGCCCCAACGCACCGATGAAGGCTGCGTAATACGCCGCCGATGACAACATGCGCGCAGCCTGTTGCCAGTTCGCCCCGCCGGACAGCAACCAGTAACCGAGTAGAGCCAGGGTGACCATGGCCAGTCGCCGCGGGTAGGGCATCAGCGAACGCCAATGCCAGACGAAGAACACCGCCAGCAAGATGCCGCTGGCGACACTCAGCGGTTGTAGCCGAGTGATCAGCGCCAGCAGTTCGAAGAGCAGCGCCAGCGGCAGCAAAACGCTCATTCAGGCAGGCAGCTCACGACGCCGGGCGCCGCGTTTGAATACCCCTTCGCCGAACGCGATCAACCGATCCTGCTCATCCAGCAGATCGCAGCTGGCCATGAACACCTTGTGCCCGGCCGAGCGGCAGCGGGCAATCGCTCTGACCCGGCAGCCCGCGGCCGCGGGCGCGCTGAAATTGATGTTCATGGACAGCGTCAGCGCTACGCGTCGCTCCGTCGGGTCCGCCTCCCAGGTGCCGCACAACCCCATGGCGACATCCATCAGAGTTGCCATGACGCCGCCGTGCATGTTGCTAGCATTGTTCAGGTGGCGGGGCAGCAGATCCAGGGTGAGGACGGCGTGCTCCGGACCGTAGGCTAGCAGTTGGCAGCCGATGTCCTGGAAGAAGCCGGTCACCGAGGCCTGAACCTGTTGCAGTTGGGCAGATGAATAGGGAGAAGTGGACATGGCGTTTCGGTCGAGGATGGCTTGCTAAGGAGACTGGCAGTCTTTAGGCTCTGGGTCAATCAAGGCGGAATGTTATTCCGCACTGCGGAATTTTAAGGGTGGGTCCGAGACAGTCGCAACGCTATCTTCATCGAGGAGGTTCGTATGTTTTCCCGTATCGGCATCATCGGCGCTGGCGCCATGGGGCGCGGCATCGCGCAATTGTTCGCCAGCGCCGGTCAGCAGGTCTGGCTGTATGACAGTCGTCCCGAAACCATCGAACAAGCGCTGCAATTCAACCGTGAACTGCTCGAGCGCAGCGTAGCCAAGGGCCGCTTAAGTGCCGATGAATTGCCGGCGGTTTTGGAGCGCATGCAGCCGGCTCATCAGCTGGTCGAGCTGTCCGGCTGCGATTTGCTGATCGAAGCCATCGTCGAAAATCTCGAAGCCAAGCAGAGCCTGTTCGTCGAGCTGGAAGGGTTGGTTGCCGCCGACGCCGTGCTCGCGACCAATACCTCATCGCTTTCGGTAACCCGCATTGCCAGTGCCTGCGCGCGTCCCGAGCGGGTCGCCGGCTACCACTTCTTCAATCCGGTGACCTTGATGAAGCTGGTCGAGGTGGTTCGCGGCGAGCGCACCGACCCTGCGGTTATCGAGCGGCTGGTGCAACTGGCCGAGCAGGCTGGTCACTTCCCGGCGATCACCCCGGATACTCCGGGCTTTCTGGTCAATCATGCCGGCCGCGCATACGGCACCGAGGCGCAGCGCATCCTTAGCGAAGGCATTGCCACGCCGGAGCAGATCGACCGTATTCTGCGCGACGGTCCCGGTTTCCGCATGGGCCCGTTCGAGCTGTTCGACCTGACGGGGCTGGACATTTCCCATGCGGTGATGGAGTCGGTACACGACCAGTTCTATTACGACCCGCGCTATACGCCGTCCTACCTCGCTGCGCAGCGAGTAGCGGCTGGGTTGCTTGGGCGCAAGACGGGGCAAGGGTTCTATCGCTACGAAGAGGGTCAGCAGATCCGCCCGGCGGAGCCCCGTTTCGAGCCGGTGACCCTCGATCGGCCGTTCTGGCTCGACAGCATCGAGCCCGAGCTGCGCAGTCAGGTCGGCGCGATCCTGCAACAGGCGGGTGCCGTACTTGAAGACGGCATCGATCCGTCGAGCCAGGCGATCTGCCTGATCACGCCGTTGGGCGAGGACGCCAGCAACTATATCGAGCGGCTGGCGCTACCAGCGGTGCGTACCATCGCCCTTGACCCGTTCGGCGACCTCGACAAGCGCCGCGTGCTGATGCGCCAGCCTGCGCTGGATCCGGCGCTGGAAGCGCAGGCGCGCCAGGCGCTCGGTGCGGACGGCGTGCCGGTGGAGGTGATCAACGACTCGCCGGGTTTCGTCAGCCAGCGCATCATTGCCAGCATCGTCAATCTTGGCTGCGAAATCGCCCAGAAGGGCATCGCTTCGCCGGATACGCTCGATCGCGCCGTAACTGTCGCGCTCGGCTACCCAAAGGGGCCGCTGGGGTTTGCCGAACACTACAACCCCGCACGAATCCTCACGATTCTGGAAGGCATGCAAACCTGCTATGGCCACGAGCCGCGTTATCGCCCGAGCCCTTGGCTGCGGCGGCGGGTGCAGCTCGGTCTGCCGCTAACCGCGCCGGATGCGCCGCGCTGAATTCACACCCGGAGCGTTAGAGAGCGGCTTAAGGTTGGCAATGAGCTGCCGCTAACCCGGTAGACCCGAATGCCGAGCGGTATGGACGTGGAGTCGCGTCCATGCCGCTTGATAAAGGCCAGTTGCTACCAAGGGGTTATGTTCATTGGTGGCCAAGAGGGGTACAACTCGCTCGTTACCGGATGAAAACAAGAGGCCATCGATGCGCCCTGCCTTCCGCCTACACCCCAATGTCTGCCTGTTGCACGCGGTCTCGCTGCTGGCGCTTTTGTCCTTCCTTCAGTGGATGAAACTGCCGTTCTACCTCACAGCCCTTTCGATATTGCTGCTCAGCCTATGGCCCTGGTTAGGTCCGTGGCGCGTCCAAACGGATCCGCCTGGTTCGAGCGACGCCAATGCCCAGAGCTCTGCTGCGCTGAGCAAAAGCCTTTCGCGGCACACTTGCCACAATGCCCTGTCGGCGGCTCAAGTGTCATTCAGTGCCGAGCAACTTGCGGCACGCCTGCAATCGCAGCTGGCGGCGATCAGCGAGATAGCCAACGGCGCCGAGGCGATGACCGCGACCGAGCAGGACAGCGCTACCCGCGCGCGTCACTCACTGGAGGCCGCCGAAGCGGTGCGGCGCAGCAGCGACAGCGGGCGAGCCGAACTGCAGCATGCGATCGAACGCATGCAGCGGCTCAGCGCACAGACCGAAGCCAGTCGCGAACTGCTCGACGGACTCTCAGCGCGCACCGAAGAGATACGCCAGATCACCGATGTGATCCAGTCCATCGCCAGCCAGACCAACCTGCTTGCGCTCAACGCGGCGATCGAGGCCGCGCGTGCCGGGGAGGCCGGTCGCGGTTTCGCGGTGGTCGCCGATGAGGTGCGCAACCTCGCCGGGCGCACCAGCAGCGCCACCGAAGCGGTTGGACGGATGGTGAGCGATATCCGCGAGCAGAGCGGGGCAGTGGTCAGCCATATTCAGAAGCAGGCCAGCGAACTCGACGAAGCCGCCGAGCAGATTGCAGGCACCGGCGCCCAGCTCACCGGTATTGCCGATCTGGCTGGCGATGTCGAAACCCAGGTGGCGGAAATTGCCTCCGGTACCGCCAATAATCACGAGCGACTCGCGCAGCTTTTCGTGGCACTGGACCAGCTGCGTGGTGACGTGCTGGAGAGCGAGACTCAAACCCGCCAGCTGGAGCAGTCCGCGGAGAAGCTTGTCGGCCAGGCGGAAACCGTCAGCGAGCAGCTCGCCGAAGTGCAGCTCGACGACTATCACCAGGGCATCTTCGATCTGGCACGAGAAGGCGCGGCGGCTATCGGTGCGCGTTTCGAGGCGGATCTGCAAGCTGGGCGACTAACGGTCGATGATCTTTTCGATCGCAATTACAAAGCGCAGCCGGGGACCAATCCGATCCGCTACAGCACCCGTTTCGATCGCTATGCCGATGAAGTCCTGCCGGCGATTCAGGAGCCGTTGCTCGAGCGTGACGATGCGCTGATCTACGCCATCGCCACTACGCCGGACGGCTACGTGCCGACTCACAACCGCGCCTTCAGCCAGCCTCCGGTCGGCGATCCGGAGGTCGACAAGGGTAAGAGTCGCAGCAAGCGGCTGTTCAATGACCGCACCGGCGGGCGCTGTGGCAGCCACCAGCGCAAGGTGCTGTTGCAGACCTATAGCCGCGATACCGGCGAGTTGATGCATGACCTTTCGGTGCCGATCATGGTGGGCGATCGTCATTGGGGTGGTCTGCGGTTGGGCTATCGCCCCGAGCCTTAACGGGCAACGGCGCGTTGGCACAAGCGCCTTGACCTTTGGCACTCGTCCACCACGGGTTGCCGCCCCGCATGTGGACAAGCTGGCTAAGCTTGCCGGACAGCATCTGGAGCTCGCCCTATGAAAACCTTGACCGATCACTTGGCACAGTACGCTGCCTACCACCGCGACCCGCGCAACCTGCTCAGCCATTTCATCGGCATTCCGATGATCGTGCTGGCCGTCGCGGCGTTGCTTTCGCGTCCCGGTATGGATGTTTCTGGACTATGGTTGAGCCCGGTTGCGCTGGTTGCCTTGGCCTCGGTGCTGTTCTATTTGCGGCTAGACTTGCGCTTCGGTGCACTCATGGGGGCGGTGTTGCTGCTCTGCGTCTGGGTCGGTGCGCAGCTGGCGCAGCAGACGACCGCCATCTGGCTGAGCGCGGGGGTTGGATTGTTCGTGGTGGGCTGGATCATCCAATTCGTCGGGCATTACTACGAAGGGCGTAAGCCTGCATTCGTTGACGACCTCACCGGGCTGATCATCGGGCCGCTGTTCGTCGCGGCCGAACTAGGGTTCATGCTCGGCTTGCGTGAGTCGTTGCGTCAGGACATCGAGGCGCGAGTCGGGCCGGTACGGCTGCGTCAGCGCCCGATTGATGCCTGACCTGGCGCATCGTCAGGGAACGAGCGCCATCCACTGATCACTGAGACTGCGGGCGTGGCGGTCCACCATGATGGGCGCGAACGGCCGACCCGACGCGGTATTGAAGCTGTTGTTACCGCTGTTCATGTCTTCGAGCGCCACCTTGAGGAAATCCCAGCGGGTCTTCAGCTTGGCGATAGCCGGATTCGATTGGCTGTCCAGGGCGGCGAGTTGCTCATCGATGGAGGGCACCAGATGTCGCTCGTCTTGCCCAAGGTAGGTGTCCGGTTGTTCGCGAGCCGTTTCGAAGGAGCCCACATAGGCGCGGCTTAGGTATTGAACGGTTAGATATTCCACCTTGGCTGGCAGCTCGGCGCGGAAATCGGCGCCCTGCTGGCTGCGTACCTCGCTGAGGAAGTCGCGTAGCGCCTTGCTCATCTGCAGCGGCCAACCCCAGGGCATGTCGTCTTCTTCGTAACCGAAGCCAGCCCCTTCGCGGAGTGTGGCTTGCAATGTCTGATGCAGCTCGCGCAGCTCATTACTGGCGGCGGGGAAGCTGTTCAGCGTGTCGGTTAGTGCCTTGAGGTCGCCTTCCATCCTTGCCAGATGAGCTTTTTGAAAGCCTTCGCCGCGGTAGAGCAGGAGACTGCTGACTGCACGGTTGGCATGGATCTGCATGCTTTCCAGAGCGGTGAAGGTTTGAGCCTGGGCGGAATTGAGCAGCGCTGGGAACCAGCTCGCCAGCACAATCACCATCAATATCCATTTACGATGATGCATGTCGCGCTCCTTTTTATTTTTATAGAAGCAGTGCCGTATCCGGCATCGGTGCGGCAGCCTAGCTGCCCGATGGCACCTTGGTACCATGGCGAGAAGCGAAAGCAAGCGAGGCGGCGGTTTCGCTGGGTAGATTGGCGCAAATACCTTGCAACCTCGGTACGTTGCAAAGGTCGCTCAGAGCATCCGTTCCAGCCCGATCCACTGACTGAACCAGGCGTTGAAACGCCGCCAGGCGCCGCCGGGCTCATCCAGGAGCACCTTGCGTCGCCCCTCGTCTTCAGCGATCCAGACCAGCTGTTTTTCGCCGTCGAGCTCGACCAGCCGGACTTCGTAGCTCACCGCTGGCGAGGTGCCTTCAAGCGTCAGCCGTTGTACTTCCCCGGCCAGTTCGGTGCTCTCGATCAGGATGCCGACTTCGGTGTTCCAGAGAACCGAACGCGGGTCGAAGTTAAACGAGCCGAGGAATACTTCCTGCCGGTCGAACACCGCGGCCTTGCTGTGCAGGCTGGATTCCGACTCGCCGCTCAGGTTATAGGAGGCTTCCTGATCAGGCTGCCGGCGCAACTCGAACAAGCGCACGCCGGCTTCGAGCAGCTCGCGACGATAAGGTGCGTAACCGCCATGCACGATCGGGACATCGGTCGCCTCCAGCGAGTTGGTGAGAATGCGGATGGCCACGCCGTTTTCGGCGTGGCGCGCGAGGTAGTCCACGCCGTCCTGGGTGGGGACGAAATAGGCGGAAATCAGCGTCATCTCGCGGGTGACGGCGTCCATGCTCGGCTGCAGCTGGGTCGTCAGCAGCAGGTGCTCGTCGGGAATGCCGTTGGCGGTGATCTTGTCCGGGTGGTCCCACATGGCTTCGCCGGGCGCCCAGATCAGCCCCTGCAGCCACTGTGCGCGAGGCGGCCCGTCCAGTTCTGCCATCAGCCGCTGGTAGCGCTGCGGAGTGCGCTGGCGCTCCGCTTGCAGGTACTCCACGATCTGCTGGCGCGCTTCGTCCAGCGCCGCGACGCTAGGCGGACTGCGCAGGAAATGCTGGATGGGGACGCTGAGACCATGGTTCCAGTACTGATCGAAGCTGGTCGCCAGCTGCCGGGCCACCGGCCCGGCGCCGAGCAGATCGATGTCATTGAAGTTCAGGCCTTTCTCGGCATCGAAATATTCGTCGCCAAGATTACGCCCGCCGACGATGGCCAGGCTGTTGTCGGCCAGCATCAGCTTGTTATGCATGCGCCGATGCTGCAGTGAAAGATGCAGCAGGCGACCCACGGTACGGGTAACGATGTTGCTGCGCCCGACATGCAGGGGATTGAAAACACGGATGAGAATGTTCGGGTGGGCTGCCAGGGTTGCGATTTGATAGTCGCTGCCGTCGCTGGTTGTGTCATCGAGCAGCAACCGGACCCTGACGCCGCGATCGGCAGCCTTGAGCACTTCGTCGATCAATGCACGGGTGCTGAGGCCGTCATGGACGATGTAGTACTGCACATCCAGGCTCGTTTCTGCTGCACGGATCATTCTGACTCGAGCGGCGAAGGCTTCGGCGCTCGAAGACAGCAGGCGAAAGCCCGAATGCCCGGACGGCTGGTCGGCGGCCAATGCTTCGATTCGCCGTGCCAGTTCCGAATCCTGGCTTGGCAGGGCGTGGCTCGTGGGTGCGGTAACCAGCTGCCCGGCGCAGCCTGCCAGCAACAGCATCGCCACGAACACCAGATGTTTGCGCAAGGAGCACCTTTTCGTTGTTAGGGTTCCATGACGATTGGACGTCAGCGCAACGGTGAAATTCAGAACTGGTCCTTGAGCCTGTACCAGAGCATGCCCAATGCCAGCAGCGGAGAGCGCAGCCGCTGGCCGCCAGGGAAAGTCGGGTGCGGTACGCGGGCGAACAGATCGAATCGCCCTTGAACCTGGCCGCTGATGGCTTCGGCAAGCAGCCGCCCGGCAAGGTGGGTGGCGTTCAGCCCGTGGCCTGCATAGGCCTGGGCGTAATACACGTTGGGTTGATCGGGCAGGCGACCAATCTGTGGCAGCCGATTGGCGCCGATGCCAATCATCCCGCCCCACTGGAAGTCGATGCCGATGCCGCGCAGCTGCGGGAACACCTTGAGCATCTTCGGCTGCATGTAGGCGGCGATGTCCTTCGGATCGCGACCGGAATAATGGCAGGCGCCACCGAACAGCAGGCGCCGATCGGCCGAGAGACGAAAATAATCCAGCGCCACCCGCTGATCGCAGACCGCCATGTTCTGCGGTAACAGTTCATGGGCCAGCGCCTCGGGCAGCGGCTCGGTGGCGATGATATAGCTGCCGGCTGGCAGTACTTTGCCGGCGAGTTCCGGATTCAATCCGCGCAGGTAAGCGTTGCAGGCGAGCACCAGTTGCCCGGCGCGGACGCTGCCTTGCGCGGTATGCACGCGCACCTCGTGACCGTAATCGATGCGCGTGACTGCCGACTGTTCGAACAGGCGTACGCCCAGCGACTGCGCGGCGGCGGCTTCCCCCAGCGCCAGATTGAGTGGATGCAGGTGTCCCGAGCCCATATCCACCAGGCCGCCCACGTAACGATCGGAGCCAATCACCTCGCGCATGGCATCTTTCGCCACGCGGCGCAGCGGATGCGGATAGCCCAGGCGCATGAGGTCGGCGTAATCGGCGTCGAAGCCCTCGACATGTCGCGGCTTCGTCGCCAGATCGCAATAGCCCCAGGTCAGATCACAGTCGATGGCATGGCGCTCGATACGCTGGCGGACGATATCGACCGCCTCGAAGCCCATGCGCTTGAGTTCGTCGACGCCCTCGGCACCGATTATCGACTGGAACTGCTCGACGTCATGACCAACGCCGCGAATCAACTGGCCGCCATTGCGCCCGCTGGCGCCCCAGCCGATCCGGTGCGCCTCCAACAGCACCACCGACAGGCCGCGCTCGGCCAGTTCGATAGCTGTGTTGAGCCCACTGAAACCGCCGCCGACGATGCAGACGTCCGCAACCTGCTCACCTTCCAGGCGTGACAGGGCGAGCCGTTGGTTGACGCTGGCTGCGTAATAGGAGGCTGCGTGATCTTCGCTGTGAATGGCCGCTTGGCGGGTGTGCATGAACGAACCTTGAGTTGATGGCCTGTTTCAAGGGTAGACCGGCGGGTGGTTGCGGGGCAAAAAAGCAGCTTAGAAGCTGGAAAGCATGAAGCTGCTATTCCGGAACCGGCAGTTCGAGCGACTCCTTCACTTCTTCCATGACGATATAGCTCTTGGATTCGCGTACGTGCGGCAGCTTGAGCAGGATGTCACCCAGCAGCTTGCGGTACGAGGCCATCTCCGAAATGCGCGCCTTGATCAGGTAATCGAAGTCGCCTGACACCAGATGGCATTCCAGCACATGGGGCAGCTTGAGCACGGCGCGGCGGAATTCCTCGAAGATGTCGCCGGATTTGTAAGCCAGGCTGATCTCGACGAACACCAGCAGCCCACCCTTGAGATGCTGCGGGTTTAGCCGCGCGGTGTAGCCCATGATGATGCCCTCGCGCTCCAGTCGGCGCACTCGCTCGGTGCAGGGCGTGGTGGACAGGCCGATGCGTTCGCCCAGCTCTGTAAACGGCATACGGCCCTCTGCCTGAAGCAGACGAAGGATCTGACGGTCGATCTTGTCCAGCTCGCGGCGGGTCTGATGCTTGGTTCGCACAGGATTATCGCCTCCACAAAAAGCGTTTTCGACGTGAATAAAACGCAAAGATAGCTGTTTATATAGAGAAAACCACTAGTCGACGCTTTCTATACTCCGCACTAACAGTGACTGAAAACCCGGTCAGCGAGCGGGTGGGAGGCGGCGATGCGTGTTCTGGTAATGGGTGGCGGCGTGATCGGCACGACCAGTGCCTATTATCTGGCTCGTGCCGGCTTTGAAGTGGTGGTCGTCGACCGTCAACCAGCCGTGGCGATGGAAACCAGCTTTGCCAACGCCGGGCAGGTGTCGCCCGGTTACGCCTCGCCCTGGGCTGCGCCCGGCGTGCCGCTCAAGGCCATAAAATGGCTGCTGCAACGGCACGCGCCGCTGGCGATCAAGCTCACCGGCGACATCCAGCAATACCTGTGGATGGCACAGATGCTGCGCAACTGTACGGCGGCGCGCTATGCGGTGAACAAGGAGCGAATGGTGCGGCTGTCCGAATACAGCCGTGATTGCCTCGACGAGCTACGTGCCGAAACCGGTATCGACTACGAAGGTCGGCAATGCGGCACGACTCAGCTGTTCCGCACCCAGGCGCAGCTGGACGCCGCAGCCAAGGACATCGCCGTGCTGGAAGCCTCGGGCGTGCCTTACGAGTTGCTCGACCGCGCCGGCATCGCCCGTGCCGAGCCGGCACTGGCGAAGGTGGCCGACAAGCTCAGCGGCGCGCTGCGCCTGCCTAACGACCAGACCGGCGACTGTCAGCTGTTTACCACCAGGCTGGCCGAGATGGCGCGTGAGTTGGGTGTGGAGTTTCGCTTCAATCAGGACATTCAGCGCCTGCAATATTCCGGCGACCGCCTCGACGGCGTGTGGATCGACGGCAAGCTGGAAACCGCCGATCGCTATGTGCTGGCGCTGGGCAGCTACAGCTCCCAGATGCTCAAGCCGCTGGGCATCCGCGCTCCGGTTTATCCGCTCAAGGGTTACTCGCTCACCGTGCCGATCAGCGACCCGGCCATGGCGCCGGTATCCACGGTGCTGGATGAAACCTACAAGGTCGCCATCACTCGCTTCGATCAGCGCATCCGTGTGGGTGGGATGGCCGAGATTGCCGGTCACGACCTGTCGCTCAATCCGCGCCGGCGCGAAACCCTGCAAATGGTCGTTGGCGATCTGTTTCCGCTGGGTGGCGATCCGAGCGGCGCGGAACTCTGGACCGGACTGCGCCCGGCGACTCCCGACGGCACCCCGATTGTCGGTGCCACCGCCTATCGCAACCTGTATCTCAATACCGGCCACGGCACCCTGGGCTGGACCATGGCCTGCGGGTCTGGCCGCCTGCTGGCCGATCTGCTGGCGAATAAACGCACCCAGATCAGCATTGATGGCCTGGATGTTTCCCGTTACGGCACGACCAAGGAGCCGCACAAGCATGCCCATACAGCGCCTGCACACTGACGCTCGCATGAGCCAGATCGTCATTCACGGCAACACCGTCTATCTGGCTGGTCAGGTGGGTGAAGACATGAGTGCCGGTGTCGAGCAGCAGACGCGCGAAACCCTCGATAACGTCGAGCGGCTGCTGCGTCAGGCCGGCACGGACAAGCAGCACATTCTGTCGGTGACCATCTACCTCAAGGACATCGAGGCGGATTTCGCCGGCATGAATGCGATCTGGGATCAGTGGTTGCCCGACGGCGTCGCGCCAGCACGGGCCACCGTCGAAGCCAAACTGTGCGAGCCGGAAATTCTCGTCGAACTGTCGGTCGTAGCGGCGCTGCCGGAGTGAATCCCGTCCGTTGCCGTCAGTCACTTCATTTCGGCCTGACGTGTTGTAAATACTGAACGCCCTCGCCATCATAGCGGCACTGTATTTCGCGCTTGATTGAGGGCTCCCGTATTGGACGTCGGCGTTCGACTGCAAACCATCCGCAAACTCAAGGGCTTGTCCCAGCGCGAACTCGCCAAACGTGCAGGCGTTACCAACAGCACGATTTCCATGATCGAAAAGAACAGCGTCAGCCCGTCCATCAGCTCGCTGAAAAAGGTGCTGAGCGGCATTCCCATGTCGCTGGTCGAGTTCTTCTCGCCCGATTTCGAGCAGGACGGCGACACCCAGGTGGTCTACAAGGCGGGTGAGCTGATCGATATTTCCGACGGTGCGGTGAGCATGAAGCTCGTCGGCAAGGCGCATCCGGGGCGGGCCATCGCGTTTCTCGCCGAAACCTATCCGCCCGGTTCCGATACCGGAACGGACATGCTGGCGCACCAGGGCGAAGAGGCCGGCATGTTGGTTGAGGGACGTCTGGAACTGACGGTGAGCGGGCAGACCTATCTGCTCGAAACCGGTGACAGCTACTACTTCGAAAGCAGCAAACCGCATCGTTTCCGTAATCCGTTCGATACGCCTGCCAAGCTGATCAGTGCGACCACGCCCGCGAATTTCTGAGCCTGCCGGCGGCATTGGCGCAGGTGGGCTGGCGGTGCGACACGGCGTCGCTGGGCAGGCATGCGCGATATGGGTTGTTTCGGCAAGCATGGCTTGCCGCTATACTAGCCGCCGCCCGCGTAACCGTGGCCGCGGGCGTGTCTAGCCACATGAGGGTGTAAGGTGAACCTGATTAAGAAGATCCTGGTAGCACAGACTGCCGTAGTGGCCCTGTGGGCAGTGAGCGCTCAGGCTGCGACCAACGACGACATCGCCGAGCGACTCAAGCCGGTAGGCGAAGTATGTATTCAAGGTGAAGAGTGCGCAGCGGCCGGTCCGGCAACTGCGGCCGCTGGCGGCGCCGCTCGG
Source organism: Stutzerimonas stutzeri (assembly GCF_024448955.1). Taxonomy (GTDB): domain Bacteria; phylum Pseudomonadota; class Gammaproteobacteria; order Pseudomonadales; family Pseudomonadaceae; genus Stutzerimonas; species Stutzerimonas stutzeri_AQ. The sequence continues at coordinate 215,653 of NZ_JAMOIH010000003.1, forward strand.
AGTGGCGAAGACGTATATGGCAAGTTCTGCACTGCCTGCCACGGCTCCGGTCTGCTCAACGCACCGAAGACTGGCGACTCGGCTGCCTGGACTGCACGTGCCGACGCAGCCGGCGGCCTGGATGGCTTGCTCAAGCATGCCATCAGCGGCATCAACGCCATGCCGCCGAAAGGCACCTGTGCCGATTGTTCGGACGACGAGCTGAAAGCCGCCATCCAGCACATGTCCGGCCTCTAAGCTTCTGCTGGACAGACATCGCCGCCTTCGGGCGGCTTTGTCGTTTCTGGCGGGGAGAAAAGCCACGGGGCATCGGGTCGAATCTACGAACCCGTTCCGAGGGCCGATGCGATGTCGGCCCTCGGCATGACGATGAGGTGCCCATGCCCAGTTCCGCCCCGCAACCCGAGCAGCTGCATTTTTCCAGTGACGGCCGCACGCCGAACAGCCCGCATCCGGCGCTGGTGTACCGGCAATTACCGCTGGCCGATGACGACTACGCCAGCGCCTTCGAGAACCTGTTCGACAGCCATCTGTGGCCGGCGCAATGGCGCGCGAGCGTCTTTGACTATCACCACTTTCATTCCACCGCCCATGAAGTGCTCGGCGTTTCGCGTGGCTCGGCGCGGCTGATGCTTGGCGGCGAGCATGGGCAGGAAGTGGAGGTGCGTGCGGGTGATGCGTTGGTGCTGCCGGCTGGTACCGGCCACTGTCGGCTGAGCGCCAGCGAGGACTTCGAGGTGGTCGGCGGCTACCCGGTGGAGCAGCAGTACGATCTGCTGCGCCCGGACGAGCGCAGCCATGATGAGGCGCGGGCGCGCGCCGAGCGGGTCGGCGTGCCGGTGAGTGATCCGGTCGCTGGTACCCAAGGCGCGCTGGTAACGCTGTGGCGCAGAGAGTAACGCGGCGGGTCGTTTACTCGACGAACACCACCTGACCGTCCGCCAGCGCGGCGACGCGGGCCAGCGATTCGACGCGGAAGCCCGCCTCTTCCAGCTCCTGGCGACCGACCTGGAATGACTTCTCGATGACGATACCGAGCCCGGCAATGCTCGCGCCGGCCTGCTGAATGATCGACACCAAGCCCTTGGCGGCTTTGCCGTTGGCCAGGAAGTCATCGATGATCAGCACGCGGTCGGCAGCCGACAGGTGGTTGGTGGAGATCGCGATGGTGCTTTCCACCTGCTTGGTGAACGAATACACCGAGGCGGTCAGCAGATGGTCGGTCATGGTCAGCGACTGATGCTTGCGAGCGAAGATCACCGGTACGCCGAGTTCCAGGCCGGCCATGATCGCGGGCGCGATGCCGGAGGCCTCGATGGTGACGATCTTGGTGATGCCTTCGTCGCGGAACAGCCGGGCGAATTCCTGGCCGATCTGCTGCATCAGCACGGGATCGATCTGATGGTTCAGGAAGGCATCGACCTTGAGTACTCGGTCGGACAGTACGATGCCTTCATCGCGGATCTTCTGTTTCAGCTGTTCCACAAACGCGCTACCTCATGCGTGGGCGGCCCGGTACTTCTGACGATTCGCCGTCCCGAAAGGCGACTGGGCGCTACGCCACGATGGCGAGCGCCCAGCCCGTTTCGATCCTGCATCCATTTCGCCAGCGTTCCCGCTGCCTGGAAAGCCGCGCATTCTCGCTCAATTTCATGCCTGGGTCCAAGCGGAGCTTTCAGTCCGGCGTTTCGATCGACAAGCGGCGAAAGCGTGCGGCCTCGCCATGGTGCTGCAGCACGATGAAGCCCTCCGTGGCCTGGGCGAAGCGTGGAAAGGCGGCGAACTTGCTCTGCGCGATGCGGGCGTGCAGGCCTGGATCGTCGAGCCGATAGCCGAGCACGCAACGGCCGCGCAGCCAGTGTTCGACATGACCCTCGCGAACACTCACTGCCGCATTGACGAACTCCCCCTGCTCGATGGGCGTTTCCTGCTTGGCTGCCAGCAACCCGTACAGCGCGCCGTTGCGCGTGGTGGGCTCGCGGCCGTCGGGATGGCCGGCGTCGTCGAGCAATTGCATCTCCGGGCCGCTGTGCCAACTCTGTTCGGCATCATTCTCGACTCGGTAGAGCACGCCCGAATTTCCGGCGATCGGCAGGGCAAATTCGAAACGCAGAACGAAATCGCGATAGCGCCGCCGCGACACCAGATCGACCCGCGGCGCGCCGGCGATGGCTTGTAGCTCACCGTCGTGACGCCGCCAGCTGCCGGTGGGGAAGTCATCGGCATTCCAGCCGCGCCAGTCATCGGCATCGAGTTGGATTTCCATAGCCATTAGCCGAACAGCTGCTGTTTGCGACGCAGCCAGCGATAGCCATAGCCGCGCAGACGTAGCCGTAGCGGGTGGCCCTGGGGCTGCTCGTAATCGCTGTCGGCCAGCACGTCGACCATGTTCTGTAGATCCTGCTCGGTGATTTCGACCTCGACATCCTGGTCCGCCAGGTTCACCAGCATCAGTACGGTCGAATCGTTGTCGTGGCGGATGGCGAAGACCGAGGGGCAACCCGTGTCGACCGGGCGATGCTGGCCGCCGCCGATCTCACGCAAGCCGATACGGGTGCGGATCATGTTGCCGGTCTTGGCCATCAGGGAGTCGTCGCGCAGGGTCTGAGCGTAGACATTTATCCGCGAGTAGCCGAATTCGCCGTCCTCGATCACCGGCGCCGCCAGCTGCGATGCGCCCGCGCAGGAAAACCCGGCGTTGGGCTCGTTGGACCATTGCATCGGCGTGCGTACCGCCAGGCGCTCGGGTCGTGACAGATCGTCGCCCATGCCGATCTCCTCGCCGTAACGGATGATCGGCGTGCCGGGCAGGGCGAACATCAACGCATGGGCCATGGCGATGCGCCGCTCGTCGCCGCCGAGCATCGGTGCCAGCCGCCGACGGATGCCGCGGTTGTAGGCGCGCATGTCGGGGTCGGGTGCGAAGGTCTGCATGACTTCCTCGCGCTCGTCCTCGGTCAGCCGCTCTAGATCCAACTCGTCGTGGTTGCGCATCCAGATAGCGTACTGCGCACGTTCGGGCGGTTCCGGTTGGTGCTCCAGTGCCCGATGCAGGGGTTCTGCCTCGCTGCGTGCGAGCGAGAGGAAGAAGTGGTTGTTGGCCCAGAAATTCAATAGCAGGGTCAGTCGATCGCCTTCGCCAAAATAATCCCGGTACTGCTCCGGCTCGACGTCGACCTCGCCCAGCAGCACGGCTTCCGGTCGGCGCAGGGTGACGAAATCGCGCATATGCTCAAGCAGCCAGTAGCCGTTATCGCCGTCGCCTTTGCCGGCCTGCTCGATCAGGTGCGAGGCGGCGTCGACACGGAAACCCGACACGCCCAGGCGCAGCCAGAACGCGATGATCCGCTCGATTTCCTTGATGACCTTCGGGTTGGCCAGGTTCAGGTCCGGCTCATGGCTGTAGAACAGGTGGCGGTAGTACTGTCCGGCTTCCTCGTCCCAGGTCCAGACGCTGTCTTCCACGGTGGGGAAGATCGGCTCGATGCTGTCGTCCGGCTCATCCGCCCAAATGTAATAGTCTCGATAAGACGACTGCCGATCGCGCCGCGCCTCCTGAAACCAGCGATGCTCGGTGGAGGTGTGCTGCACCACCAGTTCGATCATCACATGCAGGCCCAGCTCCTCGGCTTTCTCCAGCAGATACACCACGTCGGCGAGGTCACCGAAGCGCGGGTCGACCTGCAAGTGGTCGCTGACATCGTAGCCGGCGTCCTTGAACGGCGATTGGTAGAAAGGCATCAGCCAAATCGCCGTCGCGCCCAGGCCGCGCACGTAGTCGAGGCGGTCGGTAACCCCGCGCAAGTCGCCGCAGCCGTCGCCGTTGATGTCCAGAAACAACGATGGGTCGATCTGATAGATCACCGCATTTCGGTACCAGAGTGGGCGCATCAGTGTTCCTCCCGGCTGAGAATCAACGCCTGGCCTGCCGCCAGTTCGCCGTTGTAGGGTTCGCCTTCGCCTTGGGCATCGCTGGCGATCTCGATCTGCCAGTACCCATTGATCGGAAAGGCATGGGGTTCATCGGAGAAGTTCAGGCAGATCACCCGCAGGTCATCGCCCAGTTGCCGCCGGTAGGCCAGCACGTTCGGGTGCGATGGCAGTTCGTGCCAGTCGCCGTGCAGCAGCGCCGGGCTGCTTTTGCGTGCGTCGATCAGGCGGCGGTACAGCTCGAGGGTCGAGCCTGGTGCACGCAGCTGACGTTCGACCGCCAATTCGTCGCTTTCGGGCGGAAAGGGTAGCCAGGGCTCGGCGCCATCCCAGCCGTGGGGCGCTGTCGCCAGCCAGGGAATCGGCGCTCGGCACCCATCGCGGCCGCCGGGATCGACCTGCTCGTCCGGCGCGATCACCGCGTCCTCCAAGCCCAGCTCTTCGCCCTGAAAGATGAACGGCGTGCCGCGCAGGGTCAGCAGCAGTACCGCGGCGGCATGGGCGCTGCGAAGCGAGCCCTGATAGCGGCTGCGCTGGCGTTGATTGTCGTGATTGGACAGCACCCAGGTCGGCCAGGCGTTGGCCGGTTTCAGCAGCGCCTCGACGTCGCGGATGCAGGTGCGGAACATCACCGGCTCCCAGGGCGCGTCCAGCGGCTGGAAATTGAATGACATGTGCAGCTCGTCGCCAGCCCCGTAGTACTGCAGGACCCGTTCGGTGGAGCGGATATTGACCTCGCCGACCAGCACGCGCTCGCCGGGATAGCTGTCGACCAGCCGGCGCAAACCACGCAATACCTCGTGGCTGTAGGGCTGGTCGTTGAATTCCACCAGCGGCTGGCCGGCCAGGCAACGCGGATCGTCGGCAAATGTCGGCTCTTTGCCCGTGCAATGAATGACGTCGACGCGAAAGCCGTCGATGCCGCGCTCGAGCCAGAAGCGCAGCACGCCGTGCATCGCCTCGACCACCTCGGGGTTGCGCCAGTTCAAGTCCGGCTGCTCGGGCAGGAACAGGTGCAGGTAGTACTGCTGGCTGTGCTCGTCCCAAGTCCAGGCGCTACCGGCATTGAGCGCTGCGCGCCAGTTGTTCGGCTCGTCGCGCCAGATGTACCAGTCGCGTTTCGGGTTGTCCCGCGAGCTGCGCGATTCGATGAACCAGGGGTGCTGATCGGAGGTGTGATTCGGGACGAAATCGAGCAGCACGCGGATCCCCCGCGCATGGGCTTCGGTGATCAGACGGTCGATATCCTCCAGCGAGCCGAACAGCGGGTCGATGTCGCAGTAATCGCTGATGTCATAGCCGGCATCGCGCATCGGCGAACGGAAGATCGGCGACAACCACAGGGCGTCGACGCCGAGGTATTGCAGGTGGTCGAGGTGGCGCAGCACGCCATTGAGGTCGCCGATGCCGTCGCCGTTGCTGTCGGCGAAGGATCGCGGGTAGATCTGATAGACGGTGGCGCCTTTCCACCAGGGTGGCTGGGTTGACTCGCTCATGCTCGTTCCCTTTTCTGGTGTTCGTTTCCAGTGTTCGGCAGGCCGGGTTGGCGGACCTGTCTGGTTACGACTGATGTGGGCCGCTCGGGTTCGCCGTTCGGCGATCTTCTTCGGATGCAGTGAACGACCGCCGTGATCGTCCGACTAATCTTGCACAAGCCTCAACGATCCCCTGGGAGACCGCCATGTTGCGTATTGCCATCAATGGTTATGGCCGTATTGGCCGAGCCGTGTTGCGAGCCCTGTTCGAGCGGAATCTGGAAAGCCAGATTCGTATAGAGGCGATCAACGACCTCAGTGACCGGGCTGCGATGGCGCATCTGACGCGCTTCGACACCACCTTCGGGCGCTTTCATGGCCAGGTCGACCTGCACGAGGACATGCTGCAGATCCGTGGGCAATCGATTCGACTGCTGCAGGAGCGCGACCCCGCGCAATTACCCTGGAAGCAGCTCGGCGTCGATGTGGTGCTGGAGTGCTCGGGCAAGTTCAAGAAGCGCGCGTTGGTCGACCAACATCTGCAGGCCGGAGCCAACCGGGTGTTCGCCTCGCACCCGCTCGATGGCGCCGACCTGACCGTAGTCTATGGCGTCAACCATGAGCTGCTGGGCACCCAGCGAGTGATTTCAAATGCGTCCTGCACCACCAATTGCCTGGCGCCGTTGGCCAAGGTGCTGCATGAGGCTATGGGGATTCGTCAGGGCCTGCTCAATACCGTGCACGCCTATACCAACGACCAGAATCTGCTGGACAAGGCGCACAAGGACCTTTACCGCGCCCGTGCCGCGGCGGAGTCGATGATTCCCTCGACCACCGGCGCCGCCAAAGCCATCGGTCTGGTGCTGCCGGAACTGGCCGGGCGGCTGGATGGCCTGTCGGTGCGGGTGCCGACGCCGAACGTCTCGCTGGTGGACCTCACCTTCGTCGCCGAGCGTGCGCCTGCGAGCGTCGAGGCGGTCAACCAAATCTTGCGTGACGGCGCGCAGACGATGCCGCTCGGGGTGATGGAGTGCAACGACCTGCCGCTGGTCTCGCGCGACTTCTTCGGCTACCCGGCATCCTGCGTGGCCGATCTCAGCCATACACGCGTGCAGGGCGATTTGGTCAAGGTGCTGGCCTGGTACGACAACGAGTGGGCGTTCTCCAACCGCATGCTCGACGTCCTGTTGGCCTGGGGCAACGGCACGGTCTGAATATGGATAGCCCAGCTGGTGACAGCGTCTGGCGGCTGTCGCTGGCCGATTTCCGCAATGCGACTGCGGCGGACCGGCCTACTCCAGGCTGCGGTGCCGCCGCCGCGGTGGTTTCGGATATCGGCCTGGCGCTGGTGCTCAAGGGGCTGAGAATCAGCGAGGCGCGCGGCAGCGAGCCCGCGCGGCGTCGGCTGTTACAAACGGCTGAAAGCCTGATCGGCCGGCCTGGCGCGTTCGCCGATGCGGATATCCGCGCCTTCCAGGCTTATCTGCACGCCAGCCGCGACGATACGGCCGATCTCCAAACGGCCTCACGCCAAGCCTGCGCCGTGCCCTTGGCGACCGCGCACAGTTGCCTGGAGGCACTGGATCTGGCCAACGAGGCCTGGCCGCGGGTTGCGGCTGTGGTGCGCAGCGACGTGCAGGCCGGCGCGCTGCTGATCCATGCCGGGCTCAGCGCCGCGCTGATCAATGTCGATGCCGATATGGCAAGTCTCGATGACACTGCGGCTCGCGAACAGGCCGGGCGCGCTCGCGAACGCTTGCAGACGGACGCCGATAAGGTCTTGCAGCAATTGCTCGACCGGGTTGCATCCGACGCCAGCAGCTCACCCGAACATCGCTGAACCAGGCCCACGAAGCTTCGTCTAGACATCGGTTTGACGGGCGATGCTGTCCTGCGCGGCAAAGCGAATGTCAGCGAGATGCCCTCGTTGAAATCCTATATTGAGAAATAATGTCTCGTTTTAGCTTGTATATTCTACGGTCTGCTTCTAGTCTGGCCTCTGAATGAGACGAGCCATCCAAATAACAAACGAGACCCCGAGTCTCCCCGTGCAACTCGTTCGTGCAAGCGTTTCGCCTGGCGGCCACGCCGTCGTGATAAGCGCTTCGCGAGACCCACCGGAGAACACCATGAGCCATCGCATCGTCCTGCCGCGTCTGATGGAAGTCGGCGCCGGCGCCAGTCAGCAAATCGTCTCGGTGCTGCACAACCTGGGCTGCAAACGCCCGCTGATCGTCACCGACCGGATGATGGTCGAGCTGGGCTACGTGGCGCGAATCAGCGAGACGCTGGCCAAGGCCGACATTCCCAGCGACTGCTTCGCCGATACCTTGCCCGAGCCGACGGCAGCCTCGATTCATGCCGGCGTCGAAATGGTGCGCCAGGGCAACTATGACTCGATCATCGCCCTCGGCGGTGGCAGCCCCATCGATTCGGCCAAGGCCATCGGCATCCTCGGCAAGTTCGGCGGCGAGATGCGCGACTACCGCTTCCCGCGCGATGTCAGCGAGGCCGGGTTGCCGCTGATCGCCATTCCCACCACCGCCGGCACCGGTTCGGAAGCGACCCGCTTCACCATCATCACCGACGAGACCAGCGACGAGAAAATGCTCTGCGCCGGGCTGGGTTTCATGCCGGTCGCCGCGCTGATCGACTACGAGCTGACCCTCTCGCTGCCTCCGCGGGTGACCGCCGATACCGGTATCGATGCGCTGACGCACGCCATCGAGGCGTATGTCAGCCGCAAGGCCAGCCTCTACAGCGATGCCCAGGCGCTGCAGGCCATGCGCCTGCTGGCGCCCAATCTGCGCGCGGCTTATCACGAGCCGGACAACCGCGCGGCGCGGGAGGCGATGATGCTTGGCGCGACCCTGGCCGGCATCGCCTTCTCCAACGCCTCGGTGGCGCTGGTGCATGGCATGAGCCGGCCCATCGGCGCCTTCTTCCATGTGCCGCACGGGCTGTCCAACGCCATGCTGCTGCCGGCGATCACCGCGTTTTCGATTCCGGCGGCGCCGGAGCGCTACGCCGATTGCGCCCGCGCCATGGGCGTGGCAGGTGAAGGCGACAGCGTCGAGACGGCCAATAACAAGCTGTTGAACGAGCTCCGTGCAATCAACAAAGAGCTGCAGGTACCAAGCCCTGAGCAGTTCGGCATTACCCGAGAACGCTTCTTCGAGCTGCGCGAAGCCATGGCGAAGCAGGCGTTAGCCTCGGGTTCGCCGGGCAACAACCCGCGCGTGCCAACCGAAGCGGAAATCATCGACCTTTACGAAACCGTCTGGAACCAGGAGTGAGCCCCATGCAGACCCTCGGCAACCTGATCAACAACGAGGCCGTTGCTGGCCGCTTCGAACGCCACGCGACCGTCTACAACCCGGCCACTGGCGAGCCGCGTCTTTACGTATCGTTGTCCTCGGCAGACGAAACCCGCGACGCCATTGCCTCGGCCCAGGCCGCTTTCGAAGGCTGGTCGAAGACGCCACCGCTGGTACGTGCACGGGTGATGTTCCGCTTCAAAGCGCTGCTCGAAGCGCGTCGCGACGAGGTCGCGCGGCTGATCTCGCTGGAGCATGGCAAGGTGTTCTCCGACGCCCAGGGCGAAGTCACTCGCGGGTTGGAAGTGGTGGAGTTCGCCTGCGGCATTCCGCACCTGCTCAAAGGCGAGTTCTCCTCCAATGTTGGTCGCGACATCGACTCCAACTCGCTGATGCAGCCGCTGGGCGTGTGCGTCGGCATCACCCCGTTCAACTTCCCGGCCATGGTCCCTCTGTGGATGCTGCCGGTGGCCATCGCCTGCGGTAATACCTTCGTCCTAAAGCCCTCGGAGAAGGATCCGAGCGCGACCATGCTGCTCGGCGAATTGCTGGCCGATGCGGGGCTGCCGGCCGGCGTGCTGAACATCGTCAATGGCGACAAGGAGGCGGTGGACGTGCTGCTGACCGACGAGCGCGTGCAGTCGGTGAGCTTCGTCGGCTCGACGCCCATCGCCGAATACATCTACAAGACCGCCTCGGCCCATGGCAAGCGCTGCCAGGCCCTGGGCGGTGCGAAGAACCACATGGTGATCATGCCCGACGCTGATCCGCAGCAGGTGGTCAGCTCGCTGATGGGCGCGGCCTACGGCTCGGCTGGCGAGCGCTGCATGGCGATTTCGGTGGCGGTGTGCGTCGGCGACGAGGTGGCGGACAACCTGGTCGAGATGCTCAAGGGCGAAATCGCGCAGCTGCGCACCGGCCCGGGCACGGGCGTCGAACCCGAGCCGCAGATGGGCCCGCTGGTCACTCGCGAACATCAACAAAAGGTCAGCGGCTATATCGACCTGGGCGTGGAAGAGGGCGCGACGCTGGTGTGCGATGGGCGTGGCATTAAGGTCGAGGGCTACGAGAATGGCTTCTATGTCGGCCCGACGCTGTTCGATCACGTGACCCCACAGATGCGCATCTACCAGGAAGAAATCTTCGGCCCGGTGCTGGCGGTGGTGCGCGTCGATTCGTTCGATGAGGCGCTGAAACTGGTCAACGACCACGAATACGGCAACGGCACTTCGATCTTCACCCGCGACGGCGACACCGCGCGGCAATTCGAGGAGAACGTGAAGGTCGGCATGGTCGGCGTCAACGTGCCGATCCCGGTACCCATGGCCTTCCATTGCTTCGGCGGCTGGAAGCGCTCGGTGTTCGGCCCGCTGAACATGCACGGCCCGGACGGCGTGCGATTCTTCACCCGGATGAAGACGGTGACTCGGCGCTGGCCGACGGGTATTCGCGCCGGGGCTGATTTCTCGATGCCGACGATGAAGTGAGTCGACCTCATCCGAGGTATGACGGGCGCGCTTGGCGTTCAGCTATACGCGCCGCGGTAAATTAGCGCCGTTATCGGTGGGCTAAAGCCCACCCCACGGGTGTTCGATGTCAATGATGAAGTAAAGGACGGCCCGTCCGACGTAGGGTGCGCTGCGCGCACGTATGTACCATGCCCGTTGGTGCGCGGAGCGCACCCTACGAACGGCCCGTTGCGGATTTCTGGACCGTGCGAAGGCGTCGCTTCGGCATTCCGCAACCCCGACGGTTGCGCTGCTTGTGCCGGCCGTTACACTCGTGCCGCCTCATAGGGCGCGCGCTCTTTCATTCGGACGACAGGGTAGGCGATGCGCAGTACTCCCCGCGAAAAAGGCTCATCCATCACCCGCGTGCTGGAAATCATCGAAGCTGTTGCCGGCGCGGCAGAACCACTAACGCCCAGCGCCTTGGCGGAGAAACTGGACATCCCCAAGGCCAGCGCTCATCGGCTGGTGCAAACGCTGGAGAAAGAGGGCTTCCTGCAATTCGGCCTGCGCGGCGGCTTGCTGCCCGGCGACCGTCTGCATGCCACTGCGGTGAATATCCTTGGCAGCGGCCGGCACAAGGCGTTGCGCCAGGTGATCCTGCGCCAGCTGTCGGGGGAGATCGGTGAAACCTGCGGACTGTCGGTGCCGGACGGGTTGGACATGCTCTATTTCGACCGGGTCCAGACCAACTGGCCGCTGCAGATCAACCTGCCCATCGGCAGTCATACGCCGCTCTGGTGCACCGCCAGCGGCAAGCTCTATCTGGCGTCGCTGCCTAACGAGCAACTGGAGCGGATCCTGCCGCGCCTGCCGATCCAGCAAATGGCGCGAAATACCATCACTGACCTCAGCGCCCTGCGCGACGATCTCGCGCGGATTCGTGAAGAAGACCTGGCCACCGATTCGGAGGAATTCATCGACGGCATGGTCGCTTGCGCGGTCCCGGTGCGCGATGGCCGTGGTGAGCTGAGCGCCTGCCTATTCACCCACGCGCCCGTGATCCGCTGCTCGATGGAGCCGCTGCTGGCCTTCGTCCCGCGTTTGCGCGCGGCGGCGAAGGAGCTGGAGGCGATCGTCAGCGGTTGACGCGTCGTAGAGTGGGGCGGGCGGCGTTCCGTCGGGCGGCGCTCCGCTTCATCTGTAGGGTGGGCTTCAGCCCACCAGTGGGCGGTGCAATTGCGTTGGTGGGCTGAAGCGGAACGCCGCCCGGCCCACCCTACGGTTTGTCCTACGCCTGTTTCAGCGCTTCAACATCGCCCGCATCGCCGCCAGCGCGTCATTGCCGCGCGCGGCCTTGACCTCGACCGGTGCGTCTTCCTGACCTTCCCATTCCAAGTCTTCCTGGGGCAGTTCATCGAGGAAGCGGCTGGGCATGCATTCGATGATTTCGCCGTACTGCTTGCGCTTAGCGGCGAAGGTCATAGCCAGGTTCTGCCGGGCACGGGTGATGCCGACGTAGGCCAGGCGGCGCTCTTCCTCGATGGTGTCGGCTTCGATGCTGGAGCGGTGCGGGAGGATTTCTTCTTCCATGCCGAGGATGAACACGTAGGGAAATTCCAGTCCCTTGGACGCATGCAGGGTCATCATCTGCACGCCTTCGGCGCCTTCTTCCTCTTCCTGCTGGCGTTCGAGCATGTCGCGCAGCACCAGCTTGGCGATGGCTTCCTCGATGGTCATCTCGCCTTCTTCGTCGCGCTCCAGGGTGTTCTTCAGCGCGTCGATGAGGAACCAGACGTTGCCCATGCGAAAGTCCGCGGCCTTGTCGCTGGAAGTCTGCGAGCGCACCCAGGTCTCGTAGTCGATGTCCATGACCATGCTGCGCAGGGCAGCGATGGGGTCGTTCTGCGCGCACTGCTGGCGCAGGTTGTCCATGTAGTGTTTGAAGCGCGACAGGCGGTCGGTGAAGCGGCTGTCCATCAGCTCGCCCAGGCCAATCTCGTCGCAGGCGGCGTACATGGATATCTTGCGTGCGGTGGCGTAGTTACCGAGCTTTTCCAGGGTGGTGGAGCCGATTTCCCGGCGCGGCACGTTGATCACCCGCAGGAAGGCGTTGTCGTCATCGGGGTTCACCAGCAGGCGGAAGTAGCTCATCAGGTCCTTCACTTCCTGGCGACCGAAGAAGCTGGTGCCGCCGGATAGGCGATAGGGGATCTGGTGATGCTGCAGCTTCAGCTCGATCAGCTTGGCCTGGTAGTTGCCGCGGTAGAGGATGGCGAAATCGCTGTAGGGCCGCTCGGTCTTCAAGTGCAGGGTGAGGATTTCCATCGCCACGCGCTCGGCCTCGGCTTCCTCGTTGCGGCAGCGGATCACGCGGATTGGGTCGCCATGGCCCATCTCCGACCACAGCTGCTTCTCGAAGGCGTGGGGGTTGTTGGCGATCAGCACGTTGGCGCATTTGAGGATGCGGCTGGTGGAGCGGTAGTTCTGCTCCAGCATCACCACTTTCAGCGAGGGGAAGTCCTCTTTGAGTTGCATCAGGTTTTCCGGTCGCGCGCCGCGCCAGGCGTAGATCGACTGGTCGTCGTCGCCCACCACGGTGAAGTGCGCGCGTTCCTGCACCAGCAATTTCACCAGCAAATATTGGCTGGCGTTGGTGTCCTGATATTCGTCCACCAGCATGTAGCGCACCTTGTTGCGCCACTTCTCCAGTACTTCGGGGTTGTCCTGGAACAGCTTCACCGGTTGCATGATCAGGTCGTCGAAATCCACCGCGTTGTACGCCTTGAGCGTGCGCTGGTAGTGGGTGTAGACGATGGCGGCGGTCTGCTCCTTGGGGTTGCGCGCGTTGGCCAGCGCTTCCTCGGGCGTGACCAGGTCGTTTTTCCAGCTGCCGATGTAATTCTTGATCTCGTCGACGCCGTCATCGCCGGCGTATTCCTTCTGCATGATGTCGGTCAGCAGCGCCTTGATGTCGCCTTCGTCGAAGATCGAGAAGCCGGGCTTGTAGCCCAGCTTCGCGTATTCCTTGCGGATGATGTTCAGGCCCAGGTTGTGGAAGGTCGACACGGTCAGCCCGCGCCCTTCGCCACCACGCAGCAGGCCGCTGACCCGCTCCTTCATCTCGCGCGCAGCCTTGTTGGTGAAGGTCACCGCCACGATGTATTGCGCGCGGATGCCGCACTGCTGGATGAGGTAGGCGATCTTGCGGGTGATCACACTTGTCTTGCCGGAGCCGGCGCCGGCGAGCACCAGCATGGGGCCGCCGACGTAGTTCACGGCTTCCTGCTGCCGGGGATTGAGTCGGGACATGGTCGTTCGGGGTGTCTGAGGGCGGGGCGGGAGTTTAGCAGGGCTGCGCGGTCAATACCGCGCGAGGATTCAGCTGCGGCAACCGGCCGTCAGGTGCGGCACAGTCGCTGGAGGCTAGACGAAAAAGCTCGGCCATTCGCGTCGCTTGTCGTTCAGCCTCCAGCCCGCTGCTACCTGACCATATGCAAGAAGTGCATGTGCTTCTCGTATTGATCGAGGATGTCGCCGATCACGCCTTCGCGGCTCCAGCCCATGACGTCGTAGTCTTGGCCGCCTTCCTTGAGGTGGACTTCGGCACGGAAATATTTGCGTTCGCCGGGCTCGTCGTCTTCGTTGCTGGGCACGAAGCTCGGCATCGCATAGGCGCGGGGGCGTATTTCATAGATGAAGTCGGGCTCGCCTTCGTGGGTGATTTCGATGCGGACGCGGCGGTCCTCGCCTTCTTCGACGGTTGCACCGTAGCCCTGTTTGCGAATCTCCTCGGCGACTGCTTCACAGGCGGGACGAGCCACGCCGGCGATGAAGCGCACTACGTCGGGGCGTCGCGGGAACTTCGTCAGATTGCTCAGGCGTCGCTGCCAGTCGCTGTAGGCGCGCGGCGTGGTCGGTGAGGTGGTGATCGCCTGGTAGCGCAACCCCTGCTTGGTGGCATCCAGGCGCAACGCCTTCAGTAGGCCCCACATCGAGCACAGCAGCGCAAGGGTGAAGGGCAGGGCGCTGGCGATGGTGGCGGTCTGTAGCGCCGTCAGGCCGTCGGCCAGCAGCAGGGCGATGGCGACGGCGCCCATCGAGCCGGCCCAGAAGACACGCTGCCAGACTGGTGTACTTTCCTGGCCGCCAGAGGCAAGCATATCCACCACCAGCGCGCCGGAATCCGCCGAGGTGACGAAGAACACCACCACCATGATGATCGCGACCAGCGAAAGCAGTCCGGAAAATGGGAAGTGTTCGAGGAAGGCGAACAAGGCCAGCGAGCTGTCTCGGTCGACGGCCTCGCCCAGGCTGGTCACGTGCTCCCAGAGGATCATGTGGATGGCGGTGTCGCCGAACACGGTCATCCACAACAGGGTGAAGGCGGTCGGTACCAGCAGCACGCCGGTAACGAACTCTCGGATCGTCCGGCCACGGGAAATACGCGCGATGAACAGCCCGACAAAGGGCGACCAGGCAAGCCACCAGCCCCAGTAGAACAGGGTCCAGCCACCGATCCAGTCGTTCGGCTCGTAGGCGTAGAGATTGAAGGTGGCAGTGACGATCTGCGAGAAGTAATTGCCGGTGTTCTGCACGAAGGTCTGCAGGATGAACACGGTAGGGCCTGCTATCAGAACCAGCAGCATCAACAGCGCAGCGAGGCTGAGGTTCAGCTCTGAGAGGCGCCGCACGCCTTTGTCCAACCCAGTGACCACGGAAATGGTCGCTAACAAAGTGGTAGCGGCGATCAGGCCGATCTGCACCGGTACCGAAATGGGCAGACCATACAAATGGTTGAGGCCGGTATTAATTTGTGTGACGCCCAGCCCCAACGATGTGGCGACGCCCAGCACGGTGCCGATGATGGCGAAGATATCCACGGCGTGACCGATCGGGCCGTATATCCGCTCACCGATCAGTGGATAGAGCGCCGAGCGGAGGGTCAGCGGCAGGCCATGGCGGTAGGCGAAGTAAGCCAGGATCATCGCCACGATGGCGTAGACCGCCCAGGCATGCAGACCCCAGTGGAAGAAGGTGATCTTCATCGCCTCGCGCGCCGCAGCAACGGTGCCACCCTCACCGACGGGCGGCGAGAGGAAGTGCATCACCGGCTCGGCAACGCCGAAGAACATCAGGCCGATCCCCATGCCAGCGGAAAACAGCATGGCGAACCAGGTCAGCATTGAGTAATCAGGTTCACTGTGATCGGGGCCGAGCTTGATATCGCCGTAGCGGCTGAGCGCGAGCACCACCACCATCAGCAGGATGATGGCGACGGCAAGGATATAAAGCCAACTGAGATTGGCGATGATCCAGGCCTGGACGTCGCCGAACAGCGTTTGCGCATGTTCGGAAAAGGCAACGCTGTAGATCACCAGCGCGAGAATCAGTACGGCAGAGCCGAAAAAGACGGGAGGGTTGATGGTGGAAGAGGAAGACTTTTTGGCCTCCATGCTGCGCTCCTTGATACCGAAAGGGAGTGGGCCGCCTGTGGCGAAAGGGGATGCACTCTAACATAGCGACCGTCGGCCGACCGGGCGAAGGGCCTTGCCACGAGGGCTTACAGGATGTGACCGCACAATTCGGCGTATTGCGGCACGCTTCTGCAAACCGTGATTTGCTGTCGGAACCGCACGGTGAACCCCATCCAGCGGCCGCATCGCGCCTCAGGATGCCTGGCTACCCGGTCGGTATTGCAGCGCTTCGGCCAGATGTCGGCGGCCGATCAACGCGTCCTGTTGCAGGTCCGCCAAGGTCCGCGCGACCTTCAAAATCCGGTGCGCCGCCCGCAGTGAAAGCCCCAAACGCTCACAGGCGCGCTCCAGCCACTGCTGGTCGTCTGCCTGCAGTTGGCAATGAGTTCGCAGTCCGGTGAGATCGAGAAAGGCGTTCGCGCAGCCTTGGCGGGCCAGTTGAATGCGTCGTGCCTGAGCAACCTGTTCGGCGACCACGGCGGTATTGTCGCTGGTTGCGGGTGGCGCGTTCAGCGCGGTGGCTTCGCGTGCCACCGTGAGGTGCAGGTCGATACGATCAAGCAGTGGCCCGGACAGCTTGCCGCGGTAGCGCTGGATCTGATCTGGCGAACAGCGACAGCGGCCACTCGGATCGCCCAGGTAGCCGCACGGGCAGGGATTCATTGCCGCGACCAGCTGAAAACGGGCTGGGAAACGTACCTTGTCCCGTGCTCGCGCGATCACGATACAACCTGATTCCAGGGGCTCTCTTAGCACTTCCAGTACCTTGCGATCGAACTCCGGCAGCTCGTCGAGAAATAGCACGCCCTGGTGCGCCAGCGTAATCTCGCCGGGCCGCGGTCGGCTGCCACCACCAACGAGCGCCGGGCCGGATGCACTGTGATGGGGCTGGCGAAACGGTCGTTGCGGCCAATGCTCCAGCGGCGACTGGCTGGCGACCGAATGAATCGCCGCGACCTCCAGCGCTTCCTGCTCTTCCAGTGGTGGGAGCAAACCAGGAAGACGGCTGGCCAGCAGCGTCTTGCCGGTGCCCGGAGGGCCTGAAAAAAGCAGGTTGTGTGCGCCAGCCGCCGCGACCAATAAGCCGCGTTTGGCGGCAGCCTGGCCCTGCACATCGGCGAGGTCGGGGTAGGGCAGCACCTGACGCAGCAGGCCCTGGGCCTCGAAGGGAGCGATAGGCGTGACGCCGTTGAAGTGCGCCGCGACTTCCAGCAAATGATCAGCGGCGTAAACCACCAACCCTGAAGCCAGACTGGCCTCCTCGGCATTGGCTCGCGGCACCAGCAGCGCGCGCCCGGCCTGACGTGCCGCCAAGGCCGCAGGCAACACACCCTGCACCGGTCGTAGCGCGCCGGATAGCGCCAACTCGCCCAGACATTCCAGGGTATCGAGGCGGTCTGCGGGAATCTGTCCACTGGCGGCGAGAATACCCAAGGCGATGGCCAGGTCGAAGCGGCCACCGTCTTTCGGCAGATCGGCGGGGGCGAGATTGAGCGTGATGCGGCGGGCCGGGAAATCGAAGTCGGAGGTCAGGATCGCGCTGCGCACGCGATCCTTGCTTTCCTTGACGGCGGTTTCCGGTAAACCGACCAATGCCAGCGAAGGCAGGCCGTTGGCCAGATGGGCTTCGACCGTGACGGCAGGCGCCTCGACGCCCACCTGGGCGCGGCTATGAACTATGGCGAGGGACATTCGATCACTCCTTTGATCGTGTCGCCACCGAGCTTAGTCGGCGGCGGGTGGCTGCAATCTTTCTTCCAGCTCGGCGACCTTGGCCTCGAGTGCTTCGAGCCGCGCTCGGGTGCGCGCGAGCACCACCATCTGGTTGTCGAATTCGTCGCGGCTGACAACGTCCAGTTTGCTCAGCGCACTTTGCACGATGCTTTTGAACTGGGCTTCGATTTCGGGGCGGGGTAGCGGCGTCTCGCCGTTGAACAGGCGTGAAGCCTGAGAGCCGATGGCGTCGAGAAAAGCTTTGGGTGGGAGCATGGACATCACCTGTTTCTGAGCGGCCGGCAGTGTAGCACGGCCCGTTTGAGGCCGATTTTCGTCGCAGTGCACGTTTATGGGCAGGTGGTCACATCGCATTGCCCGGTATTGGTGCATGGGCTTCGTGGCTCTGTCAGCGATGCGCCTGCGCGGCTGCGGTGAGGCGCACTATCACGCACTTCTCACGGACCTGGCATTGATTCTGCTTTGCTCGTCATGAAGACGCGCCGGTGCGTTGCGGTGCGCAGACGATTCAGGACGTTTCGTCGGATCGGCTGATGGTGTTGGAGGTCGCTCGGCTATGTCGACGCGTTACAAGAGCCAGACACAGAGCTTAGACTTGTCCTGGGTTCGTACTTCTGGGGCAAGTCCACCTAAACGGGAGAAGTTTTCATGAAATTAGTTACTGCCATCATCAAGCCGTTCAAGCTGGACGACGTACGCGAGTCGCTGTCCGAAATCGGCGTCCAGGGCATCACGGTCACCGAGGTCAAGGGTTTCGGGCGCCAGAAAGGCCACACCGAACTGTATCGCGGCGCTGAATACGTGGTCGATTTTCTGCCGAAGGTAAAGATCGACGTGGCGATTGCCGACGACCAGCTGGACCGCGTGATCGAGGCCATCACCAAGGCCGCCAACACTGGCAAGATCGGCGACGGCAAGATTTTCGTCGTCAATCTGGAACAGGCCATCCGCATCCGCACAGGCGAAACCGATACCGACGCGATCTGATCGGCGTCGTTGCGTAGCGAACCACTGACCGGGCAACGCCCGAGCTCAGGCGAAATCAGCCAAACCTGATTTCAAGACGCTACGCACGATCCGACGCTTTGCGATTGCCTGCTTCGGCAGGCCTACGAACCCCCCACGCCCCAGGAGTAAAACCATGACTCTGCGAAGATTCGCAGGGCTAGGAGCCCTTTTGTCTCTGATAAGCCCAGGCATCGCCTTGGCGCAGGACGTGACGCTCGATTCAGGCGACACGGCCTGGATGCTCACAGCCACCGCCCTGGTGCTGTTCATGACCATCCCTGGCCTGGCCTTGTTCTACGGCGGCATGGTCCGCTCCAAGAACATCCTGTCCGTCATGCTGCAGTGCTTCGCCATCGCAGGCCTGATGAGCATCCTCTGGATGGCCTACGGCTACAGCCTGGCGTTCGACACCACCGGCATGGAAGCAGGCGTCACCAATTTCAGCTCCTTTATCGGCGGGCTCGACCGTGCTTTTCTCAGCGGCCTGACCCCAGACAGCCTCACCGGCACGGTTCCGGAAAGCGTGTTCATCACCTTCCAGATGACCTTCGCCATCATCACCCCGGCGCTGATCGTCGGTGCCTTCGCCGAGCGGATGAAGTTTTCCGCGATGCTGGTGTTCATGGGCGTCTGGTTCACTCTGGTCTATGCGCCGATCGCCCATATGGTCTGGGGCGGTGACGGCGGCCTGATGTGGGATTGGGGCGTGCTCGATTTCGCCGGCGGCACCGTGGTGCACATCAACGCCGGTATCGCTGGCCTTGTGGCTTGCCTCGTGCTCGGCAAGCGCAAGGGCTTCCCGACCACGCCGATGGCGCCACACAACCTGGGGCTGACATTGGTGGGCGCCGCAATGCTCTGGATCGGCTGGTTCGGCTTCAATGCCGGGTCCTCGCTGGGCGCCAACGGCACCGCGGGCATGGCCATGCTCGTGACGCAGATCGCCACCGCTGCCGCGGCTCTAGGCTGGATGTTTGCCGAGTGGCTGACGCATGGCAAACCCAGTGCTCTGGGCATCGCCTCCGGCGTGGTCGCCGGCCTGGTTGCCATCACGCCCGCTGCTGGCACGGTCGGCCCGATGGGCGCACTGATCATCGGTCTGGCTTCGGGCGTCATCTGCTTCTTCTGCGCCACCAGCCTGAAACGCAAGCTCGGTTACGACGACTCGCTGGATGCCTTTGGCGTGCATGGCATCGGCGGCATCGTCGGTGCGTTGCTCACCGGCGCATTCGCAGCGCCTGCACTGGGCGGCTTCGGTGAGGTGGACAACATCGCGCTGCAGCTGTGGATCCAGCTCAAGGGCGTGCTGTTCACCGTCGTCTACACGGCGATCGTCACATTCGTGATTCTCAAGGTGATCGATTGGCTGATGGGCCTGCGGGTCAGCGAGGACGAAGAAACCGTCGGCCTCGACCTCAGCCTGCACAACGAGCGCGGCTACAACCTGTAAATCCCGATCAAGAGTACGAACCCCCGGGAGCCAACCCCGGGTTTGGGGCCGGCTTGCCGCGAGAAAGGTCTGCCGGCGACCGAACGGCGCAAAACGCGCGACAGCAAGAGGTGACACATGGACAGCACAGCTTTGATACCCGTCCAGTACGGACTCGATACCTTCTACTTCGTCATCTGCGGTGCGCTGGTGATGTGGATGGCGGCCGGTTTCGCCATGCTCGAATCCGGTCTGGTGCGGGCCAAGAACACGGCGGAAATTCTTACCAAGAACATCGTGTTGTATTCGGTGGCTTCGATCATGTATCTGCTGATCGGCTACTACATCATGTATTCGAGTCCCGAAGGCGGCATCCTGCCGAGCCTGGGTTTTCTGATTGGCGATGAGAACGCGGTCGACGTGGTCGCGGCGGGTGGCGAGGATGCGCCGTACTATTCGGCGCGGGCCGATTTCTTCTTCCAGATCGTGTTCGCCGCAACCTGTATGTCGGTGGTGTCCGGCGCGGTGGCCGAGCGCATGAAACTCTGGGCCTTCATCGCCTTCGCCGTGGTGATGACTGGGTTTATCTACCCGATTCAGGGCTTCTGGAAGTGGGGCGGCGGTTTCCTCGACGCGGCAGGCTTCCTCGATTTCGCCGGCTCGGGTTTGGTGCACATGGCCGGTGCCTCGGCTGCGCTGGCTGGCGTGCTGCTGCTGGGCGCGCGCAAGGGCAAGTACGGCCCGAACGGCCAGATCAACGCGATTCCCGGCGCCAACCTGCCGCTGGCGACTCTGGGCACCTTCATCCTGTGGATGGGCTGGTTCGGCTTCAACGGTGGCTCGCAGCTGCGCATGAGCACCATCGAGGACGCCAACGCCGTCGCCCAGGTGTTCACTAATACCAACATGGCCGCCGCTGGCGGGCTGGTCGCGGCGCTGATTACCGCACGTCTGCTGTTCGGCAAGTCCGACCTGACCATGATTCTCAACGGTGCACTGGCCGGTCTGGTGGCGATAACCGCCGAGCCGCTGACTCCGAGCGCTCTGCAGGCCGTGCTGATCGGCGGTGTCGGCGGCGTGCTAGTGGTGTTCAGCATCCTCGGCCTGGACAAGCTACGGATCGATGACCCGGTTGGTGCCATTTCGGTGCACGGCGTGGTCGGCATGTGGGGTCTGCTGGCGGTGCCGCTGACCAATGCCGATGCATCCTTCGGCGCGCAGCTGCTGGGGCTGGCTTGCATCTTCGCCTGGGTCTTCATCTCCAGCCTGATCGTCTGGGGCATCATCAAGGCCGTGATGGGCCTGCGAGTGAGCGAAGAGGAAGAATACGAGGGCGTCGACGTGGCTGAGTGTGGCCTCGAAGCCTATCCGGAGTTCACCAGCAAGCGATAATCGTCAACGTGACGACAAGGGCGCCTGCGGGCGCCCTTTGTTTTTTCTACCGCCGCGCTAGAATGCGCCCGTTCAGGTGTCGAGGGGCATTCCAGCATGTGGCAACAGACCGTGATCACACTGCGTCCTAGACCGCGTGGCTTCCATCTGATTACCGATGAGCTGCTTGCACAACTACCGGAACTGCAACAATGCCGGGTCGGTCTGTTACACCTGTGGCTGCGCCATACCTCGGCCTCGCTGACCATCAACGAGAACGCCGATGGGGCGGTGCGGCGCGACTTCGAGAGGTTTTTCAACCGCCTGGTGCCGCAGGATCAGGGTGGTTACGAACATGATTACGAAGGGCCGGACGATCTGCCGGCGCATTTCAAGGCGAGCCTGCTCGGTTGTCAGGTGAGCTTGCCGGTCGGCGAAGGGCAGCTGGCATTAGGGACTTGGCAAGGTATCTATCTGGGGGAACACCGCGATCGAGGGGGTGCCAGACAGGTCGTCGCAACGCTGCACGGGATGGCAAGTTGAATTTTTTTTGGCGGTGGCGAACAAAGCACATCGCTGGGCTAGGGTCTGTTGCCGTTTCGTCGCGGCTGCGACGGAGCCGGTTTTTGCGCGAGACAAGGCACGAGTCGCGCAGTTTGGTCGTTCCAAATAAGCGACGAGAAACGCCGTCTCGCGCAAAAACCGGCCCGTCCCTTCGGGTTGCGCGGCAAATCTCGCCATGCGGCGTTGCGGGACTTGGCAAGGGAACGACCATTACCTGCGTCCCGCGCGATCCACATGGATGTGGTGAATGCAGCAAGCCCGCCGGGAGCGGGCGCTGCCTGCCTGGCGAGATTTGGCGCAGCAACGCGGCTCGCAGCGAAACGGGAACAGACCCTTAAACTTCCGCTTTGGCAAGGTACGAGGTTGAACATGAGCGACGAAGAATTAGAACAAGACGATCTGGACGTTAACGACGAGGAGGAAGGCGAGGAGCTGGCCGCCGCCGATGACGGCGACGACAACGCTGACGACGAGGGGACCGACAGTGAGCGCGCCACCCCGACGACCAAGAAGGCCAAGGCCAAGACGGTGGTCGTCGAGGAAATGCCAAGCCTGGAAGCCAAGCAGCGCGAACGTGACGAGCTGGCACGTGCGATGGAAGAGTTCCTCGCCCGTGGCGGGCGCGTACAGGAAGTTGAACCGAACGTAGTCGCCGATCCGCCGAAAAAGCCTGACAGCAAGTACGGCAGTCGTCCTATCTGAATCAAAGCGAAAAGCGCTGGAGGCGGAAGGCTGGATGAGCTCGCAGGAGCCATCCATCGCCTTGAGCTGTATCAGCGCTTGAGCACGAACGAAGCCCAACACCGTCTGGTGTTGGGCTTCGTTGTATTTGCGACTCGCTAAACCCTTATCGCCAGCTGGCCAGTAAAGCCGGGAGCTCTGCGAGGCTGCGGATCACCGCGTCTGGCTGGCCGTCATGCTGCCACGGCGTTCCGGCAGGATTGAACCAAATGGCGCGAACGCCGGCCCGCTGCGCGCCACCGATGTCGTCATCAGGATGATCACCGATATGCACCGCGTGCTCGGCGCTCACCCCCGCGCGGCCGAGCGCTTCCTGGAAAGGCCGCGGGTCCGGCTTGCCGATGCCCAGTTCTTCGGCGCAAAGGGTGAACTGGAAATAATCGGCGAGGCCCAGGCGACGGACATCGGCGTTGCCATTGGTCAGCACACCGAGTGTGTACTGGTTGGCCAGGCACTCCAGCGTCGGGTGCACGTCGGGAAAGAGATCGATCGCATGGCGGGCTTCGAGAAAAACCTCGAATGCCTGGTCGGCGATGTCTTGCGCTTCGCCACTCGGATAGCCGGCGTCATGCAGCGCATGGAAGAGGATGCGCCGGCGCAGTTCGCTGATACGGTGCTTCAGGCCTGGCTCGGACTCGACCAGCATGCGACGGAGAGCGGCCAGCGACTCGACAGGAAAGTCGCCCAGGCGCGGCGCGTATTGGCCGAGCCAATCTCGCAAGCGGATTTCGGCGCTCTGAATGACCGGGCCGACATCCCACAGCGTGTCATCGAGGTCGAAGGTGATCAGCTGAATGCTCATGGGTCACTGTCCTGCTTACGTTTGGCACGCGGGTGCGCCTGGTCATAGACCTTGGCCAAATGTTGAAAATCCAGGTGGGTATAGATCTGCGTGGTGCCGATGTCGGCATGGCCGAGCATTTCCTGTACGGAGCGCAGATCTTGCGACGATTCGAGTACATGGCTGGCAAAACTGTGCCTGAGCATGTGCGGGTGCAGATGCTGGCCGAGCTCACGCACACCGGCCTGGCGTACCCGCAATTGCACCGCGCGCGAACCGAGGCGGCAGCCCTGCTGACTGACGAAGACCGCACCATCGAGCGGATTGCTCAGCGCCCGCAGCGGCAGCCAGGCTTGCAGCGCTTCGCGGGCCTTGCGTCCGATAGGGAGCACGCGATCTTTGTTGCCTTTGCCATGGACGTGAACCAGGCCGGCCGGGACGTCGAGCTGATCGAGATTCAGACCGACCAGCTCGGCCAGGCGCAGTCCGGATGAATAGAACAACTCAAGCATGGCCTGATCGCGGTGGCCGATGAAATCATCCTCGATGCCGCCGTCGAGCAGCTGCATCGCCCGGTCGGTGTCGAGCAGCCGTGGCAGACGTTTCTCACCTTTGGGCGCGGAGATGCCGGCGGCCGGATCGTGAGCGCAGCGCCCTTCCTGATTGAGGTAGCGATACAGGCCGCGCAGCGATGAAAGCAGACGTGCCAGGCTGCGGCTGGATTGACCCTGGCGGTGCTGTTCGGCAATCAATTGGCGAACGTGCGCGCTTTTCAGTTCGGACCACTGCCCAAGCTGCTGCTTCTGGCAGTAGCCCATCACCTTGATCAGGTCGCGCCGGTAGGCATCCAGCGTATGCGGCGACACGTGCCGCTCGCTGCGCAGATGTTGGAAATAAGCGTCGAGATCGGTTTGCATCAGAGCTCACTTCGATATGAGGCAGCCATAAGCTTGAAGCTGAAAGCTAGACGCGAATCGCTCGTGGCCCCCGCATTGGGCTTCCAGCTTCCAGCTTCCAGCTTTTTAGCGTACCGACCGCAGCGGCGCAGAGTAATGCGGCAGCACCCGAGTCAGCACCTCGGCGATATAGCTGAGGAACAGGGTGCCCAGCGAGCTCTTGTAGTGCTGCGGGTCTTTGCTGCCGATCGCCAGGATGCCTTGCTGCTGGTTGAGCGCGACCACCGCTGCCGAGCCGATCTCGCTGCTTTCCTCTTCGCCGAACAGAAAGACCAGCTCATGCGGGCGGAGCACGCCGCAGATGGTCTTGCCGCCGCCGAGCAAACCGCCAATGGCTTGCTGTGCTTCGGCGCTGGTGACGCTGCGACCCACCGGCAAGGGCGCTTCGCTGAACAGGATCAGGCTGACATAGGGCACCTGGAATTCGTGCCGCAGGCTTTCATCCACGGCCCCGATGACTTCTTCCAAGGACTTGGCATCCAGCAGGTCGAGGACCAGCCGGCGAGTCTTGTCGAACAATCTATCGTTGTCGCGGGCCACGTCCATCAGCTGCGACAGGCGGTGACGCATCTCGATGTTGCGTTCGCGCAGCAGCTTCACCTGCCGCTCGACCAGCGACACCGCGCCCCCCGGCAGGTGCGGAATGCGCAGCTCCGGGATCAATTCATCATGGTCGACGAAAAATTCTGGATGAGCACTCAGATAAGCCGCGACGGCTTCGGCGTCCGGCAGTTGCGGCTTATCCTGGTTTTGCTCGGTCATAGGCGAACCTGTCCTTCGAAAACGCGAACGGCGGGGCCGGTCATCATAACGGGCTGACCTGGGCCTGCCCATTCGATGGACAGACGGCCACCCGGCAGGTCGATCTGCACCGGCGAGTCCATCCAGCCCTGGCAAATCGCAGCGACTGCGGCGGCACAGGCGCCGGTGCCGCACGCCTGGGTCTCACCCGCCCCACGTTCCCATACGCGCAGTTTGGCGTGCTGGCGATCGATGACTTGCACAAAGCCGGCGTTGACCCGTTGTGGAAAGCGCGGGTGATGCTCGATTTTTGGCCCGAGCTCATGCACCGGCGCGCTGTCGATGTCGTCCACACGCAGCACCGAATGCGGGTTGCCCATGGACACCGCGGCGATTTGCAGCTGCTGTCCGTCGACGTCCAGCGGATAGCTCAGCGCTTCACCGTCGGCCTGGAACGGAATGTCGGCCGGGACCAGCCGTGGCGGGCCCATGTCGACGCTAATCTGCCCGTCGGGACGGATATCCAGTTCGATAATCCCGCCCTTGGTCTCGACGCGAATCCGGCGCTTCGTGGTCAAGCGCTTGTCCAGCACGAAACGGGCGAAGCAGCGCGCACCGTTGCCGCACTGCTCCACTTCGGAACCGTCTGAATTGAAGATGCGATAGCGGAAATCCACATCGGGATTGTGCGGCGGCTCGACTAGCAGCAGCTGATCGAAACCGATGCCGGTATGCCGATCGCCCCATTGCTTGGCGTGCTTGGGCTGGATATGCGCGTGCTGACTGATCAGGTCGATGACCATGAAGTCGTTGCCCAGGCCGTGCATCTTGGTAAAACGCAAAAGCATCGTCGTGGCCTCAGGCAGGCAGCAGGCTTTCGCCGGCGTAGAGCTCCTGCACGCTTTCGCGGCGGCGCACTTCGTAGGCTTGGTCGCCGTCCACCAGCACCTCGGCGGCGCGGCCACGGGTGTTGTAGTTGGAACTCATGACGAAACCGTAGGCGCCGGCCGAACGAACAGCCAACAGATCACCCTCGGCCAAGGTCAGCGGGCGTTCCTTGGCGAGAAAATCGCCGGTTTCGCAGATCGGGCCGACAATATCGTAGTGGCGGGGCTGACCTTCGCGCGGCTGCACCGGCACCACGTCCATCCAGGCCTGATACAACGCCGGGCGGATCAGGTCGTTCATCGCCGCGTCGACGATGGCGAAATCCTTGTGCTCGGTGTGCTTGAGGTATTCCACGCGGGTCAGCAGCAGGCCGGCGTTGGCGACGATGGAGCGGCCCGGCTCGAACACCAGTGCCAGGTCGCGCCCCTCGATACGCTGGCGCACAGCCTTAATGTAATCACCAGCCAGCGGCGGTTGCTCGTCACGGTAGCGAACACCGAGGCCGCCACCCAGATCCAGGTGGCGAATACGGATGCCGGCTACCGCGAGGCGATCGATCAGCGCCAGCAGGCGGTCGAGTGCGTCAAGGAAGGGCGGCAGGCTGGTGAGCTGGGAGCCGATGTGGCAATCGACACCGACGACGTCCAGGTTGCTGAGCTCGTGAGCCCGCGCATAGACCGCTTCGGCATCGGCGATGGCAATGCCGAATTTGTTTTCCTTGAGACCGGTGGAAATGTACGGGTGGGTGCCGGCGTCCACATCGGGATTGACCCGCAGCGATACCGGTGCCGTCACACCGAGTTCGGCTGCGACCAGTTGCAAGCGTTCGAGCTCTTCGGTGGACTCGACGTTGAAGCAGCGCACGCCGACTTCCAGCGCGCGGCGCATGTCGTCGCGGGTCTTGCCGACGCCGGAGAAGACGATGCGCTCAGGCTGCCCGCCAGCGGCCAGCACGCGCTCCAGTTCACCGCGCGAAACGATATCGAAGCCAGCGCCGAGCCGGGCCAATACGTTCAGCACGCCAAGGTTCGAGTTCGCCTTGACCGCGAAGCAGACCAGATGCGGCATGCCGCTCAGCGCATCGGCATAGGCGTGGTACTGAGCCTCGATATGGGCGCGCGAGTAGACATAGGTGGGGGTGCCGAAGCGTTGCGCGAGAGCGGGCAGCGCCACGCCCTCCGCGAAGAGTTGACCGTCGCGGTACGAGAAGGCCTCCATGGAAATGCCTCCTTACAGTTCGAATCGGTCTTTGGAACGTTCTTTGACAGCAGCCTCGTCGTCCGGCAGATACAGCGGGCCTTTCTGGCCGCAGCCGCCAAGCGCGGAAGCGAGAACCGCGAGTGCGATGAATGGAAGCAACAGACGCTTCATGGGGGTGCAATCCTAGAAAAATCGATGGGCCGGAGTATACCCAGCACCCACCGGATTGCCTATGTGGGCCGCGCTCGGCGGTAAGCGTCGCTGCTAGCCGCTCGCTAGACGCGGTGGTCGCCTGCTAAGCTCGCCGGCAGCGTCGGTGGCCGCCATGCCGCCGTACAACCCGTACCGAGGAAAACGATCCATGAGTTTGAGCGAAGCCCGCTTTCACGATCTCGTCGACGCCGCGCAGGAAGAAATCGAGGATGTTTTCGATCACAGCGGCATGGATGTCGATCTGGAAAATTCCGGTGGCGTTCTCACCGTACGTTTCGAGAACGGCACGCAACTCATTTTCAGCCGTCAGCCGCCGTTGCGTCAGCTATGGGTGGCCGCGCGCTCGGGTGGTTTTCACTTCGACTATGACGAGGCCGCCTCGTTGTGGATCTGTGATGCCAACGACGAACGCCTCGGCGAGCTGTTGACGCGGGTCACTCAGGAGCAGGGCGGCGAGGCACTCGAATTCGAAGAGCTTTGAGGCACCACGCTGAACGAATCGGGTCGCCGCGATGAGCCTCGATCTGGGCTCTTGCTTATTTAATCGGCTGTGTTAGGGTCGACTTCCGGTTAAAAAAACCCCGCCTTCGGGCGGGGTTTTGCTTTTCTACCTCTTTACTTTTTACAGGAGTTTACCCGGCACCATGTCCAGCGCACCGCCTATCATCATCACCCAAACCGATCTGCAGCGGCTCGAGCGGCTGCTCAACAGCCTGTCTGACTACGGTCCGGCCGCCGAAGCGCTCGATGAGGAGTTGTCGCGCGCGCAGGTGGTCGAGCGTAGCGAGTTGCCCGCTGGCGTAGTGTCGATGAATTCTCGTGTTCATTGCCGCGAAGAGGGCAGTGGCAAGGATTACCACCTGACGTTGGTTTTCCCGCAGGACGCTGGCAAGGAAGGCACCGTTTCGGTGTTGGCACCAGTAGGCACCGCCTTGTTGGGCTTGAGCGTCGGGCAGCATATCGATTGGCCGACGCCCAGCGGCAAGCTTCTCAAACTCACTCTGCTGGCGGTCGAGTACCAGCCGGAAGCCGCCGGTGACGTGAATCTGTAGTGCGCTTCGTGGCGGGTCAGACCAATTTCAATGCCTGATTGATTGCCGCTTCAAGCTGCGCCTTGTAGCGCAGGTGCTGCACGGTCTGGGTTCGCCCTTCGCCGTGCAGGCCGGACAGATCCAGATCGGTGATGTAGCAGGGATAGCGCTCAGCGGCGCTACGCTGCCCGAGAATGTAGCGGGCCACCGCGGCGAACAGTTCGGCACCGTATTCCAGGCTGGAAAACTCCTGATGATTGCAATACAGCGTGACCTGCGAGCGGCCCCGCTCGTTGGGCTCGATGATTGCCTGGATGTCGTGGAGCGGATCGCTGGCTTCCTCGCGCGGAGGGGCCCTGCGTTCGATGGCAAACGGAGTGTCCGGCGAGGGCTGCTGAAGCCGGTAGATGAGAATATCCATGGCCGCTAGATGGCTCTCCTCGAACGGTAGCTGCGTCGTGCGGCGGTAGCTTATCGATTTCAGGAAGCGCAGCAGCGGAGTCAGCAGGCTCTGTTCGTCACGGTACGCGACCTGTTGACGCCACAAAGCGTTGAACTCGTCCAGTACCGTCAGCTCCGCCATCGCGCCCTGGACGCGATAGAACACCTGCAGGCACTGCGATCTGGCCTGGGTCAGGATAAGGGGCAGATCTTGACCCTCCAGCGCATGCCGATCCACGCGCACCGGGCGGTCTCGATGGTGCGCTTCGCCGAGGTGCTCGATCAGGGCGCGTAGGTCGTTCAGCTTGGTATGGCGGATGTTGCCGGCGGTCAGGTCGAGCATGTGGAAATGCTGACGAATCTGCAGCAGGTAGCGAGTGTCGCTCGCTTCGTCGAGGGCGGCCTGGGCGTCGCGGAACAGCGCCTCCATCCGCCGCGCGATGGCCAGCCCGGAATGATTACCAACGCAGCGCACCTGCAAGCCGGGGCGAGCACCGTTCGTGGGCAGGGCGTCGAGATAATCGCGCAAGCAATCGGGTAGAGCCGAAGCGCCCTCGTAGCGATTGGCGATCAGCTCGTTCCAGCTGTTCAGGCTGAGTTGGTCGATGCTCAGGACCAGATCCTCGCGCGCCCCACCATAGCCGAGCGGATCGTTGCGCTCGTCGGGAGAATGTTCGCTGCGGAACGGGTCGAGTCCGATATTCACCAGCAGCAGGACCTGGGTCGGCACGGCCGTCGTCAGCAAGGCCTGCTCGGCCACCGCGGGCAGCGGCATGGGAAACGCCTGGCGCAGGTCGGTCAGCAGCGAGAATAGCTCCGCCTCGATCAACCCGCTGTCGCCCGGGTGCAGCGCGACGTGGGTAGCGGTGTCGACGATGCCGTTGCGATGACACCAGCCGAGCAGCGGTATCAGATCTCGCGAACGCTTCAGGGGCGAGAAATTCTCTACTTCCCGAACGCTCAGGCAGCCTTCATAGAGCGCCCAGGAAATATCGCCGGCAGCGTCATAGCCTTGCGCCAGCGTCAGGCTGTGCTCGGCCATGTCCGGCGAGATGCCCATGTTGATCGCCTCGATCTTTCCCGCCTTACGTTCGATGGCGGCGTGCAGCCGCCGGCCCAGTACGGCAAAATCACGCCCGTTGATGCTGCTGGTGATCTGCAGGCGCTTGGCGAATTCACTCAGAAAGCGATAGCCGTAGGTCAGCTCGTTGAACAGTGCCCGCCGCTCTTGGTCGACCTGCCGGGTCTTCCACTGGCTGCGGCGATCGAGCAGAGCGAACTGACGCTCGTCCCAACCCCAGTCATGCGCGAGGCGTTCGAGCAGGCGGCGCTTCCAGCTTCGGGTGCGGTTGATCGGCGGGCGGCTCAATGGCTGATTGATCTTCAGATACAAACAACGCCGCAACAGGGCCAGACGCTCGAGGTCGCCGCGGCCAGCGAGATACGCCTCGACCCGGCGATAGGCGACGATATAAGGGTCCAGATCGTCCAACTCCAGGCGGTTGGCATAGACCGCCTGTTTGAAGTCCAGGCTCAGGCAGCGCACCTGCGGATAGTCGCTGGCATAGGCCTCCACCAGCAGCAACTTGAACAGCGACTTGTAGGGCGACTCGATGGCCTTGTACAGCTGCCACAAGCCGGCGCCCAGGTACTCGCCCGGCGGAATGCTGGCGAGACTGCCAAGGTCCAGCACCTCGTCGCTGCGTACGAAACGTTTTTCCAGAAGGGTGCGTACATACTCGGCGTACCGATGTTCTTCGTAAGCCGGCACCAGCCACCAGAGCGGTGTGCGACCGCCGAGCCAGATCGCGGTGCGGTAGAACTCGTCCAGCAGCAGATAGTGCTGGGTAGTGCCGCAATCATCGGAGGTCAGCTTCGCCTCGCGCGCACCCTGCGTGAAGCGCACCGGGTCGACCAGAAAGAAATGCGCCTCGCTGCCCTGGGTCGCCGCCCAGCCCCGCAGCTGATCGCACTTTCGCTGTAGCTCGTCGCGCTGGTGCTCCGAAAGATTCGGGTCGTGGCAGACCCAGACATCCAGATCGCTCTGTTCGTCCTGCGCGACCGTGCCCAGGCTGCCCATGAGAAACAGGCCCAGGATCGGCTGCGGCGGCTGGCCGCGCAACGGCTTGTAGGAAAACGAGCGGCTCAGGCGCTGCGCTTCCGCCAGCGTCTCGGCATCCGGCTCGAACCCGGCCAGCCCAGCCGGCGTGAGCGCCGATACGTAGCCCGGCAGGATGGGATGGTTAACGTGAAACAGCAGCGGCAACAGCTTGATGACCGCCTGCTGGCGCGGCGACATGCCCAGACGGGTGCGCTCCAGGCGACCGGCATTCACCGTTAGGAAACGCGCGCGCAGCGTACTGAGTACCTTGCGGTCGATGCCCTCTTCGAGAACGGGGCGGATTTCCAGGTGGCGGGTCATTCAAGCAATTCGTGCGGGAGGTCGAAGATTGTTGGACCTGATTATCGAGGCGCTAGGCGCGGGAAGGTAACACGGGCTTGGTCGGAGCAAGAACCACAGCGACCGTTATCTGAAGGTAGAGCGACCGCTTGCCGCGAACCTTAAGGCGTGGCGGTTGCGCCACGCCAAAAAGGTCATCGCTACGCCGGGGCGGTTTGCGAAAGGATAGTCAGCAGCCCTTGCGCATGCTCGGCCGCATCGCGGCCGAGGCTGGTCAGGTAGCCACCGTCAGGCTGGGTCGTCAGGCCTTTGGCATGCAGGCGTTCGGCGGCGGTGACGGCCGCATTCCCGGCGTCGTGGTGCACTTTCAGGCCTTCGAGCGTGTTGTCGAGATTAAACAGGCGAAGGATTTCCAGCTCGGCTATCACATCGGACGTGAAGGACATGTTTGCTCCTTGAGTAGTGAACATCGGCCTCGTTCTGCGAAGTGTAGATGCTGTGCGCAAGCTTGCCGCCCTCGGCTGTTAATCCGGTAGATCGGGCAGATTACGCAGCTGCGTTTCGTACCTGACGGCGTCGAACGGGCGGTCTTGCTCGAGCATTTGCCGAATCTCGTCGGCAAGCACCAGTGCCATCATCTTCAGTATCTCCTCGCGTTCGTAGCCGACTAGGGTCAGCTTGTTCAGCGTGGCCTGAGTGGCAGGTGGATCGCCGGCTTCCAGCTGATTTTCGATCGCCTGGATCAGTGTTTCCTCGGCGAATGTTTCGTCGTCGTCGGCAGTGTCGGTCATGGAGCAACTCTCGTTAGGGAACATCTTGATAGCGTGTTTCGGCGTGTCCCGGCAAGCTGCGCGTCTGCAGCAGATGCCGCCTGAACGCTTCGCCTGGGTCGGTCTCTATTCCTACTATGGACTTTTGAGGAACGCGACCAAGTCATGATCATTTTCCACTGTCTTGAAAACGGCGCGCTGGTGCGGCGTGCTGCCCAGCATCTGCAGGCGCTCCCTGGCAATGTGCTATGGATCGACCTGCTTTCCCCTGACCAGCAGGAGGAACGCTTCGTCGAGTCGGCGCTGGGCCTGGATATTCCAACCCGCGAAGAGCTGGCGGAAATTGAGGATTCTTCGCGTTTTTACGATGAGGAAGGCGCCATCTTCATGACGACCACAGTGGTAATGGGGATTGCCGACCGCCGTCCGGAGAACGCCGAAGTCACCTTCGTCCTGACCCAGCGTTGCCTGGTAACCGTGCGTTATGCCGAACTCA
The DNA here is from genome assembly GCF_024448955.1 of Stutzerimonas stutzeri. GTDB lineage: Bacteria > Pseudomonadota > Gammaproteobacteria > Pseudomonadales > Pseudomonadaceae > Stutzerimonas > Stutzerimonas stutzeri_AQ. The sequence goes on from NZ_JAMOIH010000003.1 coordinate 248,065, forward strand.
GTGCGTTTCGCCAGTTCGAAACCAAAAGTGCACGGCAGCCATCGGTGTATGGCACCAGTCACCAAATTTTTCTTGGCTTGGCCGATGCCATCGTCGACCGTATCGCCGACGTGCTGGAAAACGTTCAGGTTGCGCTCCAGGCCCTGTCGCGTTGCGTCTTCGATAAACGCAAGGAGCAGCGCACGGACCTGCAGCAGGTCATTCAGCAGCTTGGTCAGCACCGCTCGCTGCTGTCGCGGCTGGGCGAGAGCCTGTTCAGCTCGACTCGCCTGATCGCTTTCTACCGCCTGCACGCCGGCGAGACCAAGCAGGGAGCCAAAGGAGTTTTGAAGGCGCTGGAGCGGGACGTGCGCTCGCTGGGTGAGCATCAGGCGCGACTATTGGGCGACATCGCTTTTTTGCTCGATGCCACGCTCGGCCTGATCAATATCGAGCAGAGCAGCATCATCAAGGTGTTCTCCATCGCCGCCGTGCTATTCCTGCCACCGACGCTGGTCGGCACGGTCTATGGCATGAACTTCGAACATATGCCTGAGCTCGGCTGGCTGCTTGGCTACCCGATGGCCCTGGTGATGATGGTGGTATCGGCGATCATTCCCTACGCCTGGTTCAAATTCCGCGATTGGCTCTGATCAGCCGAAGAAATACAGCACCACGCAAAAAGCACCGAAAAGTGCCCAGACCGAGGCAAAGATCAGCGGCGTGCGGAGGGAAAACAACAGCGTTCGCTTGTAGCGATGACCCCCAACGGGGCTGTTGCCTTCACCGAACAATGCCGACTCCTGGTTCGGCAGCAGGCCCGCATGGCCCTCTAGCTGAAGCAGTTCGGCCTGTTTCTGGTGCCAGCGTTCTATGACATCGAAGCTGGATTTGATCCCAGGCATCGCGTGGAAAGATGTCAGCAGGCCCAGTCCCGCCAGGATTGCGGGCACGACCAGGCGGAACAGACTGCCCCATTCAGGATTGGTATTGGCCATTGACGAGGCAAAAGCGATCATCAAGAAAGACTGCGCTGACAGATAGGAGCTGGTTCGCTCGGCCAGTAACGTCGACTCGAAGTGGATTTCAGAGCGGTAGAACTGCAGGCGCTCTTTGGGCGTATCGAAGACTTCTGCGCCTTGCGTGTCCTGATTTAGCAGCAGTGTTCGGAGGTCGGTCATAGGCTTACCGGTTCTGGCGACAGGAAATAAACCTGTCGGGTGAGAGGTTACCGGTAGGCCAATACGGCGCGCGCAGGTTCCGTCAGTCGGTATTTGCGAGTGCCAACAGCGCATCACCGCTCAGGCGATAGGTTGTCCATTCTTCCTGCGGCCGGGCGCCCAGTGACTCGTAAAAGCGGATCGCCGGTTCGTTCCAGTCCAGCACAGCCCATTCGAAACGGCCGCACCCCTTGCCTACAGCGAGTTTCGCTAGATGCCGCAGCAGCGCCTTGCCAGCGCCGGTACCGCGTGCTGCGGGACTGACATAAAGGTCTTCGAGATACAGCCCGTTACGGCCAAGCCAGGTGGAGTAGTTGAAAAAGTACACCGCATAGCCGATCGGCTCGCCGGCGCGCTCGCAGATCAGCGCTTGGGCCGTGGAGTTTGCGGAGAACAGGCTGGACTCGATGCCTGCCGCATCGGTCTTCACCTCGTGTTCGGCTTTCTCGTAAATCGCAAGCTCGGTGATGAAGCGCAGGATCAGCGTGGCATCATCGCGAGTGGCGGGGCGGATGTTCAGAGGCATGTGGAATTCCTGTCTTCCTGATCTGAGTAGGAGCGAGCTTGCTCGCGAAAAGGCCCAGCGGACAGCCCGTTCGCGAGCACGCTCGCTCCTACGAAAACAGCATGTGCTTAGCGCGAGGCGAGCAGGTCCCGCCCGCGCTGCACCGCTGCTCTCACCTGATTCGGTGCGGTGCCGCCGATATGGTCGCGGGCGTTGACCGAGCCTTCCAGGGTCAGCACGGCGAAGACGTCGTCGTCGATCTGGTCGCTGAAGCGGCGGAGCTCGTCCAGGCTCATCTCGGCCAGGTCCTTGCTGGTGTCGACGCCGTATTTCACCGCATGGCCGACGATCTCGTGGCAGTCGCGGAACGGCAGGCCGCGGCGTACCAGGTAGTCGGCAAGATCCGTAGCGGTGGAGAAGCCGCGCAGCGCCGCTTCGCGCATGATTTCGCGCTTGGGCTTGATCGCTGGGACCATGTCGGCAAAGGCGCGCAGGCTGTCGCGCAGAGTGTCTGCGGCGTCGAACAGCGGTTCCTTGTCTTCCTGATTGTCCTTGTTGTAGGCCAGCGGCTGACCCTTCATCAGCACCAAAAGGCCGGCAAGGGCGCCGAATACGCGGCCGGTCTTGCCGCGCACCAGTTCCGGCACGTCCGGGTTCTTCTTCTGCGGCATGATCGAGGAGCCGGTGCAGAAGCGGTCTGGCAGGTCGATGAACTGGAATTGCGCGCTGGTCCACAGCACCAGCTCTTCGGAAAAGCGCGACAGATGCATCATCGCCACGGAGGCGGCGGCGCAGAATTCAATGGCGAAGTCACGGTCCGAAACGCCATCGAGCGAGTTGCCGGAAATCGCTTCGAAACCCAGCAGTTCGCAGGTGATCTCGCGCTGGATCGGGTAGGTGGTGCCAGCCAGCGCGGCCGAGCCCAGCGGCATGCGGTTGGTGCGCTTGCGGCAGTCGAGCAGACGCTCGTGGTCGCGCGAGAGCATTTCGAACCAGGCCAGCAGGTGATGGCCGAACGTCACCGGTTGTGCGGTTTGCAGGTGGGTGAAGCCGGGCATGATGGTGTCCGCTTCGGCCTCGGCCAATCCCAGCAGGCCCTGCTGCAGGCGGGTGATCTCGGCGAGGATGGTGTCGATTTCGTCGCGCAGCCAGAGGCGGATGTCGGTGGCCACCTGGTCGTTGCGCGAGCGGCCGGTGTGCAGCTTCTTGCCGGTGACGCCGATGCGGTCGGTCAGGCGCGCCTCGATGTTCATATGCACGTCTTCCAGGTCGACGCGCCAGTCGAAAGTGCCGGCTTCGATCTCGGCCTGGATGTCGTTGAGGTTGGCGATGATGCTGTCGCGCTCTTTGTCGGTCAGCACGCCGGCTTTTTCCAGCATGGTCGCGTGGGCAATGGAGCCCATGATGTCGTGGCGATAGAGGCGCTTGTCGAACTCGACGGAGGCGGTGAATCGGGCGACGAAGGCGTCGACGGGCTCGCTGAAGCGGCCGCCCCAGGACTGGTTGGTCTTGTCGGTGCTCATGAAATGCGCTCGCTGAAATCGGATGCTGGAAAAAACGCGGATGATAACAGGGTTGGCCGGCGCCTCATCGCGTGCGCCGCTCACGCCACGACAACCGCTGCGGGAAGGGGCACCCGAAGCTCCTTCAGGTGATTGCCCGTCTGGTGCGAATCAGGCTCTGAATTGACCCAGGCTGGCTTCGAGCCGCTGCGCCAGATTACCCAACGTTCGGCCACTGGCCGCAGTGGCAGTAACGGCTTCGGCGGATCGCTCGGCTTCGGTCATGATCACCTGCACGCGCTCGCGCACATCCGCCGCGGTGTCGGCTTGTCGTTCGGCACCCTGGGTCGCCTTCTCCATGGCGTCATGCACCTGTGCCACGGCGCGCTGCAATGCCTGTTGCAATTGACGGCTGGTGGTAAGCGAGGCCAGGCCGCTGTCGGCCTGCTTGCCAGTCTTGCTGATTGCCGAGACGGCGTCGTGGGCGCCTCGTTGCAAGCTTTCGATATGCGCGCGGATATCTCCGGTGGATTGCTGGGTCTTGCTGGCGAGCGCGCGTACTTCGTCGGCGACGACGGCAAAGCCACGCCCGCTCTCGCCAGCGCGGGCCGCTTCGATGGCGGCGTTCAGCGCGAGCAGGTTGGTCTGCTCGGCAATGCCCTGGATAACGGTCAGCACCATTTCGATCTGCTCGCTCTGTTTGGCCAGTTTCTCGATCACATCGGTGCTGCCCCGTACGCCTTCACCGAGCGCTTCGATGGTTTTGCCGACTTGATCCGAAATCGCCTCGTTGTCGAGCGCCGCCTTGCGGATCGAGGCGACCTGCTCCATGGCTTCCTGCATCGCCTGGCTTTCTTGCTGGGCGCGGCTGGTCATTTCCGCAAGCGCTTGCAGGCTGCCGGCGACCTCGTCGCGCTGACGTCCGGCGGCGGCCGCCGCAGCATCGCTACGGCTTCCCAATGCGTCGATTTCAGTGCCGGTCTGAACGGCGATAGCGCGGGCTTCCTTGACGATAGGCTGAAGTTTGGCCAGGAACAGGTTGACCGCGTCGGCCATATCACCCACTTCGTCCGCGCTGTGAATCTCCACGCGCTGGGTGAGATCGCCGTGGCCGTCCGACAGCCCTCGTAGCGCTGCCACCAGTAAGCTGAGGCGACGCAATACCTGACGGCCCAGCACCAGCGTGATGGCGATCAGCAGCAGCGCGCCGGTCACCGCCAGGCCGAGGCTGATTTTCCACAGCAGCGTGGTCGCCGAGCGTTCCACGGTCTTCTGGCTGTTCACGTCAATGGTTTCTGCCACGTTGGCGGCGGCAGCCAGGCGCGCCGCCAGCACCTTGGTGCTCTCGGTTGCGGTGGCGGCGAGGCCTGTTTCGACCATGCTCGAGCTTTCCGCAATCAGCGTCTGGAAGCGATTGTTGAAAGCGGCGAGCTCGGTGTTGACGGCCGAAGTGGACAATCCAAGCATGACCTGGCCGATTTCAGCGCCCTTGGGGTTGATGGACGTCTTGGCGAGATACAGCGACGGATCGTTCTCGGCTGCGGAGAGAATCTTTTCGAAGGCGGTTCGGCCAGTGCCCTTGTCCAGCAGCGTCTTGACCCTCGGGTCGCTGCGATTCAGATGACGGGTGAGCTGTTCGCCAGCCGCGTCGAAATAGACGACGAAAACGACGGCTGGGTTTTGGTGGGCCATCCTGACGAATTCAGTCAGAGCGGGTGTGTCGTTGTCCCAGATGGCCGAGGGCGCAACGCCGGCCAGCAGGATGGCCAAATCGTCACCCGATTGCTTGAGGTGGCGCTCCAGGACGTTCTGCAGCTGCATCTGTTCATCGGTAAGCCGTTGCGTCAGCCCCTGCGCCAGATCGTCTTTCATTCGCTCGGACAGGCTGAGCAATCCGCTGCGCACTTCAACGTCTGCGGACTGAAGTTCGCCCAGGAGCTGCGCTGCGTCCTCGCTCAGGTTCTTGCGTATCTCCTGTTCAAGCACCCCGATGGTGCCGTGTGTCAAGGCAAGGGCGACCACGACCTGAACCACGACGGCGGCAAACAGCGTAAGGAAAACCGGCCGCAGCAAGCGGCTACGCAACGAGGAGAACAGCAACATGGCTCAGGCCTCCTGCCGCATCGGGCAGTCAGTGTGATTAAGCGTTTTGATATTGTTGTGCCACGATTCCGTTATCGGCACCTTAGCCCAACTTTTTAATTTTTGCCGACGACCGTTTTCTCGATGTCACGCACGTTACGAAGGCATGTCACGCACCTGTTCGTGGTGCGTCGCATAAACTATGCCGCCGTAGGTGCGGTGGCGCCGGCTGCGTTCCCGCTCTGCTCATTGCATCCCGACCGCGCGGAAAATCGATCCATGCAGATAAAAAGGCCTGACCGGCCACGCTCCGCCGACCCGGTCGACGATTTCTTCGTGCCAGAACTGTGCCAGCCGGAAGCGCTGCTCGGTCTGGTTCTGCTCGCTGAACTGCTGGTGCTGGTGTTCGTCCTCGCCGAGCCGATGCAGCCTGGCTTCAACTGGATGCGTCTGGCGCTGACCTCGTTGTTCGTGCAATGGGTAATGCTGCTTTCGGCCGGCTTGACCTGCCAGCTCCGGCCATTGCTGGCGCGACTGTCGCCTTGGGCTGCAGGGCTCGCCTGTTGCGTGATGGTGGTCGGGCTGACGCTGGCCTGCACCGCGGTGGCGGATATCTATCAGCTAGGCGGGCCGCTGACGCGCACCGGCGAGGTCAATCTGTACCTGCGGCATGCCCTGATCAGTCTGATCATGTCGGGGCTGCTGCTGCGCTATTTCTATCTGCAAAGCCAATGGCGGCGGCAGGAGCAGGCCGAGCTCAAGGCGCGTATCGAGTCGCTGCAGGCGCGCATCCGTCCGCATTTCCTGTTCAACAGCCTGAACAGCATTGCCAGCCTGGTGGCGACCGATCCGGGCAAGGCCGAGCAGGCGGTGCTGGATTTGTCCGACCTGTTCCGCGCCAGTCTGGCGCGTCCTGGCACGCTGGTGTCATGGCGCGACGAACTGGAGTTGTCGCGCCGCTACCTGTCGATCGAGCACTACAGGCTTGGCGATAGGCTGCAGGTCGAGTGGCAGGTGGACGGTGTCCCGGATGACGTGCTCATCCCGCAGCTAACGCTGCAGCCGCTGCTGGAAAATGCGCTGATCCATGGCATCCAGCCCCGCATCGACGGCGGTATGGTCAGCGTGACGGCAAATTATGTTGACGGCATGTTTCATTTGGAAGTCAGTAACCCGTTCGATGACAGCGCTCAAACGCAGCCATCACGGGGCACGCAACAGGCTCTGCACAATATAGACGCACGACTAACGGCACTTTTCGGCCCCGCAGCGAGTCTCAGCGTGAAGCGGTATAACGCCCGTTACTACACCTGTCTACGCTATCCATGTGCGACACAAAAGCAGGAAGCCAGATCCATATGAATGTTCTGATTGTCGATGACGAACCTCTAGCCCGCGAGCGCCTCAGCCGACTGGTAGGTGATCTTGACGGTTATCGTGTACTGGAACCTTCCGCCGCCAATGGCGAGGAAGCGTTGTCCCTGATTGAGGAGCTGCGTCCTGATGTCGTGTTGCTGGATATCCGTATGCCAGGCATCGACGGTCTTCAGGTCGCGGCCAAACTATGCGAGCGCGATGCGCCCCCTGCCGTGATTTTCTGCACGGCCCATGATGAATTTGCGCTGGATGCGTTCCAGGTCAGCGCGGTTGGTTATTTGGTCAAGCCAGTTCGCCCTGAGCATCTTGCCGAAGCGCTGAAAAAGGCCGAGCGGCCCAACCGGGTTCAGCTCGCTGCACTGACCCGACCCGCCGCGGTGTCTGGCGGCGGGCCACGCAGCCACATCAGCGCCCGCACCCGCAAGGGTATCGAACTGATTCCGCTGCCCCAGGTGATCTACTTCATTGCCGATCACAAATACGTCACCCTGCGCCATGAAGGCGGCGAAGTGCTGCTAGATGAGCCGCTCAAGGCGCTCGAGGACGAATTCGGCGACCGCTTCGTGCGTATCCACCGCAACGCGCTGGTATATCGCGACCGCATCGAGCGTCTGCAGCGTACTCCGCTTGGCCATTTCCAGTTGTTCCTCAAGGGCCTCGAAGGCGAACCACTGACGGTCAGCCGACGGCATGTTGCCGGGGTTCGCAAGTTGATGAGCACGCTGTAAACCGCGAGTTGCAAGCATGCCTGGCGGGTTCCACGTACTTGCCTCTAGTTGAGGCTTGCAGCTCCAAGTCTTGCCGCTTCTTGACCCCAGCCAACCCAGCGACGGCGCTGGCCCTGTTATCATCCGCGGCAATTCACTGGTTCTGGATTAGCCCATGTCTCGCGAAATTCGCATCGCCACCCGCAAGAGTGCCCTGGCCCTGTGGCAGGCCGAATACGTCAAGGCGCGCCTCGAAGCCGCTCATCCTGACGTAACCGTCAGCCTCGTTCCGATGGTCAGCCGCGGTGACAAACTGCTCGACGCGCCGTTGGCAAAAATCGGCGGCAAGGGCTTGTTCGTCAAGGAGCTTGAAACGGCGCTGATGGAGCACGAAGCGGATATCGCCGTGCACTCCATGAAGGACGTGCCGATGGAATTTCCTGAGGGGCTCGGTCTGTACTGCATCTGCGAGCGTGAAGATCCGCGTGACGCCTTTGTCTCCAACCACTATGAAGATTTCGATGCGCTGCCGTCCGGCGCGGTTGTCGGTACCTCCAGCCTGCGTCGGCAGGCGCAGCTGCTGGCGCGGCGCCCGGATCTGAAAATCCAGTTCCTGCGCGGTAACGTCAATACCCGTCTGGCCAAGCTCGATGCCGGCGAGTACGACGCCATCATCCTTGCCGCAGCTGGGCTCATTCGCCTCGGCTTCGGTGAGCGTATCCGTTCCAGCATCAGTGTCGAAGACAGCCTGCCGGCGGGCGGCCAGGGTGCGGTCGGCATCGAGTGCCGGACCGGCGACACCGAGCTGCACCAACTGCTGCAATGCATGAACGACCCGCAGACGGCGGTCAGGGTCAGCGCCGAACGCGCCTTGAATCGTCATCTGAACGGCGGTTGCCAGGTGCCGATCGCCTGCTATGCGGTACTCGAAGGCGATCAGCTGTGGTTGCGTGGCCTGGTCGGGCAGCCGGACGGTACGCTGCTGTTGCGCGCTGAAGACCGCGCGCCTGCTGCGGATGCGGAAGCCCTGGGCGTACGGGTCGCCGAGGCGCTACTGGCGCAGGGCGCGGAGAAGATCCTGCAAGACGTTTATGGTGAGGCCGGCAAGGCGTGACCGGTTGGCGCCTGCTGCTGACCCGCCCTGCTGAAGAGTGCATAGCCCTCGCGGCTGCGCTGTCCGAGTTGGATGTTCACAGCGCTAGCGTGCCGCTGCTCGCCATCGAACCGCTGGCAGAAACAGCCGAGCAGCGCGCGACGATGCTCGAACTGGACCGTTATTGCGCTGTGGTGGTGGTGAGCAAACCGGCCGCGCGGCTGAGTCTGGAACTGCTCGAGCGTTACTGGCCACAACCGCCGCTCGGTCAGGTCTGGTTCAGCGTTGGCGCCGCCACAGGGGCCATCCTGGAAGGCTTCGGCCTGGATGTCAGCTGGCCCAGCACAGGTGACGACAGCGAGGCACTGTTGGCGCTGCCACGCCTGAACGAGGCGCTCAATGTGGCAGACCCCAGGGTGCTGATTCTGCGCGGCGAAGGCGGTCGTGAGCATATTGCCGAAACGCTTCGCCGCCGAGGCGTGCAGGTCGATCGCCTGGAGTTGTATCGGCGCTATCTGCCCGACTACCCGCCCGGAACGCTGCTCGAAACCCTTCGTTCGGAACGGCTGAATGCCGTGGTGGTCAGCAGTGGGCAGGGTTTGCTGTCACTGCACGAGCTGGCGGGCGCCGACTGGCCTGCGCTGCGTGAACTACCCTTGTTCGTACCGAGCCCTCGGGTGGCCGAAATGGCTGCGACCTTGGGCGCCAGAATAATAGTGGACTGTCGCGGTGCCGGAACCGCGGCTTTGCTGGCGGCGCTACGGGAAACTCCCCAGCCCGCCTCCTGATGCAAAGGATGGAAACGTGAGCGAAGTAGACTCCGACAAGGCAGCGCAGCAACCCAAGGGCAACGATCCCGTCATCCCAACCAAAGACATTCCGGCGAAGAAGCCGGTCGATGGCCCGTCGAAAGCCGACGGTCCTGGTCGTGGCCTGGCGGGTCTGGCATTGGTAATCGGCCTGGCCGGTCTGGCGGCGGGTGGCTACAGCGTCTGGCAGACCCAGCAGCTCGCTGAACAGGAACGCCAGCAGCTCGATGCGGCGCAGGCGACGCGGGAGCAGGCGCGTCAGTTGGATACGCGCAGTCAACAGCTGGCCAGCCGTCTCGGGCGACTGGAGCAATTGCCTTCTGCTGAGCAGCTGGAAGAGCGACGCCGTCTGCTTTCGGAGCTGCAAAGCGATCAGCAACGACTCTCGGGACGAGTAGAGCAGGTACTGGGCGCGAGCCGTGAGCAGTGGCGATTGGCCGAGGCCGAGCATCTGCTGCGCATGGCGATGCTGCGTCTGTCGGCCATGCAGGACGTGCAGAGCGCCGAGTCGCTGATCGCCGAAGCCGATCTGATCCTGCGCAAGCAGGACGATCCAGGCGCGTACGGCACGCGGCAGAAACTGCTGGAAGGCCTCGAGGCGTTGCGCAGCTTGCCCGATCTGGATCGGACCGGTCTGTTTTTACAGCTGGGCGCGCTGCGTGGCCAGGCCAATCAGCTTAGCGGCCTGGCTCCAGAGTTCGAAAACGGCCCAAGTCAACCGCAGACGCAGGGTGAAAGCCGCTGGCGGCAATGGCTGGACGAGCTGACGCGTTACGTGCGGATCGACTTCAATGCCGGCACCGACGTCAAACCGTTGCTGGCCGGCCAGAGCCTGGCGCAGGTGCGACTGGCGCTTTCACTGGCCATCGAGCAGGCGCAGTGGGCGGTGCTCAATGGCAACCAGCAGGTTTATCGGCAATCGCTGGAGCAAGCCGCCCGGCTGATCCAAGATCACTTCAGCGAAGAGAACGGCCAGAGCCGTGGCCTGCGCGATCGTATCGGGGAGCTTGCGAAACGGCAGGTCTCGGTCACCCTGCCGGACCTGACGCCCGCGTTGCAGGCGATGCAGTCCTACGTGCAAACGCGCGACTCTGCCGATAACAACGAGCCGAACGATAACGCTGAGCGCGGCGCGCCGGCCAGCGAGGCCGAGCAGCCGGCCGACGCCGAACAGGCGGTCGAAGGGGATCTGCGCACATGAAGCGACTGGCCGTTGTTGTTCTCATCCTGCTTGCCCTTGCCGGTTTTCTCGGCTGGGCCATTTTTCAAGACGCTGGCTATGTCCTGATCAGCTACGACCGCTTTCGCTATGAGTCGAGCTTCTGGGTGTTCGTCGGGCTGATCGCCTGTCTCTGGCTGCTGGCAATGGCGGTTCACTGGGTGCTCGGGTTGCTTCATGCATCCGGCACGCTGGTCAACCCCTGGTCGCGTCGCCATCGCGCGCGGCGCGTCTCCAAGGCTTCGCGCGCAGGGCTGCGGGAGCTGGCCGAGGGGCAATGGAGCCCTGCGCTCGGCCATCTGCGCATAGCTGCCGAACATGATCAACAACCTCTAGTGCATTATCTCGGTGCTGCCCGCGCCGCGAGCGAATTGGGTGAGTACGAACAAAGTGACGAGTTGCTGCGCAAGGCTCGCGAACGCGAACCCGAGGCCGGGCTGGCCATCGGGCTTACCCAGGCTCAGTTGCAGATCGCGCGCGGCCAGTACGGCGACGCACGCGAATCCCTGAACGCGCTGCACAATGAAAACCCGCGCCATCCATATGTGCTGACGCTGCTCCAGCAGCTCTACGTCCAGTTACAGGACTGGCCCGCCTTGTGCCGTCTGCTACCGGAACTGCGCAAGCATCGTGTGCTGCCCCCGGCACGGCTGGACGAGCTAGAGCTGCTGGCCTGGACCGCCGCCCTGGAACAGGCGCCGCAGGCACCGGCCGCAACAGTGGAGGAGGGACAGCAAACGTTCAATCAACGTTGGCAGGCCGTGCCCAGCAAGCTGCGTAACGAGCCGGTGCTGGTGCGTGCCTATGCGGACGGCCTGACTCGACTGGGTGCGGAGGAGAAAGCCGAAGAAGTGCTTCGTGCCGCACTCAAACGCCACTTCGATGATCGCCTGATCGAGCGCTATGGTCGCGTTCGTGGGCGCGAGCCGACTCGCCAGTTGGCCCATGCCGAGGCCTGGCTTAAGAGCCATCCAGAAAATGCCGAGTTGCTGCTCGCACTGGGCCGCCTGAGTCTGCGCAACGAGTTCTGGGGCAAGGCGCGCGACTATCTGGAAGCCAGTCTGCGCTTGGGGCATCGTGCGGAAACCTGCGCGGAGCTGGCCCGGCTACTGGCGCAGCTGGGCGACAAAGAGCGCAGCAATCGGCTGTTCCAAGAGGGGCTTGGGTTAATCGACGGTGCGAACGGTGTCCGCTTGCCGGCGATCAGCAACGGTTGACCTCGGATACTGGCGCTGCCATAGCTTGCAGCCCGCAGCTTGGACTAATACCGTAGCGAGCTTTCCTGTCTGCGGAGTCGCCATGAATCTGGCCAGCCCACGTTCGCTGTTTCTTCTGGCTTTCATCGGCTGTGTGCTGATGATGGTCGCTGCGCTGTATCTCGAGCATGTGGTCGGGCTGGCGCCATGCCCGTTATGTATCGTTCAGCGCATTTGCGTGATCGCCTTTGGCGTGGTCTGCCTTATCGCTGCGATGCATGGGCCGCGCAAAACCGGTCGCCGCATCTATTCGATCCTGGCACTGCTGTTCGCGATGGCGGGCGGCGCCACGGCTGTGCGTCAGATATGGCTGCAGAACATACCGGCCGACCAGTTGCCGGCTTGCCTGCCCAGCCTCGAATACATGATGGATGCGCTGCCCTTCCAGGACATCGCCCGGCTGGTGCTTCACGGTACCGCCGAGTGCGCCGAGGTCAGCTGGACATTGCTGGGCATGAGCATTCCGGAGTGGACGCTGCTGGCATTCATCGCGATGGGCCTGTTCTGCCTTTGGCAGCTGCTGCGGCGCGACTGAGACCTTTTTGTCGAAACAGGCGAATGATCGCTGCGCTTGGTGGTCAATGGACCAGAGCGAAGCGATCCGGTCATGCCTCGCCTGGATGATTTTCGTCCAGGCGGCTTGATGCTTCGGTCGCCGCAGCTTAGTCTGCGCTGGCGGCGACGGTTATCCGCCGATTTCGCTGCCACTCACCCAAGGCCGATACCCCAAGACAAAAAAACGTCTCGGAAGGCGCAATAAGCATCATCGATTAGGGAAGTGAGGTCATCATGCTCGAGAGCTGTCGGAACGCCCAGGAACGCTGGGGAGGTGTACACCTGCTGATCGACCGCTGGCTGCAGGAACGCCATGCACTGATCAACGCATTCGATGGGCTGTATGGCGACCCCGCCGCCGCGAATCGCCCTGTCTTGCAAAAATTCTGCGAAATCCTGCTCGACTATGTGTCGGCTGGGCATTTCGAGATCTACGAGCAGCTGCTCAACGAGGCTGAGGCGTTCGGTGACAAGCGCGGCCTCGAGCTTGCTCGCCAGATCTATCCGCGCATCGAAGCCATTACCGAAGTAGCGGTGGCCTTCAATGACCGCTGCGACAGCGGCGATTGTCTGAATAGCCCAGGTCTGCCCGATGAGTTGAAGCGTCTGGGGCAGCTGCTGCACGAGCGCTTCGAGCTCGAAGACTGCCTGATCGAGGTGCTTCACACCGCTCACAAACAGACCGCCGCGCTGGCCTGATACCGGCCGGCGAGTTAGGTCATATCGCATACGACGGTCGGTAGCGGAGCGCGCGGACCGTCCGACATGGTAGCGCCCATCTCATCAGGAGGCATGTTCATGCCTGCGAAGAAAAACTCGATCACGACGCCGCTGCATCTACTGCAGCAGCTGTCCCATAGCCTGGTTGCTCATCTGCAAAAGGCGTGCAACGAGGCGCAGAGGGACGCCGAAGTGCTGCTGGCCAAGCTTGAGAAGCAGCGCGGCAAGACACAGGAGAAAGTCATCAAGGCGCGCGCCAAGCTCGATGAAGCCGGTGGTGCGGGTAAATCGAAGGCGCAGAGCAAAGCCCGCGCCAGGCTGGCCGAGCTGGATGACATGCTTGCCGTACTGCAGGCGCGGCAGAGTGAAACGCTGGGCTATCTGTCGGAACTCAAGCGCGACGCCGAACAGAGCCTGAAGCTCGCCCAAGGCATCACCGACGTCGAAAAGGCGGCCGCCCAAGCCCTGGCTACGCGCAGCAAGCCTGCTGCCGCGACCCGCAGCAAGGCGCCAACCAAGACCACTAAACCTGCCGCCGAGGCAGCACCAGCCAAGCCGGCTGCTGACAAAGCGGTTTCAGGCACGGTTTCGTCGCGTCCGGCTGCAAGTCGCTCCAAACCCGCCGTCAAGGCTGGCAGCACGGCAAAACCGGCCGAGGCCAAGGCGCCGGCTACCAGAGCGTCGGCTGCCAAGACAACGAGCGCTCCGCGCCGTCCCGCCAGCAAACCGGCATCCGCTGCAAAGCCCGCTTCGGCAACCTCCAGACCCGCTGCGGCGAAGAAACCAGCCCGCAAGCCGGCGGCGGCCAAGCGCGAAGCCTCAACTCAATCGCCGCCGGTCGCGAGCTGAGAGCCAGCCACACGCCTAAGGGTCTCCCAGAGTGCTTGTTTCTCGCCGCTGAGGCCGGCACAGAGCGGGCCCAGCCAGTTGGTTCGCTCGCTGCCTTTCGGCCAAGGCTGCGTCGCTGACTGCAGACGCTGAAGCTGGATATGTTCGGCGTCCAGCTCAAGCGCTTTCACTCGTTCACGCAGCTCTGCTAGCTCGCAGTCCGTCGCAGCCTGTTGGCGCCAGCTCTGGCGCAGAGTGCGCAACGGTGCGACCACCATGGTTCGCCAGTCATCGCTGAGGCTTTTTAGCTGCATAAACCGCGCTTCATCACATGCAACGCCACGGCATTCCAGCCAGGCGCCGGTCAATAACAGACAGACATCCGCCCCCGCGGCCTGCAGTTCGAGGCAGGCCGCTTCGACGCCGGGCTGCTGGTAGCAGGTGAGGGCGAAGGTCCAGAGATCGTCATGCTTCATCGGTGTCGGTTTTTTTCGTGAGCAGCCGGATGGATTTCCGAGCGACCTGATAAACTCCGCCGCCATTATGATCCGACTTCAGAACCTGACTCTACAGCGCGGTCCTCAGCGTTTGCTGGAAGGCGCCGAGCTGACCCTGCATTTTGGCCAGAAGGTCGGGCTGGTGGGTGCCAATGGCGCCGGGAAATCCAGCCTCTTCGCACTGTTACGCGGCGAATTCGCACCCGACGGCGGCGACTGCCAGTTGCCGCCGGACTGGCGTATCGCCCACATGAGGCAGGAGGTCGATACGCTCGACCGTCTCGCTGTGGATTATGTCCTCGATGGCGATGCCGAGCTGCGCCGCGTGCAGGCCGCACTGATTGCCGCCGAGGCCGCTCATGACGGTGCCTCGCTTGCGCGCCTGCATACCGAGTTGGACAACGCCGACGGTTACAGTGCCGACGCGCGGGCGCGCAAGCTGCTCGCCGGCCTGGGATTTGCCAACGAGCAGATGGATCTTGCGGTCAGCAGTTTCTCCGGTGGCTGGCGGATGCGTTTGAATCTGGCGCAGGCGTTGATGTGTCCTTCCGACCTGCTGTTGCTCGACGAACCCACCAACCACCTCGATCTGGATGCCATTCTCTGGCTCGAATCCTGGCTGAAGAGCTATCCGGGCACGCTGATGCTGATTTCCCACGACCGCGACTTTCTCGATGAAGTCGTAGGCAACGTCGTGCATGTCGAGCAACGCAAACTGACGCTCTACCGCGGTGGTTATTCGGCCTTCGAGCGGGCGCGCGCCGAGCGGCTGGCGCAGCAGCAGCAAGCGTTCGAGAAGCAGCAGGCGCAGCGCGAGCACATGGAGGACTTCATCCGGCGCTTCAAGGCCAAGGCAAGCAAGGCACGCCAGGCGCAGAGCCGGATCAAAGCGCTGGAAAAACTCGAGGAACTGGCGCCGGCGCATATCGATTCGCCGTTCGACTTCGTTTTCCGTGAGGCCGACAAGGTCTCCAGCCCGTTGCTGGATCTGGCCGAAGGCAGCCTCGGTTATGGCGAAAAACGGGTGCTGGACAAGGTCAAGCTGCAGTTGGTGCCCGGCGCGCGGATTGGCCTGCTTGGCCCGAACGGGGCGGGCAAGTCCACCCTGATCAAGACGCTGGCCAACGAACTGCAACCATTGGGTGGTCGCCTGCAGCGCGGCGAGAACCTGGTGATCGGCTATTTCGCCCAGCATCAGCTCGACGCGCTGGACCCCAAGGCCAGTCCGCTGTTGCACTTGCAACGCATTGCACCGGGTGAGCGCGAGCAGGTGTTGCGTGATTTTCTCGGCGGTTTCGATTTTCGCGGCAATCGCTGTGACGAGCCGGTCGTTAATTTCTCCGGCGGTGAAAAGGCCCGTCTGGCGCTGGCGCTGATCGCCTGGGGCAAGCCCAACCTGCTGCTGCTCGACGAACCGACCAACCACCTCGATCTGGAGATGCGACTGGCGCTGACTTTGGCGCTGCAGGATTTCGAGGGTGCCGTGCTGGTGGTGTCGCACGATCGGCATCTGCTCAAGAGCACCACCGACGAGTTTCTGCTGGTGGCCGATGGACGCGTCGTCGCGTTCGACGGTGATCTCGAAGATTACGCGCGGTGGTTGGTGGATTATCGCGTTCGCCAGCAACCGACCAGCGCCACCGAATCCTCCGCAGACAAGACCGATAAGCGTGCTTTACGTCAGGCTGCCGCCGCGTTGCGCCAGCAGCTTGCGCCGCTCAGACGTCAGTCGGACAAGCTCGAAAAGGACCTGTCCGGGGTTCAGGAAAAGCTTGCCGCGCTGGAGCAGCGCCTGGGTGACGCCGCCATCTACGAGGCGGCGCGCAAGGACGAATTACGCGAATTGCTAGCCAATCAGGCGGAACTGAAGGCTCGCGAGGGCGAGCTGGAGGAGGCCTGGCTGACAGCGCTGGAGGCGCTCGAAACCTTGCAGGGGCAGCTGGAGGGCGGCGTATGAACGAGCAGTTGTTGATTCTTTCGCAGGAATGGGGGGACCAGCTGCTACTGGGCCTGCAGGTTCTGCTCATTCTGTTGGTCGCCTACGCCTTGCAGCGTTTCGTAGTGCGTGCGCTGACTCGGCTAGGCAGCCGCTATCCGCTGCCGCCTGAACTGTTGCTGCCGCTGCGTGGCGGCATTCGCTGGTTCATCATTGGTGGCGCGCTGATCATGGTGCTGGAACGCTTCGGCGTCTCGGCGACGGTGCTCTGGACCGCGTTCTCCGGTTTTGTCGCGGTGGCGGCTATCGCCTTCTTCGCTATCTGGAGCGTTCTGTCGAACCTGCTCTGCGCTGTGCTGATTATGACCGTCGGGCCCTTTAGGCTGGGCGACCTGGTCGAACTGGTCGAGAGCTTCGACAAGCCCATCGTCAAAGGCCGTGTCATCGATATAAACCTGCTTTACACCACCCTCGAAGAGGTGGCCGAGAGCGGAACTGGTGCGATCGTCCAGGTGCCAAACAGCTTGTTCTTTCAGAAGGTCGTGCGCCGCTGGCGCGGGACCGACATACAAACGCCTAATCACAGCACTCACGAGTAGCACCTATGGAATGGCTTACCAGCCCCGAAATCTGGGTCGCGTTTCTGACCCTGACCGCCCTGGAAATTGTCCTCGGCATCGACAACATCATCTTCATCTCCATTCTGGTCGGCCGCCTACCGAAGGAGCAGCAACCCAAGGCTCGCTTCTTCGGGTTGGCCCTGGCCATGGGGACGCGGATCCTGCTGCTGCTGTCGATCACTTGGGTAATGCGCCTGACCAACGATCTGTTCACGGTTCTGGGGCATGGTGTATCCGGGCGCGACCTGATTCTGTTCTTCGGTGGTCTGTTCCTGCTATTCAAAAGCACCATGGAAATCTGGCACAGCGTTGAAGGCGAAGAAGGAGAGGAAGGCACTACCAGCGGCGCGGTCAAGGCCGGCTTCGTCGGTATCATTCTGCAGATTGCGGTAATCGATATCGTCTTCTCGCTGGACTCGGTGATTACGGCGGTGGGTCTGGTGGACAACGTACAGGTGATGATCGCCGCGATCGTCATCGCCGTCGGTGTAATGATGCTGTCGGCCAGCACCATCAGCGACTTCATCGAAAAGCATCCGACGCTGAAGATTCTCGCGTTGTCGTTCCTGATCGTAGTCGGCACCCTGCTGATCGCCGAAGCCTTCGGCGCTCACGTGCCCAAGGGCTACGTGTACTTCGCCATGGCATTCTCGCTGACGGTCGAAGCGCTCAATATCCGGATGCGCAAGGCAATGAATCGCAAGCTGAAAGAGCCGGTCAAGCTTGGCAAGGACATGCCGGACTGAGGATGAACAACCGGCTGCATCCAGGTGCAGCCGTTGCCTGAGGCTTAAATCATGACGTTCGAAACCTGGCTTGCATTCTTCGCAGCCTGTTGGGTCATCAGCCTGTCGCCGGGGGCCGGGGCAATCGCCTCGATGTCCTGCGGTTTGCAGTACGGTTTTTGGCGCGGCTACTGGAACGCCATTGGTTTGCAGATCGCCCTGGCGCTACAGATCGCAGTGGTGGCTGCCGGCGTTGGCGCGGTGCTGGCGACCTCATCGCTGGCCTTCAGCTTGATCAAATGGTTCGGTGTCGCCTATCTGCTCTGGCTCGCGCTGAAGCAGTGGCAGGCGGTGCCGGAAATGATCGATGACAGCGCGGCGCCACGGCCCATCGGGCGCCCGCTGACGCTGATGCTCCGGGGCTTTCTGGTCAATGCCAGCAACCCCAAGGCCATCGTGTTTATCCTGGCCGTGCTGCCACAGTTTCTCGATCCGCAGCGCGATCTGGTGATGCAGTACCTGCATATGGGCGCAACCATGGTGGTGGTCGACTTGATCGTCATGGCGGGTTACACCGGTCTGGCGGCGAAGGTGCTGCGCTTGTTGCGCACGCCGCGTCAGCAACGCCTGGTCAATCGCAGCTTCGCCGCCATGTTCGCCGGCGCGGCGGCATTGCTGGCGACAGTGCGGCGGGCCGTGGTGTGACTACCGCCGTGCCATTGCGGGTGTGGGTCGACGCCGATGCCTGTCCCAAGGCGGCCAAAGAGCAGCTGATCAAATTCGCGCTCAAGCGCAAGTTCGAGGTCTTGCTGGTAGCGGGGCAGAGCCAGATCAAGCCGGCCTTCGCCTGTGTTCGCCTGATCGTAGTGCCGAGCGGTCCGGATGCTGCGGACGATTATCTGGTCGAGCATGCGCAGCCGGGCGAGCTGGTTATTTGCAGCGATGTACCGCTGGCCGATCGCCTGGTCAAGAAAGGCGTGGCTGCCCTCGATCCGCGCGGTCGCGAGTTCGACGAGCGCAACATGGGTGATCGTCTGGCCGTGCGCAACCTGTTCACCGATCTGCGTGAGCAGGGGCAGGTCGGCGGTGGCCAAGCCGCTTATGGCGAGCGGGATCGTCAGGCTTTTGCCAACGCGCTGGACCGGTTGCTCACACAGTTGATGAAAAGCCGTTAAAGATGCCGAAGGCTTGAAGGTTGGACGAGGAGAAGCAGCCTGAAGCTATTAGCTCGACGAAAAAGCTTGATGGGTCTAGCGGTAACCGAACCCGCCTATCCGCATAGATAAGTGCCAGTGCCCACGGCGACCAATACGCCTTCCTCATTGTGCAATTCGGAGCGAACCACGGCTACCTTGTTGCCGGAGCGCAGCAGCGTCGCGCTGGCGCTGAAACGCTGTCCTCGCCCTGGTCGTAGATAGTCGATTCGCAGATCAATGGTGCCGAGCCGCGAGAGGCGAAGGGCGCGTTCTTCGGTGGTCAGGTGCTGGTGCTTTTCGAAGGCTCCGATCATGGCCATCGCGCCGCCGACCGCGTCGAGCAGAGAGGCGATCACGCCACCATGCAGGATGCCATGAAAAAAATTGCCGACCAGCTCGTGCTTCATCGGTAGATGCATCACGACGCGCTGGTGCGACACTTCGCCGAGTTCGATGCCCAGAAATTCGTTGAACGGCATGCGCTCGAAGAGCTGACGTACGGCTTGTTGTTGTTCTTCGATGGTGTCCGATTTGTGCTGGGTCATGAGTTCGGCCTTTTGTCAGATCGGCCAAAGCTGCCGCAGCGAGGCAGGAATGAATAGGGGTGCGGCGGGAGCGCCGGTAGGATTGGCTACATAGCCATAGGCCGAACGAAATCCCGAGCCTGAGCTCGGGATGAGGGAGGTGAGGCTGGTGCTTACTTGTGGGTGAGCTCCAGCACTCGGTCGACCAGTTTGTAGATGCCCGACGCCGCTTCGCTGATCGATCGCGCGAGCATGTAGGCAGGGGTCGTCACCAGGTTGTGCCTGGAATCCTCGACGAGTTCGGTGACCTCGCAGGCTTGGTGCTCGATGCCCATTTCGCGCGCTGCTCCTGCGGCGGGATCGTCGTCATTGCCCAGCGTGCAGACCACGCCAGCGCCGAAGATCTGTGCCGCCATGGTGGGTGCGATGCACATCATGCCAATCGGCTTTCCGGCTTTGGCAAAGGCCTGAGCGGCTGACAGCACATCCGGGAGGACCTTGCTGGCGGCGCCCTGAGTGGCGAAATCGGAGAGGTTTTTTGCTGCGCCAAAGCCGCCGGGCATGATCAGCGCATCGAACTCGTCCACATTCAACTCGCGCAGGTCGCTGATCTCGCCGCGAGCCAGGCGGGCGGATTCGATCAGCACGTTGCGGCTCTCCGGCATCTCGTCGCCGGTCAGATGGTTGATCACATGCATCTGCGCAATGTTCGGCGCGAAGCAGCGAACCGTGGCGCCACGCTGGTCCAGGCGCAGCAAGGTAATTACGCTCTCGTAGATTTCCGAGCCGTCGTAGACGCCACAGCCGGAAAGAATCACGGCGACTTTTTTGTTCATAGGGATACTCCTGGTCAGATTCAGCGGCCCGGAAGGCGCCGGGCGAAAGTCTTCGATGCTAATCCCTGGCGGGGTTCAAGGTAAGCCCATACCCGGTGGCCGAATTAAAAGCTAGCGGTTCAGTCCTGGCGGCGAATTTTGCTGGCAGACCAAAGGTCGCTGGCCAGTTTTTGCACGAGCTTCAACGTGGTCAGTTGTTGGATTCCTCGCCAAGACGGGTGTTCAGTCGAAACCAGGGCTAGCATGCGAGCTTCAGCCAGACGGTTTGCCCGATCAAAGCACTGGCAGTGCCTGCCTCGGCTGGCGACAATGAGTGCAACGCGCGGCGTCGTTTAACGGCGCTGTCATCAATCGGTCACAAAGTCGGCCTATAAACGTCATATTCGCCCGTTCTGCGGGCCAGGAGTTCGCTGTGAGTTTCGTTCCTGCCAATCGATTGTTTCCCGCTACTCGTCTGCGTCGTAATCGTCGTGACGATTTTTCCCGGCGGCTGGTGCGCGAACATAAGCTGAGCGTGGACGACCTGATCCTGCCGGTGTTCGTCCTCGATGGCGAAAATCGCCGCGAGCAGGTGCCTTCGATGCCCGGTGTCGAGCGCCTGTCTATCGATCTGTTGCTCGAAGAGGCGGAGGAATTGGTGGCGCTGGGCATTCCGGCGCTGGCGCTGTTTCCGGTCACGCCACTGGAGAAGAAATCCCTAGACGCCGCCGAAGCCTGGAATCCGGACGGCATCGCCCAGCGTGCCACGCGCGCACTGCGTGAGCGGTTCCCGGAGCTGGGGATCATCACCGACGTCGCGCTCGACCCGTTCACCACCCATGGTCAGGACGGCATTCTGGATGAGCAGGGCTACGTGCAGAACGATGTGACCGTCGATGCGCTGGTCCGGCAGGCGCTTTCCCATGCCGAGGCCGGCGCCCAGGTCCTGGCGCCGTCGGACATGATGGACGGCCGCATCCAGGCCATCCGCGAGGCGCTCGAAGTGGCGGAGCATCACAACGTGCGCATCATGGCCTACTCGGCCAAATACGCCAGCGCCTACTATGGCCCGTTCCGCGATGCGGTGGGGTCGGCCGGTAATCTCGGCAAGGGAAGCAAGAACACCTATCAGATGGACCCGGCCAACAGTGACGAGGCACTACACGAGGTGGGCGCCGATCTCGCCGAGGGCGCCGACATGGTCATGGTCAAGCCAGGCATGCCCTATCTCGACATTCTCTGGCGGGTCAAGGATGCCTTCCGCGTGCCGACGTTCGTCTATCAGGTCAGTGGTGAATACGCGATGCATAAGGCCGCCATCCAGAACGGCTGGTTGAGCGAGGCGGTGATCCTTGAATCGCTGACCGCCTTCAAACGTGCCGGCGCCGATGGCATCCTCACCTACTTCGCCAAACAGGCCGCACAACAATTGAAACAGGGGCACTGAGCCCCTTCGAGGCAGACCCATGACCAACCAGGGACTCAGCGAAAGCGAATTGCAGCTTGCCGACAGCGAGGCGCAACCCCTCGAGGAGCTGGCTGCGCCAGTGCCCGAGGTGGACACGCAGGAGGAGGCGCCAGTACCGGCACCGCAGCCGGCACCCAACCTGGACGACAACAGCCTCTATATCCATCGTGAGCTGTCGCAGCTGCAGTTCAATATCCGCGTGCTGGAGCAGGCGCTGGATGAGTCCAATCCGTTGCTTGAGCGGCTGAAATTCCTGCTGATCTTTTCCAGCAACCTCGATGAATTCTTCGAGATTCGCGTTGCCGGCCTGAAAAAACAAGTGACCTTCGCGCGCGAACAGGCCGGTGCCGATGGGCTGCAGCCACACCAGGCGTTGGCGCGGATTTCCGAGCTGGTCCACGAACAGGTCAGTCGGCAATATTCGATCCTCAACGAAGTGTTGTTGCCCGAACTGGCCAAGCACCAGGTGCGCTTCATTCGTCGTCGTCACTGGACGGTCAAGCTCAAGACCTGGGTGCGCCGTTATTTTCGTGACGAAATCGCGCCGATCATCACCCCGATTGGTCTGGACCCGACGCATCCGTTTCCCTTGCTGGTCAACAAAAGCCTCAACTTCATCGTCGAGCTTGAAGGCGTTGATGCCTTTGGTCGGGATTCGGGCCTGGCGATCATTCCGGCGCCGCGACTGTTACCGCGCGTGATTCGCGTGCCCGAAGAGGTAGGCGGGGCGGGCGCCAACCATGTGTTCTTGTCGTCGATGATTCATGCGCACGCGGATGATCTGTTCCACGGCATGAAGGTCAAGGGCTGCTATCAGTTCCGCCTGACGCGCAACGCCGACCTCTCGGTGGACACCGAGGACGTGGAGGATCTTGCGCGAGCGTTGCGCGGCGAGCTGATTTCCCGGCGCTACGGCGATGCGGTGCGCCTGGAGGTTGCCGACACTTGCCCACCTCACCTGGCCAATTTCCTGCTCAAGCAGTTCAGCCTCAGCGAGAGCGAGCTGTATCGGGTGAATGGGCCGGTCAACCTGACCCGACTGTTCAGCATCACCGGACTGGATAGTCATCCGGAACTGCAGTACACGCCCTTCACCCCGGCGATTCCGAAGCTTTTGCAGAACAGCGAGAATATTTTCAACGTCGTCGGCAAGCAGGACATTCTGCTGTTGCACCCTTACGAGTCGTTCACGCCAGTGGTCGATCTGTTGCGCGAGGCGGCCAAGGACCCTTGCGTGCTGGCGGTCAAGCAGACGCTGTACCGATCCGGTGCCAATTCGGAGATCGTCGATGCATTGGTCGAGGCGGCGCGCAACGGCAAGGAAGTCACCGCGGTGATCGAGCTGCGCGCGCGCTTCGATGAAGAGTCCAACCTGCAACTGGCCAGTCGCCTACAGCAGGCCGGTGCCGTGGTCATCTACGGCGTGGTCGGCTACAAGACCCACGCCAAGATGATGCTCATCCTGCGCCGCGAAAATGGCGAACTGCGTCGCTACGCTCATCTGGGAACCGGTAACTATCACGCCGGTAATGCGCGGTTGTACACCGATTACAGCCTGCTGACCTCCGATGATGCGCTGTGCGAAGACGTCTCCAAGCTGTTCAGCCAGCTGATCGGTATGGGCAAAACGATGCGCATGAAGAAACTTCTGCATGCGCCGTTCACGCTGAAGAAATCGCTGCTCGACATGATCACCCAGGAAACCCAGCACGCCAGCGAAGGCAAGCCGGCGCACATCATCCTCAAGGTCAACTCGCTGACCGATCCGAAGATGATCCGTGCGCTGTACAAGGCCAGTCAGATGGGCGTGCGTGTCGACCTGATCGTGCGTGGCATGTGCTGCTTGCGCCCGGGGATTCTGGGCGTGTCGCACAACATTCAGGTGCGCTCGATCATTGGCCGCTTCCTCGAACACAGTCGGGTCTTCTACTTTCTCAACGGTGGCGACGAGAAGCTCTACCTGTCCAGCGCCGACTGGATGGAGCGCAATCTGGACCGCCGCGTCGAGACCTGTTTCCCCGTCGAAGGCAAGAAGCTGATCACCCGCGTGAAAAAAGAACTGGAAGGATTCCTGACCGACAACACCCAGAGCTGGGTGCTGCAGCCCGATGGAAGCTACGTGCGCAACAGTCCGAGCGGCAATCAGAATGCGCGTAATGTGCAGAGCACTTTGCTGGAGCGCCTTGGTAGCCCAAGCGCGCGATGAGGGCTTGGTGCCCGCCATCGCAGGCGGTTGAATCGTGCGTCCGCATGTTCGGACGCGGACTCAGCGCACCGTCAGGGTGAAATCGATACGCTTTAGCCATTCCGCTTCCAGGGCGAAATCGGCCTGGGTCAGCGGATTGTTTTCCAACCAGCCGCTGGGAAAGGCCACGTCGAGGCTGTTGTCGTCGGCCTTGAGTGTGAATGCCGGCGCCTGCTGTGGCCCGCGGATGTGGTGGAAGAGGATGGCGAACCGCAATAGCACGCAGAGGCGGGTCAGCTTCACACCGTCCTCACTCAGCTCTTCGAACTTCTGCCTCGGTATATTGCGGCGATGCCCGCGCACCAATAGCGCAAGCATTTGCTGATCCTGACGTGAGAAACCCGGAAGGTCGGAGTGCTCGATCAGGTAGGCGCCGTGCTTGTGGTAATGGTAGTGCGCGATATCAAGGCCCACTTCGTGCACCCGAGCGGCCCAAGCCAGCAGCTCACGATGCCAATCCTCGACCAGCTCCCAATCGGACGACACTTGGTCGAACGCCTCCAGCGCCTTGCTTTCGACTCGCGCCGCCTGCTCGTTGTCGACGTGGTAGCGCTCCATGAGAAAGCTCAGGGTGCGGCTGCGGATGTCTTCCTGATGATGGCGGCCGATGAGGTCGTAGAGCACGCCTTCGCGTAGCGCGCCCTCGGAATGCGCCATGCTGCTGAGCTCCAGCGCATCGAACGCCGCTTCGAGAATGGCCAGCCCCGCAGGGAAGATGCTGCGACGATCCGGCTTGATGCCGTCCATGTCGATCTTGTCTACATCGCCCAGCTTGAACAGCTTGCGCTTGAGCCACCCCAGTCCTTCGCTGGTCACTTGGCCATTGCTCAACCCGGCGCCCTTGGTCGCCAGGCCGATGGCACGGATGGTGCCGGATGCGCCGACCGTGTCCTGCCAGCCGAGCCGGCGCAGACCATGCTCGATGCTCATCAATTCGAGTCGTGCCGCCGTGTAAGCCTGGGCATAGCGTGCAGCGGTGATCTTGCCGTCACGGAAGAATCGCTGGGTGAAACTCACGCAACCCATCTGCAGGCTCTCGCGTAACAGCGAATCGAAGCCCTCGCCGATGATGAACTCGGTACTGCCGCCGCCAATATCAATGACCAGCCGCTTGCCGGGCGCCGTCGGGAAGGTGTGCGACACCCCGAGATAGATCAGTCGCGCTTCTTCCCGGCCGGAGATCACTTCGACCTGATGATCGATGATCGTCTCGGCCTGGCGGATGAACAGCGCGCGGTTGCGGGCTTCGCGCAGGGCGTTGGTGCCTACCACACGCACCGAGCCCTGAGGCAGATGATTGACCAGTTGCGCGAAGCGGCGCAGACAATCGAGGCCGCGCTGAATGGCGGCATCGTCGAGCATTCGGTTCTCATCGATGCCGGCGGCCAGTTGGACCTTTTCACCGAGCCGCTCGAGGATGCGCATTTCGCCGTTGCTGGTGCGGGCCAGGACCATGTGGAAGCTGTTGGATCCGAGATCGAGGGCGGCGATCAGTGGAGAGGGTTCGGCGGCTGGTGGGGGCATGGCGCGGTCTCTGTGCAAAACCCCGACATCCTGACATGATCATCGGCATCCGCCAACGCGCAGCGCCTTCACGTAGGGCCCGATTATCGGCCACAGGGCTCCCAATTCGTCGCCATACCCCGATTGACCAAGTGACAGGCTGCGACTTTCGGTCCGCATCAAGCCGGGCTATGATGGCGTCACTTTCGGTTTTGACCCTGGAGAACATCCATGAGCGAATACATCAACAATGTCAGCGACAGCAGTTTCGAGCAGGACGTGCTCCAGGCAGACGGCCCTGTGCTGGTCGATTACTGGGCCGAGTGGTGTGGTCCATGCAAGATGATCGCTCCGGTACTCGATGAGATCGCCAAGGACTACGAGGGCAAGCTCAAGGTCTGCAAGCTGAACATCGACGAGAATCAGGAAACCCCGCCGAAGTACGGCGTTCGCGGTATTCCGACACTGATGCTGTTCAAGAACGGCAACGTTGAAGCTACCAAGGTTGGCGCTTTGTCGAAGTCGCAGCTGGCTGCGTTTCTCGACAGCAACATCTGAGTTAGAGAAGCGCTGCTATCCAAAGCCCCCGCAAATGCGGGGGCTTTTTTCTTGCGGCAGGGTGGACGCTTCGCCTGCGTGGTGCTAAATTCGGCCCCGCGACGCTTCTTCCGTCGCCCTCTGCATGCCGTCGCCGACGCACTTCAGCCTCATAAAGCACAACGAATCTGTTCGTATCCTGCTGCGCGGCTTCTAAAGCTAATCGCTTTCTTCATCCTTCCTGATCTCTTTCTATGAATCTGACCGAACTTAAGCAAAAGCCCATCACCGAACTGCTGGAAATGGCCGAACAGATGGGCATCGACAATATGGCCCGTTCGCGCAAGCAGGACGTGATTTTCTCCCTGCTGAAAAAGCACGCGAAAAGCGGCGAGGAAATCTCCGGTGATGGCGTGCTGGAGATTCTCCAGGATGGCTTCGGCTTCCTGCGCTCCGCGGATTCGTCTTACCTCGCCGGCCCCGACGACATCTATGTCTCGCCGAGCCAGATCCGTCGTTTCAACCTACGCACCGGCGACACCATTGTCGGCAAGATTCGTCCGCCTAAAGAAGGCGAGCGTTATTTCGCCCTGCTCAAGGTCGACACGATCAATTTCGACCGGCCGGAAAACGCCAAGAGCAAGATCCTGTTCGAGAACCTGACGCCGCTGTTCCCCAACCAGCGTCTGACCATGGAAGCCGGCAACGGCTCCACGGAAGACCTGACCGGCCGGGTGATCGACCTCTGTGCGCCCATCGGTAAAGGCCAGCGCGGTCTGATCGTCGCTCCGCCGAAAGCGGGCAAGACCATCATGCTGCAGAACATCGCCAGCAACATCACCCGCAACAATCCTGAGTGCCACCTGATCGTCCTGTTGATCGACGAGCGCCCGGAAGAAGTGACCGAGATGCAGCGCACCGTGCGTGGCGAAGTGGTCGCATCGACCTTCGACGAGCCGCCGACCCGCCACGTGCAGGTCGCCGAAATGGTGATCGAGAAGGCCAAACGCCTGGTCGAGCACAAGAAGGACGTGGTCATCCTGCTCGACTCCATCACCCGTCTGGCGCGCGCCTACAACACCGTGATCCCCAGTTCCGGCAAGGTATTGACCGGTGGTGTCGACGCCCATGCGCTGGAAAAGCCCAAGCGCTTCTTCGGCGCCGCGCGCAACATCGAGGAAGGCGGCAGCCTGACCATTCTCGCCACCGCGCTGGTGGAAACCGGCTCGAAGATGGACGAGGTGATCTACGAGGAATTCAAGGGCACCGGTAACCTGGAGCTGCAGCTGGACCGCCGCATCGCCGAGAAACGTGTGTTCCCTGCCATCAACATCAACCGCTCGGGCACTCGTCGCGAAGAGTTGTTGACCAGCGAAGAAGAGCTGCAGCGCATCTGGATTCTGCGCAAGCTGCTACACCCGATGGATGAAAGCGCCGCCATCGAGTTTCTGCTGGACAAGCTCAAGGACACCAAGACCAACGATGAATTCTTCATGTCGATGAAGCGCAAGTAAGCGTCTGGTTGTGCCACCGAGGCCGGGGAAACCCGGCCTTTGTCTGTCTGCAGGTTTTGGAATCGGCCGCGCCAAGGCTAAACTCTGCGCCTCGACATTTGCCGGCCCATGCGAGGCTCAAGCATGCAGTATCGCGATTTGCGCGACTTTATCAGTGGCTTGGAACAGCGCGGCGAACTCAAACGCGTTTCGACCGCAGTCTCTCCCGTTCTGGAAATGACCGAAGTATGTGACCGCACTCTGCGTAAGCAGGGCCCGGCGTTGCTTTTCGAAAATCCGACCGGCTTCGACATGCCGGTGCTGGGCAACCTGTTCGGCACGCCCCAACGCGTCGCGCTGGGTATGGGCGCTGAGGAAGTCTCGGAACTGCGCGAGATCGGCAAGCTGCTGGCCTTTCTGAAAGAGCCGGAGCCGCCGAAAGGTCTCAAGGATGCCTGGAGCAAGCTGCCGATCTACAAAAAGGTCATCAGCATGGCGCCCAAGGTGCTCAAGGATGCGCCCTGCCAAGAGGTAGTGATAGAAGGCGAGGACGTAGATTTGTCCGCGCTGCCGGTACAGACCTGTTGGCCGGGCGATGCCGCGCCGCTCATTACCTGGGGCCTGACCATTACCCAGGGGCCGAACAAGGATCGGCAGAATCTGGGTATCTATCGTCAGCAGGTGATTGGCCGCAACAAGGTCATCATGCGCTGGCTCAGCCATCGCGGGGGTGCGCTGGATTACCGTGAGTGGTGCGAGAAATATCCCGATCGACCCTACCCCGTCGCGGTGGCTCTTGGCGCAGACCCGGCCACCATTCTGGGCGCCGTCACGCCGGTCCCCGATTCGCTCTCCGAATACGCTTTCGCCGGCCTGTTGCGCGGCAGCCGCACCGAGCTGGTGAAATGCCGCGGCAGCGATCTCCAGGTCCCGGCCGGTGCCGAAATCATTCTCGAAGGGCATATCTATCCCGGCGAGATGGCCGACGAAGGGCCCTACGGCGACCACACCGGCTATTACAACGAAGTGGACCGCTTTCCTGTGTTCACCGTCGAGCGCATCACCAAGCGTCGCGATGCGATCTACCACAGCACCTACACCGGGCGGCCACCGGACGAGCCGGCGATTCTCGGCGTGGCGCTCAACGAAGTCTTCGTGCCGATCCTGCAGAAGCAATTCCCGGAAATCACCGATTTCTACCTGCCGCCCGAAGGTTGTTCCTACCGCATGGCGGTGGTGACCATGAAGAAGCAGTACCCCGGCCATGCCAAGCGAGTGATGCTTGGCGTGTGGAGCTTCCTGCGCCAGTTCATGTACACCAAGTTCGTCATCGTTACCGACGACGACATCAATGCCCGGGACTGGAACGACGTGATCTGGGCGATCACCACACGCATGGACCCCAAGCGCGATACGGTGATGATCGAGAACACGCCCATCGATTACCTTGATTTTGCCTCTCCGGTATCCGGCCTCGGCAGCAAAATGGGGCTCGACGCCACGCACAAATGGCCGGGCGAGACCAGCCGTGAATGGGGCCGCGCCATCGTTCAGGATGAGGCGGTCAAACGCCGGGTCGACGAACTCTGGGCTGAGCTGGGCATCGACTGATGACCCGTAGTCGTTATTTCAGGTTTTTGCATAGATGAAAGTTACGCTACAACCCTCTGGGGCCGTGCTTGAAGTCCAGCGGGGCGAGCTGATACTCGACGCTGCCCGGCGCCTGGGCTACGACTGCCCGCAGGCCTGTCGCAACGGTAACTGTCTGGTCTGCGCGGCCTTACTGGTCAATGGTCGGGTGCGCCAGCGTGGTGTAAGTCAGGATCATGGCGAGGTTTTCGCCTGTCTGGCCGAGCCTGAAGAGGATTGTGTCCTGCTATGGGACGGCGTGCTCGCCCCTGGCGAGCTGCCAGTACGGACGTTCAGTTGCCAGCTGATCAGTTGCCAGGACGTGGGCGGCGACGTGTTTCGGCTGCTGCTCCGCGCGCCTGCAGGCAAGCCGCCGCGCTATCACGCCGGACAGTACCTGCTGCTCAAGCGTGAAGACGGCGAGTTCAGTGCCTTTTCCCTGGCGTCTACGCCGGGGCGTGGACGTGAACTGGAACTGCATGTGCTGGCACGGGAGCCGTCGACGATCGGTTTGCTCGATTTCATCAGGCGCCAAGGGATGGTCTGCGTGCAGATGCCGTTCGGCGATACGCATCTCGCCGAGCTCCCGAATGGGCCGCTTGTGCTAATTGCGGCCGGAACCGGAATGGCGCAGATGCACAGCCTGATCGAACATTGCCGGGCCGAGGGCTTCGCCCATCCGGTGCATCTGTACTGGGGCGTGCGCCGGCCGGAAGACTTCTATCAGCTACCCCACTGGGATGAGTGGCGGCAGATGCCCAATCTGTTTCTCCACCAAGTCGTCAGCGACGTCTGTGGCTGGCAGGGGCGTTGCGGCATGCTGCACGAAGCCGTATGCGAAGACTTCGGCGATCTCAAGCCGATTCATGTCTATGCCAGCGGCTCGCCGGTAATGATCTACGGCACGCTGGATGCGCTGGTAGAAGCGGGGATGGACGCGACGCAGATGCGCGCCGATGTCTTCGCCTACGCGCCGCGGGAAGGCTAGAGCCGCTGTTTTGCGGCTCTCGTGTGTTTCGGGCGACGCCTTGGTTCAGCGTGCCTGCCGTTGCTGAAGCAGCAGATTGTTGTAGCCGCTTGCAGACAGCGTCTTCTGCGCCAGGCCAAGCTGCTCACGGTTGGCAAAGGGGCCGACCAGGACGCGGTACCAGTCCTCGTCACGGACAGTGACGTTCTCGACGCGTACATCCTGACCCAGCAGGATAATCTGAGCCCTGACCTTTTCCGCTTCCTGCTGCTTGCGGAACGAGCCGGCCTGCAGGAAGAACTGGGTAACGGGCGCCTTGGCCACCAGCGGTGGGGGCGGCGGTACCTGGCCATTCAGCGCAGCTTCCGCCCGCGCCGTGTCAATCTTGGCGGCTTCTTCGGGCGTCACCGGCTTGGGCGGTTCGGGCTTCGGCGCTTCCGGTGGCAGAATCACTTCGGACTCA
This sequence comes from Stutzerimonas stutzeri, assembly GCF_024448955.1. Taxonomy (GTDB): domain Bacteria; phylum Pseudomonadota; class Gammaproteobacteria; order Pseudomonadales; family Pseudomonadaceae; genus Stutzerimonas; species Stutzerimonas stutzeri_AQ. The sequence continues at coordinate 278,535 of NZ_JAMOIH010000003.1, forward strand.
GGTAGCAACGTATAGAAGTCGTACTTGGGCTTTACCGGTTGCTCCTGTGCCGGCGTGGAGCGCTTCGGTTGTTCCTTGGGCTTGGGCGTATCCGTGGCACGCTTGATCTCGTCTCGGCCGGGTTCGAGGTTCATCAAAAACATGATGAAACCGCCGATGATCAAACCACAAACCAGCCAGACCCAGCCGGGTACGGGCTTTTTGGCGGGCGCCTGATAGCGGCTCGCCCCGCGCTTGGGGGCGGGTTTTTTCCTGGTTGCCACTTACATCCGCTCCAGGGTTTCCAGGCCGAGCAATTCCAGGCCTTGTTTGAGGGTCTTGCCGGTCAGTGCGGCCAGGCGCAGGCGGCTCTGCTTCACGGCCTCGCTCTCGGCAGTGAGTATCGGACAGTGTTCGTAGAAACTCGAAAACAACCCGGCCAGATCGTACAGGTAGCTGCACAGCAAATGCGGGACGCCCTTCTCGCCGACGCCATTAAGTACCTCTGCGAATTGGGCAAGCTTCGCGCCCAGCGCTTGTTCCTGTTCGGCTTCGAGCTGTATCTCGCCGGCCAGCCCGTCCATCCCGGTACCAAGCTTGCGGAATACACTGGCCACACGGGTATAGGCATAGAGAAGGTAGGGCGCGGTGTTGCCTTCGAAGCTCAGCATATGTTCGAAGTTGAAGCTGTAATCGCTGGTGCGGTGCTTGGACAGGTCCGCATATTTCACCGCGCCGATACCGACGGCACGAGCGATCTGGCGGAGCTCTGTTTCGTCCAGATCCGGGTTCTTGCCCTTCACCAGGCTGTAGGCGCGCTGTTCGGCTTCGTCGAGCAGGTCGACCAGCTTCACGGTGCCGCCGTCGCGGGTCTTGAATGGGCGACCGTCGGCGCCGTTCATGGTGCCGAAACCCATGTGCTCGAGCTGCATGTCGCTGCTGACGAAGCCGGCCCGGCGCGCGACCTCGAAGGCCATCTGGAAGTGCAGGGCCTGGCGTTGATCGACGAAGTACAGGGCGCGATCGGCTTTCAGTTGCTGGCTGCGGTAGCGCATGGACGCCAGATCGGTGGTGGCATAGAGGTAGCCGCCGCCGGCCTTCTGCACGATGACCGGGAGCGGGTTGCCCTCGGCGTTCTTGAATTCCTCGAGAAACACGCACTGGGCGCCGTTGCTTTCGCTCAATAGCCCCTTGGCTTTCAATGCTTCGACGATATCGCCCAGTTCGGCGTTGTAGGCGCTTTCGCCTTTGACGTCATCAGGGGTGAGCTTGACGTTCAGGCGGTCATAGACCTTCTGGCAGTGCGACAGGGATATCTCGTTGAAGCGATTCCACAGACGCAGGCAGTCGGCGTCGCCGGCCTGCAGCTTCACTACCAGTTCGCGGGCTCGATCGGCGAACGCGGACGAATCATCGAAGCGCTGTTTCGCGGCGCGATAGAACTGTTCCAGGTCGGACAGCTCTGTTTCGGCGGCGGCGGGGTTTTCTTCCAGATAAGCGAGCAACATGCCGAACTGCGTACCCCAATCACCGACGTGGTTCTGCCGGATCACCTCGTCACCGAGAAACTCCAGTACGCGCGCCACCGCATCGCCGATGATGGTCGAGCGCAGGTGGCCGACGTGCATTTCCTTGGCCAGGTTCGGCGAGGACAGATCGATGACGACTCGCTGCGTTGGGCCTGCCTTGCTAACGCAGAGATGCGGGTCGCCAAGCGCCGCGTCAAGACGCTGGGCGAGCGCAGCGCTGTTCTGGAAGAAGTTGAGAAAGCCCGGGCCGGCGATTTCTATTTTGCTGACGCTAGGGTCCGCTGGCAGTGCCTCGATGAGCTTCTGGGCGAGGTCGCGGGGTTTCATCCCGGCAGGTTTCGCCAGCATCATGGCGATGTTGCTGGCGAAGTCGCCATGAGTCTTGTCGCGGGTGTTCTCCACCTGGATGGTCGGACTCAATCCTTCAGGCAGCACCCCTTCAGCGGTGAGGCGAACAAGGGCTTGCTGGATCAGGTGGCGAATGCTGTCTTTCATCGTTTGCTCGGTCGGCCCGGAGGCTTTGGTCGAAAACTGCGCATTATAAGAGCAGCGGCAAGCGACAAGCCACCAGCGGCAAGCGGAAGCCAAAAAGCCGATAAAGCGCTTGAGGCTAGATGACTGGCAGCAGGGTGGCGCTAAAACAAGTCGATCGGATCGATATCCAGCGACCAGCGCACCGCGCGGCTGGAGGGCAGCTGCTCGACCACCGGCAGCCAGGCGTTCATCAACTTATGGAGAGGCGCGCGGGCATTGGCCTGTAGCAACAGCTGGGCGCGGAAGCGTCCCGCGCGCCGCTCCATTGGTGCCGGCACCGGTCCGAGTAGTTCGACGCCGCCGAGGCCGAGCTGCGCCATGAGCTGTTCGGCTTCATGGCAGGCGTGATCGAGGAATTCTTCGGCCTGACCGGGCTTCGTTGCCTCGGCACGCAGCAGAGCCAGATGGCTAAATGGCGGCAGGCCGGCGGCACGGCGCTCGCTCAGTGCTTGGTCGGCAAAGGCGAAATAGCCTTGTTCGGTGAGCTGAACCAGTAGCGGGTGATCGGCAAGGTGTGTCTGAATGATGACTTTGCCGGGCTCTTCGGCGCGGCCCGCGCGACCGGCTACCTGCACGATCAGCTGGGCCATGCGCTCGCTGGCACGGAAGTCAGCCGAGAACAGCCCGCCATCGGCGTCGAGGATGGCGACCAGCGTGACTCGGGGAAAATGATGACCCTTGGCAAGCATCTGGGTGCCGACCAGCAGGCAAGGTTCGCCGCGGTTGATGGTGGCCAGCAGTTGCTCCATCGAGCCCTTACGTGAAGTGCTGTCGCGATCGATGCGCAGCACCGGGTAATCGGGAAAGATGATGCCCAATCGTTCTTCGGCGCGCTCGGTGCCGGTACCAACGGGGCGTAGATCGACGCTGTTGCAATCCGGGCAGCTGCGCGGTGGGCGCTCGGCGTGGCCACAGTGGTGGCAGCGCAGCTCGTTGTGACGCTGATGCAGGGTCATTCTGGCGTCGCAGCGCGGGCATTGGCTGAGCCAGCCGCAATCGTGACAAAGCAGCGATGGGGCGAAGCCGCGGCGGTTCAGGAATACCAGGACCTGTTGCCCGGCAGCGAGTGTCTGGGCCATGGCCTGCTGCAGCGGACCGGAGATGCCCGAGTCCAGCGGCCGACTTTTCACATCCAGGCGCAGAAAGCGCGGCGCTTGCGCGCCACCAGCGCGCTGGGTCAGCTTCAATAGGGCATAGCGACCGCTGTGGGCGTTGTGCAGGCTTTCCAGGGACGGGGTTGCCGAGCCCAGCAGCACCGGCAGATTTTCCTGGCGCGCTCTGACGATCGCCAGGTCTCGGGCGTGATAGCGCAGGCCTTCCTGCTGTTTATATGAGGCGTCATGTTCCTCGTCGAGGATGATCAGCCCGGGGTTCTTCATCGGCGTGAACAGCGCTGAGCGAGTGCCGATGATGATGTCCGCCTCGCCGTCCCGTGCCGCAAGCCAGGCATCCAGGCGTTCCCGGTCGTTGACGTTGGAATGCAGCAGGGCGATGCGGGCATTGAAACGCTTCTCGAAGCGCGCCAGGGTCTGAGGGCCTAGGTTGATTTCAGGGATCAGCACCAAGGCCTGCTTGCCGACTTTGAGCACCTGGTGGATCAGCTGCAGATAGACCTCGGTCTTGCCGCTGCCAGTGACGCCCGCCAGCAGAAATGCCTGAAACCCGTCCAGGCCGGCGCGAATGGCTTCGAACGCGGCGCGTTGTTCCTGATTCAGCGGCAGTTCCGGCTGCAGCAGCCAGCTGCCCTGATGGCCCTGAACCTGATGACTACGGCGAGTCTCGATGCGTAACAAACCTTTTTGCAGCAGCGGATCCAGGCTGTCCTTGCTCAATTGCAACTGGGTGAGTAGTGAGTGGGCCACGCCGTGGGGATGTTGGGCGATGGTTCTCAACGCCTCGCGCTGACGCGGAGCTCGGCTGAGGCGAGGGTCTTCGGGCCGCGCCCCGTTGGTGACATGCCAGAAGCGCTCCTGTCTTGCCTCGGCGGGTTCGCCCTGGCGCAACAGAACCGGCAGTGCCCAACTGAACGTGTCGCCCAGGCTGTGCTGATAATACTGGGCAGTCCACAGACACAGTCTGAACAGAGCGGGCGAGAGCGGGGAGCGCGTATCGAGCAGCTCCAGCGCCGGTTTGAGCTTCGCCTCGGGGACCGCACTATGATCAACGACCTCTACCAGAACCCCGACGATTTCACGCCGCCCGAACGGCACGCGCAGCCGCATGCCTGGCTGCAGCGACGCGGGCGGGACGCCAGCGGGTGGAAGGTAGTCGAAGAGTCTGCGCAGCGGAGAGGGGAGCGCGAGACGGAGTATGGGTTGGGGCACGCGGTAGTCCTTGGCGACGAATGCCGATCTTAAACGATACGGCGCGATGACAGTGTCTCGACGCCTTGAGCGGGATCGGCACTATATGATGAGGCGATCAGCTGTCCTTGCATCGATATCGGGCTCTGGTATTATTCGCGCCCTTCCGTGCGGTACTCGACATAGGGTCGGGTGGCGGCACAAGTCCTAGAGGATTTTCCATGAAAGCCGATATCCATCCTAATTACGTTGAAATCGACGCCACTTGCAGCTGCGGCAACGTCATCAAGACTCGCTCCACGCTGGGCAAAGATCTGAGCATCGACGTCTGCTCCGAGTGCCATCCGTTCTACACCGGTAAGCAGAAAGTGCTGGATACCGGCGGCCGTATCGACCGCTTCAAGCAGCGTTTCGGTGTGTTCGGCGCCAAGTAAGCTGTCGCCGCGACGGGAATCCCATGAGGCTTTCCGAGCAAATGAAAAAGGCGCCCCTCGTGGGCGCCTTTTTCGTTTGTGCCATTTTCAGCCTGCAGGCGCAGGCGCTCTGTCCCGTCAGTGGTCCGCTGTCACGAGTAAAGGTGGCGGCGGTCATTGATGGCGATACGTTGCGCCTCGCCGATGGGCGCAACGTGCGCCTCATTGGCGTGAATGCACCCGAGATGGGCCGCAAGGGGCGCAGTGCCGAGCCTTTCGCGGATGCGGCCCGGCAGCGACTGCAGGCATTGGTGAAAGCCAGCGGTGGGCGGTTGGATCTGCGCCTCGGTCAACAGGCTCGGGATCACTACGGCCGTCTTCTGGCCCATGCCTTCAATGATCGCGGCGAGAACCTGGAAGCTGTGCTGCTTGCCGAAGGGCTGGGTTTCTTTGTGGCTATCGCGCCCAATAGCCTGTTGGCCGATTGTCACCGAGCTGTAGAGCGTCAGGCCCGTTCCGCCGGCGAGGGGGTATGGCGCCAATCCCCGGTAATCTCGTCGGAGCGTCTACGCCGTGGCGGTTTTGCGCTGGTCCGGGCACGTGTCGATCGGCTGGAGGTGAATCGGGGTGGCGTCTGGCTGGAGCTGGACGGCCCATTGGTCTTGCAGATTCCGCGCGATGCCGTTGCGGGGTTTGACGATTCCTTGAAAGACCTGCCCGGCAAGGAGATCGAGGCGAGGGGTTGGGTGGTCGATCGCAAGGGGCGCGCGAATTTGTCACAGCAGGCTCGCTGGTTGCTGAGAATAAGCCATCCATCGATGCTCGCTCCGCTGCCCTGACGCGTTTTCCGCGCGGCGCAGGAGGGTATGGGGATCGTTGCTCGCCTGTCATCTGCAGGTCGTAGAGCGAACACTTGACAGTCAGCTTTTTCCATTGGGTTGTGACGGCGATCAGTCTTGGCGTATGCTCGGCGGCCTGTCTGTCCCAGAAAAAACAAGCGGAAATGCCCCATGACTGACCTGAAAACAGCCGCGCTCGAATACCACGCTAAGCCCCGTCCGGGAAAGCTGAGCGTCGAGTTGACCAAGCCCACTTCCACCGCTCGGGACCTGGCATTGGCCTACAGCCCTGGCGTAGCAGAGCCGGTACGAGAAATTGGCCGTGACCCGGAGCTGGCTTACCGATACACCGGCAAAGGCAATCTGGTCGCTGTGATTTCCGATGGCACCGCGATTCTTGGCCTTGGCAACCTTGGGCCGTTGGCATCCAAGCCGGTTATGGAAGGCAAGGGTGTCCTGTTCAAGCGCTTCGCCGGTGTCGATGTGTTCGATATTGAAGTCGATGCGGAAAGCCCGCAGGCCTTCATTGATACGGTCAAACGCATCTCCATCACTTTCGGTGGGATCAACCTGGAAGATATCAAGGCACCAGAGTGCTTCGAGATCGAGCGCGCGCTGATCGAGCAGTGCGACATCCCGGTGTTTCATGATGACCAGCACGGTACTGCCATCGTTACCGCGGCGGGCATGCTCAATGCACTGGAAATCGCCGGCAAAACCCTGGAGCAGGCCAAGATCGTCTGCCTCGGTGCGGGCGCTGCGGCGACTTCCTGCATGAAGTTGCTGGTGAGTATGGGTGCGAAGATCGAGAACATCTTCATGATTGACCGCAAGGGTGTCATCCATGCTGGTCGCGACGACCTGAACCAGTACAAGGCTGTATTTGCTCACGAAACCGATAAGCGCACGCTGGATGATGCACTCGATGGCGCGGATGTCTTTGTTGGTTTGTCTGGCGCCAATCTGTTGAGTCCTGAAGGGCTCAATCGTATGGCGGCGAACCCGGTAGTGTTTGCTTGCTCAAACCCGGATCCTGAGATCAGCCCGGAACTGGCACGCGCGACACGTTCCGATGTGATCATGGCGACGGGGCGCTCGGATTACCCGAACCAGGTCAACAATGTACTGGGTTTCCCTTTCATTTTCCGTGGGGCTCTGGACGTTCGTGCGTCGCGCATCAACGAGGAAATGAAGATCGCCGCCGCACTGGCGTTGCGCGACCTGGCCAAACTTCCGGTTCCGGCTGAAGTAGCCTCCGCTTATGGCGTAGAACAGCTGCAGTTCGGTCGTGAATACATCATTCCTAAGCCGATGGATCCGCGCTTGATTACGCTCGTTTCCGATGCGGTGGCCAAGGCGGCGATCGAAAGTGGCGTGGCGACCCTGCCGTACCCGTCGAACTACCCGCTCAAATCGGTCGACGACGTGTTCAATGTCTGACTAGGTTTGGCATGGCTCCGCTTTGGCGGGGCTTGCAGCATGAAAACCCCGGCTTCGGTCGGGGTTTTTATTTAGTGCTGTTTTTTAATGGGGAAGAATTGCTTAAAGATCCTGAATAGCTCAGCCGTTGTCACAGCTGAGCCAATTCTGGTGGGTTAGAACAGGTCGATGGGTGCAGCTTCGGACGCAGGTAGCGGACTGCCGGGCAACGTGGAGCCTGGAATGATCTCGTCATCCATGTTGGGCGGTGAGTCTTCACTTCGAAAGATTTCGAAATAGGCATCTGGTGTGCCCGGAGAAGCTGCGCGGCCGCTTTTAGGGTCGATCCGCAGTGTCAGGATTCCTTCGGGTTCGGCAGGTGCATGTTCGGGAGTGCCTTCCAGTACAGAACTCATGTAATCGATCCAGATAGGCAGCGCCACCGTTCCGCCATACTCCCGCCGACCAAGCGTTTGTGGCTGATCGAAGCCGGCCCAGACCGTTGTCACGATGTCCGCGTTGTACCCGGAAAACCAGCTGTCCTTGGACTCGTTTGTGGTACCGGTCTTCCCGGCGATATCGCTACGCCCCATCGCCAGCGCCTTGCGGCCCGTGCCGCGCTTGATAACGTCCTGCAGCATGCTGGTCATGATGTACGCGGTGCGCTCGTCAATGATTTGCTCGGCATGCAGCGGTTGCTGCGTGTCTGGCTCCGATGTGCCAATCGGCGGGGCGTCGCTCTGAGCGTAAGTGGTCACCTGTGCTTCACCATCTTCCGCTTGAGCGGCGCTGCGTTGTGGCACGCGCACAGGATTTGCCTCGAATATGGTCTTGCCGTCTCGATCCTCGATCCGCTCGATCAGGTAGGGCTCGATCTTGTAACCACCATTGGCGAAAGCGGTCCAGCCGATGGTGACTTCCATGGGGGTCAGGGTTGCGGTGCCAAGCGCGAGCGAGAGGTTCGGGGGCAGGTCCTCGCCTTTGAAGCCAAAGCGCTTGATATAGTCGACCGTGTAGGGAATGCCCAGGGTTTGCAGAAGGCGAATCGAAACCAGATTTCGCGACTTGTACAGGGCTTCGCGCAGGCGTATCGGACCTAGGAACGTGTTGTTGTCATTCTTTGGGCGCCAAACGCGATCGAGACCTTCCTCGACAAAGACGATAGGTGAGTCGTTTACCAGGGTTGCGGGGGTAAATCCGGCATCCAGTGCCGCGCTGTAAACGAAGGGTTTGAAGCTGGATCCAGGTTGGCGCTTGGCCTGGATGGCGCGGTTGTAATTGCTTTGGCCAAAGGAAAAGCCGCCGGTCAAGGCTTCGATAGAGCCATCAATAGGGTCGATAGATACAAGAGCGCCCTGTACTTGAGGCACCTGGGTGAACAGCGTTTCATCACCCGTGATGCTGACGCGGATCACGTCCCCAACGTTGGCTACATCCGAGGGAGCTTTGGGTTGCGGCCCAAGGCTGTTGCTGTTGATGAACGGCCGGGCCCACTTCATGCTCTCCCATCCGATGCTCCGCTCGCTGCCGTCACGAAGGATGACCTTGATGGCGTCTTTGGAAATCGCACTGACTACAGCGGGTAGCAGGCCGGACTGGCTGCGATAAGTGCCCAGTTCTTTCAGCCATTCTTCACGATCAGTACTCGCCAGCTGAGCTTCCGGACCGCGATAGCCGTGACGCTGGTCGTATTCGATCAAGCCCCGTGTCAGAGCCTCATTGGCAGCAATCTGGCGTTCGCTGGTTGTGGTGGTATACACGCGGAAACCGTCGGTATAGGCTGCGCTGCCGAAGCGGCCCACCATTTCAGCGCGCGCCATCTCGGCTATATAAGGGGCGTTGAGTTCGGGTGAGGAGCCGTGATAGGACGCGTCGACTACTTCTGCCAGTGCTTGTTGGTAGCGCGCTTCGTCTATTCTTCCCAGTCGATACATCCGGCCCAGAATCCAGTCACGCCGCTCCTTGGCGCGTTCAGCGTTGGCCAGCGGATTGAAAGCCGATGGTGCCTTGGGTAGGCCCGCGATCATGGCCATTTGCGCCAGACTAAGCTCGCTCATTGACTTGCCATAGTAGACATGAGCCGCGGCCTCAATGCCGTAGGCACGATTGCCTAAATAGATTTTGTTGACGTACAGCTCGAGAATCTCGTCCTTGCTCAGCTCTCTTTCGATCTGGAGCGCAAGAAGTATCTCGTTGATCTTGCGCGAAAAGCTCCGCTCGCTGGTCAGGAAGTAATTTTTTGCGACCTGCATGGTAATGGTGCTGCCGCCGGTCTGAATCTGGCCGGTTTTCAATAATTGCGTGGCAGCGCGCATCAGGCTTTTCACGTCGACGCCATAATGGTTAGCGAAGTTGTCGTCTTCGGCAGCCAACAGCGCGGCGATAAAGTCTTCGGGTATTTCGTCGAAGTCGATAGGGGAGCGACGCATTTCGCCATACTCGGCGATCAGCTTGTTGTCATTGCTGTAGACGCGCAGCGGTATCTGAAGCTGGATGCTGCGCAGCGATTCGACCGACGGCAGGTTGGGGCTGAGATACAGGAAAGCGCCACTCAAACTGAGCAAAAGCCCGCAGAAAATAGCCAGGCACGACCATAGGAAAAACTTCAGAAAACGCATCGGGGTTCTTTGAATCCAGGGTGGGGAATGAGGTGTAAGCCGCAGACGATGCTGAAAGGAAAAACCGTTCACATTATAAGCGGTTTTTTTGCCGGGGAGCCATTTGCGCTTCTGTCAAGGCTGTTATCTAATGCGGACAAACATAATTAATCCGTAAGTGGCGGATAAAGATAGGAAATCGGCCGTGCTAGGGCTCTTCACTAAGAAAGCGAACACGCTGCTTGGGATCGACATCAGTTCGACGTCCGTCAAGCTGCTCGAATTAAGCCGTTCAGGCTCCCGATATAGGGTTGAGTCCTATGCGGTCGAACCGCTTCCGCCAAATGCCGTGGTGGAAAAGAACATTGCTGAACTCGAAGGTGTAGGTCAGGCGCTGACTCGGTTGTTGGTCAAGGCCAAAACCGGAGTAAAGTCGGCCGCCGTAGCCGTCTCCGGCTCGGCAGTCATCACCAAGAGTATCGAGATGGAAGCCGGATTGTCTGATGACGATCTGGAAAATCAGCTGAAGATCGAAGCGGACCAATACATTCCTTATCCACTGGAAGAAGTCGCGATCGATTTCGAAGTACAGGGTGCTGCGCCTCGTTCTCCCGGACGCGTGGAAGTGCTTCTGGCCGCGTGCCGCAAGGAGAACGTGGAGATTCGCGAGGCGGCGCTCGCTCTTGCGGGATTGACGGCCAAGGTCGTTGATGTCGAAGCCTATGCGCTGGAGCGTTCTTACAATCTATTGGCGCCGCAATTGGGCGCTGGTCATGATGAGCTGACAGTGGCGCTCGTGGATATCGGCGCGACCATGACCACGCTGAGCGTGCTGCATAACGGTCGCACCATCTATACGCGCGAACAGCTATTCGGTGGCCGCCAGCTCACCGAGGAAATCCAGCGTCGCTACGGCCTTTCGATGGAAGAGGCCGGCCTGGCCAAAAAGCAGGGAGGCCTTCCAGACGACTATGACAGCGAAGTGTTGCAGCCGTTCAAAGAGGCGGTTGTTCAGCAGGTTTCACGCTCGCTGCAGTTCTTCTTCGCTGCTGGGCAGTTCCATGATGTGGACTACATCCTTTTGGCGGGCGGTACGGCTTCAATCCCCGGGCTGGATCGGTTGATTCAGCAGAAAATCGGAACCCAGACTTTAGTCGCCAACCCTTTTGCCGATATGGCGTTGAGCGGCAAGGTCAACGCGGGTGCGCTGGCGAGTGATGCGCCATCGCTGATGATTGCCTGTGGGTTGGCCTTGAGGAGTTTCGACTGATGGCCCGGATCAACCTTTTACCCTGGCGAGAGCAGCTTCGCGAAGAGCGTAAGCAGCGCTTTCTGGTTTCCCTCGCCGGCGTTGCAGTCCTGGCGGCGGGCCTGTTGTTTCTCGCAGATCAGTACCTCAATCACGCCATCGAGCGGCAGAACGCGCGGAACGACTTCGTTCGCAAGGAAATCGCCGTTCTGGATGCGCGAATCGCCGAGATCAAAGAGTTGCGTGAGCGTCGGCAGCAATTGCTCGAACGTATGAAGATCATTCAGGACCTGCAGGGCAATCGTCCCATCATTGGCAGGGTGTTCGATCAACTGGTACGTACGCTTCCCGATGGCGTGTATTTCACCGAGCTGAAAATGGCCGGCAAGAACATCGCAATCGTTGGCGGCGCGGAATCCAATAACCGGGTCTCAAACCTGATGCGCAATTTGGATGGATCTGAATGGCTGGAAGCGCCAAATCTGAACGAAGTGAAGGCTGTCACTGCTGGTGCAGTGGATCAAGAAAACATGTTCCAGCTAACGGTGCAGCAGACGCAGCCGGCCGCAGCTGTTGAAGGAGATAAGCCATGAGTCTGGCTAGTTCTCTGGAAAGCCTGCGCAGTGTCGATCTTGCCGACCTGGATATGAACAACCTGGGCTCGTGGCCCGCCGCGGTGAAGGTTATCGCCGCAATATTGCTGATGGTTCTGTTGCTCGGAGGGGGCTATTACTTCCATCTCAGCGACCTGCAAGCCGGGCTTGACCAGCAGAAGGCGCAAGAGGAGACCTTGAAGCAGCAGTTCTCGTCGAAGGCGTTCCAGGCTGCGAACCTCGAGGCGTACAAGGCGCAGATGGTGGAAATGGAGGCGTCGTTTGGCGCGTTGCTACGCCAGCTGCCTAGCGACACCGAAGTCCCAGGCTTGCTTGAAGACATCACTCATACCGGCTTGGGTAGCGGGCTCGAGTTCGAAGAAATCAAGCTGCAGCCAGAAGTTACCCAGCAGTTCTACATCGAACTGCCGATACAGATCAAAGTGGTTGGCGGTTACCACGATCTTGCGACTTTTGTCAGTGGCGTGGCGAGCCTACCGCGGATCGTCACCCTGCATGACTTCGAGATCAAGCCTCTCAGCAAGGATTCTTCTTCCAAGCTGCACATGAGCATTCTGGCCAAGACCTACCGCTACAACGACAAGGGGCTGCAGAAATGAATGGAGCCCGAAATACCGCACTGGGCCTGGCTCTAGTTTTGCTGACTGGCTGTGGCGTCAGCGGTGACTTCGAGGATCTGCGCGCCTACATGGACGACGTGCGGGCCAAGCCGAAAGGAACGATCGAGCCATTGCCGGCCTTCTTGCCATACGAAGCCTTCACCTATAGCGCGGCATCACTGCGGCACCCATTCCAGCCGCCGATGAAGATCGATCTGACCCAGCGGCAGAAAGGGTCGAAAGACATTCGGCCTGACGAGACTCGCATCAAGCAGTTCCTCGAAGAGTTCAATATTGAAAACTTCGTCATGGTCGGAACATTGACCAATGATGCCGGGCGATACGCCTTGATCAAAGGTGGTGACGGGGTTCACCGAGTCAAGGTCGGTGACTATCTGGGGCGCAACCATGGCCGTATCGTTGAGATCAGCGAAGCCGAGGTGGATGTGCTCGAAATCGTTCCGGACGGAGAGGGTGGTTGGCTTGAGCGCCCGCGCAGCCTGACCTTGAAAGAGCGTTCTTGAGTCATGGCAAAAATGGAAAACCTTTACCGGTCTGCACAACGGAATCCTTCTATGAATACCACTCTCTCTCGTCTCGGCTTGTCCCTGCTGGCGGCGATGATCTCGCCCGCGCTGCTGGCGGCGAACCTCAATGCACTCGATGTTGCTTCGCTGCCCGGTGACCGCGTTGAGCTGAAACTGGCCTTCGATGAACCTGTACCCACCCCGCGGGGCTATACGCTCGACCAGCCGGCGCGCATTGCGCTCGACCTGCCAGGTGTTTCCAGCAATCTGAAATCCAAAAACCACGAGCTTGGTGTCGGTAATGCCCGCAGTGTGACCGTAGTCGAGGCCCAAGGTCGCACGCGGCTCATCGTAAACCTCACATCCTTGGTGCCTTATTCGACTCGTGTAGACGGAAACAATTTGTTCGTCGTGCTCGGTGAAAGCGGTGCAGCAACCGCGGCTGTAGCGGCCGCTCCGGTGGCGCCGCTACACAAGACAAAACCAACCGCGTCCGTGGCTGCGGGCAAGGCGATCAATAATATCGATTTCCGTCGTGGGGAAGATGGGGCCGGTAACGTCATCATCACGCTGTCGGACCCGTCGATCAGTCCGAGCATTGAAGAGCAGGGCGGCAAAATTCGGGTCTCCTTCGCCAAGACGCAGCTGCCGGAATCGCTTCGTGTGAGGCTGGACGTGCAGGATTTCGCTACGCCGGTCAAATTCGTCGATTCCAGCAGTAAGGCCGAGGGTGCGAGTATCGCCATCGAGCCCAGCGGTCGTTACGACTATCTGGCCTATCAGACGGACGACAAGCTGACCATCAGCGTCAAGCCGCTTAGTGAGTCCGATGTCGAGAAACGCAAGGCCGAGCACTTCACCTATTCGGGAGAGAAGCTGTCGCTGAATTTCCAGGATATCGATGTCCGTTCGGTTCTTCAGTTGATTGCCGACTTCACCGATCTCAACCTGGTCGCCAGCGATACCGTGCAAGGCAATATCACGCTGCGCCTGCAGAACGTGCCGTGGGATCAGGCGCTGGATCTGGTACTGAAAACCAAAGGGCTCGACAAGCGTCAGGTTGGCAACGTGCTGCTGGTGGCGCCAGCGGACGAGATCGCTGCACGTGAACGTCAGGAGTTGGAGTCCAAACGGCAGATTGCCGAACTGGCTCCGTTACGTCGCGAGGTCGTGCAGGTCAATTACGCCAAGGCATCGGATATAGCCAAGCTCTTTCAGTCGGTAACTGCAGTTCATGGGCAGGCTGACGATCGCGGCTCCATCGCGGTTGATGATCGTACGAACAACATAATCGCCTACCAGACCCAAGAGCGTCTGGATGAATTACGTCGCATCGTGACTCAGCTGGATATTCCAGTTCGACAGGTCATGATTGAGGCTCGAATCGTTGAGGCAAACGTTGGGTACGACAAGGCGCTTGGGGTTCGTTGGGGTGGTAACGTAGTGAACGATCAATGGAGTGCCTACGGGAAGGATGGCGCTAGAGCCTTCGACGATGACGGGATTTTGAGGCCGCCGGGCACGAAAGAGGTCGGCAATTATACTCTTGAGGAGGGAACGGCGCCGGTGCCTTTTGTCGACATGGGGGTACTAAACAGCACTTCCGGTGTCGGTATTGGCTTTATTTCGGACCACCTTTTATTGGACCTTCAGCTCTCTGCTATGGAGAAAACCGGGAATGGAGAGGTGGTATCCCAGCCGAAGGTCATGACAGCGGACAAAGAAACAGCGAAGATTCTGAAAGGTACGGAAGTACCTTATCAGGAGGCCAGCTCCAGCGGTGCGACTAGCACTTCTTTTAAAGAAGCGGCCCTATCCTTAGAAGTTACCCCTCAAATCACGCCAGATAACCGTATTATCATGGAGGTCAAGGTGACTAAAGATGCACCAGACTTCCGCAACGCAGTAAATGGTGTTCCACCGATCGATAAGAACGAAGTCAACGCCAAGGTATTGGTGAACGACGGAGAAACTGTTGTGATCGGTGGTGTATTCTCCAACAGTCAATCCAAAAGCGTGGACAAGGTTCCGTTTCTGGGTGACGTACCCTACCTTGGCCGCCTGTTCCGCCGCGACGTAGTGACGGATGCTAAGTCTGAGCTGCTGGTCTTCTTAACACCCAGAATCCTGAATCATCAGGCTATCGCAGTGAATCGCTGATTTGGTTGAAAACATCATCCTCGTGGGCCCGATGGGGGCTGGCAAAAGCACCATCGGGCGCCTGCTCGCCAAGGAGCTTCGCCTCCCTTTTCGGGATTCCGACAAGGAGATCGAACAACGCACCGGTGCAAGCATCCCGCTGATCTTCGATGTCGAGGGAGAGCAGGGCTTCCGTGAAAGGGAACACGTCGCTATCAAGGAATTGTGCCAGATGGACGGCGTCGTGCTGGCAACTGGCGGTGGTGCGGTGCTCCGAGTGGACAATCGTCAGGTGTTATGTGCTGGCGGGCGGGTCATTTACCTTTGCACTTCGGTTGAGCAGCAGCTCGACCGCACCTCTCGGGACCGCAACCGTCCGCTGTTGCAAACGCCCAATCCCCGCGAGATTCTCACCAATCTGATGGCTGTGCGGGATCCGCTGTACCGTGAAATCGCGGACATTGTGGTCCAGACGGATGAGCGTCCCCCACGCCTGGTCGTGGTGGAAATCATTGGGCAGCTTCAAGCTCTAGCACCTCGTGAAAGCCTGGGTCGATCTGCGTTATCCTAGCGCCCTTTAATCGTGGGGCCCCTATGCAGACTCTACATGTCGACCTCGGCGAGCGAAGCTATCCGATATTCATTGGCGAGCAGCTCATCGATCGTGGTGATCTGTTGTCCCGTCACATCCGCGGCAAGCAGGTTGCGATCGTTACCAACGATACCGTTGCGCCACTCTATCTTGAGCGGCTTTCGCGCAGTCTCGCTGATTATTCGGTCACTTCTGTGGTTCTTCCAGACGGAGAAGCGCACAAGAACTGGCAAACCCTGCAGTCGATTTTCGATGGATTGCTGACGGCCAGGCATGACCGCAACACGACAGTCATCGCGTTGGGTGGCGGGGTCATAGGCGACATGGCTGGTTTTGCAGCCGCCTGCTACCAGCGTGGCGTTGATTTCATTCAAGTCCCGACGACACTGCTGTCTCAGGTCGATTCGTCCGTGGGCGGCAAGACGGGCATCAATCACCCGCTCGGCAAGAACATGGTCGGTGCCTTCTACCAGCCGCAGGCTGTGCTGATCGACACCGCGACCTTATCGACCCTTCCGCCGCGCGAGTTGTCAGCCGGCCTGGCTGAAGTGATCAAGTATGGCCTGATCTGCGACGAGCCGTTCCTGGGGTGGCTCGAAGATAATATCGACTCGCTTCGCAGACTTGATCAAGCGGCGCTTACCGAAGCTATACGGCGCTCATGCGCGGCGAAGGCCAGGGTGGTGGGTGCGGATGAGCGGGAGTCAGGCATTCGCGCCACGCTCAATCTCGGCCATACCTTCGGGCATGCCATCGAGACTCAACAGGGCTACGGCGTGTGGTTGCATGGTGAAGCCGTATCGGCGGGTACGGTCATGGCCCTCGAAATGTCGCGGCAACTCGGGTGGATTTCCGCCAATGAGCGTGACCGAGCCGTACGTTTACTGGCGCGCGCCGGCCTGCCTGTAGTACCGCCAACCAATATGAGCGCCGCGGATTTTCTTCAGCACATGGCGGTCGACAAGAAGGTTCTGAACGGGAAGTTGAGGTTGGTGCTGCTCAAGCGGTTGGGCGAAGCCGTAGTAACGGGTGACTTTCCTCGCCAGATGCTGGAAGCCACATTGAACGTCAATTACGACGCGCTTGCCCAAGAGCCGAACATTTAAGAGATGTCCATGACCAGTTTGTCTGCTGACGATTCCTACCTGAACCATTATGGCTTCAGTCACGATCCTTTCGCCGCTCGTGTGCCAGGCTTCAAGTTCTTTCCTGCTCAGCGCAAGCCCGTGTTGGGGCAGCTGCATCATCTTGCCCGCTACAGCCAGTTGCTATTGGTGGTGACGGGTCCGGAAGGGAGCGGCAAGACACTGGTGCGCCAGGCGCTCGTTGCGAGCAGCAACAAGCAGGCGGTTCAGAGCGTGGTCATTTCGCCTCAGGATACCCTCGATTCCAATCTCGTCCTGCAACAGATCGCGCAGGCGCTTGGCAGCCAGCGGGCCGACTTCGACTCGATCATGGCGCAGATCATTCAATTAGCGCTCACCGGGCAGGAGGTCTATCTGCTGGTCGACGACGCTGAGCGGCTGACGGGCGCTGCGGTCGAGACGCTGTTGCGATTGGCCCAGGGTAGCCCCGAAGGCAGGCCGCATGTCTTTCTGTTTGGTGAACAAGCCTTGGTGGCGCGCCTGGAGGCGCTGGTCGAGGGTGAGGAGCGCTTTCATGTGATCGCACTTCAGCCGTACGAAGAAGACGAGACCCGTGAATATCTGACGTTGCGCCTGGAAGGCGCCGGGGGCGGGCTGGAGTGTTTCAGCGAAGACCAGATTTCGCGAATCCATGAGCATTCCGGTGGCTGGCCTGGTGCGATAAATCAGATAGCACGCGACGAGCTCGTCGATGCCATGCAGCAGTCCAAAGCGAATCGGAAGTCGACTGGCTGGAGTTTGCCGCTGCCCATGAAGCACCTGCTGGCTTTGGCGGCGGTCGTTCTTGTCGTCGTCATTGCGTTATTCATGCGTGACTCCGGTGATCAATCAGTGGCTCCGGCCACGACCAGCTTGCCGCTCGATGCAGGGGGCGCTGCGGATATACGTTCGCCGGAATCATCGACCGAGGAGCCGGGCGGTGACGAAAGCCCTGCAGCCGAGGTCGTTCAGTCCGAGCCTGATCAGCCAATCGTCCGCGAACCTCTTGCAGCTGCCGGCGGCCTAGAGTCGGACAGTTCACCGGTCCTGATTGAAGAAGAGCCCGCAATCGTCAGCGAGCCGTTACGCAATACCGCACCAGCTCCTACGGCTGCGGGTAGCGCCACGATCCAGCGCCCTGCGGTCGAACCTGCGCCGCCTGTCGAGACGCCTCGGGAGCCGGTGCAGCCGTCGGTTGCGAAGCCTGATGCGCCTGCCTCTACGGCGAGCTGGTACGCCAATCAGCCCAAAACCAACTACCTGATACAGGTGCTGGGGACGCGTACCCAAAGCAACGCCGAGGCGTTGGTGAAACAACACGGTGAAAGCTACCGGTATTTCGTCAAGCAGCATGAGGGCAAGCCGCTATACGTGGTTACTTATAGCTCCTTTTCCAGCCGCAATGCAGCGCTTGAAGCCATCAAGACTCTGCCGGCCTCGTTGAGGTCGGGTAAGCCATGGGCGCGGAGTTTCGCTAGCGTGCAGCAAGAGATCCAAGCTCGCTAAAAATACGCCCCAAAAAGGTGCGCAATGCACCTTTTTGGGGCTTGCAAAAAAAAATTGTGTCGTTCTAGCCGGCTTTGTAAACTGCTCCCCCTTTTGCCCACGTGTATGACGGGGTGGTTTCGTGCGCCGTCAATAAGGGGTTGATTTACAACGTATTTAGCTGGTGGAGTGCCTATGAGAGCAGGTCTTTTTCGTCCTGAAGAGTTCAAGGATAACTGCGGCTTCGGTTTGATCGCCCACATGCAGGGCGAGGCAAGCCATCACCTGCTTCAGACCGCCATTCAATCCCTCACTTGCATGACTCACCGCGGTGGCATCAACGCCGACGGTAAAACCGGCGATGGCTGCGGCCTGCTGATGCAGAAGCCCGATGGGTTCCTGCGAGCCATGGCCAAACAGCATTTTGATGTAGACCTACCGGCACTCTATGCCGTCGGCATGATCTTTCTCAGCCAGGACGCGGCCAAGGCCGATGCGGCCCGCGCCTGCTTCAACGAACAGATCGCCGCGAAAGGGCTGACCCTGGTCGGCTGGCGTGAAGTTCCGGTCGATACCAGCGTGCTGGGCCGCCTGGCGCTGGAACGTCTGCCGCGCATAGAACAGGTGTTCGTCTCGGCTGAAGGCCTGTCCGAGCGCGACTTCGGTATCAAGCTGTTCTTCGCGCGCCGGCGTGCCGAAGTTGTGCTGGCCGCCGACAGGGAATTCTATGTTTGCAGCTTTTCCGACAAGGACATCATCTACAAAGGCCTGATGATGCCGGCCGATCTGGCGCAGTTCTATCCCGATCTCGGCGACGAGCGTCTGGCGACCGCCATTTGCGTGTTCCATCAGCGTTTCTCCACCAACACGATGCCGCAGTGGCCGCTCGCTCAGCCGTTCCGCTTCCTGGCCCACAACGGTGAAATCAACACCATCACCGGTAACCGCAACTGGGCTCAGGCGCGTCGCCTGAAATTCGCCAACGAATTGCTGCCGGATCTGGAGAACCTCGATCCGCTGGTCGTCAACCGCACCGGTTCCGACTCGTCGAGCATGGACAACATGTTGGAGCTGCTGGTGACCGGCGGCATGGATCTGTTCCGTAGCCTGCGCATGATCATTCCGCCGGCCTGGCAGAACGTCGAAACCATGGATCCGGACCTGCGCGCTTTCTACGAATACAACTCGATGCACATGGAGGCCTGGGATGGTCCGGCCGGTGTAGTACTCACTGATGGCCGCCATGCAATCTGCCTGCTCGACCGCAACGGTCTACGCCCGGCGCGCTGGGTCACCACCACCAACGGCTACATCACCCTGGCCTCGGAAGTCGGCGTGTGGGACTACAAGCCCGAGGATGTCATCGCCAAGGGCCGTGTTGGTCCGGGCCAGATTCTGGCCGTCGATACCCAAACCGGTCAGGTATTGCACACGGACGACATCGACAATCGTCTGAAATCCCAACATCCCTACAAGAAGTGGTTGCGTCAGAACGCGCTGCGCATCCAGTCGACCCTGGACGATAACGATCATGGTTCGGCGTTCTACGATGCCGATCAGCTCAAGCAGTACATGAAGATGTTCCAGGTCACCTTCGAGGAGCGTGACCAAGTGCTGCGCCCATTGGCCGAGCAAGGCCAGGAAGCGGTCGGCTCCATGGGCGATGACACGCCGATGGCGGTGCTGTCGCGGCGGGTGCGTTCGCCGTTCGACTACTTCCGCCAGCAGTTCGCGCAAGTTACCAACCCGCCGATCGATCCGCTGCGCGAAGCCATCGTGATGTCGCTGGAAACCTGTCTGGGTGCAGAGCGCAACGTCTTCGAGGAAACTGCCGATCACGCCAACCGGGCGATCCTGACCACGCCGATTATCTCGCCGGCCAAGTGGCGGACCATCATGGAGCTCGACCGGCCGGGGTTCGAACGCCAGCTGATCGATCTTAATTACGAGGAATCATTCGGTCTCGAAGCAGCAGTGCGCAACATCGCCGATCAGGCCGAAGAGGCGGTGCGCGGCGGCAAGGTGCTGCTGGTCCTGAGCGATCGCCACATTGCGCCGGGCAAGTTGCCAGTGCATGCATCGCTGGCGGTGGGGGCAGTGCACCATCGACTGATCGAGACCGGGCTGCGCTGCGATTGCAACATTCTGGTCGAGACCGCGAGTGCTCGCGATCCGCATCAATTCGCTGTGCTGATCGGCTTCGGCGCGACGGCGGTTTACCCGTTCCTCGCTTACGAGGTGCTGGGCGATCTGATCCGCACCGGCGAAGTGCTGGGTGACCTGTACGAAGTGTTCAAGCACTACCGCAAGGGCATCACCAAGGGCCTGCTGAAAATCATCTCGAAGATGGGCATCTCGACCATCACCTCGTACCGCGGTGCCCAGCTGTTCGAAGCCGTGGGTCTGGCAGACGAAGTGGTCGACCTCAGCTTCCGTGGCGTTGCCAGCCGTATCAAGGGCGCGCGCTTCGTCGATCTTGAAGCCGAACAGAAGGCGCTCGCGGCGGAGGCCTGGAGCAATCGCAAGCCGATCCAGCAGGGCGGTCTGTTGAAGTTCGTTTATGGCGGTGAGTATCACGCCTACAACCCCGACGTGGTCGCGGCGCTGCAGGTTGCAGTGCAGCAGGGCGATTACAGCCGTTTCAAGGAATACACCGCGCTGGTCGATCAGCGTCCCGTAGCCATGCTGCGTGACCTGCTCGAACTCAAGGTCGCGGAGCAGCCGCTGGCGCTCGAAGAAGTCGAACCGCTGGAGCAGATCCTCAAGCGCTTCGACTCGGCCGGTATCTCGCTCGGCGCGCTGTCGCCCGAGGCGCATGAGGCGATCGCCGCGGCGATGAACCGCATCGGTGCGCGCTCCAACTCCGGCGAAGGTGGTGAAGATCCGGCGCGCTACGGCACCGAACGCAGCTCGAAGATCAAGCAAGTAGCGACAGGTCGCTTCGGTGTCACTCCGGAGTATCTGGTCAACGCCGAGGTGTTGCAGATCAAGGTCGCGCAAGGCGCCAAGCCTGGCGAGGGCGGCCAGCTGCCAGGCGGCAAAGTCAACGGTCTAATCGCCAAGCTGCGTTACGCGGTGCCGGGAGTCACGCTGATTTCGCCGCCGCCGCACCATGACATCTATTCGATTGAAGACCTGGCTCAGTTGATCTTCGACCTCAAGCAGGTCAACCCCAAGGCGCTGGTGTCGGTCAAGCTCGTGGCCGAGCCCGGCGTCGGCACCATCGCGGCCGGCGTGGCCAAGGCTTACGCTGATCTGATCACCATCTCCGGTTATGACGGCGGTACTGGCGCCTCGCCGCTGACCTCGATTCGCTACGCCGGCTCGCCTTGGGAGCTGGGCCTGGCCGAGACGCACCAGACGCTGCGCGGCAACGACCTGCGCGGCAAGGTCCGGGTGCAGACCGACGGCGGTCTGAAGACCGGTCTCGATGTAGTCAAGGCGGCTATTCTCGGTGCCGAGAGCTTCGGCTTCGGCACCGCGCCGATGATCGCGCTGGGCTGCAAGTACCTGCGCATCTGCCATCTGAACAACTGCGCCACCGGTGTGGCCACGCAGAACGATCAGCTGCGCAAGGACCATTTCATCGGCACCGTCGATATGGTGGTCAACTTCTTCACCTTCGTCGCCGAAGAAACCCGCGAGTGGCTGGCGAGGCTGGGCGTGCGCAGCCTGCAGGAGTTGATTGGTCGTACCGATCTGCTCGAAGTGCTGCCAGGCGACACCGCCAAGCAGAACCATCTGGACCTGACGCCGCTGCTCGGCAGCGATCACATCCCCGCCGACAAACCCCAGTTTTGCGAAGTGGAGAAGAATCCACCGTTCGATCAGGGGCTGCTGGCCGAAGAAATGGTCAAGCTCGCTCGCGCAGCCATCGATGACAAGAGTGGCGGCGAATTCGAATTGGAAATTTGCAACTGCGACCGTTCCATCGGTGCGCGCGTGTCCGGTGAAATCGCTCGGCTACATGGCAACCAGGGCATGAAAAATGCGCCGATCACCTTCCGCTTCAAGGGCACGGCGGGCCAGAGCTTCGGCGTCTGGAACGCTGGCGGCCTGAACATGTATCTGGAAGGCGACGCCAACGACTACGTCGGTAAAGGCATGACCGGCGGCAAGCTGGTCATTACTCCGCCGAAGAGCAGCGTGTTCGAGTCGCAGCAGTCGGCCATCGTCGGCAATACCTGCCTGTATGGCGCAACTGGCGGCAAGCTGTTTGCGAGCGGTACTGCAGGTGAGCGTTTCGCCGTGCGTAACTCCGGTGCGCATGCGGTCGTGGAAGGCACGGGCGATCATTGCTGCGAATACATGACGGGCGGCTTCGTCTGTGTCCTTGGCAAGACCGGCTACAACTTCGGCTCTGGCATGACGGGCGGTTTCGCCTATGTGCTCGACATGGATAACAGTTTCATCGACCGGGTGAACAACGAGCTGGTCAACCTGCAACGCATCACCGGTGAGGCGATGGAGGCCTATCGCAGCCACCTGCAGGGCGTGCTGCGTGAATACGTGGCCGAAACCGGGAGCGAATGGGGCGCCGAGCTGCTGGAAGATCTGGACGACTACCTGCGCCGCTTCTGGCTGGTCAAGCCGAAGGCGGCCAACCTGGCGTCGTTGCTGTCGACCACCCGAGCGAATCCACAATAAAAGCAGCTCCAAGCCGCAGGCCTCAAGCCACCAGTGGTGCGAGGCGCGGCTCCGTGATCGTCTTTGCGGCTTGTAGCTTGAAGCTCGCCGCTGCTGTTAAGAGGTTTTGAAATGACTGAACGTCTGAATAACGACTTCCAGTTCATCGAGGTCGGGCGTAAGGATCCGAAGAAAAAGCTGCTGCGTCAGCGCAAGAAGGAGTTCGTCGAGATCTACGAACCCTTCAAGCCGCAGCAGGCGTGCGAACAGGCTCATCGCTGTCTGGGTTGCGGCAATCCCTATTGCGAGTGGAAGTGCCCGGTCCACAACTACATTCCCAACTGGCTCAAGCTGGTCTCCGAGGGCAACATCCTTGCCGCCGCCGAGCTGGCGCATCAGACCAACACGCTGCCGGAAGTCTGCGGCCGCGTTTGTCCTCAGGATCGTCTGTGCGAAGGCGCCTGTACGTTGAATGACGGTTTTGGTGCGGTCACCATCGGCTCGGTTGAGAAGTACATCGCCGACACCGCGTTCGCCATGGGCTGGCGTCCCGACATGTCCAAGGTCAAGCCGACTGGCAAGAAGGTCGCGATCATCGGTGCCGGTCCGGCGGGCCTGGGTTGTGCCGATGTGTTGGTGCGCAGCGGCGTGATCCCGGTGGTCTTCGACAAGAATCCGGAGATCGGCGGTCTGCTGACTTTCGGCATCCCCGAATTCAAGCTGGAGAAGAGCGTCCTCAGTCGTCGCCGCGAGATATTCGGCGGTATGGGTATCGAGTTCCGGCTGAACACCGAAGTGGGCAAGGACATCAGCATCGAACAGCTGCTAGCTGATTACGATGCGGTGTTCATGGGCATGGGCACCTACACCTACATGAAGGGCGGCTTCCCTGGCGAAGACCTGCCAGGCGTGCACGATGCGCTGGATTTCCTGATCGCCAACGTCAACCGCAACCTCGGTTTCGAGAAGTCCCCAGAAGACTTCGTCGATATGAAAGGCAAGAAGGTCGTGGTGCTCGGCGGTGGTGACACCGCGATGGACTGCAACCGCACCTCCATCCGCCAGGGCGCCAAGAGCGTGACCTGCGCCTATCGGCGTGACGCGGCGAACATGCCGGGCTCGCGCAAGGAAGTGAAGAATGCCAAGGAAGAGGGCGTGAAATTCCTCTTCAACCGCCAGCCCATCGCCATCGTTGGCGAAGGCAAGGTCGAAGGGGTAAAGGTGGTCGAAACCCGTCTCGGCGCGCCGGATGCTCGCGGGCGCCGCAGCCCCGAGCCGATTCCGGGGTCAGAGGAAGTGCTGCCAGCCGATGCGGTGGTGATCGCATTCGGTTTCCGCCCGAGCCCGGCCGACTGGTTCGAAGGTCAGGGCATCCAGACCGACAATCAAGGGCGTGTCGTGGCGCCGGAGATCGGCCAGTTCAAGCACCAGACCAGCAACCCGAAGATCTTTGCGGGTGGCGACATGGTGCGAGGCTCCGATCTGGTGGTGACGGCGATCTTCGAAGGCCGTCAGGCGGCTGAAGGGATTCTCGACTATCTGGAAGTTTGAAACGCAGCTGGAAGCCTGAAGCGGGAAGCAAGACCGCTTTGGGCTTCGGTCCACGCTTCCTGCTAGCGCTCCAAGCACGCCTGATTTGAATCAAGCCCATAGACAAAAGGCACGGCGCTCGCCGTGCCTTTTGTTTTGTGCTTTGCGACAATGCCGCCACTCTTTTGCTGGAACCCAGACATGACTGCCTTGAAGAACGATCGCTTCCTCCGCGCCCTGCTCAAGCAACCTGTCGACGTCACCCCGGTGTGGATGATGCGTCAGGCCGGACGCTACCTTCCGGAATACCGGGCCAGTCGCAGCAAGGCGGGGGACTTCATGAGCCTGTGCATGAATCCCGAGCTGGCCTGCGAAGTCACTCTGCAGCCGCTGGATCGCTATCCGCTGGATGCCGCCATTCTGTTTTCAGACATTCTTACCGTGCCGGACGCCATGGGTCTGGGCCTGTACTTCGAAACCGGAGAGGGGCCACGTTTCAAGAAGGTCGTCAGCAGCCTGGCCGACATCGAGGCGCTGCCGATTCCGGACCCGGAAAAGGATTTGGGCTATGTCATGGATGCGGTGCGCACCATTCGCCGCGAGCTCAACGGTCGCGTTCCGCTGATCGGTTTTTCCGGCAGCCCCTGGACGCTGGCGACCTATATGGTCGAAGGCGGCTCCTCCAAGGACTTCCGCAAGTCCAAGGCCATGCTTTACGAGAATCCGCAGGCCATGCATGCGCTACTCGACAAGCTGGCGCAGTCGGTGACCAGCTACCTCAACGGGCAGATCCTGGCCGGCGCGCAAGCGGTGCAGATCTTCGACTCCTGGGGCGGCAGCCTTTCCGCCGCCGCTTATCAAGAGTTTTCCCTGGCCTATATGCAGAAAATCGTCGATGGCTTGATTCGCGAGCACGACGGTCGCCGCGTCCCGGTGATCCTCTTCACCAAGGGCGGCGGGCTGTGGCTGGAATCCATGGCTGACTCCGGCGTCGAGGCGCTGGGTCTGGACTGGACCTGCGACATCGGCAACGCGCGTGCTCGCGTGGGTGACAAGGTTGCCCTGCAGGGCAACATGGACCCCAGCGTGCTGTACGCCAAGCCTGACGCGATCCGCGCCGAAGTGGGGCGTATCCTGGCCAGCTTCGGCCATGGCGAAGGCCATGTGTTCAATCTGGGCCACGGCATCACGCCGGAAGTCGATCCGGCCCATGCCGGTGGCTTCATCGAGTCGGTGCACGAACTCTCGGCGCAATATCACGGCTAAGAGCAGCTATAAGCTGCAAGCCATGAGCTTCAATTTAAAGCAGAAAAGCTTGGCGGCATTGCGGTGCCAGCCAAGCTGAACCACTTGCAGCTTTAACGCTCTTTCAAGGCTGCTGATAGTGTCCTGGCGTGGTGCCCGGCTCATGCTCATGAACCAGCCGGGTTACGCGGATATCGGTGATCCCCACGACCTCGGCCTGCCGTAGCAACTCGGTTTCTTCAGCATCCGCATCGGGCATGACCAGGCTGTTTTCGGCATCGGCGTTATGGTGCTCGATCAGACGCCGGGCCGCCTCGCCCTGGGAGAGGCTCTCTTCTTCCGATTCGATGATTTGGGCGCGTGGGTCGTTCTGGAAGATGTAATTGACTTCGAACTTATGCGACGAGTTACCGAACATGAGGCGGCTCCTGAAAATGATGGACAGGTTCTGCTTCTGTTGACTTACCGGTCAGCTATTCGTTCGCACGGAAGGATGGTTGCGGCGACAGCCGGAAAACTGCCGCGCCGCCTGGCAAAGCTGTAGCGCCCATCACCGTTGGCGCGGGCGCGGTCACTATTTGACCTGGGCCAGATTACCCTTGAGGGCGACGCCAGCGATAACCGCCCCGGCGTGGCATTCGTATTTTTCGCTGTCCTTGTACTCGACGTGCTTGTAGTTGCTGGCGAGGTCCACCACTGCGTTGGCGCCAGCGGCCTTGGCGGCGTTCTGCAGGTTGATCAGCGCGGACTGCAACACCCAACGGCAGGCTTCTTCGTCGCTCTTGTTGAAGGCGTTGGTCTTCTTGCTGGTGGTGACGCCGCTGCGGACAATTTTCGCGCCGGCCGGACGCTTGGCGAGATAGAACTTCACGCTGCCGTCCAGTCGGCCCGCGGCAGTGGCTTCGGCGACCACTTCATCGAAGGGCAGGTAATGGGTGGTATCGCGGGCCTGGCTGATGCTGGGCAGAGCGCAGAGCACGAGCGCCGCGCCGATCCAGGTGGTTTTTTTCATGTGCATCTCCTTGCATTGTTTTTTGGGTGACCTTTAAACACTCAGACAGGCCATTGAAAACGTAGGCGAGGCAGGCAAGACAAGGCGCTACGACCAGCGGGAGTAACAGCCGAAGGCTGGCCCGAAGGGCGAGCGTAGCGAGTCAAAACAGGCGAGGACGCGGAGTTTAGTGGCCTAAATGAGCAGTCCAAGCCTGTTTTTAACGCAGTATTGCCAACGCAGGTAGTTTTCAGCGGTCCTGTCAGGCCCAGCGGCGGAAAATCAATGACGTATTGATACCGCCGAAGGCGAAATTGTTGTTCATGACGTATTCGTGCTGCATGGTCCGCGGTGCGCCGACGATATAGTCCAGCTCACCGCAGCGCGGATCGATACTGTCGAGATTGAGCGTGTGGACATAGCGGTCGCGGTTCATCATCTCGATGCTGAACCAGGATTCCAGAGCCCCGCAGGCGCCCAGCGTGTGCCCGAAAAAACTCTTCTGCGAACTGATCGGCATACGCGAACCAAACAGTGCCTGGGTCGCCAGGGTTTCGGCGATGTCGCCCTGTTCGGTGGCGGTGCCATGGCCGTTGACGTAGCCGATGGCCTCGGCTTGCAAACCTGCATCCTCCAGCGCCAGCTCCATGGCCCGGCGCATGGTCACCTGTTCGGGTTTCGTCGCGTGCTGGCCGTCGGCGTTGCTGCCGAAACCGACCAGCTCGGCATATATGGAGGCGCCGCGGGCAAGGGCATGTTCGAGTTCTTCGAGTACCAGCATGCCGGCGCCTTCGCCGATCACCAGCCCGTCGCGGCCGCTGTCGTAGGGGCGTGGCGTTGTGTGTGGTGCGTCGTTCTTCAGGCTGGTCGCGTAGAGCGCATCGAAGACCATGGCCTCGGTGGCGCAGAGTTCCTCGGCGCCACCGGCGAGCATCAGCGGCAAGCGCCCGTACTTGATCGCCTCGTAGGCGTAGCCAATGCCCTGGCTGCCGCTGGTACAAGCGCTGGATGTAGGAATCACCCGGCCGGTCAGGCCGAAGAAGATGCTGATATTGGCGGCCGTGGTGTGCGGCATCATGCGGATGTAGGAGTTGGCGTTGAGGCCATCGGCGACCGAATTGAGCAGCATGTTGCCGAAGGCCTTGATCTCCTCAGTGCTGCCGGTGGAAGAGCCGCAGGCGACGCCCATGCGCCCGTCGCGAATGCTCTGGTCGTCGAGCAGCCCCGCTTGCTGCAGGGCCTGCTCGGCGGCTTTCACCGACAATCTTGAGACGCGCCCCATGCTGCGCAATTGCTTGCGCGTCCAGTGCGAAGGCACGACGAAATCATCGACCGGGCCGGCCAAACGGGTATTCAGCTCGGTGAAGCGATCCCACTCGTCCATGCGCCGGATGCCGCTGCGGTTGGCATTGAAGTTGGCCTCGATGGACGACCAGTCGCTGCCCAGCGAAGTGATGCCGGCCATGCCGGTGACGACGACACGTTTCATCAGCACAGCCCGCCGTTGACGGCCAGTACCTGGCGAGTGATATAGCCCGCCTCATCCGACATCAGGAAGTTCACGGCTCCGGCGACCTCCTCGGGCGTTCCCATGCGCTGGGCGGGGACCATCTTGAGCATCTCCTCGATGGGCAGGTGTTCGTCGAGCATGTCGGTTTCGACCAATCCTGGCGCGACGCAGTTGACGGTGATCCGGCGCTTGCCCAGCTCCACCGCGAGCGCCTTGGCCGCCCCGATCACCCCGGCCTTGGAAGCACTGTAGTTGACTTGGCCGCGATTGCCGATCAGGCCCGATACGGACGTGATGCAAACGATTCGGCCCGGCTGGCGGCGACGGATCATTGGCATCGTCAGTGGCTGCAGCACGTTGAAAAAGCCGTCCAGATTGGTGCGCAACACCTGATCCCAATCGTCTTCGCTCAGCGCCGGAAAGGCGCCGTCGCGGGTCAGACCGGCGTTGCAGACTACCCCGTAGTAGGCGCCGTATGACTCGATATCGGCCTCCAGCTGCATGCGGCATTGAGCACGGTCCGCAACGTCGAATTGCAGGACGCGCGCCTGACGTCCCATTGCCTGGATTTGCGCTTGCACGGCTTCGGCCTCGTCACGCCGGGCGCGGCAATGCAGGACGATATCGTGGCCGCTCTGGGCCAGGCGCAAGGCGATGGCACGGCCAATGCCACGGCTGGAGCCGGTGACGAGAATGGTTTTGCTCATGGAGTGGGCTCTTGAAGATAGCTCGCCACCTCGGGCGGGCGGAACACGTTGAGACGCGCCTCGGCATGGATATCGGGCCCGTCGAGATGGCATTCGAACACGCCCATGCCGTTGTCATCCTGCAGCGAGCGCAGCGCACGGATGCGCAGCGTGACGCCAGCCGGAAAGTGTTCGACATTGCATTGATAGTTGCGAGTGCCGAGCAGGAAACCCAGCTCGACCGGCAGCCCGGCCAGGCGTGACTGACAGCCGGCGAACGCGGCGACGGCCTGCGCCATGATTTCCACGCCGACCCAGGCCGGCAGATTGCCGTCGGGCAGATTGAGCAAACCGGTGGGCTTCACTTGCAGGCTGGCCTCCAGGCTTTCCGCGTCGAAGGCTTCAACCGCATCGAGCAGAATCATGTTGCCGGCGTGGGGCAGCAGTTCGGCGATTGGCCAGTCGATCATGACGCGTCTCCGAGGATCAGGCTGATGTTGTTGCCGCCGAAGGCGAAGGAGTTGCTCATCATCGTTCGTCGGTCCGCCGCAGCCATGGTCGTACCGTCGGTGACCAGATTCAGACGCGGCAAGTCGGCATCCTCCTCGTTATCCCAGCGATGCGGCGGCAGCAGGCCTGCGGGATTGCAATCGGACAGCGCCAGCCAGCAGAGCGCGGCTTCCAGCGCCCCGGCGGCACCCAGCGTGTGGCCGGTGAGTGGCTTGCTTGAGGAGCAGGCCACGCCGCCCGGAAATACCGTGGCAACCGCCAGGCTTTCCATGGCGTCGTTGTGCCGGGTGGCGGTGCCGTGCAGATTGAGATAGCTGATCTGCTCCGCCTGGACCGATGCGCTGGCAAGTGCCTTGCGCATGGCCGCGATGGCGCTCAACCCTTGCGGATCGGGAGCGGAAATGTGATGCGCGTCGGAGCTGGCACCGCCGCCGAGCAGGGCGATAGGGGCTGGCTCGCGGGTCATCAGAAACACGGCCGCCGCCTCGCCGATGTTGATGCCGTCGCGGTTGGCCGAAAACGGATTGCAGATGCGCTTGCTGATCGCCTCCAGGGCGCTGAAGCCCTGCAGCGTGAGGTCGCATAGGGTATCCACGCCGCCACAGATCACCGCATCGCAGATCCCTGCGTCCAACAGACGCTTGGCGCTGAGCAGCGCGCGAGCGCTGGATGTGCAGGCGGTGGAGATGGCGTAACTCGGGCCGCTGAGCTGCAACCGTTCACTGAGAAAGCTCGCCGGGGCGCACAGCTCCTGATGACCGTAGTGGTAGCTGACCGGAAGTTGGCCGTCGCGGGCCAGAGCGGCGATGCCCAGGCTGGCTTCCTGGATGCCGGTGGTGCTGGTGCCCAGTACCACACCGATACGCGCATGGCCGAAGCGGGCGATGGCCTCATGTAGCTCGGCCTCGATCTCTTCGATGGCGGCCAGCAGCATCTGGTTGTTGCGTGTCGCATGGCGCTGCGGGCAATCGCCGAGAGAAGGCAGCTCGTTGGTGACGGCGCCGACCGGAACTCGCCGGCCGGCAACCGGCTGCGGATACGGCTGCATGGCCGAACCGTCACCCGCCAGCAGCCGTCGGGTCACTTCGGCTTTATCGCGGCCCAGCGCGCAGATCACCCCGAGGGCATTCAGGTAGGCGGTCATTTCTGGCGAGCTCCGGTGGCTGTCGCGATGGGGGCGACACCATAGGTCAGCGCCGACCCTACGTCGAGATCGAAGCGATCGTTCTCCCGATACCGGACGTGCCATGCCGACAACGTATCGCTTGCCAGTGATCTCCCGGCCTGCTGCTGGCTCCAAGACGTATCGGAGTACAGGTCGTCCAGTTGATCGGCAGGCGTCAAGGCGAACAGCAGGGCGGCGAACAGCTCGCGCGCCTCGGCATTGGGCGGTAGCAGACCATCCGCCCGCCATTGGCCGTTGACCAACAGCTGGCGCGCCAGGGGAACGCCCAGCGGATCGAGCAGCGACCAGCGCAAGGCAGCGCCTTCCTGCTGGATTACCAGCAACCAGATACGCACGTCGTCCTGGCTCCGACGCTCGATGTGCAGCTGTAGCGGCAAATCGAGTCGTGGCATCTGAGTCGGCAGCGGCGCGCGTTGAGCGCAGGCGCCAAGCATCAGTGCCAGCGACAGCCAGACCAGGCAGCGCGCGTGACGGTTCAGCACATACATGCAGGCAGACTCAAACACTTGCCACAGGCGCGGCGCACAGCTCAGCCAACACCCGAAGGCGGCGTTTGGGCTCGGCGACGTAGGGATTCTTCTCGTCCCAGGCATAGCCGGCAAGAATCGAACTGATCATCCGGCGGATCTCAGGTTGGGCGTGCTCGTAATAGATCACGTCCTGGAAGCTGCCGTCGTACCAGCCCTCGACATAGGTGCGGAAGGTATTTACGCCGCGCTTGAGGGGCACTGCGAACTCTGCTTCCCAATCCACCGCTTCGCCCGACAGCTGACGATGCAGCACCGCTGCCGCCATGCTTGCCGAGCGCATGGCGATGGTGACACCGGAGGAAAACACCGGATCGAGGAACTCCGCCGCATTGCCCAGCAGGGCGAAACCCGGACCGTGCAGCGACTTGACGTTGGCCGAGTAGCCACCGATCAGGCGCGCCGGTGTGTCCCACTCGGCATGCTTGAGGATGCGCTTGAGGTTGGGCGCTTCGAGCACGAGCTCCTTGAGGCAGGCATCCATATCCAGCGGGCGGCCTTCGTAGCGCTCGGCACTGGCGACAACGCCGAGCGAGCAGCGGCCGTTGCTGAAAGGAATGGTCCAGTACCAGACGTCGCGTAGCTCGGGATGGGTGGTGATGAGGATCTTGTCGCGGTCGAATTGCGGGTCGTCGATGTTGTCCTGGATGTGCGTGAACACGGCGCGACGCAGCGGAAAGTTCGACGGCGCTTCCAGGTCGAGCAGGCGCGGCAGGACGCGACCGTAACCGCTGGCGTCGAGGACAAACGCCGCTTCGACGGCATATTCGCTACCATCCAGACGGCGCACCTGCAGACGCGGGCGCGGATTGGCGAAGTCCGCCGCGATGATTTCCTCTTCATAGCGGATCTCGACGCCCTGCAACCCGGCCTGATCGGCCAGCAACTTGTCGAAGTCGGCGCGCAGAACCTGATAGGTGCTGCCGTGACCCTCGGTGAATTTGTCGCGGAAATCGAACTCGCTGTAGCGCTCGCCCCAACCGAACGCCGCACCAAGCTTGGTCTGGAAACCGGCGGCCTGGACCGCTTCGAGCATCCCGGCTTCCTCGACGAAATCCAGGCAGTGCGACAGCAGGCTCTCGCCGATGGAGAAACGCGGAAAACGCTGGCGCTCGATGATCAGCGCATCGTGCCCCTTGCGCTTGAGCAAGGCGGCAGCGATGGCACCGGACGGTCCTGCACCAATGACGACGACGCTACGTTGTTCTGCATTCATGAAGATCCGATCCTTGATCGACTCGGTTGGAAGGGTGGCCGCCGTAGGGCAACCGCGGAAAATGTTC
Source organism: Stutzerimonas stutzeri (assembly GCF_024448955.1). Classification (GTDB taxonomy): domain Bacteria; phylum Pseudomonadota; class Gammaproteobacteria; order Pseudomonadales; family Pseudomonadaceae; genus Stutzerimonas; species Stutzerimonas stutzeri_AQ. The sequence continues at coordinate 310,571 of NZ_JAMOIH010000003.1, forward strand.
AGCGCTGGATCGAGGTGATGCGCAGCTCACGATGGATGTCGCCGCAGTTCAAGGAGGCAACGCCAGCGTGTGCGATGCTCGACCGCTCAGCATGCGGTTTCTCTGTCAGGCTCGGCGGCCCAGGGCGCCAGCGAGAAGGCGAATACCAGCCCGAGTCCCACCGCCAGGCCGAAATTGCTCACCGCCGGTGTGCTCGATAAGGCTAGCAGCCCGAATGACAACCAGGTGGTGACGGCTGTCAGCAAGGTGCCGACCAGGCTCACCGCGGCTCCGCCGATGCGTTCGCGCATCAGGATGGCGTAGTCCACGCCGATTGCGGTGACCAACAACAGCCCGAACAGGCCGAACAGGGTCAGCGGCTGGCCCAGCCAGCCCAGGCAAGCCAGGCTGCCCATCGCTGCCAGCAGCGGTACGGCCAGGCAGCGCGATGCGCCGCGCCAACCGAACGGCAGGCACAGCAGGACGAAAATCAGCCCCGCCGCCAGCAGCTTGAGCAGCGCCGCCTGACCTTGGGTCTCGGCGAACAGGCGGTTGAGTTCGGCGGGTCGGTCGACGAGTTTCACCCCGCCGATGCCTTCGCCCAAGTCGTGAAGCGCCGCGCTGTCACGAAGCCCTTGTAGGCTGACCAAGCCCGCGACCGAACCGTCATCTTGGGCGCCCAGCCATAACGGTTGCCAAGGTTCGGCGAGCGGCCCCGCCAGCATCTGATCGAGTCTGGCCACCGGCAACGCCAGCAGTCCGGCAAGTTCCTGTTCGAGCATTTCCTGGGTCACGCCGAGTTCCAGCAGGGGCTGGCTGGCTTCCAGCAAGCGTGGCAGCGCGGAATGCAGGCTTTCCTGTGCGGTGGCGGGCGCGACCAGCTGGCTCAGCGCCAGATAGCCATGCAGCTTGTCTTCGGCGACAAGAACGTCGAGGCGGGCGGCAAGTTCGTCCTGACGCGTCAGTAGCTCGTCGGGGTTGGCCGCGCGGACCAGAAAGTACTGGCTGGTCGGCTCGAATCCAGTGATCTCGCCGATGCGTTCGGTCTGCTGCTGCAGTGCGGGTGCACGGCTGATCCACTGGCGCAGGTCATCCTTGAAAGACACTTGGCTGATCCCGGCGATGCAGAACAGGATGAACGCGGCCAGCAACCAGGGCGTTGGAACGCGGCGGAGCAGGGCGCCGCGCAACTTCATCCAGCGCTCGGCCCAGCCAAGCGGGGCGGCCCATGGCTGTAGCGACGCGTTCAGCAACGAGGGTAACAGGCAGGTGGCACAGAAGAAGGCGCCGAGCAGCCCCGCCGCGGAAAACACCGCCACCTGGCTCAACGCTGGAAACGGCGTGAACGACATTGCCAGATAGCCGATAACGTTGGTTGCCAAGGCCAGCGCCAAGCCTGGAAGCGTCAGGCGCAGCGCTCGATATGCATGCCAAGGTTGCAAGGTCCAGCTTTTGGATAGGTAATGCAGCGGGAAGTCGATACTGACCCCAACCAGGCTGGCACCGAGTACCAAAGTCAGCACATGGATCTGACCGAATAGCGCCACACAAGCGGCGGCACCGCTGAGGGCTCCGACCGCCACTGGCAGCGCGACCAGCAAGACACGAGGCGTGCGGAAAAGCAGATGCAGCAAGGCGAGCGTGGCGACCAACGAGATGCTGCCGATCAGCGTTGCTTCTTCACGGGCCTGGCGCTGTCCATGGGCGGCGTACAGCAGCCCACCGGCGGCCAGTAGCTCGCCCTGGCTGGCTTCCACCCGGCTACGGGCCGCACGTACCTGGTCGTCCACCAGAACCGGCAGTTGATCGTCGAAGGCATCACCCTGGGCTTGAGCATGGATCACCGCCCAGTGCTGCCCGCCATGCTCCGCGACCAGCAAGCCGTCCAGGCGGGGATGGATATTCCCCGGATGCGGCAGCTGTCGCTGCGCCAGATCGGCGAAACCGAACCAGTCCTGTTCGACGGGCACAAGGCTAGTGCTTTCGAACGGACTGTACAGACGCTGAAGGCGTTGCTGAATGAAGTCTTCCGGCGAGGCGATCAGTGCCTCGCGACTCGCTGGCCCCAGTAGCGCCAGACGTTGATCGAGCAGTTGCTGACGCACCGCAGGCAGGTCGGCTTGCACTGAGCGACGAACCTGGGTGAACAGGCCGCTGGCGCGAAGGGTGTCGGTGATTTCATTGCCCAGCGCGTGGGTTGTGTCCTCGTTCGCATGATGGATCAGCAGCATCAGATCGCGGTTCAACGGCTCCTGCATCCGTCGCTCGGCGAGTTGCTCGAGCTCGCCGGGCGCGCCGCTGGGCAGCAACTGCAGCAGATCGGCACTGATCGGCGAGCCGTTGCGCCATTGCCATGTCGTCAGCCCCACCAGCCCGAGCAGCGCAACGAAAAACAGCGAGGAGAGCCAGGTCGGAAGCCTGAGCGCTTTGTCAGTTGGCGAAGTCATGGAGTTCGGTGGGGCTCAACTGATCGTCGACCTGGTTGTCGGTCAATAACAACACGGTGCTGTCGCCCTGGGTTTCGATGAGTTCGATGCGCTCAGCCGTGGCGCCGCCGCTGATGAGGATGGCGGTGAATATCTGCCCGAGCAGCTTCGAGCGCGGTGTCAGCGTCAGCGCCCAGGCCTGCGCGGTGCCGCTAAGCTCCAGCTCGAAATCGCCCTGCAGGGCTTCGGTGTCGCCTTGCAGCACAGCAAGGAACAGGTCGTTCTGCCGTGCGGCGGGGCCTTGCTGGTCAGTCGGTTGCCAGCCGCTTGGATCGCGCCGGGCGATGCCTTTTTCACTGATGCGGTAATCCTGCTGCACCGGCTGCTGCAGGAGCCAGAGCAGACCGTGATCGCGAGCCAATACGAAGGTACCCAGGCTGACAATCGGCTGAGGTAGCGCGCGCAGGTACTTTTCCTGAGTGAAGGTGCCGCGAATGACCTCGGGCCCGCCCAATTGCTGGCTGAGCTGCGCGAGATCGAAGACCTGGGCATGCGCTGCGGTCGCGAACAGCAGGCTTAGCGTCAGCAGGGCACGCCGCGCGATCAGGTTGATCGTTGGCATCACGATAAGGCCCGCTCTACGGCTTCGACAAAGATCTTCGGCGAGGCCAGCAGCATCTCGCGGCTGGCCATTTCCACCGCCACCTGCACGCTGCTGCCACGGGTCATGCGTTCGCCGGTCTCGGCGTCGCTGATCAGGTAATTGATCTTCAGACGGTTCTCCCATTCGATCAGGTCGGCACGCACGAGGATGCGCTGATTGAAGCGCGCACCGCGCATGTATCGCAGCTGCACGTCGATCACCGGCCAGGCGTAGCCGGCATCGCGCATCTGGGTGTAGTTGTGGCCGATGCGTTCGAGCAGCGCGCAGCGGGCGACCTCGAAGTATTTGATGTAGTGACCGTGCCAGACCACGTCCATCGAATCGACGTCGAAGAAGGGCACCATGACTTCGACTTCCGCCTGCAGTACGCCGCTCTTACGCATAAAGCCCCCAATGTCGATCACGGATACGTTGCAGACACAGGCGCAGCTCGCCTTCCAGCGCGCGGTCTTCGATCAGCGGCGGGAAGTCCTCGCCCAACTCGGCATGCATGTCGCGCAGCGGTGCGGGCAACGGCCGCGCCTGTTCATCGCGCTGACGCAACCAGACGCCCTGGTTGGCCGCGATCAGTGTGGCCGCTGCCACTTGCTCGGCCAGCTCCAGGCTGCGCAGCGCGTCGCGGGCGGCGATGGTGCCCATGCTGACCTTGTCTTGGTTGTGGCATTCGGTGGAACGCGAGAACACGCTGGCCGGCATGGTGTTTTTCAAGGCTTCGGCGGTCCAGGCGCTGGCGCCGATCTGCACCGCCTTGAAGCCATGATTGATCATCGCGGTGGACGCCGGCGCGCCGGACAGGTTGCTCGGCAGGCCGTGGTTGTAGCGGGTATCGACCAGCAGCGCTAGTTGGCGGTCGAGCAGGTCGGCGACGTTGCCCACCAGGTTCTTCAGGCTGTCCATGGCGAAGGCGATATGTCCGCCATAGAAGTGCCCGCCGTGTAGCACGCGCTCATTTTCCGCATCGATGATGGGGTTGTCGTTGGCGCTGTTCAGTTCGGTTTCGATGAATTGGCGCAGCAGCCCCAGGCTGTCGGCCAGCACGCCGAGCACGTGGGGTGCGCAGCGGATGGAATAACGGTCTTGTAAACGATGCAGCGGTGCGGTCGGCGCATCGATGGCCAAGTCCTGGCGAATCCAGGCGGCGACCTGAGTCTGGCCGGGATGCGGCTTGGCGGCGAACAGGCGCTCGTCGAAATGCTCCGGATTGCCTTCCAGCGCCACCACGTTGAGTGCGGTGATGCGCGTGGCCAGTTTGAGCAGGTAATCGGCGCGGGCATAGGCCAGGCAGGCCAGGCCGGTCATCACTGCGGTACCGTTCATCAGCGCCAGCGCTTCCTTGGGACGTAAGGTCAGCGGCGTCCAGCCTAGCTGGCGATGCACGTCGGCGGCGCTGCGACGCTCGCCTTGGTACATCACCTCGCGCTCGCCAGCCAGGCTGGCGGCCACGTAGGACAACGGCGTCAGATCGCCACTAGCACCGACCGAGCCTTCTTCGGGAATCAGCGGCAGAATGTCGTGTTCGAGAAAGGCCTGCATGCGTTCGAGCAGTTCGATGCGTACGCCGGACATGCCGTGGGTCAGCGAGCGCAGGCGCGCGGCGAGCACGGCGCGGGTCGCTTCAGCGTCGAGCAGCTTGCCCAGGCCGCAGCCGTGGAAGGTGAACAGGTGCTGCGGCAGCGCTTCGACCTGATGCAGCGGCACCGCCACCACGCAGGAATCGCCGTAGCCGGTGGTCACGCCGTAAATCACGCCTTCGCGGTCGAGCAGGGTGTCGAGAAATTGCGCGCCACGCGCGATGTGCTGGCGGAAGTTGGCGTCGCCCTGCAACTGCGCGGGCGCGTGGCGCTCGGCCACGGCTAGCACATCCTCGATGCTCAGGTGGTTTTCGCCGAAGATCACCGGCTCAGCTGCAGCGTTGTTCATGGTTGTTCCAGAAAGGATAGAAATTGAACCATTGCAGGGGAGCGTCCAAGCAGTGCGCCGCCAGTCGGTCGGCGTAGCGTTGCACCCACTGCTGCACCACCGCATCGCGTTCGCCGCGGCGCCAGTGGATGCGTTCGGCGAAGGGCTCCAGATGGACATGGAATTGCTCGCCGTGTTTCAGGCAGAACAGCAGATTCACTGGGCATTGCAGCAGCCCGGCCAGTAGCCACGGACCCTGCGGAAAATTCGCCGGCTGGCCGAGAAAGTCTGCGCTGGCGATACGCGCGCCATGCAGCGGCACGCGGTCGCCGGCAATCGCCAGCCATTCGCCGTCGTCCAGCCGGCGCGACAGCTCCATCATGATGGCTGGGTCCAGCTCGCTGACCTGGATCAGGCGCAGGTTGACCGCGCCGGATTGGTTCAGCAATCGGTTGAAACGCTCGGCGTGGCGAGTGTGCACCAGCACGTTCATCTTCACCTTGCGGCCCATTTCAGCCAGCGCGCGACAGATTTCCAGATTGCCTAGATGCGAGCCGACCAGCAGTTGGCCGCGCGGCGCCACGAGCTCGGCTTCCAGATCCGTCTGGTCGTGCAGCACCAGACTGTCGAGATCGAGGCGGCCACCCCAGGCGTCGAGCTTGTCCAGCAGGGCATCGGCGAACGCCATGAATTGGCGATAGACGGAGCGCCGGCTGGGCGCCAGATCGTGGCGGCCGCTCCAGTTGGCTAGGTTGCGCTGATAGGTCCAAGCGCTCTGCCGCGCACGGCCACCGAACAGGTAGAAGTACAGCACGATCAGGTACAGCAGCGGCGCCATGGCGCGTCGGCCGAGCAGGCGCACGGCCTGAGCGGTGAGCTTCATCAAGACGAAGCTGCCGCGCTCGCGATGCGCGGCCCAGTGCGAGTCAGCGGCGGCCTTGTCGGTCATCCGCGCCACCGACGCCATAGCAATGCGGGCGCACGCAGCAGCATGCCGCCGAACAGTCGGGCGTGCATCGAGGAAATCAGCAGGTTGTCGCGCCACAGGCGGAAGTGCGACACCCCATCTGCCGGGTAGTGGACATGGGTTGGTAGCCAGACCATCGGCTGCTCACGCCAATGCAGGCGCACCAGAATCTCGGTATCGAAATCCATGCGCTTGCCGAGTGCTGTGTCGTTGAGCAGCGTCAGGGTCGGCCCGAGCGGGTAGACGCGAAAACCACACATGGAGTCGCGGATCGACAGCGACAGCGTGTTGATCCACACCCAGACGTGGGTCAGGTAGCGCGCATACAGCCGACCTTTCGGCACGCTGGAGTCGTACTCCGGATAGCCGCAGATCAACGCATCCGGCGCCTGGCTGGCGCGGTCGAGAAACAGCGCCACACGGCCGAGGTCGTGCTGGCCGTCGGCGTCGACCTGCAGCGCGTGGCTGAAACCCAGGCGGGCGGCCTCGCGCAGCCCGGAGGTCACCGCCGCGCCCTTGCCCTGGTTGTGGCTGTGCCGCAGCAGATGCACCAATGGATGTTGCGCCAGCTCATCGATGATCTTTGCAGCAGCGGGGCTGGAGGCATCGTCGACGATCACGCACGGCAGATCTTCGGCGAGCAGCGCCCGGACCACTACGGGTAGGCTGCGCTCGTGGTTGTACACCGGCACCACCGCGCAGGGTTTGAACCAGTCTTCATCGATCGCCAGCTGCAGTTGCCGATCGGCGCCGGATGCGATTGGGGTGAGCGTGGTCACGAGTATTCTCCCAGCAGAATGCGGCCGGACGAGCAGGACGCGTCGCCGTTGCGGTAAGCGAAGTGCAGCTTGCTGCGCTCGCGGTCGAAGCGAAGGGTCAGATACAACTGATCGCCAGGCCGGGCGAGCTGCTGGAACTTGAGCACTTCCATGCCCTGAAAGCGCGGTGGCAGATCGCCGATCAATTCGCGGGCGAGGCTGATTGCCCAGTCGATCTGGACCACGCCGGGCAGCACCGGCGTCTGTGGAAAATGGCCGGTGAAATGCGCGAGATCCAGCGGCACGCCGAGCTTCAGCTGCCATTGGCCATCATCCTGGGTTGCGCTGATTCGCTCGGGCAGCATCGGGCGTGGCGCCTGCAACACGGCATCGAGTTGCGCCTGCGGCAGTTTGCCTTGGGCGTTACAGGGCAGTTGCCGAACCAACCGCCAGCGGCGTGGCAGGGCCAGCGCCTCACAATGGCTCGCCAGGTGTTTGCGCAAGGCCTCGGTCAGTGCGCGCCGGCCACCGTTGCGCAGTGCATGCAGGCCGGCATCGCTAAGGGCGACCAGCGCTCCGAGGTAGGCCCGGTTGTCGGTGATCACGCCGAGGCGCGCTTCGCCGACGAATGGATGGGTAGCCAGCGCGGCTTCCAGCATTGGCAGGGAAATCCGCTTTTCTTCGAGCTTGACGATGCGATCCAACCGGCCGAGCAGTTCGAAGCGGCCATCTGCCTCGATTCGCGCGGCATCGGCCGTCTGTTCGAGATGGCCGGGCGGCAAAAAAGGTGAGGCGATCTGCAGCGCGCCGTCGTCGTTTTGACTCAGTCGCACGGCGGCGAACGGCTGCCACAGCATGCCGCCCTGGCGCCAGGCGATGCCACCGGTTTCCGAACTGCCGTAGATTTCCGTTGGCGCTTGGCCCAAGCGCTGTTGCAGTCGTTGCCCGGCGCCGGCATCGAGCGGGCCGCCCGAGGAAAAGATCCGCCGTACGTCGCGCAGGGCTGGCCAGTCGAGGTTGTCGCCCATCCGCTTGAGCAGCGCCGGGCTGGCGACCCAGCAGAAGCTGGCGTGCTGACGGCTGGCCAGTTGGATGTCTTCGGCAAATGGCAGCGCACGGCGCAGAAAGAGGCGACCGGCGCACAGTGGCCAGAGCACGCGAAACAGCAGTCCATAGATGTGCTGCGCGGCGACGCTGGCGATTACGCACGCATCGCCCAGATCGTCACCCCAGTGCGCTTCGAGCGCTTGCACTTCGTTCGCCAGCTGGCGCAGGCGCTTGTCGATCAGTTTCGGCTCGCCACTGGAGCCGGACGTGCAGAGCAACAGACGGCACTGGTCCAGGTCCAGCTTCGCCCCTTCGAGCGGTTCGGCCAGAAGATCCGAAAGCCGGGCGTCGTCGTCCTGATCCGTCAGCCAGAGATCGGCCTGATGCGCCAGGCGCGAGCGGCTCGCGGGCTGCAGGTCCGCCGGTAGCAATACCGTCACGCCGGCTCGCCAGGCGCCGAGCAAGGCGATAGCCAGCTCGCCGGCATCTTCCAGATGAACCGCGAGCCGGGCGACGCCACGGTTGCGCAGGCCGGCAGCCAGGCGTAGTGCCTGCTGGCGCAGTTCGGCGTGGTCGAGGGCCGGCTCCAGGGTAACCTGACGCGACTTGGGCGCCTGCTCGAGCAGATGCTCCAGCGAAATCCAGTTCATGTACGTTTCCTAACTCGCTGGCGTACCAGCCACTCACCGGCAAACAGCAAGCCCATCAGCAGATAGGCGATCAGCCCGGTGTATAACGTCCACCAGCTCAGCGGCGCCCAAAGCACGAGCCCGCCAGCGATGCCGGCGTTGATGATGAAAAAGCCTACCCAGACCCAAGTCACCTGCCGCGTATAGCGCACCGCAGCCGGCGGCAATTCGGGCTCGCTCAGCCGCGCCAGGCGCTCGATGATCGGCATGCCGGAACGCAGACTGCCGGCAAACAGGCCGAGCAGCGCGAGGCTGATCAGCACCGGATACCAGGGCAGCAGCGCGGAGTCGTCCACGACGCCAAGCAGCAGGCAGAACAGCAGGGCCACCGCCGCGACTGTGCGACTCAGGGGAGTCTGCTTAGCGCCGAGCAACCGTGCCAGCCACAGCGCGCCCAGCAGCATGGCGAACAGCCGTGGCGACAAATGCTCCAGGCCCAGATACACCACGAACGGATAGGCGAGGCCGGCCAGCAGCAGGCCGAGACCAATCAGCCGGCTTGCGTTCGCCTTGCCTGTTCGAGCGGATACTTGCATCGCGTGCTGTCCGTTGGCGCGAGAAGACGCATTGTCCGGTCCATGGCCGGCCGGCGCCTGGCTTCCCTGGGGTTTGGCTCAAGCCGTTTGCGTATTCACCAGGCGGTACACCGCCTCGACAACGTCGCCCACGGTACGCACCGATTTGAATTCATCGGCGGCGATCTTCTTGCCGGTCTGGCGCTTGATGTGATCGATCAGGTCGACGGCGTCGATGCTGTCGATCTCCAGATCCTGATAGAGGTTGGCCTCAAGGGTGATGCGCTCGGGTTCCAGCTCGAACAATTCGACCAGCGCGTCGCGCAAGGTCTGGAAGATTTCATCACGGGTGTTCACGTTGGGCTCTCCTCAGGCGACGGCGCGGTTGGCGCTAACGTAGGCGGCCAGGCTGTCGACGCTGGCGAAATGCTTGCGGGTGTCTTTCGCATCGGCGTCGATCTTGATGCCGAAGCGCTTCTGAATAGCCAGACCCAGCTCCAGCGCGTCGACCGAGTCCAGCCCGAGCCCTTCGCCGAAGAGCGGCTCATCGGTCGGAATATCATCCGGTCCGAGGTCTTCCAGACCCAGGGCGTCGATGATCAGTTGCTTGATTTCAAGCTGTAATTGGCTCATCGAGTGCGAGCTCCTTTATGAAGTGTCGATGCAGATGGTCGTTGAGTCGCCGCGAGGCGATGGGCGCCGCCCCCTGTGCGGCGAAAACCTGCGGGTCGATGTCTTCCCCCACACGCAGGTGAAAATGAAAACGTCGTGCCGGAATGCGATACCAGGGCTCGGCTTTGGTCAGTGTGGTGGGCGTCACGCTGATTACCACGGGCGTCACCAGGCGTGCGCCGCGCAGGGCAATCGCCGCCGCGCCGCGATGAAACTGCGGGGCTTGGCCGGGTGTGGTGCGCGTCCCTTCGGGGAAGATGATTAGCGTTTGGTCCTGTCGCAGCGCGTCGGCAGCTTCGTCGAGCATTTCGGCGCTGCCGTTGTTGCTGATGTACTGCGCCGCGCGAATTGGGCCGCGGGTGAAGGGGTTATCCCAGAGGCTTTGCTTGACTACGCAGTTGGCATCGCGGATCAGCGCGATCAGCACCACCACATCGATCAGCGAAGGGTGGTTGGCTATCACCAGCTGCCCGGGGCGGCCGAGCCGCTCGGCCCCTTCGACTTCATAGGTCAGCACGCCGCTGCGATACATGAATTGGACGAACAGCCAGAACAGCCGGCTCACGGTCTGACGCGCTCGTCGGCGGTGTATGGCCGCATCGCCGGGTAGCAGGTTGAGCAGAGGGAAAACGAGCAGCCGCAAACACAGACCGCCAACGCCGAACAGCGCAAAGGACAGTCCTGTCGCGATCAAACGCCACAGCCATGGCGTGTCGCGATGCTTGTTCAGCGAGTCCGCTGCCAGGTCCATTGACGTCTGTTCCATTGATGCGTGCAGGTGTGGCGACCGTCGAGCAAAGCGCGAATCAGCTCGATGGCGTGTGGTCGGGGTGCTCGGATGCTGTTTTCGTCGGCGGTTTCGAGGCTCAGCCGCCAATCGTGACCGGGTTTGAGCAATAGCGCCACGGCGTAGGGAAAGCTGATATCGCTGATCCAGGGGGCATAGACAGGTGGTGTCTGGTCTTCGGCAACGACCACCAGAACGGCTGGAGCACCTTCATCAAGCAGCATGGCCGCTTCGAGCACAGCATGCTCCAGGCCGTCGCCTTCAGCTGCGAGCGCCGTCATTTCGCTGGTGTCGCGTTGCTGAATCGACCAAAGACCGATAATCGCGTTATGCACCGACAGGCTGAATTGAGTCGGCGAAAGGGCTTCGTTGTGCGCCAGATCGCTAAGAATGGCAAAGGTGCGCGCGGTTTCTCCATGGCGGGAGGCGTAGACCAGCGGCATTTGCTCGGTAGCCAGCGGCGTGGACACCGCAAATACCATGCGCGCCAAGCGGCTCAGCCGACGCCGTTGCATAGCCGGGAGGAAGCTCACATCCGGCTGTGCCTCGCTGCTTTCGAGGTCGCGCGGATTCCGGGCCCAAATCGCCCAGTCATCAGCGCTTGCCAAGCCTGGAGCCCAGGCCTGCCATTGATCGATATCGAATTGAATCACGCGAGAACTCACCGGCTCGTCCGCGAGCCTTGTTGTTGGCGTGTCGACGTCCCTGTACAGCGACTATCGGTAAATGTCCGCCGTGAAAGTGGCGGCATTATCCAATCGAGGTCGGACAGAGGCAAACATTGCGTGCGATATCCGGATAGGAGGTACATGCGCCGTGGGGAACCATGGCGCGAAGTGTGTTGTCTGTTACAGGTTTTTCCAATGGACGGCAATCCCGAGAGTTGTCGTGCTGGCTGTTCGGTTCCTAGTGTTTCATTGCACGCCCTGCTGCTTGAGCCACGCCAGCAACTGGGGCAGCGGCAGAGCGCCGCTCTGGCGGGCAATCTCGCGCCCGTCTTTGAACAGGATCAGGCTTGGAATCGAGCGAATGCCGAGTTGCGTCGACAATTGCGGGCTGGCCTCGCTGTCCAGCTTGGCCAATCGGCAGCGCCCCTGCAACTGCGCAGCCGCCTGCACGAACACTGGCGCAAAGCTGCGGCACGGCCCGCACCAGCTCGCCCATACGTCCACTAGTAACGGCAGCTCGCCTTTCGTCTGATTGGCGAAGCTCGCCTGGCTCAACTCAAAGGGTGTGGAAACCAGAACCGCAGACTTGCATCGACCGCAGCGCGGCCCTTCGCTCAGTCGCTCGACGGGGATGCGGTTAAGACCAGCGCAATGCGCGCAGGGTACGACGAGGGCGGTCATAAGATTCTCCACGGTGGATTCTGGTGTTTAGGTGGAGGCGGGTAGTTGGATATCAAGGTCATGACATCGCAGGTGGTAGGGCGGTGAGCTGAGTGTAGCCGGGTTGCGGTTGCAGCTGTCGGCATCCCGCGTGACGCAACCCTCGCGCATGAAAAAACCGCGCAGTGCGCGGCTTTGAAGTTGGTGGGCCCACACGGACTCGAACCGTGGACCAAAGGATTATGAGTCCTCTGCTCTAACCAACTGAGCTATAGGCCCTCAGAGGCCGGCGGATTATACCGGTGGTGTTGCGGGTGCGCCAAGCGAAGCTGAGCTCATGTCGCTGTTTTGCCTGGCCTTGAATGCAAAACCCCGGCGCGGGGCCGGGGGTTTTGGTTACTCGTCGAGAAAAGAACGAAGATGCTCGCTTCTCGTTGGATGGCGCAGCTTGCGCAGCGCCTTGGCTTCGATCTGACGGATCCGCTCGCGGGTGACGTCGAACTGTTTGCCGACTTCCTCGAGGGTGTGGTCGGTGTTCATGTCGATGCCGAAGCGCATGCGCAGGACTTTGGCTTCCCGTGCGGTGAGGCCAGAGAGGACTTCGCGGGTGGCTTCCTTGAGGCTTTCCACGGTCGCCACGTCGATCGGCGATTGCATGGCGGAGTCTTCAATGAAGTCGCCCAGGTGCGAATCTTCGTCGTCACCGATGGGGGTTTCCATGGAGATCGGCTCTTTGGCGATCTTCAAGACCTTACGGATCTTGTCCTCGGGCATTTCCATGCGCTCGCCAAGCTCTTCAGGGGTGGGCTCGCGGCCCATTTCCTGCAGCATCTGGCGGGAGATGCGGTTGAGCTTGTTGATCGTCTCGATCATGTGCACCGGGATACGGATGGTCCGCGCCTGGTCGGCAATGGAGCGAGTGATCGCCTGGCGAATCCACCAGGTGGCGTAGGTCGAGAATTTGTAGCCGCGGCGGTATTCGAACTTGTCCACCGCCTTCATTAGGCCGATGTTGCCTTCCTGAATCAGGTCGAGGAATTGCAGGCCGCGGTTGGTGTACTTTTTGGCAATGGAGATGACCAGGCGCAGGTTGGCCTCGACCATCTCTTTCTTTGCCCGGCGAGCCTTGGCTTCACCGATGGACATGCGGCGGTTGATGTCCTTGATATCGGCAATCACCAGCGCACATTCTTCTTCCAGCGCGAGCAACTTTTCCTGGCAGCGCTGAATGTCTTCCTTGCGTGCAGCGATTGCTTCAGCGTACTTGCTCTTGCTGCTGGCCAACTGATCGGCCCAACCCAGGTCGGTCTCGTTGCTTGGAAACTGACGAAGGAAGTCGGCGCGAGGCATGCGCGCGTCGCGCACGCAGATCTGCATGATGGCGCGTTCCTGTGCGCGGACCTGGCCCAAGGCGCCGCGTACGCGCTCGACCAGCGCATCGTATTGCTTGGGGATGAGCTTGATCGGCATGAACAGCGTTGCCAGTTCCTGCAGCGCGTCGGTTGCCTGTTGGCTGCCCCGGCCGTGCTTCTTCAGGGCTTTCTTGGCGGCTTCCAGCTGCTCGGCAACAGCGCCGAAGCGAACACGAGCAACTTCCGGATCCGGACCGCCATCGCCTTCTTCTTCTTCGCTGTCGGACTCGTCTTCTTCGTCGTCGTCCTTGTCATCCGCAGCCGGCTTTGCCGTCGTCTGAGGTGCAACAGGCTCGACTTCCTGCGGTGCGGCTGCGCCGTCGTCGTCAGGATCGATATAGCCGCTGAGAATGTCGGACAGGCGGCCGCCTTCGTTGGTGACGCGTTCGTAGTCGGCAAGAATGCTGTCCACGGTGCCCGGGAAATGGGCAACGGCGCTCATCACTTCCCGAATACCTTCCTCGATGCGTTTGGCGATTTCGATTTCGCCTTCGCGGGTCAGCAGTTCGACAGTGCCCATTTCACGCATGTACATGCGCACGGGGTCGGTGGTGCGGCCGATATCGGTTTCCACAGCCGCGAGAGCCGCGGCGGCCTCTTCGGCGGCGGCTTCATCGGTATCGGCTTCGGCCAGCAACAGGGCATCGGCATCCGGGGCAACCTCGAATACATTGATACCCATGTCGTTGATCATGCGGATGATGTCTTCCACCTGTTCCGGATCGGAAATATCCTCCGGTAGGTGGTCATTGACCTCGGCGTAAGTCAGGTAACCCTGCTCACGACCACGCTGGATCAATTCTTTGAGACGAGACTGCTGTTGCGCTTTTCCGGACATATAACCCTATCCACTGACGGTTCTGGCGGGTTGAAAACAAGCTGAGCATTATAGCTGAGCAGGGACCTCACGCGCCAGTTGAGGTCGATTTAGTGCGCCTCTAAAAACTATCTGCATTGGCAGTACTGCGTTGAAAACAGGCTCGGACTGCTCATTTAGACCACTAAATTCCGCGTCCTCGCCTGTTTTCAACGCAGTACTGCCTGCCTCGCCTACGTTTTT